>NZ_VTHK01000036.1 GCF_009765355.1 Amycolatopsis anabasis | reverse complement strand
TTCATCTCGATCACCACCATCCGGCCATCCACCGGATTGATCGCGAACTGGATGTTGCAACCGCCGGTGTCGACGCCGACCGCGCGGACGACGGCGATCGCCACGTCCCGCATCAGCTGGAATTCCCGGTCGGTCAGGGTCATCGCGGGAGCGACGGTCACCGAATCACCGGTGTGCACCCCCATCGGATCCACGTTCTCGATCGAGCACACCACCACCACGTTGTCGTGGCGATCGCGCATCAGCTCGAGCTCGTACTCCTTCCACCCGAGCACGCTCTCCTCGACGAGCACCTCGCCGATCGCGGAGAGGTGCAGCCCCTTGCGCGCGATCCGGAGCAATTCCTCCTCGGTCCGCGCGAATCCGGAACCGGCGCCGCCCATGGTGAAACTCGGCCGGAGCACCACCGGATACCCGCCGAGCCGGTCGACCGCCGCCCGGCAGTCCGCCAGCGAATGGCAGCTCACCGAAGCCGCGGTGGTGAGGCCGGGGAAGCGGGCGCCGAGTCCCTCCACGATCTTCTTGAACCGGCGACGGTCCTCACCGGACTCGATCGCCTCGAGGCTCGCGCCGATCAGTTCCACGCCGTAGCGGGCCAGCACTCCGTTGCGGGCGAGATCGACGGCGGCGTTCAGCGCGGTCTGCCCGCCCAGCGTCGGCAGCAGGGCGTCCGGCCGTTCCGCCGCGATGATCTTTTCCAGGTATTCCGGGGTGATCGGTTCGAGGTAGGTGGCGTCGGCGAACTCGGGATCGGTCATGATCGTCGCCGGGTTCGAGTTGACCAGGACCACCCGCAGTCCTTCGGACTTGAGCACCCGGCACGCCTGGGTTCCGGAGTAGTCGAATTCGCAGGCCTGCCCGATCACGATCGGCCCGGATCCGATGACCAGGACCGAGGACAGCCCCGGGCGCCTAGGCACGCCCGCCGCCGGTTCCGAGGAGCGACACGAACCGGTCGAACAGATGCGCGGCATCGTGCGGACCGGCCGCGGCCTCCGGGTGGTACTGCACCCCGAACGCGGGAACGTCCAGGCAGCGCAAGCCTTCCACCACGTCGTCGTTGAGGCAGACGTGGCTGACCTCGACCCGGCCGAAGGGCGTCGGCACGATCTCGCCGACCGGCGCGGCCACCGCGAAACCGTGGTTGTGCGCGGTCACCTCGACCCGCCCGGACGCGCGGTCGAGGACGGGCTGGTTCACCCCGCGATGCCCGTAGGCGAGTTTGTAGGTCCGGAAACCCAGTGCCCGGGCGAGGATCTGGTGTCCGAAGCAGATGCCGAAAACCGGGATCCGCCGATCGAGCAACGCGCGGGTGAGCGTCACCGCGTGCTCGGCCGTGGCCGGATCTCCAGGACCGTTGGACAGGAACACCCCGTCCGGGGCCAGCTCGAGGATCTCGTCGATGGTGACCGTGGCCGGGACCACCCGCACCGCCGCACCGCGTTCGGCCAGTTCGCGGGTGATGCTCGTTTTGATCCCCAGATCGACCGCGGCGACCAGGAACTCGCGGGTGCGGGGAGCGGCGGGCACGGTGCGGGTTTCGGCGGTGGTCACCTCGGCGGTCAGATCCGCGCCCGCCATCGGCGGTTGCGCGCGTACCCGCTCGATCAGCGCGCCGGGTCCGGTGAGCGCGGCGCCGGAGGCGATCCCGACCCGCATCGCGCCCCGCTCGCGCAGGTGCCGGGTGATCGCCCGGGTGTCCACCCCGGCGATCCCGACCACACCGGACCGGGCCAGTTCTTCCCCGAGCCCCCGGCGGCTCCGCCAGTTGGACGGGATCCGCGCCGGCTCGCGCACCACGTAACCGGCGACCCAGATTCGCCGCGATTCGGAGTCCTCGTCGTTGATTCCGGTATTGCCCACGTGCGGGGCCGTCATCACCACTACCTGGCGGTGATAACTGGGATCGGTGAGGGCCTCCTGATATCCGGTCATTCCGGTGAAGAACACGCCTTCACCAAATGTTTGGCCGACCGCGCCGAATGATCTGCCGGGGAAGATTCGCCCGTCTTCCAGGACGAGCAGCGCGGAGCCGTATCCGCCCAGGGTTTTCACGGTTGTTCCTCATCCCTCAGATGCAACGCTGCGCAGAATTACGCTTCTCGACCCGGTTGCCGGGATGAGAAGACCGTACAGCGCGGCGCTGCCGAGCGGCAAGAGTAATGGACCGCGACCGGCGGTATTTAGTTCTCCTGATCGGTGCTGTGCAGCTGGATCACGCGCACGATGGCTTCGGTGATGGGAACGTCGATCTCCCGGGCCTCGTGCACCATCGGCTGGACGTAGTCGGCGAAGAAATCCTTGCGCCGCTGTTCCAGCAGTTCGTCTTCGGACGGACGCGAACCCATGCCAGGCACTCCCCGCTCAGCTGCTGCTGGCGCGCTTGCCGATGTTGGCGGCGGTGATCACCACTACGCCGAGGACGGCGAGCACGATGTTCGCGAAGATCTCGTAGCCGTCGAGGAAATCGAGATACCGGACGATTACCCAGAGTTTGAACCAGCCGGTGAATTCGTGAATGATGCCGGCGATGCCGTCGATGACGAGCAGGGTGCCGATCAGCTCGAGCGCTTTCTTCATGTCGTCCAGGCTAGGTCCGCGTGCCGCCCAGCGGATCGATCACGAGTCCGTTTCCGGTTGACGAAGGTCGTCGATGCCGGGGGAGTACCCGTCCGAAGGTGCCGGGCGCACCCCTACTTTGGTAGGCCCCGCGGAACGGCTATTCCTCGTCCTCGAGCGAATGCTGCTGAATCATCTGCATGATGATTTCGGTGACCGGGACGTCGATCTCCCGGGCCTCGGCCACCATCGGCTCGACGAAATGGGCGAAGAAGTCCCGGCGGCGCTGTTCCAGCGCGGACTCGTCCGGCGGATTGTCACTCATACGGAATAACTTGGCCGCTCGTTGAGAAGCGCCGGATCGAATCCGGCGGTTCGCTTGTACCGCAACGCGATCTCCTCCCGTTCGGCCAGGGGAACGACCTGGTCGATGTCGTCGAAGCCGGTCGGGGCCCGTTCGTGGGCCAGTTTCATCACGACCTCGGGACCCATCTGGCGGTTGGCCAGCTGGATCGCGGTGGTGGGCGGGCGGCGCTCGTTCTCGTAGGCGGCCAGGCCCGCGTCCGGATCCGCGTGAGTGGCCAGGGCGTGCGCGAGCACGCGAGCGTCCAGAATGGCCTGCGACGCGCCGTTGGATCCGATCGGGTACATGGCGTGCGCGGCGTCCCCGAGCAGGGTGACCCGGCCGTGTGTCCACCGCGGAAGCGGATCGCGGTCGACCATCGGGTACTCGTAGGCGGTTTGCGCGGCGCCGATGATGCCGGGAACGTCGAGCCAGTCGAAGCGCCAGTCACCGAAGTGCGCCAGGATCTCGGCGACCTCGACCGGTCGGTTCCAGTCACCGCGGCCGACGGCTTCCCGGCCGAGCGGGCGTTCGGCGATCCAGTTGATCAGCACCTGGCCGTCCGCGTCCGGTTCGGAGATCGGGTAGGCGACGAACTTCTCGGTGCCGTCCCCGGCCATGATCATCGACCGGCCGGTGAGGTACGGCTTGCCGACCGTGGTGCCCCGCCAGAGCACCAGGCCGTTCCACGGCGGGGCGCCTTCGTCCGGATGGAGTATCGACCGCACCGTCGAACGGATGCCGTCCGCGGCGATCAGCAGATCGCATTCGAGCCGCTCCTCGCCGAAGGTGGCGACCGCGCCCTCGGCGTTCCCGGAGAAGCCGGTGAGCCGCATCCCGGTGCGCACCGCCTCCGGCCCGAGCCGCTCGCGAACCAGGTCGAGCAGCAGCATCTGCAGCTTTCCGCGGTGAACCGAGTACTGCGGCCAGCGGTAACCCACGGCCACACCACGCGGTTCGGACCAGATCGCCTGGCCGAACCGGTTGAAGTAGGCCAGTTCCGCGGTCGCGACCCCGATCCGGGCGATCCGATCGGCCACTCCCAGTTCGGTCAGTTCCCGGACGGCGTGCGGGAGCAGGTTGATTCCGACCCCGAGCGGCCGGATCTCTTCGGCGGCCTCCGCCACCAGGACGTCCTCGATGCCCGCAGCATGCAGGCTGAGGGCCGTGGCGAGTCCGCCGATCCCACCACCCGCGACGATGACGCGCATAGCTTCCTTTCCCCAGGTTCCGGCATAAGAGGCTAACTCGTCACGGGCGGTATTCGGTGGCGAGTTTCTCGAGTTCGCCGACGAGCGCGGCCGGAGTGGGCAGGCCGAGCAACTCGTCGCGCAGCCGTGCGGCGCCCTCGCGGAACGACGGTTCCGTCAGCAAGCGCACCAGGTTCTCGCGCACCTTCGCGCCGGTCACCTCGCTGTAGTAGATCATCAGGCCCGCCCCCTGGGCGGCGACCCGCCGCGCGAGCGGCGGCGCGTCGTGCTGTTCGGGCAGCGTCAGCTGCGGCACCCCGTTGAGCGCGGTCGTGTTGGCCGTGCCGAAACCGGCGTGGTGGATCACCGCGGAGCAGGTCGGCAGCAGATCGTGCAGCGGGACGAACGCGACCAGCTTCGTGTTGTCCGGCACCCGTTCCAGCTTCTTCTGCTCGTCTTCGGAGACCGTGGCCACGATTTCGACGTCGAGATCGCCCAGCGAATCGAGGATGCCCTGGATGCCGACCGGGTAGCCGCCGAACCGTTCGGTCGCGCAAATCCCGAGGGTGAGGCAGACCCGGGGGCGCTCGGGCTTCTCCCACAGCCATTTCGGCACCACCGCGTCCCCGTTGTAGGGCACGTACCGCAGCGGGACGTAATGCAGGCCGTCGGCTTCCATGCGCAGCGAGTCCGGGAACTGGTCGAGGGTGAACTGCCCGGTGGTCAGGTCCTCGGAGAATTCCACCCCGAACTTGGCCGCCTGCGCGCCCAGCCATTCGGCCAGCGCGTCCCCGCGGTCGGATTCCGGCTGCCGGTCGGCCAAGCGCAGGAAGTGTTCGCGCGTCCGGCCGAAGATGTCCAGGCACCACAGCATCCGCGCGTGGGCGGCACCGCAGGCCTTGGCCGCGATCGGGCCGGCGTAGGTCGCGGGTTCCCAGATCACCAGGTCCGGCTGCCAGCTCCGGGCGAACGTGACCAGGTCCTCGACCATCGGATCGTTGATCATCTTGTACCAGGACGGCACGACCTTGTCGTAACCGTCCTTGAGGTACTCCCACGTGATGTTCTCCGTCGGCTCCTCGGCCACGTCGAACGGCGGCAGTTCCACCCCGCGGATCTTCTTGTAGGCGGTGGGATTCGCCTCGGCGAACCGGGGCGTGAGGAAGCGTTTCGAGCTGCGCCACAGGTTGTGGTCCTGGCCGACCGGCACCGCGGTCAGGCCGGTGCGGGTGATGACCTCGGTCAGTTCGGGCTGGCTCGCCACGCGCACCTCGTGCCCGGCGGTACGCAGCGCCCACGCCAGCGGCACCATGGCGTGGAAATGGGTTTTCTCCGAGTACGTGGCGAACAGAACGCGCATTCCTTTTCCCTCCGCAGCAGGGATGTCCACCCCAGAAAAGCCGTGCCAGGCGAGGCTAGCGAAGCGAACCGCACCGAGCCAAGCCCGTGGACTAGGGGTTTCCTCCCGGAGTCCGGGTGCGCTTTATTCGGCCCATAAACGACTGCGTCCCCGGAAGAATGGATGATGCCATGAAGGGAATCGTGCTCGCCGGTGGAAGCGGGACCCGGATGTATCCGGTGACCTTGGCGACGTCGAAGCAGCTGCTCCCGGTGTACGACAAGCCGATGGTGTACTACCCGTTGTCCGTGCTCATGCTCGCGGACGTCCGGGACATCCTGATGATCTCGACCCCGGCCAGCGTCCCGGCGATCCGCGCGCTGTTCGGGGACGGCGCGCATCTGGGGCTCAACATCACCTACGCCGAACAGCCCGAACCCCGCGGGATCGCCGACGCGTTCCGGGTCGGTGCGGACCACGTCGGCAACGACGACTCGGCGCTCATCCTCGGCGACAACATCTTCCACGGCACCGGATTCGGGAATCTGCTGCGCCGCGGCCGGTCCGAACTGGACGGTTGCACGCTGTTCGGCTACCCGGTCTCGGACCCGGAGCGGTACGGCATCGGCGAACTGAACGACCAGGGCCAGCTGGTCTCCATCGAGGAGAAACCGTTGCGGCCGCGGTCGAACAACGCGATCACCGGCCTGTACTTCTACGATTCGGACGTCGTGGAGATGGCTCGCGACCTGGAGCCGTCGGCGCGCGGGGAACTGGAGATCACCGACATCAACCGGATGTACCTGAAGGACGGCCGGGCGAAGCTGGAGACCCTTGGGCGCGGGTTCACCTGGCTCGACGCCGGTACGCACCGCTCGCTGCTGGAGGCCAGCCAGTACGTCCAGGTGCTGGAGCACCGGCAGGGGGTGCGGGTCGCCTGCGTCGAGGAGATCGCGCTGCGGATGGGGTTCATCAGCGCGGACGAATGTCATGCGCTGGGGGAGAAGATGTCGAATTCGGACTACGGCCGCTATGTCATGGACGTGGCCAAGTCGCTGGCGTAGTCAGCCGCGGTCGGAGGTTTCCACCAGCAACCGCTCGGCGAGTTTGGCGCGGCCGTTGACGCGGAGCTTGCGGTAGGTGCGGGTCAGGTGCTGCTCCACCGTGCTGACGGTGATGTGCAGTTCGCCCGCGATCTCGCGGTTGGAGTACCCCAGGGTCGCCAGGGACGCGACCCGGAGCTCGGCGTCGCTGAGGGCATAACTCGGGTCGGCGACCAGGGAATTCGCCGGGCGTGCGGCCGGGGCCACCGGCTCGGCGGGCACGACCGCCGGTTCCGGCGCCGCCTGGAGCAGGTCCGCCGCACGGCGTTCCCATTCGTCGCGCCGCTGGGGGTCCATGCCGCCGAGCGCGGCGAGCCGGGCGGCCGGATGCCGGAACCGGCCGGAATCGAGCAGCGCCGCGTTCAGCACGGTGAGCGCGTTCGCGGTGGCGGCGCGGGTGGTTCCGAGCAACCGGGCCACCAGGTCGGGGGAACCGTGCTCGCCGAGGACCGCGATCGCCTGTGCGACCGCGAGTTCGGTCGACTCGAGCCGGTTCAGGCAGGCCAGCACGGCCCGCGCGAACGCCGCACCGGGGGTCAGCGCGCCCCGGTAGTCCTCGAGCAGGGCCTGGACCAGCAGTGGGATACCGCCGGAAAGGGCGTGGCAGTCGGCGGCGACGTGGAACGCGGCGTGGGTGTCCAAACGCGACGCGAGGATGCGGGTGACCTCCCGGGGGAGCAGCGGGGTCAGCGCCACCCGGTGGCAGTGCGGGCGGCGGCCGGGGTCGAGGTCGATGAGCTGGTGCACCCGCCGCGGCCGGTCCGGTTCGGTGACCACCGCGAGCACGCGGGAGGAGCCCGCCCCGCGGACGAAATACCGCAGGCAGCACAGCGAGGCGCGGTCGGCCAGGTGCAGATCCGCGACGCCGATCAGGACCGGCCGCTGCCCGGCCATCCGCTTCAGCAGTTCCCACAGGCTCTGCGCGATCCGGAGTTGCACCGCGTCGGCGGTGTCCGGACCGGCCAGTGCCGCCCGCCGCGTGCCCTCGTCGAGCAGCCGGATCAGCCGCACCTGGAGTTCCGGGGAGAGGGGAGCGCGGCGGAACAGTTGCCGGAGCACGCCCAGCGGCGTCTCGCGCTGGGCGGATGTCCCGCGCGCGATCAGCGTGCTGGCCCCGGACCTGCGGGCCCGGGCGGCGAAGGCGTGCAGCAGTTCGGTCTTCCCGGTCGCCACCGGGCCGGTGATCACCGCGGCGCCGCCCTTGCCGCGGGCGCACCGGGTGAACAGTTCCCACAGGAAAGACAGTTCCGCGTCTCTGTCCAACATGACTGACCGATTCCTCAATAAGAGAAGTGCGACTTCGGGCCCCAATTCGGCGCGTGTCCGCGTGGGTGATCGTCCCGCCGGCGAGACAGCGTGCCCGGGAAGCCGGGCCCGGACGTCCTTTCCTACCACTCTTCACCGGGTTCGTGGTACCTGTGGTCCGCGGCGGCTCCGGCGGACAACGGTTACGTTGATTTTCCCGATGCCGACTGGATAGCGTGACCAATGCGATTACCGGGCGGCGACAATGCCTGCTTAAGTTCACATGCGGTTTGGTGTCAAGACGCATGGGCCTTCGTATTGATTTAAGGAGTCCGCTGTGATCTACCCCGAGATCGCGCCGGAGGAGCTGCTCGCCGAGGGCTTCGACGCGCCGCGGATCACGGAACAGCCCTGGCTCGTGCGCTGGGACGAAGTGGACGGCGACATCGCCGAGGTGGTGCTCAAGAACCTGCCCCCCACGGTGGAGTTCCACACCTCGGGCAGCACCGGGCCGAGCCGGAGCTGGTCGCGTACCCGGGAATACCTGTGGGCCGAGGCGGGTATGCTCGCCGGCCTGCTCCGGCCGCAGCGGCCGGAGGCGGTCATGGCGTTCGTGCATCCGTCGCATCTGTACGGCGCGCTGTCGAGCGTGCTGGTGCCGGCCCAGCTCGGGGTTCCGGTCTGGTACCGGCCGTCGTTCGCCGGGATGATGCCGCCGAAGGAGCACAGCCGGTGGGTCGTCACGGCGATCCCGTGGATCTTCTCCCTGCTGCGCCGGAACATCGACTGGGTGCGGCAGATGGACCAGATCAGCGTCCTGCACGCGAGCGGCATGGTCCCGTCGGCGGCCGGGTACTTCCTGGAGGAGGCCGAGGGCCGGGCCCAGGTCGTCGAGGTCTTCGGCTCCACCGAATCCGGCGGGGTCGCGACCCGGAACTGGTCGTCGGGCGAACCGCCGCCGTGGGAGCTGTTCAGCGACGTGTCCTTCGCCCGGCCACCGTCCGAAGAGGACGGAACGCTCGGCGTCGAGGTCCCGCTGGCGGTACGCAGCCCGCGGATCGCGTTCCAGGAGGACGGCAAGCCGCCGCGGAGCTGGGAACTGGACGACTACGTCGAAATGCTCGACGACCGCCGGTTCCGGTTCACCGGGCGGCGCAGCCGGTTGGTCAACGTCAACGGCCGCCGCCTGCACCTGGACGAGCTGGAGGACGCGCTGCGATCCATTTTGGACTGCGCGGACCTGGCGCTCCGGCCGGTCGCCGACGACATGATCGGCGAGCACGTCGAGCTGCTCGTCGTGTTGAAACCCGGTACGACCCTGGCCGACCTCGATCTGAACGCGGCGATCGACCGACTGACCGTCCGCCCCCGGCAGGTGCACGTGGTCGACCGCATCGACCGCACCGAGATCGGCAAGCTCCGCCGCGTACAGGAATCCGTAACCACCGATGCAGGAGCCGACACGTGACACTCTCCGCCGAGATCCAGAGCGAGTTCTCCCTCGCCGACATCGTCCGCAACGCGGGCTGGGACTCCGTTCTCGCTCCGTGCAGCGACGAGGACATCGCCCGCATGGAGGCCAGCGCGGCCACGGTGGCCAAGAAACTCGCCGCCGACGAGCCGATCTACGGCCTCACCCAGGGATTCGGCCCGCTCGTGCTGTTCGAGGCGGAGTCCGAAATGGAGCAGGGCAAGAGCCTGATCTCCCATCTGGGCACCGGTCAGGGCGCGCCGCTGGCGCCCGAGGTGTGCCGCCTGGTCGTCTGGCTGCGGCTGAACAGCATGCGCAAGGGATATTCCGCGGTCTCGCCGGACTTCTGGCAGAGCCTCGCCGACCTGTGGAACCGCGGGTTCACCCCGGCGATTCCGCGCCACGGCACGGTGAGCGCGAGCGGTGACCTGCAACCGCTGGCCCACGCCGCACTGGGCTTCACCGGTTTCGGCGACGCCTGGGTCCGCGGCGGCGACGGCGCGTGGACGACCAAACCCGCCGCCGAGGCGCTGCGGGACCTCGGCGCCGAACCGTTCGAATGGCCGGTGCGGGAGGCGCTCGCCTTCGTCAACGGGACGGGTGTCGGCCTGGCCCTGTCCATCCTCAACCAGCAGTCCGCACTCCGGCTGACCCGCGCGGTCGCGGCGCTGACCGGCCGGTTCGCGCAGCTGATCAAGGCCAACCCCGAGCACTACCAGCCCGGGCTCGGCATCGCCCGGGGCCAGCTCGGCCAGCTCACCGCGGCCCGCTGGATCCGCGAGGAACTGTCCGCGAACGCCGAACGCGGCGGCGACCGGCCGCTGCAGGAGCCGTACAGCCTGCGCTGCGGGCCCCAGGTGCTCGGCGCCGTGCTCGACCAGCTGCTGCACGCGGGCGAGGTCCTGCAGCGCGAGGCGGGTGGCGTCACCGACAACCCGATCACCTTCGAGGGCGAGATCCTGCACGGCGGCAACTTCCACGCCATGCCGGTCGGCTTCGCCTCCGACCAGACCGGCCTGGCCGTGCAGATGGCCGCCTACCTCGCCGAACGCCAGCTCGGCCTGCTGGTCAGCCCGACCACCAACGGCGACCTGCCCCCGATGCTGACCCCGCGGCCCGGCCGAGGCTGCGGCCTGGCCGGGGTGCAGATCTCGGCGACCTCGTTCATCTCGCGGATCCGGCAACTGGTGTACCCGGCTTCGCTCACCACGCTGCCGACCAACGGCTGGAACCAGGACCACGTCCCGATGGCGCTCAACGGCGCCAACTCGGTCGCCGAAGCGCTCGACCTGGCCTGGCTGGCGGTCGGTTCGCTGGCGGTCGGCCTGGCGCAGTTCGCCACCATGGTCGACCACCCGGCCGACGAGAGCGGGCCGTGGGCGGAACTGGCCGAGATCTCGCCGCCGCTGGACGAGGACCGCCCGATGGCCGCCGAGGTGCGCGCCGCGCGGGACCTGATCTCCGAGCACGCGGCCCGGTTGCTCGCCGAAGACGTGGACGCCTAGAGCTGTGGCGGAAGAAGTAGTCGCGGAGGAAGCGCGCCCGTCGATGCTCGAGGCGTCGGCGTGGCGCGACATGCTCGGCTTCCTGCGCCCGCACCGCGGGCTGGTGGCCGTCGGCGCGGTGCTGACCCTGGTCGGCGGGCTGATCGGGCTCACCCAGCCGGTGATGGCCAAGTGGATCGTGGACGCGCTGGAACAGAACCGCACGGTGCTCGGGCCCTTGGTCCTGCTCACCGTCGCGGTGGTGTTCGGGTCCGGGATCGCCGCGGTCGGTTACTACCTGCTCGGCCGGGTCGCCGAATCGGTCGTGCTCAAGTCCCGGCGCGAACTGGTCGCCCACGTGCTGCGCCTGCGGATGCCGGAGACGACCCGGTTCCAGCCGGGCGACCTGATGTCCCGGGTCACCGTCGACACGACCCTGCTGCGCGAGGCGGTCAGCCAGACGCTGATCGACGCGCTCAAGGGCATCATGATGCTGCTGGTCATCGTGGTGATGATGTGGCTGATGGACCCGGTGCTGCTGCTGGTCACCCTCGGCGTGCTGGTGGTCGCGGCCGCGCTGATCGGCCTGGTCGTCCCGTTCTTCCAGCGCTACAGCGGGAAGATGCAGGCGGCGATCGCGGAGATCAACACCGTGCTGGAGCGCACGTTCGGGGCGTTCCGCACGATCAAGGCGTCCGGTTCGGAGCCGCAGGAGGCCGCCCGGATCGGCAAGGCCACGCACACGGCGTGGCGCTACGGCCTGAAACTGGCGCGCCTCGGCGGGGTGGTGAGCGCGGGCGCCATGCTCTCCATCCACCTGTCCTTCCTGGTCGTGCTCGGTGTCGGCGGAGCCCGGGTCGCGTCCGGGGCGATCCCGATCGGCACCCTGATCGCGTTCCTGCTGTACCTGTTCTCGCTGATCGAACCGGTGGCCGGGCTGATCACCGCGGCTTCCACGTTCGGCACCGGGGTCGCCGCGGTGCGCCGGATGCGGGACGTGCACGAGCTGGAGATCGAGGAGGTCGGCGACCTCGACGTGGATCCCGACGCGGAACCGCGTTCGCAGCTCGCGCTCGCGGACCCGGGCGAGCCCGCGTCGATCGCTTTCCGGAACGTGTTCTTCAGCTATCCCGGCGAGCAGAGCCCGACCGTGCACCACGGGGTCGACTTCGAGATCCCGGCCCGCGGCATGACCGCGATCGTCGGCCCGTCCGGGGCCGGGAAGTCCACGGTGTTCTCGCTCATCGAACGCTTCTACGAACCGGACAGCGGCACGATCACCGTCGACGGGCGGGACATCCGGGACTGGCCGCTCGCCGAACTGCGGGCCACCATCGGGTACGTCGAACAGGACGCCCCGGTGCTCGCCGGAACGCTGCGGGAGAACCTGCTCATCGGGATCCCCGACGCCGGTGACGAGCAGATCCGGGACGTGCTGCGGCGCACCCGGCTCGCCGCGCTCGTGGACCGGTTGCCCGGCGGTGTGGAAAGCCAGGTCGGGCACCGGGGGAGCAGCCTGTCCGGCGGGGAACGGCAGCGGATCGCGATCGCCCGCGCGCTGCTGCGGCGACCCCGGCTGCTGCTCCTGGACGAGGCGACCTCGCAGCTGGACGCGGTGAACGAGGCCGCGCTGCGCGAGGTGGTCGCCGAGGTGGCCCGGGACTACACCGTGCTGGTGGTGGCGCACCGGCTGTCCACGGTCACCCAGGCCGACCGGATCCTGGTGATGGACGCGGGCCGGGTCCGCGCGATGGGCTCGCACACCGAACTCGTCGAGACCGACGACCTGTACCGGGAGCTCGCCGCCACCCAGCTGCTCGTCTCCGGCGACGGGGTCGTGGGCGCGGGCAACGGTCATCCGGTCCGGAAAGGATAGTCATGCGCGTTCTGTTCGTCGCCTATGCCGAGAAAACCCATTTCCTGGGCATGGTGCCGACCGCCTGGGCGTTGCGCACCGCGGGGCACGAGGTGCGGGTGGCGAGCCAGCCGGCGCTGGCGGACGCGATCACCGGCGCGGGGCTGACCGCGGTCCCGGTCGGCACCGACCACAAGATGTGGAAGGTCGCCGACCGGTTCCTGAAGAGCCGGTTCGCCGAGCTGAACCCGGAGTTCGCCAAGGCGATGCGGGCGAGCACGCTGCCCCCGTTCGAGGTCGCCGACACACCGACCGAAGAGCTGACCTGGCAAGGGTTGAAGGACGGGTACGACGAGGTCATCAAGGCCTACAAGATGGCCAACGAGACCATGATCGACGAACTCGTCGAATACGCCCGGAGCTGGCGGCCGGATCTGGTGATCTGGGAGCCGATGACGTTCGCGGCGCCGATCGCGGCCAAGGCCGTGGGCGCGGCGCACGGCCGGTTGCTGTGGAGCCTGGACGCGTTCGGCCGGATGCGGCGGCACTTCCTGCGGCTGAACGCCGAACGGCCGGTGGCCGACCGCGTGGATCCGTTGGCGGACTGGCTTTCCGAGGAGGGCGTGCGGTTCGGCGTCGAGTTCTCCGAGGACCTGACCTGCGGTCAGTTCACCATCGACCAGTACCCCGATTCGGTGCGGATGGAGGCCGACCTGCACTACGTGCCGGTGCGGTACGTGCCCTACAACGGGCCGGCCGTGGTGCCGCGCTGGCTGTGGGAACCGCCGGAGCGGCCCCGGATCGCGCTCACCCTCGGGGTCAGCGCGACCGAACGGTTCGGCGGATACGCCGTGGGGCTGCAGGACATCCTCGACTCGCTGGCCGACCTCGACGTCGAGGTCGTGGCCACCGTGGCCGAGGAGGGGCGGCAGAAACTGGAGCGGATCCCGGAGAACACGCGGATCGTGCCGTTCGTGCCGCTGCACGCCCTGGTGCCCACCTGTTCCGCGGTGATCCACCACGCCGGGTTCGGCACGATCAACACCACGTCGCTGCACGGGATCCCGCAGGTGACCATGCCGGAGAACGACGACGCGCCGCTCGTCGCGAGCCGGATCGCCGAACGCGGTGCGGGGCTGACCATGCGGATGAGCGAGGCGACCGGCGCGAAGGTCGCCGAAAGCGTGGCCCGGCTGCTGGCGGAACCGTCCTTCCGCGCGGGCGCGGCGAGGCTGCGGGACGAGTTCCGGGCGTTGCCCAGCCCCCGCGATGCCGTGCCGGAACTGGAACAGCTCACTCACAAGTACCGAAGGGAAAGCGCATGATCACCGCAACCAGGGAACGGGATCTGTACCTGGACCTGATGAAGAAGGCCGTGTCGAACACGATCTACCAGGACGCCAGCGTCTACTACGGAGACTCCCTGGAGGAGATGCGCGCCACCATCCGCGAGGAGCGCGCCTTCGATCCGAAGATCCGGGAGACCGGCCTGGACACCCCGCGCACCGCGCACACCATGGTCGGCCTCAAGCGGCTGGAGAACATCCAGCACTGCCTCGAATCGGTGATCGAGGACGACGTGCCGGGCGACTTCATCGAGACCGGCGTCTGGCGCGGCGGCGCGAGCATCTTCGCGCGGTCGGTCCTCAAGGCGCACAACGTCACCGACCGGACGGTGTGGGTGGCCGACTCGTTCGAGGGCATGCCGAAGAACGAGGACCTGCCGATCCACCTGGTGAACGACGTGCTGGCGATCTCGCTGGAGACCGTGCAGGAGAACTTCCGGCGGTACGACCTGCTCGACGACCAGGTCAAGTTCCTCAAGGGCTGGTTCTGCGACACGCTGCCCACCGCGCCGGTCGACCAGATCGCCGTGCTGCGCCTGGACGGCGACCTGTACGAGTCGACCGAAGACGCGCTGCAGGCCCTCTACCCGAAGGTCTCGGTCGGCGGGTACGTCATCGTCGACGACTACCACTTCCTGCCGCCGTGCCGGATGGCGGTGCTCGACTACCGGCACAAGCACGGCATCAAGGACCCGATCCAGGAAATCGACGGCCTCGGCGTGTTCTGGCGCCGCACCAAGTAAGCGCGGTGACGCGGCTCCCTGGCACACGCGAGGGGGCCGGCCGCCGAGTACCCGAAAGTGCGCGCACTTTCGGGTACTGGTGGGCGCACTTCGCCGAGTTGCCCAGCACGAAGGCGCCTGCCCGAGGAGTCACGGTCGCCGATCATCGGGGTCGTGAGTGATTGCCGGTTAGAACCGGCCGGAACACTCACGACCTCAGCGGTACTTGGTGACCAGGCGTTCCAGCTCCGGCACGAGTTCGGCCGGGGTCGGCATGGCGAGCATCTCGTCGCGCAGGCGGGCGGCGCCTTCGCGGAAGGCGGGTTCGGTCAGCAGGCGGACCAGGTTCGCCCGGACGTTCGCGCCGGTCGCCTCGCTCGCGTGCACGGAAAGCCCGGCGCCGCGGTCGACCAGCCGATCGGCGAGGAACGGTTCGTCGTACTGCTTGGGCAGCGCCAGATGCGGGATGCCGTAGAGGGCCGTGGTGCACATCGTGCCGGGGCCGGTGTGGTGGATGACCGCCGAGCAGGTCGGCACCAGCGCGTGCAGCGGGACGAACGGGAGAACGCGGGCGTTGCCGGGGATCCGCGCGAGTTTGTCGCGTTCGGACTCGGGCAGGGTGGCCACGATCTCGACGTCCAGATCGGACAGCGCGTCGAGCAGGTCCTGCACGTCCACGGCGTACCCGCCGAACTGCCGCACCGCGCTGACGCCCAGGGTGAGCGCGACGCGCGGCCGGGCCGGTGGTTCCCAGAGCCATTCCGGGATCACCGCGGAGCCGTTGTAGGGCACGTACCGCAGCGGGACGTAGTGCAGATCGGCCGTCATCCGCAGCGAGGCGGGCAGGTAGTCCAGGGTGAAGTGCCCGCGGGTCAGATCCTCGGTGAACTCCTCGCCGTACTTGGCCACGCGGCCGCCGAGCCACTCGGCGAGCGGATCCGCGCGTTCGGCGGCGGGCTGCTCGTCGCGCAGGCGCAGGAAGATGTCCCGGGTGCGCCCGAAGTAGTCCAGGCTCCACATGAGCCGGGCGTGCACCGCCCCGCAGGCTTTCGCGGCGATCGCACCGGCGTAGGTGTTGGTCTCCCAGATGATCAGATCGGGTCGCCAGGACCGGGCGTAGGCCACCAGCTCCTCGATCATCGGATCGTTGATCATCCGGTGCCACCACGGAACGGCCTGTTCGTACCCGGATTTCAGGTAGTCCCAGGTGATCTTCTCCGGCGGGTACTCGGCCACGTCGTAGGGCGGCGAGACGCCGCCCTTGGCGGCCTCGAACTGCTCCGGCCGCTTCTCCAGGAAGCGCCACAGCTGGTTGTCCCGGCCGACCGGGACCGCGGTCAGCCCGGTCTCGGTCACCACGTCGACCAGTTTCGGCTGGGTCGCGACGCGCACCTCGTGCCCGGCGGCGCGCAGCGCCCAGGCCGTCGGCACCATCGCGATGAAGTGGGTCTTGTCGGAGTAGGTGGCGAACAGCACGCGCATGGGGCTATCCCTCCGCCCGGTACTTGGCGGTGAGTTCCTCGAGTTCGGGCACCAGATCGTTCGGGGCCGGCATGGCGAGCATCTCGTCGCGCAGCCGCGCCGCGCCTTCGCCGAAGGACGGTTCTGCCAGCAGGCGCACCAGGTTCGCGCGCACCTCGGAGCCGGTCGCCTCGGTCGCGGGCAGGGTGAGCGCGGAGCCCTGTTCGGCCAGGCGGCGGGCGAGCGGCGGTTCGTCGAAGTGCTCGGGCAGCGCGAGCTGGGGGACGCCGTACAACCCGGTCGTGCACAGGGTGCCGAACCCGGCGTGGTGGATGACCGCCGAGCAGGTGGGCACCAGCGCGTGCAGCGGCACGAACGGAACGATCTTGGCGTTGTCCGGTACCGTCCCGAGCTTGTCGCGTTCGGAATCGGGCAGGGTGGCCACCACCTCGATGTCCAGATCGGACAGTGCGGCCAGCAGGCCGCCCAGCCCGACGGCGTGCCCGCCGAACCGTTCCGCCATGGTGATGCCGAGGGTGAGCGCCACCCGGGGCCGAGCCGGTGGTTCCCACAGCCACTTCGGCACGACCGCGGTGCCGTTGTAGGGCACGTACCGCAGCGGGACGCGGTGCAGGCTGGTGTCCATCCGCAGCGAGGCGGGGAGCTGTTCCAGGGTGAACTGGCCGCAGGTCAGGTCCTCGGAGAAGGTGGTGCCGAATTCGGTCGCCTTGGCGTCCAGCCAGTCCGCCAGCGGGTCCTCGCGTTCTCCGGGGGGCTGGGCGCGTTTGAGGTCGAGGAACCGGTCGCGGATCCGGCCGAAGAAGTCCAGGCTCCACAGCAGCCGCGCGTGCGCCGCGCCGACGGCCTTCGCCGCGATCGGCGCGGCGTAGGTCCCCGGTTCCCAGATCACCAGATCGGGTTTCCACTGGCGGCAGTAGTCCACCAGCTCGGCGATCATCGGCTGGTTCGCCATCCGGTACCAGGACGCGACCGACCAGCGGTAACCGGAGAGCAGGTAGTCCCAGGACACGTTTTCCGGTGGTTCGTCCGCGACGTCGAACGGGGGCATCTGGCCGCCGCGGACCTTCTCGTCGTGGATTTCCGGGTGCCGGTCGGCGATCCGCCGCATGAAGCGTTCCTGGACGCGCCACAGGTTGTGGTCGCGGCCGACCGGGACCGCGGTCAGGCCCGCCTTGGTGATGGTGCCGGTCAGTTCGGGCTGGCTCGCCACCCGCACCTCGTGCCCCGCGGTGCGCAGCGCCCACGCCAGCGGCACGGTGGCCTGGAAGACGGTCTGGGTCTTCTCCGCGTACGAGGCGAACAGAACGCGCATGCCTCACCCCTCCCGGTGTTCGGCGACGAGCTTCTCCAGTTCGGGCACCAGATCGTTCGGGGCCGGCATGGCGAGCATCTCGTCGCGCAGCCGGGCCGCGTCGTGGCGGAAGGACGGGTCCTCGAGCAACTGCACGAGCTGGTCGCGGACCTTGTCCCCGGTGGCCTCGCGGGCCGGCATGCCCAGCGCGGCGCCCTGTTCGACGAGCCGCCGGGCGAGCGGCGGTTCGTCGAAGTGGTCCGGCAGCACGAGTTGCGGGACTTCGTAGAGCCCGGCCGTGCACAGCGTGCCGAACCCCGCGTGGTGGATGACCGCCGAGCAGGTGGGCAGCAGGGCGTGCAGCGGCACGAACGGCACGATCCGCGCGTTGTCCGGGATCCGGCCGAGCTTGTCCCGTTCGCCGTCCGGCAGGGTCGCCACCAGTTCGATGTCCAGATCGGACAGTGCGTGCAGGATCTCGCCCACGCTCACCGCGAAACCGCCGAACCGGTCGGTCGCGGTGGTGCCCAGGGTGAGGCACACCCGGGGGCGCCGCGGTGGTTCCCGCAGCCAGTCCGGGATGACCGCGGTGCCGTTGTACGGGACGTACCGCATCGGCACGTACTGCAGATCGGTCTCCATGCGCAGGGACGCGGGGAACTGGTCGATGGTGAACCGGCCGACGGTCATGTCCTCGGTGAACTCGAACCCGTGGCGGCGGGCGTGGGCGCCGAGCCAGTCCGCGAGCGGATCGGCCCGTTCTTCCGGCCGCTGCTCCTGCTTCAGCCGCACGAAGTGCCGCCGCGCGATACCGAAGAAGTCCAGGCTCCACAGCAGCCGCGCGTGCACCGCACCGGACGCCTTCGCGGCGATCGGGGCCGCGTAGGTGTCCGGCTCCCAGATCACCAGATCCGGCCGCCAGTGCCGGGCGAACGCCACCAGATCGCCGATCATGCGCTCGTTGATCAGCTTGTTGACCGGGACGACCTCCTCATAGCCCCGCAGCAGGTGGTCCCAGGTGATCTTGTCCGGCGGGTACTCGGCGATGTCGAACGGGGGCGGCGGGCCCCCGCGCGCGACCTCGGTCTCGCCGCCGAGTTTCATCAGGTCCCACATGATGTGGTCGCGGCCGACCGGCACCGCGGTCAGCCCGGAATTCGTGATCGCGTCGACCAGTTTCGGCTGGCTCGCGATCCGGACCTCGTGGCCCGCGGTGCGCAGCGCCCAGGCCAGCGGCGCCATGGCCAGGAAGAGCGTCTTCTCCGAATACGTGGCGAACAGAACGCGCATGGCCTCACATTTCGCAGATTCCTTCGACTCCGGAGCACCTTATCCTTGCGTGCACGGGTGTTCTACCCCTAGAAGCGCGCGAACTTTTTGCCGCACAACAACTCTCGCCCCGGCCGGGGTGCGCCGACTAGGGTGAGTTCATGCGTGTTCTGTTCACCGCGTACGCCGAGAAGACCCACTTTCTCAGCATGGTGCCGCTCGCCTGGGCGCTGCGCACCGCCGGGCACGAGGTCCGGGTGGCCAGCCAGCCCGCGCTGGTGGACGTGATCACCCAGGCCGGGCTGACCGCGGTGCCGGTCGGCGCGGACCACACCGTCGCGCGGGTCACCCAGCGGTTGCTGAACAAGCGGTTCGCCGAACGGTTCCCGGACATCTACGACAAGGTGCGCTGGGGCCGGGTCCCGCCGTACGACCTCCCGGACGATCCCGCGCGGATCACCGGGGACTACCTCGAGTCGGGGTACACCGAGATCGTCGCCGGGTACCGGATGGTGAATGAGCCGATGATCGACGACGTGGTGGCGTTCGCCCGGCACTGGGAACCGGATCTGGTGATCTGGGAACCGGCGACCCACGCCGGCGCGATCGCGGCGAAGGCTGTCGGCGCGGCGCACGCCCGCCTGCTGTGGTCCCTGGACTTCTTCGGCCGGATGCGCGAGCAATTCCTGCGGTACCGGGAACAGGCGCCCGGGCGGCCGGACGCGCTGGCGGACTGGCTGGGGGAGCAGGGCGCCAAGTACGGCGTGGAATTCACCGAAGACCTGACGACCGGCCAGTTCACCGTGGACCAGTTCCCGGATTCGCTGCGCATGGACGCGGGCCTGCACTACGTGCCGATGCGGTACGTGCCCTATCCGGGGCGGGCGGTCGTGCCGAAGTGGCTGTGGGAACGTCCCGAGCGCCCGCGGGTCTGCCTCACCCTCGGGATCAGCTCGACCGAGCGGTTCGGCGGGTATTCGATCGGGGTGGCCGAGATCCTGGACGCACTGTCCGATCTGGACATCGAGGTGGTGGCCACGGTCGCCGAGAGCGAGCAGGCGAAACTCGGGAAGACCCCGGACAACGCGCGGATCGTGTCGTTCGTGCCGCTGCCCGCGCTGGTGCCCACCTGTTCGGCGGTGATTCACCACGCGGGGTTCGGCACGCTGTGCACGAACCTCTTGAACGGGGTCCCGCAGCTGACCACGCCCGAGCAGGAGGACGCCGTGGTGTCCGCGCGGCGGGTCGCCGAGCAGGGCGCGGCGGTGTCCATCCACGCCACCGAGGTCACCGGCTCGCAGGTCCGCGAGCACCTCGTGCGGTTGCTCAGTGACTTCGATGACTCCGCCTACCGCCGCAACGCCGAACGGCTGCGCGACGAGATGCTCGCGATGCCGGTGCCGAACGCGATCGTCGGCGACCTCGAGCAGCTCACCGGGAAGTACGCAGCCCGGCGGTGAGTTCGGCGAGCCGGGGCACCAGTTCGCTCGGTGCGGGCAACGCCAGGACCTCCGCGCGCAGCCGTTCCGCGTTCTCCCGGAACGACGGTTCGGCCAGCAACCGGACCACGCGGTCCCGCACCGCGGCCCCGGTCGCCTCGCTCGAGTGCATGGTCAGTCCGGCGCCTTCCGCGGTGATGCGCCGGGCGAGCGGGGGCTGGTCGAAGTGCTCCGGCAGCGCGAGCTGGGGCACGCCGTAGCTCACCGTGGTGTTGACCGATCCGAATCCGGCGTGGTGGATGACCACCGAACAGGTGGGGATCAGCGCGTGCAGCGGGACAAACGGCACGATCCGGGCGTTCGCCGGAATCCGTGCGAGCTTGCCCCGTTCGGAATCCGGCAGCGTGGCCACCACCTCGGCGTCCAGATCGGACAGCGCGTCCAGGATGTCCTGGATGCTCACCGCGTAGCCGCCGAGCCGCTGGGTGGCGGTGATGCCCAGGGTGAGCGCGATCCGCGGCCGCTCGGGCCGCGCCCACAGCCACGGCGGGACGACCGCGGTGCCGTTGTAGGGCACGTACCGCATCGGCTCGTAGTGCAGATCGGCTTCCAGGCGCAGCGAATCCGGGAACTGGTCCACGGTGAACTGGCCGCTGGCCATGTGCTCGGTGAACTCGGCGCCGACCGCGGCGGCCCAGGAGCCCAGCCAGTCGGCGAGCGGGTCTTCGCGGTCGCCGGCCGGGCGTTCGCGCTTCAGCCGGAGGAAGTGGTCCCGGGTCCGGCCGAACATGTCCAGCCCCCACAGCACCCGGCCGTGCGCGGCGCCGACCGCCTTGGCCGCGACCGGTCCCGCGTAGGTCACCGGATCCCACAGCACCAGATCCGGCCGCCAGTGCCGGGCGAAGGCGATCACGTCGCCGAGCATCGGATGGTTGGCCATTTTGAACCAGCCGGTGAGAATGTTCCGATATCCCGAGACCAGGTCTTCCCAGCGAATGTCCGCCGGATTCTTCTCCACCGCGTCGAACGGCGGCGGCGAACCTTTCCGGGTGATCCGGTATTCCTCCGGCGCGTGCCGCAACAGGGTCCAGATGCGGTGGTCGCGGCCGACCGGGACCGCGGTCAGTCCGGCGGCGGTGGCCGTGTCCGCCAGCTGGGGCTGGCAGGTCACCCGCACTTCGTGACCCGCGGCCCGGAACGCCCACGCCAGGGGGACCATGGCCTGCAGCAGGGTCTCCTCGGAATAGGTGGTGAACAGCACGCGCATTTCGCCACCGTACCCGGATTGGTAATGTCACCGGGGAAATCGGAATGAAATAAGGGGGAACCGTGCGCGTTCTGTTCGCCGCGTATGCCGAGCGAACCCATTTCCTGGCGATGGCGCCGCTCGCCTGGGCGTTGCGCGCCGCCGGGCACGAGGTCCGGGTCGCGAGCCAGCCGGAACTGACGGGCACGATCACCGGCGCCGGGCTGACCGCGGTCCCGGTCGGCGAGGACCACAACCTCTGGCGGTTCGTGGAACGGTTCCTCAACCCGCGGTTCGCCGAGGCGTTCCCGGAGCAGTACGCGGCCATCCGGTGGGGGAGCATGCCGCCCTTCGAACTCGCCAAGCTCGCGCCGGACGAGCTGACCTTCGAACGGTTGCGGGCGGGTTACGCGGAAGTCGTGCCGGGGTACCGGATCGGCAGCGAGACGATGATCGACGACCTCGTCGCCTATGCCCGGAGCTGGCGGCCGGATCTGGTGCTCTGGGAGCCGATGACCTATGCCGGGCCGATCGCGGCGAAGGCGGCGGGCGCGGCGCACGGCCGCCTGCTGTGGGGCCTGGACGCGTTCGGGTGGATGCGGCGGGAGTTCCTGCGCCGGGCGTCCGGGGCGGCCGAGGATCCGCTGGCCGCCCTGCTCCGCGGCTGGACCGAGCGGTTCGGGGTGGCGTTCGGCGAGGACCTGACGTGCGGGCAGTTCACCGTCGACCAGCTCCCGGCCTCGATGCGGCTGGACACCGGGCTGCCGCTGGTGCCGATGCGGTACGTGCCCTATCCCGGCGCGGCAGTCGTGCCGGAGTGGTTGCGGGAACCGCCGCGGCGGCCCCGGATCGCGCTCACCCTGGGCCTGTCCGCCGCCGAGCGCTGGAAGGGCTACTCGGTGGACGTGGCGGAGGTGCTCGACGCACTGTCCGATGTGGACGCCGAGGTGGTGGCCACGATCGCCGAGGAGCAACAGCGGAAGCTGACCCGGATCCCGGGCAACGCGCGGGTGGTCTCGTTCGTGCCGCTGCCGGTGCTGCTGCCGACCTGTTCGGCGGTGATCCACCACGCCGGGTTCGGCACCCTGCTGACCGCCACGCTCAACGGGTTGCCCCAGCTGAGCCTGTGGGAGGGCGACGATTCACCGCTGCTGGCCCGGCGCCTCGAACAACTCGGGGTCGGCCCCGCGGTCGGCTGCCGCGAGGTGACCGCGGACCAGGTCCGGGAGCACGTGGTGAGCCTGCTCGCCGAGCCGTCCTTCCGGCGGGACACGGCACACCTGCGCGACGAGTTGCTGGCCATGCCGACGCCCGCCGAAGTGGTGCCGCGACTGGTCGAACTGACCGCCGCGGCACGCACCGGGGTCGTGAGTGGACAGACCGGTTAGCACCGGTCTAGCCACTCACGACCCCGGCACTCGGTTCCTTTGCGCACGCCCGAGCTTCCCTCCCGCACCGGGCGTGCCCACCAGGACGCAAGGCCGACTTTGTCGGCGAGGTGCACCCCACCGGCTACCGAAAGTGCGCGCGCATTCGGGTCCCCGCGCAGGCCGGGTGGGGTTGGCAGCAGGTCGCCGATTGGGGTGGGTCGTGAGTGTTCCGGCCGGTTCCAACCGGTCCGAACACTCACGACCCGGTCAGGGCTTCGGTACCAGTTCGATCCGCTGGGTGGTGTTCGCCTCGACCGCGCCCCGGCCGTAGAGCAGCGGGACCGCCGCCCCGACGCGCCAGCGTTCGGCCAGGTCGCGGTAGTGCGGGCCGTTCGGGTCGCCGGACTGGCCCGGGGTGTTGATCGCCCGCGAGGCGTCCCAGTCGCCGACGTCGAGGACCATGCGGAAGGACGCGCCGCCCAGGTGCTCGTAGGTGAGCGGGTTGAACACCGAGATGTTCACCGTGTTCCAGCTGCCGCCCCGGGGGAACGGTCCCACGTTCCACTTCTTGGCGGTTGGATCGTCCACTTTGGACGCGGCGGGATGCCGGAACGTGGTCTTCAGCAGGCCGCCCCAGCGCCACTGGGCGGGATCGGGCCCGAGCCGCTTGGCCGCGTCCTGGTAGGCCGTCTTCAGCGAGTCCAGCAGCACCTTGTCGCGTTTGGCGGCGCCGCCCGGGCCGAACCACTTGTCCGGCTGCTCCATCGCCTCGATGAGCACCGTGTGGTCCGGGAACGGGACCAGGTCGGCGGCCGCCGAAGGCAGGATGGTCCGGGTGAACCGCGGCCCGAGGTGGCCGATCAGCCAGACCTCGAACAGCGCGGCGGGCGCCGAACGGTCGTGTTCGACCGCGTCCCAGCCGCGCAGCAGGCGCAACGCGGCCGCGGCGGAGGGATCCGCGGAGGACAGCTGCTCGAGCTTGGGGAGCAGGCTGCGCGCGATCGGGGACAGCTGGTCGCTCTGCAGCCGGATCGAATCGTCGACCGAGGACTTCGGTTTGCCCGCGAGGACCTCGGCGATCCGGTCGTACCGCGACGGATCGGCCCACTCGTAGCCCAGCTTCTCCGGGTAGCCGGGCGGCAGGTTGTACTCGTTGCCGGTGGCGAGGAAGCCCTGCTCGGGATTGTGGTACCGCGGCAGTTCCTGGCCCGGGACGTAACCGGTCCACTCGTAGCGGCCGTCACCGGGCACCGGAAGCAGGCCGTCGTACCCGGTCCGGCGCGGCGCCCGCCCGCTGACGGTCAGGCCGATGTCGCCGCGCGTGTCGGCGTAGACGTGGTTCATCCCGGGCGCTCCCCAGTTCCCGGTCGCCGCGGAGAACTCGCCGAAGCTCTTCGCCCGGAGGTAGCGCAGGCTGCCGTAGTACGGCGACATCCCGGGTTCGAGCCAGGCGGCCCGCACCGCGTAGGCGAGGTTCCGCTGACTGTCCACTTTGATCACCGGACCGTGCCGGGTGAAGGCCAGTTCTACCTTGCGGGGCGCGGCACCGGCGACCGGGATCTCCTCGGTGACCTTGGTCAGGTTCTCCCAGCCGTCGCGGTAGCGGTACCGGCCGGGGTCGGCCGGATCGAGCTGGTAGACGTACAGGTCCTCCTGGTCGATCTCGGACACGGTGAGGCCGAATCCGGCGGTGTCGTTGTGCCCGATGGACAGGCCGGGCGCGAACGGCTCGCCCGCGCCGATGACGTTCAGCCCCGGCGCGCTGAGGTGCGCGAGGTAGCGCGGGGAGGGCGCGGAGACGCTCCGGTGCGGATCGTTGGCCAGGATCGGGCGCCCGGTCGTCGTCCGATTCGGTCCCAGAGTCCACGCGTTGCTGCCCTGCGTGTTCACCCCGCGCGGGATCGCCTTCGCCTGATCGTCGTCGCCGAACTGGAGGTCGCCCTTGGCCAGGTTGAACACGTCCAGCACGTCCTCGGGCAGGGTGCACGGATCGAAGCCCGCGGGCACCTGGGGGCGGTGCTCGGGCTGCAGCCGGACCCGGACCCGATCGGCTTCGATGCCCGCGGCGCAGGCGACCCGGGCGCGTTCGATCTCGCTGTCCAGGTTGTAGCTCAGCACGTGCGCCCGGATCGTCACCACGTCCTCGGGCGCCCAGCGGGCCGGTTTGTACCCGAGTTTCCGGAACTCCTCGGGCAACGCGCTCGCGTTGCGGTCCAGCCAGTCGAGGTAGGCGTTGACCCCGTTCGCGAACCGGGTCGCGGCGAGCCGGCCCTCCGGACCGTAGCTCTCCCATTCGGCCCGCATGTCCCCGCGGTAGCGGAACAGGCGGGCCGCGCGGTCCTGGTCGACGAAGTCCGGGCCGAAGACCTCGGACAGCCGCCCGAGTCCCTTGCGCAGCCACAGGTCGATCTGGAACAGCCGGTCGCGGGCCGCGTTGAAACCCTGGGCCAGGAAGGCGTCCCGGGCCGTCTGCGCGTAGACGTGCGGGACGCCCCAGCGGTCCACCAGGATGCGCGCGGGCCGGTCCAGGCCCGCGATCGCGAACGTGCTCCCGGGTTGCTGCGCGGCGACCGGAGACGCCACGCTCGTCCCCACCAGCACGGCGATGCCCAGTGGTATCAACGTTTTCCGCCAGTTTCGGCGCATCTTTCTCCCCAGTTTTCGGTTACTCAGGTCACCAGGTGTCGCATGGAGCGCAGCGCCACCGACATCAGGGTCAGCGTCGGGTTGTGGCCGCCCGAGGTGACCGCGGTCGAGCCGTCGGTCACGAAGACGTTGTCGGTGCCGTGCACCCGGCCGTACGGATCGCAGACGCTGGTCCTGGGATCCGCGCCCAGGTGCATGCCGCCGAGGATGTGGATGCTGTCCGGCACCACGCTGGTCCGCCCGGTGCGCGTGCTGAACTCGGCGCCCGCCTGCTCCAGCAGGTAGGCGAGCCAGGGCAGGTAGTACTCCTGCGCGAGGTTCTCGTGCTTGCCCACCGCGTAGGTGATCCGCGCGACCGGCAGCCCGTGCACGTCCTTCACCTCGGGGTCGAGGGTGACGGTGTTCGTCCGGTACGGCAGATCGGTGCCGACCATGGCGATCCGCACGAACCGGTCGCGCAGCAGGCTCGCCCGCATCATCCGCTTGAAGTCCGCGCCGAACGGTTTGCCCGGGCGCAGGGTCTTCAGGTGCGCGCGGTAGGTGTTGGCCTCGATGATCGGATCCGAACCGAGCCCGAGTTCGACCATCCCGCCCCGCACGTACGGCAGGCCGTTCTGCTTGGCGAAGTCCCGGACGTCCCCGAAATCGGGGTCGTTGAAGTCCTCCAGGAACTGGGTGGCCGACCGGCCCCGGTGGGTGTGCAGCCGTTCGCCGGGGAAGATGCCCCACCAGTCCAGCACCGAGTGCAGCATCAGCCGCTGACCCATCCGGCCGCTGGCGTTCGGGAGCCCGGACAGCAGCGCGAGCCGGACCGTCTCCATCGCCGACGCGGCCATCACCACCACGTCCGCGCCCTGCTTGCCGCGTTTGAGCCCGTGCGGGGTGGGGCGGGCCCATTCGACGCCCCACGCCCGGTTCCCGCGCAGCACCACCTTGGTGATCATGGTGTCCGGCACCAGATCGACGCGTCCGGTGCGCAGCGCCCGGCGCAGCGGGTCGAGCGCGCTGCCGCGGGCCTGCGTCGTGCAGCCGTAGCCGGCGCAGAATCCGCAGTTGTTGCACGCGGGCCGGGCGTCGCGGGCCCGGGAGTTGATCGCGGCCGGGATGGGGGAGGGGTGCAGGTCGATCTTGCGCGCGCCCTCGGCGGTGATCAGCGACGCGTGCTGCTGCGGGCCGGGGCCCATCGCGTACGGTTTGGCGCGCGGCGCGTGCTTCTTGCTGACCTCGGACAACGCGTCCGCGTCGCCCTGCACCCCGAGCAGTGCCTCGACCTCGTCGTAGTAGGGCGCGAGTTCCGCGTAGTCGAACGGCCAGTCCTGCACATCCGCGCCGGGCACCGGGCCGTCCGCGGACAGGGCCTGGAAGTCGATGTCCCAGAACCGGGGAACCTTGGCGTCCCAGTGCATGGTGCCGCCGCCGACCAGCTGCGGCAGCGCGCTGACCATGCCGACGTGCGCCACCGGTTCCGCCTCCGAGCTGCGGAACGTCTGGGGGTAGATCAGCGGGTCCGGGGTGTTGAAGTTGCGGAACTTGCTCTTCACCTCGTCGTTGGAGAACGCGGTGCCGACCGGCCCGGGACCTTCCAGGTTGGTGAAGTAGTTGGGGCCCTTCTCGTAGACGGTCACTTCCCAGCCCGCCTCGGCCAGGGTCATCGCCGCGATCGAACCGCCCGCCCCGCTGCCGATCACGATTGCCTTGCGTGTCATCAGGATCCTTCCGGCGGGTCAGCGAGGAACTTGAGGAAGTCGTCGACGATCGGGCTCTTCTCCACCGGGTCCGGGCCGTCGGACCGGCGCACCTCGTCCGGGGTGTAGCCGCGCGGCTGGCTGTCCCCGGGGAACTTGATGTCCCGCCAGCCGGACAGGTTCCGGTTGCCGCCGTACTCCGGATTGCCGTACATGCCCTCGCAGGTGTGGCCGAAGAGCAGTTCGACGAACTCGGCGGCCCGCGGATCGGCGAGAACCTGGTCGCGGGTCTCGGCCGTGGCGCGGGCGAAGTCGCCCTGCGCCAGGGTGTCCAGCAGTTTGACGCCTTCGCGGTACCGGCGGCGCCAGTCGCCGATGCGCTGCGTCCAGGCGATGCGCTGGGCGTGCGTGAGCGGGACGAACCGGGTCAGGAAGTTGACGCCGCCGCCGTTGCGGTCGCTCCACGGGCCGCCGGAGTGCACGCGCTCCGGCGCGTAGTCCAAAGCGGACAGCAGCGCGTCGAGGTAGTGCACGACACCGGCTTCCCGCGCGCCCGGATGCCCCGCCTCGGCGGGATCGTCGGTCGGCCCGGGGACCAGGCGGGCGGTCGCTTCGACGAGCACGGCCGCCTCGTGCCGGGTGAGGAACCGCAGCCCGGCGAGCGAGATCTCGGCCTCGGGCCCGGCGGCGCCGGCGATTCCGGGCCAGGGCAGGAAGGTCAGGGGTACGGCGACCGCGGCCCCGGCGAGGACCTGGCGCCGGGTGCGGTGGTGGGTTTCGGTCGGTTCGGGATGTGACACGGCAGCGGGTCTTTCGGATCGGGAATATGCGGTCAGTTCTCGTTCGCCGCGTGTCTCGCGACGGCCGCGCGGTGCAGTGCCGCGCGCAGGGACACCTGGGGCGACCAGCCGGTGGTCTCCCCGAACGCCGTCGAACCGACGACGAAGTCCAGCAGATCGGAGGCGCCGGCGTGTTCGGATTCCACCGACTCCACCGGCACCGGCGGCCGCCCGGTGACCGCGGCGACCGCGTCGGCGATCGCGGCGAACAGATCGCCGATGGCGGTGGACTCCCCGGTGCCGATGAGCCAGTGCCGCCCGGCGAGCGCGTCCGCGTGGTCCAGCGCCGCCGCGAACGCGCGGGCCACGTCGTCGACGCAGACCAGATCGCGGGCGACCGTGCCGTCGTGCCACATGGTGAGCGGCTCCCCGGCGAACGCGCGGCGCATCATCGCGGAAACCACGCCGCGTTCCAGGTCGAGCGGCCCGTTGCCCTGGCCGTACAGCGTGGCCAGGCGCAGCGTGCACGCGCGCACCACACCGTCGGTCGTGGCGTCGCGCAACGCCTGTTCCGCGGCGAGCTTCAGCCGGTCGTACTCGCTCGCCGGTTCGTCGAACTCGCTGCCGGTGATCCGCGGGCCGGTGGGTTTGCCGACCTGGGAAAGGGATCCGGAGAACACGACCACCGGGGGCGGGCCGTCCCGCCGCTGCGCGCGGAGCGCGTCGATCAGATCGTGCACCAGGCCGAGGTTGACCCGGTTGGCCGTGGTGTCGCCTTCCTCGACCCGCCAGGTGGACGCGCCGGTGATGTGGGCGACCAGGTGGATCACCGCGTCGGCCCCGGCGACCGCGTCCGCGAGCGCGCCGGGTGCGGTGAGGTCCGCGGTGCGCACCTCGGTTTCCGCCTTGGCGCCGACCGGGACCGTCGCCGGGCGGCGGGCCACCAGCCGCAGCCGGATCGGCCGGTCGGCGAGTTCGGCGGTGACCGCGGTGCCCAGGAAGCCCGAGGCGCCGAGCACCACGACCAGTGGTTTGTCCGTCACTGCTGTTCCTTCCCGTCGAGCAGACCGGTGAGCACCTCGTGCAGCGCCGCCACATGCGGCGGGCGCAGGACGCCGAGGTGGTCGCCGGGTATCCGGTGGATCCGCAGTTCACCGGAAGTGTGCGCGGACCAGTTCCGCACGTAGTCGTCGTACGGTTGCCCGACGATCGCCACGTGTTCGCCGCTGACCAGTTCGTCGCACACGATCAGGTCCAGCGAGCCCGGGTATCCGGCGAACCGGTAGGCGCGTTCGACCTCCACCAGTTCCCGCCAGGTGCGCAGCCGGGCCAGCCACTGCGGCCCGATGTCCTCGGCGCGCAGCGGGGTGCCGCGGTCGTCCTCGATGACCTCGCGCAGGATGTCGCCGAGTTCGGCGCGCGCCTCGGCGTCGTCGTTCCGCCGCAGCACCTCGCACAGCGCCTCGCCGCGCCGGAAGAGGTCGAGATCCGCCGCGCGCGGCAGGGTGCCGTCCGCCGAGACGGCGACCGGGTCCATCAGGACCAGGTGCACGTCCTCGCCTTCGGCGCGCAGCGTGCGTGCCATCTCCCAGGTGATCCCGCCGCCACCGCACCAGCCGAGCAGGTGGTACCGGCCGTGTGGCTGGGCCGCCCGCAGTTCGGCGAGGTAGCGCGCGGCGGTCGCCTCGACGCTGCGCGGCGACTCGGGCGTGCCGTTGAGCCCGGGCCATTCGAACGCGGCCAGCGGGCGGTCCCCGGCGAAGGCGTCGGCCAGGTGCTGGTACCAGTGCGCGCTCCCGCCGCCGGGGTGCACGCAGAACAGCGTCGGCTTCTCCCCGGCTTTCGTATGCCACACCAGGGCCGGGCGCTGGGCGCCGCCGGTCGCGTGCGCGGCGATGGCCCGGACGGTCCGGTGCTCGACGAAATCGCGGAACGCCAGTTCGATCCCGTGTTCCTCGCGCAGCCGGATGATGATCCGCATCATCAGCAGCGAATCCCCGCCGAGTGCGAAGAAGTCGTCGGTCGCGCCGATCCGGCCCAGCCCGAGCACCTGCGCCCACACCGCGGCGAGCGTCTCCTCGGCGTCACCGCTCGGCGCGACGTGCGCGGAACTCGTCCGGGGCCGGCTGGTGCGCGGCAGCACCGGTTTGAGGAAGTCACCGGGATGCGCGCGCAGCAGCGACTCCTCCTCGGTGATGAGTCCACTTCGGACATTCCCGTCGGGGTCGGCGGCCATCGCTTCCAGGGCCCGGCGGTACAGGCGGGTGAGGAGTTCGGTGTGCGCGCGCCCGATCCACTGCGACTGCGCGGAGAACACCAGCTGTCCCGGCTGGGTCGAGACCTCGAGCGAGAACTCGTTGGGGGACAGGTCCACGCTGCCCGCGGTGTCCACGGCCTCGCGGTCGAGGATGTGGAAGTCGAGGTAGTTGAACACGACCTCGAGCAGCCGGGTGCCGTCGCCGAACGCGCGCTGGATCGCGGGCATCGGGAAGCGGCGGTGGCCCCAGACCTCGACTTCCTCCGCGAACGCGGCCCGCACCAGCTCCCGCCAGGTGCCCGGTCCGGTCGGCGCCACGAACGGCAGGGTGTTCAGGAACATCCCGCGAACCAGGTCCCCGCCCTCGACCTCGAGCCGGCCGTTGCCGACCAGGCCGCAGAAGAACGGGCGGCGCCCGGTGAGTTCCGCCCACACCGCGGTGTGCGCCGCGACCAGCACGGCCTTCAGCGACGCGTTCGCGGTGTCCGCCAGCTCGCGCAGTTTCGGTTCCAGGTCGCCGATCGGCAGGGTCAGCTCGTAGAACGGTTCGCCGTCCGGATCGGCCCAGGACGCGGGGATGGTCAGCTGATCGGCGCTGCCCAGGCGGTCCGCCCAGAACTCGCGGTGCCCGGCGTCGGCCAGGGCACGCCGTTCCGCCGCGATGAAGTCCGCGAACCGCACCTCGGGTGCTGGATTCGCGGGCAGCGCTTGTCCGGCGCGCAGGGCGCGGTAGCAGGCGAGCAGTTCGGTGATGAGCGAGTTGTGGCTCCAGCCGTCGAGCACCGAGTGGCATTCGGTGAAGTTGAGGAACCACCGGTCGTCGCTGACCCGGTGCACGTGGATGCGCACCAGCGGCGCGTTCGCCAGGTCGAACGGTTCCGCCCGCTCGGTTTCCCGGAACTCCCGCAGCACCGCTTCCCGTTCGGCTTCGGGTTTCCCGCGCAGATCGTCGCAGCCCAGCCGCATCGACGCGGCCCGGTGCACGAGCTGCAGCGGTTCGCGGTACGAGGTCAGGTCGAACGACGTGCGCAGCACCTCGTGCCGGGACACCACGGTGTCGATCGCCGCGCGCAGGGCGTCGAGGCTGAACGGCTCCTCGTCGCGGATCAGGTAGCTGGTGATGTTGTGGTACAGGTTCCGCCGCCGGTCGGCGACCATCTCGGAGATCATCCCGACCTGGACCATGGACATCGGGTACGCGTCGGCCAGCCCGCCCGGCAGCGCCGCGCGGTCCTCCTCGCGCAGCAGGGAGAACGGCGCGGTGCCGGTCTCCTCCGCGGTCGTTTCGCCGCCACCCCGCACCAGCTCGGCGATCGTCTGGTGCCGGAACAGGTCCTGCACGGAGAACTCGTGCCCCGCCTCGCGCAGCGCGCCCACCAGCCGGATGGCCCGGATGGAGTCGCCGCCCAGGGTGAAGAAGTTGTCGTGCATGCCGATCCGCGCGATCCCGAGAATCCGGGACCAGACCTCGACGACCGCGCGTTCGGCGGCGGTGCGCGGGGCCACGTAACCCTGTTCGGGTTCCTGGCGCGCCCCCTCGGGGCTTGGCAACGCCCGCCGGTCGACCTTGCCGTTCACCGTGAGCGGGAGCTTGGGCACCAGCATGAAGATCGCCGGGACCATGTAACTCGGCAGCTCCTGCGCGGCGTAGGCGCGGATGTCGGCCGGGGTGAGCTGGGCGCTGTCCTTCGGGTGCAGATAGGCGACCAGGCGCCGGTCGCCCGGTGCGGATTCGTGCACCACGACCACCGCGGCCTCGACGTCCGGATGCCCGGACAGGCAGGATTCGACCTCGCCCAGTTCGATCCGGAAGCCGCGGATCTTCACCTGGTGGTCGAACCGGCCGAGGAAGCCGATGTCTCCGTTCGGCAGCACGCGGGCCTTGTCGCCGGACTTGTACAGCCGCGCGCCCGGCGGGCCGTACGGATCGGGGACGTAGCGCTGGGCGGTGAGCGCCGGGCGGTCCAGGTAGCCGCGGGTCACCCCGGGGCCGCCGACGTAGATCTCGCCGGGCACGCCGACCGGGACCGGGCGCAGGTTGCCGTCCAAAATGTACATCGTGAGGTCGCGCATCGGGTGGCCGACCGGGCTGCGATCACCGTCCAGATCGGACAGCCGGAGCGGCCGGTAGGTCACGTGCACGGTGGTCTCGGTGATGCCGTACTTGTTGACGATCAGCGGCGCGGTGTCGCCGAACCGGTCCCACCAGGGTTTCAGCGTGGCCACGTCCACCGCCTCACCGGCGAGGATGACGTACCGGAGCTGGAGGCGGTCCAGTGCCGGATCGCCGCCGCGCTCGGCCAGTTCGACCAGGACGCGGAAGGCCGACGGGGTCTGGTTGAGCACGGTCACGCCCTCGTCGGCGAGCAGCCGGACCAGATCCCAGGGCGAGCGGGTGACCTCGTAGGACGGCACGACCAGGCGGCCGCCGTAGAGGAAGGTGCCCCAGATCTCCCACACCGACACGTCGAACGCGTAGGAGTGGAACAGGACCCAGACGTCGTCGGAGTTGAACCGGTACTCCTCCTCGGTGGAGGTGAGCAGCCGCACCACGTTCGAGTGGGTCACCTGCACGCCCTTGGGGCGGCCGGTGGAACCGGACGTGTAGATCACGTACGCCAGATCGCCGGGATGCGCGCCGGTTTCCGGCGCCGTGGCGGGCAGCGCGGCGAGCACCGCGCTCTGCTCGGGGTCATCGAGGACCAGGACCTCGTCGAGCGCCGGAACCCGGTCGGTGAGCGCCTGCTCGGTGACCGCCACCCGCGCGCCCGCGTCCTCCAGGATGTAGGCGATCCGTTCGGCGGGGTGGTCGGGGTCCAGCGGCAGGTACGCCGCACCGGCCTTGAGCGCGCCGAGGATGGCGACGATCGTGTTCGCGCCGCGGCGCAGGCAGACGCCGACCAGCTCCTCGCGGCCCGCGCCGAGCGCGCGCAGCTGGTGCGCGAGCTGGTTGGCCCGGGTGTCGAGTTCGCGGTAGGTCAGGTGCTCGCCTTCGAAGGTCAATGCGAGCGCGTCCGGGTTCCGCCGGGCCTGTTCGGCGAACCGTTCGTGCAGGCACGGCCCGTCGGGCGCGGCGGACACCGGGCCGCGGACCAGGTCGCGCAGTTCGTTCTCGCTCAGCAGCGGGAGATCGCCGATCCGGCGGCCGGGGTCGGTCACCGCGGCCTGGAGCAGGCGGACGTAGTGCCGGGCCATCCGTTCGGCGGTGGCCGCGTCGAGCAGGGCGTGGCCGAAGGTGACCTCGCCCGCGACCGAACCGTCCGGACGTTCCTCCAGCGTCCAGGTCAGATCGAACTTCGCGCTGCGCGAAGCGATTTCGATCTCCTCGCCGGTCACCCCGCCCGCGGCGAACCGCACCGGTTCGGTGTTCTGCATGACGAAGTTGACGCCGAACAGCGGGTGGCTGGACAGGTCGCGGTCGGTGGCCAGTTCGGCGACCAGCCGTTCGAACGGCACCTCCTGGTGCGCGAACGCGTCGATCGCGCAGGTCCGGGCGCGGCCGAGCAGTTCGCGGAACGTGGGGTCGCCGCTCAGATCGGCGCGCAGCACCAGCATGTTGATGAAGATGCCGACGATCGCCTCGGTTTCGGTGTGCGTGCGGCCCGCGACCGGGGTGCCCACCGCGAAATCGTCCTGTCCGGTGTAGCGCGAGAGCAGCGCCCAGAACGCGGCGAGGTAGGCCATGAACGGGGTGGCCTGGTTCTCCCGGGCGAGGGCGCCGACCCGGTCGCCCACCTCGGCCGGGATCTCGAACCGGATCGTGTCCCCGCGCGGATCCCAGACGGCCGGGCGGGGCCGGTCGGTCGGCAGTTCCAGCGGCGGCAGGCTTTCCAGGTGCTTGAGCCAGTACTCGACGGTGTGCGCGGTGCGTTCCGCGGAGAGCTGCTCGCGCTGCCAGGCCGCGAAGTCCGCGTACTGCACGGTGAGCGGCGGGAGGTCCCGCCCGGCGAACCGCGCCTCCAGCTCGCGCACCAGGACAGTGGCCGACCAGCCGTCCATCGCGATGTGGTGCACGATGATCGCCAGCACGTGTTCCTCGGGCGAGAGCCGGATCAGCCGCGCGCGCAGCACCGGCCCGGTGGCCAGGTCGAACGGTTTCCAGGCCTCCTCGGCGAGCACCGCCTCCAGATCGATGTTGTCCTTTGTGGACAAATCGGTGAAGTCGACGGGGAGGTGCGGATCGTCCTCGATGATCTGCACCGGCTCGCCGGAATCGTCGGTGGCATAGCGGGTGCGCAGGATCTCGTGGCGGCGCACCAGATCCGCCAGGGCGCGGGTCAGCTCGGGCGGCGACAGCGGCCCGCTCAGGCGCAGGACGATCGGCACCAGGTAGTCGGTGCCGCCGGGGCGGAGCCGGTCCAGTGCCCACAACCGCTGCTGGGAGAAGGAAAGCGGGAGCGGGCCACCGCGCGGCTGGGCGGGGATGGCGGTGTCGCGGGCGGTCGCGCGCTGCTTGAGGCGGCTGCGCAGCAGTTTGGCGCCGGCGCTGGCTTCTTTAGAACTCATGGTCCCCCGCTTGCGAGAAGAGAGCTTGGACTTCGTTTTCCGGCAGGTCCGCGACCTCGGCCTCGGCGAGGGCCTCCAGCGCCTCGGCCTGCGTGGCGACCGTGGTGGCCTCGAAGAACAGGCGCAGCGGGATGTCCAGGCCGAACAGGTCCCGCAGCCGCGCCATCACCCGGGTGGCCAGCAGCGAATGCCCGCCGAGTTCGAAGAAGTCGTCCTCGACCCCGGTCTTCGGCACCCCGAGCACCTCGGTCCAGACCTCGGCGATCGCCTCCTCGACCTCGGTCCGCGGCGCCACCTGGTCCCGCCCGGTGTCGGTGACCGCCGGATCGGGCACCGGCAGCGCCCGCCGGTCCACCTTTCGGCTGGCGGTCAGCGGCAGCTCGTCGAGCGTCGTCCACAGCCCGGGCACCAGGTACTCGGGCAGGCGGCCGCGCAGGAAGGACCGCAGTTCGCCCGCCGAGACCTCGGTTCCGGGCTGGGGCACCACGTATCCGACCAGCCTGCGGTCGCCCGGGGTGATCTCCGGTGCGGCCACCGCGGCGGCCCGGACCGCGGGGTGCCCGGCCAGGACGGCCTCGATCTCGCCGAGTTCGATGCGGAACCCGCGGACCTTCACCTGGGTGTCGATCCGGCCGAGGAACTCGATCGCGCCGTCCGGCCGGTACCGGACCAGGTCGCCGGTCCGGTAGAGCCGCGCACCGGGTTCGTCGCCGAAGGGGTCCGGCACGAACCGTTCCGCGGTGAGCCCGGGCCGCCGCAGGTAACCGCGGGCGAGCCGGACGCCGCCGAGGCACAGCTCCCCGGGGACGCCGACCGGCACCGGATTGCCCGCGGGATCCAGGACGTATGCCCGGGTTCCGGGCACCGGGCGGCCGATCGGCAGGGCCGCCTCCGCGTGCTCGGTCGCGGTCACCGGATGGGTCACGCAGGTGACCGTGGCCTCGGTCGGGCCGTAGGTGCACAGGAACCGGCCGTCCAGTTCGGTGGCCGCCCACTGCCGGGCGTCGTCACCGGTGATCACGTCGCTGCCCACGTTCATCAGGCGCAGCCGGGCCAGCCGGGGGTCGCGGCGGGACACGGTCGCCATCACCTCGCGGTAGTACGCCGGGGTGATCTCCATGTGCGTCACGCCGAGTTCGGCCAGGCGGTCCGGCAGTTCGGCCGGGGCCCAGAACCGCTTCGGCCCGATCACCAGGGTCGCCCCGGCCAGCAGGGTCGCCGCGAGCTGGTCCATCGCCACGTCGAAGGTGAGCGCGGCCAGCAGCACCACCCGGTCGCCGGGATTGATGTCGTACTCCCCGGCGATGACCCGGCAGTGGTGGGCGTAGGCGCGGTGCGAAACCAGCACGCCCTTGGGCCGGCCGGTCGAACCGGAGGTGTAGATGGCGTACGCGGCCTGGTCCGGATCGCCGTGCGGCAGCTCGCCGAGCGGACCTTCGCCCTCGACGGTCAGCACTTCCGGCCGCACTTCGCCGAGCTGCTCGAGGAGCCGGTCCTCGGTGACCACGATCGGGGCGTCCAGGTCGTCCAGCAGGAAGGCGAGCCGGTCGGCGGGTTGCGCGGTGTCCAGCGGGACGTAGACGCTTCCGGCCTTCAGCACCGCCAGCCACGCGATGACCGCGACGGCCGAGCGTTCCAGGTAGACGCCGACCGGGATTTCCGGTCCGGCGCCCGCCACCACCAGCCGCCGGGCCAGTGCCTCGGCCCGCGCGTCCAGTTCGGCGTAGCCGAGCCGTTCGGTCCCGTCGTCGACGGCGACCGCGTCCGGGGTCCGGGCGACCTGGGCGGCGAACGCGTCGGGCAGGTACTCGCCCGGGTCCGCTTTGCTGACCGCGTTCCAGTCCTGCAGCAGGGTGGTCCGTTCCGGTCCGGTCAGCAGCTCGAGGCGGCTGATCGGGCGATCCGGCTCGGCGGCGGCGCTTTCCGCGAGGGTGCGGAAGTGCCCGGCCAGCCGGTCCATTGTGGACCGGTCGAACAGGGCGGTGGCGTACTCCAGTTCGGCGTGGTAGCCGCCCTCGCCGTCCGCGGTGAGCGCCAGCGTGAGTTCGAACTTGGCGGTGGTGCGTTCCGCGGTGATCCGGCGCGCTTCGATCCCGGGCAGCCGCGGTTCGTCCTGCGGCGCGCCGACGACCTCGAACATCACGTCGAACAGCGGGGTGCGGGACAGATCGCGCTGCGGCGCCAGGTCCTCGACCAGCCGCTCGAACGGCAGCTCGTCGTGGCCGAACGCGTCCAGCGCGGTGTCCCGGATCCGGTCCAGCGCCTCGGCGAAAGAGGATTCCCCGGACAAAACGCAGCGCAGCACCACGGTGTTCACGAAGAACCCGATCAGGTTCTCCAGTTCCGGGCGGCCGCGCCCGGCGACCGGGGTGCCGATGGCCAGGTCGGTACCGCCGGTGTAGCGGTGCAGCAGCGCGCCGAACACGGTCAGGAAGGTCATGAACGGCGTCGCGCCCCGCCTGGCGCCCAGCGCCACCAGCGGTTCGGCGATCTCGGCGGGCAGATGGAAGTCCACAGTGGACCCCTGGCCGTCGCGGACCGGGGGTCGCGGCCGGTCGGTCGGCAGCTCAAGCGGTGCCAGTCCGGCCAGCTTTTCCCGCCAGTGGGCGAGTTCGCGCTCCAGGAAGGCACCGGTGATCCGCTCCTGCTGCCAGGCCGCGTAGTCCGCGTACTGCAGCGCCGGGGGAACCAGCCCGGCGGGCCGGCCCTCGACCCGGGCCCGGTACAGCTCCTGGAACTCGGCGGTCATCACCCGTTCCGATTCGCCGTCGGAGGCGATGTGGTGCAGCACCAGCAGGAACACGTGCTCCTCGGCGCCGAGCCGGATCAGGTGCGGGCCCGCCGGGACCTCGCTCGCCAGATCGAACGGCCGCTCGGCGATGGCCCGGATCAGCGACGGCAACCGGCCCTCGTCGGCGAGTTCGGTCACCGGCAGCCGGACCGGGGTGACCGGTTCGACCACCTGGATCGGATTGCCGCTCTCGTCCTCGGGATACCGGGTCCGGAGCACGTCGTGCCGGGCGAACAGATCGTGCAGCGCGCCGGTCAGCGCCTCGACGTCGAGCGGGCCGCTCAGCCGCAGCGCCCAGGTCATGTGGTATTCCGCGCCGCCCGGGGCGAGCCGGTCGAGGAACCACAGCCGCTGCTGGGCGAAGGACAACGCCCGCGGGCCGCTGTCCGTGCGCGGGGTGATGGCCCCCGAAGCCTCCGGCGCCGCCCGCCCGTCGAGCACGGCCGCGAGCGCGGCGACCGTCCGGTTCTCGAACACCGTGCGGACCGGCAGCTCGAGCCCGGCCACCGCGCGCAGGCGGTTGGTCACCCGGCTGGCGAACAGGGAGTGCCCGCCCAGTTCGAAGAAATCGTCGGCCGCGCTCACCGCGTCCAGCCCGAGCACCTCCGCCCAGACCCCGGCGACCAGTTCCTCGTTGGGCGTGCGCGGCGGGACGAAGTCCTCTTCGGACCGGGTTCCGTCGGGCACCGGCAGCGCGTTGCGGTCGATCTTGCCGCTCGGCGCGAGCGGTAACGCGTCGAGGGTGACGAACACCGAGGGCAGGTACGGCTCGGGCAACTGGTCCAGCACGTACTCGCGCAGTTCCGCGTCCCGTGGCGCCTCCGCCACCGGGACGAGGTAGGCGACCAGCCAGGGCTGGCCGTCCGGGCCCGGGGGAGTGGTGACCACGGCCGCGGCGATCGCGGGATGCTCGGACAGCACGGACTCGACCTCGCCGAGTTCGACGCGCACCCCGCGGATCTTCACCTGGTGGTCGATCCGGCCGAGGTACTCCAGCGCGCCGTCCGCGCGGTACCGGGCCAGGTCGCCGGTGTGGTACATCCGCGAGCCCGGCGGGCCGTACGGGTCCGGGACGAACGCCTTGGCGGTGAGGTCCGGGCGCCCCAGGTAGCCGCGCGCCAGGCTTTCCCCGGCGATGTACAGCTCACCGGGCACGCCGATCGGCACCAGATCGCCGTCCGGGCTGAGCACGGCCATCCGCGTGTTGAACCCGGGGTAGCCGATCGGGACGATGCCGGTGTCGCCCTCGCGGTAGGTCCACGAGGTCACCTCGATCGAGGCCTCGGTCGGCCCGTAACCGTTGATCAGTTCGGTGTCCGGCAGGGCGGCCTGCAGGCGTTCGCAGACCTCGGCGGGCAGCGCCTCCCCGGCCGAGTAGATCATCCGCAGCGACCGGCATTCGCCGACCCGCGGCTCGTCCGCGATCGGGCGCAGGAACGACGGCACGACCTGCAGCACGGTGGCCCGCTGCCGGACGATGGTCTCGACCATGGCGGCGGGATCCCGTTCCACGCCCGGCGGGGCGACCACCACGGTCGCGCCGAGCACGAGCGGGGCGAAGATCTCCCAGCCCGCAGCGTCGAACGTGATCGCGGTCTTCAGCAGCACCCGGTCGTCGGGCAGGATGCCGACGCCCTCGGTCTTCCACTTGATCTGGTTGGCGATCCCGTGGTGCGGCAGCGCCACGCCCTTCGGCTTCCCGGTCGAACCCGACGTGTAGATGACGTAGGCGAGGGTGTCCCGGTCGATGGTGAACGGTTCGGGGTCCGGCGACCGGCGTGCGATCGCCTCGTCGTCGGGCCGCAGGAACGGGGTGCCCGGCACCGGTTCTGCGTCGGCGATCACCAGTTTCGCCGCGGAATCTTCGAGCATGTAGGCGAGCCGCTCGGCCGGGTGGTCCGGGTCCAGGGGCAGGTAGGCCGCCCCGGCCCGGTTCACCGCGAGGATCGCGACGACCAGGTCGACCCGGCGCGGCAGGCACACGGCCACCACGTCCTCCGCGCCGATGCCCTCGGCCCGCAGGTGGTGGGTGAGCCGGTTGACCCGGGCGTCGAGTTCGGCGTAGGTCAGGGTTTCCGCGTCGCTGACCACCGCGATGCGGTCCGGGGTGCGGGCCGCCTGAGCCGCGATCCGCTCCGGCACGCAGCCGCCGAGTTCCCCGGCGGTGTCGTTCCAGTCGTGCACGATCGCCCGGCGTTCCGCCGAGCCCAGGATTTCCAGGCGCCCGGTGGCGGTTTCCGGTTCGCGCACCGCGTTGGTCAGCAGCCGCAGGTAGTGCTCGGCCAGGCGCTCGGTGGTCGCCCGGTCGAACAGCGCGGTCGCGTACTCGAGCACCCCGTCCAGGCCGCCGTCGGGGCGCCGGGTGAGTTCGAGGATCACGTCGAACTTGGAGGTCCGCCACGGCACCGGTTCGGGCGTGACGTCCACACCGGACAGCCGGAACCGTTCCTCGCCCTCCTCGCGGAACGCGAACAGGATCTGGAACAGCGGGTTGCGGGACAGGTCCCGGTCCGGGGCGAGGTCCTCGACCAGCTTCTCGAAGGGCAACTCGCCGTGCGCGTACGCGTCCACGGCCAGTTCGCGGACCCGGGTGACCAGTTCGGCGAAAGAGGATACCTCGGACAAATTACAGCGCAGCACGATCGTGTTGACGAAGTAGCCGATGAGCCCGTCCACCTCGGGCCGGTCGCGGCCGGCGACCGGGGTGCCCACGGCGAGGTCGGTCTTGCCGGTGTAGCGGGCGAGCAGGGCGAAGAACCCGGCCAGGTAGGTCATGAACGGAGTTGCGCCGCGGTCCCGGCCGAACTCGGCGACCCGGTTCGCGAGCGCGGGCGGCACGCTGAAGCGCAGCAACGAGCCGCGCGGATCGCGCAGCGGCGGGCGGGGCCGGTCCCCGGGCAGTTCGGTGGGTTCGAGCCCGGCCAGCCGGTCGCGCCAGAACGCCAGATCCGCCTCGGTGTTCCCGGCGGACAGGCGGTCCCGTTGCCAGGCGGCGAAGTCGCCGTACTGCACGGGGAGCTCCGGCAGTTCTTCGCCGCGGTAGGCAGCGTCGAGTTCGGCCGCGAGCACGCCGTTCGACCAGCCGTCGGCGGCGATGTGGTGCACGAGCAGGCTCAGCACGTGCTCGTCGTCGGCAATCTTGAGCAGCCGGGCGCGCAGGACCGGGCCGCTGGTCAGATCGACCGGGCGGTCCAGCTCGTCCGCCAGGACCCGTTGCGGGTCACCGGTTTCCGGTACGAGCCGGATCGGTGCGGGCGGATCGACGAGCTGGACCGGTACGCCGTCCGCGTCGGGTGCGTAGCGGGTGCGCAGGATCTCGTGCCGTTCGACGATCCGGGACAGCGCGGTCTCCAGTGCGGGGACGTCGAGCGGGCCGCGCAGCCGCAAGGCGGTCAGCACCAGGTAGTCGACGCTGCCCGGGTTGAGCTGGTCCAGCAGCCACAAACCCTGCTGCGCGTAGGAAAGCGGGAGCGGTTCGGTGCGCGGCACCGGGCGGATCGGGGGAGTGGCGTCCGGGGCCGTTTCGACGAGTTCGGCCACCGCGGCCACGGTCTGCGCGGTGAACAGATCGCGGACCGGCACCGCGACCCCGAACCGTTCCCGCAACCGGGCAGCGACCCGGGTGGCGAGCAGGGACTGGCCGCCGAGGGCGAAGAAGCCGTCGTGCACACCGATCCGCTCGACGCCGAGCACCTCGGTCCAGATCTCCGCGATCGCCCGTTCGACCGGGGTGCGCGGCGCCACGAACTCGGTTCCGGCTTCGGCGGTGAGCGCGGGCAGCGCCCGCCGATCCAGCTTTCCGTTGCGCAGCAGGGGAAGCTCATCGAGCCAGCCCCACAGCCCGGGGACCATGTGCGCGGGCAGGCGGCGGGCCAGGCGATCCCGCAGCTCCGGGATTTCCGGCCGTTCCCCGTCCGCGACCAGGTAGGCCGCCAGGCGCCGGTCGCCCGCGCCGACCTCGGCGGCGATCACGGCCGCGGCCCGGACACCCGGGTGCTCGGTCAGGGCCGCCTCGATCTCACCGGGCTCGATCCGGAAACCGCTGATCTTCACCTGCTGGTCGAGGCGCCCGAGGAACTCCAGGTTCCCGTCCGCGCGGCGGCGGACCAGGTCGCCGGTGCGGTACAGACGACCGCCCGGCTCGCCGTACGGATCCGGGACGAACCGTTCCGCGGTCAGCCCCGGGTTGCCCAGGTAGCCGCGTGCGACGCCGATCCCGCCGACGAAGAGTTCACCGGGAACGCCGACCGGCGCCGGGTTCATCGCTTCGTCGAGCACGTGCAGGGCGACCCCGGGCAGCGGGCGGCCGATCGGCACCGGGCCCGCGGCGAGGTCACCGGCCCGGGCCACGTGCACGCCGCAGGCGACGGTCGTCTCACTCGGCCCGTAGCTGTTGACGATCCGGGTGTCCGGCGCGTGCCGGGTCCACGGCAGCAGTTGCTCGCCGCGCAGCTGTTCGCCGCCCAGCACCAGGCAGTCCGCGGCCGCGGCGAGCGTTTCGGCGGGCAGCACGCGGGTGAGCAGGTCGAGGTGGGTCGGGGTCAGCTTCACCAGGCCGAACCGGGTGTGGAGCACCTCGGCGAGCGAGTCCACCCCGGCGTCGTCGCCGCCGACCAGGGTGAGCGGGCCCCCGGCGACGAGCGTCGGGTACAGCGCGGTGAGGGCGAGGTCGAACGCGGTGGAGGAGTGCAGCGGCGAGCCGGTTTCCGGGCGCAGTTCCCGGGCCGCCCACAGGGCGTAGTTCGCCAGGCCGCCGTGCGGCACCATGACGCCCTTCGGCCGCCCGGTCGAACCGGACGTGTACACCACGTACGCGAGGTCCTCAGTGGACAGTCGCACGCCGGGATCGGCCGACGTGCGCCACCGGGCGCGCTCGTTGGGGTCGTCGACGGCGATCAGGGTCGCCGTGGTGCGCACCGTGGACTCCGCGATCAGCAGCCGGGCGCCGGTGTCCTCGTGAACCTCGGACAAGCGGGAGCGCGGATGGCCCGGATCCACCGGGACGTAGGCGGCGCCGGATTTGAGCACGGCGAGGAACGCGACGATCAGCTCGGCGGTGCGCGGCAGCCGGATCACGACGTACTCGCCCGGGCCCGCGCCCAGTTCGATCAGGCGGTGCGCCAGCCGGTTCGCCTCGGTGTCCAGTTCCCGGTAGGTGAGCGAGCGCCCGTTGCCGGTGACCGCCACGGCGTCCGGCGTCTCGGCGGCCCGCGCGGCGATCAGCCCGTGCACGGTGTCCGCGCGGGTGAGCGGTGCGGCGGGGACCTCGGGGGTTTCCCCTTCGGACAGGGAAATCCGGCTCACCGGGAGGTCCGGCGCCTCGGCGATCGCGTGCAGGAGGCGGCGGAAGTGGTCGGCGAACCGGGCGATCGTGTCCGCGTCGAACAGCGCCCGCGCGTACTCGATCCGGCCGTCGAGGCCGCCGTCGGCGCGATCGGTGAGGTGGCAGCCCAGATCGAACTTCGCGCCCGCGATGTCGGGCCGGTCGAAGCCGGGCTCGGGCGGCTGCTCGTGCATCGCGAACAGGATCTGGAACAACGGGTTCCGGGACAGATCCCGGTGCGGGGCGAGGTCTTCCACGAGCAGTTCGAAGGGCAGCCCGTCGTGCGCGTAGGACGTGATCGCGGTGTCGCGGACCCGGGTCAGCAGTTCGGCGAAGTCCGGATCCCCGGACAGGTCCGGACGCAGCACGATGGTGTTGACGAAGAACCCGAGGAGTCCTTCCAGTTCGGGACGGTCCCGGCCGGACACCGGGACGCCGATCGCGAGATCGGTCTGCGCGGTGTACCGCCCGAGCAGCGCGGAGAACGCGGCGAGATAGGTCATGAACGGGGTCGCGTCCCGGCCGCGGCCGAGTTCGTTCAGGCGGCTCGCGAGTTCCGGCGGGACGGTGAACCGCAGCGTCGCGCCGCGCGGATCGCGTACCGCGGGGCGCGGCCGGTCGGTCGGCAGTTCGGTCGGCTCGAGCCCGGCGAGCCGATCCCGCCAGAAGCCCAGTTCCCGGTCCAGGACGTCGCCGGTGAGGCGATCGCGTTGCCAGACCGCGTAATCGGCGTACTGCACCGGCAGCGGCGGCAGGGCCCGGCCCCGATAGGCCGCGGTGAACTCCTGCGCGAACACCTCGTGCGAACGGTCGTCGGTGGCGATGTGGTGCGCGACGACGAGCAACGCGTGCTCGCCGGTTTCCGTTTCGACCAGCCGGAACCGGACCGGCGGACCGGCGGCCAGGTCGAAGGGGCGGGCGAGTTCCTCGGCGAACACCCGGCCGGGGTCCGCGCGCTCCACGGTCAGCTCCGCCGGCGCGGGCGGGTCGACGATCTGCACCGGATCGCCGTCGGGGCCGGTCGGGTACCGGGTACGCAGGATCTCGTGGCGTTCCAGCAACACGCCGAGCGCGCGGCGGGCCGCGTCGAGGTCGAGCGGGCCGGGCAGCGGCACCGCGAACGGTTCGGCGTATTCGGTGCTGCCGGGCTCGAGCTGATCCAGGAACCACAGCCGCCGCTGGGCGAAGGAGAGCGGCAGCGGACCGGTCCGCGGCGCCGGGGTCACCGGCGTGGCGGAACCGGAGGCGGCCGCCAGCCGCCGGGCGAGCCCGGCCACCGTGCGGGCCTCGAACAGCGCGGTCACCGAGAGGTCGACGTCGAACTCGGTGCGCAGGCGGCTCATCGCGCGGGTGGCGAGCAGGGAATGCCCGCCCAGGGCGAAGAAGTCGTCCTCCGCGCCGATCGCGGCGATCCCGAGCACGTCGGCCAGCACGCGGGCGACCGTCCGCTCGGCGCGGGTCCGCGGCGCCCGGCCGGTGGTGGTCACCGGCGGCGCGGCCGCGGGTTCGGGCAGCGCGTTCCGGTCGATCTTGCCGTTCGGCGTGGTCGGGAACGTCTCCACGGTCACGAACTGCGCGGGGATCATGTAGTCCGGGATCATCCGCGCGCAGTGGATGTAGAGCTTCCCGGGCGTCGGATGCGGCGCCGCGGGATCGGGGGAGATGTACCCGACCAGCCGCAGATCGCCGGTGGCCCCGGCGACCGCGCGGACGACCGCGGCGCGCACGCCCGGGTGGGCGGTCAGCACGCGTTCGATCTCGCCCGGCTCGACCCGGAACCCGCGGATCTTGATCTGGTCGTCGGTGCGGCCGAGGATCTCGACCCGCCCGGACGGGTGGCGCCGCGCCAGATCCCCGGTGCGGTACAGCCGCGCGCCCGGTTCGTCGCCGTGCGGATCGGGGACGAACCGTTCCGCGGTCATCCCGGGGCGGCCGAGGTAGCCGCGCGCGACTCCGGCGCCGCCGATGTACAGCTCGCCCGCCGCGCCGAGCGGCGCCGGTTCCAGGGTGTCGTCCAGGACGTACAACGTGGTGTTCGCGACCGCGTCGAAGTCCCGCACCTCGCCGTCGGCCACCAGGGCGGTCGAGGACCAGATGGTGGTCTCGGTCGGCCCGTAGAGATCCCACAGCCGCGCGCCGCTCGCGCACAGGCGCTTGGCCAGTTCCGGCGGCAGCTTCTCGCCCCCGCACAGGGCGGTGAAGCCCTCCGGCGGGTTCCAGCCGGAGTCGAGCAGGAGGCGCCAGGTCACCGGGGTCGCCTGCATGATCCGGGCGTCTGTTTTGGACAGCAGGGCGGCGAGGCGGTCGGGGTCCCGGGCCTCGTTGCGTTCGGTCACCACCACCGAGGCGCCGACGACCAGCGGCAGGAACAGCTCCAGCGCCGCGATGTCGAACGAAACCGTGGTCACCGCCGGGAAGGCCGTGCCCTCCGGGATGCCCGGGCGGTTGCGCATGGACCACAGGAAGTTCGTCAGCGCGCCGTGCGGCACCATGACGCCCTTCGGCCGCCCGGTCGACCCCGAGGTGTAGATGACGTAGGCCAGATCGCCGGGCGCGGGCGCGTGCCGTTCGACGGCGCGGTCCGCGGGGGCGACCTCGGCGAGCCGGACGATCCGCCCCGAGGTCGGCGGCAGTCCGGAGTGGACGGCGTCGGTGGTGACCAGGAACCGCACCCCCGCGTCGTCGAGGATGTGCGCGAGCCGGTCCGCCGGGTGGTGGGGATCGAGCGGGACGTAGGCGGCCCCGGCTTCGAGCACGCCGAGGAGCGTGGGGATCAGGTTCAGCCCGCGGGGGACCGCGACCCCGACCAGGTCACCGGGCCGGGCGCCGAGTGCCCGCAGATGCGCGGCCAGCGCGTCGGCGCGGGCCAGCAGTTCGCGGTAGGTGAGCGTTTCCTCGCCACACCGCACCGAAATCATGTCCGGGTTGCGCTTCGCCTGGGCCGCGATCAGCTCGTGCACGGCGGCTTCGGGGATGTGCATCGCGCTGTCGTTCGCGCCGGGAAGCGCCGCCGCCCGTTCGGTCCCGGGGAGCAGCGCGAGCCGGTTCGCGGCGGTCTTGGGATCGGCGGCGGCGCTCGCGCACAGGGTGGCGAAGCGGGCGGCGAGCCGTTGCGCGCCCGCCCGGTTCAGCAGCGCGGTGGGGAATTCCAGTTCGCCCGTGTGGTGGCCGTCCGGGTGGCGGCGCACCCGGACCACGAGGTCGTACCGGCTCACCCGGGCCCGGACGAAGAACGGTTCCACGCGCAGTTCGCCGAACCGCACCGGGACCTCGTCGACCAGTTCCACGAGGACGCCGAAGAGCGGATTGCGGGAGAGATCGGTACCGGTGGCCAGGTCCTCGGCGAGCCGTTCCGCATCGGCGCCACCGGCCTCGTCCAGTTCCGCGGCGGTGCGCTGGACCAGATCGGTGAACGGTTCCGCGGCGGGCAGATCGAGGGGGAGCGGGACGGTACGGCCCGGCAGGCCCAGTCCGACGACACCGTGCCAGCGCCCGCTGTGCCGCGCGAGCAGGGTGTGCGCGGCGGCGGTGTACGCGGCCGGATCGTCACCGGCGAGCGCGGCGAACTCGGCGGGAAGGTCGAACGGCACCGCCTCGGCGCTCGCCTGCCAGACCGGGGGACGGGTGCCGTCGGCGGGCACGTCCTGCGGCGGAGTGGCCGCCAGCCGTTCGCGCCACCGCGCGGACGGTTCCCGGTCGCCGCCGCGCGGCGCGATCGGGGCGGCGGGCGCCGGGTCACCGGCGTAGAGGGCGCCCAGTTCGGCGGCGAGCCCGGCGGCCGTGGCGCCGCCGCCCGCCGACTGGTGCACGGCGAGCACGAGGACGTGGTCGTCCGGGCCGACCTCCGCGAGGGTCGCCGCCAGGCCGCTCTCGTCGTCCGGCAACGGCAGTTGCCCGGCGAGCCGGTCCAGCTCGCCCTCGCCGACCGCGACCCGGGACAGCGGTACGCGCCGTTGTGCGGGCGCCCCGATCGCGACCGGGGCGCCATCGCGGTCGACGTACCGCAGCCCGAGTTCCGGGTGGCGGGCGAGCAGCTCCCCGAGCGCTTCGGTCAGCGCACCCTCGTCCAGCCGCCCGCGCAGCCGCACGGCATACGGCGTGACGTACGAGACGCCCGCCGACTCCAGCTGCTCGAGGAACCACAGGCGCCGCTGGAGCGGGGACGGCGAACCGATCCCGGTGGGCATGGTGGACTGGCTCAAAATGACCTCCGCTCGACCGAAACTGCGGTTGGGTGACCGCTGAATGGTCAGCGGCCCTCTGTTGCCATCCGTCGGCGCAAGCTGAGCGGTCGCATGTCGGTCCAGACCTTGTCGATGTGCGCCAGGCACTCCTCGCGGGTGCCGCGGGTGCCCTCCGCCCGCCAACCGGCCGGCAGCTCACGATCGGCGGACCAGATGGAGTACTGCTCTTCGTGGTTGACCACGACCAGGTGTTGCGCTTCGCCGGACAAGATTCCTGCCCCTTCTTCCGATGCCGGTCCGCAGGTCAGGAACCGACCTTGTCCGCCGCGGTCGTGTCCTGCTTGAGGATGAAGTCGGCGAGGTCGTCGAAGGATTCGCCGCTGAATTCGTCGAGATTTTCCAGGATCTTGATGTTGTACTCGTTCTCCACCTCCAGGATCACCTGGACGAAGGAAAAGGAGTCGAGGTCCTTCACGGTCTCCGGCTCGGGCACGTCCGGCTGTTCCGCGCAGATCATCTTCGCGATTTCCTTGAGCGCGCTCACCAGATCGTTCTTGGCGGGAATCTCGGTCAACGTTCTTCCTTTCGTTTTTCTGCCTAGCGTGCGCCGAGCACGGGGCCCACGTGGTGCATGTATTCCTCCCACTCCGCCCTCCGCATCGCATAGCAATGCAGATCCCACAGGTTCCCGCGGAAGTAGAGATGTCCAGGAAGTACACCTTCCAAGCCCTCGTTGTCGAGGGCTTCACCGAGTCCCGCGAAACTGGCCTCGGTGGTGCGCACGATCATCTTATCTATGTTCAGCGTCGCGAAGGCATAGTTGATGGTGAGCACGACCGCTTCACCGCCGATGCCGTACCTCGCCCGGGTCGTGTCGGTGTACAGCCCCATTTCGATGTGTCCGGCCGTATTGGACCGGTGCAGCGTGCTGTACCCGAGCACTTCGCCGTTGTCCCGCCGCTCCACCAGGAAGAGCGCGTCGAGGCAGGCGAAGTCCTCCGCGATGGAGTCCATCGGCGGCAGGCTTTCGATCCCGGCCCGCAGCAGGGTTTTGTAGAACGTCTCGCTGTTCGCGGTGGTCGTGGGCCGGAGCACGGTCCGCCGGGATTTCGTGTGGGGGTAGAGCAAGAACGCCTCACCTTCGAACCGTCACGGGGGAGTGCGCGGATCCCGGGGATGTCCCGCTGGCGGGACGGCCGGGCGCACTCCGGAACCACCCTGTGCCGGGAGTCGCTGGTCAGTCAACGATCGCGGCGGGCCGCGCTATTTCCAGCGCCGGTGCCCCATCGGGGTCGGCAGCGCGTCGAGTTCCGCGAGGTCGTCGTCGCTCAGTTTGAGGTCCGCGGCGGCCGCGTTCTCCTCCAGCCAGCGCAGTTTCTTCGTACCGGGGATGGGCACCACGCGCTCGCCCTGCGCCAGGACCCAGGCGATCGCGACCTGCGCGGGGGTGGCGTCCAGCCGCGCGGCGACCGCGCGCACCCCGTCGACGATGATCTGGTTGTCGGTCATGGCATCGGTGGTGAACCGGGGGTCGCGCGAACGGGAATCGTCGGCGTCGAACTCCGAGACCGCGAGCTTCCCGGTGAGATAGCCGCGGCCGATGGGGGAGAACGCGAGGAAGTCCACATCGTGCTCGGCGCACCAGGGCAGGACGTCCTCGCGGGTGTAGTCCGCCCAGATCGACAGTTCGTACTGGGCGGCGCTGACCGGGAACACCGCGTGCGCGCGTTCGAGTTCCTCGACGGTGCCGTGCGACATGCCCAGGGCCCGCACCTTGCCCGCGGTGACCAGTTCGGCCAGCGCTCCCCAGGTCTCCTCGAGCGGGACCTCCGGATCCACCCGGTGCAGCTGGTAGAGGTCGATCACGTCGGTCCGCAGCCGGCGCAGCGAAGCGTCGCAGGCCGCCCGGAGGTACTCGGGCCGGCCGTTTCGGCTGAGCTTCCCGTCCGGTTCGGTCACCAGACCGCATTTGGTGGCGATCACGACCTCGTCCCGCCGGCCCTCGAGCGCGCGGCCGAGCAGGCTCTCGTTGGTGAACGGCCCGTAGATGTCCGCGGTGTCGAAGAGCCGGATCCCGAGTTCGATGGCGCGCTGGACCACCAGGATCGATTCCTCGTCGTCGCGTTCGGCGGGGGTGTACGCGTGCGACATCGACATGCAGCCGAGGCCCACGGTGCCCAAATTCAGATCGTCTGCCAGAAGAGGTTTCTGCATTGGTACCTGCACATCTATCGAATGGGGATCGCGGTACTTCCGACTTGGTGACGCGCGTACCGGCGGGAGCCCGGAAGACAGTCCAAAGCGGACGTTGTAGAGAGTCGCGCGTTACCGGGGTATCTTCCATTAATCCCAACCGGTTGCGCAACACTCGTGCTGGCGCAGGGAAACTAGGGGTCCGTTACGGTGTTGCCAACCGCGCGCAATCGGCTATTTTCTGAGCGGGAACGTGTGTACCGTGTCCTGCGGCAGGCGCGTTTGTGTCCCTTTTCCCGTCACGTCGCCATTGTTTTGGCTGAGAGTCTGAGGAGATTGCATGTCGGCCACGTCCCGGTGCCGCATCTGCGACGGCACCGTCCACGAGTTCTTCGACTTCGGACGTCAACCGTTGTCCGACGCGTTCGTCGCTCCTGGTGACTCGCGCGAGGAGTTCTTCTTCCGGCTCGCCACCGGCAGCTGTGAGTCGTGCACCATGGTGCAGCTCATGGAAGAGGTGCCCCGCGAAGCCATGTTCCACGAGAGCTACCCCTACCTCTCCTCGGGGTCGGCGTTCATGCGGACCCACTTCGAGGAGCTGGCCAAGCGTTTCCTCACCACCGAGCTCACCGGGGCGGACCCGTTCATCGTGGAGCTCGGCTGCAACGACGGCGTGATGCTGAAGGTGATCGCCGAGGCGGGTGTCCGGCACCTCGGCGTGGAGCCCTCGGGTGGCGTGGCGGATCTCGCCGCGGCCAAGGGCGTCCAGGTGCGCAAGGACTTCTTCGAGGAGTCGACCGCCACCGACATCCGGGCGAAGCAGGGCCCCGCCGACGTCATCTACGCGGCGAACACGTTGTGCCACATTCCTTACATGGGCTCCATCCTGGCCGGCGTGACCAAGCTGCTCGGGCCGAACGGGGTGTTCGTCTTCGAGGACCCGTACCTCGGTGACATCGTCGAGCGGAACTCCTTCGACCAGATCTACGACGAGCACTTCTACTTCTTCACCGCCCGGTCGGTCCAGGAGATGGCCGCGCGCAACGGCTTGGAACTGGTGGACGTCGAGCGGATCCCGGTGCACGGGGGCGAGGTGCGCTACACGCTCGCGTTGCGGGGCGCGCGTACGCCGTCCCCGGCGGTGGCCGAGCTGCTGGCGTGGGAGGCGGACCGTTCGCTCGCCGAGCGGGCCACGCTCGAGAAGTTCGGCGCCAACGTCACCCAGATCCGCACCGACCTGATCGAGCTGCTCGCCAAGTTGCGGGACGAGGGCAAGAAGGTGGTGGCCTACGGCGCCACGGCCAAGAGCGCGACCGTGACGAACTTCTGCGGCATCGGCCCGGACCTGGTGTCGTTCATCTCCGACACGACCCCGGCGAAGCAGAACCGCCTCAGCCCGGGGACCCACATCCCGGTGCGCACCCCGGCCGACTTCGCCAACCCGTACCCCGATTACGCCCTGCTCTTCGCCTGGAACCACGCCGAGGAGATCATGGCCAAGGAGCAGGACTTCCGCGACGCCGGCGGCAAGTGGATCCTCTACGTCCCCGACGTCCACGTGGTCTGAGTGGTGCCGGTCCGGTGGCTCCTTGCCAGCCCCGGGGCAAGGAGCCACCGGCGCACCACGAAAGCGGCCGCGGGCTGGGTGCCCGCGGCCGCTCGATGGGAGGAAGGTCCGGCCCGCCTGTGGTTCAGAGCAGGGCCGGTCAGAGCAGGGCCTTGGCCGGCTCCGCTTCTTCCAGGGTGGCCATTGCCGCGTCGTCCAGGATCGACACGATCCAGGTGAGCAGGTCCTGCTCGGCGCTCGCGGCGGCTTCCTGCCACCGTTCCTTGCGGTCCGGGAGGACGTTCATCTGAATGTTGAGCACCTCCCGTGGTTTGCGATCCGCATTCTGTTCCGCGTTCTTGCTGATCTTGACCCGGTTTCGCAGCTCATTCCTCGACCACCGGAACTTCTCCGCCCGGTCGAGCCATTCGTCCTGCTCGGATTCGGGCAGGCTCGCCAGCTCGGCGTGGTGCTGGAAGCTCAGCGCTTCACGTCGCCGTGAAACGCCGAAACGCCTGGCCACCCAGGCGTAGTTCCGCAGCGTCTGGTAATCGAGTGAGGTCTCGGCGATCGCTCGCTTGTAGCGATCCGGGTACTGCGACTGGCCGTAGATGAGCCAGTCACCGAGCCACCAGGCCGACGATTCGTGAATGACGAATATCTGCCGGCCGATCCTGCTCCATTCATCCAAAGGAATTCTGGGTGGCAGGAAAAGACTGGTCCTTTTAGTTAGAGCGGATCCGGTCATTGGTGGCCGAGATTTGTTTTTGGGCGGCCCCGACGGAGAATTCCCCCTCGTCGACTCTTGATGAACGCCGTCGAGACTCTGTCTGCTTCTGGCCGACATCTATCACCCACCCCAGATCTAAATATCCCTACTGGTCGCACAGGTTGCCAGCAGTGTCGTTACGTTGTCAAGTACCGGGGTTTGATTCCTTCTGGTGGACAACTTACGAGACCGTAGGTTGTTCCGGAAAATGTGATATTTATTCATCAGCATGAATTCGCGGCCCGGCGAGAAAGATCGATTTCGGGCGCGGCGGCGAGAAGTCGGCGGCGCGACGATGTGCCCGTCGACGAAACTACTGTCTACCCACTGGTAGATGTATACGAACTTTAGTCGCAACACACTGAACTTTGGTAGTAATAGAGGCCATTTGGCAGCGGGTTGTAAGCGTGGTGACAGAATGCGGGCGCCGGTTCCGGCCGCGGTCGCGGGCAGGCGAGCCACGGGCCGCTCGGACGGGTGACCGTGCGAAGCCCGGTAAGCATCTGTGTGCGCAGGGTGATCGCATTTGCCGGGTTCGGGCGGTTCGTCCCGGGTGTTGTCCCGCGCGCGGGACAACGCGGATGCGCGGAGGGTGGCCCCGGCCGCGCTCCCCGGTCCGCTTCCGGGTCGCGGAGCGCGGGCGCGCGGGGTGGATGCGCGGTTCCGGTAATTGCGGTCCGCTGCGTTCGGGATTGGCGGCCGATATTCTCGGTGTGCGCCCTTTTCGCCCGGTGTGGGGCGAATCGCTCGCGCGGGTCGGCCGGGGTGGCCGAGCGAGTACGCTGGCGCCGCGTTCAACTCGCTGAACCATCAAGCTGTTTCAGGTTTCCGCCGACTCTGCGATCCTGCTGGCCGGAGCCGCGAACCTGGCATTCGGAGAAAACGACGCGCAGAGGTGAGGATTGAGGTGCAACACGTACCGCTCGGCCGTACCGCATTACAGGTCAGCCGCTTGTGCCTGGGCACACTGAATTTCGGTGTCCGCACGTCGAAGGACGACAGTTTTGCCCTGATGGACGAGGCGTTGGCGCGGGGAATCAATTTCTTCGACACCGCGAATCAGTATGGCTGGCAGATCTACCGCGGCCTCACCGAGGAGATCATCGGCGAGTGGTTCGCCACCGGTGGGGAGCGCCGGGACAAGGTGGTGCTGGCGACGAAGGTGTTCAACCCGATGAGCGACTGGCCCAACGACCAGGGTTTGTCGGCGCGGAACATCATCGCCTCGTGCGAGAAGTCGCTGCGCCGCCTGCGCACCGACTGGATCGACCTGTACCAGATGCACCACGTGGACCGTGCCGCCCCCTGGGAAGAGATCTGGCAAGCCATGGAGATCCTGGTGCGGCAGGGCAAGGTGCGTTACGTGGGCTCGTCCAACTTCGCCGGCTGGCATCTTGCCGCGGCGCAGGAGGCGGCCAACCGCCGCAACTTCCTCGGCATCACCTCCGAACAGTGCATCTACAACCTGGTGACCCGGCACGTCGAGGTGGAGCTCATTCCCGCGGCACAGGCCTACGGCATCGGGGTGCTGGTCTGGTCGCCGCTGCACGGCGGCCTGCTCGGCGGGGCGCTGCGCAAACTCGAAGAAGGCACGGCCGTGAAAACCGCGCAGGGCCGGGCCATGGTCGCCCTGGACACCCACCGCGACACCATCGCCGAATACGAGGCGTTCTGCCTGGAGCAGAACCTGGATCCGGCGGAGGTGGCCCAGGCGTGGACGTTGTCCCGTCCGGGCGTGACCGCGATCGTCACCGGAACGCGCACCATGGCCCATCTCGACGGGGCGATTCGCGCGCTTGACCTCGAGCTGCCCGACGGCGTACTGAAGAAACTCGAGGACCTCTTTCCACCGGTGGGCAAGGGTGGGCCCGCGCCGGAGGCGTGGGCTTGGTGACCTCCGCCAAAACTGCCGGCGAATGATGGGAAATAGGGTGTTTTCGAAAATCCCGGTTCCTTGACGGGCTGACTGCCGCGGAACTAGTTTCTCGGTTGAGTTCTCTTCCTGGGCCGTCCCGCCGGCGAGACGCCGGTCGACCAGCTTCTGAAATAAAACAAGGTGGCGAATAGTGCTATTTCCGCATGTCGAGTCCAAACGGGTGCTGCTGCGGCCCGCGACCGCCGAAGACGGGCCCAAGGTCTACGAAATCCTGTTCCAGTCCGGGCGGAGCACGCTGCCCACGCTCGAAGTGTTCCTGCAGAACTTCAGCCGTGGGGTCGCGGCCCAGTTCCTGGTGCAGCGCAGGGACAGTGACCACGTCGTCGGCTTCAGCTCGCTGTCCGAGCTGACCCCGGCCGGGCACGTGCAGGCCGCCGTGCACACCGATGCCGAGCAGTCCGAGGGGATTTCGGCGGACGCGGCCGCGCTGACCGTCAATTTCGCTTTTGCCATGTGGCGGATTCGGAAAGTATACTTCCAGACGCACGAGGCGGACCTGACCGGTCTCGGTTTCACCGGCGAGTACGCCTCGGCCGTTCGTCAGGAAGCCGTCCTTCCCGACCACCTGTACTTTCAGGGGAAACTCTGGGACATGTACGTGCACGCCATCTATCGCGAAGAGTGGGACGTACAGGGCACGGAGTTGCTCAAGGGCATTGTCTGAACCGCTGCTTCAATTTTGTCCGGAAACTTTCGAAAACCACTGACACACCGGTGAACATGCGCCCCGGAGGTGACGCGCCACCATGACCCTATTCGTCTGGGGCTACCTGCAGGAGTACGAGAAGGAACGGGACGACATCCTCGATGCCGTCGACACCGTGTTCCGCTCCGGAAAGCTGGTTCTCGGCCCGAGCGTGCAGAAGTTCGAGGACGAGTTCGCCGCGTACCACGGGGTTTCGCACTGTGTGGGAGTCGACAACGGAACCAACGCCATCGTGCTGGGGCTCCGCGCGATCGGCGTGGGGCCGGGCGACGAGGTCATCACCGTCTCGAACACTGCCGCGCCGACCGTGGTGGCGATCGACGCCGTGGGCGCCACCCCCGTGTTCGTCGACGTGCACGAGGACAACTACCTGATGAACGTCGATCAGGTCGCCGCCGCCATCACCGAGCGCACCCGCTGCCTGCTGCCCGTGCACCTCTACGGGCAGTGCGTCGACATGGCGCCGCTCGAGGCGCTCGCCGCGAAGCACGGCCTGCCGATCCTCGAGGACTGCGCGCAGTCGCACGGGGCGCGCCACCACGGCCGGCTCGCCGGTTCGATGGGCAAGGCGGCCGCGTTCTCGTTCTACCCCACCAAGGTCCTCGGCGCGTACGGCGACGCGGGCGCCACGGTCACCAGCGATCCGGAGGTGGACGCGAACCTGCGCCGGCTCCGCTACTACGGCATGGAGGACGTCTACTACGTCGTCCAGACGCCCGGGCACAACAGCCGCCTGGACGAGGTGCAGGCGGAGATCCTGCGCCGGAAGCTGACCCGGATGGACGACTACATCGCGGGCCGCCGCGCGGTCGCGGAGCGCTACGTCGAGGGCCTCGGCGACACCGATCTGGTGCTGCCGAAGACGGCGCCGGGCAACGACCACGTGTACTACGTCTACGTCGTCCGGCACCCGAAACGGGACAAGATCGTCGAGGCGCTCAAGTCCTACGACATCTCGCTGTCCATCAGCTATCCGTGGCCGGTCCACACGCAGTCCGGTTTCGCGCACCTCGGCTACTCCGAGGGCGACCTCCCGGTCACCGAGAAGCTCGCCAAGGAGATCTTCTCGCTGCCGATGTACCCGTCCCTCTCGATCAGCGACCAGGACAAGGTCATCGACGCCGTGCGCAATGTGCTGGCGACCGTCTGACGAGCAGCAGTCCCGCGTCACCCATCCCTTAGGCCGAGGAGGTGCGTAATGACCGAGCGACTCGCTCCGCTGACCTTGCCCAGCCCCGGCGCCGAGGGCGTGTGCACGTCGATCGAGGAGTTCCACGACTGGTGGGCGCAGCGGCATGCGGCCGGCCGGTTCGAGGTCACCCAGATCCCGTTCGACCGCCTGGACACCTGGCAGTTCGAGCAGCGGACCGGGAACCTCCGGCACGCCAGCGGCCGGTTCTTCACCATCGAGGGCCTGCAGGTCCGCGACGGCGGGGTCGCCACCCGCTCGCAGCCGATCATCAACCAGCCGGAGATCGGCGTGCTCGGCATCGTCGTCAAGGAGTTCGACGGCGTGCTGCACTGCCTGATGCAGGCGAAGATGGAACCGGGCAACGTCAACACCCTGCAGCTCTCGCCGACCGTGCAGGCGACCCGCAGCAACTACACCCAGGTGCACCGGGGCAGCAACACCCGTTACCTGGAGTACTTCACCGGCCCCGAACGGGGCACGGTCCTGGTCGACGTGCTGCAGTCCGAACAGGGCGCGTGGTTCTGGCGCAAGCGCAACCGGAACATCGTCGTGCAGGTCACCGGGGACGTTCCGGTGCACGAGGACTTCCGTTGGCTGACGCTGGCGCAGATCCGGGAGCTGATGCGCGTCGACAACCTGGTCAACATGGACTCCCGGACCGTGTTGTCCTGCATGCCGTTCGTCGATCCGGAGTCGATCCAGCCGACCGACGAGTTCACCGCGGCGCTGGCCCGGTCCTACGGCGACGCGCCCGCCCTGCACACGACCGGCGAGATCCTGAGCTGGTTCACCGAGGCCAAGACCCGGTGCGACTGGCACGCGCGGCTCATCCCGCTCTCCGGGGTGGCGAACTGGTCGCGGGACGACCACGAGATCGCGGACGACGAGCAGCGGGACTTCCGGATCATCGCGGTCGAGGTGGCGGCGGGAAACCGGGAGGTTTCCCGGTGGACCCAGCCGCTGCTGTATCCGCGCGGGCAGGGGCTGGCGGTGTTCGTGGCCCGGCCGATCGGCGGGGTGCTGCACCTGCTGGTGCACGCCCGCCCCGAATTCGGCCTGCTGGACTCGATCGAGATGGCGCCCACGGTGCAGTTGCAGCCGGGGGAGAGCGAATCCGCCGCGCATCCCTTCCTGAAGGATGTGGCCACCGGCGACCTCGGCCGGGTCCGGTACGACGCCGTGCTCTCCGAGGAGGGCGGGCGGTTCTACCACGCGCTCACCCGGTACCGGATCGTCGAGGTCGGCGAGGAGTTCCCGATCGAGGTGCCCGAGGACTTCTGCTGGATGACCGTCCGTCAGCTCATGGATCTGTTGCGGCACGGGCATTACCTCAACATCGAGGCGCGCAGCCTCCTCGCCTGTGTCTACAGCCTTTAACCGCGATTGGGAGGAATCTCCATGCAGGTGCGCAAACTGGCGGTCGAAGGGGCGCTCGAGTTCACCCCCAAGGTGTTCCCCGACGACCGTGGTCTGTTCGTCTCGCCCTACCAGGAGGCCGCGTTCGTCGAGGCCACCGGTGGTCCGCTGTTCGGCGTCTCCCAGACCAACCACAGCAAGTCCCAGCGCGATGTGGTGCGCGGCGTCCACTTCACCCTGACCCCGCCGGGGGTCGCGAAGTACGTGTACTGCGCGCAGGGCAAGGCGCTCGACATCGTGGTGGACATCCGGCTCGGCTCGCCGACCTTCGGGAAATGGGACGCCGTGGTGCTGGACCAGGAGGCGTTCCGCGCGGTGTACCTGCCGGTGGGCCTCGGGCACGCGTTCGTCGCGCTCGAGGACGACACCGTGATGTCCTACCTGCTGTCGGAAAGCTACGTCGCGGAGATCGAGCTCGCGGTGAGCGTGCTGGACCCGGTGCTGGGCCTGCCGATTCCCGAGGGCATCGAGCCGATCATGTCCGAACGCGACCTCGCGGCGCCGACCATGGCGCAGGCACGGGAGAAGGGCATCCTGCCGGACTACGACACCTGCCGGAAGATCGAAGCACGGGACCTCGCCGTCGCGGGCGCCAAGGGAGATCGGTGAGCGAGCGGCTGATCCGGCTGACCGTCGAGGACGTCGCGGCGTTCGCCGCGGCGAGCGGTGACCGGAACCCGCTGTACACCGACGCCGTCTTCGCGCGGCGGACGCCGTTCGGGCGGCCGATCGTGCCGGGTGCGCTGACGGTCTTCGCGGCACTCGCCGCGGTGCCGGGCGACCGGCTGCGCGCGACCGGGCAGCTGACCGCCCGGTTCTCCCGGCCGATGCTGGCCGGGGTGACCTACCGCGTCGCCGTCCGGGAGAAGGACGACGGCGTGCTCTCCGTCGTGGCGTACGAGGGCGACCTCTCCGCGCTCGCGGTCGAACTGACTCCCGGCCCCGCGCTCGCCGGCGCGCCGGCCCCCGCCGCCCGGGCGGTGCCCGCCACCCCGGACACCCCGGAGTTTCCCGCGCGGGGGCACGAGATCTCCGGCGAGTACGGCGTTCCCGCCCCGGCGGAGCTACGCGCGCTGGCCGATCGGCTCGGCGGAACCGAGGTCCCCGATCCGCTGCTCGGCGCGCTGGCCTGGGCGAGCTGGTTCGCCGGAATGCGCATACCCGGCCGGGACGCGTTGTTCTCCGGGCTGCGGATCCGGACCACCGAGGCGGCGGAGCCGGGGTACCGGGCCACGGTGAAATCGGCCGACGCGCGCACCGGGACGATCGTCGTCACCGCCGCGTGCCCGGGCCTCGAATGCGAGCTGCGTGCCTTCCGGCGATCGGCCCTTCCGGCCCCGACCTGGGACTCGGCCACGCGGGTGCTGCCCGCCGGTGATCGGCTCGCGGGGTCGAACGTGCTCGTGGTCGGGGGCAGCCGGGGGATCGGGGCGGCGATCGTCTCGGTGCTCGCGGCCCAGGGCGCCACGGTGTGGGCGACCCAGCGCGCGCCGGGCGCGGTCGAGGAACTGCGGCGCGAGTTCGGCGAGGACCGGATCCGCCCGCTGGAACTGGACGCGACCGACGCGGATCAGGTCACCGCGGCGTTCACCGCGCTCGGCGACGTCGAGCTGGACGGGGTCGTGCTGTGCGCCGGGCCCCCGGTCCTGCTTTCCTCGCTGCATCCGGACAACGTCGGCGCCATCCGGGAGTTCGTGGACACCAGCCTGACCATGGCGCTGGTACCGCTCACCGCGGCACTGGAACGGCTCGCGCCCGGCGGCTGGCTCGCGATGCTGTCCTCCGGCGCGGTCGAAGACGCACCGGAACAGCGCCCGCAGTACTTGATCGCGAAATCGGCGATCGAGGCGCTCGGCCGGTACAGCGCGCTGCGGCACGGCCTGCGGGTGCTGCTCGCGCGGGCGCCGAAGATGTGGACGGAGATGAACAACGGTCCGCTGGGCCGGATGGGCACGGTGCCGACCGAGCAGGTCGCGTCGGCGATCGTCGGCTGGGTGCTGAATCGAACGGAAGTCGAGCCGGTGACCGTACTCTCACCCACCGACTTGGCGTCGTGGACCTTCACCGAGCGGGTTCCGGCCGCGGCGCCGTGATACGGCATTGTCCATAGTGGACTGGGGGTAGAGGCGGATGCGGGTTTTGTTCACGACCGTGGCATTGCCCGGTCACTTCTTTCCGCTGGTGCCGCTGGCCTGGGCCTTCCGCTCGGCCGGCCACGAGGTGCTGGTGGCCACGTCCGAACACTTCGTGCCCACCGCCCTGCGTTCCGGCCTGCCCATCGCGTCCTGCGGCGCGGGCGAGAGCTTCTTCGAGCTGGCGGCCGAAATCCCGGCCACGAGCGGGCTCCGCGAGCGGCGGCTCGCGCACGGGCACACGTTCGGGCGTCTCACCGCGAACGCGCGGGCCGGTACCCGGGCGCTGGTCGACTCGTGGCGACCGGAGCTGATCGTGAGCGAGCGCGCCGAATTCGCGGGCCCGCTGGCGGCCGCGGCGCTCGACGTGCCGTTCGTGGAGTACCAGTGGGGCGTCGCCGCGCTCGCCGAGTACCGGGCTGGCGCCGCCGCGTACCTCGGCCTGGACGCGCTGCCGGAGCCGGAACGGGTGCTCAATCCCTGGCCGCCGAGCCTGCGCCTGGCCCACGCGCAGGGTCAGCAGGGCGTGCGTCCGGTGCCGTACAACGGCGACGCGCACGTTCCGGGGTGGGTGTTCACCCCGCGCGAGAAGCCGCGGGTCGCGCTGACGCTGGGCACCATGCTGCCGTACTACGGGGTGGACGGCGTGGTGGATGTGGTGCTGCCGATGCTGGACAGCCTCGCCGCGGCGGGCGCGGAGATCGTGGTGGCGGTGGACGAGGCGGTCGCCGCGACCTGGCCGGCACTGCCCGCGGCCGTGCGGCACGCCGGGCGGCTGCCGATGGCGCAGGTGCTTCCCGCCTGCGACCTGCTGATCCACCACGGCGGCCACGGCACCGCGTTGACCGCGCTCGCCGCCGGCTGCCCGCAGCTGGTGTTCCCGCACATCGACGACCAGTGGGACAACGCGGACGCGGTGGTCCGGGCCGGGGCGGGCCTGCGGTTCGCGCCGGGCGAGATCGGCCCGGAAACGGTCGGCGCCCGCGCGCTCGAAGTGATCGGCGGCGAACGGTTCGGCGAAGCGGCGGGCCGGTCCGCCGCCGAGATCGCCGCTCAGCCGGGGCCGCTGGAAATCGTCAGCCTGCTGGAGAAGATGGCGGCCTGACCGGTTCCAGCCGCCCGGCCTGGCCCGGGCCGGGTAGCACCTCGATGTCGGTGGCGCGCATCGGCTCGGCGCACACCGAACAGCGCAGTTCGACGTGGCTGATCTCGCCGCAGGCGTGGTGCCGGTACAGCACCGGCGGGCCGGCCTCGCCCGCCGTCCACCGGTCGCCCCAGCGCACCATCACCAGCAGCAGGTCGCACAACTCCGCGCCCTTGGCGGTGAGCACGTACTCGTGGCGCGGCGGCCGGCTGGAGTATTCCCGGCGCTCCAGCACGTCGTTCTCCACCAGCCATTTCAGCCGCTCGGTCAGGACCTTGCGGGAGATCCCGAGGTCCTGCTGGATCTGCTCGAAGCGGGAGATGCCCACGTAGACGTCCCGCAGGATCAATGGGGACCACGGCTCACCGATGACATCGAGCGTGCGCGCGATCGAACAGGCCATGGCGCCGAACTGGGTGCGCTGCATGCGCGAAATCTTACCCGAGAGGGTTCCCTCAAGGAACTCGCCTTGGTAGGTTCGTTCCCTGAAGGAACCCGATGGCGTCGAAGGAGCAGCCGATGAACCGCCCGCCCGTTGTTTCCGCGCAGGAATGGCAAGCCGCACGGGAAGCGTTGCTGGTCAAGGAGAAGGAGCACACCCGCGCGCTCGACGCGCTGGCCGCCGAGCGGCGCAGGCTGCCGATGGTCGCGCTGGACACCGGCTACGAGTTCACCGCGCCGGACGGCGCCGAGGTGAGTCTCACCGATCTGTTCGACGGCCGCCGCCAGCTGGTGATCTACCACTTCATGCTGTCGCCGGGGCAGGAGGAGGTGTGCGGCGGGTGCGCGTCGTTGACCGACAATCTCGCCGACCAGTCCCACCTCAACGCCCGGGACACCACCCTGATCCTGATGTCGCCCGCGCCGCAGGACGAAATCGGTAAGGTGCGCCGGCGGTTCGGCTGGACCGTGCCTTGGTATTCGGCCTACGGCAACGACTTCTACGCCGACCTCGGTCTCGGTGGCGGCTTCGGGCTGAGCGTGCTGCTGCGCGACGGCGACGAGGTCTTCCGCACCTACTTCACCACCGGACGCGGGGTCGACCGGCTGCGGATGGACTTCAACCTGCTCGATCTGACTCCCTACGGCCGCCAGGAGGAATGGGAGGACTCACCGGCCGGGTGGCCGCAGAGCCCGACCATGGCCTGGATCAAGCTCCGAGACGAGTACTAGCGCGCCCACTTGCCGACGAAGCTGCCGCAGGTGACGGTCTCCCCGGTCAGCGTCGCCTTGATGCCGTTCTCGATGCCGAGGTAGTCGACGATCGGGGTGTCCGCGTTCACCTGCGCCGGGATAGGTTCGCCCGCCGCGAGCGTCTCCGGCCGGACGGTTTGGAACAGCACGAGGTAGGAACCCTGCCGGTTGAGCGCCTCGGCGGTGCCGATCATCCGCTGCGGGGCGTCGGCCACCACCTCCAGCAGCAGCGGCCACTCCAGCGGGAACGGGTTGCGCAGCTGGAAGGCGGGATAGGCGAACGGGTTGTCCGGCAGGACCGCGACCTTTTCCGCCGGGAAGCGCCGGGTGCAGTCGCGGATCTGTTCGATGTACCGGAACGTGCTCGGATTGGTCCGGATGCCCCGCATGGTCGGGGTGACCTCGCCGAGATCCTTGGTCAGCTTGTCGCGGCCCAGGTCGAGGTAGTTGGACTGGCCGTGCCGGACGCCCATGAGCACCCCGGCGAGCAGGATGGCGACCAGGCCGACCGCGATGGTGCCGACGCGCTGGACGCTCGCGCGGCGCTCGATACCGGCGGGGGACACGCCGTCGATGAGGAGCAGGGTCGTGGTCAGCGCGAGGCTGCCCGCGAGCAGGGTGGGCGTGTCCTGCCCCCAGGACAGGCTGATCATGAAGCCCAGCGCGAGGACCAGCAGGGATGGCCAGGGGACGCGGCGGCGGACCAGCCCGTTGGCGAGGATGGCGGCGGCCAGCGCCCACCACAGCAGATCGGCCCAGTGCGTGGCGCCGACGAACCGGCCGTTCACCACCGTCCAGCCCACCACGGCCACCGCGGCGAACAGGCCGAGCCGGTCGGCGAGCAGCCCGGCGACGCCGAGTTTCTCCCGCCAGACGCGGGCGACCACCAGCATCGCGACGGCGGCGGTGAAGACGAGCAGGCTCCGGGTCGGCGGCTGGGCCAGCCAGTAGGTGAGCAGTTTTTCGCCGTAGGCGGGCAGGCCGCCGGTGAGCTGGTCGACCATCGGCCCGAAACCGCCGTCGAGCGCGACCACGGCGACGTAGGCCAGCGGGAAGGCGCCGAGCCAGAGCAGATCGGCGACGGTCCGGCGCCACCACCGCGCGGTGCGCAGCGCACCCTCGCGCGTGGCGGGGTGCAGCAGCAGCCACAACGCGCCGAGCACCGCGGCGAGCGCGAAGCTCTGCTTGACGAAGACCGCGACACCGAAGAGGAACAGCCCGGTCCGGCGCGGCCACGCCCGGCCCGAGCGCAGGCCCGCGTCCAGCGCCCACGCGCCGCAGGCGGTGAGCATGATCCCGTCCACCGTGTGCCAGGCCATCAGCGGGAACGAGTTCAGGTTGATCAGGGCCGCGGCGGCCACCAGCAGGGTCAGCCCCGGGCCCCAGGTCAGCACCGGGCGGCGGGTGACCAGGGCGGTGAGCGCGATGGTGCCGAGGATGATCTCGAGCATGCTGAGCGCGCCGGAGGCGGCGAACAGCGGGGCCGGGATGAGGAAGTCGATCCCGTGCAGCAGGGCCGAAGCGAGCGGCCGCGCCGAGATGGCGTCCGAATGGGGGATTTCGCCGTGTAGCAGGCGCCAGCTCTGGGCGAGGATGAAGCCCTGGTCGGAGGGGTGGAAGCCGAAGCGGCCGATGCCGAGTTCGGTGCCGATGGCCAGGAGCGCCACCCAGGCGGCGTGCAGCAGGAACCGGGTGCGCCGACCGGGCTTCCGGGGCGGGGCAGCGGTTTCCGCGGCGTCGGGTTCGCGGTTGGCGGGACGCAAGATCGGACTAGCGAGATGCACGCCGAGTCTGCCCTTTCCGTCGATGCGCCGAATTGCCCAGGGTGAATCTAGCTGCCACACGGCCGTGACCGGTGCGCGGGGGTTCGATCACGCTGTGTGAACGTGCGTGCCGTCCGGACGGTTTACAACCGAGTAACCCAATCGGTAGCCTGCGTCCGGTTCGCACGCCCGGGGTGATGGAGGTGCTTTGATGGCGCGCACGGGACCGCGCGGCACCGACGATCCCCGGGATCAGGTGACGGTCGCGGACCTGGTCAGCCGTTCCGGGACCGTTCCGCTGCGGCGCGAGCCGAACAGTTCGGACACCATGCCGTTCTTCATGAACGCCCTCAACGCGGCCGACGGACCGGAAGAGGCGAAGCAGGAGCCGCCGCCGACCGAATCCGGCGCCCGGCACCGTCGCGGCGAACTCGACGTGCTCGATGACGTGCTCGACGACGAGCAGCCGCCGTCCTCCCCGGCGGAGGAGGGACGCCGGCGCCGGATCGCCGTCTGGTCCGCGTGCGCGCTGGTGCCGCTCGGGATCGCGGGCGGGCTGATCTACGGGTTCAGCGGGGAGGAGCCGGGTACCGCGGGGGCGGTCGTCCCGCCCAGTTCTTCGGCTCCGAAACCCGTGGCGCAGCCGCCCAGTACCACCTCCCAGGTCCCGGACACCGCGACCCTGCGCGCCGAGCCGCCGCCGACGACCACCGAAAGCAAGACGCAGGAGCGGCAGGCCGCGTCGAAGACCAAACCACCGGCGCCGCCCCGCACCACCGCCGAGAAGCCCCGCGATCCGATGGCGGATCTGCTCAGCTCCATCAAGAAGGATTGGGAAAGCCGCCTCAAGGACTTCCCGCGCCGGTAGTGCTTCCCGCCGGTGTCCCGATTCCGGCGGTTGCCCGCAGGTGTTCGCCCGGGTAGGTCCCGCCCGTCCCGTGCCGTTGTCCCGCCGCCGCCGAGCCGCACAGGCTCGTGGTTGTGCCGAGCAGTTCCACTCGACCAACGCGGCACAACGGAAAGGGTGTGGTCTCATGAATCGAAACCGGATCTGGGCGGCGATCGGAAGTGCCGGGTTGCTCGCTTCCGTCGGCGCCGGGCTCGTCGTCACGGCGGCGCCCGCGCAGGCGGACAAGCGATGCTCCTACCAGCGGATCGCGATCAACAACAACCCCGGCGCCGAGCCGGGCTCGTACGCCAACGGTCACAAACACCGCACGGGTAACCACTACATCCTGCGGATCACCGACGGCAACAAGTACCACTACTGGGCCGACAACAACGGCGGCCGGGATGGCGACACCTGGGACACGTTCTACGGCTACAAGCGGTGCTGATGGGAACGGAATCAGGTCCGGGTGCGGTTGGTGGCCGCACCCGGCTCCGCCGGGTCTCGGCGGCAGCGGCGGTTCTGGCGCTGCTCCTGACCGGTTGCGCCGCGGGCGGGCACGAGGACGACGACCACGCGTCGTCCGATGCCGGTCCGGCGGTCGGCCCGGTCACCGGCGAATCCACCGAGCGCGTCAAGCTGACCGAACTCCGGCCGGAAACCTGTTTCACCCAGGACCGGCTACCCGATCAGGACGGAATGATCCAGCTGGTCCGGTGCACCGGACCGCACAAGTACCGGACCTACGCCGTATCAGCCGTGCCACCGGAACTCCGGACCGACGCGTTCCCCGGTGCGGAGAAAGTGGAACAAGCGGCGCTGGACTTCTGCGACGCGGAATACGCGAAACTGTTCCACGGCCGGCCGGGGAGCGAAGGCAGGCCGGTGCAGTACGCCAGCTACGCGGTCGACGAGGACCAGTGGCGGCGCGGTGGCAAGATGATCGTCTGCGCGACCGCGCATTTCCTGCCGGGCGCCTGATAGCGCCGCTACCTGTTGATCCGGTCGACGACGACGCCGACCACTCCGGCGGCGGCCGCCGCGAGGCCGAGCCACGCGAGCGCCTGCCGCCGGCTCCGGGAACGCGGCCCGGGCCCGCCGACTCGTGGGGAATCGGTGGAGCCCGGGCCTTCCCCCGCGGACGCGTCGCCGGGGTCGGCCGCGCGCGCCCAAGCGCGCAGCAGTTCGTTGAGCTCCGCCCGGCTGGCGCCGCACACCCGGCCGAACCGCCCGATCACCTCGAAGCTCGGCGGCACGGATTCACCGCGGCAGTAGCGGTGGAGCGACGAACTGCTGATGCCGACCCGCCGGGCCAGCGATTCGTAACTCCGGTTGGTGCGTCCCTTCAGCGTGTGCAGCAACGTAGCGAGTTCGGTCTGGCTCATCACGTCCCCCTGGATCCCTGCGTTTCACGGTAGGCCGCACGGCGGGATCCGGTTGACGGTCGAACATCCCACAGCCGCGGCACGGCGTCCGGGAGGTTCAGGCGAGGTGGGCTGCTTTGGCTTCCAGGTAGCGGCGTTCCGGGATGCTCGTGGTGCGGCGGGCGGCTTGTTCGTAGTGCGCGCGGGCGTTTTCGCGGTCGCCGGCGAGTTCCAGCAGGTGCGCGCGGACGGCGTCCAGCCGGTGGTGCTCGGCCATCCGGTTGTCGGCGTCCAGGTCTTCGAGCATCTCCAGGCCGGTGTGCGGACCGTGCACCATCGCGGCCGCGATGGCGTGGTTCAGCGTGACCATCGGGTTCGGGGAGATCCGGTGGAGCAACTCGTACAGGGCGAGGATCTGCGACCAGTCGGTGTCCTCCGCCCGGGCCGCCTCGTCGTGGACCGCGGCGATCGCGGCCTGGATTTGGTAAGGGCCGATCGGGCCGCGGGGCAGCGTCGCGGTGACGAGCGCGACGCCCTCGGCGATGGCACGCGCGTTCCACCGCGTCCGGTCCTGTTCGGCGAGCGGCACCAGGGCGCCGTCCGGCCGGGTGCGCGCCGGGCGCCGCGCGTCGGTGAGCAGCATGAGCGCCAGCAACCCGGCGACCTCGCTGTCCTCCGGCAGCAGGTGGTGCACCGCGCGGGTGAGCCGGATCGCCTCGACGGTCAGCTCGCTGCGCTGCAGTTCGGGGCCCGAGGTGGTGGTGTAGCCCTCGTTGAAGATCAGGTACAGCACGTGCAGGACCACGCGCAGCCGTTCTGCCCGCTCCGGTTCCGGCGGCATGGTGAACTCGCTGCCGGTGGCCTTGATGCGTTGTTTGGCCCGGCTGATGCGCTGCGCCATGGTGGCCTCGGGCACGAAGAACGCGCGGGCGATCTGCGCGGTGGTCAGCCCGCCGACCGCGCGCAGGGTGAGCGCGAGCTGGGAAGGCGCGGACAGGGCCGGGTGGCAGCACAGGAAGAGCAGGGTCAGCGTGTCGTCCTCGGCGGGCGGCTGCTCGTCGTCGGCGGGCGCGGCGAGCGACTCGTCCGCCGGGGCCATCGCCGCGACCGTGACTTCCCGGCGGCGCCGCGCCGACTCACTGCGCCACTGATCGGTCAGCCGCCGCCCGGCGACGGTGATCAGCCAGCCGCGCGGATTCTCCGGAATCCCTTCCTCGGGCCACTGCACGGCGGCGGCGAGCAGCGCCTCCTGCACGGCGTCCTCGCACGCGTCGAACTGCCCGTACCGCCGCACGAGCCCGCCGAGAACCTGCGGCGCCAGTGCGCGCAGGAGGTCCCCGGTGCGTTCGGCTTCGGTACCCACACCCGGATCATGCCGCACCCGGGCACGGGCGGGTGAATTCGGTCAGGGCGGGTCGCCGCATCCGTTCGTCGAGCACACCGAGGAAGGCGAGGGGCACACCGGAATCGGCGAGACCGTCCCGCAGCACGGCGGCGACACCGTCCACAAAGTACTCGAGCTGATACGCCGGAGCCTCCGCGGATTCCGCGCACAGCCAGGTGTCGTCGAGGTCGAGCACCACACTCGCGGCCGCCGTGCGCCCGACCGCCAGTGGCGCCCGGCCCTCCGGGAACTCCGTGCCGCCCGGCGAACACGCGGCGGCGGCCGCCACGCGCACCTCGTCCACCCAGGCGCCGAACCCGGCGCCCGGCGGCGGTGTGAGCAGTACCGAAGCGCGGGCCTCCAGCGGCTCGCCGGTGAGCACCGGAACGGCGACCGTCGCGCCGAGCCGCCGCAACACGACCGCCGCGGCCGCCGCCAGGACGCTCCAGCGCAGCACCGGATCGCCCACGGACAGCCGGTCCAGGGCGGTCACCGTCGCGGGCTCCAGCTCCCAGGACGCGAAGGCGGGCAGGTCGTCGGTTTCCCCTTCGATCGCGAGCAGATCCGCCACGACACCCGCGCCCCGCCGCAGCTCGCCGACGCGGCCGTGCCCGGGTTCAGCGGACACCACGGGGCCGGAACTGGATGCTGATCCGGGGACCGACGGGCTTCCCGGTCTTGGGAATCGCGTGTTCCCAGGTGCGCTGACACGAACCGCCCATGACGATCAGATCGCCGTGACCGAGCGCATGCCGGACGATTCCGCCGCCACCACCTCCTTTCGGGCGTAGCAGCAACGCGCGCGGCGCGCCGACCGAGACGATCGCCACCATGGTGTCCTCGGTACTCCCGCGCCCAATGGTGTCGCCGTGCCAGGCGACGCTGTCCCGCCCGTCGCGGTAGTAGCACAGCCCGGCGGTGCGGAAGGGCTCGCCCAGTTCGGCGGCGTAGTGCTCGTTCAGCGCCGCCCGCGCCTCGTACAGGATCGGATCCGGCAGCCGCGCGCCCTCGCTGTAGAAGCTGAGCAGCCGGGGCACGGTGACCACGCGGTCGTACATCTGCCGCCGCTCGGCATGCCAGGGGACCTCGGCGGCCAGCCGGTCGAACAGGGTGCTCGCGCCGGTCAGCCAGCCGGGCAGCACGTCTATCCACGCGCCGTCGCCGAGCGCCGTCCGCCGGATCGAGCCGAGCGGGCGCAGGCTTTCGACCTCGGCCGTGTCGAACAGGGAACCTTGCAATGCCGCTGACATGTGCCCCACTCTACACGACAATCGAACATATGTTCTACTCCTGGCGCCTGCGGGAAATCGTTGGCACAACGCACGCGAGTAGCCGATGCGCGGACGCGTCAGCGCGCCAGGTGCCCCATCCGGGGGAATTGCGCCGTGCTCTGTGCTCCAACCGCGTGGCCGTGCCCGCTGGCCGCTGCGTTTCTCCCCCGGCAGGAGAAGACTCGCCGAGTCGGTGGTGGCGACCGGAACCCAATGTCGCCCAGCCCGTTGTCGTGCCCAGGAGTGATGACGATGGCCGCCTCGCCCACACCGCCCCAGCATGTGCTGTTCGAGACCACCGACCACGAATGGGCGGGTGAGTACCTGACCGGCGTCTACGGTGGCAAGTTCCGGCTGGGCATGGGCAAGAAAGGCGCACCGGTCCGGTTCAGCAGGCTGGTCACCGACACGTTCGCCTTCATTACCGCCACGCATGTCGCCGACATCGGGTACATCTTGGAGTCCGTGCCGATGCTGATGGTCGCCCGCCCCCGCACCACGCCGGTGGACTACCGGTACGGGGGTGCCGAGTACCGGTTCGGCCCCGGTGAGGTGCATCTGTCCAACACCACCGAGGACCATCCTCCGATCCAGGCGCGGTGGCACAACGGAGCGGTTCAGGCCGTCACCTTTCCCTTCCCGTTGCTCGACCAGGTGGCCGCCCCCGCGGAGACCCGGCGCCCGGGGCCGGTCCGCTTCACGGACGTGTGCACCACGACCCGGGACGGTGCACACCAGCTGATCGCCACCATCGACTACCTCGCCACCAGCCTGCGCGACCGGCCCGAGACCATGAACGAACCGCTCGTGAAAGGCGCGGTGGCTCGGCTGCTGGCCGCGGCGACGCTGACCGCCTTCCCCAACACCGCACTGGTCGACCCCACCATCGAAGACCGGCACGACGCCCACCCGGCCACCCTGCGCCGCGCGATCGCGTTCATCGACGACCACGCCCATCTCGACATCAGCACCGCCGATATCGCCGCCGCCGCGCACGTCTCCATCCGCGCACTGCCGTACGCCTTCCGGAGACACCGCGGCACCACGCCGACCGGTTACCTCCGCCAAGCCCGCCTCCAGCACGCCCACCAGGACCTGCTGGCCGCCGACCCCACCACCAGAGTCACCGTCACCGAAATCGCCGCCCGCTGGGGCTTCTTCCACCCCGGCCGCTTCGCCCACTACTACCGCACCGCCTACGGCCGCCCGCCCTGCCAAACCCTGCGACGCGACACCTGACCCGCTACTCGACTGGGAGGACCTGAGATGACCAGTAAGTTCACCGAGCTCGCGATCGACTGCGCCGATCCCCGCGCTCTCGCCCGGTTCTGGTGTTCGGTCCTGGGCTACGAGGTGCGAGACGAAGAAGACGGACTCGTCACCATCGGCTCCCCCGCGGTGCCCGAAGGCAGGAACCGCCGTGGTCCGGTGCCACCGACGTTGACATTCGCGCGCGTGCCCGAGGGCAAGACCGTCAAGAACCGGCTCCACATCGACGTCAACCCGGCCGACCGGGAGCAGGACGAAGAGGTCCGTCGCCTGCTCGACCTGGGTGCTCGACGCGCCGACGTCGGCCAAACCGGCGAGGAGAGCTGGGTCTGCCTCGCCGACCCGGAGGGGAACGAGTTCTGCGTTCTCGCGGGCCGCCACCCCTGATCGGAAGCCGCGGCCTGGTGTTGATGTTTCATCGGGATTCCATCGGCCATCGCTGGCGTGGCCGCTCGATCCTGTCGGCGCGTCGTGTGGGCGGACTTCCCCGACGCCGCGCGTATCCAGGACGACCTCTGCTGATCACCACGTCCGCACCCGTCATCCGTCCGGGATCGTGACCACATCACTCGCCGTGGACGTCCTGGTGGCGACCCGCCCCGCCGGAACCCCGGCCGGTAGCGGTTGGCAAGATACGGCCCCTCACGGTTAGGCCGGCAGCCCGGGCCGGGACGCGCACGACGGAAGGATTCCGGTGAATTCCCAGACCGCGCAGGTAGACGACCTCCGTCTCGTCGCGATGCCGAACGCTGTCAACTGCGCGAGCATGTTCGTGCGTTTCACCCTCGCCGAGTGGTCCCTGCGGTCGCTGGTGCCCGAGGTCACCACCGTGACCTGCGGTTTGGTGTCGGCGGTGGTCGACGCCGCCGATCCGGCCGCGCCGAGTTTCCTCACCGTGCGGCTGCAGGTGCGCGGTGACCGGCTGGTCGTCGAGGTCGAGGACGACCAGCCGCCCCGCCCGTCCGCGACCGCCCCGGTGGCCGGCCACCACGGCGGCGTGGTTCCGCTGGAGGGCGGCGGAAAGTACGTGTGGTGCGAGCTGCCGCTGCCGGAAGGCATGACCGCCGCCGGGGTCGCCCTGCCCCGCCGGGAGGCCCGCCGTTCGCTGGTCACCGAACAGATGGCGGGCGAGAAGGTCGAGGTCGAACCGGAGGTCGTGCGGCGCATTCTCGCCGGGCTGACCAAGTCCGTCGACGGCTGAATCGGCGAAAGCCGAATCATTCCCATTTCTTCCTCGTTGCGGACACCGCGTTGGCGGATTGCGCGGGGTGCGCCCCCTTGCCAAACTTGGCGGGCAACGGTCCGCGGCAGAGGGGCGTTTACGACATGGCGATACCCACCGAACCCATCGGCAGTATTCCCCGGCCGGAATACCTGCTCGCCGGATTCGCGGATCTCGCGGCGGGCAAAATAGACCTGCCCGCACTCGAAGAGTTGCGGAATCGGGCGGTGCAGGACACCATCGACCGATTCGAAGCGGCTGGTTCGCCCGTGGTCACCGATGGCGAGCAGGCCAAACCCAGCTTTCTGACCTATCCCATCGCCGGGCTTTCCACCCTGGCTCCGGACGGTGCGGTGGTGCCGTTCGCCGACGGGCACACCCGCCAGCTGCCCCGCCTGACCGCGGGCCCGTTCCGGTACAGCGCCTCGGCGGACGCTTATCTGCGCAAGGCACTGGAATTCGCCACCCGGCCGGTCAAACAGCCGGTGATCGCGCCCTCGGCGATCAGCCTCATCTATCCGAACGACGGTCTGCCGGATTACCCCCGCGAGCAATTCCTCGACGACCTGGTGAACGAAAGCGAGGCGGATATCCGAAGCTGCCTCGAGGCCGGTGCGGCGAGTGTCCAGCTCGATTTCACCGAAGGCAGGCTGTCGCTCAAACTCGACCCTTCGCAAGACCTGCTGCGATCATTCATCGACCTGAACAATCGCGTGCTGGAACGATTCTCCGACGCCGAACGCGCCCGGATCGGCGTGCACACCTGCCCGGGCGGAGATCAGGATTCGGTGCACAGCCTGGACGTGGACTACGCCGAACTGCTCCCGTCGCTGTTCGCGCTGCGGGCCGGGACCTTCTACCTGCAACTGGCCAGCGAACCCGACCGCCGCCGCGTGCTGTCCATCGTCAAGGAGCACGCGCGCGAAGATCAGCGGGTGTTCGTCGGGGTCACCGACCCGATCGATCCGCGGGTGGAAAGCGCCGAGGAGGTTCGCGACCGGGTGCTGGAGGCCGCGGAGTACATCCCGCCGCAGCGCCTGGGCACCTGCGACGACTGCGGGTTCTCGCCGTTCGCCGACGACACCTCCACCTCGCGCGACACGGCCTTCGCGAAGGTGGCCGCGCGGGTCGAGGGAACCCGGCTCGCCTCCGAAGCATTGGGAATCTGAACTTGCGCCGAGCCGCCGGGGTGCGGATATTTCCGGGATGACGGTGCCGAATCCCGACGCGGATCTGTACCGGCGGGCCGAGGAACAGGTACCGGACGCGGTCCGGAAGGTGATCGCCGGATACCTGGATCTCGTGCCCGTCTACCGGAAGCTGCCCCGGGAACTGCTGCACGGCGAGGTCACCGCCGCCATCGCGGCGAACCTGCGCACCTTCCTGCGCGCGTTGCGGGAGCAGCGATCGCCCACCGCCGAGGAACTCGCCGCGCCGGTCCGCGCGGCCGTGCGGCGCGCCCAGCAGGGCGTCCCGCTGGACACCGTGCTGTCGACCTACCACATCGCCGCACGGGTCGGCTGGGAGGTGCTCGCCGGGCTGGCCGGGCCGGGGGACACCGCCGACCTGCTGGCCGCGGTGCCCGCCCTGTTGCGGTTCCTGGAAGTCGCGGTGCCCGCGGTCGCCGCGGCCTACCTGGCCGAACAGCAGGCCATCCACGCCGAACAGCGGGAGGCGCGCGGCGCGCTGACCTCGGCCCTGCTCACCGGGGCTCCGGCGGAGGCACTGGCCGAGCGGCTCGGCGTGACGCTCGCGTCCGGGTATCTCGTGCTGGTCGTCCGGCTGCGCCGCCCGCCGACGAACGCCGGCGCGCCGCTGCGGCGGTTGCTCGACGAGTTGCCGTTCGGCGCGCTGACCGCCCTGGACGGCGGTGGCGGCGTGCTCCTCGTGCCGGTCGCGCGGGAGAAGATGGACGCCGAACTCGCCGCGGCGCCGGAACTGGTGTCCCGGTTGCGGGCGGCGGCGGAAGTGCCGATCACCGCCGGGGCGGCCCCCGCCGGGGAACTCGCCGACATTCCGGCGGCGGCACGCCAGGCCGGGGAGATCGCCGACCTGGCGCACCGGCTCCGCCGGCCCGAGGGGTGCTACCGGCTGGACGACGTGCTGCTGGAATACCAGCTTTCCCGGCCCGGACCGGCGAGCCGGCGCCTGGCCCGCCTGCTGGATCCGCTCGGCTCGCACCGGGAGCTGCTGCACACGCTCGAGGTGTTCATCGCGCAGGGCTACAACCGGCACCGGACGGCCGCCGCGCTGGGCATCCACCGCAACACCCTGAACTACCGGCTCGGGCGGATCGGCGCGCTGACCGGGCATTCACCCACGGATCCGTTGCAGGCCAGGCTGCTCACCGCGGCCGTCCTGGTGGCGGACGCGACACCCGTGTGACGCGCCGGTCCGCACTGGTCAGGATGCACTGCGGGGCGGGCACGTTTTCGTGCACCCGAACCAAGCGCCTCGCCCGTTCGAGCGACCGTGGTGCGGTCTTGCCGGGGCATCGCCGATCTCCGACATAAAGTTCCGACCGTGAGGCCGTTTTCCTGCAGTACGGCCGACCACACGGTGGCCGAGCGGATGAAGCTCCTGCGCAGACGGGGCTTCCGCCGGACCGTGGTGCACGACGACGTGGTCGGCGTGCACGCGGTGTTGTTCACCCGGACGCATCACGGGCTGCTGGACACGGTGCTCGCGTACTCCGAGACCGACACGGTGGCGTTCCGGACCTGGCAGTCGCCGGACGGTACGGTGGACCCGTTCGCGTGCGCGTCCGAGGCGAAGATCTGGAGTTTCGCGGGCCGCTTCCTGGAGGCCACCACCCGGCTGCTCACCCTGCCGCCACCCCCGGGCGCCCGCCGGCCCTGAGTGTCCATAATGGACACCGGACGGCGCGGCCGTGGTCGTGACCGAACGTCGACCAGGTGGTTGCGCTCCGCGACGCCTGTGGTCGAATGTGACCGGCTTCCTGGCGAGCCCTGCGGGATCTGTCGGGGTTCCCCGATACTCTTCCCTGCGGTGGATCGCACGTTCGATGCCACACCGAGCGCGCCGCCGGTTGGCCGCTCACACGCCACGACCTGGGAGAACGACCCTGTGACTGCATCTGCGGAGACCCGTTACGGAGCCGATGACCTCACGCACCTCGAAGGTCTCGAAGCGGTTCGGAAGCGGCCCGGCATGTACATCGGGTCCACCGACAGCCGCGGCATCAACCATCTGTTCTCCGAGGTGGTCGACAACTCGACCGATGAAGGTGTCGCGGGTCACGCCAGCAAGATCGTGGTGACCCTGCACGCGGACGGCAGCGTCCAGGTCGACGACGACGGTCGCGGCATCCCGACCGGCGTGCACGCCAAATCCGGCCTGTCCGGCGTCGAACTGGTGCTGACCCGGCTGCACGCCGGGGGGAAGTTCGGCGGCTCGGGCTACAAGACCTCCGGCGGGCTGCACGGCGTCGGCGCCTCCGCGGTCAACGCGCTGTCGCACCGGTTCGACGTGACCGTGAAGAGCGATCGCAAGGTGCACCAGATGTCCTTCGCGCACGGCGTGCCGGGGGTGTTCGACGGGCCCGGTCCCAAGGCGAAGTTCACCCGGCAGTCCGGGCTGAACGTCATCGGGAAGATGAAGCGCGGGGAGTCCACCGGCACCTCGATCCGGTACTGGTACGACGCCCGCTACTTCGAGAACGGCGCCGCGCTGGACGTCGAGGCGGTGCGGGCGAAGCTGCGCAACACCGCGTTCCTCGTGCCCGGCGTCACCTACGTGCTCCGCGACGCGACCGGCGGCTCGATCGGCGAGGAGACGTTCCACTACCCGAACGGCCTGTCCGACATGGTCGACTTCCTGACCCCGTCCTCGGACAAACCGGTCTCCGGCACGATCCTGATCACCGGTGAGGGCACCTACCGGGAAAACGCGGCCGACGAGAACGGCGTCATGCAGTCGAAGGTCGAGCGCCGCGCCGAGGTCGAGGTCGCGCTGCGGTGGGGGACCGGGTACGAGCGGACCGTCGAATGCTTCACCAACACCATCCGCAACGTGCACGGCGGCACGCACCGGCGCGGTTTCGACCGCGCGGTGGTCAAGGCCGTGCAGGAAGCCATTTCGAAGACGCGTGGCCTGCTCAAACCGAAGGAGGACATGCCGACGCTGGACGACGTCCTCGAGGGCATGACCGCGGTCATCCACGCGCGGATCCCGGAGCCGCAGTTCACCTCGCAGACCAAGGACGAACTGTCCACGGCCGGGATCACCAAGGTCATCCAGGGCATCGTCGAACGCGAACTCAAGGCGTGGACGGAGAACCGGAAGACCAAGACCGAAGCGAAAACCGTGCTGCAGAAGGTGGTCGACGCCGCGCGCGTCCGGCTCGCGCAGAAGCAGCAGAAGGACGCCGCCCGCCGCAAGACGGCGCTCGAGGGCGCGGCGATGCCGCCGAAACTGGTGGACTGCCGCGCCACGGGCGTCGCGCGCAGCGAGCTGTTCCTCGTCGAGGGGGACAGCGCGCTCGGTTCGGCGCGGATGGCCCGCGTCTCGGAGTACCAGGCGCTGCTTCCCTTGCGGGGCAAGATCTTGAACGTGCAGAAGGCCAGCCTCGGCGACACGCTCAAGAACGCCGAGATCGCGTCGATCGTGCAGGTTCTCGGCGCGGGCAGCGGGCGCACCTTCGATCTGTCCACGATGCGCTACGGCCGGGTCATCCTGATGGCCGACGCGGACGTCGACGGCTCGCACATCCGGACCCTGCTGATCACCTTGTTCGCCAAGTACATGCGCCCGGTCATCGAGGACGGGCGGCTCTTCGCGGCGATGCCGCCGCTGCACAAGGTCGTCACCAAGGGGCGCAACGCGGAGACCATCTTCACCTTCACCCAGCGGGAGATGGAGGAAACGGTCGCCCGGCTGGAGAAGGCGGGCAAGCAGATCGTCACCCCGGTGCCCCGGTTCAAGGGGCTCGGTGAGATGGACGCCGACGAACTGTGGGAAACCACCATGAACCCGGCGACCCGATCGGTCCGCCGGATCACCCTGGACGACGCGGAGGCCGCGGAGGCCGCCCTGGAACTGCTCATGGGGGAGAAGGTCGAACCCCGGCGCAACTGGCTCGTCGAGTCGGCGGCGCGGGTCGACCAAGAGGCGATCGACGCCTGACCCCCGGAACCCGAGCACCGCCGTAGGAGAACGAAAAGATGGCACGCCGCAAGGGCACCACCACCAAGGTCGATCCGTCCGCCTTCGACCAGGCGGGCGCGAACGTCTTCGACAACTCGGTGAAGACCGAGATCGAGGATTCCTATCTGGAGTACGCGTATTCGGTCATCCACGCCCGCGCCCTCCCGGACGCGCGGGACGGCCTGAAGCCGGTGCACCGCCGGATCCTGTTCTCGATGAACGAGAATGGATATCGACCCACGCACGCGTACGTGAAGTCCTCGCGTGTGGTGGGTGACTGCTTCGTCCGAGGCGCGCTGGTGTCGACGCCCGCCGGATTGCGACCGGTCGAGGAGATCGAAGTCGGAGAGTTCGTGCTCGACGGAGCGGGCCGGGCCGTCCCGGTAACCGCGGTCTACGAGAACCCGAAATCGGAACTGGTTCGCGTGACGTGGGCGAACGGCCACACCATGCTGGTGACCCCGGGCCAGCGTTTCAGGACGGTGAACGACGACTTCACCGTCACCTGGACCGATGCCCGGGATCTCGTCGGGTGCCATACGGTGGGCTACGGAAGCGGTCGGCGCACGGCTCGCCAGTCGGACGACGGCGACATCTACAGCTACGTGCTGGGGCTTGTCGCAGCTGAAGGGTTCGCGGTGGATCGGGCCAGGGATGCCGATGGCCGGGTCCGGATCCACATGTGCGACGTGGAGCCGCTCGACGTGGCCCATGGCTGGGCGATTGCCAACGGGGTCAACACGACACGCGGAAAGCGTGTGGCGAAGAACCCGAAGCATCGCGATCAGCACATTCTCACGTTCGCCCGGCACGAAGGGCTGCTCGAGGTGGGTACGCCGTTGAGCGACCACAAGTTCGTGCCCAGCAGCGTGCTCGCCAACCGGTCGTCGTGGATACCGTTCCTCGCTGGGCTGTTCGATGGCGACGGTTATGTGCGGAAGAGGAACCGGGAAATCGTCTTCGTCAGCACCAGTCCGCTCTTGGTGCGCCAGGTTTATTCGATGTTGGCGGATCTGGGTATCCACGGGCACCATTGGTCGCGGGTGAGCCCGGCCGGGCACAAGACGCTTCTGGGGCTCTCCCTGAGCGGTCGCGATGCCGCCGAACTGGCGTTGGCGCTCCTGCCGTGGTCGAAGATCGGCTACAAAGGTGACGGACTTCGCCAGGTTACCGAGATTGCCTATGGCTATGGGGGAAAGCAGGGGCACGATCGTTTGCCCGGTGCGGCGCTCATGGCGGAGTTCTCCGAAGCGCATGTAGGAGGCGGTTGGTTCCGGGACACGGATGGCAGGGCGTTTCGCGCGTCGCTGACCGGGGTCAGTGGCGCAAAGGTGCGGTACGGCAAGGACCGGCATGGAAAACCGCTTGCCGAGCGCTCGTTCCCGTTGAGTCGCGCGGAAAGTGACGGCTGGATTGGCAAGTTGCGGCGGATCGGCTCGCCATTGGCCGACCGTCTCGAAGCCTTGTCCGGGTATTCGTTCCTCGCGGTGGAATCGGTCGAGCGCGTCAATCCCGATACCACCTACGACATCCAGGTCGGCACCGAAGAGCATGCGTTCGTGGCCGAAGGGTTCGTCGTGCACAACTGCATGGGTAAGTACCATCCGCACGGCGATGGTGCCATTTATGATGCCATGGTTCGCATGGCTCAGGATTTCTCCCTGAATGCGCCATTGGTTGACGGACATGGGAACTTCGGTTCCCCGGACGATGGACCGGCGGCGAGCCGGTACACCGAAGCGCGGATGTCGCGCGAGGCGATGTTGCTGGTCGGGGATCTCGGCGAGGAGACCGTCGATTTCCGGCCCAACTACGACGGTTCGCTGGAAGAGCCGTCCGTATTGCCCGCGGCGTTCCCGAATCTGCTGGTGAACGGCACGTCCGGGATCGCGGTCGGGATGGCCACCAACATGATCCCGCACAACATGGGCGAGGTCATCGGCGCCGCGCGCTGGCTGATCAACCATCCCAACGCCTCGCTGGACAAGCTGATGGAATTCGTTCCCGGGCCGGACCTGCCGACCGGCGGGATGCTGCTCGGCCTGGACGAGGTGCGCCGCGCCTACGAGACCGGCCGGGGCGTGGTCCGGATGCGGGCGAAGGTGGAAACCGGTCCGCTGGAAGGCAGCCGCGGGCGCCAGGCGATCACGGTCACCGAGTTGCCGTACGGGGTCGGTTCGGAACGGATCATCGAGAAGATCACCGACGAGGTCACCAAGTCCAAGCGCCTCACCGGGATCGCGGACGTCAAGGACCTCACCGACCGGGAGAACGGCACGCGCCTGGTCATCGAATGCAAGGTCGGCGTGAACCCGCAGGCGCTGCTGGCCGATCTGTACCGGCTCACCCCGCTGGAGCAGTCGTTCGGGATCAACAACCTGGTGCTGGTGAACGGGCAGCCGCAGACGCTCGGGCTGAAGGCGCTGCTGGACGTCTTCCTCGCGCACCGGTACGAGGTCGTCACCCGCCGGACCAGGTTCCGCCGCCGCAAACGGGAGGAACGGCTGCACCTGGTCGACGGGCTGCTCAAGGCGCTGCTGAACATCGACAAGGTCATTCGGCTGATCCGCGGCAGCGAGAACGCGCAGGCGGCCAAGGACGGCCTGATGAAGCAGTTCAAGCTGTCCGAGATCCAGGCGGCCTACATCCTGGACACCCCGCTGCGGCGGCTCACCAAGTACGACCGCCTCGAGCTGGAGGACGAGCAGGAGAAGCTGCGCGCGGAGATCGCCGAGCTGACCAAGATCCTCGAAGACGAGTCCGTGCTGAAGAAGGTCGTGTCCAACGAGCTGGCCAAGATCGCCAAGGACTTCCCGACCGAGCGGCGCACCGCGCTGATCGACGGCGACCTCAAGGAGGTGCTCGCCGCGTCGAAGCCCGCCGGGCCGCTGGAGGTCGCGGACGACCCCTGCCAGGTGCTGCTGTCCGCGACCGGTCTGATCGCCCGCACGGCGGCGGAATCGGAGGAGGCGACCGAGGGTCGCCGCCGCGCCGGGCGGGCCCGGCACGACGCGGTCGCCGCGATGGTGCATTCCACCGCGCGCGGGCAGGTCCTGCTGGTGACCAACACCGGCAGGGCGTTCAAGACCGATGTCCTCCCGCTGCCGGTACTGCCCGAACAGGTCGGGACGGTGTCGTTGCGCGGCGGGGTGCCCGCCCGCGAACTGGTGCCGCTGGCCAAGGGGGAGAAGGTGGTCGGCGTCGCGCCGCTGGGCGAGCAGGCCGCCGGATCGCCGGGGCTCGCGCTGGGCACCCGGCACGGCGTGGTGAAGGTGTGCTCGCCCGAATGGCCGGTCCGGTCCGACGAGTTCGACGTGATCACCCTGAAGGACGGGGACGAGATCGTCGGCGCGACCTGGCTGACCGACGGATCGGAAACCCTGGCCTTCGTCTCGTCGGAGGCGTCGCTGCTGCGGTACGCCGCGTCGCTCGTCCGGCCGCAGGGCCTCAAGGGTGGCGGGATGGCCGGGATCAACCTCGGCAAGGAAGGGCATGTGGTGTTCTTCGGCGCGATCCGCACCGACGACGCCGAACACGGGGAGCCGATGGTCGTCACGGCGACCGGGCAGACCGTGAAGGTGACCCCGTTCGCCGAGTACCCGGCGAAGGGCCGCGCCACCGGCGGGGTCCGCGCGCACCGGTTCCTCAAGGGGGAGACGGGCGTCGCGGTCGCCTGGATCGGCCCGCGCCCCGCGGGGTCCTCGGACGGCGGCTCCGCGGTGGAACTGCCCGAACCGGATCCGCGCCGGGACGGATCCGGGGCGTCGCATCCCGGGCCGGACGTCATCGGTCACCTCGTCGAGCGGGGGTAGCCGCGTGCGCAGGTTCGTCGACATCTCCGTGCCGCTCAAGGGCGGCATCGCCTCCGATCCGCCCGGGTTCCGCCCGGAGATCGACTACTTGTCCCACGGGGACACGGTCGACCAGGTGCTCGGCTTCTTTCCGGGGGCGACCCGGGAAGACCTGCCCGACGGCGAGGGCTGGGCGGTCGAGTTCGTCCGGATGAGCACGCACAGCGGCACGCATCTCGACGCCCCCTACCACTATGCGTCCACAATGGACGGCGGGCGGCGGGCCAGCACGATCGACGAGGTCCCGCTCGAATGGTGCCTGCAACCGGGGGTGAAGCTCGATTTCCGGCGGTTCCCGGACGGCTATGTGGTGACCCCGGACGACATCGACGCCGAACTGTCCCGGATCGGGCACACGCTCAGCCCGCTGGAGATCGTCGTGGTGAACACGTCCGCGGGGGAGCGGTACGGCGAGGACGACTACGTGGCCAAGGGATGCGGGATGGGCCGTGACGCGACCCTGCACCTGTTGCGCCAGGGCGTTCGGCTGACCGGCACCGACGCGTGGAGCTGGGACGCGCCGTTCGTGTACACCGCGCAGCGCTACGCCGAGGAGCGGGACGCCTCGGTGATCTGGGAAGGGCACAAGGCGGGCCGCGACATCGGGTACTGCCACCTGGAGAAGCTGCACAACCTGGAATCCCTGCCGCCGACCGGCTTCCAGATCTCGTGTTTCCCGGTGAAGGTGGAAGCCGCGTCGGCGGGCTGGACCCGCGCGGTCGCCATCTTCGACTCGTGAGTGTCCGGGCCGGTTACTCCGCTTTCACAACCGTGAGGAAGGCGGCCCAGGCGGGGGTGGGGAGGTGCAGGGTGCCGCCGCCGCGGTTCTTGGTGTCGCGCACGAGGGTCCGCCGGGTGCCGAGGGCCACCTCGACGCACGCGGATTCCTGACCCGTGTATCGCGACTTCTTCCATCGGCGGGGCATAGTCATGTGACCGTCTCCATCCCGTTGAGGATCTCGGCGGTGAGCCCGAACGACAGTTCCGGGTCCATCGCCCCCTCGAGGATCTTAGCTGCCGCGTCCTTGTAGGCCCTGACGTCGTCGTTCTCGAAGAGGAACGCCCCGTTGCGGTGGTGTTCCACATGCACGATCGTGGGTGCGGCGGCGAAGTTGTACAGGATGAACGGCCCCATCAAACCGGGATGCCAGCCCTCGCCGATCGGCATGACCCGGAAGACCACGGTCTCCAGTGCGGTAGCGTGGAGCAGATAGCGGAGTTGGTCCGCCATCACCTCGCGGCCACCGATAACCTGCCGTAGCGCCAATTCGCAGATGAGTGCGGTGAAGCGTACGGGCCGGTGCCCACTCAGCACCTTTTGCCGGGACAAGCGGGCCTGGACTCCGGCTTCGGAATCCGGACCGAAGATCGCGCGGGCGTAATCCGCGGTCTGCAGCAATCCAGGAATGAGGCCGATGGACCACTCGGTGATCGAAACCGCCTCGCGCTCGCATTCGACTACCCCGGCGAGTTGTTGTGCGGCGCCTGGGTGGCCGATGGTGAGCCAATCGGGTGCGGGGAGTGGGCGGGCGAGGTCCAGGATGGCTTTGCGCTGTTGCCGGGGCACGCCGAGCGCGTAGAGGTAGTTCGCCACCTCGTCGAGGCTCGGCGTGCGTTTCCCGGTTTCCCAGTAGCTGACCACCGAAGGCGAAATCTCGAGTTTCTTCGCGACCGAGCGGAGACTGACTCCGGCCGATTCGCGGGCTTGTCGAAGCGCTCCGGCGAGCGCGCGGGCCCTCGGGCCAAGAATGTTCGCGACCATGGGACACAAAATACTTCGGTATTCACTAGGTGTGGTTCACACGATGGTTGCCTGTGTCAACAGATCGCGAACACGGAAAACTCCGTTCGACCTTCTTGCGAATGGGAGTGAAATCGTCATGGGGAACCGGTATGCCGCGCTCGGCGGCTGGCGCAAGTCGACCCGGAGTCACTACGAGGAGAACGCGTGCGTGGAGGTGGGGTTCGGCTCCGGTCTCGTCGGTATCCGGGACACCAAGCAGGCCGATCTGCCCGAAGCCGCCCGCCCGGTGCTGGTCACCGGTGCGGCGACGTTCGCGGCACTGGTGGCGCACCTGCGGATCCACGGTTGACCGCGTCACCGGGTCAGTTCTGCAGCGGAAGCATATGGGTGGTGAACCGGTCCAGGAATTCGGCGTACGAGGTGATCGGTCCCGCGGGGCGGATGACGAATTTGGTGAGTCCCGCGTCGATGAACCGTTTGACGAGTTCCCGCGCGTGGTCCCAGCCGGTGGCGATCAGGTCGGCCGGATCGGTGTCCGGTTGCCGATCGCGCGCGAGTGCGGCGAGTTCCGGTGGGATGCCGTCGGTGGTCACCGCCAGGCTGATGCCGTAGTGATCGTCCTCGATTTCCCGCCCGGCCGCCTCGGCCGCGGCCTGGATGGTCTCGCGCCCGCGCAATGCCTGGTCCGGGGTGAGGAAACTGGCCAGCCAGCCGTCGGCGAGGCGGCCGACCCGGTTCAGGGCGGCCGGTGCGCTGCCGCCCAGCCAGAGGTCGAGCGGTTTGCGGGGTTTCGGGGAGATGCGGGCGCCCTCGACGGTGAAGAACTCACCGGAGAAGCTGACCTCGTCCTTCTCCAGCAGGAGCCGCACCAGCCGCAGCGACTCCTCCAGGACGGCGGCGCGCCGCCCCGGCGGAACTTCGAACGCCTGCCGTTCCGCCTTGCGCGCCGGTTGCAGGCCGAACACCGGGAGCACCCGTGCGGGCGCGAGCGCGGCCAGCGAGGCCAGTTGTTTGGCGACCAGCACCGGATGCCGTCCGGGCAGCACGGCCACTCCGGTGCCGACCTTCAGCCGGGACGTCCGGGACAGGGCGTGCGCCATGCCGATGAACGGATCGACCTGCGGGGAGAACACGACTTCCGGCAGCCACAGGGAATCGATCCCGAACCGCTCGATCTCGTCGACGGCGTCGGCGAACCCCGTCGGGTCGACCTCGGCCCCGAGCCCCACTCCGATGCGTACCTTCATGGTTGAATCTGATCACGGCGCGCCAGGGGAAACCACCAGGTTCACCGGTCCGCACCAGTGAACTCAGGAAACCTCGCCGAGTCGTCGCTCAAGGTAACGACGCTCGGCGTCGGTGGCGACCAGTTCGAGCGCCTCGCGGTACGCGGCGGCCGCTTCGACACGTCGATCGAGGCGGCGCAGCAGATCGGCGCGCGTCGCCGGGAGCAGCCGGTAGCCCGCCAGTTCGCCGGATTCGGCCAGTTCGTCGACGAGTGCGAGCCCGGCGGCCGGACCGTCGGCCATCGCCACGGCCACCGCGCGGTTCAGCCGCACCACCGCCGAGGGCACCACCTCGGCCAGCCTGCCGTAGAGCGCGGCGATCTGCGCCCAGTCGGTGTCCGAGGCTTTCGCGGCGGTCGCGTGGCAGGCGGCGATCGCGGCCTGCAACTGGTACGCCCCGGGGCGGCGGCGTCGCAGGGCGGTCTCGAGCAGGCCGACCCCCTCTTCGATCTCCGCGGTGTCCCATCGGGACCGGTCCTGGTCCTCCAGCAGTACCAGATCGCCGGCGGCGTCGACCCGGGCGTCGCGGCGGGCGTCCTGCAGCAGCATGAGCGCGAGCAGGCCGATCACCTCGGGTTCGTCGGGCATCAGCCGGGCGAGCACGCGGGCGAGGCGGATGGCTTCCGCGCTGAGGTTCACGCGAACCAGGTCCGCGCCGGAGGTCGCCGCGTAGCCCTCGTTGAACAGCAGGTACAGCACGGCGAGTACCGCGTTCGTGCGTTCCGGCAGCAGGTGCGCCGGAGGCACGCGGTACGGGATGCCCGCGTTGCGGATCTTGCGCTTGGCCCGCACCAGGCGCTGGGACATCGTCGATTCGGGGACCAGGAACGCCGTGCCGATCTCGGCGGTGGTCAATCCGGCCAGGGTGCGCAGCGTGAGCGCGATCCGGGCTTCGAACGGCAGGGCCGGGTGGCAGCAGGTGAAGATCAGGCGCAGCCGATCGTCGCCGACGCCGCTTTCGTCGTCTGCCACGGGTTCCTCGGGCGGCGCCAGCATCGCGACCTCCTGCAGTTTGGCGGCTCCCACCGCTTCCCGGCGCAGCCGGTCGGTGGCGCGGTTGCGCGCCGTCGTGGTGAGCCAGGCTCCGGGCCGGCGCGGGATACCGTCCACCGGCCAGCGCTGCAGCGCCTTCGCGAAGGCGTCCTGCGCGCATTCCTCGGCGAGGTCCCAGTCGCCGGTCACCCGGATGAGGGTGGCGACGACCTGACCCCATTCCTCGCGGAAGGCGGCGGCGAGCGCCGCCTCCACCTCGGTGCTCACGCTTCCCAGACCGGCCTCACCTCGACGGCCGAATCGCCCAGGTTCGGGCAGGGGTGCCGGGCGGCTATCTCGAGGGCTTCGTCGAGGTCCGCGCATTCGATGACGTGGTAACCGCCGATCTGCTCCTTGGTCTCGGCGAAGGGGCCGTCGGCGATGAGCACCTCGTCGCCGCGCACCCGGACGGTCGTGGCGTCACCGCTCGGCCGCAGCCGCACGCCGCCGCGCAGCACGCCCCGGCGGGTCATCTCCTCGTGCCACGCGGCGAACTCGGGCATGGCCATGTGCTCCGTCGGGCTCACCGCGGTGGACTCGTCGTCGGAGATCATCAGGACGTACCGCACGTTTCCTCCTCGTCGGGTCGATCCACCACAACGACGAACGGGATCGCCGGACATCGACAGGCTACGTCGGCGGAAGCCGTTCAGATCGCCCTGGCGCGCAGGAACTGCTGCCGTTCACTCCGTCCGGCGTCCAGGTCGACCTCGACCTCGGTCCGGGCGAGCACCTCGAATCCGGCCTCGGCGACCAGATCGGTCAGCTGCCGAAGCGGGAACGCGCTCTCCCGGATGGTGGTGCCGAGAAAGGGCACCGGGGTGTCGTCGTAGTCGCCGTCGACCATGCCCAGCGCGAGCAGCCGCGGCCCGCGGAGCCGTTCGCGCAGGGCCCGCAGCACCGGAAGGATGTCCCGCTTCGGCAGCATGAGAAGCGCGAAGAACGAGGCGACGGCATCGAATTCGCCGAGTTCGGGACCGAGGTCGCGCAGGTCGCGGCGACGCAGATCGGCTTCGGGCACGCGGGCGCGGGCGAGTTCGAGCATGCGCCGGGATTCGTCGACGCCGACCACTTCCAGGCCCGCCCCGGCGAGCTGGACCAACGTCGGGGTTCCGCTGCCGCAGCCGTGGTCGAGGACGCGCCCGCCGGGTGGCACCTGGTCGATCAGCCAGCTGCCGGTGGCCACCTGCTCCGGGCGGTCGGCGAACGCGTGCTCGTATCGCTCCCCGATGTGGTCGAAAGGCGCGGATTGATCACTGTTCACCAGCGAAGTCTGGGGTACGGCGCGACATCGCCACTAGCGTCGGATGGAGCAATGCGGTTTGCGCCGCGCCCGGGTGAGAACCCGCCTACCGAAACGCCGAACTACACACTCAAGCACGCGAACTACACATTCGGGCACGCGAACTACACATTCGGGACCACCCCGCGACACCGGTCGCCTTCCCGGACAACTGACGTACCCGAGTGTGCAATTCGCGTGCCCGGACGTGCAATTCGCGTGCCCGGGCGTGTAACTCGCGTGCCCGAGTGTGCAACTCGCGGCGGACGATCACTTCACCGCGTTGCCGCCGGTGATGCCCGAACTGAAGGTGCCCGCACGCGGTTCGATCCCGTTCGTCGCCGTCGCTCCGTGGCGCTGGGGGCGGGGGACGAGGGCGACCGCGGCGGCGGCGAGCAGGGCGACCCCGGCGAAGAAGGCGAGGTTCCAGCCCGCGCCGAGATTCGCCGCCACCAGGTAACCGCCGATGGTCGGGCCGAAGATCGCCCCGAACCGCCCGACGCCGAGCGCGGTGCCCAGGGCACTCGCGCGCGAGCCCACCGGATAGCTGCCGCCGACGAACGAGTTCAGCAGGATCTGGGTGCCCACACCGAATCCCGCGCCCACGATCAGCACGTAGGTCAGCGCCAGGGGTGGTTTCGTGGTCAGCAGGACGATCGCGGCCGCGGCGACGGCGAACATCACCACGATCACCGGTTTGTGGCCCCGCCGGTCCGCCGCCCACGACATGACCAGCGCGCTGAGGATCGTCCCGGCGTTCAGGGCGAGCAGGAAGCCGAGTGCCGACCCGAGGGAGAAACCGGCCTGCCGCATGATCTGCGGCAGCCAGGTGTTCAGCCCGTAGACCAGCAGCAGTCCCAGGAAACAGGTCACCCAGAACAACATCGTGGTGACGCGGTACCGCGCGGTGAACAGCGCGCGCACCGCCCGCACGCCGGTCGTGCGTTCATCGGCCCGCGGGGCCGGAGCGTCCGGCAGGCCGAGTTTCCGCGCCAGCGCGGTGGCCTCCGCCGAGCGGCCGCGGGCCCGCAGGAATTCCACGGATTCCGGGAGGAGCCACCAGGCGAGCGGCAGCACGAGCACCAGCGGCAGCGCGCCGATCGCGAACATGGTGCGCCAGCCCGCCGCGGGCAGCAGGGCCTGGCCGACGAGCGCGGTCAGCACGCCGCCGACGGCCCAGCCGGAGAACATCAGCGCGTAGGTGAAATTGCGCCGGTGCGCGGGGGCGTATTCCAGGGTCAGCGCGGTCGCGGTCGGGATCACCCCGCCCAGTCCGAGGCCCGCGACGAACCGCAGCACGCCGAGCCACTGCGGGGAGGAGGCCAGTGCGCACGCGCCCATCGCCACGGAGAACCAGGCCAGGCAGGCGAGGATGACCGGTCTTCGGCCGACGAGGTCGGTGACCGTTCCGGCGACCAGTGCGCCGATGAGCATGCCGAGCAGCGCGTAACTGCCCAGCGTGCCCGCCTCGGCCGGACCGAGCGCCCAGCCGGGTTCGTGGAGCAGCAGCGGGATGACGGCGCCGTAGACGATGAGGTCGTAGCCGTCGAAGATCACCGTCACGAAGCAGACGGCGACCACCAGGACGGCGGAGCGGGGCCAGTGCGGTGCGCGGGATGCGATGTCCATGGCAGTCCTCCGTTTTCCGGCGACGCGCATAGTGCCACGGGCCACTGTTTTGTAACTAGAGTCGATACGGCCAGCTGTGTCCGCGTTTCACTAGGGATTTCCCAAAAGTGGAACACGTCTGTTGACGGGCGTGTCAGCCTGTGTTTCGCTTTAGTCACTGGGCAACCCGGAGAGAGCTTGGGGCGAGATGAGCGTGCGAGACGGATTCACGCCGTGGCCGGAAGCGGACGCCCGCCGCTACCGCGCCCTGGGTTACTGGCGGGGAGTGCCGCTGGGGGATGTCTTCGCCGAACAGGCGGTGCGCGTTCCGGACCACCTCGCGCTGGTCGACGGATCGCGGCGCTGGACCTATCTCGAGCTCGCCGCGGCCGTGGACGATCTGGCCGACCGGCTCGCCGAACGCGGGCTGGCGGGCGAGTGCCTGGTGTCGCAGCTGCCGAACGTGGCCGAGTTCGTCCTGCTGACCCTGGCCTGCTTCCGGTCCGGGGTGGTGCCGGTGATGGCGTTGCCCCAGCACCGGCGCGCGGATATCGCCTACCTGCTGGAGCTCACCGGTGCGGCGGCCTACGCCGTCCCGGATCGGTACCGGGATTTCGACTACCTCGAGCTGGCCACCGAGGTTTCCGCGGAAGCGCCCGCACTGCGCGAAATCCTCGTGCGCAGGAGCGCGGCGGCCCTGGATTTCGTCGCGGTCCGGCGGACCGCGCGGCCCGCCGGGGAACCCGGGCGGGGGCCCGAAGGCGGGGACATCGCGGTCCTCCTGTTGTCCGGCGGTACCACCGGGCGGCCCAAACTGATCCCGCGCACGCATGACGACTACGCGCTCAACGCCCGGGCCAACGCCCGCGCGTGCGCGATGGACGAGCGGACGGTCTACCTGGTGGCGCTGCCCGCGGCGCACAACTTCGCGCTCGCGTGCCCCGGAATCCTCGGCGTGCTGTTCTCCGGCGGCACGGTGGTGCTCAGCGACAGCCCGGCGCCGGAGAAGGTGTTCGGCCTGATCGAACGGCACCGCGTCACGCACACCGCCGCGGTGCCCGCGGTGGCGCACCGCTGGGCCGACGCGAGCGGATCCGGCGGGTGCGACCTGTCCAGCCTGCGCACGGTGGCGGTCGGCGGTTCCCGGCTCGCGCCGGAGCTCGCGCGGCGCATCGAAGCCGCCCTGGACGTGCGGGTCCAGCAGGGTTTCGGCATGGCCGAGGGATTGATCAACTACACCCTTCAGGACGATCCACCCGAGGTGCGGTGCGAGACCCAGGGCCGTCCGGTGTGCGCGGGTGACGAGATCCGGATCGTCGACGAAGCCGATCGCGACGTGCCCGAGGGCGAGGCAGGCGAGTTGCTGGCGCGCGGTCCGTACACCATCCGCGGCTACTACCGCGCGCCCGAGCACAACGCCCGGTGCTTCACCGCCGACGGCTGGTACCGCACCGGGGACGTCGTGCGCTGGCATCCGTCGGGCAACCTGGTCGTCGAGGGGCGCACCAAGGACATCATCAACCGCGGCGGCGAGAAGATCTCCGCCGAGGAGGTGGAGAACCTCGCCTACGGGCATCCCGCGGTGGCCGACGCGGCGGCGGTGCCCATCCCCGATCCCGAACTGGGCGAGCGGATCTGCCTGTACGTCGTCGGGCGCGTCCCGGGCCAGCCCACGCTCGAAGACCTGCGGCAGCACATGACGCTCGGCGGTGCGGCCGCGTTCAAACTGCCCGAAGTCCTCCGGCTGCTTCCGGAACTGCCCACCACGAACGTCGGAAAGGTCGACAAGAAGGCCTTGCGCGCCGACGCCGCGACCCGTGCGGGGAGAACGCGATGACCACTTCCACCGAAGCCGAAACCGATCCGGCCTACGCCGCGATCGAGGATCTCGGCGCCGCACCCCTGTGGCGCTACTACGGGAACCTGTTCCCCGCCGAACCGCGCAGCGCGGCCGTGCCGTACGTGTGGCGCTACCACGCACTGCGCCCGCACCTGCTGCATTTCGCGGAGACCCTGTCCCTGGAAGAGGCCGAGCGCCGGGTGCTGATGCTGATCAACCCCGGGATGTCGGATCCACCGGCGACGGTGAATTCGCTCTACGCGGGAATCCAGGTGATCCTGCCCGGTGAAACCGCGCAGGCGCACCGGCACGCGGCCAACGCGTTCCGGTTCGTCATCGAGGGCGACGGCGCCTACACCACGGTCGACGGGGAACGCCTGCACATGCGGCCGGGGGATCTGCTGCTCACCCCGGGCTGGCACTGGCACGACCACTACCACGAGGGCGACGGCCCGATGATCTGGCTGGACGCCCTCGACTACCCGCTGGTCAACGCGCTGGAGGCGGGGTTCTTCGAGCTGTTCGAGTGCCGGTCGCAGCGACCGGTGGTGCCGGACAACATCTCCTCCCGGCAGTTCGTGCACGGTCATCTCGTCCCGGCCTGGGACATCGCGCGCTCCGAGGTTTCGCCGATCGGCAACTATCCCTGGGCCCAGACCGAGCGGGCGTTCGACGCCATCGCCGAGGACGCCGAAGGCAGCCAGGTCGACGGGATCGTGCTGGAGTACACCAACCCGTGGACCGGCGGGCCGGTGATGCCGACCATGTCCTGCCGCGTCCAGCGGCTGCCACCGGGTTTCCGCGGCGCCGCGTTCCGGCGCACGGCGAGTTCCGTGCTGCACGTCGTCCGGGGGTCGGGCACGATCCTGATCGACGACGAGCGGTACGACTGGCACGACCGGGACGTCATCGCGGTGCCCGGCTGGGCGATCTGCGAACTGCGCAATCCCAGCGCCACCGAAGACGCGATCCTGTTCTCGTTCAGCAACGAGCCGGTGCTGCGGGCACTGGGGCTGTATCGCGAAGAACTCACCGAACGGCAGGGCTGAACCGGGCATGCGCATCGCGGTATTCGACTCCGGCCGGATCGGGATCGTCGAGGGGGTGGACGTGTTCGACGTTTGCGGCGGCGACCCCGGCCCGGCCGGTCCGCTTCAGTCCTTTCTGGACAGTGGGCGGCCGTTCACCACGCGCGGGGCGGCCGTCCCGCTGAGTTCGGTGCGCCTGGCGGCGCCGCTGCCGCGGCCGCCGAAGATCATCGGCGCCCCGGTCAACTACGCCGCGCACCGCACCGAGATGGCGGCGGGGCAGAGCATCGCCGAACTCGGGTTGTTCCTCAAGGCGTCCTCGTCGGTGATCGGCCCCGGCCAGGCGGTGCGCCTGCCCTACACCGACGTGCGGACCGACCAGGAGGGCGAACTGGCCGTGGTCATCGGCCGCGCGGCCTGGCACGTCCCGGTCGAGCGGGCACTGGAGCACGTCTTCGGCTACACCTGCGCGCTGGACATCACCGTCCGGTCCACCGAGGACAGGTCCACCCGGAAGTCGTTCGACACCTTCACCCCGCTGGGTCCGTGGGTGGTGACCGCGGACGAGGTGCCCGATCCCGGCGACCTGATGCTGCGGTGCCGGGTCGACGGCGAGCTGCGGCAGGAGGCGAGCACCCGCGACCTGCTCTTCGGCGTGCCCGAACTCATCGCGTACGCCAGTTCGGTGTGCACCCTGTGGCCCGGTGACGTCATCCTGACCGGCACCCCGGCCGGGGTGGGCCCGATCAACGAGGCGCGGTCGATCGAAGTGGAGATCGAACGGATCGGGCGCCTCGAGGTATCCGTCGACGCGGGGCAGGCGATCCCGTACGCGGATCGGCCGCGGGCGGGGGTGGGGGCATGAGCAAGATCGCGGTGATCGGCGGCGGACCGGGCGGGTTGCTCGCCGCGGCGCTGATCCGGGAGCGGCGGCCGGACATCGAAGTGGAGTTGTTCGAGCGCAACGGTTCCGACGAGAGTTTCGGCTTCGGCGTGGTGTTCTCCGCGCTCAAACTGGCCCGGCTGGTGCAGGAGGACCGGCGGCTCGGCCGGGAACTGGCCGACTCCGGGCGGCATTGGGACCACATCGACGTCCACCTCGCGGGCGAGCGGGTGCGCTGCGGCGGCCTCGGTTTCTCCGCGATCTCCCGCCGCAGCCTGCTCGGCCTGTTGCGGGCGCGGGCCCGGGAGGCGGGGGTCGAACTGCGGTTCCGCACCGAGGCGGATCCGGTGGAACTGGCCCGCTCCTACGACCTGGTCGTCGGCGCCGACGGGTTGAACAGCCGGACCCGGCACGCCCACGCCGGCCGGTTCGGGCCGACCGTGGACCACGCGAGCGCGCGCTACATCTGGTTCGGCGCCGATCGGCCGTTCGACTCGATGACGTTCCTGTTCGAGGAGACCGAGGCCGGCTGGTTCGCGGTGCACGCCTACCCGTACGACCGGAACACCAGCACGTTCGTCGTGGAATGCGACGAGCCGACCTGGCGCCGGGCCGGTTTCGACGACGCGGGCGCCCTGCCGCCGGGCAGCAGCGACGAGAACAGCCGCCTGCGGCTGGAACGGATCTTCGCGACCCAGCTCGACGGCGCCAAACTGCTGGCGAACCATTCGCGGTGGCAGACCTTCCGGACCGTGCGGGCGCGTTCCTGGTGCCACGATCGAACGGTCCTGCTGGGCGATGCCGCGCACACCGCCCATTTCTCCGTGGGCTCGGGCACCACCATGGCGCTGGAGGACGCGCTGGCCCTGGCCGATCAGGTCACCCAGGCCCCGGCCGCGGGCCTGGGGGACGCGATCCGCGCGTACGAAGCGATCCGCCGGCCGAAGGTGGCCCGGGTGCAGGACGCGGCCGTGCCGAGCCTGTCCTGGTGGGAGAACTTCGCCGACTACGCCCGGCACGAACCGCGCCGGTTCGCCGTGCACTTCCTCACCCGCAGCGGCCGGGTGTCGTTCGACCGCCTCGCCGCGGGCGATCCCGAGTTCGGCGCGGAAACCCTGCGCTGGTACGGCCTGCCACACTCGCTGTCCATTCTGGACACTCCGATCGAGATCGGATCGGCCGTGTTCCCCGGGCGGCTGGTGAGCGCCGCCGAGGTGGATCGGCGGTGTGCCGAGGCGCTGTGGACCACGGCGCCCGCGCGGACCGGTGACGTGCCCGCGTTCATCAGCCGGCTCGCCCGGGCCGCCGCGCCACCCCCGTTGCTGGTGATCCGCGCGGCGGGGCCGGGCCTGGCCGAGCGCACGGCGGCGGTGCTCGTGGCCGAACTGGCGAAACTGCGGCTGGGCATCCCGGCCGCCCTGATCACGGGTCACCCGGATCCCGAGTGGGCAGCGACCTATCTGCTGACCGCTCGCGCGGATCTGCTGGTGACTTCGGAGCCCGATACTGGGGGTACCGGGGGAGCGGGAGCCGTCCGATGACCCGAGCACAACCTGTCGCCGAGCGCGGTGCGGCGACCGGGCTCGGACGGCTCTTCGCCCCCCGGTCGGTCGCCGTGGTCGGCGCCTCGGCATCGCCGGACAAGGCGGGGTTCGCGATGATGTCCGCGCTCGCCGCGTTCCCCGCCGTGTTTCCGGTCAACCCGCAGGCGCGGGAGATCGCGGGGCGCCCGGCCTTCCCGTCGGTGGCCGACATCCCGGTTCCGGTGGATCTGGCGGTGCTGACCGTCCCGCCGCTGGCCGTGCCGGACGTGCTGGCCGACTGCGCGAGCGCCGGGGTCGGCGCGGCCGTGGTGTGCGCGGGCGGCTTCGCCGAAAGCGGCGCCGACGGTGTGCGCCTGCAGGAACGGATCGCCGAGATCGTGGCGGACACCGGGATCCGCGTGCTCGGCCCGAACACCTCCGGATTCGTCGATCCGGCCCGGGGAGTGTGCGCCAACTTCATGCCCGCGGTGCGGCGGCTGCGGCCCGGCCCGATCGGGATCGTCGCGCAGAGCGGCGGGATGAACCTGGCGCTGTGTTTCCTGCTGCGCCGCGAAGGGATCGGCGTGAGCCTGGCCGTGGGCCTGGGCAACGCGGTCGACGTCGGGTTCGCCGAAGCGCTGGACCATCTCGCGCGGGATGAGCGCACGCGGGCGGTCGCGCTGCACGTGGAGGGCGTGGCCGACGGGCGGGCCCTGATGGCCGCCGTGCACCGGGTCACCGAGGTCAAACCGGTGGTCGCGATGAAGGTCGGCGCCTCGGACGTCGGTGAGTTCGCCCGGTCGCACACCGGCGCGCTGTCCGGGGACTGGGCGGTGACCCGGGCGGCGCTGACCCAGGCCGGGGCGGTCGTGGTGGACACCCCGGGCGAACTCGTCGACGCGGTCGCGGCGCTCGGCTACCGCCGCCTGCCCGCGAATCCCGATCCGGGGGTGGCGGTGGTGACCGGGCAGGCCGGGCCGGGACTGTTCATCGCGGACCGGTTGCGCGCCGCGGGGATCCGGGTTCCCGAACTGTCCGAACCGACCGTGCGGCGCGTGCGCGCGCTGCTGCCGCCGGTGACCTACCAGCGCAATCCCGTGGACACCGGCCGCCCCGGTGCCACGTTCCCCGAAGTGGTGGAGGCCGTGGTGAGTGACAGCGGAATCGACGCGACCCTGGTGTACGCGTTGCAGGAACAGGGCACCGAGCAGATCGCCGCCGGGCTGGCGCGGCCCGGCGCGGCCACGGTGTTCGTCACCGGTGGGCTGGAGCAGCAGGTCCGGCGGCAGCGGGATCGGCTGCGCGCGGAGGGCGTCCCGGTCTACCCGGCGCCCGATCGGGGCGTGACCGGGATGAGCGCGCTGGTGGCCGACGCCCGGGCCCGCGCCCTGCGCGCGGCGCGGATCGCCAACGCCACGTTCGGCGGCGCGGACGTGCCGGTGGTGCCGCCCGCGGGCCGGTTCGACGAGCACCAGGCCAAATCGCTGCTGGAAGGCTTGGGCCTGCCCGGTCCGCGGCGGGTGGTGGCCCGTTCCCACGCCGAGGCGCGCCGGGCGCTGGCCGAACTCGGCGGCCCGGTGGTGGTGAAGGTGTGCGACGCGCGGATCCGGCACAAATCGGATATCGGCGCGGTACGGGTCGGGGTGCATTCGCCCGAGCAGCTCGACGCGGCGTTGCACGGGATCGACGACGCCACCGGGGGCCGGGCCACGCGGTATCTGGTCGAGCGCCAGGCGGACGCGGGCACCGAGCTCATCGTCGGTGCGGTGCGCGACCGCGCCTTCGGCCCGGTGGTGCTGCTCGGGCTCGGCGGTGTGGACGTCGAGATCCGTGCGCGCACGGCGATGCGGCTGGCCCCGTTGTCCGAAGTGGACGCACGCGACATGGTGCGGGAACTGCCGTCGCGGGTGCGGGAAGGGGCGCGGGGCAGGCCGCCGGTCCCGGTGGAGCCGGTGGCCGCGCTGCTGGTCCAGCTGGGCCGGTTGATGGTGGCGAATCCGCAGGTGAGCGAGATCGACGTCAACCCGGTGCGGGTCACCGCCGCCGGTCTGATCGCCCTGGACGCGCTGGTGCTGCTCGATTAGCGGGCTCGATTAGCAGGGGAGTGGCGGCACCGGAGGCAGGTCGCCCGCCGGGCGCGCCATCTCCGCGGTGACCTCCTGGTAGAAGCGGGTAGCCGGTTCCCGCAGCACTTCGAACACCGACAGCATGGTCTCGCGGGCGTGCTTGCCCGGCCAGTCGTCGGGCAGCAGTTGCGCGGGCAGCCCGGGATCGGTGAACAGGAACTTCCGGTACTCGTGGATCACCTGGGTGCGCAGGACGAACGCCCGCTCCGGCTCGGGCAGATCGGCGCGCAGCCGGGAAAGCCGTTTCTCCCAGCGGTTGAGGTAGTCGCGGTACCCGTCCGCGAGCGAGGCGAGGTCCCAGCACCGGGCCGCCCGCTCGAGGTCCTCTTCGCGGCTGAGCGAACGGGCGACCAGCCGGTCGTACTGGGCGCAGGGTTCGGCCGCGAGCACGTTCGTCGCCTCCCGCAGGCGATCCCACGGCGAGATCCAGGTCGACGCGGCGAGCGGACCGAAACCCAGCCACGCCAACTGTTTCCGGATGCGGCCTCGGGCGGATCGCTCGGTCTCGGGTACCGAGAAGATCACCACGTGCCACTCGCCGGACCAGTTCTCGTGCGGCGCGCCCATGATCCGCACGTAGCCCTCGTCGAGCAGGTCCCAGCCGCGTTTGGCGGGGAGGTAGAAGCTGATCCGGCCGGATTTCATCGTCCGGAACCAGCCTTCCCGGCGCAGGCGCGACATCAGCACGCGCAGTGAGTCGGGCGGCACGTCGAACGGTTCGAGGAGCCGGGAAAGCGCCTGCAGCGTGAGGTAACCGCCGTCGGCGCGCACGTATTCGCCGAAGATGTCGAACACCAGCGACCGTGGCTTGCTCTCGCCCGTCGCGTCTTCCGTCATCTGCCCAGTATCCCTTACCGGCTCTACAAGATCGATCAGGCGGGTGCGGAATTCACCAAGTCGCGCGGTTTCCGGTCGGAAAGGTGCCATGTGGACGAAGCGTTGCATTCTGGTGACACCCGTAACGACCAGGCCGTGGACCTCGACACCCGGACGATGCGCCAGGCACGAGAGGGAACGGTGATGATGACGAGCCCGGCACCCACGTTGATCCCCGAACGACCGCTCACGACCGCGGTTTCCTGGTACTTCAACGGAGGTGGCGCCGCCTGGGGTTTCGAGCGGCGGCACTGGGTGCGGTTGTGCCGCCAGCTGCTCGACCGGCTGGAACCGATGGCCCGCAGCGGCAAGGGAACCCTCAGCTGCGCCGAGCTGGTCCGGGGCACCGCGGTCGAACACCACGAGGCGTGGCGGCACGTGCTGACCAACCTGCTCGACATCCTGGTCAAGGCCTGCGTCGACGTCGACCTGCCGAACATCACCGCCCTCGTGGTCGTGCAGGAGACCGGTCTGCCCACCCGGGGCTTCTTCGAAGCCGCCCGCCGGTACGGCCGCAAGCACCTGAACGAGGCCGACGACGCCTACTGGGGCCGCGAACTGGAACGCGTCCACCACCGCTGGTCCCGGACACCCCGCCCGACCCGCACCCGCCGCTGACCACGCGGTGGGTGAGCTGACCACACGGCAGCAAGCGCTTGTGGGTTCTTGGACCGACGGTGAGCGTGATCGCAGCGATCACCAGTGCGTCGTGCGGCGCTGCGCCAACTGAGCCTTTCTCGGTAAGGCTTCTCGGACTTTGCGGGAAGTGCCCAGGACGTGGGACGCGCCGAACGCCGCATCGACGCTGGCTCAGCC
>NZ_VTHK01000035.1 GCF_009765355.1 Amycolatopsis anabasis | reverse complement strand
AGTCACCTTCACACCATAACCAACGACCACGCCATAATTGAGTTACGCATCAATAACCGCCTGAACACTCACGACCCACCCAACTCGGCGACCGCTTGCGCACCTCGTCCCGGCCCGCGAGAGGCGGCACTTTGGCGGGAAAGCGCCGCCGAGTACCCGAAAGCGCACGCTTTGGGGTGGCGCGGTACGAACGCGCCATCCGGGCCGGGGTTGCCGGACACCGTGGTCGTGAGCGGCTAGGCCGGTTAGAACCGGCCGGAACACTCACGACATCAGGTTTTCTCCAGGTACTCCGCGCGGTCGGCGTCCACGACCTCGGACACCATGTGCGCGAGGCCGAGGTGGGTGCCCAGCGCGGGGTCCTCGGCCACGATCGCCTGCGCGACCTCGCGCGCATCGGCGATCAGTTCCTCGTCCCGCAGCAGCGAAAGCAGCTTGAGCCCGGACCGCTTGCCCGACTGCGCCGCGCCCAGAATGTCGCCTTCCCGCCGCAGTTCCAGGTCGAGCCGGGACAGTTCGAAACCGTCCGTTGTGGACTCCACCGCGGCGAGCCGCTCCCGGGTCGCGGTGCCGTCCAGCGCCTCGGTGACCAGCAGGCAGATCCCGGGCACGTCACCGCGCCCGACCCGGCCGCGCAGCTGGTGCAACTGGCTCACCCCGAACCGCTCCGCGTCCATGATCACCATCGCGGTGGCGTTCGGCACGTTCACGCCGACCTCGATCACCGTGGTGGCCACCAGCACGTCGAGTTTCGCGTCGGCGAAGGCGCGCATCACCGCGTCCTTCTCGTCGCTGGGCAGGCGGCCGTGCAGGACACCGACCCGCAAGCCGGACAGCGGCCCGGCCTCCAGTTCCGGCGCCACCTCCAGCACCGCGAGCGCCGGTCGCTGGTCACCCTGGTTCTTCGCGGGCTCGTCACCGATGCGCGGGCACACCACGTACGCCTGGTGCCCCTTGCCGACCTCCTCGACGATCCGCTGCCACACCCGGTCCAGCCAGGCCGGTTTCTCCGCGACCGGCACCACGGTCGTGGAAATCGGCGACCGGCCCACCGGCATCTCGCGCAGCGACGAGGTCTCCAGGTCGCCGTACACGGTCATCGCCACCGTGCGGGGAATCGGCGTCGCCGTCATCACCAGGACGTGCGGGCTGGTGAAGTCCCGGCCGCGAGAACGCAAGGCATCGCGCTGTTCGACGCCGAATCGGTGTTGTTCGTCAACCACAACGAAACCGAGATCGGCGAAAGAGACCGTATCCTGTATCAGCGCGTGCGTGCCGACCACGATGCCGGCGGCGCCACTGGCAGCGTCCAGCAGGGCCTGGCGCCGTTCTTTAGCCGGCATCGACCCGGTCAGCAGGGTGAGCTTGGTGGCGTTCTCGGCGCCACCAAGCTCACCCGCCTGACCGAGCTCCCCCAGCATCTCGCGCAGCGACCGGGCATGTTGCGCCGCCAGCACCTCGGTGGGCGCCAGCAGCGCCGCCTGCCGCCCGGAGTCGACCACCTGGAGCATCGCCCGCAACGCGACGACCGTCTTCCCGCTGCCGACCTCGCCCTGCAGCAGCCGGTTCATCGGATGCTCGACGGCGAGGTCCGCGGCGATCTTCGCGCCGACCTCGCGCTGCCCGGCGGTGAGCTCGAACGGCAGCCGCCCGTCGAACGCCTCCAGGATGCCGCCCGCCTTGGGCGGGCAGGCCGGGGCGGGCCGGGACACCGCGGAGTACCGGCGCTGGGCGAAGATCAGCTGCACGGCCATCGCCTCGTCCCATTTGAGGCGTTCGCGGGCGAACTCCAGCGACTCCCAGCTCGCCGGGCGGTGGATGTTGTGCAGCGCGTCGAAGAGGTCGGACAGCCCGCGCCGCGCCAGCAGCTCGGGCGGCATCGGCTCGTCCTCCCGGTCCAGGACGTCCAGCACCTGCTGCACGCACCGGCCGATCGACCAGGACGGCATCCCGGCGGCGGCCGGGTAGACCGGAATGATCTTCCCGGCGAACTCGTCCACTGTGGACATACCGGCGTTCTCGTCGATCAGTTCGTACTCGGGGTTCTGCAGCTGGAGCGTGCGCCGGAAGGCGTTCACCTTGCCCGCGAACAACCCGGTCTTCCCCGGCTTGAGCTCGTTCGCCCGCCAGGCCTGGTTGAAGAAAGCGCAGGTCAGCTTCCGGTAGCCGTCGGTGATGGTGACCTCGAGGATGCTGCCCCGGCGGGCGCGCATGGTGCGCTTGCTGACCGATTCGACCCGGGCCATCACGGTGGCGTGCTCGCCCAGCTCGAGCCCGGCGATATCGGTCAGCTCGCCGCGCTCGGCGTACCGGCGGGGGTAGTGGCGCAGCAGATCGCCGACCGTCTCGATCTTCAGCGACTCCGCCAGCGCCTTCGCCGATTTCGCGCCGAGCACCGGAGTCAGCGGGTCGCGCAGTACAGCCATGTCCTCTATTCCACCCCGATCAGCAGCACGGCGTCGGTCTGGCCGCTGGGATAGCTCGTGAGCTCCACCTCCGGATGCTCCACGCGCAACCGCTCGGCGAGGTCGTGGTCGATTTCGGCCGGGGCCCCCACCCCGGTCAGCACGGTCACCAGCTCACCCCCGACCGCCAGCATCCGGTTCAACACGTTCATCGCGGCGGCGACCAGATTAGTCTCCGATGCCGGGGCGGGTTCGATGAGCACCACCTCGCCGTCCACCAGACCGATCACGTCCCCGGTGTGCGCCCGGCCCACCCAGGTGATCGAATCCTCCTGCGCGACAAGGAGTTCCCCGCGCCGGGTCGCCGCGGCCGCCTCGGCCATCGCCACCACGTCGTCGTTGGTGCGGCGGTCCTTGTCGTGCACGGCCAGCGCGGCGAGCACCTGCACCGGGGAGGCGCACGGGATCACCACGACATCCCGGTCGCCGATCATCGCGTGGCCCGCGGCGGCGTCCGCGGCGGCGGTCAGCTCCACCCCGCCGGGCAGCACGGTGACCTGGCCGGCGGCCGTTTCGGTGATCAGGCCGAGCATCTCCTCCACGCTGGGCGTCTCCCCGGCGGGGACCGCGAGCACGGCCACCCCCTCCGCGCGCAGCAGTTCGGCGAGCGCGTCGCCGTGCACCACGGCGACGACCGTCCGATCGGCCGCGGCCGCGGGCTCCAGCGGCGTCGGGGTGATCAGCGGCTCGACCCGGATCCGGTGCGGGCGGCCGATCTCGATCCCGGCCTCGATGGCGGCGCCGATATCCGCGCAGTGCACGTGGACGGCGTGCCCACCGGCCCCGTCCCCGGCCACGGTCACGCTGTCCCCGAGCCCGCTCAGCACCTTCCGGAGGCCGGGCAGCGCCCGCTCCTCGGCGCCGCTGAGCAGGTACATGACCTCCCAGGCGTAGGGCGCGGGCATCCCTTCGACCGGGGTGACCTCGACCCCGGCCTCGCAGGAGTGCGAAGGCTCGGTCGCGGTGCCGGTGATCACTCCGGCGAGCGCGTCCAGCACGGCGACCAGGCCGCGGCCCCCGGCGTCGACCACCCCGGCGCTGGCCAGCACGGGCAGCTGCTGCGGGGTGTGCTCGAGGGCTTCGGCGGCCGCCGAGGCCGCGGTCGTGGCGACCTCGCCGAGGTTCCCCTTCCCCGCGCCGACCGCGGTGGCGGCCGCGTGCAGCACGGTCAGGATGGTGCCGGACACCGGCCGGGCGACCGCGCCGGTGGCCACCACGTCGGCGTGCACGAGCGCCGCGGCGAGCGCGGGGCCGTCGAGGGTCTTCGCGTCCTGCGCGGCCTCGGCGAGCCCGCGCAGGACCTGGGAGAGGATCACCCCGGAGTTGCCGCGCGCCGCGGCGACCGCCCCGCGGGCCAGCAGGCCGAGCGCCTCCCCGGCGCCCTCGGCCCCGGCCGCCAGCTCGTCCCGGGCGCCGGTCATGGTGTGCAGGAGGTTGGAGCCGGTGTCGGAGTCGGCGACCGGGTAGACGTTGATGCCGTTGATCGCCGGGCGCAGCACGTCGAGGCTGTGCACGCAGGCCGAAGCCCACGTGGTCACCGCCGCCGCATCCAGCTCGTGCACCCGCTGACCTCCTCCGTGGTTCCGCCCACCGTATCCACCCGGTGCGACACTCCTCGAAAGCAGTAGTTACTATGTTCCGAGTGCCCGGAGCTTTCGGGCCGTGATGTGTCTTCCCTGATCCAAAGGAGTTCGACGTGGCTGCCGTGTGCGACGTCTGTGGCAAGGGACCCGGCTTCGGCAAGTCGGTCTCGCACTCCCACCGGCGTACCAACCGCCGGTGGAACCCGAACATCCAGACCGTGCACGCCAAGGTCGGTCTGTCCCAGCGTAAGCGCCTGAACGTGTGCACCTCGTGCATCAAGGCGGGCAAGGTCGTCCGCGGCTGAAGCGCGGTTGAGGGCGGCGAGTGCTCGCGGAGAGCGCTCGCCGTTTTTGCGCTTCAGGTGTTTTCTGGGGGCCGAGCCCCCAGACCCCAGCCAGGGGGCAAGCCCCCTGGACCCCCGGGGGTTGCCGGGTGGAGCGAGGGAACCGAGTGCCGGGGGTCGTGAGTGTTCCGGCCGGTTCTAACCGGCCCAAACACTCACGACTCGTCGGTCAGGGGAGTTTCCAGTCGATGGGGGCGGCGCCCTGCTGGGTGAGGAGCTGGTTGGTCCGGCTGAACGGGCGGGAGCCGAAGAAGCCGTTGTGCGCCGACATCGGGCTCGGGTGCACCGATTCGATGCACGGCACGCCGCCGAGCAGCGGCTTGAGGCGGCGCGCGTTGCTGCCCCACAGGATCGCGACCAGCGGCCCGCCGCGCTCGGCGAGGGCCTTGATCGCCTGTTCGGTGACCTCTTCCCAGCCCTTGCCCTGGTGCGAGTTCGGCTGCCGCGGCCGCACGGTGAGCGCCCGGTTGAGCAGCAGCACACCCTGCTCGGTCCACGGTGTGAGGTCGCCGTTCGACGGCAGCGGGTGGCCCAGGTCGTCGTGGTACTCCTGGAAGATGTTGATCAGGCTCTTCGGCAGCGGCCGCACGTCCGGCGCCACGGCGAAGGAGAGGCCGATCGGGTGCCCGGGCGTCGGGTACGGATCCTGGCCGACGATCAGGACGCGCACGTCCGCGAACGGCTGCTGGAAGGCGCGCAGCACGTTCTCCCCCGAGGGAAGGTAGGTGCGCCCGGCCGCGACCTCCGCGCGCAGGAACTCCCCCATGGCGGTGATCCGCGCGGCGACGGGGGCGAGGGCTTCCGCCCATCCGGCTTCGACAACTTCGGGCAAGGGGCGTCCTGTCACGCCCAGTGACTTTAGCCCTGCCCGTCCAGGCGGCGGAGGTCGGTGCGGAATCGGACGGCGCGCTCGACGTAGCCGTCCACCACGGTCTTGATCATGTCCGGCCCGAAGGACGTGTTCGGCCGGGTTTTCGCGGGCACGCCGAGCGCGATGTGCCCGGCGGGGACGTGCGCTTCGTAGGACAGCACCGCGCCCGCGCCGACCATGCCGCCGTCCTCGATCACCGATCCGTTGAGGACCACCGAACCGGACGCGATCAGGCAGCCGGTGCCGATCGTCGCGCCTTCGATGTGCACCGAATGCCCGACCGCGGACGACGGCCCGAGGATCGTCGGATGCCGCTGGGTGCAGTGCACCACGCACCCGTCCTGGATGTTCGACCGCTCGCCCAGCTCGATGTACCCGTGGTCCCCGCGCAGCACGGTCTGCGGCCACACCGACGCGTGCGCGGCGATCCGCACGTCCCCGATCACGGTCGCGTCGGGATGCACGTATGCGTCCGGGTGGATGCTGGGCTCCAGGTCGCCGAGCGCGTAGATCGCCATGGATCCTCCTGTGGAAAGGCCTCGAACTCAGCCCGCGCTGAGGTCCTTCGCGAAGCAGCGGCTTTCCGGTTCGTTCTTGTAGTACCCGAACTTCGGAATCTCGTGGTAGCCCGAAGAACGGTACAGCGCGAGCGCCTCCGGCTGTTTCGTCCCGGTCTCCAGCACCGCCCGGATCCGCCCGGCGGCGACCGCGGTGCGTTCCAGTTCGGCCAGCACCCCGCGGGCGAAACCCTTGCCCCGCGCGGATTTCACCACGTACATCCGCTTCAGCTCGGCGTCCCCGGGCCGGAAGTCGGGGGCCGGGCCGTCGTGCGCGCGCCAGCCGCCGCAGGCGACCGGGACGTCGTCGAGGTAGCCCACCACGAACAGCCCCCGCGGCGCGGCGAACTGCTCGACGTCGATCGGCGTCTCGTCGGGATCGCCGTAGCGCAGCACGTATTCCTGCTGCACCTCGGCGATCAGCTTCACCGCGTCCGGATCGTCGTAGGGCACCACGCGAATGTCCATACGCGGCAGCCTAAGCGGTTACCGCCAGTGCTCCCAGCCGCTTTCTCCCGCATACGGCTTGCCGTCCACGGTGACACCGGATTCCGGCATGGTCACCGAACCGATCCGGGCCCAGCCTTCGGGCAGGTCCGCGAACGGCGGGAAGGTGGCGGCGAGCGCGTGGTCCTCGCCGCCGGTGAGCACCCACTTCAGGGGATCGGCGCCGAGCGCGGTCCCGACCTCGACGAGCCGCTGGTGCACCGGGATCCGGTCGGTGTGCACGTCGATGCCGACCTCGGAGGCCGCCGCGATGTGCCCGAGATCGGCCAGCAGGCCGTCCGAGACGTCGATCATCGAGGTCGCCCCGGCCGCGGCGGCGCTCGGACCCGCGGAGTACGGCGGTTCGGGGACCCGCTGCGCGTTCACCACGCTGACCGGCGACCGGAATCCCCGGCCGAGCACGGCCAGACCCGCGGCGGCCCAGCCGAGCTTCCCGCACACCGCGACGATGTCCCCGGGTCGCGCGCCCGAGCGGGTCACCGGGTTCAGCCCGCGCAGATCGCCGAGCGCCGTGATGCTCACCACGAGCTGATCGGCGCGCACCAGGTCACCGCCGACCACGCCGACGCCGACCCGGCCCGCTTCGGCCCACATCCCGTCGACGAGTTCGGTGATCAGTGACGCCTTGGTGTCGGCCGGGCAGGCCAATCCGATGAGGACCGAGGTGGGGGCCGCGCCCATCGCGGCGAGATCGGCGAGGTTCACCGCGATCGCCTTGCGCCCGACGTGCTCTGGTGTAGACCAGTCCAGCCGGAAGTGCACACCCTGCACGAGCACGTCCTTGGTGGCGACCACCCGGCCGTCCGGCGCCGCGACCACCGCAGCGTCGTCACCCGGCCCGAGCAGGGTGCTGCGCGGTTGTTTCCGGTTCTCGGTGATCGCGCGAATCAGCCCGAATTCCCCGAAACCGGCAACCGTGTCCTCGTCGGGTCTGCCCTGCGGTGACACCCGTCACCTCCATCCTGTCGTACCTGCACTTCAGCTCGACCCCCGATTGTCGGATGGCCTATGTTTTTCCGTACTGCGGTAAGTTGCTGTGCACCGTTCCCACCTGAATAGAACACCGATCCGATCGATCCAGACGAAGGGGCGCGCCGTGGTCCACGCATACATCCTCATCCAGACCGAGGTCGGTAAGGCGGCGGCGGTGGCGGCCGAGATCAGCGGGATCCCCGGCGTCACCAGTTCGGAGGACGTCACCGGGCCCTACGACGTGATCGTGCGCGCCGCGGCGGACAATGTGGACCAGCTGGGCCAGCTCGTGGTCGCGAAGGTGCAGAACGTGGAGGGCATCACGCGCACGCTGACCTGCCCGGTCGTCCATCTTTGAAGCGTGCTGTAGTGGACGGGTGGCTGACTCCGAAACCGAAACCGGCGCGCCGCCCCGGACCCTGATCATCATCGCCGCGGCCCTCGCGGTCGCACTGGCCGTCGCGGTGGCCGTATTCGGCCTCGTCACGGGCTCGTCCGATTCCGCGGACAACAGCGCGCCCAAGGCGGGCGGACCGCTGCCGCTGGTGCCGGTGCCCGCCCCGCAGGCGGGCGCCCCGGCGTGCACCACGCTGCTCGGGGCGCTGCCCGCCGAACTGCTGTCGAACGGCGCGAAGCTCGCGCGCCGGGAGCTGGCGAACCCCGCCCCACCGGCCACGGTGGCCTGGGGCGACGCCAATCCGATCGTGCTGCGCTGCGGCCTCGACCGGCCGCCGGAGCTGAACCCGTCCTCCCCGCTGCGGCTGATCGACGGGGTGAAGTGGCTGGTGGTTCCCGGCGAAGGCACGTCGACCTGGTACGTGGTGGACCGGGAGGTCTACGCCGCGCTGACCGTGCCGGACAACGCCGGGACCGGGCCGCTGCAGGACGTTTCCGCGACGATCAGCAAGAACCTCGGCGTCCAGCCCCTGCGCTTCGGCTGACCCCGGCCGACCGGCGAACCGGGGTCGTGAGGGTTTGACCGGTCAGAACCGGCCTAGCCACTCACCACCCAGCGTGGGTCAGCGGAGGCCGGTGCCTCGGGCGATGGCGGTCTCGATGAGGGTGGACAGCAGGGTCGGGTAGTCGACGCCGGTGACCGTCCACATCTTCGGGTAGGCCGAGGTCGAGGTGAAGCCGGGCATCGTGTTGACCTCGTTGATCGTCAGCTCGCCGTCCGCGCCGACGAAGAAGTCGACCCGGGCCAGCCCCTGACCGTCCAGCGCGCCGAACGCCTTGACCGCCATCGCGCGCAGCCGCTCGGTGACCACGTCGTCCAGCTTCGCCGGGATGTCGAGTTCGGCCGCTTCGCCGAGGTACTTGGTCTCGAAGTCGTACCAGGCGCTCTCGTCCTCGTCGAGTACCCGGATCTCGGCCGGGAGCGAAGCCTCGACGCGGCCGTCCGGGAATTCCAGCACGCCGCATTCGATCTCGCGGCCGACGACCGCCGCCTCGACGAGCACCTTGGGGTCGGTCTCGCGGGCCAGCGCGATCGCGGCGTCCAGATCGGACCAGTCGGTGACCTTGCTGATCCCGATCGACGACCCGGCGCGGGCCGGTTTGACGAACACCGGCAGCCCGAGCCGCTCCCGGTCCGCTTCCTCCAAAGTAGACTGTCCACGCCGGATGGTCGCGTAGTTGCCGACCGGAAGTCCTTCCGCGGCAAGGAGTTTCTTCGCGTACTCCTTGTCCATCGCGGTGGCGCTGGCGAGCACACCCGCCCCGACGTACGGGATCCCGGCGAGTTCGAGCAGGCCCTGGATGGTGCCGTCCTCACCGAAAGCGCCGTGCAGCACCGGGAACACCACGTCCACGGCGGACAGCGCCTCGACTTCCCGGCCGGGCTGCAGGGAAACCACCTGCCGGCTGGTCGGATCGCCCGCGAGCACGAGCGACTTCCCCTCGGTCACCGACGGCAGTTCGCTGCCGCGGATCTCCAGCGCCTTCGGATCGCTGGTGCCGAGCACCCAGCCGCCTTGCGGGGTGATGCCGATCGGGACGACCTCGAACCGATCGCGGTCCAGGTTCGCCAGCACGCTGCCCGCCGATACGCAGGAGATCGTGTGCTCGGTGCTCCGGCCGCCGAACACGACTGCCACTCGCGTTTTGGGAGTGCTCATGACGGGTCACCCTACCGGCTGTTGACGAAGCAGCTCGACGAGTGCTTCCAGCGAGCCGTGCAGCGCCTCCCGGGAACACCCCGCGTAGCCGATGGCGACCCCGAACGCGCTCGGTGTTCCGGCGAAATGCCTGGCCAGGCCGTCGAGCCGGATGCCGAGGGCCGCGGCCCGGGCCAGCCGGTCGGCCTCCACCTCCGCCGAGCGGAACCGCACCACGAGATGCGCGCCCGCGTCGTCGCCGGTGACCCGGACGTGGCCGTCGCGCAACGCGGACACCAGCAGCGAACGGCGCTCGGACAGCTCGCGGCGCAGTTTGCGCAGGTGCCGCCCGAGATCGCCGTGCCGCGCCAGTTCGACCAGCACCCGCTGCCCGGCGGGCGAGGGCCGGGTGCCGGTGCGCTCCCGGTAGTCCAGCACGGCCGAGGTCACCGAGGGCGGCGCGACCATCCAGCCGGCGCCCAGCGTCGGGGTGAGGATCTTGCTGGTGGTGCCCAGGTGCACGACCACGTCCGGGGCGAGCGCGGCGAGCAGTGGCAGCGGTGCCACGTCGAAGCGCAGCTCACCGTCGTAGTCGTCCTCGATGATCAGCATGTCCTCCGCGCGCGCCCGCTCGATCAGCTCGACCCGGCGCGACGCGCTCATCCGGCTGCCCATCGGGTACTGGTGGGCGGGCGAGCAGTACACCGCCCGCGCACCGCGCGGCACCGCGTCCGGGCGCATCCCCTGGTCGTCCACCCCGGCCCCGACGACCCGGATCCCGGCGCAGCTGAACGCCTGCACCGCCCGCTGGTAGCCGGGCTCCTCCACGGCGACCACGTCCCCCGGCGCGAACACCGCGCTCGCGAGTTCCACGACCGCGGCCGTGGTGCCGCCGGTGGCCAGCACCGAATCGGTTCCAACGGCCAGGCCGCGATGCCGCAGCAGGTGCTCGCCGATCGCCGCCCGGTAGGCGGGCAGGCCCGCGCGGTGCGCCCGGGTCTGCGGCGGGGTGTCCGCGGCGGCCCGCCACGCGCGGCGCCAGGCGGCCCGGTCCAGACCTTCCGCCCACGGCGTGCCGGGGGTGAGGTCGAGGCGTTCGGCGGGCTCGAGGTCCGCGCCGGAGACGGTGCCGTGGGCGGGCCGGTCACCGGGTGGCGAGGTGGTCACGTAGGTGCCCGAGCCGTGCCTGCCCGCGATCCAGCCTTCGGCGTGCAGTTGCTCGTAGGCGGCCGAGGTGACCGTGCGGCTCACCCCGAGCCGGTCGGCGAGCGCACGGGTCGAGGGCAGCCGGTCGCCGCCGCGCAGGTGCCCGGTCGACGCCGATTCGCGCAACGCGTCGGCGAGCTGGACGGCGAGCGGCACGCCGGATTCCCGGTCGAGGGTGACCGGCAGCGCGGTATCGGGGTGGGACACGTCCGACCTCGGGTTCATCGACGAAGTGGCCCTTTGGATCATAAGCTAATTGGCCATTTAACCATGCCACTGGGCTGTTGCACGCTGAAGCCATGACTTCGCTCGCACCCCTGTCCCCCACCCCGCGGAGCACGCTGACCCGCAAGAAGAACCGCGCCGCGACCGACCGCGCGGCGCTGTACGAGGTGCTCGACGAGGCCCTCATCTGCCACCTCGGGCTGGTGCTCGACGGTTCGCCGGTGGTGCTGCCGACCGGGTACGGCCGGGACGGGGACACCCTGTACGTCCACGGTTCCACGGGCGCGCAAAGCATGCGGGCGGGCGCGAACGGGATCGACGTCTGCGTCACGGTGACGCTGGTGGACGGGATCGTCTACGCGCGCTCGATCAACAACCACTCGATGAACTACCGCAGCGCCGTGGTGCACGGGCAGGCGCGCCCGGTGACCGACGCGGACGAGAAGATGCACGCGCTGCACGTGCTCACCGATCATCTGGCGCCCGGTTCGTGGGAGCACGCCCGGGAAGTCAACGCGAAGGAGTTCGCGTCGGTGTCGGTGCTCGCGCTGGATCTCGCCGAGGCTTCGGTCAAGATCCGCGCCGGGGACGCGGTCGACGATCCCGAGGACGTGGAGAACGGCACCGCCTGGGCGGGCGTGCTCCCGGTGCGCACGGTGTACGGCGAACCCGTTTCCGCCGGCTACCTCCCCGGCGACGTGCCCGTCCCGGAACACGTGCTGAAGCGGTCGTGAGTGTTCGGGCCGGTTAGAACCGCCGGAACACTCACGATGCCCCGGTAAACCGGTGGCCGCGCGGAAGTCCGGCACGGCATGCTCCACGTCATGCGCTCATTCGTCTACAACATCGCCTTCGACTGCGCGGATACCTTCGCGCTGGCGCGGTTCTGGAGCCAGGTCACCGGGCAGCCGATCGCCGAATGCGACCACGAGGAAGCCGTGATCGAGCTGCCGGGCGGGCTGAACCTCTTCTTCCAGCGGGTTCCCGAACCGAAGAACGGGAAGAACCGGATGCACGTGTGCCTGCGCCCCGAACAGGCGCGGGAGGCGGAGGTCGACCGGCTCCTCGGACTCGGCGCGACCCTGGTCGCCGACCACCGGGAGCCGGACGGCACCGGCTGGGCCGTGCTCGGCGACCCGGAGGGCAACGAGTTCTGCGTCCTGCGTGAGACGATCGGCCGGGGTTCCGCCTAGTCGCGAACCGGACCGGCCACGGGGTCGAGGTGGTACGGGCGCATCGCGCGGCCGCCGGTGCGGTAGACGTGCACGCTGATCGCCGGGTCCGGGCCCTCGTTGCGGACCTGGTGCACGTACCCGGGCCCGAAGACGCGGGACTGCCCGGTGGTCAGCGAGTGCAGCTCGGTCACCGCGCGGCCGTCCGGCGCGCGGCGGGCGACGGTCTCCCGCAGCAGGCCGCTGACCACGGTGAAGGCCCCGGTCGACGAGGCGTGGTCGTGCAGATCGGTCTCCTGCCCCGGCAGCCAGCTCATCAACCAGGTCTCCTGCTCGCCATCGGTGTCGATGAGCGCGGAGAACCGCTGGTCGGGGTCGTAACGCAGCAGGTGGCGCCAGCGGTCGCGGTCGGCGGCGAATTCGAGCGCGACGCGGACCGGGTGACGCAGGACGGGCCTTTCGGCCAGGGCAACGGTGTTGTCCGGAACGGCGAACATGAAGATGTGTCCTCAAGACTTGAGAAGTGAGCTGTCGGTCGGGTGGAACGGGCTGGGTTCACCGACAACACGGACACAGCGCGCGACAGGCCGAGCGAGAGTCGACGAGACCCCGCACAGACGGCACTTCGCGCGTGAACATGACACCCACCGAACCAGGACCCCGGCCCACCGTCAACCGGTTCCACCCAATGGACTGCTAGGACCACTCGTGTTTCTGGGAGCGGCCCAGGAGTTCCGCGCCGAGGTGGCGCGGGTCACCACCCTCGTGGCACACCCGGTGCATGGCGTCGGTGATCGGCATGTCCACCCCGTGCGTCCGGGCCAGTTCCCGGATCGACGAGCAGGACTTCACCCCCTCGGCCACCTGCCCGCCCGCCGCGCGCTGGGCTTCTTCGACGGTTTCGCCCCGGCCGAGCCGTTCGCCGAACGTCCGGTTCCGCGAAAGCGGTGACGAACAGGTCGCCACCAGGTCGCCGACCCCGGCCAGCCCGGCGAAGGTCAGCGGATCGGCGCCCAGTTTCGCCCCGAGCCGGGCCATCTCGGCCAGCCCGCGGGTGATCAGGGTCGCCATGGTGTTCGCGCCGAACCCGAGCCCGGCGGCCATCCCGCAGCTCAGCGCGATCACGTTCTTGCAGGCGCCGCCCAGCTCGCACCCGACCACGTCGGTGTTGGTGTACGGCCGGAAGTACCGGGTGAAACTCGCGGTCTGGATCGCCACCGCGCGCTCGTGGTCCGCGCACGCGACCACGGCCGCCGCGGGCTGGCCGTGGGCGATCTCGCGGGCCAGGTTCGGCCCGGTCACCACCACGATCTCGCCCTCCGGCGCCCCGGCGATCTCGGCGATCACCTCGCTCATCCGCTTGAGCGTGCCCAGTTCGACGCCCTTGGCCAGGCTGACCAGGATCGCCTCGCGCGGCAGCAGGCCGCGCCAGGCGGTCAGGTTCGCGCGCAGGCTCTGGCTCGGCACCGCGAGCACCACGGCCTCGGCGCCGGCGAGCGCCTCGCCCGGATCCGCGGTCGCGGTGATCCGGTCCGGCAGCCGCACCTCGGGCAGGTAACCGGAATTGACGTGCCGCTCCCGGATCTCTTCGGCGACCTCGCTCCGGCGCGCCCAGACGGTGACGTCCCGGCCCGCGTCGGCGAGCACCTTGGCGAACGCGGTGCCCCAGGACCCCGCGCCGAGCACGGTCACGCGCTGCACGCCCATTACTTGTCGTCCCTGGCGCTGGGGCGCTCGTCCTTGGCCGGGGGCTGCTCGCCCCGGATCTCGGCCAGCAGCTCGGTCACCCGGTCCATCAGCAGTTCGGTGGTCTCGCGCAGCACCGCGCTGCTCTGCTGCTTCTTCTTCAGATCGGTGAGGTCGATCGGCTCGCCGACCAGGTGCACCACGCTCTTGCGCGGGAACGGCCGGAACTTCTTCGCGTAGCCGTCCAGGATGAAGTTCGAACCCCACCGCGCGATCGGGATGACCGGCACGTCGTTCTCCAGCGCCAGCCGCGCCGCGCCGGTGTAGGACCGCTTGGGCCAGCCCTTCGGATCCTTGGTGATGGTGCCCTCCGGGTAGATCACCACGATCTTGCCGTCCCGCAGCGCCTGGTGCGCCGCCCGCAGGCTGTCCCCCGCGGCGGCCGAACCGCGGTACACCGGGATCGTCCCGGCGCCGCTGGCGATCTTGCCGAAGATCGGCGCCTCGTTGACGCTGACCTTGGCCAGGAAGTGCGGCACCCGCTTGTTGCGGTGCACGAACACCGCGTCCACCGCCGGGTCGAGGTGCGAGACGTGGTTGAGCACCAGCAACGCCCCGCCCGCGCGGGGAATCCGCTCCGCGTGGCGGTAGTCACGCCTGCCGATCCAGGTCAACGGGTAGAACAGCACCGCGGCGACTCCGACCCAGAAACCGCCCTTCTCACGACCGGCCAAAACTCCTCCTCGACTCGCTTTGCCCCCGGTGATCCTGCCGCGCGGGCCCGTCGAAGGTAAACCAAGGGTGCCTTCCACCCCCTCGGCGGCGATTTCGGGAAGGATGGAGGCGTGGGCACCGAGGTTGACCTGGTCGTTCCGTTGAAGCCGCCGCAGGTGGGCAAGTCCCGGCTGCGGGGCGCGCTCGGCTGCGCGCCGGACGACGACACGCATGCCGCGCTCGTGCTGGCGATCGCCGCGGACACCCTCGCCGCGGCACGCGCGGCCGCCCGCGTGCGCCGGGTGCTGGTGGTGGCGGTGGACCCGCAAGCGCTTGCGGGGCTCGCCGAACTGGAGGTCGAGATCGTCCGCCAGCCGGGCGGGGGCGGGTTGAACGCCGCGTACCGGCACGGCGCCGAACTGCTCCGCGCGGACGATCCCAGCGTGGTGATCGGCGCGCTCCAAGCCGACGTGCCCGCGCTGCGGCCCGCCGAACTGGACGCCGCGCTGCGGGACGCGGACGGCCGCCGCGCGTTCGTCGCCGACCGGCCGGGCACCGGAACGACCCTGCTGCTGTCCGCCGCGGGCGGCTCGCTCGAACCGCGGTTCGGCGTCGGCTCCGCCTACGCGCACGCCGAATCGGGAGCGCGGCCGATCGAACTCGAGGTGCCCTCCCTGCGCGAGGACGTGGACACCGCCGACGATCTCGCGCACGCGGCCGCACTCGGCCTCGGGAAGCACACGACGGCACTCGTCGAAGATCGTTGTCTGGCCCGTTGACCTGCGCAGGTCCGGCCGGGGGAATTAACCGGTCCGCCTCACACGGTATGCGCATCCCGGCGGTCGGTGAGGAACAATGGAGGTCGTGAGCGACGACGAGAGCACCACTCCACCCACGGCCCCGCCCCCCGCCGATCGCGGGCGTGCGGCGGTCACCTCACGCCGGAACGGGCTCGGGCAGAACTCCCGGGCCACCGAAGGTGGTTCGGCGACTCGGCCGACCCAGGAGTTCCACGCCGTGCCGTCGGCTCCGCCCGCGGCGACCGTGGCCACGCCCCCACCTGGGGAGTCGCTGCCGGACGACCGGTACTTCAACCGCGAACTGTCCTGGCAGGACTTCAACGCCCGGGTGCTCGCGCTCGCCGAGGACACCTCGCTGCCGCTGCTGGAGCGCGCGAAGTTCCTCGCCATCTTCGCGTCCAATTTGGACGAGTTCTACATGGTCCGGGTCGCCGGGCTGAAGCGCCGCGACGAGACCGGCCTCTCGGTCCGCAGCGCCGACGGGCTCACCCCGCGCGAGCAACTGGAATACATCGCCAAGCGCAACCAGGACCTGGTCGAGCGGCACACCGGCGCGTTCGAACTGCACCTGCGGCCCGCGCTGGCCGAAGTGGGCATCCGGATCGTGAGCTGGTCCGATCTGGATGATCCGGACAAGCTGCGCCTGTCCAACTACTTCAGCGAGCAGATCTTCCCGGTGCTCACCCCGCTCGCGGTCGACCCGGCGCACCCGTTCCCCTACATCTCCGGGCTTTCGCTCAACCTGGCCGTCACCGTCCGGGACCCGGAGGGCGGCACCGAACGGTTCGCCCGGGTGAAGGTGCCCAACAACGTGCCCCGGCTGATCCGCGTCGAACAGCAGCGGGACAACCGGCAGGCCACCTTCCTCCCGCTGGAGGAGCTGATCGCGGCCCACCTCGGCGAGCTGTTCACCGGGATGGAGGTCACCGAGCACCACGCGTTCCGGGTGACCCGCAACGCCGACTTCGAGGTCGAGGAGGACCGCGACGAGGACCTGCTGCAGGCGCTCGAACGCGAACTCGCCCAGCGCCGCTTCGGGCCGCCGGTCCGGCTCGAGGTCGCGCAGGACATGAGCGAGCACATGCTCGAACTGCTGCTGCGGGAGCTCGAGGTCGATCCGCACGACGTGGTCGAGGTGCCCGGCCTGCTCGATCTGACCTGCCTGCACCAGCTGTCCGGTGTGGACCGCAAGGAACTCAAGTACCCCCCTTTCGTGCCCGCCACCCATCCGGCCTTCGGTGAGCGGGAGACCCCCAAGAGCGTGTTCGCCACCCTGCGCGAGGGGGACGTGCTGGTCCACCACCCGTACGACTCGTTCTCCACGAGCGTGCAGCGGTTCGTGGAGCAGGCCGCGGCCGACGACAAGGTGCTCGCGATCAAGCAGACGCTGTACCGCACCTCGGGCGACTCGCCCATCGTGGACGCGCTGATCGACGCGGCCGAAGCCGGGAAGCAGGTCGTCGCGCTGGTCGAGATCAAGGCACGCTTCGACGAGCAGGCCAACATCACCTGGGCCCGGACGCTGGAGCGGGCCGGGGTGCACGTGGTGTACGGGCTGGTCGGGCTGAAGACGCACTGCAAGGTGGCGATGGTGGTGCGCCAGGAGGGGTCGATGATCCGGCGCTACTGCCACATCGGCACCGGCAACTACAACCCGAAGACCGCCCGGCTGTACGAGGACATGGGGCTGCTCACCGCCGACCCGACGATCGGCGCGGATCTCACCGATCTGTTCAACGTGCTCACCGGATACTCCCGTCAGGACACCTACCGCAACATCCTGACCTCGCCGCACGGCATCCGCCGCGGCATCCTGCGCTGCATCGCCGAAGAGATCGAGCACGCCGGGGCGGGCCGTCCGGCCGGGATCCGCGTCAAGTGCAATTCGCTGGTGGACGAGCAGATCATCGACGCGCTGTACCACGCGTCCGGCGCCGGGGTGCCGGTTGACGTGGTGGTGCGCGGGATCTGCTCGCTCAAACCGGGCGTGCGCGGGCTCAGCGACAACATCCGGGTGCGCTCGATCCTCGGCCGGTTCCTGGAGCACTCGCGGGTCTTCCACTTCCGCGGCGGCGACTCGTACTGGATCGGCAGCGCGGACATGATGCACCGCAACCTCGACCGGCGGATCGAGGCGCTGGTCCGGGTGAAGGATCCGAAGCTCGCCGGGCAGCTGGACGAGGTGCTCGATTCCGCGCTCGACCCGCGGACCCGGTGCTGGGTGCTCACCTCCACCGGTGAGTGGGCGCCCTCGCCCGCGGAAGGCTCCGAGGTGCGCGATCACCAGCACGTGCTCGTGGAAAGGCACGGGGCGAGCGGGTGAGCGGTACTCCTCCGATTCCCGAGATCCTGGCGGGCGGGGCGGCCCTGTGGCGCCAGGGCGAAGGCGGCCTCGAGGTCGCGGTGGTGCACCGGCCGCGGTACGACGACTGGTCCCTGCCCAAGGGCAAGGTCGACCGCGGCGAGACCATCCAGGCCGCGGCCGTCCGCGAAGTCCGGGAGGAGACCGGCTTCTCCTGCGTGCTCGGGCGGCACCTGCGCGTGGTCCGCTACCCGGTGCCCGCGCGGCGCGGGGGCGGCACGGTCGGCAAGGCCGTGCACTACTTCAGCGCGCGGGCCACCGGCGGCGAGTTCACGCCGAATGACGAAGTGGACGCGCTGCGTTGGCTTTCCCCGGCCGAGGCCGAGGCGCTGCTCACCCATCCGGCCGATGTGGACGTGCTGCGCACGTTCTGCGCCCTGCCCGCGGAGCTGACCACGATCCTGCTCGTCCGGCACGCCAAGGCCGGTAAACGCGAGGACTGGAACTCCGACGACGATCTGCGCCCGCTCGCCGAGGCCGGTTTCCGGCAGGCCGAGGCGTTGCGCCGGCTGACCCGGCTGTTCGGTCCGGACCGGGTGCTCGCGGCCCCGCGCCTGCGGTGCGTCCAGACCGTGCAGGGCGTCGCCGAGGATCTCGGCGGGGAGGTCCGGCACGAACCCCTGCTGGCCGAGGAGGGGTACTGGGCGGATCCGGTGCTCGGGCTGGCCCGGCTGCTCGCGATCGTCACCGATGGCGGCACGCCGCTGATCTGCAGTCAGGGCGCGGTCATCCCGGACATCGTCGCCCAGCTCGCCGACCGGGACGGCGTGGAGTTGCCGGGGGCCGCGACGAAGAACGGCAAGGTGGCGTGCAAGAAGGGCTCGCTGTGGCTGCTCTCGTTCCGGCCGGCGACCGATCGGGACGGTCCGCGGCTGGTCGACGCGGACTATTTCGCCACCGCGCTCCCGGCTCCGGAGCCCGCCCGATCCTGAGTGTGAGCTGAGAGCGGGCGCGGACAGCAGACGGATGACAGCAGGCTGACAGCGCCCACTGGTCTACTTAAGTTGCGTCCACGTCGCGGGGGGATGCGCCGGTCTAGGGGTGCGGCGCATCCTGATCCGCGGCGGGCGCGGCAGCCCTCTCGGAAGGCAGTCCGTCGAGCAATGCCTGTATCTCGGCGGCGCGGGGATCCTTCAGGGAGCGGCATGTCGCCAGGGCTTCGCGCCAGAAAGTTCGGGCCGCGGTGGTCCTGCCGGACGTGCTCATCACGCGGCCGAGCGTGATGAGCACGTCCGCTGCGCCGTAGTCGGCGCCCAGCTCGCGCATCTGCGCCAGCCCGCGCAGGCCGTACTCCTCCGCGGCCTGGTAATCGCCCATCCCCTCGGTGGCCTCGGCGAGATTGCCCAGCGCGAGCGCCGAGTGGTACCGGTCGTTCATCTCGATGAAGGTCTCGTGCGCGACCCGCGCGTGCTCGGCCGCCTCCGCGTACTTCCCGAGCCCGATGCAACTGGCGCTGAGGTTGACCGACGCGTGGGCGACGTAGTTCGTCTGCCCGTGCGCCCGGGCGCTGCGCAACGCGCGCGACCCATACTCCCGGGCCTGCTCGTACTCCTTAAGTAGGTAGTGCGCGCCGGCGATGTTGCTCAGCAGGCCGGCGGTGAGCGTGCTGCCGCCCATCTCGGCCGAGGCGCGCATCCCGTCCTCCAGCGCGCGCCGGCCGTCCGCGATGCGCGAACTCACCAGATACACGGTGCCCAGGTTCATCGCCGCGTACTGCTGGGCCAGCAGGTCGTCGCCTTCCCGGGTCATCTCGACCGCGAGCCGGGCGGTGTCCATCCAGTCGTCCCGATCGTGGCGCTGCGCGAAGAACCCGCGCAGCAGCCAGGCCAGCTGCCAGGTCTGCCGGACCCAGCCCAAGTTGGCGAGCGAGTTGATCAGGGCGACGAGCGACGAACGTTCGTCGACGTACCACGCCATCGCCTCGGCGAGATCGGCGAAGGTGACCTCGGGCCCGGGCATCGGCGGCAGCACGATGTCCTCGGTGAGCAGATCCGCGCGGACGAACCGGGTCGCCTCGGCCACCACGCACAGGTACCAGTCGACGAGCCGGCGGAACGCGCCGCGCCGGACCGTTTCCGGATCCTCGCGCTCGCTGAGTTCCGCCGCGTAGACCCGGAGCAGATCGTGGAACTGGTACCGATCCGGCTGGGGCTGGTTGAGCAAATGCACCGCGGCAAGCTGATCCAGCAGCAGGCCCGCCTCCTGCACGGTCCGGCCGGACATCGCCGCCGCGGCCGTGCGGCTGATGTCCAGTCCGGGATAGAGGCCGAGCAGCCGGAACATGCTCGCGGCCGCCGGGCGCAACGCCTTGTAGGACCACGAGAACGCGGCCCGCAGATCGGTGCCGGTGTCCTGCGGGTCGCGCAGCGCGTCCAGCCGCAGGCGCTGGTCCCGCAGTTCGTCCACGACCTCCGAGATGGACATGTCGGAAAACCGGGACGCGCGTTCGCCCGCGAGCGCCAGCGCGAGTGGCAGCCGGCCGCACAGTTCGGTCAGCTCCGCCGCGGCGGCCGGTTCGGCGGCGAGGCGGCCGCGGCCGACGCTGCCCGCGAGCAACGCGTTCGCGTCGTTCTGGTCGAAGGAGCGCAGGGTCAGCCGGTGCGCGCCCTCACGCGCCACCAGACCGCGCAACTGGCTGCGGCTGGTGACTATCACCAGGTTGCCCGATCCGGGCAGCAGCGGCCGGATCTGGCTCGCGCCGTAGGCGTTGTCCAGCAGTAACAGCATCGCCGACCGGGCGAGCCGGCTGCGCAGCATCGCCGATCGTTCCTCCACTGTGGAGGGTATGGAGTCGGCCGGCACGCCGACCGCGCGCAGGAACGTGTCCAGCGCCGCGTCCGGCGTGACCGGGGTCCGGTCGGAGTGCCCGCGCATGTCCAGGAACAACTGCCCGTCGGGGAACCGGTCCTGCACCGAATGGGCCCAGTGCACCGCGAGCGAGGTCTTGCCGACGCCCGCGGTCCCCTCGATGACCACGATCGCCGTGGAGTTGCCCGGGTGATCGGCCAGGAACCCGTCCAGCTCGCGGAGTTCGGCCTGCCGCCCGGTGAATCGCGCGATGTCGAACGGCAGTTGCCGGGGCCGCGGCTGCCCGGCGGCCGCCGGGGCGGACCGTTCGTCGTGCGCGCCCAGCAGCTTCAGATGCAGCTCACGCAGCCGCGCGTTCGGCTCCACGCCGAGTTCTTCGGCGAGCAACTCGCGAAGCCGGGCATAGGTGGCGAGTGCCTCGGCGCTGCGCCCGGCGCGCGCCTGAACGACGATGAGGCGTTCCCACAGGGATTCGCGGAGGGGATAGCGGGCGGTGAGTTCGGTCAGCTCACCGGCCAGATCGGCGTCGTCGCGCCGGCCGGTGTCCAGATCGATTCGCCGTTCCACGGCGAGCAGGAATCGTTCGCCCAGCAACGGCGCCCATTGTTCGGCGAGCGCGGCGGACGGAACGGATTCGAGCGGACGGCCGTTCCACAACGAAAGCGCCTCGGCGAGGATCGCCCGTTCGGCCGAAGGATCCTCCTGCCCGGCGGCCTTGTCGAGGAGCCGGAGGAACCGCAGCGCGTCAACGCGATCGCGTTCGATGGTGAGCCGGTAGCCCTCGGGTTCGGTGGCCACGGCCTGTTCGCCGATGTGGCGGCGCAGGCGCATCACGTAGGTGTGCAGGCTGCCCCGGACGCGCGCGGGAAGCTGCTCGCCCCATACGCACCGGGCCAGGGCATCGATGGATACGAGGCGCCCGGCGGACAGCGCCAGTGTCGCCAGCAGTGCGCGCTGACGAGCGCTGGTCACTGTGACCGGCGCCCCGTCGACGGTGACCCGGAACGGGCCGAGAAGCCGGATCTCGATGGCGATCACCATACCCCCCAGTGCCTTTTCCGACAGCCTTGACCGGATTTACCGCAGGCCACGGACTTCCCCGTGCTCTTGTCCACCCCGTTGATCGCCCCCAACGTGCGGCAGGGCCCCGCGTACGACGACGCGGGGCCCTGCCGAGAAGTTGCTCGCTGCGAGGCTCGCTTACTTCTTCTTCTTGGCGGCGGCGGTGGTCTTCTTCGCCGTCGCCTTGGTCGCGGTCGCCTTCTTCGGCGCCGCCTTGGCGGTGGTCTTCTTCGCCGTGGTCGCCTTGGCCGCGGTCTTCGCCGCGGTCTTCGGCGCCGCCTTGGTCGCGGTCCGGGTCGCCGCCGCCCTCGTGGTGGTGCCGCGAGTGGTGGTGGCGCGGGTGCGCGTCGTGGTGCTCCGGGTCGCCGTCGGGCGGCTGGCGGTCGCCCGGGTGGCGGCGGCGCGGGTTCCGGTGCTCCGGGTGGTGGTGCTCCGGGACGTCGCGGTCGCGCGCTTCACGGCGGTGGCCTTCGGCAGCTTCTTCGAGCCGCTCACCACGTCCTTGAAGGTGGTGCCGGCCCGGAAGGCGGGCACGTTGGTCTTCTTGACCCGCACCGTCTCGCCGGTGCGCGGGTTACGCGCGGTACGGGCAGCGCGGGCGCGCTTCTCGAACACACCGAAGCCGGTGATGTTCACCTTCTCGCCCTTGTTGACCGTACGGATGATGATGTCGACGAGCCCGTCGACAGCTTCGGACGCGACCTTCTTGTCGCCCAAACGCTCGGAGAGCGCCTCGATCAGTTGGGCCTTGTTGGCCATTCCAGTCCTCCATGAAGAACTACTTGTTGCACGGCCACGTCGGCCGACTTGCGCACACGGTATTACCAATGCAGCACAAATTCCAAACGGCACGCGGAAATTTTCCTTGTCAGGGTGGGCGGTTCCGCCTCTTGAGGGACCCCCTGGGGGCCTTCCGGTGCCGTTCGGGCGCCTTCTCCACCGGCCTGGACCGGGTACGGATTCCCTTGCTGAGCAGGGAATCTTTTGCCTAGGAGGGGGTCGGTGAGGTGGTCACCGGCTTCCAGGAGGGCCGATCCGCCTCGAAGGAGTCGATCGCTGCGGCGTGTCGCAAGGTGAGAGCGATGTCATCGAGCCCCTCGAGGAGCCGCCAGCGGGTGTAGTCGTCGATCGCGAAGGGCGCGACGAAGTCCTTGGCCCGTACCGTCTTCGCCTCGAGGTCCACGGTGACCTCCGTGCCGGGGTCGTTCTCCAGCAGCTTCCACAGCAGTTCGACGTCCGACTGTTCGCACTGGGCGGCCAGCAGGCCCTGCTTGCCGGAGTTGCCCCGGAAGATGTCGGCGAACCGGGACGAGATGACCACCCGGAAGCCGTAGTTCATCAGCGCCCAGACGGCGTGCTCGCGCGAGGACCCGGTGCCGAAATCGGGCCCGGCGACCAGCACGCTGCCCGCCCGGAAGGGCTCCTGGTTCAGCACGAACTGCTCGTCACCGCGCCAGGCGGCGAACAGCCCGTCCTCGAAACCGGTGCGGCTGACCCGCTTGAGGTAGACGGCCGGGATGATCTGGTCAGTGTCCACGTTGGACCGGCGCAGGGGCACCCCGACGCCGGTGTGCTTGGTGAAGGGCTCCATGGTGCGTACTCCCGTCAGTTCAGGTCTTCGGGCGAGGAGAGGGTGCCGCGCACGGCGGTCGCGGCGGCCACCAGCGGGGACACCAGGTGGGTCCGCCCGCCCTTGCCCTGCCGGCCCTCGAAGTTCCGGTTGGAGGTCGACGCGCTGCGCTCGCCCGGGGAGAGCTGGTCCGGGTTCATGCCCAGGCACATCGAGCAGCCCGCCTGGCGCCACTCGGCGCCGGCGTCGGTGAAGATCTTGTTCAGCCCCTCGGCTTCGGCGGCCTGGCGGACCCGCATCGAGCCCGGCACCACGAGCATCCGGACGCCGTCGGCCACCTTGTGGCCCCGCAGCACCTCCGCCGCGGCCCGCAGATCCTCGATCCGGCCGTTCGTGCAGGAGCCGAGGAAGACGGTGTCCACCGCGATCTCGCGGAGCGGGGTGCCCGGCTTCAGGTCCATATAGGACAGGGCTTTCTCAGCGGCGATGCGCTCGTTCTCGTCCGGGATGCGTTCCGGATCGGGCACCGAGGCGCTCAGCGGCAGCCCCTGCCCGGGGTTGGTTCCCCAGGTGACGAACGGGGTGAGCTCGCTCGCGTCGATGTCCACCTCGGCGTCGAACTCGGCGTCGTCGTCGGTGCGCAGTTCCCGCCAGTTCGCCACCGCGGCGTCCCAGTCGGCGCCCTTCGGCGCGTGCGGGCGGCCTTCGAGGTAGGCGAACGTGGTCTCGTCCGGTGCGATCATCCCGGCGCGGGCGCCCGCTTCGATCGACATGTTGCACACGGTCATCCGGGCTTCCATGGACAGCGCCCGGATCGCGCTGCCCCGGTACTCGAGGACGTAGCCCTGCCCGCCGCCGGTGCCGATCTTCGCGATCACCGCGAGGATGATGTCCTTCGCGGTGACACCGGGCCGGAGCTCGCCGTCGACGTTGATCGCCATCGTCTTGAATGGACGGAGCGGCAAAGTCTGGGTCGCCAGAACGTGCTCCACCTCAGAGGTCCCGATACCGAATGCCATCGCGCCGAAGGCGCCGTGCGTTGACGTGTGACTGTCACCGCACACCACGGTCATCCCGGGTTGCGTGAGGCCCAGTTGTGGCCCGATAACGTGCACGATGCCCTGTTCCGCGTCACCCATCGGGTGCAGCCGGACGCCGAACTCCTTGCAGTTGCGTCGAAGCGTGTCGACCTGTGTGCGCGACACCGGATCGGCGATCGGCAGTTCGATGTCGACGGTCGGGACGTTGTGGTCCTCGGTGGCGATGGTGAGATCCGGCCGTCGGACCGGCCGGCCCGCCAGCCGGAGACCGTCGAACGCCTGCGGGCTGGTGACTTCGTGCACCAGGTGCAGGTCGATGTAGAGCAGATCGGGCTCGGCGCCTTCACCGCGCCGCACGGCGTGGGCGTCCCACACCTTCTCCGCCAGGGTCCGCCCCTTGGTGGTGGACATCAGGGCTCCTCCCAATGAGTTGTTTGGGAGCAAAGGAACTCGGCCGGGCCCGTGGGGCGCCGCACCACGAGTTCGATTTTCCCAGAATCTGGACTTCCCAAAGTTCGAGAAGTTAGTATCGCTTCGTGGGACAGCATAGCGCCTCGAATCAGCACAGCGGTATCGGAGTTCTGGACAAGGCCGTGGCCGTACTGCAGGCCGTGGCCGAGGATCCGTGCGGCCTGGCGGAACTGTGCAGCAGGACCGGATTGCCCCGTGCGACGGCGCACCGCCTCGCGGTGGGGCTGGAGGTGCACCGGTTGCTGCGCCGCGGCCCGGATGGACGGTGGCGGCCCGGAACCGCGCTCGCCGAGCTGGCGGGCGGCACCACGGACCCGTTGCTCGACGCGGCGACCTCGGTGCTGCCGAAGCTGCGCGACATCACCGGCGAGAGCGTCCAGCTCTACCGCCGCGACGGGGTGCAGCGGGTCTGCGTGTCCACCGCCGAGCCGCCGAGTGGCCTGCGCGACACCGTGCCGATCGGCTCACGCCTGCCGATGACGGCCGGTTCGGGTGCGAAGGTGCTCGCCGCGTGGTCCGATCCGCATACGCAGCGCACGATCCTGAACGACGCGGTGTACGGCGAGCGCACCCTGCTGGAAGTTCGCCGCCGGGGCTGGGCGCAAAGCGTGGCCGAACGCGAGCCGGGTGTCGCCAGCGTCTCGGCGCCGGTCCGGGATTCCTCGGGCACGGTGGTGGCGGCCGTCTCGGTGTCCGGACCGATCGAACGCATCGGCCGCAAACCGGGCGCCCGCTGGGCCGCCGACCTTCTCGCCGCCGCCGAAGCGCTCCAGGAGCGCCTCTGAACCTGTATCCGCGCGACTTTTCCGATGCGTGATCTCGGACACTGTGGATCCGGCCGTTCATTCGATCGGATGAAACCGGCTTACATCACGTCAATATCCCGTGGGGCGCGGTCGTTCGCCGTGCGGGCGAGCCGGAATCCGAGGTCGTCCACGCGAAAGGTGGGGTGGCTCTTGCGGCGGCACGACGCCCGGCATCCCCGGGGGTGGTCGAACCAGCCGCCGCCGCGGAAAACGCGGTACGGCCCGTAGACGCGGGGATCGTAGCGGTCCCAGCACCATTCCCACACGTTGCCGATCATGTCGTGGAAGCCCCACGCGTTCGGCGCCTTGGCCGCCACGTCGTGCGGTTCACCGCCGGAGTTCGCGCGGTACCAGGCGATCTCGTCCAGCTCCCCGTAGCGGACGCCGGAGGTTCCGGCCCGGCACGCGTACTCCCATTCGGCCTCGGCCGGGAGGCGGTAGCCGTCGGCCGCCCAGTCGCAGACCACGTCCTGCGCGTCGGGATCCTCGCCCATCGAGTAGCAGGGTTCGAGCCCCGACAGCGCCGAGAGCCGGTTGCAGAACAGGACGGCGTCGATCCAGGAGACCTCGGTCGCGGGTTTCCGCGGCGCGGGCGGATTCGCGGGCGCCTCGCCCCGGACGGCGGCGTACAGCTCGCGGGTCACCGGGTGCGAAGCCAGTTGGAAGGCCCCGACTTCGACCCGCCAGTTCGTCTTCGTGCCCTCGTCCCGCAGGACGATCTCCCCGGCGGGCACGCCGATCATGTGCTCGGCGATCGTCCGGAGCGGCTTCGGTTGGGGGTTCATCGCAACGCCCAACCTACCGGGTTCTTCCACAGTGGATGTTCGGCCTAGTGCCGGTATGCCTTGTTGATCAGGTCGCCGCCGTGGTCCAGGCAGTCCGCGCAGATCACCGCGCCCAGTTCCGGGCACTTCATCCGGGCCAGCGACCGGCGGAAACCCAGGAACGTGTACCGCTCGCGGCGCTCGCAGAACTCGCACGCCTCGTCGTCCCGCGAAGTCACCCGGACCAGGACGGTCTCGCCACGGCTGGGCCGTGCCTGCCCGTCGTGCACGAGTTTCAGGCCCGCGGCGATACAGCTCGCGCAGATCGGCCCGTCCGGACCCGGCACGCGATGTTCCCCGGGAGCCGGGGCGCGGCCGCAGAACCGGCACGAGGCGGTGCGTTGATCAGCCACGTCGCTCCAGCCGTATTCCGACCGGTTCACCCGGTTCGGACGATTCCACCCGCTGATTCGTTAGCGGAACTAAGAGCGTAAGCGCAAACAGCCGGAACGGCACGGGTAAGGCCACACTCGGCCGGGTATCCGAGGGAAGAACCCCGGCAACAAGGGAGGCCGTCATGGTTCACCCGGTTCCCCCAGGCCCTCCGGAACCCTTCCCCAAACCGCCTCCGGAGCCGGTTCCGCCCGGCCCGGAGCCGCCTCGGCCCCCGGTTCCACCCGAGCCGGTGCCGCCGGTTCCGCCGGAACCGGAGCCGCCCCGGGCGGAATGAGTGTCATTCGCTCGCACGGCGGTCCCGGGCGTTCTCCAGCAGCCCGATCACCTCGTTGTCGCTGGTCTGCGGGAAATCCTCGTACCACTGGCCCACGGCCAGGAACAGTTCGGGCCACTCGAGGCATACGACGCCGTCGGCCTCGTCCCGCAACCGCACGGCCCCGTCGCGGGCGCAGACGGGCGCGGCGAAGACCAGTTCGCGTGGATTCTCGTCGCGAACCGCGCGCAACGCCGCGGTGGCGGTGACGCCGGTGGCGAGTCCGTCGTCGATCACGATCACGGCGCGCCCCGCGCACCGCGCGGCCTGGTAACCGTTCCGGTAGAGCTCCATCCGGCGCCGGGCTTCCGCCCGTTCCTCCTCGCACGCCTTCGCCAGGTCCTGCCGGGTGAGCCCGAGCAGGTCGAGGGACCGCTCGTCGTAGTAGGGCGGCCCGGACGCGGTGACCGCGCCGACGCCGAACTCCGGTTGGTCCGGCGCGCCGATCTTCCGGGCGACCACCACGTCCAGCGGGGCGCCGAGGGCCTCGGCCACCGGTGCCGCGACGGGCACGCCGCCTCGCGGCAACCCGAGGACGACCGGATCGAACCACCGCCGTTCCCGCAGCCGCGCGGCCAGCCGACGGCCCGCTTCCCGCCGATCGGGGAAGACCTGAGCACTCATCGCGGATCGCATCGCTGGAACCTCCTCTCCACCCCGAGGCGTACCCGGTTCCCGCGATCGGCAACCACGAGCACCGGGAGGGATGCGCTTGCCCGTCACCCTTGCCCCACAGCCGCCTCGTCGGCGCCGGGTCCTGAGGCGGCGAAGTCCTGAGTGGACACCGCTTGTCGCCTTGCTCGGCGCCTGGCGTCAGCTCGCCGGGACGAGTTCGGTGAGCAGTTCCCGGACCCGGCGGTCGATCTCGTCGCGGATGGGGCGGACGGCGTCGATGCCCCGGCCCGCCGGATCGTCGAGTTTCCAGTCGAGGTAGCGCTTGCCGGGGAAGACCGGGCAGGCGTCGCCGCAGCCCATGGTGATGACCACGTCGCTGGCCTCGACGGCGCCGGTGGTCAGCTTCTTGGGCACCTCGGCGGAGATGTCGATCCCGAGCTCGGCCATCGCCTCGGCGACCGCCGGGTTCACGACGTCGGCCGGGGCGGATCCGGCGGAGCGGACCCGGACCCGGTCCCCGCCGTGGTGTCGCAAGAGCGCGGCGGCCATCTGGGAGCGGCCCGCGTTGTGCACGCAGACGAACAGAACTTCCGGGGTGCTGGACATGGCGTCTCCTCAGGGTTGAGACCGGGTGCGGCGGCGCAGCGCCAAGGACACGTAGACCAGGGCGACCAGGACGGGGACTTCGATGAGCGGTCCGACGACCCCGGCCAGCGCTTGACCGCTGGTGGCGCCGAACGTGGCGATCGCGACCGCGATGGCGAGTTCGAAGTTGTTGCCCGCCGCGGTGAACGCCAGCGTGGCGGTCCGCTCATACGATAGGCCGACGGCTTTGCCGAGCGCATAGGACCCGGCCCACATCAGCGCGAAGTACGCCAGCAGCGGCAGCGCGATCCGCGCCACGTCCAGCGGCGCGCTGGTGATCGCTTTCCCTTGCAGGGCAAAGAGAAGCACGATGGTGAACAGCAGCCCGTACAGCGCGAACGGCCCGATCCGCGGGAGCAGCTTGGTTTCGTACCAGGCACGCCCCCGCGCTTTCTCGCCGAGGCGGCGGGTGAGGTATCCGGCCATGAGCGGGATGCCGAGGAAGATCAGCACGCTGCGGGCGATCTCCCACACCGGCACCGCGAGCCCGGCCTGTTCCAGCCCGAGCCAGCCCGGGAGCACGGACAGGTAGAACCAGCCCAGCGCGGAGAAGGCGAGCACCTGGAACACCGAGTTCAGCGCGACCAGCACGGCGGCGGCCTCGCGGTCCCCGCACGCCAGGTCGTTCCAGATGATCACCATGGCGATGCAGCGCGCCAGCCCGACGATGATCAGCCCGGTCCGGTACTCGGGCAGGTCCGGCAGGAAGATCCACGCGAGCGCGAACATCAACGCCGGGCCCAGCACCCAGTTCAGCACCAGCGAAGGGATGAGCAGGCGGTGGTCGCGGGTGACGCCGTCCAGCCGGTCGTAGCGGACCTTCGCCAGCACCGGGTACATCATCACCAGCAAGCCGAGCGCGATCGGCAGGGACACCCCGGTCACGGTCACCGCCGCCAACGCGTCCCCCAGGCCCGGGACGAGGCGGCCGAGCCCGAGCCCGGCGGCCATCGCGGCCAGGATCCACACCGGCAGGAACCGGTCCACAACGGACAATCGTGCCGCCACCGGCACGGCGATCTCAGCGGTCACGTCCCAGATCCGGCGGGTTCGGGCAGCCGGCCCGCGGCCGGGCGGGCCAGCAGGGCCGCGACCTTGTCGGTGGTTTCCGGCAGCAGCCAGTAGTACACCCAGGTGCCGCGGCGCTCGCACTCGATCAATCCGGCTTGGCGCAACAACTTCAGGTGGTGGGAGATCGTCGGCTGGGACAGCTCGAACTCCGGTGTGAGCTCGCAGACGCACACCTCGCCGCCCGCGCGGGAGGCGATCATCGACAGCAGCCGCAGCCGCACCGGATCCCCGAGGGCCTTGAACACCGGCGCCAGTTCGGCGGCCTGTTCCTCGCCCAGCGGCGCGGACAGCAACCCGGGGCAGCAGTTCCCGGTTCCGCCGACGACCAAGGGCTCTTGATTCGACATTCTTCTATGTTGACAAACTTCGATCCAAGCCGCAAGGTTACATCGATGCACATCGATGGAGCCGAATCTGGGGCTTCCGGGTTCGGCGCGAAACACCGAAGGGGACACACGATGAGCGAACAGCCTGCCGATCTGCGCGAGACCGTGCGGGAGCGCTACGCGGCCGCCGCGAAGACCGTCACCGGGGGCGGCGCGGCCGACGACTGCTGCGGCCCGGCGCCGGTGGAGGTCGACGACAACTTCGGCGCCACCCTCTACCCCGCCACCGATCGCGACGAACTCCCCGCCGAGGCGGTCGCCGCCTCGCTCGGCTGCGGCAATCCCACCGCGGTCGCCGAACTCCGCGAAGGCGAGCGGGTGCTGGACCTCGGCTCCGGCGGCGGTATCGACGTCCTGCTCTCGGCCCGCCGGGTCGGGCCCACCGGCAAGGCGTACGGGCTGGACATGACCGAGGAAATGCTCGCCCTCGCCCGGACCAACGCGAAGAAGGCCGGGGCCGCCAACGTTGAGTTCCTCAAGGGCACCATCGAGAACATCCCGCTCCCCGAGGGCACGATCGACGTGGTGATCTCCAACTGCGTCATCAACCTCTCGGTCGACAAACCGGCCGTGTTCGCCGAAACCTTCCGCGTCCTGGCCCCCGGCGGTCGCCTCGGCATCTCCGACGTGGTCGCCGAGGACCACCTCACCCCGGCACACCGGGCCGAACGCGGCTCCTACACCGGCTGCATCGCCGGCGCCCTGTCCTTCGCCGAATACCGGGCCGAACTCGAGGCCGCGGGCTTCACCGGCATCGAGATCACCCCGACCCACCAGGTGGCCGACGGCATGCACTCCGCGATCGTCCACGCCACCAAACCGGCCACCACCGGCCGGGAATCCGGTGCGGGCGTCTGCTGCTGAGCGACCACGTTAGGTAGGAGAACTCCTACGCTTGACAGGTAGGAGTTTTCCTACCTAATGTGGCGGTATGAACATTTCGCGAATCACGACGATCACCGTGCTGGTGTCCGATCAGGACCGGGCGCGATCGTTCTATGTGGACGATCTGGGTTTCGAGGTGCGGGCGGACGTGCGGATGGAGCAGAACCGCTGGCTGGAGGTGGCGCCCGCGGGGGCGCAGACCTCGATGGTGCTGCACAAGCCGTTTCCCGGTATGGCGGCCGGTTCCTCGCGAGGGGTGATCCTGGAGTCGGCGGACCTCGACGCGGACGTGGCGGCACTGCGCGCGGCCGGGGTGAGTGTCGAGGGCCCCCGCGAGCTGCCGTGGGGCCGCCAGGCTACCTTCGCCGATCCGGACGGCAACGGTTTCGTCCTGGCGGCCGCGTCGCGGGACTGACGCGGGGAAGGGGAGGTTCTTCGTGCCGCACCGCGCCAAGAGTTCGCCGACCGACCACGTGTTCGGGGCGCTGGCCAACCCGACCCGGCGGGACGTGCTGGACCTCCTGCTGCACGGGCCGCGGACGGTGAGCGACATCGCCGCCCGGTTCGACATGGCCCGGCCGAGCGTGTCCGAACACCTCAAGGTGCTGCGCGATTCCGGCCTCGTCACCGAGACCAGGCAGGGCCGCCACCGCTACTACGCGGTCGATCCCGGTCCGCTGCACGAACTGCGGGAATGGCTCACCCCGTACGAGCGGTTCTGGCGGGACCGGCTGGCCGCCATCGGCGAAGTGCTGGACGATCTCGACGACCCGGCAGCGGAAGGGCGATCGTGACCGGCGACCTGACCACCATCCGCGTCGACCAGTTCTTCCCGCACTCGGTCGACCGGGTCTGGCGCGTGCTGACCACACCGGACCTGATGGCGCGCTGGCTGATGCCCAACGATTTCCGGCCCCGGCTGGGCCACCGGTTCACCCTGCGCTCGGTGCCCATCGGTCCCGTCGACTTCTCCGGCGTGGTGGCCTGCGAGGTGCTCGAACTGATCCCCGAGAAGCGGCTGCGCATCAGCTGGACCGACGCGGAGAACCCCGGTTCGTTCAGCAGCACCGTCACCTGGAGCCTGCAGGCCGAAGGGCACGGCACCCGGCTGCTGCTCGAACACGCCGGTTTCGATCCCGACAATCCCACGCACCAACTGTCCCGGCGCATCATGAACGGCGGCTGGCGCAGCCACGTGCTGCGGCGGTTCACCAAGGTGCTCGACGACGTTTCCGGCGAGCGCGAATCCCACTCGTAACGCGAATCGGCGGCGACCACGCCGAACGCACCCGTTGAAAGGCCGATGCAGCATGCCCCTGTCCGCCCACGCCGACCGGTTCCGGCGCACCGCCGACGGATTCCTGGCCCGAATCGAAGCCGTACCGGAGGACCGCTGGTCGGCGCCCTCCCCCTGTCCCGGTTGGACCGCCCGGGACGTCGTCGCGCACGTCATCAACGAACAGCGGCGCATGCTCGCCACCGTGACCAAGACCGAGCCCGCCGCCCGGCACGGCGTCGGCCTCGCCGAGATGGGCTCGATACCCGAAGTGGCCGCGGACGCGGATCTTTCGGCCGCGTGGCGGGAAATCGCCGACGGGCTCACCGCGGCGATCGACGACCCCGGCTGCGCGAGCACCCCGCTCCCCACCCCGATGGGCCCGCAGCCGTTCTCGTCGATGTTCGACCTGTTCCCCGAGGACGCCCTGATCCACACCTGGGACCTCGCCCGCGCCACCGGGCTGGACGAGCGGCTCGACCCGGAGGTCGTCGCCCACGTCCACGAACACCTCGAACCGCTCGACGAACTGTTCCGCCAGCCCTGGGCGTTCGGCCCGAAGGTGACCCCGCCGCCCGGCGCCGATCCGCAGACCGAGTTCCTCTGCTTCGTCGGCCGCCGCCCCTGACCGGAACGTAAGGTTGCCGGTGGAGGGTGGTCACGTGGCACTGGACCTGCGCAAGCTCGAGCATTTCGTCGCGGTGGTGGAGGAACTCAGCTTCACCCGGGCCGCCGCGCGGCTCCACCTGAGCCAGCAGGCGCTGAGCACGTCGATCCGCGCGCTGGAACGGGATGTCGGCACGCCGCTGTTCGACCGCGGCGGTCAGCAAACCGTCGTCCTGCCCGCCGGGCACGCGTTGTACGGCGATGCCCGCCCGCTGCTGGCGAGCGCGCGGGCGGCCTTGCTGCGTGCCCGCCGGGTCGGCCGGGAAGAGGACGACCTGCTGCGGATCGGGCACACCCCGGCGATCACCGGTCAGGAGGTCACCAGCCTGCTGGCCAAGCTGCGCGCCGCGGATCCCGGAATCTCGGTCACCGTGCGGCAGCTCTTTCCGGCGTCCCTGCCCGAGCAGATCCTCGCCGGGGACCTCGACGTGGCGCTCGGCCGGGTGTTCTCGCCGCCGCGCGGGCTGACCTCGGCCACCATCGGCCGGCACCGGCTGCGCGTCGCCGTGCGCGCCGGGCACCGGTTGGCCGGGCGGGAACGGCTGAGCCTGGCGGACCTGGCGGCCGAGCGGCTGATGGTGTGGGCGCCGCCGGGCCGTTCGGGATACACGGATCTGCTGCTCGGCGAATGCCGCCGCGCGGGGTTCGAGCCGGAGTACGAGATCAACCCGGTGCAGGGCACCCCGCCGGTCACCGCCGTGCAGGGCAACGACTGCTTCGCCCTGGTGACCTCCCCGCCCGGACCCGCCGCGGACGGGGAGGTGACGGTGCTCGACCTGGAGCCCGCGGTGTTCGTGCCGTTGCAGGCGATGTGGCTGGAGCACAGCACTTCCAGCGCGCGGGACGCCTTCCTGGCCACCGCGGCGGACTGACCGGGTCAGCGGGTGGTGTAACCGCCGTTGGCGAACAGCGTCTGCCCGGTGATCCACCAGCCGTCGGTGGCCAGGAACTTGATCAGGGGCACGATGTCCTCGATCTGGGTCAGCTGGTTCTTCAGCGCCTGGGACTTGTGGAACTCCACCCGCTCCGGGGTTTCCTGCGGGTAGAAGAACGGGGTGTCCATCGGGCCGGGCGCGACGTTGTTGACCGAGATGCCGCGCGGGGCGAACTCCTTCGACGCCGCGCGCACGAAGTGCTCCAGCGGCGCCTTGCCACCGGCGTAGGTGGAATAGCCGTCGGTGTAGGCGGCCAGCAACGAGGTGGCCAGGCTGATGATCTTGCCCTCGTCGTTGAGCCGCTTACCGGCCTCGCGCAGGAAGAAGTACGCCGCCTTGGCGTTGATGGCGAACATCTCGTCGTACTCGGTTTCGGTGGTCTCCAGGATCGGCTTGCGGAGGACCCGCCCGGAGGTGTTCACCGCGACGTCGACGCCGCCGAAGCTGTCGATCGCGACGTCGAAAAGGCGCACCACATCGGCCACCTGGGTGAGGTCGCCCTGCACGGCGACCGCCCGCACACCGGTCTGCCGCACCGCGTCGAGGGTCTTCTCGGCGTCGTCGCGGGTACCGTCGCCGTGGTAGTGCAGGACGATGTTGGCGCCTTCGGCGGCGAACGTGGTGCTGATCAGGCCACCGAGGTTCTTCGCGCCACCGGCGATGACGGCGACCTTGTCGCGCAACGAATGGTTGGTCATTGGTTCCTCTCCTCGATTCCGGTGTCCCCAATGACGTTATGAGCGCGAAGCGGGCCAAGGAAAACACGAACTTCCTGTCGGCCCACAAGAGAACTGGATGACCCCAGATCGGGACGTTCCGGCCGCCGAACTCCACACTCAAGCAAGCGAACTACACACTCGGGCAACCGAAATACACACTCGGGACCACCCCGCGGCATCGATCGGCTTCCCTGAAACGGACAACTCGCGTGCCCGAGTGTGCAACTCGCGCCTGACATCCGGATGTCAAGGTCAGCAGTTCGGGGGCTCGGGGGTCGCCCACTCGCGCAGCACCTGGCCCGGCTGCCACACCCAGCCGGCGGCTTCGGGGGCGTTGAGGTTCCACCAGTTGCCGTCCGGAGTTTGGCAGTTGATCGTGACCGGCTGGCCGTTCCAGCCCTTGCCCACGAACGCCCCGTCCGGGGCCGCCAGAATGTCGGCGTCGGCGATGAAGCGCCCGGGCACTCCCGCCGCGACCTGGTCCGCCTGCGCCTGCGCGGAAAGGACCGTTCCCCCGAGGAAGGCGGCGGTCAGGCCGGCCAGCGCCACCTTCGCAGCGAATTTGCGCACTAGTTCTCCATATTCTCCAGGGCGATATTCGCGATTACCGGAATACCGCGCGATCAAATTCCCGGCGCACGCTAGCGAGCGGTGATGAAATTCCGATGAAACGGCCGCCGCGGGCGCCCGGGCACGCCTTGCCCCGGGTTGTGGGGCGGAACACAGCGGCGGATTGTCACGCTGCGCCGGTGCGGTGTGGTCTTCCGAGTGTCCGCGAAATCCGTTCGGCAGAGGAGGCCCCCGCCATGGAAACCATGACCGTCGAACGCGTCATCGACGCGCCCATCGACGACGTGTTCACCTGGCTCACCACGACCACCAACTACACCGCTTCGCCGCTGGTGCTGCGCTGCCGGCTCGCCCGGCACGGCGAGGACGCGCCCTACGGCGTCGGCGCCATCCGCGGTCACCTCTGGCTCGTCGGCTGGTTTCGCGAGCGCATCACCCGCTACGACCCGCCGCACGCCACCGAGTACGTCGTCGAGCGATGCCTGCCCCCCGCCCGCCACGAGCTCGGCCGGATGATCTTCACCGAGGTCGACGGCGGCACCCGCGTCCAATGGACCACCCGCGCCGAGATTCGCGTCCCCCTGCTCGGCGCCCTGCTCACCCGCCTGATCGCCCGGCCGATCCTCACCCGCACGTTCGGCAACATCCTGGACGTCGCCGACACCGCGCTGTCCCGGCGACACGCGGGACCACGTCGGTGATCGCGGGAACTCGGGGCGGCTACCGCGGGCCGTTGGCCAGGGACAGGTTGAACGAGTAGCGCGAGGCCCGGTAGACGTGCCAGCCGCATTCGACGACCCGGCCGGTGTCGTCGTAGGTGGTGCGCCGCATCGTGAGCAGGGCCGCCCCCGGCTCCTCCGACAGCAGTTCGGCCTCCTCTTCGGTGGCCAGCCGCGCGCCGATGGCCTGCTGGGCGGCGTGCAGGTGCACGCCCGCGGACCGGAGCAGCTGGTAGAGGCCCTTGTCGCGCAACTCGTCGTCGGTCGGATCGATGATGCCGTCGGGCAGGTAGTTGTTCATCAAGGCGAGGGGTTCGCCGCCGGTCGAACGCACTCGCTTCAGCCGCCGGACCCGGGTCAGGCCGGGGGTCTCGAGCCATCGCACCGCGTCGGCGTCGGCGGGCTCCACCCGGTTGACCAGTACGGCGGACTCCGGCTTGTCGCCGAGGGCGGCCAGGTCGTCGAACAGGCTGCTCAGGCGAAGCGGGCGCGCGACCTTGGTCCGGACGACCTGGGTGCCGACCCCGCGTTTGCGCACGAGCAGTCCCTGGTTGACCAGGGATTGGATCGCCTGGCGAATGGTCGGCCGCGACATGCCCAGCCCCGCCGCCAGGTCCACCTCGTTGGCCAGCCGCGCGCCGGTCGGCAGCCGGCCGTCCTCGATCGCGGCACGCAGCTGCCGGGCGACCTGGAAGTACAGCGGTTCCGGGCTGGCCGGATCCACCACGATCTCGCTGACCGGGTCCCAGCCCAGGGGGCGTGCCTCGCGCGGCGGACTTGGGCTCATCACGCGCAGCCTACCGGGACCGGTCCGCCCGGTCAGTATGACGTAATGTCCATATGTCTTGACAAAGTCCGCCGGGGTTGAGAGCGTCTGGGTGCGAGCCGGGAGGAACTCAGGTGTCGGACACAGTGCGGCGGATCGTCGCGAAGCGGGTACGCGACCCGGAGGCGGTCGCGGCGGCGGCCGCCAACCGGGTGGTGGCGAAGTCGCCGTTCAACGACAAGGGCCGGACGATGATCATCGCCGCGGACCACCCGGCCCGCGGCGCGAACGGGGTCGGCGGGGATCCGCTGGCGATGGCCGATCGCGGTGAGCTGCTGGACCGGCTCTGCCTGGCGCTGGAACGGCCCGGCGTCACGGGTGTGCTGGCGACCGCGGACATCCTCGACGACCTGCTGCTCCTCGGCGCGCTCGAGGGCAAGACGGTGATCGGCTCGATGAACCGCACCGGCCTCGCCGGGTCGAGCTTCGAGATCGACGACCGGTTCGCCTGCTACGACGCCGAATCGATCGAACGGATGCGCTTCGACGGCGGCAAGACGCTCACCCGGATCTGCCTGACCGATCCGGCCACCCCGGCCGTGCTGGAGAACACCGCGAAGGCGATCAACGAACTGGCCGACCGGAAGCTGATCGCGATGGTCGAGCCGTTCCTGTCGAACTGGGTCGACGGGCGCCTCCGCAACGACCTCTCCCCGGACGCGGTGATCCGCTCGATCACCATCGCCTCCGGGCTGGGCCGGGCGTCGGCCTACACCTGGCTGAAGCTCCCGGTGGTCGACGACATGGACCGCGTGCTGGCGTCCACGACGCTGCCGACCGTGCTGCTGGGCGGCGAGGTCAAGGATCCGGACGCGGCGTTCGCCGCCTGGCAGCGGGCGCTCGCGCTGCCGACCGTGCAGGGCCTGGTGGTCGGGCGATCGCTGCTCTACCCGCACGATGGGGATGTCACGAAGGCAGTCGATACGGCAGTGGGGTTGCTATGACGTGGTACCGCGAGGCGGGGAGTACCGCCGAAGGACCGTTCAGCCTGGTGATCACGCCCGAGTCCGCGGGGTGGGGCCACTCCGGCTTGCGGGTGCTCGAGCTGGACGGCACGCGGACGCTCACCACCGGGGACGCGGAGACGCTGGTGCTGCCGCTGTCCGGCGGTTGCGCGGTGCGGGTGGACGGCGAGACGTTCGAACTCGCCGGGCGCACCGGGGTCTTCGACTCCCCCACCGATTTCGCTTACCTGCCAAGGGATGCCGAGGCGGTGATCACCGGCTCCGGCCGGTTCGCGCTGCCCTCGGCGAAAACCTCGAAGCGGCTGCCCGCGCGCTACGGCCCGGTGCAGAACGTCCCGGTGGAGTTGCGCGGCGCGGGCAACTGCAGCCGCCAGGTCAACAACTACTGCCTGCCGCACACCTTCGAGGCCGATCAGCTGCTGGTGTGCGAGGTGCTGACCCCGGGCGGGAACTGGTCGTCGTATCCGCCGCACAAGCACGACGAGGCCCGCGAGGGCGAGAGCGAACTGGAGGAGATCTACTACTTCGAGGTCGCCGCGGGCGGGATGGGCTATCAGCGGGTCTACGGCACCGAGGACCGCCCGATCGACGTGCTCGCCGAGGTCCGGTCCGGCGATGTCGTGCTGATCCCGCACGGCTGGCACGGGCCGTCGATGGCCGCGCCGGGCTACGACCTGTACTACCTCAACGTGATGGCCGGTCCCGGCCCGGAGCGGGCGTGGCTGATCTGCGACGACCCGGCCCACGGCTGGGTCCGCCAGACCTGGCGGTCGCAGGACGTCGACCCGCGCCTGCCCTTCGGCAGCCGCCGATGAGACTCACCACGACTACCTGTGAAGGACGGCCCGTGAAAACCATCGAACACTGGATCGACGGCACCGCGACCCCGGCGGGCTCGACCCGCACCGCGCGGGTCTACGACCCGGCCACCGGGCGGCAGCAGGCCGAAGTGCTGCTCGCCGAACCGTCCGATGTGGACACCGCGGTGGCGGCCGCGAGCAAGGCCTTCCAGTCGTGGGGGGACTCGTCGCTGTCGCAGCGGGCCAAGGTGATGTTCGCCTTCCGCGAGCTGCTGGTGCGGCACGAGGACGAGCTGGCCCGGATCATCTCGTCCGAGCACGGCAAGGTCATCGACGACGCGCGCGGCGAGATCGTGCGCGGCCGGGAAGTCGTGGAGTACGCGTGCGGGATCGCCGACGCGCTGAAGGGCAGCTTCTCCGACCAGGTCTCCCGGGACGTGGACGTGCACGACTTCCGGCAGCCGCTCGGCGTGGTCGCCGGGATCACGCCGTTCAACTTCCCGATCATGGTGCCGCTGTGGATGCACCCGATCGCCCTCGCCACCGGCAACACGTTCGTGCTCAAACCCAGCGAACGCGACCCCTCCGCCTCCCGCCTGGTCGCCGAACTCTACGCCGAGGCGGGGCTCCCCGACGGCGTGTTCAACGTGGTCAACGGCGACAAGGCCGCGGTCGACGCGCTCCTCGAGCACCCCGACGTCGCCGCCGTCTCCTTCGTCGGCTCCACCCCGATCGCCAAGTACGTGCACGAACGCGCCACCGCGACCGGTAAACGCGTGCAGGCCCTCGGCGGCGCGAAGAACCACGCCGTCGTGCTGCCCGACGCCGACCTCGAGTACGCCGCCAACCACCTCACGGCCGCCGCGTTCGGCTCCGCCGGGCAGCGCTGCATGGCGATCTCCATCGGCGTCGCCGTCGGTGACGCGGGAGACGAACTGGTCGAAATCCTCAAGCGCAAGGCCAATGAGGTCAAGGTCGGCCCCGGCGACGACGCCACCAGCGACATGGGCCCGGTGGTCACCCCGGCCGCGCGGGCACGGGTGATCGACGCCGTCGCGGGTGGCATCGCGCAGGGCGCCACCGCGGTCGTCGACGGCCGCGGCCACACGGTCGCCGGCCACGAGGACGGCTTCTTCGTCGGACCGTCCCTTTTGGACAACGTGACCGTGGAGATGGACGCCTACCGCGAGGAGATCTTCGGGCCCGTGCTCGGCATCGTGCGGGTCGGCACGGTGGACGAGGCCATCGCGCTGATCAACGCGAACCCCTACGGCAACGGCACCGCCATCTTCACCGGCAGCGGCGAGGCCGCCCGCAAGTTCCAGCGCGAGGTCAAGGTCGGCATGATCGGCGTGAACGTGCCCATCCCGGTGCCGATGTCGTACTACTCCTTCGGCGGCTGGAAGGACTCCCTCATCGGCGACAGCCCCATCCACGGCCCCGAGGGCGTCCGCTTCTACACCCGGGCCAAGGTGGTGACCACCCGCTGGCCGCACACCGAGGCCGCCTTCACCTTCCCGACCGCCGGGTGACGACTCCACCCTCGTCGTCCGCTTGAACCGTTCGGCGCGCGGATCCGTATCCCCGTTTGTCGGGAAGTGATGGACGACGGAGGTCCCGTGCTACGACACACGCTGGCGGTGCTGATCGGTTTGGTGGCTTGCGCGCTGTCCGGATGTTCGATGACCGAGGCCGCCGATCCGGCGGCGCCGAACGCATCCGGCGCCAACCAGGCGGACATTCGGTTCTCCCAGGACATGATCCCGCACCACCGGCAGTCGATCCAGATCGCCGAACTGGCCGTGCAGCGGGGAATCTCGGAGTTCGTGAAGGCCGAGGCCGGGGAGATCATCGGCCAGGAAACCGCCGAGATCGAAACGATGTCCCGGTGGCTGCGGGCCTGGAACATCGAGGTGCCCGCCGGGACCGGGCATTCCGGGCACGCCATGCCGGGAATGCTCTCGGCGGGCGAGATCGCCTCACTGGAGAACAGTTCGGGCACGGATTTCGACCGGAGGTGGCTGACCGCGATGGCCAAGCACCTGCGCAACGGGGTCGGCATGGCGTCGACGGTCCTGGCGTCCGGGCAACACCCGGAGACCAAGGCGTTGGCGCAGGACATCGTTGCGGAGCAAGGAAAGCAGGTCGCCGCGATCAACGAACAGCTCGCCCGGTCGTGAATGGACAGGGCGGTGCTGACCGCCCTGTCCACTCGCGACCCCCGGATTCGCCAGCCGATCAGCTCTTCATGTCGGCGAACATGCCGGGCTCGTAGGAACCCGCCGGGTTGCGCACGATCACGTTGAGCCGGTTGGCCGCGTTGATCAAGGCGACCAGGGAGACCAGCGCGGCGATCTGGTCGTCGTCGTAGTGCTTGCGCACCTGGGCCCAGGTCTCGTCGGACACGCCGTGGTGATGGTCGGCGAGCCGGGTGCCCTCCTCGGCGAGCGCCAGCGCGGCCCGCTCGGCCTCGGTGAACACGGTGGCCTCGCGCCAGGCGGCGACCAGGTTGAGCCGGACCGGGGTTTCGCCGGCGGCCGCGGCATCCTTGGTGTGCATGTCGGTGCAGAAGCCGCAGCCGTTGATCTGGCTGGCGCGCAGCGAGACCAGCTCCTGGGTGGCCTTCGGCAGCGACGACTGGCCGATCACCAGGCTGGCGTTGGCGAACCGCTTGCCGAACTTGACGGCGAGCTCGTTGTCGAACAGGTTGAATCGGGCGTCCATGACTTCGTCCTCACTCGTGGTTTCGCACTGAACGAACACGAGATGCCAGGGGGACCGGTCCTTGTGACAGCACGTGACGTACGCCACGGGCGGGTCGCCACTGTCACAGAACAGCGAAGCCCGGCGTCTGTTGGGTGACACCGTCGAGAACGAACAGGAGCCACCATGGCCGAAGACCGCCCGGACCCCGCCACCGAGGCGTTCCTCGCCCACCGCAACCTGCTGTTCACCGTCGCCTACGAGATGCTCGGCCTGGCCGCCGACGCGGAGGACGTCCTGCAGGAGACCTGGCTGCGGTGGGCGAACGTCGATCTCGACACGGTGCGGGACCAGCGTGCGTACCTCGTCCGGATCACCACCCGCCAGGCGCTCTCCCGGCTGCGCACGCTGGGCCGCCGCAAGGAGTCCTACGTCGGCCCCTGGCTGCCCGAGCCGCTGCTGACCGCGCCCGACGTGGCCGCGGACGTCGAGCTGGCGGACAGCGTCTCGATGGCGATGCTGCTGGTGCTGGAGACCCTCGCGCCGACCGAGCGGGCGGTGTTCGTGCTGCGCGAAGTGTTCGACTTCGGGTACGACGAGATCGCGGAAGCCGTCGGCAAGAGCCCCGCCGCGGTCCGCCAGATCGCCCACCGGGCGCGGGCGCACGTCGCCGCGCGCCGCCCGCGCGGGGTCGTTTCACCGGCCGAGACCCGGGGCGCGCTCGACGCGTTCCAGCGGGCGGTCGAGACCGGCGATCTGCAGAGCCTGCTCGACATCCTCGCTCCGGACGTCGTCCTGCTGGGGGACGGCGGCGGAGTCAAGCAGGCCGTGCTGCGCCCCATCGTGGGGGCCGACCGGGTGGCCCGCGTGCTGGCCGCCGGGCTGGGCCGGATCGCCGACGCGGCGTCGCTGCAGCAGGTACAGGTCAACGGCTACCCGGCCCTGATTCTCCGGCTCGACGGCGAACTCGACACCGTCGTGGCGCTGCGCATCGACGACGGCCTCATCACCGGGCTCTACGCCGTGCGCAATCCCGAAAAACTGTCGCATCTGCAGCGGGAGACCGTCCTGCGCCGCTGAATCCGGAAATGCCGCGTGGGGTACGCGCGCCCGGGTGTGGAACTCGCCTACCGAAACGGGGAACTCGGTAGACCGAAACGGGGGACTCGCGTGCCCGGCGCCCGGTCGGTCGCCTGCCTCGTCACGACGGGCCGGGGAGCGTGCTGATCTCCCACAGCGCGAGTGCCTTGTCCGCATACGCGCCGTCGTTCTCGGTGCAGCCTTCGAGGAGCACCGCCAACGGCTCGGGGAATCCGAAGGGTTCCCGGCACAGGTTCAGCGGCCGCCAATCCCCCGTCGAGATGTCGGAGTTGCGGGTCAGCTCGACGAACGTCGTCGTCAGCAGGTAGCGGGAACCGCTGCGCCGCAGGTTGCTCACCGCGCGCCCGATGTCCGCGTTGCTCAGGTGCACCAGGCAATCCCGGCAGAGCACCGCGTCCGCCCGCGGCAGCGGGTCCCCGATCAGGTCGAGCGTCCGGAACTCCCGCGCGCCGCCGTCCCCGTACCGCTCGGCGTTCCGCGTCACCAGTTCTGCCACGATGTCGGCCCCGATGTACTTGTCCACACCGAGATCCACGCCGCTGAGCCAGCCGAAGTCACCGCACGGAAGATCCAGCAGCGTGCGCACGCCGAAGCGGGCGAGCAGCTCCGGCAGCCGCGTGCGCAGCTCACGGGTCTGCTCGGCTTCCGAACCCGAACCGGACACCGATTCCGAGCCCCAGAGGTTGGCCCGGAAGATATGGGTGAACCGCTCCCGGTTACCCATCCGCTCAAGTACCTCGGCATGCCGCCGGTAGTTGATCTGCGCCACCGTCATCGGTCGATCATCCATACCAGGCACCTTACGACGCCCCGGCGTCAGTACAGGTCGCGCTGGTAGAGCTGTTCGACGGTGGCGCCCAGGCCACCGACCTGGTCGCCGAGGGTGCGGGCCATCTTCCCGGCGTTCTCCGCGATCGTCATGGTGTAGAAGTCGCTGCCCAGGGTGACCGCGTCGGCGAGGTGGCGTTCGTCGCGTTGCCACAGCTTCGCGCGGATCACCGCCTTGCCGCACTGGGAGAACACCTCGCGCACCCGCACGATCGTGGCCAGTACGGCCGGTTTGCCCTCGGCGCCGAGCCGGTCCAGCAGTTCGGGGTCGTCGGTGACGAACGCGTTGCCGTTGACGCGCACGGTCTCGCGCAGCCCCGGCACGAAGAACACCAGGCCCACGGCCGGGTTGCGGGTGAGGTTCTCGAACGTGTCGGCGAGTTTGTTGCCGGGGCGGTCCGGGATGGCCAGCGTCCACGGATCCAGCACCCGCACCGTCCCCGGCGGATCGCCCTTGGGGCTGGCGTCCAGCTGCCCGGTCTCGTCGGCGGTGGCCAGGACGAAGAACGTGCTGTGCGCGATGAACCGGGTGACGAACTCGCCGAGGTAGGGCTCCTTCTTGTCCGCGATGAACGGCGGCGGGTAGCCCAGGACCTCCCGCACCCGGGCCATGTCGATCGGCCGGTAGTCGTCGGCCGCCGTGCGCTCCGGGGCCGCCCCGCGGGCATTTCCGATGTCCACGCTCATCGTCGTTCTCCTTGTCACCACTGGGAATTCGTCAGATGTCGAGCACCAGCCGGGAGCCGCGGGCGCGGGACACGCAAGGAAACATGCGGTCACCGACTGCGCGATCCTCCGCGGAGAGGATGTCGTCGCGGTGCTCGGGAACGCCCTCGAGCACCCGGGTCTCGCAGGTGCCGCAGACACCTTCCCGGCACGAGCCGGTCACCGGCAGGCCCTCGTCTTCGAGCGCGCTCAGCACGCTGCGGTCGGCGGGCACGGTCACCGTGCGGTTCGACCTGGCGCACACCACCTCGATCTCGGTGTTCGGCAGGGCCGGTTTGGGGCGGGCTTTGAACCGCTCCAGGTGCACGGCGCCGGGCTCCCAATGCGCGGCGCCGTCTTCGACCGCGGCCAGCAACGGCTCCGGACCGCACGCGTAGATGGCGGTGCCGGGACGTGGCTGGTCGAGCCATTCGTTCAGCGGTATCCGGCCTACCCGATCCTCGGGGTAGAGCCACACCTGCTCCTGGTACGGCCGCAGTTCGTCGAGGAACGCCATCGAGGCCGCCGCGCGACCGCCGTACGCGAGCCGCCACGGCACCCCCTGGTGCGCGGCCTGCCGCACCATCGGCAGGATCGGCGTGATCCCGATTCCGCCCGCGATGAACAGGTACGCCGGGGCGGGGTGGAAGCCGAAGTTGTCCTGCGGGCCGCGCACCCGTACCGGTTGGCCCGGGCGCAGGAACGCGTGCACGTACTCCGACCCGCCGCGGCTGGCCCGCTCGCGCAGCACCCCGATGCGGTAACCGGACCGGTCCTCCGGAGACCCGCACAGCGAGTACTGTCGCGCGATCCCGGTGGGCAGCACCAGTTCGACGTGCGCGCCGGGGCGCCACGGGGGCAGGTCCCGTCCGTCCGCCGCGCACAGTTCGACCGAGACCACACCCGCGGCCTCCCACCGCAACTGGCGCACCACCATCGGGAGTTCGACCGCCCCGGTACCGGGCCGGGCCGGAGCCGCACTCGTCATAATCACCCCTGCTGTGTTAACAAAGTTATCACCAATAAATCCAATGTAGTGATAACATCGTTAACGTGTCAACGAACGCGGACGGAACCCGGACTCGACGCAAGACGGCACTGCGGGTGGAGACGGTCGCGCGCGCGGCGCTCGCGCTGGTCGACTCCGGCGGACTGGAGTCCCTGACCATGCGCCGGCTCGCCGTGAGCCTGGACGTGCAACTGCCGACGATCTACCGGCTGTTCGACAACAAGCAGGCCCTGCTCGACGAGATGGCCGAGACGGTCCTGGGCGGCGTGCTGGCCCGGGTGCGCGAGGACGGCGAAGCCGACTGGGCGGGCCGCGCCGCCGCCCTCGCGCGGGCGATGCGGGAAACCTTGCTGGCGCAACGGGACGGAGCCCGCATCGTCGGCGGCACCTACACGGCCAAGCAGCACACGCTGACCCTCGCCGAAACGATGCTGGCGAGCATGCGGGACGCCGGTTTCCCGGGCGACACCGCGCTCCGGGCCAACACCACGATCTTCAGCTTCGTCCTGGGCGAGGTGCTCGAACAGCAAGGCGCCACCGGTGGCGAGATCGAAACGCTCACCGCCTCGCTGCGCGGCGGCCGGTATCCCTGCCTCGCGGCCGCTCCGGTCGAACTGATCGTCGACTTCGACGCGCGCTTCGACTTCGGACTGCGCATCCTGCTGGCCGGGCTGAGCGCCGAACTCGCGTGACCCACGCCAACGATCCGGCGGTCCGCGACCTGAAGCCGCCCTCCGCTCGGCGCGACCGCGGGCCGAGGGTGGCACCACCCCGGGCCGCCGACCTTTCGACGCGAGGTCAGCGGCGGCCCGAGGGGGCTGGGCTAGGCGGCGCGACCGGCCTTGAGCGCCGCCGCGGTGTCGGCGACGCGCCGGGCCTGGTAGCGGGCCGCTTCCAGGGCCACGTCGCCGGGCTTGCCCCCGCCGGCCACGTGGGAGGTGCCGTAGGGATTGCCCGATTTGAACTGGACGGGGTCGGTGTAACCGGGGGGAACGATGATGCCGCCCCAGTGGTAGAACGTGTTCGCCAGCGCCAGGAGGGTGGACTCCTGCCCGCCGTGGGGGGTGTTGCTGGCGGTGAACGCCGAGTACACCTTGTCGGCGAGCTTGCCCGCGAACCACAGGGGGCCGGTGCCGTCGATGAACGCCCGGAGCTGGCTGGCCGGGTTGCCGAAGCGGGTGGGGGTGCCGAACAGCACCGCGTCGGCCCACTCGAGGTCGTCGTGGCTGGGCTGGGCCAGCTCGGCGGTGTCCCGCACGTGCTGGCTCCAGGCCTCGTTGGCACTGATCGCCTCGGGTGGCGCCGTTTCGGCGACCTTGCGCAGCCGCACGTGTGCGCCGGCCTTTTCCGCACCCTCGGCGGCGGCTTGCGCCAGGGCGTGCACCGTGCCGGTGGCGCTGTAATATATGACTGCGACGTTCACGGGATCCATGATCAGTTTTCCTTCTTTCGCGGGGTTCTCCAGTACTACGACGACGCAATCCCCCGCTTTGTGAGGTGACCGCCCACCACAGGCGTGACCAAGGGAGTTGGCGACACCATTAACACGCAAGAAGACCAGCGCGAACCGGGCCTGAGCACGATCCTGGGCAAGCGGCGTCACCTGATCAATCTCGCGTACCGGCTCCTCGGCTCGCTGGCCGACGCCGAGGACGTCGTGCAAGAGACGTACGCCCGCTGGTACGCCCTGTCGCGCCAGCAGCAGGGCGCCATCGAATCCCCCGGCGGCTGGCTGACGACGGTCGCCAGCCGCATCTGCCTCGACCTGCTCGGCTCGGCGCGGGCCAGGCGGGAGCGGTACGTGGGCGAATGGCTTCCGGAGCCGCTGCCCGATCACGCGGAGTGGATCACCGGGAGCACGGCCGACCCGGCCGACCGGGTCACCCTCGACGAGTCGATCAACATGGCGTTCCTCGTCGTGCTCGACTCGATGACCCCGGCCGAACGCGTCGCGCTCATCCTGCACGACGTCTTCCACTACTCCTTCGCGGAAGTGGCCGAGATCGTCGGCCGGACCCCGGCGGCATGCCGTCAGCTGGCCTCCTCGGCCCGCCGCCGCATCCGCGCGTCGCAGGGGCCCGCGACTCCGGCGGCCCAGCGCGCGGACATCGTCCGGGACTTCAAGCAGGCCTGGGCGGCCAAGGACATCGACGCCCTCATCGGCCTCCTCGACCCCGAGGCCACGACGGTCGCCGACGGCGGCGGCCTCGCCAGCGCCGAACTCCACCCCGTCGAAGGCGGCGAGCGGGTCGCGCGCGCCTTCGCCGGCATCGCGGGCAGGGCCCCCGAATTGACGATCCTGGAGCGCACGGTCAACGGCCAGCCCGGTCTGGTGGTGCGGCAAGGGGGCGTCACCGTGACGGTGCTGGCGTTCGACGTGGCGGGTGACCGGATCAGGCACATCTGGGCGGTGCGCAACCCCGAGAAGCTCCGGGCCTGGACCGGAGCCGCCAGCCCGGCGCCGACCCGCTGAGGCTCGCTACCGGGCGAAGACCAAGGTCGCGGGCGACGGGGTGGGCTGGAACGAGACGTCTTCGAAGCCGGCCTTGGTGAGCCAGGCGTGGTAGTCGGCGCGCCGCCAGGTCCCGCCCTGTTTGCTCTTGAGCAGCATTTCCGAGGCGAAGAGCAGCGGGAAGGGCGGGCCGCTCCGGTCGTCGTCGACGATGTAGTCGTTGATGACCAACGTGCCGCCGGGCCTGAGGGCGTCCCGGAGCTTGGTGAACATCGCGATGTTGTCCGCCGCGCCCTCCTGGTGGGCGATGTGGGAGTACACCGCGAAGTCGTAGGCGGCGGTGCCGAAGCCGGTGGTGTGGAAGTCACCGTCGATGCAGGTGAATCGATCGGCCACGCCTCGCTCGGCCACCAACCGGCGGGCGATCGCGTTGATCGGCCCCCAGTCGAGCTGGGTCGAGCGGGCGGCGGGGTTGAGCTCGAGCCAGATGGCCGAGTAGATGCCCGAGCCACCGCCCACGTCGAGGATCGAGATCTCCCCGGCCTCCGCCAGGCGCAGCAGGTCGGCGGCGATCGTCGCGACCGGAACCGACTGCGCGGCGATGGCCTGGACCACCTTCTCCCAGTGGGGGTTGTCGGCCACCTCCACCGTCGCGTCCGTCACCGGCCCCCCGGCGCGGACCACCTCGGGCAGGGCCGCCAGGTCGCCCATGTGGGCCAGCTTGAGTTTGGCGAAGTCGCTCAAGCAGGCGGGCTTGCCTTCGACCAGGAAGGCGGCGGCTTCGGCGGTGTTGCGGTAACGACCGTCGCGCAGTTCCACCAGGCCCAGGCTGACCAGCCCGTCGAGGAGGGTTTGCGCGCCCCGCTCGGAGATCCCGCCCCGGGCGGCCAGCCGGTCGGCGGTGTCCGCACCGGCTTCGAGGTGGGTGAACAGCGAATGGCTCGCCGCCGCGCCGAGGATGCCGGTGGCCCAGTAGCCGTTGACCAGTCGCATGATCCGATCCGGCGTCGGTGTGTTCTGCATGCTGTCCTTTCTAGGTCCGGTGTGGACTCGCATGGGTCCGGACCGAGCCGCGCAGGGTTTCCGCGACCCGTTCGATCTGGTTCATGCCGAGTTCGGCGTGCATGGGGATGGCGAGCGTGCGCTGGAAGAGGTCGGCCGAGACCGGGCACTGCTGCTTCGTCTCGTAGACCGGTTGCAGGTGGCACGCCCAGGTGCCGTGCCCGCAGCCGACGCCCCGCGCCCGGAGGTCGGCGGCGACCCCGGCGCGGTCGACGCTCGGATCCAGCGTCACCAGGTAGGACTGCCACGCGTGGGTGCGGTCGGTCGGCACGTGCGGAAGCGTGAGGAGTTCTTCGCCGGTGAGCAGTTCGCGGTAGCGCTCCGCGCACGCGCGCCGGCGGTCCAGCAGCGCGTCGATCCGGCCCAGCTGCACCCGCAGGATCGCGGCGGCGATGTCGGACAGCTTGTAGTTGTAGCCGATCTCGGTGAACTCCGGGATCGGCAGGCCGATGACCCGTGCCTGCTCGAAGATGCTTTCGATGCCGAAGGACGACCGCAGCCTCGCGTCCGCCGCGAGCGACGGATCGGTGGTGAGCAAGGCGCCGCCCTCACCGCTGGTGATCCCCTTGCGCCCGTGGAAGGACAAGCAGGCCACCGGCGCCAGCGCACCCGCCGGGCGCCCCTGGTAGGTGGCGCCCACCGCGCAGGCGGCGTCCTCGACGAGAAAGAGCCCGTAGCGGTCCGTGATCGACTTCAGGTCCGCGTAATCGGCGGGCAGACCGACCGTGTCCACCGCGATCACCCCCACCGTGCGCGGACCGATCAGGTCCGCGACCGCCTGCGGGTCCACGGTGCCGGTGTCGGCACGCACGTCGGCGAAGACGGGGACCGCGTCGACGTAGCGCACCGCGTGCGCGGGGGCCGGGAACGTGTAGTCGGCGACGATCACTTCGTCGCCCGGCCGGACGCCGAGCGCGAGCAGGGCCAAGTGCAGCGCGGCGCCGCAGTTGCTCACCGCGACCGCGCCGTCGACCCCGAAACGTTCGGCGAGTTCCCGCTCCAGCGCGGGCCCCCGCGGCCCCTGACCGGCCGGCCAGCCCGAGCGGAACACCTCCGCCACGGCCGCCAGCTCCTGCTCCCCCAAACTCGCGTGCACCAGGGGAATCGTGTCCATCGTGGTCACCTCCCCGCTACGCTTCACGTTCTGCTCCTTGATGGGAATTCATCCCGCTTGCCATCGGCTTGGCGCCCCCTTGGCGCGGGCTCGAGGCACGCGCTGCCGCCACCCTTCCAGCGGGGGCCGCCAAGCCAACGCCAACCCGCTGCACAGTCCCGGCCAAGTCCGGTGACCGATGCTCGGCGCCGGCACTCGACGGGACTCGAAGGGATCAGCGCATGACGCCTGAAGCCACGCTCGCGCGATTTCGCGAATACATGGTCGGACCCGCGCGATTCATGAACGTGCTGTCCTGTTTCGAACTCGGCATAATCGACACGCTCCGGGAAAACCCCGGCATGACCGCGATCCAGCTCGGTGCCGCCGTCGACGCCAAACCCGACGCCGTCGAACAACTCCTGCACCTGCCGGTCAAAGAGGGCCTCCTCGCCTACGACGAAACCTCCCGCGGCTACTCCCTCGACGCCCTCGCGGACGTCGCCGAGGCCGACCTCGAACGAGTGCTCACCTTCCTGGACCTGGTCAAGGTGCTCATGCTCAGGCAGTTGTTCTACCTCACCGACAGCGTCCGCACCGGCGAGGTCGTCGGCCTGAAAGAACTCTACGGCTTCGACGGGAACCTGTTCAGCGCCGTGGCCGAGCACCGGGACCTGCGGGAGTCCTGGGCGACGGGGATGGACCTCGGTACCGCCCGCGTCGATCCGTGGTTCTTCGACCACGTCGACATCCCACCCGGCTCCCGAGTGCTCGACCTCGCCGGCAACACCGGCCTCGGCGCCATCAACACCTACCAACTGAAGAAATCGCCGGGACTCAAGGTGACCACATTCGACCTGCCCGAAAAAGAAAAGGAATGCCTGGAGAACTTCCGGGCGCACGGCGTCGCCGAACACTGCTCCTTCATCGGCGGAGACGTCTTCGAGGAAGTCCCCCACGGCTTCGACATCGTGCTGATCAAGCACTTCCTGACCTTGTTCGACCAGGACGCGGCGACCAAGATCCTCAGCAACGTCAACAAGGCACTGGACGTCGGCGGGCAGGTCAACGTGCTGGTTCCGGTGTACCAGGACAACGTCCGGGACTTCGACTCCCGCTCGGTCGACTTCTACCCCGCGTTCTTCCTCGGCTGCGCCATGGGCCAGGGCGGGCCGCAGAAGCTCTCGACCTACCGGGGCTGGCTGGAAGAATGCGGTTTCGAGATGACGAAGGTAACCGTCGAGAACCCCGCCGGCATCCCGCCGGACGCACTCCCCCTGCAGGCCATCCTGTGCGCGACGAAAACCGCGTGATCAGCTGACCGCACGGCAGTCATAAAAGGGATTAGTTGAATGACACCTGAAGCCACGCTCGCGCGATTTCGCGAATACATGGTCGGACCCGCGCGATTCATGAACGTGCTGTCCTGTTTCGAACTCGGCATAATCGACACCCTCCGGGAAAGCCCCGGCATGACCGCGGCCAAGCTCGGTGCCGCCATCGGCGCCAAACCCGACGCCGTCGAACAACTCCTGCACCTGCCGGTCAAAGACGGCCTCCTCGCCTACGACGAAACCTCCGGCGGCTACTCCCTCGACGCCCTCGCGAGCGTCGCGAAGGCCGACCTGCGGCGAGCGCTCACCTACCTGAACATGATCAAGGTCGTCGCGCTCAGGCAGTTGTTCTACCTCACCGACAGCGTCCGGACCGGCGGGGTCGTCGGCCTGAAAGAACTCTACGGCTACGAGGGAACCCTGTACGGCGCCGTGGCCGAACACCAGGACCTGCGCGAGTCCTGGGCGACCTTGATGGACACCGTCACCGCCCGCATCGATCCGTGGTTCTTCGACCACGTCGACATCCCACCCGGCTCCCGAGTGCTCGACCTCGCCGGGAACACCGGCCTCGGCGCCATCAACACCTACCAACTGAAGAAATCGCCGGGACTCAAGGTGACCACCTTCGACCTGCCCGAAAAAGAAGAAGAATGCCTGGAGAACTTCCGCGAACACGGCGTCGCCGAACACTGCACGTTCATCGGCGGGGACGTCTTCGAAGGAGTTCCCCAAGGCTTCGACATCGTGCTGATCAAGCACTTCCTGGACATGTTCGACAAGAGTGACGTGGTCCGGATCCTCGAAGGCGTCAACCGGTCGCTGGAGGTCGGCGGGCAGGTCAACGTCATGGTTCCGGTGTACCCCGAGAACATCAAGGACACCGACAACTACAACGTCGACTTCTTCCCGGCCTTCTTCATCGGCTGCACCATGGGCCAGGGCGGGCCGCAGAAGCTCTCGACCTACCGGACCTGGCTGGAAGAATGCGGATTCCGGGTCACCAAGGCGATCACCAGGGATTCCGCCGAAATCCCCCCGGACGTCATCCCGATTCCGGCCGTCCTGTGCGCGACGAAGACCGCATGATCAGCCGAGCGGACGGGGAAGAAGAATGAAGTTCGGTGTGTTCTCCATGAACTCGGACGAGGGCCTCGATCCGCTCGAGCTCGCCCGCGAGGCCGAGGGGCTCGGTATCGAGTCGATCTTCGTACAGGACCACAGCCACGTGCCGGTGACCCGCCGAATCCCGTTCGGCGCCGGGAACGAGAAGACCGCCAACATCGCGGAACGCAAGGACCTGAGCAAGGGATTCGAGGAAGCCGGGGGCGATATGCCCCGCGACTTCTACCGCAACCGCGAGCAGTTCGTGACGCTGGCCGCGATGGCCGCCGTCACCTCGACCTTGCGGATCGGCACCGGGATCTGCGTTGTGGTGCAACGGGATCCCATCTGGCTGGCCAAGCAGGTCGCCACCCTCGACCAGTTGTCGCGGGGGCGGCTGCTGTTCGGGGTCGGGGTCGGCTCGCCGTGGAATCGCGAGGAGATAGGCCACCACGGCACCGATTACCGTACCCGGATGACGCTGATGGCCGAGCGGATGGAGGCCATGCAGCGGATCTGGACGAACGACCAAGCGGAATACCACGGAAAGTTCGTCCGGTTCGACCCCCTCTACTCCTGGCCGAAACCGCTGCAGAAGCCGAGGCCGCCGGTGTTCGTCGGCGGGGACGGCCCCACCGTGCTCGACCGGGTGCTGGCCTTCGGCGACGGGTGGATGCCCGGTCACCACGACGACATGGGCTTCTTCCGGGCCCGGATCGCCGAGTTGCAGGAGCGTGCCGCCGCGTCCGGCCGCGGGCACATGGAGATCACCGTCTTCCTCGCCCACCTCGATCGGCTCGACGACTACCTGGCGGCGGGCGCCGATCGCGTCGTGATCATGCTCCCGACCGGGGCGGAACGGAAGTTCCTCAAGGACGTCGCCAGCGCCATGTACCGCTTCTGACCGACCCTCACATCTCGCCGGGCTACTTCGTCAGAGGTGTGTAACCAGTCAGCGATGTGCGGAGGAGCCCAACCATGGACGCTCGTTTGAACCTGTTCGGCAACCGGGGCGCGGTCAAGGTCCTGAAGTACCTCACCTCGGCGCACAACGTGGTCGCGAACTCGACGCTGCCGGTCACGACGCAGGAACTGGTGCGGCTGCGCGCCAGTCAGATCAACGGCTGCGGCTTCTGCGTGGACATGCACACCAAGGAAGCCACGCACGCCGGGGAGACCGCGTTGCGGCTCAGCCTGGTCGCGGCCTGGCGGGAGGCCACGGTCTTCACCGATGCCGAGCGCGCGGCCCTGGAGCTGGTGGAGCAGGGCACCCGCATCGCCGACGCGGCCGGTGGTGTCACCGACGAGGCCTGGGCGAACGCCGCCAAGCACTACGACGAGGAACAGCTCGCCGCGCTGGTGTCCGCCATCGCCATCATCAACGCCTTCAACCGCGTGAACGTCATCGTCCAGAACCCCGCCGACGGCAGCTACCAGCCCGGCCAGGCACTCCTCTGACCACGTCACACCCCCACCCCGGCGAGGGCGACCTGCTGGGAGGAGCGGGCGAATTCGCCGCGTAGGTACACCGCCCAGGTGGTCACCGCGCACACCACGTAGAAGGCCAGGAACGAGTAGAAGGCGATGTCCCCGGAGCCGAAGCTCTGGAACGAGGCCCGGAACGCCAGGTTGATGAACAACCCGCCCAGCGCCCCGACCGCCCCGGCCACCCCGATCAGCGCACCGGACAGCCGCCGCGCCTTGAGCAGCTCGCCCGCCTGGTCCGCGCCCGCGTCGATCGCCAGCGCCGCCTTGGTCCGGAAGATCGCCGGGATCATCTTGTAGGTCGAGCCGTTACCGATCCCCGACAACACGAACAACACGATGAAACCCAGCGTGTACAGGCCCAGCGACTGCGCGTTGGAGGCCACGATGGTCAGCCCGGCACCGAGTGCCATCAGCACGAACACCGCCAGCGTCACCCGCGCCCCACCGACCCGGTCGGCCAGCTTGCCGCCCAGCGGGCGGGACAGGGAACCCAGCAGCGGGCCGAGGAAGGTCACCGCCGCCGCCTGCACCGGACTGCGGTGGAACTGGTTCTGCAGCACCAGCCCGAACGCGAAGCTGTAACCGATGAACGACCCGAACGTGCCGATGTAGAGAAACGACATCACCCACGCCTGCGGCTCCCTGACCACCTCCCGCATCGACCGCTTGTCGTTACGCACACTGGCGATGTTGTCCATCCACAACGCCGCACCCACCGTCGCCAGCACGATCAACGGCAGGTAGATCCACAACACCAGCCGCGGCGTCGCCGCACCCACGGTGCCCAGCACCAGCAGCGCGACCAGCTGGATCACCGCCACCCCCAGATTCCCGCCCCCCGCGTTCAGCCCCAGCGCCCAGCCCTTGCGGCGTTCCGGATAGAAGGTGTTGATGTTGGTCATCGACGAGGCGAAGTTCCCACCCCCGACCCCACCCACCGCCGCGACCAGCAGGAACACCCAGAACGGGGTACCCGGCCGCATCACGATCGCCGCCAGCACCGTCGGCACCAAAAGCATCCCGGCACTGAAGATCGTCCAGTTCCGGCCCCCGAACCTCGCCACCGCCAACGTGTACGGCAACCGCAGCACCGACCCACCAAAGTCGGCGTGGACACCAGCAGAAACTTGTCCGCGGGCGACAGCCCGTAGTCCTTGCCCATGAACAACACCATCACCGACCACAAGGTCCAGATCGAGAACCCCACATGCTCGGCGAAGATCGAGAAGACCAGATTCCGCCGGGCGATCTTCTTCCCGGTGCTCTCCCAGAACCCCTCATCCTCGGGATCCCAATGCTCGATCCACCGCTTCTTCCCTGGTTTCGCGGTGGTGATCACTCCGACTCCCTCCGAGGCTTTTCCCGGATGCTGTCACGGCGTACTAACGAACCGGTCAACGATCGTGCGGACGGCGGGTGGGTCGCCCTGGTCGCGGTGCTCCTATGCGGGGGAGGGCGGTCCGTAGCGGAGCGGGGTGATCTGGGTGATGCCGTAACGGTCGCGCAGCCGTTGCACGGCGCCGGAATCCACCGATCGACCGGCCGCGAAGATCTCCACGATCTCCTCGAAGTAAAGCTCGTGATCGGGCGCCGGGTAGCTCTGGAACAGCATGCGCGCGGGCTTGTCGGTGGGGTTGGTGAACGCGTGCGGGCATCCGGGCGGGACGAACATGCAGCTACCCACACCCGCCCGGATGACTCGTTCCCCGTCCGGAGATTCCCAGTCCTGCCACCCTTCCTCGGTCCGTTTGATCGGCTCGAACGCGAAGAGGTCCAGCTCGCCTTCCAAGACGTAGAAGAACTCCTTGGAATCCTCGTGGGTATGCGCCCCCACATCGAAACCGGGCGGAACCAGCACCTCGAAGCAGGAGGCGAAGCCCCCGTGCGCTCCGGTGACCTTGAAGGTGACTTCCTGCGCCTTGGTGACCAGCTTCCGCCCCTCGCCGGGCGGGATGACCAGGCCGTCCATACGATCGTCTCCTTTCGCCTGCGCGAAATCTCGTTCACGGAAGGGTCGCGACGCGGCCCTTCGGATTGAATTCCAGGTTCTTCGGTGCGTCGGCGATCCAGCTGCCCACCGCCATCTCGGCGGTGATACCGGGACCGAATCCCGCGATCACGCCGGTGGCTCCTGGCAGCGTCGCGTCTTCGTCGAACAGCGAGCGCAGCGCTTCGAGCACCACCGCGCTGGCGATATTGCCGTATTCGGTCAAGGTCGCCCGGCTGTGGCGGAACGCGTCATAATCGACGCCGAGGAACTTGCTCAGATCGTCCAAAATCCGCGGACCGCCGGCGTGAATGATGTAGAAGTCGAGGTTGCCGACATCCCAGCCGTGGTCCGCGGCGAGCTCCCGCAGCACCGGGGCGAGCGGTTCCATCGTCCCGGGCACCCGGCGATCCAGCTGGAAATGGAAACCGGTGGCGCGCACGGCGTAGGAAATCCATTCCTCGGTGTTCGGAATGAGATACGAGGCATTGCGCTCCAGCACCATGCCGGTGCCGCCGCTGCCCCGCACCACCGCCGCCGCGACGGCGTCCCCGAACAGCCCGTCGGACAGCAGCGAACCGACACCGTCGTCGCCGGGTTGGTAGCACAGCGAACACAGCTCGCACGAGACGATCAGCACATTGCCTTCGGGATAGGCCATGCAGAAATCGTGGGCACGATTGATCGCCGCGCCACCGGCCGCGCAGCCCAGCTGCGCGATGGGGATCTGCCGGGCATCGGACCGAAATCCCATGTTGTTGATCAGCCAGGCGGTCAGCGACGGCATCAGAAACCCGGTACACGACACGTAAATGATCGCGTCGATATCCCGAGCCGCCAGACGAGCGTTCGCCAGCGCTTGTTCGACCACCTCGGGGCACCGCTTCTTGGATTCGATCTCGTAGATGCGGTTGCGTTCCTCGAAGCCCGGGTGGCGGAGTGTCTCTTCGAGCGGCCGCACGATATGCCGCTTCCGCACTCCTGTGTTCCGGATCAATCGAAGAGCCAGCGGAAGCTGCGGCTTTCCGGCATGGAGCCTTCGCGCGGATTCCAGGGTCTCTTCCATGGTGACGACGTATTCCGGCACACTCACCGACGGCTTGCAGAGCGTTGGCATGGGTGGCGCACCCCCGGGGTCGCGTCGGATGTACGCCAAGAACCGTCGTTCATCCCACTTGCCATCGACTTGGTGTCGACCTGGCGATCACTCGGGGGCGCCGACCGCCGAAACAAGCCGCCGCCAAGCCGGCGCCAACCCGCCGAATAGCCGCGGGCGAGTCCGGTGACCGATGCTGACCGCACGCGACCGAGCCAGCGTACGGCGCGAATTCCATCGAATACCGGAAAAGGAGCTGGTGTGGATGAAGGGCTTCGCGGTCGGCAATTCGGCACGGAAGCGCGGTCTTTATCTCGGCATCCTGCCGGAAACCGCCGCGGACAAGAACCCTTCGACGTTGCTCACCCTCGACCACGATCTGGACGTCCTCCCCGAGGAGGGGCGGCGCCTGACGGTGGCCGAACTCGCCTGGCACGTGGACGACCTGGCGGGCCGGTTGTGGGCGGCCGGGGTCCGGCCCGGCGAACGCGTCGCGATCCACAAGGCCGCCAACTTCGACGTCTGGGTGCTCGCCACCGCGGCGGCGCGCATCGGAGCGGTGCCCGCGATGCTTTCGCCCGCCCTGGACGGCGCGACCGTCGGCGCCCTGCTCGGCCGGTTGGAACAACCGCACCTGCTCACCGACGCGCACAAACTCGACGCGCTGGCCGACGTGCCGCTGACGGACCTCACCAACCGGGTGATCATCGTGACCGGGTCCCTGCCGGGTGCGACGTCGCTCGCCGAGCTGGCCGGCTCCCCGCGGGTTCAACCGGTGTTCCAGGGGCTGGACGAGCCCGCGCTGATCACGCACACGTCCGGCACCACGGGGCTGCCCAAGCTCGTCGTGCACACGCCGCGCACCCAGCGCGCCCGGCTGCGGCCGCAGTTGTTCCTCCTGTCGTTGATGCGGAAGCAGGAGACCGTCGCGATCCACGTCCCCTTCGTGCACTCCCGCCTGTACGCGGCGATGGCGCTGTGCCTGTCCAGGGCGATGCCGGTGCTGCTCATGAACGGATCCGCCGCCGACCAGGTCGCGACGTTGTTCGCCAAGCAACGGCCGGGTTTCATCGAGGCGCTGCCCAACTCGTTCCTGGAATGGGAGGGGCTCACCGACGATCCGCGCAAGCCGTTCGCGTCGGTGAAGTACTTCAGCAGCACGTTCGACGCGATCCACCCGGGCACCATCAGCCGGTTGCTCGGCTCCTCCGAGCGGCGAGCGCCGCTGTTCTTCCAGATCTATGGGCAGAGCGAGGTCGGACCGGCCGTCGGCCGGCCCTACTTCCGCAAGTCCGCCCATCGGACGGACGGGCGCTGCGTCGGCTACCCGCTGCCGGGCAGCGCGCGGGTTCGCGTGGTCGGCCGGGACGGCAAGCGGCCGTCCAAGCGGAATCCCGGCTTCATCGAGGTCCGCTGGGACGGCCTGGCGAAGAGCTATTTCGGCGAGCAGGAGCGCTACGACGCCAACCTGAACGGCGGCTGGTGGCGGACCGGGGACGTCGGTTACCGCACCAGGCGGGGCTGCCTGCACCTGCTCGATCGGGAGGTGGACGTCATCCCCGGGGTGCACAGCAACCTTGAGATCGAGGATCTCGTCTTGGGCAGGCTGCGTGAGCTGAGCGAGCTCGTCGTGGTGCCGGGCCCGAAATCCGAGCCGGTCCCGGTGGTCTGCACCCACGAGGACCAGCCGCTGGACCGGGACCGCTGGCGCGCGGCCGTCACCGAGTTCCCCCACCTGGCCGATCCCGTCCAGATCCCGTTCGCCGAGCTACCTCGGACCGCCACGCTGAAGGTGCGGCGGACCGAGCTGTCCCGCCGGCTCCGCGAAACGACGACGGAGCCGGCGTAAACCGTGACCATCACGAACCGCGGCGCTACGGCGGCCAAGCCGGGCCCGGCGGCGGGCAAAGGCACAAGGCCTCCTCAGCCGCGACCGGCCGGTGCCGCGGACGAGTGGTGCAGACGTGCGGCGCGGCCCGGGGCCTGCCCGGCACCGGCATGGCCGGGGTCGGGCGCCGGTCCAGGGCCGGGTCCTGGTTCAGGATCTCGCGCTCGAGGTGTTGCAGCGCCGGCCTGGGGTCGATGCCCAGTTCCTCGGCCAGCCGCACCTTGATGGTCCGCAGCACCTCCAGCGCCTCGGCCTGCCGCCCGGCCCGGTACAACGCCAGGCTGAACAGCTCGCAGCCGTATTCGCGCAGCGGATGGGCCTGCACGAAGGCCGCCAGTTCGGCCACCGCGACCTCATGCGCGCGCACGGCCAGCAGTGCCGCGCAACGCCCCTCCACCACCGACAGCCGCAACTCCTCCAGCCGCGCCACCTCCGGCGCCACACAAGAAGCGTTGGCCATTTCCGTGTAGGCCTGCCCCCGCCACAACGCCAGCCCCGCCTCGAACTCGCTCAACGCCTGCCGCGGATCACCCCGCTCCCAGGCCTGCCACCCGGCGGTGGCCTGCTCGCCGAACCGGCGGACGTCGACGTCGACCACGCGGCCGTCCACCAGATAGCCCTGGGGACAAGTGCGCAACACCGTCGCCGGTGTGCGCGGCGCGCGATCCGGTTCCAGCACTCGCCGCAAATTGGCCACATACGTCTGCAGCGAGGTCATCGCCGATCGCGGCGGACACCCCGCCCACAACTCTTCCCGCATCAGATCCACCGCCACCGGCTGACCCACCTGGCTGACCAACAACGTGAGCAACGCACGCTGCTTGGGCGCTCCCAGCTCCACCAGCCGGCCATCGACCACCGCCTCCAGCGGACCCAATGCCCGAAACTCCACCATGACCTGCGAATCTCCCGGGGTATCCGGCGGTTGCGCTTCGGTCCATCGGATAGATCCCGACGGATTGCGACACGAGGTTGCAGCGACTTCCGCGTTAGTCATGTGGTCAGTTCCTCCGAAAACAGCAGGGAAGATGTAGCGACATGCCATAACGATGCCGAAGTTACTTGACTACAGAACGTCTCCGGCTGGACAGGAACGCGCGCAGCACGATGATGTCGGTGATTCGGCCATGCGCAAACCCCCAGGTTCTACGACAACCGCGCGCACTCATTCGGCAAGGCCTTGGCGTTGCGTGTGGACAATCTCATTTAGACACTCCGGTAGTATGAGCCCGGAGTAGGCCAATCGCTACCGACACTGTGGAACCAACCAGAATTTCCATAGCATGTCCCCCAAGCCTCTCGATAATGCTACTCTCCGTTTGTCGACTCTTAATTTCGATCTTTGTCGAGAGGACGCGCACTCGGCGAGTGATCAATTTTCCGCGCTCGACAGCGGCCCGTGAAAAAATGACCTCTCGCACTGGCGCCCATTCGGCGTAGGAAACGAGCGCCCATCCAGCGGAACGGCCCGGTCAACAGCTTTCGATCCGGAAACCGTTCGCGGAGACCAGGCGCACCGGTTCGACGTCCCCGGCTTCCGCCGCGTGGCGCCGGAAAGATTCACCGGCTTCGTACGCGCGAATCCGGCGCAGGTACGTGCGGCTGGACACGGCCAGGTCGACCTCGCCCACGCGCAGCCGCCAAGACCACAGCCCGCGGTCGTCGCGGCCCGGCAGCACCGTCGCGCCGGTCAGGCCGGACCGAAGCTCGCGCAGGGACACCAGGCAGGCCACCTCATTCGGATGACACTTCACCGGTTGCGCGAGAGTTCGATTATTTGCCGACAGGAAGCGCCACACGACACAACTGTCCCACTGCCCTCGCGCCGGGAACACCGTGAACATCTGAAAGCGAGCGTCGGCCATGACCTCTCTCTGTTTCACCAGCCCCCGACAGTGCCGCGCAAGGGTCCGGCAGTCCGGTGTCCAGGGGGCGAACATCGGCAGTCCGTCCGGCGCCACGCCGATGCACGACGGATGAAGGCGCCACGCCGTATGCTCCGCGCATTAACGACCCGAATGGCGACTTTTACCCCATGCGACGCCCATTCATCATTGTTCGATGAAAAGGAAAAGCAAACCTGTCGGCCAGAAGTTGCCGGTGTTGGAGATTTACCCGTGGCAAAAGCGGCCCGGCACGATCAAACTGATCACGGCGTCCCCGGAAAATCACCGCAGCCCGATCGTAATCAGGATTCCCGGGAACGTCCGGAACGGTACCCGGCTGCGCGCGTCCGGCACCGCGGACTTGCGCGTTCGGCTGCTCTACGGGAGAACTGTCCTGCACGCGCTCGTCGCCGCGCTGGTCCTCCTGGGCCTGTTCACCAATGCGGCCGCGATCGCACTGGTGGTCGGTGTCCTGTGGATTCTGCTGCGGTACTGCCGGGGTTATGTCGGAGTGGCGAACGGGACGAGGGCGAACGCGTGGCGCGGCAGGCGTGCGCCGCGGTCCACGGGGTTCCGGTACTACCTGCGCTTCTTCGGCGTTCTCTACCTCATCCCCATCGGGCTCGCCACCGCGTTCCACGTGTTACTGGCATCGGTGCTGACCATATTCGGCGGAATGCTGACCATCGGGCAACTGGCCGGCCTCCAGCAATGGCTGGAAGGGATCTCGAAATTCTTCGCGGACAACCTGAAGCTGACCGAACTGCGGATGCTCGGCCTGCTCGTCCTGGTCTACGTGCTGAGTTGCGTCCTGACCGCCTGGCCGGGCAAGGCCCGCGCCGGGGCCGCCCGGGGGCTCAACCGCCTGGCCGACCTGTACGGCAAGTACAGCGGCCCGATCGCGGCCGGGCTGGCGACGCTGGCGGCGTTCACGCTGCTCGGCACGCACGCGGGTGTGCCGAGCGGCGACCTGCTCCTCCGGATCAAGACCAAGGAGGACGACTACGCCAAGATCGCACACCAGGTGGAGGCCAGACTCGCCCAGGAGGTCGCTACCAGCCTGTACCGGGACATCGCCGGCAAGATGCCGCCGGAGTACCGGGACGCCTTGCCCTTGCTTCCCCGGATCAGCGCGACCGCGGCCGCGGTGCACGCGGAAGCCGAGCAAGCACGAACATTCGGAGTCCGTGACGACGCGGTCGACCAAGCGGTGCGCGACGAGTCCGCACGGAAGCAGAAGGTGGACGCCCTGCCGGGCGAGCAGAAGGTCGTCAGCCCGGACCGGAAGGCGCCACCGCCGGAAATCACCCCGAACCGGATCGACGACGCCGCGCGCACGACGTCGGGAAGCCCCGCACCAGGGATCGAGATCGCGACGGAGGGGCCGAAGAAGATCGTGCTCCAAGTGGAGAAACTGGCCACCGAACTCCTGCTCAAGTTCACCAAACCGATCACCGAGGCCATTCCGCTCCTGGAACCGATGATGCAGAGCTTCGTCGAATCGGTGGACAAGTCACTCCAGGACCGGCTGGAAAAGGCATATCACCGGGTGCTGGACTTCCTGACCCGCGACTCCGCGACCAACGTGGACGACCTGGTGTCCGGGGAAGCCCGGGCCGTGGTCGCCGAAACCGACGTCTCCCGCCCCGTTGCCGACGCGAGCCCGCGAGCGACGGAACTCGCCTCCGAATGGCGCGGCAAAGCGGCCGTGCTGGACGAAGGCGCGGCACGCCTGGCCCGGCAGACCGGCGCCAAGGTCGAGGACCTCATCAACGCGCTGGGCGGCCCGAACCCGCGAGAAGCCGCCCGGCAGTTGCAGAACCTCGACAAATCCCTCAGCCAGGCACACGTCCAGCAACTCGTGCGCACCATGACCGCCGGTATACCGGTGACCAGTCACAACGCGGCCATCGTCGTCGGCAATCTCGACTCGCCACACGTCACCTCCGACATCCGCGGCCAGGCCCGGCGCATCTGCGGTTGTCGTTGAAAACGACCGCCGCGCCGGGTGTTCAGCCCTGGTGGCGGGACAGCGCGGGGGCCCAGAAGTCGGGCAGGACGAAAGGCACGACCTCCTCGTCGAGCAGGCCGAAACCCCGGTACACGGCGTCGTGCGGCGCCCGCTGACCGCGGGCGGGATGGTCGGCGGGAATTCCGGCCGAGTAGTCCTCGGTGACGAACTCGCGCCATGCCTCGGTCGCGCATTGCCGGTGCAGGATCTTCCACTCCCCGTCCCGCTTCTCGAACACGTCCAGGTAGCGGCCCTCGATCTGCTGGTCGAGGTAGCGGCCGTCGTTCAGCGACACGTGGTGCAGCACGTACCACTGCGATTCCACGAACGCCCGCGTCCCGTCGAGGGTGATGAGCGGGTTGGTGATCGAGTGCTGGGAGTTGTCGGCCCGCGCCAGCACCTCGACCACGTGCTCGGCGAACTCGTGGGCGTTGCCGTTGAAGAACCAGTGGCAGTCGGTCGCGTCCGGGTGGTAGCAGGACTTGAACAACTCGAGGTCGCACCGGTCGGCGGCGCGCGCGTAGCGGAACAGCACCTCGGTGATGGCGGCCCGGTCCTCGCATTCGGCCAGCCTGCCCTCCAGCTGGGCGACCCGGGCGGCCAAGGCTTCGAGGGTGTGGTCGTCGGCGGAAGTGGCCACGCTGTCCTCCTTGACATGGGTGAACCGCCAATCTACTGCGGCACCGCGGTCATCGAGCGCCGCGACCGCACACGACAAGCCGGGGCAGACTGGCAGGATGGCGCACCGGCCCCGTGGAAACCCACCGGTATCAGGAGGATCCGTGCTGAGTGTCCCCTCGACCGACGACCAGCCGGACGGCGAGGACAGCCGCTCCGCCGGGCGGAGTCCGGTGACGACGTCCGCGTCGATCGTGGACTGCGCCGCCTACCGCGACGGCACGCGCCTACCGGGCCGGTGGACTCCCGCCGACGCCCTGGCCGAGGTCCGCCGCCACGGCACGGGATTCGTGTGGGCCGGGTTGTTCGAGCCCGACGCCGAGCACCTCCGGGACATCGCGGAGATCTTCGGCCTGCACGAACTCGGTGTCGAGGACGCGGTCCGCGCCTACCAGCGCCCCAAGCTCGAGCGGTACGACGGCACCCTGTTCACCGTGTTCAAAACCGTGCGCCACGTCGAGCACGACTCGCCGACCACCGCGCACGAGATCGTGGAAACCGGCGAGATCATGGCCTTCCTCGGCGCCGATTTCATCGTCACCGTCCGGCGACGCGAACATTCCCGCCTGCGCCGCCTGCGCGACCGGCTCGAAGCCGCACCCGAACGGCTCGCGCTCGGCCCGGCCGTCGTGCTGCACGCCATCGCCGACCACGTGGTCGACGCCTACCACGAGGTCACCAGCGCGTTCGAACGGGACATCGACGAGGTCGAAGCGCTCGTGTTCGCCCCGCGCAGCCTCATCAGCGCCGAACAGATGTACCTGATCAAACGCGAAATCGTGGAACTCCGCCGATCCGTGACCCCGCTGGCCACCCCGCTGCGCGTCCTGGGCGACACCGAAACGCCGCTGATCCCGCAGCAGGTGCGGTCCTACTTCCACGACGTGGACAACAACCTCGAATCCTTGACCGAGCGCATCGCCGGCTTCGACGAACTGCTCACCAGCCTGCTCGACGCCACCCTCGCCAAGGTCACGCTCCAGCAGAACAACGACATGCGCAAGATCACCGCCTGGGCCGCGATCGTCGCCGTGCCCACCATGGGCGCCGGGATCTACGGGATGAACTTCGACCACATGCCCGAATTGCGCTGGACCTACGGCTACCCCATCGTGATGACCGTGATCCTGCTGGTCTGCCTGCTGCTGCACCGGATGCTCAAACGCAACGGCTGGCTCTGAACGGACGGCGCATGAAACTGCTCACCAAACCCCTGTTCTGGGCCGCGCTCCTCCTGCTGGCCTGGCTTGTCCTGATCACCGTGCAGATCGCACTCGGCATGGGCGCCGCCCCGCGCTGACGCATCTGCCGAACCCCGTTCGCCCCGAGACCGCCGGGAGGCATTCGCCGATGGGCACGATCATGGTTCGCCGCCGCGGTCACGGCTCTGGTCGTGGCCGTTCCCGTTTCACCCGCCCGTGCGCAGCCCGCGCCGCCGCGGGTCGTGGCGGAAACCCGGGTCGACGCCCGCACGCTGGATCTGCGGATCGACTCGCCGGCCCTGGGCGCGGTGGCCGGTGTGCGCGTGCTGCTGCCGCCCGGCTGGTCCCGGCACGCGCAACGCACCTGGCCGGTGCTGTACCTGCTGCACGGAGGCGGCGGCAACTACCGGAGCTGGGCCACCGAATCCGATGTCGCCTGGGAGACCTTCCACCTGACCGAAGTGCGCGAGCTCCTGGAACGCGACTACCGGGCCGGTTCCGCCCGCGCGATCGGCGGAATCTCGATGGGCGGGCAAGGCGCCATGGCCTACGCGGCCCGGCACCCCGGCATGTTCCGGGCGGCCGCGAGCTACAGCGGCGGGCTGCACACCCTGCGGGATCCGCTGGGATTGCGCCTGGCGATGCTGGTCAACTGCTTCGGGACGGACTACCGCAGGATCTGGGGTGATCCGGAGATCCCCGAGCAACGCGTGCTCTGGCAACGGCACAACGCCTACGACCTCGCGGACCGGCTGCGCGGCGTGCGGCTGTTCGTCAGCTCCGGCGACGGCACGCCCGGACCGTTCGGATCACCACTCGACCTCATCGGCATCCGGGCGGAACAGGAGGTCCACCGCATGACGACCGTGTTCGTGGAACGGCTGCGCCGGTCGCACATCCCGGTCACCACATACTTCGGCGAAGGCACGCATTCCTGGCCCTACTGGCAACGGCAGTTCCACGCCTCCCTGCCCACGCTGCTCGCCGCGATCGGCGGCTGAGCCGCCACCGGTCGTGGGTGGTACGGCCGGTTCTATCAATAACCGGTCCGTCCACTCACGACTCCACCGGTTCCGGGTGGTACCTCATCCGTTGGCGGCGAGCCGGAATTCGAGCAGGCAGCGCTGGTCGGTCAGGGTGGTCACCGCATCGAGGACCAGTCCCTGCGCGGCGGCGAGCGTGCGGAACTCGTCGATCCGGCGCTCGCGTCCGCCGTAGAACGCGAGCATGACCAGGTCCATCTCGGTTTCGGCGCGCATTCCGCCGACCGGCTCGAGGACGAGAACACGGCCGGACGGGTGGACGGCCTCGACGCAGCGGGCCAGGATGCGGTGGGCGTGCTCGTCGTCCCAGTCGTGGAGGATGTCGCTCAGCAGATAGGCGTCCGCCCCCGCCGGGAGCGGGTCGAAGAAGCTGCCCGCGGTCACTTCGGTCCGGTCGTCCAGATCGTGCGCGCGGAAGGTGCGGGCGGCCTCGGCGGCCGTGGGTTCGAGATCGACGAGATGGCCGCGCATCCGGGGGTGGGCCGCCAGGATCGCGGCGAGCAGGGCGCCCCGGCCGCCGCCGACGTCGACCAGGGTGGCGAACCGGGACCAGTCGAAACCGGCGACGATCCCCGGGATCTGCTCGCGGAACCGCTGGATCATCTGCCGGTCGAACGACTCGCGGAGGTGGGAATGCTCGGCGAGGTCGGCCCAGAAGTCCTGGCCGTAGCGGCGGGCGTAGGACGCTTGGCCGGTGGCGATGCTGTGGCCGAGTTCGACCAGGGCCAGTTCGGCGCGACCGGCGGCGGAATCCAGGTGCAGGAGGTTGGCCAGGCCGTTCCCGGCGTCGGCGCGGAGGTTCGCCCCGAACTCGGTGGTCCGGTAGCCGGTGGAGGTCCGTTCGACGACGCCGAGGGTCGTCAGGTGGCCCAGCAGCAGATCGAGCCCGACCGGGGAATGGTCGAGTTCGACCGCGAGTTCCTCGGCGGCGGCGCCGTCGCCGAGGAGCCGGTCCGGCAGGCCCAGGGTCACCGCGACCCGCAGCGCCATCGGCGTCGCCAGCCCGGACAGGCGACGGAGCACGTCCACATCGTTTTCTTGTCCCACGAAGACGCACTTTCCCATGCCTGTCAACCGAAATTCGGTCGCCGAGCCAGGGCCGCGAAGTTGTGCGCCGCGGGATTGAGGTTGTCGTGCCGGTGTGCGGCCGCGAGGTGCGCGACGCGTGCCTGCGGGCTCAGCGGCCGGTAGGCGACATCGGCACGGTGCAACTGGCTCACCGAGGACGGCACGATCGAGACCCCGAGACCGGCGGCGACCAGGGCCGCGAGGGTGTGCATCTGCACCGCTTCCTGCGTGATGGCAGGTTCGACACCGTGGCTCCGGCAGTGGTTGAGGATCTGGTCGTACAGTCCCGGGCCGAGGGCGCGCGGGAAGAGCACGAACGGCTCGCCCGCGAGCCGTTCCACCGCCACCGCGCGCTCCCGTGCCAGTGGATGCCGGACGGGCAGTGCGGCCAGCAACCGTTCCGTGCCGAGCGGTACACAGTGGACGGTTTCGGCGCCGGGCAGCGGCGGGCGCACCAGCCCGACGTCCAGGTTGCCCGCGTGCAGGGCCCGGAGTTGTTCGGCGGTGGTCATCTCGTGCAAGGTCAGCGCGACGTCCGGGTGGTGCTCCCGGAAACTCCGCAGCAGTTTCGGCAGCAGGGTCAGCGTCGCCGTGCCCACGAAGCCCAGGGCGAGTTCGCCGGTGTCCCCGCGCCCGGCGCGCTGGGCCGTTCGCCTGGCCGCGTCCGCGGCGTCGAGCGCGCGTTGCGCCGCGGGCCGCAACGCTTCCCCCGCCGCGGTGAGCCGCACCCGCCGGCTGCTGCGGTCGAACAGTTTCACGCCCAGTTCGTCTTCCAGGGCACGGATCTGCTGGCTCAGCGGTGGCTGCTGAATCCCGAGCGCCCGCGCGGCACGGCCGAAATGCAGTTCTTCCGAGACGGCCAGGAAGTAACGCAGGTGCCTCAGTTCCACCAGGCCGAGCATATCGCCCGCATATCGCTGAGCGCGATTCTTGATATGGAACGTCTCGATGCCGCCGTCCGGCCGCATCATGGCCGGGTCAGCACGAGAATGCCGAGGAGATTCCCATGCCCGCACTGCCGAAGACCCTGTGCGTTCTCGCGGCGGCGGTCGTGGCCGCGACCGGAGTCGCGCCCGGTGCCGCGGATGGCACCGATCCGCGCCGGGTGCTTCGCACCGAGTTCCACGTCACCAGTGATCCGGGGGTGCGCATCGGCGTCCGCGAGGTTCGCGCCGCCACCGGTCCGGCGCGCCCGGTGCTGTTGCTGCACGGCGCCCGCGTGCCCGGCGCGGCGAGTTTCGACCTCCCGGTGCCGGGTGGCTCCCTGGCCGAGGACCTGGCCCGCGCCGGTCACCGGGTCTACGTGATGGACGCGCGCGGCTACGGGAATTCCACCCGCCCGCCCGCGCTGTCCCAGCCGCCGGAGGCGGGCCCGCCCGCCGTCCGCTCCGACGCGGTGGTCCGCGACGTGGCCGCGGTCGTCGACCAGATCCTCCAGCGGAACGGCGCCGCCGGCGGCAAGGTGGCGCTGCTCGGCTGGGCGACCGGCGGGCACTGGCTCGGCCAGTACGCCGCCGCCCATCCCGACCGGGTCGGCCACCTCGTCCTGTACAACACCCTCTACGGGCCGATCGACGGTCACCCGAGCCTGGGCAGAGGCAGCGACTACGAAGACCCGGCGCGGCCGGGACAGTTCAACACCGCCCGGTTCGGCGCCTACCGGCTCAACACCGGCGCCAGCCTGCTGCCCTCCTGGGACAACAGCATCCCGACCCCGGACAAGGCGCGCTGGCGCGATCCGGCCGTGCTGGACGCCTACACCCGCGGCGCGCTGGCCTCCGACCCCACCAGCCGGACACGCACGCCGCCGAGCTTCCGCGCACCCACCGGCGCCCTCGAGGACAGCTTCTACCTAGCCACCGGACGCCAGCTCTGGGATGCCAGCCTGATCACCGCGGCCACCCTGGTCCTGCGCAGCGAACGCGACTTCTGGAGCCGCCGCCAAGATCCGGAACTGCTCCGCCGCCATCTCGTCCACGCCCGCACCGTCCGCACCGCCGAACTCGCCGGCGCCACCCACTACGCCCATCTGGACCGCACCGAGCACGGACGCGGTCAACTCCTGCGCGAGGTCACCACGTTCCTCGGCACCGCCGTGCCCTGACCCGCCGGGTCAGGCGGGGTTCGCCCGGAAGGGGGCGAGCGCGGGGCCGGTGCCGGTGAACCTGGTGGCCTGCTCCTCGAGCGCGGTGGAGAACCGGGCCAGGAGTTCGACCAGGGTCTCCTTCTCCCGGGCGGTGTAGGCGTCGTCGATGGCCCGTTCGATCTCGACCGCCGCGGTGTCGGCTTTGGCGAGCACCTTGCGGCCGGCGGCGGTGAGTTCGATCTGCTGGGAGTTGAGGTGGTACGGGTCGGGCTGCTTGACGACGAGCCCCTTGGCCTCGAGGTTGGCCATGATGGTGGCCATCGTCTGCGGGGTGACCAGGGCGAACCGGGCCAGCGCCGAGGTGGAGGCGCCGGAGTGCTGGGAGAGTATCGCCAGCGCGGTGTACTGCGGCACGGTCAGGCCGCTCGGCTTGAGGGCCACCTGCTTGACGGCCATCAGCTCCTGCTCCACCCGCTTGACGTGGTACCCCAGTCGTTCTTCAGCACGCATGGTCACACATGAATTTTACTGATCGACAGTACTCTCTTGTATTACAGTACTCTGTAAACCTTGCCAGTCCTTCTCCAGCCGATCGGGGATCCCATGACACGCAAGCGCAAGGCAGAACCATCCACGGGGCCCGGCAGCAGTCGCCGCGAGTTCCTGTCCAGGAGCCTGGCCGCGGGCGCCGGGGCCGCCGTGCTGGGCGCGGGCGGCGCCGGGCGGGCGGACGCGACGCCCGATCCGCCCGCCGCGCCGCCGGAATCGGTCCGGCTCACGTTGCGGGTCAACGGCAGGCCGCGCACCTTCGACGCCGACACCCGGACCAGCCTGCTCGACGCGTTGCGCGAGAACCTCGGGCTGACCGGCACGAAGAAGGGCTGCGACCAGGGCGCCTGCGGGGCGTGCACGGTGCTGGTGGACGGCCGCCGGACGTTGTCCTGCCTGACCGTGGCGGGGATGTACACCGGACGGGAGATCACCACCATCGAGGGGCTCGCCGCCGGGGACCGGCTGCATCCGGTGCAGCAGGCGTTCGCCGAGCACGATGGTTTCCAGTGCGGTTTCTGCACTTCCGGCCAGATCATGTCGGCGGTCGGCCTGCTGTCGGAGAACCCGCGGGTGCCCGACGCGGAGATCCCCGAGCTGATGAGCGGGAACCTGTGCCGCTGCGCGGCTTACCCGAACATCGTCGCGGCGATCGCGGACGCCAGGGGGCGATGAGTGTGCGCCCCTTCCACCTGACCCGGCCGCGCAGCGTCGCCGAGGCCGTCGGGGTGCTCGCCCGCGACCCCGGCGCCGCCGCGATCGCGGGCGGCACCGATCTGATCACCCTCGCCCGGGACGGGATCGCGGCCCCGTCCCGCCTGGTCGATCTCGGCGGGCTCGGCCTGGACCGGATCGAGTGGCGGCCGGACGGCACGGTCCGGATCGGCGCGCTGTGCCGCAACGCGGTCGACGACGCCCGGCTGCGGGCGGAGTTCCCGGTGATCACCGAGGCGCTGCGGTCCGGCGCCTCGCCGCAGATCCGGAACATGGCGACCTTCGGCGGCAACCTGCTGCAACGGGTGCGGTGCCCGTACTTCCGGCAGCCGGAGTTCGCGTGCAACCGGCGTGCCCCGGGCAGCGGGTGCGCCGCGGCCGACGGGGACGGCTCACGGCAGGCGATCTTCGGCGCCTCCCCCGCCTGCATCGCCGTGCACCCCTCGGATCTCGCGGTCGCCCTGCGGGCGATGGACGCGGTGGTGCTGGTGGCCGGGCCGTCCGGCTCGCGGCGGATCCCGCTGGACGAGCTGCACCTGCTGCCGGGGGACACCCCGCACCGGGAGACATCGCTGGGCCGGGCCGAGGTGATCACCGCGATCGAAATCCCACCGCGTCCCTTCGGCCGCCGCTCGCACTACCTGAAGTTCCGCGACCGCGCCTCCTTCGCCTTCGCGCTCGTCTCGGCCGCCGTCGCGGTCGAACTCCAGGGCGGGGTGGTGCGCTCGGCGCGGATCGCGCTGGGCGGCGTCGCGGCGAAACCGTGGCGCGGCCCGGCCGCCGAGGCCGCGCTCACCGGCCGCCGGTTCGCCGCCGCCGCCATCGCCGCGGCGGCGGACGCCGCGGTCGCGGGTGCGGCACCGCGACCGGACAACGCCTACAAGGTCGAACTGGTGCGCCGGGTGGTCCGGCGTGCCCTGTCCGAACTGGAGCAACGATGACCACCGCGGCGGAACGCGACTGGACCGATCCGATCGGGGCGCCGCTTCCGCGGGTCGAGGCGCGGGACAAGGTGACCGGCCGCGCGATCTACACCGCGGATGTCCGGTCGCCGGGTGCGGCGGTCGCGGTGCTGGTCACCAGCACGATCTCGGCCGGGCGGGTCCGCGCGATCGACAGCTCCCGCGCGCTGGGGGTGCGCGGGGTCCTGACCGTGCTGGACCACACCAACCGTCCACAGTGGAAAGGACGGCCCGGCGTCACGATGTACCAGGCGGAGAACCGGCTACCGCTGGAGGACGACCGGATCCACTACGGCAACCAGTGCCTCGCCCTGGTCGTCGCCGAGACCGCGGAAGTGGCCCAGCACGCGGCCGGGCTGGTCCGCGTCGACTACGAACCGCACCGCCCGGTGCCCGATCTCGACGCCGGGCGGCCCGCCGCCTACCGGCCGAGCGGGCCCTACGTGGACCGGTTCCCGGTGGAGCACCGGCGCGGTGACGCGGAAGGGGTGTTCCCCGCCGCGCCGGTGCGGGTGGACGCCGAGTACCGGACCGCCAACCTCGCGCACGCGCCGATGGAACCCTCGTCCACCCTGGCCTCCTGGGACGGCGACCGGCTCACCCTGTACGACTCCAGCCAGGCCGTCCAGCTGCACGCCCGCGCGGTGGCCGCCGCCTTCGGCCTCCCGCCCGGCAACGTCCGGCTGATCTGCAACTACCTCGGCGGCGCGTTCGGCAACAAGTCGTTCCTCTGGGCGCACACCCTGCTCGCCGCGCTGGCGGCGCGGGTGGTGCGGCGGCCGGTCCGGCTGACCCTGACCCGCAAGCAGGTGTTCACCGGGACCGGGCACATGGCCGCCACCATCCAGCGGGTGCGGCTCGGCGCCGACCGCGACGGCAGGCTGACCGCGGCCCTGCACCACAGCGTCAACTCGACCTCGCACCTGGACGACCGGCCGGAACCGGTCATCCAGAACACCCCCGCGCTGTATTCGGTGTCCCATGTGGACGCCCGGGTGACCGTGGCGAAGGTGCACATCGGCACCTCCACCTCGATGCGCACCCCCGGCGACTCCGCCGGGCACTTCGCCGTCGAATGCGCGATGGACGAACTGGCCTGCGCCACCGGAGTCGATCCGGTCGAGCTCCGGCGCCGCAACCACGCCGACGTCCATCCGCACACCGGGAAACCGTGGGGCGGCAAGCGGTTGCTGCGCTGCTACGAACTGGGCGCCCGGGAATTCGGCTGGGACCGCCGGGATCCCCGGCCCGGCTCGATGCGCGACGGCGCCGATCTGATCGGCTACGGGATGGCGACCGGGATGCGGGGCGAACACTCCGCCCCGGCCGCGGCCCGGGTGGAGATCCACGCCGACGGCACGGCCGCGCTGTCCACCTCGACCCAGGAGATCGGCGGCGGCACCCTCACCACGATGATCCAGATCGCCGCCTCCGGCCTCGGCATCGCGCCCGAGCGGGTGCGGATCAGCGCGGGCGACACCGCCCTGCCCGCCGGTGCGCCCACCTTCGGCTCGCTGACCTCGGGCAACACCGGTAGCGCGGTCCACCTGGCGGCGGAGCGGGCCCGCCGCGCCGCGATCCGGCTGGCGGTCAACGACCCCCGCTCGCCGCTGCACGGGATGCCCGAGGACGCGGTGACCGCCGAACACGGCAGGCTGTTCGCCCGCGACCACCCGGGCCGCGGCGAGACCTACCAGGATCTGTTGCGGCGCAACGGGATCGGCAGCCTCCGCGAGGAGGGCGCCTACCAGCCGGATCCGAACAGCCAGTACGCCCTGGCCACCTTCGCCGCGCATTTCGTCGAAGTCCGCATCGACGCCGAACTCCCGCGAGTGCGCGTCACCCGGCATGTCGGCGTGTTCGACTGCGGGCGCGTGCTCAACCACCGCACCGCACGCACCCAGGCCCAGGGCGGCATCATCTTCGCCATCGGCGGCGCCCTGACCGAACGGCTCACCCCGGACCCGGTGTCCGGCAGGCTCCTCGATCCCGCGCTGACCGACTACCACCTGCCGGTGCACGCCGACATCGGCGACATCCGCGTCCTGTTCACCGACGAGCCCGAACCGAACGCCCACCCCAACGGCGCGAAGGGACTCGGCGAGATCGTGGCCGTGGGGGTCGCCCCCGCGATCGCGAACGCCGTCCACCACGCCACCGGGAAGCGGATCCGGGAGCTTCCGGTCACGCCGGAGAAGCTCCTGTGAGGGAACCGAGTGCCGGGTCGTGAGTGTTCGGGCCGGTTAGAGCGGGCTCTCGTTTGGTCGCGTACTGGTGACCTGGCGTTTCCGCTCGACGAGCCCGCGCTTAGCCGACAAAGTGCGAAACCGCGCTGGGTGGTGGTGCTCGGAGGTACCCAATGCGGCGTTCGGTACCTTCAACGCCCCGAAAGCCACATTGGTGTCCTCCGGGGATCCCGCTGGCGCGTGTCCCCCGTTTCGGACAAGCATCGGGGTAGCAGCCAGGCCGCGCCTGCACGCCCAGACCGGTCACCGTCTCTTGTAAGGGAACCAAGTCTGAGGGTCGTGAGTGATCAGGCCGGTTACTGTAGAACCGGCCCGAACACTCACGACCCCCGTATCAGGCGGCGTCGGAGATCAGCACGCCCGAGTCGGGGTGCTGCTCGTTGGCGCCGGTTCGGTAGTTCTGTTCGACCCTGGCGGCTTCCTGGGCGTTGGGCTTCGGGTTGGTGCAGCTCGTCCCGGCGGAGGAGCCGGACATCAGCGAGGAGCACGGGCCGGGTTTGACGTCCGGCAGGCCCAGGCTGTGGCCCAGTTCGTGGGCGGCGATCCGGATGACGTTGTGCCCCTGCTGAACCGCTTGCCTGCCCATCCACACGGTGACGCTGCCGCTGGGGCGAACGGGTCCCAGGGTCGCGCGTGGCCAGCCGTTGTCGGCGAGGATTCTGATGTTCACGCGGGCGCCCGGCGTGGCGCGCACGAGCTGCACGTTCTTCACGCTGGTGTTCCACACCTCGACCCCTTGGGCCACGGCGGATTTGAACTCGGCGGCTTGGCTGTCGTCGAAGGTGATCGTGGTGGCCAGCGCGGTTGCCGCCGCGGCGGGCGCGGCGACTCCGGCGGTGAGCGGCAGGGTGAGGACGGCGGCGCCGGCGAGAACGCCGATCATGCTGCGTCGAAGCATTTCTGACTCCTCGGATGAGCGGCGTGGCAGGTCAGTCCGCTCGCAGGGGGCACGAACTCGGGATAACCGGAAATGATGCGCCTGTGCGCGAGACAAAAATACCGGCGGTGGGCCGGGTGGCGCTCTGCCAGTTGGGTATGGCCCGGGCTTATGCGTCCGTCTGGTTTGGACAAAGGTCCGAAGTGCTCATCCTTGGCGTAAAACCGTCAGCTGCCTTGTGCGCTTGAGGGGGCCGATGCTGGGGTCGTGAGTGGACAGGCCGGTTGGAACCGGTCCGAACACTCACGACCCGGCGGACCCGATCGGTGTGTCAGCAGGACTGGGTGGCTGCCTGGCAGGGTTCCAGCAGCTGGGTGGCGTCGAAGAACCGCGCGGAGGGTTTCTCGCGGACGTCGCCGGTGGTGACGTCGCGGATGACCTGGCCCTCGGTTTCGGTGAAGGGCGGGTCGGCCCGGTAGCCGCCCAGGTAGATGCCCTCGGGCCCGGACTTGTTGGCGGTGACGATGTGCAGGTAGTCGCCGGTGCGGCTCTTCCACATCCCGCTGCGGACGGGCTCGGTGCCGTCGGCGTTCATCGCGACCACGTCCACGCCCATGCGCGCGAGGACCTGGGCGGTCTCCGGGGCGAGCATGTCGACGTCCTGCATCAAGGCGAGCCGCCCGTAGTCGCGGTCGATCACGAGGTAGTCGTTGGACAGCCCGGTGATGGGTTCACCGCGCTTCTTGTGGGTGCGCTTGTAGTCGTAGGTCTTTCCGTCGGAGGTGAGCAGGGTGCTCACCGGCGCGTCGGCGCCGGTGGCCGGGAAGTGGATGAGCAGATCGGTGCCCTCGCTGGTGGCGAACGCGCTCAGCGCGGCGAGCCCCGAGGCGTCTCGGCCCGGCAGGTAGTTGGCCGGGAACACGATCAGCCGCAGCTTCTTCCCGGCGGCCGTGGCGTCTTGTTTCGCCTTGCGTGCCGCGGTCAGCGCGGCCGTCCAGGGTGCGGTGCCGGCCCCGGGATCGACCGCGGCCGCGGCGAACGTGGCAGGCGCCGGCTGGCGGAACTGCGACCGGGTGTAGGGCGCGAGGGTGTCCTGGGCCAGCAGGGAATACATAGCGGGTTTGCGCTCCACCGGGAACGTGCGCTTCCTGGGGACGAGGACGTCGGCGACGCCGACTTCCTCGTTCTGCCCGGAGATGTCCACGACCGGATTGCCGTCATGGGTCATGATCACGCTGCGGCTGCCGAAGTTGAAGTCGTACGGGAACGGTGACGGGATCGTGAAGGTGTTCTGCGTGAATACTTCCGGTTTGGTGCCGGCGGTGCCCTTGCCGTACCGGTTGGACACGATCATCGTGGTGTCGTTCTCGTAGGCGCGGACCCGGACGAAATCGGTTTCGATACCGACGTTCGCCGGTGCGATCAGGATGTTCGCGCCGGCCACCGCCGCCGCCCGCGGGAACTGCGAGTTGAACATGTCCGAGCAGATGACCAGCCCCATCCGCCCGTACTCGGTGTCGAAGGTCGGGATCCGATCGAAACTGTCCGCGTTGTAGGACGATTCGAGGAGGTGGTTGCGTTTGCGGTAGGTGCCCTTCACCTGGCCCTGCGGGTCGAGCAGCACCGCCGAGTTGTAGTACAGGTTCGTCTTCGGCTCGAACACGGGCATGCCGAACGCGATGTACGCCTTGTACTGCCGGGCGACCGCGCTGAGGGCCGCGGTCGTCGGCCCGGACAGTTCCTCCGCCACCTTCGAGATCTCGTCCCTGCTGAAGAACGAGTAGCCGCTGGTGGCCATCTCCGGCAGCACGATCAGCTTCGCGCCCTTGCTCGCCGCGTTCGTCGTCAGCTCGACCATCTTCGCCCGGTTGTTGGCGACCTTGCCTTCCTCCGGCGCGAAGTGAATGGTCGCCATCCGCACCGTCTGCGCCGCGGTGGACGCGTGGGCGACGTTCGACGGCACGGGCTCGTGCGACGGCAGGACCAGCAATGCCCCCAAGGTGAGCGCTGCCACCGCGTACGGCAGCAGACGACCGGTTCGTCTCGGCATGACTCGTGTTCTCCATTCCTCTGGTGTCGGAATCCACACCGGTCAGGCAGAACTGCCCGCCCGGTACCGCGTGGCCAAGTGCAGAAAGTTCCGGAGCAGGTCCGAGTCCGCCGCGAAGTAGAGGTGGAGGTAGCTGGCCAGCACGTTGTGCCGCAGGTAACCGGCCCGATGGGTGGCACCGGTGCTGGTCGTCACCTCGAACAGATCCGGCTCGAGTCCCTCGGCGGTGATGCGGGACTGGTGAAACTCCTGGCCCCGCACCCGCACGCCCGCCGGGCCGAACGGCGAGCGCGTGCGGGTGCGCACCTCGACGTACTTGATCGCCAGGTAGTCCCGGTCCATGACCACGTCGATGGGCAGCACCCCCGCCATGGGGGCGCGCACGCCGTCGAAGCCGGTCAGCGACCGCGCCAGGAACATCATCCCGCCGCACTCGGCCAGCATCGGCATCCCGCCCGCGGCTCGGTCCCGCAGTTCCGCGGCCAGCCGGTCGTTGGCGCCCAGCTCGGCGGCGAAGCTCTCCGGATAGCCGCCCCCGAGGTAGACCGCGTCCGCACCCTCGGGGAGTTGCTTGTCCACCGTCGGCGCGAACTCGACGAGTTCGAACCCGGCTTCGGCCAGAGCACGGAGGTTTTCCTCGTAGTAGAAGCAGAACGCCGCGTCCCGGGCCACCGCCAACCGGGCGCGGGCGGGCGCGGGCGCCGGGCGCGCGCCGCCCTCCGCGGCGGGCAGGCGGGTCCGGGTGAGCGCGAGGAGCCGGTCGATGTCCAGCGCGTCCCCGGCGGACAGCTGCGCGGCTGCCCGCTCCCCGGCTCCGGTCGCGTTCTCCTCGACCGTCATCAATCCGAGGTGCCGCTCGGTCACCCGCAGCTCCTCCCGCCGCGGCAGGTGCCCCAGCGCGAGCCGCCGGAGTTCGTCCGGGAGGGCGTCCAGCACCATCTCCGCGTGGGTCGCGCTACCCGCCCGGTTGAGGACGAAACCCGCGATCCGCAGCTCCGGGTCGAACGACCGCAGGCCGCCGAGGATCGCCGCGGCGGTACGGGTCATCCCCCACACGTCCACCACGACCACCACCGGCAGCCCCAGCAGTTTCGCCACGTGCGCGGCGCTGCCGGTCTCGGTACCGTTCTCCCCGTCGTACAGGCCGCCCATCGCCTCGATGACGCACACCTCGGCCCCCGCGGCCCAGCGCGTGAATGTCCGGCGAATCCCGTCCGGGCCCATCATCCACAGATCCAGATTGATCGACGGGCGGCCGGTGATCTCCCGGTGATACCCCGGATCGATGAAATCCGGGCCGATCTTGAACGCCCGCACCCGCAGTCCACGCTCGCACAACCGGCGCAGCAGAACGGCCGTGGCCGTGGTCTTACCGGCCCCGCTGTGCGTCGCGGCCACCACGAAGGCCGACCCGGCGGGATGCGCGGCTTCGCCCCTGCTCGGGTCGCTGCCAGCCACCGGATCGGTCATGCCGCCCCCTCGAGATACCGAGCGCCGACTTTACCCAATCTCCGGCCGTGCGATCGTCCCTCTCCACATCGAGTCCAACAGGGAGAGCATCCGCGCGGCCCGTTCGCTCCGGCATCACGTGTTCACGTGATCTCTCCGGGCGGTGCACGTGAGCCCTGGTCCAGGACGCCGCCGGCCAGCCGGACGCCGCCGTGCGCAGTGCCGCGGTGGTCTACCGCGGCCTGCCCGATCGGTTGCTGCTGCTCGCCTACGACCCGTGGCTGGGCCCGCAACTGGTCCGGATCGCGCAGCGCGCCGCGGCGCCGTCCGAAGCGGCCGCGGCGGTGGCAGGTACGCGCCGGCTGGCCGAGTCGAACCCCGGGGTGGCCGGGGCGGTCGCCGCCGCCCGGCACGCCGAGGCCCTGATCCGCGGGAGCCGCGCCGAACTGCGGGCCGCCGCCGACGCCTACCGCTCGGCGTCCCATCCCCTCGGCTTGGCGTCCGCGCTGTCCGACGCCGCGGCCGCGGAACGGGCCGGAGGCAACCGCGCCGAGGCCGTGCGGCTGTACCAGGAAGCGTTCCAGCTCTGGTCCGCCGCCGGAGCGGTCCGCGACATCGCCCGCGTCCAGCGCGCCCTGCGCGAGCTGGGGGTGCGGCGCAAGCTGCCCCGCACCGGCCAGGCGACCGGGTGGGACAGCATCACCGCCGGCGAACTCCGGGTGGTGCGGCTGGTGGCCGAGGGCCTGACCAACCGGCAGGTGGCGAGCCGGCTGTTCCTCTCCCATCACACCGTGGACGCCCACCTGCGCCGCGCCTTCACCAAGCTCGGGGTCCGCAGCCGGTTGGAGCTCGCCCGCAGGGCCGCGCCGCACCTGGCCGCGAACCTCGGCGGGGGCCGGTGAACCGGTCGTTGGACCGGGCGGGTCACCCGCCGTCGGAAGTCGGCGGGAGGGCGCGCGAGAACAGGCCGAGCAGGCCGTCCCAGTGCCGTTCCAGCCCGGCCGCGTCGAAGGCTGCCGTGTCGGACATGGTGAACCCGTGCACCGTGTCCGGGTAGACCTCGCTGGTGCGGCGGACACCCGCGGCGTCCATGGCCTTGTTCAGCCGGCTGATGCTTTCCGGGGGCATGTGATCGTCGTGCTCGGCGAGCCCGAAGTACAGCTCGGCGGTCAGCCGCGGCGCCAGCTTGTGCGGGCTGTCCGGCTCGTCGGTGACCAGCGGCCCGGGATGGAAGGAGGCGACCGCGGCCACCTGCTCGGGACGGACCGCCGCGGTGCGCACGGCCAGCACCCCGCCCAGGCAATAACCGGTGACTCCCACCGGGCCGGGACGCACCTCCGGCCGCGCGGCGAGGAAGTCCAGATAAGCGGCGGCATCGCGGACCGCGCGCTCCACGGTGAGCTCGGCGAACAACGGTGCGAGACGGCCGAAGAACGCTTCGCGGCCCGCCGCGGTGCTCAGGTCGCCCACCTCGACGACCGGGGCCGGGCCGTGCCGGTAGAACACGTTGGGCAGCAGAACGTAGTAGCCGTGCCCGGCCAGCTTTTCGGCCATCTCGTACAGCACCGGCCGCAGACCGATGGCGTCCATGTAGAACAGCACCCCCGGATGCGGGCCACCGCCGTCCGGGAACGCGGCGAAGGCGTCGGCCGTGCCGTCCGGAGTGGGGACCTCGACCATCGTGGTGGGCATGCGTTTCCTTTCTTACTTCTCGCGCTGCCGGCGCACCATTTCGGTGATCCAGACGGGCGCGAACGGAGACGTGCAGTTCGGCGGAGTCGGGTAATCCTTGAGCACCTCCAGGCGCTCACCGATGTCGATCGCGCGGGCGCGGTGCTCGGCGTGCTCGATCCCGATCTGCGCCAGGCAGTGGTTCATCGCCCACTGCAGGCGGTCCGGGGCGTCTTTCAGCTCCGCCTCGATGACGTCGAGCAGTCCCGCGAGGTCGAGCCCCTCGGGTTTCTTCGCCACGCGGTCGGTGGTCAGCGCCCAACCGGCGCTCGCGATCACCGGATCCGCGTCGGCGGACCAGGCCAGGCGCAACTCTTCGGCGTGCGGGCTCTTCTTCACCACGTAGTTCACCAGCCAGTCGTGCACCTTGGGCGTGCGCGCCTCGCGCAGCAGGACGTCCAGCTCGGCACGCTCGAACGCCTTCGGACGGCAGATCAGGAGCGCCAGCAGCCTCGCCGCGGTGTCCGCGGTCTCCCAGAGCTCGCGCGCGAGTTCCTGCCGCGTCTTCAGCTTCTTCGCGAGCGCGCGCAGCTCGGTGAGGTTCACCCCGTGATCGTCGCCGTGTTTCTCGTTCACCGCGCGTACCTTCGGGTCCTCGAGCGCGGCCAGCTCGGCCAGCACCTCGGCCACCGTCGTCTCCGGCACCTCAGCCTCCCCGTCCATCACGTGTGCGGTCAGCCTACGCACGGTGGACCTGGTGATCAGCGGACGGACCGGACCCTCGCGATCAGGCCCCCGGCGGCGAGGGTGACCGCGGCGGACACCAGGTACAGGGTCCGGTAGCCGCCGAGCAGCGCGAGCCCGGCGATCAGCGGGGTGAGCACCTGGGGTGCGGACTGGGAGATGTTCACGATGCCGAGGTCTTTCGCCCGCGCGGAGGCGTCCGGCAGGACCTGGGTGAGCAGGGCGAGCCCGACCGCGGCGTAGATCCCGAAGCCGGTGCCGAGCAGCAGCGCACCGGTGACGACGGCGGACCAGGTGTGCAGCACGGCGAGCAGTCCGGACGCGGCGCCCATCAGCGTGACGGCGACGTAGACGAAGGGCTTGCGGCGGCCCGAGGCGTCGGAGAGCTTGCCGGTGACCGCGGCCGCGATGATCACCGTGCCGCCGTAGAGGCCGGTGGCCATCAGCAGCGCGCCCTCCGGATTCGGCAGGCGTACCACGTCGGTCAGGAAGAACAGCATGTAGAACAGGCCGAGCGCGTTGCCGAGCTGGGTGCAGAAGTGCCCGCACCAGGCCCAGGCGAAGTCGGGATGTGCCCGCGGCGACACCCACATCTCGCGCACCAGCTCGCCGAACGACCTGCCCGGGCGGCTCGCCCGCGGGAGCACGGTGTCCGGGGTGCGCCACGCGAACAGCAGCGCGCCGGCGATGACGGCCGCCGCGCAGGCGAGGTATCCGCCGGCGACGCCGGAGAGCAGCGCGGTGACCAGACCGATCCCGGCCAGCACGCCGAGGATCTGGGTGATCCCGATGACGCCGGCGACCTCGGCCCGCTGCGCCACCGGGACCCGGTCGGGCAGCGCCGCGGTCAGCGCGGCGAGGGCGCAGTTCAGCGACGCCTGCGCCAGGCACCAGCCCACGGTCATCAGCACCACGTTCCCGGCGAGGGCGAGCACGGTGAATCCCGCCAGCGCGCCGAGCGCGCCGCCGACGGTCCACGGGTGCCTGCGGCCGAACCGGGACGTGGTGTGGTCGGAGAGGTGCCCGGCGACCGGGGTCACGATGATCGCGACCACCGCACCGGCGCCGGTGACCACGTTGAAGATCACCATCTTGTTCCCCGCGTCGAGCAGTTCCGCCTGCCGGGGCAGCAGGACCTGGATCGGCGTGAGGAAGGCGAACCACAGTCCGACGTTCGCGGCGAACAGCCACGCCACCCAGCCGGGGCGGACCCGCGCGGTGGGCTCGGCGAGGGCCGCGACGCCTCCGGCCGGTTGGGTGCTGGTCATGGGCGGGTCCCTTCGCCTGATGCGGCCCCACGCGCCGCGCACGTGCCCGCCAGCATCCAGTGCCGCGCGCACGGCGTCCAGCCGCACGTGAGGGAGGCGGGTGCTGGGGGTCGTGAGTGGACAGGCCGGTTAGAACCGGTCCGAACACTCACGACCCGACCCCGGCACCCGGCATCACAGTCCGGCTTGCTGGGCGAGCAGCCCGGCCTGGGTGCGGTTGGCGCACTGGAGTTTGGCCAGGATCTGGGAGATGTAGTTCTTCGTGGTGCCCTCGGTCAGGTGCATGCGCGCGGCGATCTGCGCGTTGGACAGGCCGTTGCCGAGGCAGGCCAGGATGTCGGTCTCCCTCGGGGTCAGGTGGCCGATCACGGCGAGCGCCTCGTCGCGTGCGGTGTGCCGGTCGGTGGCGGTGGCCACCAGGCGGCGGGACGCGGCCGGGGAGAGGACCGTGTGCCCGTCGGCGGCGACGCGGACCAAGCCGATCAGGTCCTGGGGTGGGGTGGTCTTCAGCAGGAAACCGGCGGCGCCGGCGCGCAGGGCGCGCAGGATGTGGTGATCGGCGTCGAACGTGGTGAGGGCGACGACCGCGGGTGGCCGGTCGAGCTTGTGGATGCGCTCGATGGCGGTGAGGCCGTCGACGCCGGGCATGCGCAGGTCCATGAGGACCACGTCGGGCCGGTGACGCAGCACCGACTCGACCGCGGCGGCGCCGTCGTAGGTCTCGTCGACCACTTCGATGTCGTCGGCGAAGTCGAAGACGGCACGCAGGTGTTCGCAGACCATGGGGTCGTCGTCGACCAGGGCTACCCGGATCATGCCGCCGGCGCCGGCAGGGTCGCGCACACCTGGAAGCCGCCATCGGTGGCTCGGCCGGTGTGCAGGGTGCCGCCGATCATTTCCACGCGCTGGCGCAGGTTGTGCAGCCCGGTGCCGGAGCCCGTCGCGGCCAGCGCGGGATCGGCGGCCCGCGTCGAGCCGGTGTTGTGCACGGTGACGTGCACGCCGTCGCCGCCGTACCGCGCCCGAACCCGGACCGCCGCACCGGGTGCGTGCTTGCGGACGTTGGTCAGCGCTTCCTGGACGACGCGGTGCGCGGTGCGGCGGATCACCGGCGCGACCGCGGCCGGATCGCCCTCCTCGACCAGTTGTGCCGCGACACCGGCGGATCGGGACTCCGCGATCAGCGGCGCCAGCTCGGGCACCGGCGCCGGCGAGTGCCTCGTGGGTATCGAATCGCCGCTCTCGTCGTGCAGGACGTGCACCACTTCCTGGAGTTCCTCGAGCGCCTGGCAGCCGGCGGCACGCAGTTCCGCCGCCGCGGCGCGGGTCTCCGCATCGCGCGCGGTCATGCCCAGCAGCCCGGCCCGCAGGACGATCAGGCTGAGCCGGTGGGTGATGGTGTCGTGCATTTCCGCGGCGAGCCGGGCGCGCTGCGCGGCCAGCGCCTCCGTGACGAGCCGCCGGCGCGCGGACAGGTACATCCCCAGCAGCGCGGGGGCGGCGGTGATCAGCAACGCCTGCGTGACCCCCGGGCCGGTCGGTTCCCACGGGCGCGCCGCGACGATCGCCAGGATCGCGACCGGCGCCAGGGCAACGCGCTGGTCGGCGGCGAAGGCCAGGGCGCTGTAGGCGAGGAACGGCGTCGCCGCGAGCGGCACCAAGGGGGTCATGCCGGTGTGCACCAGGGTGCCCGGCGCGATCGCCTCCACCACGGCCATGGCGACCGCGGACGCCGCGAGCAGCCAGCCGGTCAGCAGCGGCGCCCGCCGCCGGAACGGCAGCAGGCCGAGCGCGGCGCATTCCACCGCGATGCCCGCCGGGCCGTACGCGGCGTTGCTCGGCGGGCCCAGCAGCGACACGGCCACGAGCGACACGGCCACCGCCATCGCCAGCGCGTCGAACAGGGCGTCCCGTCGGGTCACGGGTTACACCGTACGCAGTGTGCCCAGGTACGAGACCTGAGGAAAGTCATGTTCTCCGCTGGCGTTCGTCAAGCCGGCTCATGACTTTGCGCACTGCCGTCGCACCCGTGCCTCCGGCTGGAATGGCTGCCACCGACGAGGAGGCGGCCACGGCGATGTGCACCACGGGACACCAGCGAATGACCAGCGTGCTGCTGTGCTGCGGCGCCGTGGCCGGACCGTGGTTCCTGGTCGTGGTCGCGCTGCAGGAGGCCACCCGCACCGGTTTCGATCCGGGACGGCATCCGCTCAGCCTGCTGAGCCTCGGCGGCCTCGGCTGGCTCCAGGTCACCAACTTCGTGGTCACCGGCCTGCTGAACCTGGCCTTCGCGGCCGGGCTGCGTCGCCGCCGGATGCGTGCCGGGGCGTTGCCGCTCGCGGGCCACGGGTTCGGCCTGATCGTCGCCGGGGTTTTCGTCCGGGACCCGGGAAACGGCTACCCGCCGGGGATTCCGGCGCCCGTGGCGGCCAGCTGGCACCACGTCCTCCACGGTGCCGGCGCGGTGCTGGCGTTCGGGTCGCTGATCGGCGCGTGCGCCGTGTTCGCCCGCCGGTTCGCGGTGCGGGGCAACCGGGGTTGGGCCGGTTACTGCGGCGGCACGGGGGTGGCGCTGGCGGCGCTGCTGGCCGCGACCAGGGCCCCGGCGCTGGAAAGCCCGGCACTCCACCTCGCCGCGGTGGCCGGGTGGCTCTGGGCTTCGGCGCTGGCCGCGTACTTCCTGGTCTCCCTGCGGGACCTGCCTACCGAAATGGGGAACTCGGTGTCCCGAAATGGGGAACTCGCACGTCCGGAACGGGGGACTCGCGTGTCCGAGTGTGTAACTCGCGCCGCCGCGCAGTGCGAAAGGACGAATTCATGGCCGGATCGTTGAACCGCCGCAAGGCCCTGCTCGCGGGGGTGGTCGCCGCGGTGCCGATCACCGCCGCCGGCAGTGCCGCCAGCGCGGCGGTACCTGGTCAGCGCTACGACGTGCGCCACTACGGCGCGCGCGGGAACGGCACGAGCATCGACTCGCCGGCGATCAACCGCGCGATCGAGGCCGCGGCCGCCGGTGGTGGCGGCACCGTCTACTTCCCCGCCGGTACCTACGCCAGTTACACCGTGCGCCTGAAGAGCAACGTCGCGCTCTACTTCGACCACGGCGCCACCCTGCTCGGCGCCACCCCGACACCGGCCGGTGGTTACGACCCGCCGGGCGCCGGCGCCGGCAACACATACCAGGACTTCGGGCACAGCCACTGGCGGGCAAGCCTCATCTGGGGCGAGAACCTGGAGAACATCTCCCTCCTCGGGCCCGGCCGCATCGACGGGAACGGCCTGATTCCCCGCATGGAGCACAACAGCCCCCGCGGCGCGGGCGACAAAGCGATCGCGCTCAAACTCTGCCGCGAGGTCACGATCCGGGACGTGACGATCGTCGGCAGAGGGCACATCGCGATCCTGGCGACCGGCGTCGACAACCTGACGATCAACGATGTCACGATCGACACGCTCCGGGACGGCATCAACGTCGACTGCTGCCGCAACGTGCGCGTCTCCGACGTCACGGCCAACACGTTCAACGACGACGGGATCGCGCTCAAGAGCTCCTACGCGCTCGGGTTCGCCCGGGCGACCGAGAACGTGACGATCGCCAACTGCCTGGTCAGCGGCTACGACGTCGGCAGCCTCGCCGCGGGCACCTTCACCCGCGACAACCCGGCGTCCTGGGACGGGGACGGGCCGTTCGGCCGCGTGAAGTTCGGCACCGAGTCGGTGGGCGGGTTCAAGAACATCACCATCAGCAACGTGCTCTTCGATCGCTGCCGGGGAATCGCACTGGACACTGTGGACGGTGGAGTCCTCGAGGACGTCACGATCAACGCCATCACCATGCGGGACATCGTCAACTCCCCGATCTTCCTGCGCCTCGGCGCCAGGATGAGCGGCCCGCCGGGCCTGCCCGTCGGCGCGCTCCGGCGGGTCACCATCAGCAACGTCACCGTGCACAACGCCGATCCCCGATATGCCGCCGTCATCACCGGAATACCCGGGCACCACGTCGAGGATGTGTCCATTCGAGACGTCCGCGTCAACTTCCGGGGCGGACTGTCGATGACCGAGGCCACCGAGCAACCACCGGAACTGATCAACAAGACCTTCGCGATACCCGGCCGCCGCGAACCCTTCGCCGTCCCCGAACGAGCCGACGTCGCTCCCGAACCGGCGATATTCGGCATCCTGCCCGCTTACGGCTGCTACATCCGGCACGCCAAGCGCATCGAAATGGACAACGTGCGGGTGAACTTCCTGACCCCCGACCTGCGCCCGGCCTTCGTGCTGGACGATGTCGACGGCGCCGCCTTCCACCGCTGCCGCGCGGCCAAGGCGCCGGACGTGCCGACCTTCGTGCTTCGCGACGTCACGGAGTTCGACGCGCTGCACACCAGGCCGGTCGCCGACACGCACCTCGACCACGTGGAACGCGAAGAGATCTGACGAGTCCCCGTGTCAGGCGCGGTGTCAGCGCCGTGACTGTTCGGCGTCAAGGCGGTCGGTGATCGTGGCCGCCATGATCAGTTCAAGGACCAGGGATACCGACAACAGGGGCCGGATGCCGCGGGCCTTCCGGCGAGCGGGGGTCACGGCACTGGCGGCCGCGCTGCTGGCCGGGGCGGCCCAACCCGGGGTGGCCACCGCGGACAGCGGGGCCGGGCAGGATCGCCCGGAGCTGCGGGCGGCCCTCCAGGAGATCGTCGATTCCGGTTTCACCGGGGTGCAGTTGCGCGTGCACGATCAGCGGGGCGACTGGGCCGGCAGTGCCGGGGTGCGCGAGCTGGGCGAGACCGCGAAGCCGCCGACGAACGGGCGGTTCCGGATCGGCAGCAACACCAAGACGTTCGTCGCGACCGTGGTGCTGCAACTGGTGGCCGCGGGCGAGGTCGGGCTGGACAACCCGGCGGCCGACTACCTGCCGGAGTACGGCCTGGACCGGCGGATCACGGTGCGGATGCTGTTGCAGCACACCAGCGGGTTGTTCAACTACACCGGCGAGCAGTACCCCGACGGAACGGTCGTGCCGGGGATCCCGTGGTCGGGCAAGGAGTGGGTGGACAACCGGTTCCACACCTACCGGCCGGAGGAGCTGGCCCGGTTCGCGCTGTCCAGGCCGCCCCGGTTCGCGCCGGGGACGGACTGGAGCTACTCCAACACCAACTACACGCTGGCGGCGCTGCTGATCGAAAAGGTCACCCGCAGCTCCTCCTACGGCGACGAGATAGCGCGGCGGATCCTGCGGCCGCTCGGGCTGTCGGGCACCGAGGTGCCGGGCACCCGGACGGGGATCTCCGGGCCGCACGCCCACGGCTACTACCGGTACCAGGACGCCGGGCAGTGGACGACGGTCGACGTCACCCGCCAGAACCCCTCCTGGATCCACGCCGGCGGCGAGATGATCTCGACCACCCGGGATCTGCGAAAGTTCTTCTCCGCGCTGCAGGGCGGCGAACTCCTCCCGGCCCCGCTGCTGGCCGAGATGCGCAAGCCGCACCCGAAGAGCCCCGGCTACGGCCTCGGGTTGTTCGTGCAGGACGGCAGCTCACCGTCTCCCTTTCCGCAGCCGAGCTGCGGCGTCACCCTCCTCACCCACAACGGCGGCGTCCAGGGCTACGGAGCGCTGATGTACAGCACGCCCGACGGGAAGAGGACCCTGACCGCCTCGGTGACCTATGTGGACGACGCCGCGCTGTCCAGCAAAGAGCCGTCCCGGAAGGCGCAGCAGCGGCTGGTCAACCTGGTGTTCTGCGACGGGCGGTCCGCGGGCTGACGAGCTTGCGCCGCGCCCACTACTCGGTGCTACTATCTACCGGTACTCAGTGCCACTGAATAGTGGGACTTGATCTCGAAGGTGAAATCCAGATGACAACCAATCAGGACCAGCGCCCGGCGATCCACGTGCGGGGCCTGGAGAAGTCGTACAAGACACTGCGGGTGTTGCGCGGCGTGGACTTCGACGTGGCGCGGGGCAGCATTTTCGCCCTGCTCGGCTCGAACGGGGCGGGCAAGACCACGGCCGTGAAGATCCTGTCCACGCTGCTCAAGGCCGACGCGGGGACGGCCAGCGTCCACGGCTTCGATGTCGCCACGCAGGCCGCGGACGTGCGGGAGTCCATCAGCCTCACCGGACAGTTCGCGGCCGTCGACGAAATCCTCAGCGGGCGGGAGAACCTCGTGCTGGTCGCCAAATTGCGGCACCTCAAGGATCCGGGGACGATCGCGGATGAGCTGCTGCGGCGTTTCTCGCTGACCGACGCGGGCGCGCGGAAGGTGTCGACGTATTCGGGAGGTATGCGCCGCCGCCTCGACCTCGCGATGAGCCTCGTCGGGAATCCGCCGGTCATCTTCCTCGACGAGCCGACGACCGGGCTCGACCCGCAGGCGCGCATCGAGGTGTGGCAGGCCGTCAAGGAACTCGCCGGCCGGGGTACGACGGTACTGCTCACGACGCAGTACCTGGACGAAGCCGAACAACTCGCCGACCGGATCGCGATTCTCCACGAGGGCCGGATCCTGGTGAACGGCACCCTCGCCGAACTCAAGCAACTGCTCCCGCCCGCCAAGGTCGAATACGTCGAGAAGCAGCCGACCCTGGAGGACGTCTTCCTCTCCCTCGTCGGCGCCGACGGTAAGGAACGATGATGACCAAGCATTTCTTCGGCGACTCCGCCATCCTGCTGGGGCGCTCCCTGCGCCACATCACGCGCAGCGTGGACACCATCATCACGACCGCGATCACGCCGATCGCCATGCTGCTGCTGTTCGTCTACGTGTTCGGCGGCGCGATCAAATCGGGGTCGGATTCCTATGTGAACTACCTGCTGCCCGGAATTCTGCTCATCACGGTCGCTTCGGGCATTTCCTACACCGCGTTCCGGCTCTTCCTGGATATGAAGAGCGGCATCTTCGAGCGATTCCAGTCCATGCCGATCGCGCGGTCGGCCGTGCTGTGGGCGCACGTGCTGACCTCGCTGGTCGCCAACCTGATCTCGCTCGTGGTCGTGGTGGGCGTCGCCCTGCTCATGGGTTTCCGCTCGGGGGCGGGAGTGCCGGCGTGGCTCGCGGTCGCCGGCATCCTGATCCTGGTCATCCTGGCGTTGACCTGGCTCGCCGTCATCCCCGGCCTCACCGCGAAGTCCGCGGACGGCGCGAGCGCGTTCTCCTACCCGCTCATCTTCCTGCCGTTCCTCAGCTCGGCATTCGTGCCCACCGGCACCATGCCCGGCCCGGTGCGCTGGTTCGCCGAGCACCAGCCGGTGACCTCCATCGTCAACGCCATCCGCGCCCTGTACACCGAGCAGCCGGTCGGCACCGACATCTGGGTCGCCCTCGCCTGGTGCGTCGGCATCCTCATCGTCGCGTACCTCTTCGCCACGGCCACTTACCGCCGCAGGATTTCCTAACCGCAGAAAGGATTACGTCATGGCAGGCACGACAAGCGGGACACCCGGGCAGAGACACGTCGGGCGCCGGACCGTGCTCAAGGGCGCGGTGGGCGCCGGTGCGCTCGCCGGCCTCACCGGCCAGGGCGACGCCTCCGCGAGCGCCTCCGGAAGCGGTGGTGACGATGCCGAGAACGGCGCCGAGCACGGCTGGGGAAAGGTCGCCGACGCGTTCCGCGCGAACTTCGCGGGAAAGCCCGGCGAGATCGGCGCCGCGTGCAGCGTCTACGTGGGCGGCCGCCCGGTGGTCAACCTGTGGGGCGGCCTCGCCAGTCGCGAGCCGCACCAGCCGTGGCGCAGGAACACCATCGTCCGGGTCGCCTCCACGACGAAAGGCGCTACCGCGATCTGCGCCCACCTGCTGGCACAGCGCGGTGAACTGGATCTGGACGCCCCGGTGGTCAAGTACTGGCCCGAATTCGGCGCGGGCGGCAAGGAGGAGATCCCGGTCCGCTGGTTGCTGTCCCACCAGGCCGGTCTGCCGATCGTCGACGGGCCGCTGACCTTCGAGCAGGCGTGCGCCTGGCACCCGGTCATCCGTGCGCTCGAGGCGTAGAAGCCGTTGTGGCGGCCGGGCACCGAGCACGTCTACCACGCCGTCACCTACGGGTTTCTGGTCGGGGAGGTCGTGCGGCGGATCACCGGCAAGTCGCTCGGCACGTTCTTCGCCGACGAGGTCGCTCGCCCGCTCGGACTGAGCGCCTGGATCGGGCTGCCGGAGAAACAAGAGCACCGGATCGCCCGGGTCGAGGACGCCGCTCCGTTCAGCCTGGAGGAGCTGATCGCCGGATTGGTCAAGACCACCGGGCTGGACGCGGACACGGTCACCGCATGGGTCAAAGCCATGTACAGTCCGGGCTCGGTCCAGGCCCGCGCCGGCGAACTCGGCGGCGCCCTGGACAACACGACCGGATACTTCTTCACGCGTGCCTGGCGCGCGGCGGAGTTCCCGGCCGCGAACATGCTCTCCGACGCGCGATCGCTGGCCCGGATGTACGCCGCCACGGTGAGCGACGTCGACGGGGTGCGGCTGCTGGATCCGGCGACGGTCCAGCGGGCGACGGTCGTCCAGACCGACAAGACGCCGATGCACGGCCTGCCGCCGGGGCTGAACATCCCGGCTGACCGCTCCTTCTACATGTCGCTCGGGTTCATGCGGGCCTGCCGGCCGATGCCGATGGTCGGGCCGGGCTCGTTCGGTCACCCCGGCTCCGGCGGATCGATCGGCTTCGCGGACCCCGATGCCGGTGTCGGCTTCGGCTACGTCACGAACCTCTGGAACTACCGGCCCGATGACCCGCGGGCGGCGAACCTGGCCGAGGCCGTCCGCTCCTGCCTCGGCTGACGCGGATCAGGGCGCACCGGGAGCGGTGCCCAGCTCCTGGTCACCCCGCTGCTGCGCACGGCGCACCTTCCGGCGGATCAGCAGCAGCACGGCGACCAGCGCCAGGGCGCCACCACTGCCGAGCAGCCACGGCCAGCCCGCCCACCGGGTATGGCCGTAGACCGTGACGAGTTGGTTCTCTCCGGTCACCTGGGTGAGCTCGCGCGGCACCAGGATCACGTCGTCCGAATCGAGCAGATCGTTGCCCGCGCGGAACTCGTCGAGGCCGGAGTAGGTTTCGCCGTTGGCGTCGATCACCTTGGCGTTGGCGATGAACAGGGTCATCAGTTCCAGGGCGCCGTCCGGGTGCTTGACCAGCGCGACGCGGCCGGAGACGTGCTGGGGGTCGCCACCGGCTTCCCGCACCGCGCGACGGACCGCGGCGTTGAGATCGCAGGAGGTGTCGAAGGAGTCACCGCCCTGCCGCTCGGTGTCGAGCGGCTCGTCGGTGCAGGTGAACACGCTCAGCAGCCGGGACAGCAGTTGCTCGGGAGAGTAGTAGGCCGCGAGGTTGGCCTGGCGGTCCCCGGGGGCGGAGCCGTAGCCGGGCAGGCGGTCGTTCTTGACCGCGGCCGACTGCCAGTACTCGATGAGGAGGTTCGGCTTGGGATCCGGCGCGTCGGCGGAACCGCAGGCGGGCAGCGCCAGGCCGATCGCCACCAGGATGGCCGCGAGCAGCCGGGGAGAAGTACGCATGCCAGGCAAGGTAGGGAGGAGGCGACCGTTCCCCCGGAGCCTGACCGGAAGCTGCCACGGGTAACTCCGCGACCGGGCGGATCGCCGCCTACCGGGTTTCGCCGAAGGTCCGCCGGTAGGCGCCGGGGGTGGTGCCGAAGTGGGCCCGGAAGCGGCGGCGCAGGTTGACCGCCGAGGCGAGGCCGACCCGGGTGGCGATGGCTTCCACCGGCAGGTTGGTCCGTTCCAGCAGCACCCGTGTCGCGTCGAGGCGCCGGCCGAGCAGCCACTGTCCCGGGCTGGTGCCGAGCTGTTCGGTGAACCGCCGGGCAAGCGTCCGGCTCGACAGCCCGGCGCGTTCGGCGAGCCGGTCGACGGTCAGCCGGGCGTCGAGCCGGGCGGTGGCCCACTCCAGCAGTGGCGCCAACGACTCGTCCGCCTTGGCCGGGACGGGCTGTGCGGCGTACTGGAGCTGGCTGCCCTCCCGGTGTGGCGGCAGCACCATGTTCCGGGCGATCTGGGCGGCGTACGCCGCGCCGTGGTCGGAACGTACGAGGTGCAGGCACAGGTCGATGCCCGCACCGGTTCCGGCGCTGGTCGCCACGTCGCCGTGGTCCACGTAGAGCACGTCCGGGTCCACCCGCACCTCGGGGAAGGTGGCGGCGAGTTGGGCGGTGTGGCGCCAGTGGGTGGTGGCGCGGCGGCCGTCGAGCAGTCCGGCCTGGGCGAGGACGAACGCCCCCGTGCAGATGGCGACGATCCGCGCCCCGCGCCGGTGGGCGGCCCGCAGCGCCTCGGTGACGGCCCGCGGCGCGGGTGCGCCGGGCGGCTGCCAGCCGGGGATGAGCACGGTGTCCGCCGCCCGCAGGGCCGCCAGCCCCGCGTCGACGAGGATCGGGTAGCCGACGGTGGTCCGCAGCGGGCCGGGGCGCTCGGCGCAGATCCGGAAGTCGTAGTGGGCCGGTACGTCCTCGCGGACGGTGCCGAAAACCTCGGCGGCACAGGCGAGTTCGAAGGGCGACTGGGGCGGGTTGAGCAGGGCCACCACTCGATGACGGCGCATGACAAGAATGTACCCATAGGTGTCTTTTTGGACTCTCGGCGGGGAGGCTGGCTCCGGTCACAGTGGTCCCATGAGCGAAACCACTGAAACGGGCGTGCTGCGGACCGCGGTCCAGGTCGACGGCGAACCGGCCAGCTACCTGACCGCGGGGCAGGACGGCCCGGCCGTGTTGCTGCTGCACGGGACCTATTGGAGCCGGGTGTGGCTTCCGGTGCTGGGCCGCCTCGCGGAGGCGGGGCTGCGGCCCCTCGCGGTCGATCTCCCCGGGCTGGGGCGTTCCGGAGGCGAGCTGACCCGGGAAACGGCCACGGTCCCGGCCCTCGCGGACTGGGTGGCGCGATTCGCGTCCGCGCTGAAGATCTCCGGGCCGATCGCCGTGGCGGGCCATGACATCGGCGGCGCCATCGCCCAGCATCTCCTCGCCCGCGAACGGCTGGAGGTGTCCCGGCTCGCCTTGGTCAACTCGGTCCTCTACGACTCCTGGCCGGCGCCCCACGTGGCCCGGTTCCGGGACCCGGAAGCCGCCGCGGCGACCGAACTTCTCGCCGCCCGGCGACAAGCCGTGGGAGCGGCCCTGGCCGGTGCCGCCACCGAGGAGCTGGTCGCCGAATATCTGGATCCGTGGACCGATCCGCGGGTCCGCCGCTCCTGGCTGGCCCTGGCGGGCGCGGCCGAAAGCCGCTACACCCTTGATCTCGTTCCCGCGCTGCGGCGGTCCACGACGCCCAAGTTGCTGATCTGGGGCGAGGACGACGGCTTCGAGAAAGTGGAGTACGCCGAGAAGTTCGCCGCGGAGATCCCGCGCACCACGCTCCTGCGCATCCCGGAAGCGGACCACATCCCCACGGAGAACGCCCCGGGCCGGATTGCCCGCGCACTCGTCGATTTCTTCACGGCGTAGCGGCGTCCGGCGGTAAAATGGGGCGCCCGGCCGCTGATTCGCGCATTGGTTGGAACGGTGCACCCGACACGCGAGTATCCGAATACGTCATTCGGTCCTCGGCGGGGTAGTGGCCGGTGACGGCCGGCTATCGCGAGGTGTTCGCCGCCGGGGAGTTCCGGGCGCTGTTCCTCTCGCACCTGTTGTCGATCGTCGGTGACCAGCTGGCGCGGGTCGCGCTGGCGGTGCTGGTATTCGACCGCACCGGCTCACCGGCGCTGGCAGCGCTGACCTACGCCCTGACGTTCGTCCCCGAACTGCTGGGCGGACCACTGCTGGCCGGGCTGGCCGACCGGTGCGCACGCCGTGCCCTGATGGTGGCGTGCGACCTGTGCCGGGCGGCCTTGGTTTCGGCGATGGCGATTCCCGGAATTCCGCTCTGGGCACTCGGTCTGCTGCTGGTGGCGGTGCAACTCGTCGGGGCGCCGTTCAAGGCCGCCCGCGCCGCGATTCTCCCCCGGGTCCTCGTCGCCGACCGGCTCGAAGTCGGCATGGGCATCATGTTCATGACGCTTCAGCTCGGCTCACTCGGCGGGTATTCCCTGGGCGCCCCGCTCGTCGCGTGGCTGGGTACCGGCTGGGCGTTGCTGATCGACGCGGCGACGTTCGCCGGGTCGGCGGCGCTGATCGCGGTGGGTGTGGGACCACACCCTTCCCCGGCGCGCGAAACCGGGCAGCCGACGGTGCTGGCCGCGTTCGGCACGAGTGCCCAGCTGGTGTGGCGGGATCGGCGGCTGCGGTATCTGGTCGCGATCGCGTGCCTGATCGGCTTCCACACGGTGCCCACCGCACTGGCCGTGCCGTACGCCGCCGAGATCGGCGTGAGCACGGCGGCGGTCGGCGTGCTGCTGGCGGCCACCCCGGCGGGCAGCGCACTCGGGGCCGTGCTGATCACCCGCATGGTGCGGCCGGCGTGGCGACTGCGGCTGCTGGGCCCGCTGGCCGTGGCTACCAGCGCGGTTCTGCTGCCGATCGCGCTGGCGCCGGGCCTGTGGATCACGGCGGGGCTTTGCCTGCTGTGCGGCCTGCTCTCCGGATACGACGCGGTCGGTGTCGCGACGTTCACCCGGACGGTGCCGGCGGAAAGGCGCGGCCAAGCCTACGGTCTGGCCACGGCGATTCTGCGTGCCGCGCAAGGAGCGGGCATCGCGCTCGCCGGTGCCGTCGCCGAACTGACCACGCCGTCGACCGCGATCGCCACCTTCGCCGCACTCGGCGTCGTGGCGGGCGCCGGTGCCGCCGCTGGCTGGCAACGCGCGCGAACGGCGGCGGTGCCCGCCGCGCGGTAGCCGCTATTCCCCCGGCGCCGTTTTCCTTCATCCGGCTGAATACGGGCTACTCCGCTCGGGCTTTTCGCTTTCCCGCTCCGCCAAAACAATGTGATCTTGCGGTATGAAGGTGCGATGCCGACAGCCGTTGCCGAACCGGATCCGGCGGTCTTACGTTCGATGCTGGCCCGAGTCACCTCCGGATCGGCCTACCTGAGGGAAAAACTGGCCGCGGCGGGAGTGACTCCCCGGACGATCGGCCATCCCGAAGATCTGGCCGAGTTGCCGTTCACCACGAAGGAGGAACTCCGGGAGACCGGGATGCTGCGCTACGCCGCGGTCACCCCGGATCGGATCGTGCGGGTGCATTCCTCGTCCGGCACCACCGGTCGGCGCACCATTTGCGCATACACGGCACGGGACGTGGACGATTGGGCGGATATGCAGGCCCGGTGTTACCGCTATGCGGGCCTGACGGCCGACGACCGGATCCAGGTCGCGGTCGGCTACGGCCTGTGGACGGCGGGAATCGGGTTCCAGACCGGCGCCGAGCGGCTCGGCGCGATGGCCGTGCCCACCGGACCGGGCAATACCGAACTGCAACTGGAGATGCTGCGCGAGTTGCGCAGCACCGCGTTGAGCGCCACGGCGTCGTACCTGTTGCTGCTGGCCGAACTCGTGGAAAAGCGCGGCCTGCGCCCGGAACTCGCGCTGCGGGTGGCGATCACCGGCGGGGAACGCTGGGGCGAGGCGACTCGCGCCCGGATCGAATCGCTGCTCGGCATCGAGACATTCGACCTCTACGGGCTGACCGAACTGTGGGGCCCCGGCACGGGCGCCGAATGTTCGCGCCACGACGGCATCCACGTCTGGAGCGACCACTACCACGTGGAGATCATCGATCCGGAGACGCTCGAACCGGTTCCGCCGGGCGTGGCCGGGGAAATCGTGGTGACCACGCTGAACAAGGAAGCCACACCGCTGATCAGGTATCGCACTCGGGACCTGTCGTACCGGTACCCGGACCCCTGCCCGTGCGGGAGCCCGTACCCGCGCATCGGCCGGATCCAAGGCCGGTCGGACGACCAGGTCAAGGTGCGCGGGGTCATCTTCGTCCCGATGCAGGTCGACACCGTGCTCGCCGACCTGCCGGGCGCGGGGCCGGAGTTCCAGGCGCACATCGATCGCGACGCGAACGGCCGGGACTCGCTCACCATCCGGGTCGAGGCCACCGGCGAGCCCGGACTCGGCGAAGTGCTCGAACGGCGGCTACGCGACCGGATCGGCCTGCGCGTCGACTTGGATCTCCTCGAGCCCGGCACCCTGCCGCGCAGCGAGGGGAAAACCCGGCGCGTGTTCGACCACCGCGACCTGTGAAGCGCAAGCCATGACCTTGGCCGAGCGGACCGTCCTCGCCAGCGATGCGCACGTCGCCATCGCCGGCCTGCTCGACGGTGAGCGCGAAGCGATCGACGCGCTCGGGGACGCGACGTTCGATCTCGATCCGGATGACCGTCCGGTTCCGGTGGAGGTCCCCCGGTTCTGGGCGGCGATCGTCGACACCACGACCGGTGCGCTGCTGGGCAGGGTGAGCTGGCGCCCGGTCACCCACGGACCGACCTTGTCCAGCATGGCGTGGAACATCGGCATCAAACTGCTGCCCGCCGCGCGCCGGCGCGGGCTGAGCAGCGCCGCGGGCCTGCTGCTGGCCCGGTACTTGTTCGACACCACCGGACTGGACCGGGTGCAGGCCACCGTCGACGCGGGCAACCTGCCCGGCTGGCGCGGGCTGGAAACGGCCGGTTTCCACCGCGAAGGCGTGCTCCGGGGCGTCGTGCGACGCGGCGGGCAACGCCGAGACGTCGTGTACTACAGCCTGCTGCGCTCGGACCTGGACCGCCCCGCCCGCGAACGGGCCGTCCTCGGGCGGCGCGACGGGACGGTGCTCGCGGAAGCCTTGCCGGGAGATCGCGTCGCCCCCGACAGCTTCGCACCCGACCCCGACCGGGACCTGTCGCCCTCGGCTCTCCCCCCGGCACGCCGCGGCGCGGTGCTCGACCCGGACACCGGGCGCGTGCTCGGGCTGGTCACCTGGCAGGTCGTCGACCACGGCGGCACGCTCGGCTGCTCGGCCTGGCGCCTCGGTGCCACACCCGGCGTGGACGCCACCGCACTGCGGCTGCTGGTCGGGCACCTGTTCGCCACCACCGGGCTCGACCGGGTGGAGGCGGGCGTCGACGTGGACGACCTGGCCCGGCAGCACGCGGTGGAGGCAGCCGGTTTCCGGCGGGAAGGCGTGCTCCGCGGCGCCCGGCTGCGCGGCGGGCAACGGCGGGACGTGGTGCTGTTCGGAATCCTGCGCACCGATCTGGCGGAGTCGTGAGTGCTTGGGCGGGTGGTGGTGCTCGGAGGTACCCAATGCGGCGTTCGGTACCTTCAACGCCCCGA
>NZ_VTHK01000034.1 GCF_009765355.1 Amycolatopsis anabasis | reverse complement strand
TCGGGCGGCCCGAGCTGAACCTGCCCTGGGAAAACACCGACCGCGCCGACAACCTCCGCACGGCGGCCGGAGCCTGATCACCCGGCGCGCGGCGCCCCGAGCGGCCCGTTCGGGGCACCGCGCCGGGCCGGTCGGCGGGGTCTGGTAGAGATCGGGGGGTGAACCGCCCGGAAACGACACCGCTGTGGGAGATCCCCGAGGTCACCCCGCCCCCGAAGAGCGCCGCTCAGCGCGGGCGCGCCCAGGGGAAGCCGCAGCGTGCCCGCAAGGGCCGGGCGAGGTCCGAGGCGGCCGAGCGGAAGGGGCAGCAGCAGCCCGCCGCGAACCGGCCGGTCGCGCGGGTGATCGTGGACGTCCCGCTCGCTCATCTGGACCGCACCTTCGACTACCACGTGCCGGAGAAACTCGACGAGGCCGCGGTCCCGGGGTGCCGGGTGCGGGTGCGGTTCGCCGGGCAGCTCGTCGACGGCTTCCTGCTCGAACGCGCCGACACCACCGACCACGACGGCAAACTCGCCTTCCTGGAGCGGGTGACCTCGAGCGAACCCGTGCTGAGCCCGGAGCTGGCGGCACTGGCCCGCACGGTGGCCGAGCGCTACGGCGGCTCGATGATCGACGTGCTGCGCCTGGCGATCCCGCCGCGGCACGCGAAGGCCGAGGGCGAGCCCGCGCGTGCGCCCGCCGCGGTGCCGGAGTCGCCGGATGAACACGGGTGGCAGCGGTACCAGCGGGGTGCGGCGTTCGTCGAGGCGTTGCGGGCGAAGCGGCCCGCGAACGCCGTCTGGCAGGCGCTGCCCGGGGAGGACTGGCCGGTCCGGCTCGCCGAAGCGGCCGCGACCGTGGCGGCCACCGGGCGCGGGGCGCTGCTGGTGGTACCCGATCATCGCGACCTCACCCGGTTGCACGCGGCGTGCGCGCGGCTCATCGGCGAGGACGCCGTCGTGTCCCTGTCCGCGGATCTGGGGCCCGCCGAGCGGTACCGGCGGTGGCTGGCGGTTTCGCGGCAGGCGGTCCGGGCCGTGGTGGGCACGCGTGCGGCGATGTTCGCGCCGATCGCCGACCCCGGGCTGTTCGCCGTCTGGGACGACGGCGACGATCTGCACGTCGATCCGCATATGCCGTATCCGCAGGTGCGGGACGTGCTCATGCTCCGGGCGCACGCGGCGCAGGCCTCGCTGCTGGTGGCCGGGTTCAGCCGCACCGCGGAGGCGCAGCTGCTGGTGGAAACCGGCTGGGCGCATCCGGTGCTCGCCGGGCGGGACGAACTGCGCGCGGCAGCGCCTCGGGTGACCCCGGTCGGTGAGGACTTCGACCTCGCCCGGGACGAGGCGGCCAAGGCGGCCCGGCTGCCGTCGGTGGCGTTCGAGGCGGCCCGCAAGGCGCTCGCCGACGGCCACCCGGTGCTCGTGCAGGTGCCCCGCCGGGGATACGTTCCGGCGCTCGCGTGCGGGCACTGCCGGACCCCGGCGCACTGCCGCCGCTGCGCCGGTCCGCTCGCGCTGCCCGGCGGTACCGACGACGGCCGGGCCCGCCCGCCGATCTGCCGCTGGTGCGGGGTGCCCGACGCGAACTACCGGTGCGCGGCCTGCGGATCGGTGCGGTTGCGGGCCGTGGTCGTCGGTGCGAAGCGGACCGCGGAGGAACTCGGCCGGGCGTTCCCGGGGACGCCGGTGCGCACCTCGGGCGCGCAGGAGGTGCTCGCCCAGGTGCCCGGGCGGCCCACGCTCGTGGTGTGCACGCCCGGCGCGGAACCGGTGGCCGAAGGCGGGTACGGGGCCGCGTTGCTGCTGGACGGCTGGGCGCTGCTGGGCCGCCAGGATCTGCGGGCCGCCGAGGAGACGCTGCGCCGGTGGATGGCCGCCGCGGCCCTGGTCCGGTCGGACGGCCGGGTCGTGGTCGGCGCGGAAGCCGGCCTCGCCCCGGTGCAGGCGCTGGTGCGGTGGGATCCGGGCTGGCACGCGCAGAACGAACTCGCCGAACGCCGGGAACTGGGGTTCCCGCCCGCGGTGCGGATGGCGAGTGTGGAGGGCACCCCGGACGCGGTGGCGGGACTGCTGGGCGAACTGGACCTGCCGGAGTCCGGCGAGGTGCTCGGCCCGGTGCCGCTCGGCGACCTCGACGAGGACGGCCGGTCGGAACGGGAACGCGCCCTGATCCGGGTGCCCCGCGGCGACGGGCGGACCCTCGCCGCCGCGTTGGCCCACGCCCAGGCGGGCCGGGTCGCCCGCAAGGAAGCCGACCCCGCCCGCGTGCAACTCGACCCGCTGAACCTCATCTGACCCGTCCCCGAACTGTCCGGAGGGGTCCCCTCATGACACCCGGTGTCAGAAGGGGACCCCTCATGACATGTTTCGGAGCCAGGTGACGATTGACGACTGGCCGTGGTGCCAGTGGGTGGTGAGCAGGTCGGCGGCGGCCGGGAGATCGCCCGCGGCGAAGGCGGCCAGGATCGCGCGGTGCTGCCGATCGGCGTCCGCCCGGACAGGGGTCTCGCGCATGTAGGTCAGCTCGTACCGGGACAGGCTCGTCCGCACCCGGGAAACCAGCGCGATCAGCTGCTCGTTGCCGGAAGCGGCGACCAGTCCCGCGTGCCACGCCGAGTCGAGCTGCCAGCGCCGCACCGGATCGGGGCACGATTCCAGCTCGGTGAGCAGGCGCTCCAGCTCGCCGAGATCCCCGGGAACCGTCGCCGTCCGGACCGCGAGCGACTCCAGCGCCGCCAGGATCGGGTACAGCTCCTCCGCCTCGCGCACCCGCAGCGGGCGGACGGTGAACCCGCGCGCGAGGGTCGCGTCCAGCACCCCCTCGGCCTGCAGCCGCAGCAGCGCCTCGCGCACCGGTGTGCGGGACACCCCGAGCTCCCGCGCCAGCGCCGCCTCGGTCAGCGCGGTGCCCGGCGGATACCGCCCCGACCAGAACAACCCGACGATCCGGCCGTACACCGCCTCCCGCAACGGTTCCGCGCGCGCGATGGGTTCGATCATCGCCGGTACGGGCTCTCGTCGCGGTGCCGCCGCTCGAATTCGCCGCGCATGCACAACGTCGACACGTCGGTCATCCGGTCCACCGCGAGAATGCCGTCGAGGTGGTCGAGCTCGTGCTGCAGCAATTCGCCGAGTTCGCCCTCGGCGTGCATCACCCGCCGCCGCCCGTCGAGCCCGGAGTACTCGACGTCGACCCAGACCGACCTATTGACCCGGCAGAAGATCTCCACCGAAAAGCTCAGGCAGGCGTCCCACGGCGTCCAGCCGGTGTCCGAGCGGCCGACGATCCGCGGGTTCACCATCGGCAGCGGGCCGTCGAAGTCCAGGTACACCAGCCGCCGCGACACCCCGATCTGCGGCGCGGCGATGCCCCGGCCGTAGGTCGTGCGCCGCACCCAGTCGGCGAGCGTGTCCCGCAGATCCGCGACCACCGCGGCGACCTCGGGCGCCGCCGGATCGCCGACCTCGGCACACGGCGTGCGCAACACCGGGTCACCGAGTTGAAGCGTGTTCCTGACCGCCATCCGCACATCGTATACGATGAACACATGACCGAGTTGTCCCTGGGGAACATCGAGGAAGCGGCCAGGGTCGTCGAGCCCGCTTTCCGGAACACGCCGCAGTTCCGCGAGCCGACGCTGTCCGAGCGCCTCGGCCGGGAACTGGTGGTCAAGATCGAGACCCTCAACCCGCTGGGCAGCTTCAAGGGCCGCGGCACCGACTACTACCTGCACGGCGTCGAGGGCGGGCAGGAGGTCGTCTGCGCCTCGGCCGGCAACTTCGGCCAGGGCATCGCCTACGCGGGCGCCAAGCGCGACAGCTTGGTCACCGTCTTCACCGCGACGAACGCCAACCCGGGCAAGGTCGCCCGGATGCGGGCGCTCGGCGCGGACGTCCGCCAGGTCGGCGCCGATTTCGACGCCGCGAAGGACGCCGCCCGCGAGTACGCCCGCGAACCCGGCCGGTTGTTCGTCGAGGACGGCGAGGCCCCGGCGATCGCCGAGGGCGCGGGCACCATCGCGGCCGAACTCGCCCCGCTCGGCCTGGACACGATCCTCGTCCCGGTCGGCAACGGCTCGCTGATCAGCGGGATCGGCCGTTACCTCAGGGCACACTCGCCGCGGACCCGGGTCATCGGGATCTGCGCGGCCGGCGCGCCCGCGATGGAACGCAGCTGGCGCGCCGGGCGGCCGATCTCGACCGAGGCGGCGCACACCTCGGCCGACGGCATCGCGGTCCGCGTCCCGGTTCCGGTGTCGGTGCGGTGGACCCGCGAGTACGTCGACGACATGGTGCTCGTCGGCGAGGAATTCCTCGTCGAGGGCCTGCGCCTGGCCCGGGACACGCTCGGCATGCTCCTGGAACCGTCCGCGGTGGCCGGATTCGCCGCCCTGCTCCAGCACGACCTGCCCGGCGAGACGGCCGGAACCATCATCACCGGCCGCAACTACTCCCAAAAGCTGCTCGCCGAGCTCACTTCGGCGTGACAGACTGCCGAAATGCCCGTACCGCAAAGAATCCGCCGGGTCGCGGTGGTGGTCGCCGCGGCCGCCCTGCTGATCCCCGCCGGCACCGCTTCCGCCGCGCCGGCACGCCCGAAGTCGCCGGAGGCCGTGGGCTACCTGGGCGCGGTCTCCAGCATCGACGCGGACGCGAGCGCGATCGGCACGCGGGTGCTGCGCGAGGGCGGCAACGCCGTCGACGCGGCGGTGGCGACCGCGGCCGCGCTGGGCGTCACCGATCCGTTCTCCGCGGGCATCGGCGGCGGCGGATTCCTCGTCTACTACGACGCCCGCACCGGCCAGGTGCACACGCTCGACGGCCGGGAGACGGCCCCCGCGACCGCGGACGAGAACCTGCTGACCGAGAACGGGAAGGCGATCCCGTTCGACGAGGCGGTGACCAGCGGCCTGTCGGTCGGCGCCCCGGGTACCCCGGCGACCTGGCGCGACGCGCTGCGGAAGTGGGGCACGCAACCGCTGACGAAGGTCCTCAAACCCGCCGAACAGCTGGCGCGCAAGGGATTCACCGTCGACAGGACGTTCCACACCCAGATCGCCAACAACGCCAAGCGGTTCTCGGCCTTCCCGTCGACCCGCTCGCTCTACCTGCCCGGCGGGGCGCCACCGGCGATCGGCAGCACGTTCACCAATCCGGACCTCGCCGCGACCTACGCCCAGCTCGCCGCGACCGGCGCCGACGCCCTGTACCGCGGCCCGCTCGCCGCCGAGATCGCGCAGGCCGTGCGGCGGCCGCCGGTCGACCCGGCCGCGGGCCTGAGGGTGCGGCCCGGGAAGCTGACCGCCGCCGACATCGCCGCCTACCGCACCGAGGAACGCGCACCCGCGAAAACCGAGTACCGCGGCCGGGACGTGTACGGCATGCCCGCGCCCTCCTCGGGTGGCCTGACGGTCGGTGAGGCGCTGAACATCCTGGAGAACGTCGACCTCGGCAAGCTCAGCAAGGCCGACTACCTGCACTACTTCCTGGAGTCCACCCGGCTGGCCTTCGCCGACCGCAACCAGTGGATCGGGGACCCGAAGTTCGTCGACGTGCCCAGCGCCGAACTGCTCAGCCAGCGCTTCGCGGACACCCGGGCGTGCCTGATCAACCCCAAGCAGGCGCTGGACAGCCCGGTCCCGCCCGCCGATCCGCGTAACCCCCAGCCGTGCGCGGCCGGGGCCACGCCCGCGCCGACCCCGTACGAGGGCGAGAACACCACGCACCTCACGGTCGCCGACCGCTGGGGCAACGTGGTCGCCTACACGCTGACCATCGAGCAGGAGGGCGGCAGCGGGATCGTGGTGCCCGGGCGCGGGTTCCTGCTGAACAACGAGCTCACCGACTTCTCGTTCACCCCGGTGACCCCGGGCGTGCCCGATCCGAACCTGCCCGGCCCCGGCAAGCGGCCGCGCTCGTCGATGTCGCCGACCATCGTGCTGCAGCACGGGAAACCGCTGCTCGCGGTCGGTTCGCCGGGTGGCGCCTCGATCATCACCACGGCGCTGCAGGTGCTCACCGGCCGCCTCGACCGCGGGCTTTCGCTGGTGGACGCGATCGCCGCGCCCCGGGCGTCCCAGCGGAACTCCAACAACGCCCAGGTCGAACCGGGATTCCTTGATCAGCCGGAAACCGCGGACCTGCGCGCGCGAGGCCAGGAGTTCTCCAGCGCGCCGGCGGAGATCGGCGCCGCGACCGGGGTGGAACGGCTGCCGGACGGCCGCTGGCTGGCCGCCGCGGAACCCGTCCGCCGGGGCGGGGGAGCGGCCCAGGTGGTCCTGCCGTGGCGGTGGCCGTGGGAGAAGAAGTGACCGGGATCGACCTCATCACGGTTCCCTACGATTCGGGCGTGCGCGGCCGGTGGATGGGCGCCGGGCCCGACGAACTGCTCGATCGGGGCGTCGAGGACCGGATCGGCCCGGACGTCCGCACGCGGATTGTGGACATCGGGGAGGACCTCCCGGAGATCCGGTCCGCGGCGCGGCTGCACCGGGAGGTCGCCGAGCTGGTCCGCGGCGGCGGCCCGCCGTTCCTGCTCGCGGGCAACTGCAACACCACGGTCGGCCTGGTCGCCGGGATCACCGGCAGGACCGACGACCTCGGGGTCGTCTGGTTCGACGCGCACGGCGACTTCAACACCCCCGAATCGAGTCCGAGCGGGTTCTTCGACGGGATGGCGCTGGCCATGCTCACGGGCGGCTGCTGGCGTCCGCTCACCGCGGCCGTGCCCGGTTTCCGCCCGGTGCCCGAGGCGAACGTGGTGCTCGCGGGCGCCCGGGACCTCGACGAGGGCGAACGGGCGCTGATCGAGGCGAGCGAGCTGCACGTGGTCCCGCCCGGGGAGGTGCACGCGGACGGCCTGACCGCCGCGCTGCGCCGGTTGCCGCCCACGGTGACCCGGATCCACCTGCACGTCGACCTCGACGTGCACGATCTCGACACGGTCGGCCGGGCGAACGCCTACGCGGCCGGGGGCGGCCCCGACGCGCGGCAGGTCCGGAACGCGGTGGCGGCGGTCGCCGAGGCTTATCCGATCGCGGGCGCGACGCTTTCCGCGTACAACCCGTTCGCCGATTCCGGTAGCGGAATTCAGGACGCGGCACTCGACTTGGCCGAGCAGATCGGAGGGTTTCTTCGCCGGGCTTTAGACTGACCGGCGATGTTCAAATCTTCCGAGGTACTCGATTCCGCCCGCGAGGTGCGCTGATGCGACTCGTGTTCGCGGGCACCCCCGCCCCCGCGGTGCCTTCGCTGCGCGCCCTGCTGGAGTCCGAGCGGCACGAGGTGGTCGCCGTGGTGACCCGGCCGGACGCCCCGGCGGGCCGCGGCCGTCGCCTGGTGCGGTCGCCGGTGGGCGCGCTGGCCGACGAGCACGGCATCGAGGTGCTCACCCCGCGCAAGGCCGGTGACCCGGAGTTCCTCGCCAAGCTGACCGCGCTCGCGCCGGACGCGTGCCCGGTGGTCGCCTACGGCGCATTGCTGCCACAAGCGGCACTGGACGTACCGGTACACGGATGGGTGAATTTGCATTTCTCGCTGCTGCCCGCGTGGCGGGGCGCCGCGCCGGTGCAGGCCGCGATCCGGGCCGGTGACGAGCTGACCGGCGCCAGCACGTTCCGGATCGTCAAGGAACTCGACGCCGGGCCGGTGTACGGCGTGGTGACCGAGAAGATCGCGCCCGGCGACACCGCGGGTGCGCTGCTGGAGCGGCTGTCGGTTTCCGGCGCGCGGCTGCTCGTGTCCACTATGGACGGTATCGAGGACGGCACGCTGCGCGCGGTCGACCAACCCGCGGACGGGATGAGCTACGCGCCGAAGGTGACCGTGGAAGACGCGCACGTCTCGTTCACCGATCCGGCGACCGCGGTGGACCGGCTGGTGCGCTCGGTGACCCCGGAGCCGGGCGCCTGGGCGGAATTCCGCGGCGAGCGGCTGAAACTCGGGCCGGTGTCGCGGATCGATGCCGGGCAGGTGGACGAAACCGGGCTCCCGCCGGGGGAACTGCGCGTCGAGCGCAAGCGGGTGCTCGTGGGCACCGCGACCAAACCGGTCGTCCTCGGCGAGGTGCAGGCACAGGGCAAGAAACGGATGGCGGCCACCGACTGGGCTCGGGGCACCAGGATCGAGCAGGGAGAACGCCTCGGATGAGCCCCGATCGGGAACGCAGGCCGTCGCGGCCGCAGCGGGGACGGCCCGCGCCGCGGAAACCGGGGCCACGCCGCCCACCGGCGACCGATCCCGCTCGCCGGGTGGCCCTCGATGTGCTGCACGCGATCCGGGAGCGCGACGCGTACGCGAACCTCGCCCTGCCGGAACTGCTGCGCGGCCGCCGGATCAGCGGCCGCGACGCGGCGCTGGCCACCGAGCTGACCTACGGCGCCGCCCGCGCGCAGGGCCTGCTGGACGAGATCATCGCCGCGTGCAGCGACCGACCGCTGTCCAAACTGGACGGCGCGGTGCTGGACGGGCTGCGGCTCGGCGCGTACCAGTTGCTGCGCACCAGGATTCCCGAGCACGCGGCGGTCGGGTCCACTGTGGACCTGGTCCGCGAGGACGCGGGTTCGCATGTCGCCGGGTTCGTCAACGCGGTGCTGCGCAAGGTGTCCGAAAAGGACGAATCCGCGTGGCTGGACCAGCTCGCCCCGGATCCGGAGAAGGACGCGATCGGCAACCTCGCGCTGCGCACCGCGCACCCGCGCTGGGTGGCGCGCTCGTTCGCGGAAGCCTTGGGGGACAAGGGCCCCGAGCTCAAGGCTGCCCTCGAGGCCGATGACACCCGGCCCGAGGTGCACCTGGTCGCGCGGCCCGGCGAGATCAGCGCGGACGAGCTGGCCGCCATCACCGGCGGCGAGGTCGCCCCCTACTCGCCCTACGGGGTCCGGCTGCCTTCGGGCGCGGGCGATCCGGCGGATTCGGAACCGATCCGCGAGCGGCTCGCCGCCGTGCAGGACGAGGGCAGCCAGCTCTGCGCCGTCGCGCTGACCAAGGCGCCGGTTGAGGGGGCCGACGAACGCTGGCTCGATCTGTGCGCCGGGCCGGGTGGCAAGGCGGCGCTGCTCGGCGCACTCGCGGGACTCTCCGGTGCGCGGGTCGACGCGGTGGAGAAGGCGCCGCACCGGGCGCGGCTGGTGGAGAAGTCGGTCGACGGGCTGCCGGTCACCGTGCACGTGGCGGACGGGCGCGAGTCCGGCCTGGCGGGCGGCTACGACCGGGTCCTGCTGGACGCCCCGTGCAGCGGGCTCGGCTCGTTGCGCCGCCGCCCGGAGGCGCGCTGGCGGCGCCAGCCCTCCGATGTCGCGGATCTGACCAAACTGCAGGGGCAGTTGCTCGCCTCGGCGCTGGACCTGGTGCGCCCGGGCGGCGTGGTGGCCTACGTCGTGTGCTCGCCGCACCTGGGGGAGACCGAGGGCGTCGTCGGCGAGGGAGCACGCCGGGCCAAGGCCGAGGTGCTCGACGCGCGCGAGTTCTTCCCCGGCGTTCCGCACCTGGGCGAGGGCCCGTTCGTGCAGCTGTGGCCGCACCGGCACGGCACCGACGCGATGTTCTGCGCCGTGCTCAGGCGACCGGAAACCGCCTAGTGGAGCGGGTTCTCGGGCTGGTCGCCAGTTCGTGCGGCGGGCTGGACACCCGGTTCGCGACCGAACTGGCCGAGCCCGCGGCGGCCCGGGGCTGGCGGCTGGCGATCACCCTGACCCCGACCGCGGCGCGCTGGCTGGAGGCGGCCGACCAGCTCGGGAAACTGCGGGCGCTGACCGATCTTCCGGTGCGCAGCCGGTCCCGGCTGCCGGGCGAGCCGCGGCCGCATCCGGATCCCGAGGTCTTCCTGTTCGCGCCCGCTTCGGCGAATTCGGTGGCGAAACTGGCGCTCGGGATCGCCGACAACCAGGCGCTGACCGTCCTCGGGGACGTGCTCGGCGATCCCCGGGTGACGATCGCGGTCGGGTACCAGGTGCAGGCCGCGCGGTCGCGCCACCCCGCGTGGCGTAACCACCTGGACGCGCTCACCGCGGGCGGGGTCCTGCTGCGCCGGTTGAAAATCGAGGAATCGTGGACCTCGATCCTGGATCTGTTGCCGCAGTGAACAAACCCACACGCGTTGACCTCTAGTTAACTAGAGCTTCTAGGTTGGCGAGCAGTTACTTCGAGCCAGTCTGGGAGATGTCCATGCACGCCATTCGTCAGTACGAGTTCGGCCCGGCCGAGAACCTGCGCTACGAGGAGGTGCCGGATCCGCACCCCGGCCCGGACCAGGTCCGGATCGCGGTCGCCGCGGCCGGTGTGCACCTGCTCGACACGGCGCTCCGCGAGGGGCAGCCGGGGCCGTTCGGGGTGGCGGAACTGCCGATGACCCCCGGCCGCGAGGTCGCCGGGGTGGTCGACGAACTCGGCGAGGGCGTGGACGCCGACTGGCTCGGCAAGCGGGTCGTCGCGCACCTCGGCGCGGCCAGCGGCGGGTACGCCGAACTGGCGATCGCGAACGCGGCCGCGCTGCACGCGTTGCCGGACAGCCTCGCCGACGACCAGGCGGTCGCCATGATCGGCACCGGCCGGACCGCGCTGGGCGTGCTGGACAACGCCGAACTGACCGCGGACGACGTGGTGCTGGTGACCGCGGCGGCCGGGGGCATCGGGAACCTGCTCGTGCAGGCCGCGCGGAACATCGGCGCGACGGTCGTCGGGGTCGCGGGCGGAGCGGAGAAAGTGGCGCGGGTACGCGAACTCGGCGCGACCCACGCCGTCGACTACACCCGGGCGGACTGGCCGGACCAGGTCCGCGCCGCGCTCGGCGAGCGTTCGGTGACCGCGGTCCTGGACGGTGTCGGCGGTGCGGCCGGGCGGCAGGCGCTGGAACTGCTCGGCATCGGTGGCCGCCTGATCCTGTTCGGCTGGTCCGCGGGCAAGGGCGCGGAACTGACCGTGGACGACCTGTTCGCCCGCTACCTCACGGTGAAGGTCGCCCTCGGCCCGAACATCCTGAACCGCCCGGGCGGCCTGCGTGCCCTGGAGGAGCGTTCGATCGCCGAGGCCGCCGCGGGTCGCCTGGTGCCGCTCGTCGGCGAGCCCTTCCCGCTCGCTCAGGCCGCGCAGGCCCACCACGCCGTGGTCGGCCGCGGCACGATCGGCAAGACCGTCCTCAAACCCTGAAGCGTTCGGCCGGGAGGGGTCCCAGCGTCTTGGGCTTACCGTCGCGCCGCCGGATCGGCCCGCACGGAAGGGACCCACGATGACCAATCCCGCGCTGCGCGCGCGCATGCCCGGTCGGCTCGTCGCGGTGCTGGTGCTCGTCGGCGTGCAGGCGGTGCTCAACGCGTTCTACGGCGTGCTGGTCCTCCAGGAGATCAGCGACCGCGTCGAGCACGGCCAGGACGTCGACGGCCTGTTGCCCGTCCTCGCGTACGGGTCGCTCTTCTTCGCGGCGGCCGCGCTGGTGTCCGCGGCGGCGATCGCGCTCGGCCGCGCCTGGGGGCGCTGGCCGCTGCTGATCTTCGAAGCGCTGCTGTGCGTGAACGGCGTGATCGCCCTGGTCATGGGCGCACTGACCGCCGTGGCGGGCCTGGCCCTCGCCTTCCTGGTGATCAGCACCCTCTTCCACGACACCGTGCAGGCGTGGTTCGACGCGAAGGCCTACCAGCGCCATCAGGCCTGAGGGCTCCGTTTTCGCCAAGACAGGGGCCGGTGGTCTCGGTACCGTCCGCCGCATGACCGATGATGTGCTGGTTCTCGGGGCGGGCGTGATCGGGCTGACCACCGCGGTCGTTCTCGCGGAAGCGGGGCACCGGGTGCGCGTCTGGGCCGAACTGCCACCGGAACGAACGACCTCGTCCGTCGCGAGTGGACTGTGGGGTCCGGGGTTCACACCGCGCGATCTCGCCTGGAGCCGGGTCACCTTCACCGAACTTTCCGCGCTGGCGGCGGATCCGGCTTCGGGTGTCCACTTCGAACGCGGCCTCGAGGTGTCCAACCTCTCGACCGAACCACCGCCCTGGCTGGACGATCTGCCGGACGTGCGGATGCTGGGACCGGACGAACTCCCCGACGGGATGCTGGCCGGGCTGTGGACCACGGTCCCGCTCATCGACCTCCCGCGCTATCTGCGTCATCTGGTGGATCGGCTGTCCGCGGCGGGTACCGAGATCGAACAACGGACCGTGCGCAGCCTCGCCGACGCCACCCGGGCCGCCGGTGCGGTGGTGAACTGCACCGGCGTGGCGGCCGGGAAACTCGCGGGCGACGACACCGTGCGCCCGATCCGCGGCCAGCACGTGGTCGTGCGCAATCCCGGGATCCGGCACTTCTACCTCGAAGCGGTCGCCGACGTCGAATGGACGGGGTTCTTCCCGCACGGCGACCGGGTGCTGCTCGGCGGCGTGTCGCAACCGGGGGAGTGGAGCCTGGAACCGGACCTCGAGGTCGCCGAGCGCATCCGCGCCCGGTGCGTCGAGGCGGAACCGAAACTCGCCGGGGCCGAGGTGCTCGGCCACCAGGTCGGCCTGCGCCCCGGCCGCCCGGAAGCCCGCCTCGAGCCGGAACGGATCGACGGCACCCGGGTGATCCACAACTACGGCCACGCGGGCATGGGCGTCAGCCTCTCCTGGGGCTCCGCCCACGCCGTCCGCGACCTACTGGCCGGGTCGTGAGCGCCGGACCTGGTGATGACCTTTCTACCCAGAGTGACTGTGGTCATGGTGACACCGGAACTTCCGGAACCGGGATTTCCGCACCGTGGAGGGGGTCCGTGTCGTTTCCCGCTCGCCTCCTAGACTGCGGACCGTGGCCGAACGACCCCTGATCGCACCCAGCATCCTGTCCGCCGACTTCTCCCGCCTGGGCGAAGAAATCGAAGCCGTCGCCGGGACCGGCGACACCCGTGCCGACTGGGTGCACGTGGACGTGATGGACGCGCACTTCGTGCCGAACCTGACGCTCGGCCTCCCCGTGGTGCAGTCCCTGCTCAAGCACACCGACCTGCCGCTGGACTGCCACCTGATGATCGAGGACCCGGACCGCTGGGCCATCGGGTACGCCGAGGCCGGGGCGTACAACGTCACCGTGCACGTCGAGGCCGCGCGCGATCCCGTCAAGATCGCCAAGGACCTCCGGGCGGCGGGCGCGAAGGCCGGGCTGTCGATCAAGCCGGACACCCCGCTGGAAGACCACCTGGACACCCTCAAGCACTACGACACGCTGCTGGTCATGTCCGTCGAGCCGGGCTTCGGCGGGCAGTCGTTCATCGCGCGCGTGCTGGACAAGGTGCGCACCGCGCGGCGGCTGGTGGACACCGGTCACCTCAACGTCGTCGTGGAGATCGACGGCGGCATCAACGCCGACACCATCGAACAGGCCGCCGAGGCCGGGGTCGACTGCTTCGTCGCGGGCTCGGCGGTCTACGGCGCCGGGGACCCCGGTCAGGCCGTTGCCGCACTCCGGGAGCAGGCCGCCCGCGCGGGCGCGGCACACTGATCTTCAGTTCCGACGCGCGGACACTCGGAAGTGTCGACCATCACCGGGATGCACCGCTGAGCCGCCGGAAGGGTCACCATTGACGGGTGCGCGTCATCCCGGCCGCACCGGACACAGGAGGCAGGCAGTGTTCACCGGGATTGTCGAGGAACTCGGCGAGGTCACCGGCGTCGAGCAGGTTCCGAACGCCGCTCGGCTCACCGTGCGTGGTCCGCTGGTCACCACCGATGCCAAACACGGCGACTCGATCGCGGTCAGCGGGGTGTGCCTGACCGTGGTCGACGTGGCGGGCAACGAGTTCACCGTGGACGTGGTGCACGAGACGCTGGCCAGATCGAGCCTCGCCAAGATCCACGTCGGTGACCAGGTGAACCTGGAGCGCGCCACCGCGGTCGGCGATCGGCTCGGTGGGCACATCATGCAGGGCCACGTCGACGGCACCGGGGTCTACCTCTCCCGGGACGCGCAGGGGCTGACCCGGTTCGCGCTGCCGCCCGGGCTGTCCCGGTACGTGGTCGAGAAGGGTTCGATCGCGGTCGACGGCGTGTCACTCACCGTGGCCGGGATCGAACAGGACGAGTTCACCGTCGCGCTGATCCCGACCACGCTGGAGCTGACCACGCTCGGCCGGGCGGAACCGGGCGATCTCGTCAATCTCGAAGTGGACGTGCTGGCCAAATATGTGGAGAAACTGGCGTCACCACATCTGCCTCCCCGAACGGAGCACAATGGAGTCACGGCCGGTACCGAGGAGGACGCGTGAGTGAGCAGACGCCGTGCAGTGCGGCGGTGACTCTCGACTCGGCTGGGATCGAGCAGGCCATCGCCGACATCGCCGCCGGGCGCCCGGTGGTCGTCGTGGACGACGAGGACCGCGAGAACGAGGGCGACCTGATCTTCGCCGCGGAGAAGGCCACGCCCGAGCTGCTGGCGTTCATGGTCCGCTACACCTCGGGATACGTGTGCGTGTCGCTGACCGAGGAGGACTGCCAGCGGCTGGACCTGCCGCCGATGTACCACACCAACCAGGACCAGCGCGGCACCGCGTACACGGTGACCGTGGACGCGGCCGAGGGGATCAGCACCGGGATCTCCGCCTCGGACCGCAGCCACACCATCCGCCTGCTGGCCGACCCGAAATCGCAGGCCTCGGACTTCCGGCGGCCGGGGCACGTGGTCCCGTTGCGCGCCAAGGAAGGCGGCGTGCTGCGCCGGCCCGGGCACACCGAGGCGGCGGTCGACCTGGCGCGGCTGGCCGGGCTGCACCCGGCCGGTGTGCTCTGCGAGATCGTGTCCCAGAAGGACGAGGGCGACATGGCCCGCCGCGACGAACTCGAGGTGTTCGCCGCGGACCACGACCTCCAGGTGATCACGATCGCCGATCTGATCGCTTACCGGCGGCGGCACGAGAAGCAGGTCGAGCGGGTGGCCGAGGCGCGCATCCCGCTGGCGGCGGGGACGTTCCGCGCGATCGGCTACGACAGCCTGCTCGACGGGATCGAGCACGTCGCGCTCGTCTACGGCGAGATCGGCGACGGCGAGAACATCCTGGTGCGGGCGCACTCGGAATGCCTCACCGGGGACATCTTCGGCTCACTGCGCTGCGACTGCGGCCCCCAGCTGCAGGCCGCGCTGGAAGCGGTGGCCGCCGAGGGCCGCGGCGTGGTGCTCTACATCCGCGGGCACGAGGGCCGCGGCATCGGTCTGATGCACAAGCTGCAGGCCTACCAGCTGCAGGACAACGGCGCGGACACCGTCGACGCGAACCTGGAGCTCGGCGTGCCCGCCGACGCGCGTGACTACGGCACCGGGGCGCAGATCCTGTGCGACCTCGGCGTGCGGTCGATGCGGCTGCTCACCAACAACCCGGCGAAGCGGGTCGGGCTGGAGGCGTACGGCCTGCGGGTGGTCGGGCGGGTGCCGCTGCCGATCTCGCCGAACCCGGAGAATCTGCGGTACCTGCGCACCAAGCGGGACCGGATGGGACACGATCTGCCGCAGCTGGAAAACTTCGACCAGGTCGGCGCGGACATCGAGCAGACCAGGAACGGCGGAGGCCCAGGGTGAGCGGTGAAGGACGTCCAGAGGTAGAGCTGGACCTGTCCGAGTGTCATAGCCTCCGGCTCGCGATCGTCGCGACCCGGTGGCACCCGAAGATCACCGACAGCCTCGTCGAGCGGGCGCTGGCCGCTGCCCGCGAGGCGAAGCTGGACGAGGAGCCGACGGTGGTGCGCGTCGCGGGGGCGATCGAGCTGCCGGTCGTGGTGCAGGCGCTGGCCCGCAACCACGACGCGGTGGTCGCGCTCGGCGTGGTGGTCCGGGGCGGGACGCCGCATTTCGACTACGTCTGCGACGCGGTGACCGCGGGCCTGACCCGGGTGGCGCTGGACGAGAGCACGCCGGTCGGCAACGGGGTGCTCACCTGCGACACCGAGCAGCAGGCCCTGGACCGGTCCGGGCTGCCGGGGTCCAAAGAGGACAAAGGCCACGAGGCGACGGTGGCCGCGCTGGACACCGCGCACGTGCTGCGTTCGCTGCGCGCCCCGTGGACCGAGCGAGGTTTCGTGTGACCGTGATGACCGCCGAGGAACAGACCCTGGTGATCCGCCCGCGCCGCGCGATGTGGATGGCGGGCGCCTGCGCACTCGTGCTCGTCGCCGCGTTCACCACGGTCGGCGTGCTGCTGCGCAGCTCGAACACCGGCGCGATCTTCCAGACCTCCGACCAGGTGGCGATGATCGGCATCGGCCTGCTGCTGGGGGCGGGCGCGATGCTGTTCACCACCGCCCGCGTGCGCGCCGACGCCGAGGGCATCGAAGTGCGGAACGTGCTGCTGACGCGGCGGTTCTCCTGGGACGAGGTGCTTTCGGTGAGCTTCCCGGACGGCGCCTCCTGGGCACGGCTCGAACTGCCCGAGGACGAGTACTACTCGGTGCTCGCCGTGCAGGCCGTGGACCGGGAACGCGCCGTGGAAGCCGTGCGTGCCCTGCGCCGCCTGCACAAGGCCGCCACCTCCCGCTAGCTCCAGTCCCCCAATGTGGCTTTCGGGGCACTGAAGGTACCCAATGCGGCGTTCGGGGCGTTGAAGGTCACCAATGCCGCATTGGGGGAGCTACTGGCGGAGGGTGAGGGTGCAGCTCCACGGGAGGGTGGGGAGTTCCGCGGCGAGGTCGGCGGGGATTCCGGTGGGGACGCCGTCCACCAGGGGAGTGTCCAGGTAGAGGCGGTCGATCTCGTAGCGGAAGCCGTCGCGGTGTTCGGTGGTGAACTCCCAGGCCAGCGGGTCGTTCCGGAACAGCCGCGCCTGCTCGGCGGTGCTCGGGTGGCGCAGCAGCAGGGACCACAGCTCGTCGTCGGTCAGCTCGGCGACCTCGGCCGGATCGGCGCCGGGTTCGCTCAGCAGCCGCGCGACCAGGCCGCGCGCGACTCCGGTGGCGATCGCGCCTTCCGGGGTGAAGCGGTAGCGCGCCTCGCCGACCGCGAGTGCGGCGACGTACCGGGCGGTGGCCGGATCGGTGCTCACCCCGCGGTGATCCGCGGTCAGTTTCGCCAGGGTGTCGGCCGGAGCCTCGGTGAGACGGCCGTGCGTGCGGCCGCTGCGCAGCAGGGATTCCAGGTGGTCGAGCTTCAGGCCACCCGGGATCGCGGACAGGACGGACGGGCGGGCGCCGGATTCGGCGGCGAGCACGTCGCGGGCGTCCACGTCGTGCTCGGCGAGCAGCGGCGCCAGGGCGCGGACGCGGCGCGCGCCGAGGTCGTGGTGGTGCAGTCCGGCGACACCCTCGAAGGTGTGGCTGAGCGGGAGGTGGCCGATGTCGTGCAGCAGCGCGGCGATCCGGGCCGCGTGGTCGTCCGGTGCGAAGTGCGCGGTGAGGACGAGCAGGCCGAGGCTGTGCTCCAGGCGGCTGTAGGACTGGATCGTGGTCGCCGCGGCGGCGCCGGCGTGCGCGATGAACTGCAGCCTGCGCACCGCCGGGGTGCGCAGGAGGCGTTGCTCGAGCGGGGTGAGGGCGAGCGTCTGCTCCCACAGCGGGTCGCGGTAGACGCCGTCGTGACCGAGCGTTCCGGCGACGGCGATCGAGCGGTACGCCATCTAGACGGACAGGTCGACGACGACCGGGGCGTGGTCGGAGGCGCCCTTGCCCTTGCGTGCCTCGCGGTCCACGTAGGCGTCGGTGACCGCGCCCGCGAACTTCGCGTCGGCGTAGACCAGGTCGATCCGCATGCCGCGGTTCTTCGGGAACGCGCCCGCCCGGTAGTCCCAGTAGGTGAAGGCGCGGTCGTACTTCAGCGGGCGCGGTAGGACGTCGGTGAGCCCGGCTTCGCGGAGCACGGCCAGTGCCTTGCGTTCCGGTTCGGTGACGTGGGTCGACTCGGCGAACACGCTGATGTCCCACACGTCTTCGTCGGTCGGCGCGATGTTGAAGTCCCCGAGCACCGCGAACGGCCGCCCGGTCTGCTCGGCGGCCACGGTCGCCCGCAGGGCCTCCAGCCAGCGCAGCTTGTAGGCGTAGTGCGGATGGTCCGGTTCGCGGCCGTTGGGCACGTACACCGACCAGATCCGGAGCCCGTCGCAGGTCGCGCCGATCGCCCGCGGCTGGGTCACGTCCTCGTAGCCGGGCTCGTCGAGCAGGCCGCGGGTGACGTCCTCGAGCCCGACCCGGGAGATGATGGCGACGCCGTTCCACCGGCCCGCCCCGTACGCGGCGCAGTCGTACCCGAGCTTGCCGACCTCGTCGAGGGGAAAGGCCTCGGTGTCACATTTGAGCTCCTGCAGGCAAACCACGTCCGGTGCGGCCGATTCGAGCCACTCCAGCAGGCGGGGGAGCCGGGCGCCGACGGAGTTCACGTTCCAGGTCGCGATGCGCATACTGCCGAGAATGGCACACTCGGGACATGGTCGATCGGGTGCCCGGGCGCAGGCCGGAAGTCGTGTTGTTCGACGTGTTCGAGACGTTGATCAGGCTGGAACCGCTGCGCGAGCGGTTCGTCGAGGTCGGCCGCCCCGGGCACGAGCTCGAACTGTTCTTCGCGCGCACCCTGCGCGACGGGATGGCGTACACGCTGGCCGGGGAGGCGCCGCCGTTCCGGGAAGTGGCGAAGGCGGAACTGGCGATCACGTCCGGGCATTCGCTGAGCGACGAGCAGATCGACCACGTGCTCGACGGGTTCGCCGCACTGCCGCTGCAACCGGACGCCGAGCCCGCGTCCGCGCTGCTCGCCGAGGCCGGGATCCCCTTCTACGCCTTCACCCACGGCTCCGCGTCGATCCTGGAGTCCATAGTGGACAGACTGGGGATGCGGGACCGGTTCGCCGGGATCCTGTCCGCGGAGGCGATCCGGTCGTTCAAACCGCCCGCGCGGGTCTACCACTGGGCCTGCGAGCGGGCCGGCTCCGCACCGGAGCGCACGGCGCTGGTCGCCGTGCATTCCTGGGACACCCATGGTGCGGTGCGGGCCGGCCTGCTCGCCGGGCTCGCCACCCGGCTCGAAGGCGGGGTGCCCGCCGTCGTCGAGCGCCCGCACGTGGTGGCCGAACGGCTCGACGAGGTCGTCGCCGGGTTGCTCGCGCTCTAGACCCCCGCGGTGGACTTGATCCAGTCCCGGCTGGCCGCGACGCTGGCGTAGTTGTTCGTCCCGTTCGGGTCGGTGCCGTCGTTGAGCACCGTGGACGCGACGCCGACCTGCTTGCCGTCCGCGACCTGCGGGCCGCCCGAGTCGCCCTTCCACGCGGCGCCGTTGACCCCGGTGCTCTGGATCGCGCGGCCGCCGAACGCGTCGGTCGAGGTGCCGGTGACCTTGACGGTCGCCTTCTTCAGCTCGTTCGCCGGGGGACCGGTCGGGGTCTCGCGGCCCCAGCCGTAGATCGTGTTCTCCCCGGACGACGGGTCGCTGTCGCCGAGCGTGAGGTAGGTGGTCTCGATCGGCTTCGCCAGGTGCAGCAGGGCGATGTCCCCGTTGGGCGAGACCTCTTTCTTGTCCACGGTCGCCTCCGTGCCCTGGCCGAGCGTGTTCGAGCCGACCTTGACCCGCATGCCGCTGCCGTCCTCGTCGAGGCAGTGCTGCGCGGTGAGCACCCAGTCCTTGGCGATGATCGAACCGGAGCAGTTGAAGCCGTCCCACGGGCGGCCGGAGGTGTTGACGTACACCTGGGCGCCCCAGGGCACCTGCTCGGCCTGCTCGCCGTCGATGATGTTCGGCTGCACGCCCGCGGGCTCGGCGGCGGCCGCGGCGCCGGTGGCGAGGGTGAGTGCGAACGTGGCGGCGCAGAGCGCGCTCAGCGCGCGAACTGGGCTCATAGTCTGGTCCTTTCCGCAGGGAGACACCGGACCTCGGTGTCGGACGGAAAGTAACCACCAGGATTCACGTTAGGTACCAACGAACGTCGGATGTTCCAGCATCCGGGCAGATTGGTTACGCCGCGTGCGCGATGATCGCGAAAGATCAGCACAAGGTGTGGTCGGCGGGAGTGAGGGGCAGGGGTTCGCGAGACTGTCGGACCCGAGCCATAGGCTTGGCGACGTGGCTGACCCGTCCACCTACCGTCCCTCACCGGGGAGCATCCCGGACGCCCCCGGCGTGTACAAGTTCCGCGACAGCACGAAGCGGGTCATCTACGTCGGCAAGGCGAAGAGCCTGCGCAGCCGGCTGAACTCGTACTTCGCCGACCTCACCGGGCTGCATCCGCGCACCAAGCAGATGGTGACCACCGCGGCGAGTGTCGAGTGGACCGTGGTGTCCACCGAGGTCGAAGCGCTCCAGCTGGAATACAACTGGATCAAGGAGTTCGACCCTCGGTTCAACGTGCGGTACCGGGACGACAAGTCCTACCCGGTGCTCGCGGTGACCCTGAACGAGGAATACCCACGGCTGCACGTCTACCGCGGGGCGCGCAAGAAGGGCGTGCGGTACTTCGGCCCGTACGCGCACGCGTGGGCGATCCGCGAGACGCTCGACCTGCTGCTGCGCGTGTTCCCGGCCCGGACCTGCTCGGGCGGCGTGTTCCGGCGCCACGGCCAGATCGGCCGCCCGTGCCTGCTCGGCTACATCGAGAAGTGCTCCGCGCCGTGCGTCGGCAAGGTGTCGGCCGACGAGCACCGGCGGATCGTCGAGGACTTCTGCGACTTCCTGGCCGGCCGCACCGACGCCATGGTGCGCCGCCTGGAGAAGGAGATGGCCGAGGCGTCCGAGTCGCTCGAGTTCGAGCGCGCCGCGCGGTTGCGCGACGATCTGGGCGCGCTGCGGCGGGCGATGGAGAAGCAGGCCGTGGTGTTCGGCGACGGCACCGACGCCGATCTGGTCGCCTTCGCGCACGACGAGCTGGAGGCCGCGGTCCAGGTCTTCCACGTCCGCGGCGGCCGGGTGCGCGGGCAGCGCGGCTGGGTGATCGACAAGGCCGAGGAGATGGACGTCCCCGCGCTGGTCGAGCAGTTCCTCGCGCAGTTCTACGGCGAGCAGGCCGAACTGGTGACCGAGGGCGCCGAAACGGGCACGCCGGTGCCGCGCGAGGTGCTGGTGCCGGAACTGCCGCCGGACGCCGAGGCGGTGACCGAGTGGCTGTCCAAGCTGCGGGGGTCCCGGGTGCAGCTGCGCGTACCGCAGCGCGGCGACAAGCGCACGCTCGCGGAAACCGTGGCGCGCAACGCCGCGGAGGCGTTCGCCCAGCACAAGCTGCGCCGCGCCGGCGACCTCACCGCGCGCTCGGCGGCGCTGTCCGAACTGCAGGAGAACCTCGGCCTGGACACCGCGCCGCTGCGCATCGAATGCGTCGACATCAGCCACATCGCGGGCAGTGACGTGGTCGCGTCCCTGGTGGTGTTCGAGGACGGCGTGCCGCGCAAGTCGGAGTACCGCCGGTTCGCCCTGCGCGAGGCCGCCGAAGAGGGCGACGTGGCCTCCATCGCCGAGGTGGTGCGGCGGCGGTTCCACCGCTACCTCAAGGAGACCGAGGACGCGGTGAACGAGACCACGCCCGGCATCGATCCGGAGACCGGCCGGCCGCGCAAGTTCGCGTACCCGCCGAACCTGCTGGTTGTGGACGGCGCCGGGCCGCAGGCCACCGCCGCCGCGGACGTGCTCGCCGAACTCGGCATCACCGACGTTTCCGTGGTAGGACTGGCCAAGCGACTGGAGGAGGTGTGGCTGCCCGGGGATCCCGATCCGGTCATCCTGCCGCGCACCTCCGAGGCGCTGTACCTGCTGCAGCGCGTGCGCGACGAGGCGCACCGGTTCGCCATCCGCTACCACCGGGAGAAGCGGGGCAAGCGGGTGCAGGCGTCCGCTTTGGACGGTGTGCCCGGGCTCGGGCAGGCACGCAAGACCGCGCTGATCAAGCACTTCGGCTCGGTGAAGAAACTCAAGCAGGCCAGCGTGGAGGAAATCGCGGCCGTGCCGGGCTTCGGGAAACGCACCGCGGAGGCGGTCGCGGCGGCGCTCGGGGAGAGCGCGGAAGGGGAGAGGGGAACATGACGGGCGAGAGCGAAGGGCGGACCTCCGGGATGGAGGTCGCCGTGGTCACCGGGTTGTCCGGCGCCGGCCGCAGCACCGCGGCCAAATGCCTGGAGGACCTCGGCTGGTTCGTGGTGGACAACCTGCCGCCCGAGCTGATCGCGACCATGGTCGAACTCGGGGCGCAGGCCCGGGGCGCGATCACCAAGGTCGCCGTGGTGATGGACGTCCGCTCGCGGGCCTTCACCGACGATCTCGCGTCGGTGATCAAGGACCTGGACGCGCGCGGGTACAAACCGCGGGTGCTGTTCCTGGAGGCCACCGACGCGGTGCTGGTGCGCCGGTTCGAGGCCGTCCGGCGGGGGCACCCGATGCAGGGCGACGGCCGGCTGGCCGACGGGATCACCGCCGAGCGGGCGCTGCTGGCGCCGCTGCGCGAGGAGGCGGATCTGGTGCTGGAGACCTCGGCGCTGTCCGTGCACGACCTGCGAGCCAAGATCGAGGACGCGTTCGGCTCGGAGGCGAGCACCCAGACCCGGGTCACCGTGCTGTCCTTCGGGTACAAGTACGGCCTGCCGATGGACGCCGATCTGGTGATGGACGTGCGGTTCCTGCCCAACCCGTTCTGGATCCCCGAACTGCGCGAGCACACCGGCCTGGACGGCGAGGTGCGCAACTACGTGCTCAGCCAGGAGGGCGCCGAGGAGTTCCTGGACCGCTATCATCACCTGCTGCGCCTGATCGGCGCCGGGTACAAACGCGAGGGCAAGCGGTACCTCACGCTCGCGGTCGGCTGCACCGGCGGGAAGCACCGCAGCGTGGCGATCTCCGAGGAACTGGCGAATCGTCTGTCCAATGAGGACGGAATGGCGGTAAAGGTGGTGCACCGCGATCTTGGCCGTGAGTGAACCGGTGACGGGTCGGTTGCGCGCGGTCGCGCTGGGTGGCGGGCATGGGCTGCACGCCACGCTCACCGCGCTGCGGCGGATCACCACGGATGTGACCGCGGTCGTCACGGTCGCCGACGACGGCGGGTCGTCCGGCCGGTTGCGCCGGGAACTCGGCCTGCTGCCGCCGGGTGACCTGCGGCAGGCGCTGTCCGCGCTGGCGGCGGCCGAGGACGGCGGCTCGCTGTGGGCGGAGGTGTTCCAGCACCGCTTCGGCGGCAGCGGCGCGCTCGCCGGGCACGCGGTGGGGAACCTGTTGCTGGCCGGGCTCTTCGAGGTGCTCGGGGATCCGGTCGCCGCACTGGACGAGGCGAGCCGGCTGGTCGGGGTGTCCGGCCGGGTGCTGCCGATGTCGGTGCAGCCGCTCGAGATCGAGGCGGAGGTCGCGGGCCTGGACGACGACGGCGGGGTGCGCCGGATCCGGGGACAGGTCGCGGTCGCGAGCACGCCCGGTCAGGTCGAGCGCATCACCCTGCACACCGAACCGCAGTCCACCGAGCCGCCGAAGGCGTGCGCCGAGGCGGTCGAGGCAGTGCTCGGCGCCGAGGTGGTCTTCCTCGGCCCGGGATCCTGGTTCACCAGCGTCCTTCCGCACCTGCTCATCCCCGAACTGCACGATGCTCTTGTCCGCACCGAGGCGCTCAAGGTGGTGATCCTGAACCTGGTTCCCCAGCCGGGGGAGACGGCTGGCTTCTCACCCGAACGGCACCTGGACGTACTCTTCCAGCACGCTCCCGGGCTCCGAGTCGACGCGGTGATCGCCGATCGCGACTCGGTGCCGACCCCGGCGCGGCTGCGCGATGCCGCGGCCGGTCTGGGAGCACGGGCGCATCTGGCGGACGTGGCCGACCCGCGCGTGGCGGGCCGGCACGATCCGGATGCGCTGGCGACGTGTGTGCGAGAGGCTCTCGGTCTGACCGGGCGCCCAGGTGAGAGAGGGGTGGAGGGGTAATGGCGATGACGGCTGCGGTCAAGGACGAACTGAGTCGTCTGGAGATCACGAAGATCGGGCCGCGCCGCGCGGAGGTCGCTTCGATGCTGCGCTTCGCCGGTGGCCTGCACATCGTGGGCGGCCGGGTCGTCGTGGAGGCGGAACTGGACACCGGTTCGGTCGCGCGGCGGCTGCGCAAGGAGATCCACGATCTGTACGGGCATCATTCGGATGTCCACGTGATCTCGTCCAGCGGGCTGCGCAAGGGCACCCGGTACGTGGTGCGCGTGGTCAAGGACGGCGAGGGCCTGGCCCGGCAGACCGGGCTGATCGACCAGCGCGGCCGGCCGGTGCGGGGGCTGCCGGCGGCGGTGGTGTCCGGGGGGATCGCGGACGCCGAGGCCGCCTGGCGGGGGGCGTTCCTGGCGCACGGGTCGCTGACCGAACCCGGCCGGTCGTCGTCGCTGGAGGTGACCTGCCCGGGCCCGGAGGCGGCGCTCGCGCTCGTCGGCGCGGCGCGGCGACTGGGCATCCAGGCGAAGTCGCGCGAGGTCCGGGGGGCGGACCGGGTCGTGGTGCGCGACGGGGACGCGATCGGCGCGCTGCTCACCCGGCTCGGGGCGCATTCCAGCGTGCTGCAGTGGGAGGAACGCCGGATGCGGCGCGAGGTGCGCGCGACCGCGAACCGGCTGGCCAACTTCGACGACGCGAACCTGCGCCGCTCGGCGCGGGCCGCGGTCGCCGCGGCGGCCCGGGTCGAACGGGCCATGGAAATCCTCGGGGACAGCGCGCCGGACCACCTGCTGACCGCGGGAAAGCTCCGGCTGCAGAACCGCCAGGCGTCCCTGGAGGAACTGGGGCAGCTGTCCGATCCGCCGATGACCAAGGACGCGGTGGCGGGCCGCATCCGCCGCCTGCTGGCGATGGCCGACAAGAAGGCGAAGGAGCAGAACATCCCGGACACCGAATCCGCGGTGACCCCGGAGATGCTCGAAGAAGACGCCTGACCGCCAAAAAAGCAAGGGACCTTCGCTACGGTCTGTCGAGAGCGAGGGACCTTTACTACCGCTGAGCCGTAGTAAAGGTCCCTCGCTATTTTTTTTGGCAGATCGGGGCCGGGTGGGGTGGGTCGTGAGTGGTTGGACCGGTTCTAACCGGCGTAAACGCTCACGACCCCAACCACGTCGACCGGGAGACCCACGACGATGAGGTAACCTGGTGCTTCGAAAACCGAAGCACGGAGGTGGTCGCATGGCAGCCCGGATCCCACCGCTGGAACCGCCGTACGAGGCCGAAACGCAGGAGTTGCTGGAAAGCCTGATGCCCCGGGGAACCGGCCATCCGCCGCTGGCGCTGTTCCGGATGTTCGCCCGCAAGCCGGACCTGGTCCGCTCGATGATGCCCTGGGGCGGCTACGAACTGGGCCGCGGAATCTCGGTGCCCCACCGCGAGCGCGAGATCGTGATCCTGCGGGTGTGCGCGCGCTGCCGCTGCGAGTACGAATGGGGCGTGCACGCGACCCTCGCGGCTCCGCACGCCGGGCTGACCGAGGCCGAGATCGCGGCCACGGCGAGCCCGGACCTCGAGCCGTGGTCGCCGCGCGACCGGTTGCTGGTGCGCCTGGTCGACGCCTTGCACGACCGGTCCGACGTGCCGGACGACCGGTGGGCCGAGGCCGCCGCCGCGTGGTCCCCGGAGCAACTGCTCGACCTCATCCTGCTCACCGGCTGGTACCACGCCATTTCGTTCGCCGCCAACGCCGCCCGCGTCCCGCTCGAACCTTGGGCGGCGCGCTTCACGTCGGTGTTACCGGGAAAGGGGGCCACCCCGGGCGACTCGTAACGCAGCGGTTCACCTCGACGCGACGAACGGAAACACGGCGGGCCAACCCTCGAAGCTGACCGATGGCAGACCTGGCGGGAGGGCACGTCGTGCAGATGACCGAGGGGATCGGGGACTGGATCGCGAGGCGCAGCAGCCGTGCGGCCGACTGGCCGGTGGCGGAGCTGGTCGCGGCCAAGGGGGAAACCGGGATCAGCGTGGTGATCCCGGCGCGCGACGAGGAAGCGACCATCGGCGCGATCGTGGCCACGATCCGGCGGGAACTCGTCGAGGACTGGCCGCTGGTCGACGAGATCGTCGTGGTCGATTCCCGGTCGCGGGACGCGACCGCGCGCGTGGCCGCCGAGGCGGGGGCGGTCGTGGTCGCGCAGGACGCCGTGCTGTACCCGCTGGAAGGCTTGCCCGGCAAGGGCGAGGCGCTGTGGAAGGGCCTCGCGGCGACCAGCGGCGAGCTGGTGGTGTTCGTCGACGGAGACCTGTACGACTTCACCGCGGACTACGTGACCGGGCTGCTCGGCCCGCTGCTCACCGAGCCCGCGGTGGCCTACGTCAAGGGCTTCTACCACCGGCCGCTGGTCGGCACCGCTGCGGTGGACACCGACGGGGGTGGCCGCGTGACCGAACTGGTCGCGCGGCCGCTGCTCAACATGTACTGGCCGCAACTCGCCGGGTTCGTCCAGCCGCTCGCCGGGGAGTACGCCGGCCGGCGCTCGGTGCTGGAGGCGATCCCGTTCGTCGCCAACTACGGCGTCGAGGTCGGGCACCTGATCGATCTGCTCGAACTGCGCGGCCTGGACGCGCTCGCGCAGGTCGATCTGGGCGAGCGCAAGCACCGGCACCAGAGCACCCAGGCGCTCGGCCGGATGGCGGGGCAGATCATGCTGACCATGTTCGACCGGCTGGACCGCTACGGGCGGCTGGTGTCGGCGCAACCCCCGGCGACCCTGCTCGCGCAGTTCCGCCGCGGCGAATCCGAGCACGGCGTGGAACGCGAGATCGTGCTCACCGAACTGGACTGCGCGCAACGGCCCCCGCTGAGCACCCTGCGCACGCGGCACACCGTGGAGTTGCGCGACACGGCCTAGAATATTCAATAGTGCACCGAGATACAGGTCTGTATCTTGGTTGCCATGTCTGCCGGACTCGCGCGGGTCAGCGCGACTCGATACATCACACCTCTACGGGAGGGCGGTTCCCTGCCGGGTCTGATGGAAGCCGACGACCTCGGCACCTACGTGGTCAAGTTCCAGGGCGCGGGCCAGGGACGCAAGGTCCTGGTGGCCGAGGTCGTCTGCGCCGGGCTCGCGCGGGCGCTCGACCTCCCGGTGCCCCGGCTGGTCACCGTCGAACTCGACGTCGAACTGGCCGCCACCGAACCGGATCCGGAGGTGCAGGACCTGCTCCGCGCCAGCGCCGGCACGAACCTCGGCGTGGACTTCCTGCCCGGCTCGCTGGACTTCGACCCCGGCGCCTTCGCTCTTGACCCGGCGCTCGCCGGGCGGGTGCTGTGGTTCGACGCGCTCACCGGCAATGTCGATCGTTCGTGGCGCAATCCGAATCTGCTGTACTGGCACGGCGAGCCGTACCTCATCGACCACGGAGCCACCCTGACCTTCCACCACAACTGGTCCGGCGCCGAAGCCGCGGACACCCGCGCCTACGACGCGAGCGAGCACGTGCTGCTCGGCTTCCGTCCCGAGGTCGCCGCCGCCGACGCCGAACTGGCCCCGCGCGTGACCGAGGACGTGCTCCGGGACGCTGTCGCGGCGGTGCCGGACGCCTGGCTCGACGGTGAGGAGGGGTTCGACACCCCGGACCGCCTCCGCGAGGCCTACGTGACCCGGCTCGCCGGCCGCCTCGCCGCGCGCGGGGAGTGGCTGCCCGGGGTCCTCGCCGCGGTCGAGCAGGCGCCGCCGCGCCCGGAGGTCCGCGCTCCGGCAAGCCGCCGTCCCGCGTGGCTGATCGCGCACGGCCGGAGGGCGGCCCGGTGACCGACCGGCCCCAGCTCTACGAGTACGCGCTCCTGCGCGTGGTTCCGCGAGTCGACCGCGGCGAGTCGCTCAACGCGGGCGTGGTGCTGCACTGCCGGGCGCTGCGGTTTCTCGGCGCGCGCGTGCACCTGGACGCCGATCGCCTGCGTGCCCTCGACCCGGCGGCGGACGTCCCGGCGATCGAGCACCTGCTGCACACGATCGCCGCGGTGTGCGACGGCGAACCGGACGCGGGCCCGGCCGTCGCCCTGGACCCCGGCAAGCGGTTCCGCTGGCTCACCGCGCCGCGCAGCACGGTGGTCCAGACCGGGCCGGTGCACACCGGACGCACCGCCGATCCGGCCGCGGAGGCCGATCGGCTGCTGCGCGCCCTCGTCCTGCCCCCAGTTTGAACGGGAGTCAGTCGGCGATCCCGGCGCGGCCGATCACCCGGGTGATCTTCGCCCGGACGAGGTACTCGCCGGGGGCGGCGTTGCGCTTGCCGTACTCCTCGGCGCGGTCCGCGCCCATGTACCGGCCGCCGAGGCGGGTGGCCCACTCGAGGAGTTCGTCCTGGTCGGTGTGCAGGGTCGCTTCGGCGCGGAAGTGCACGTAGGAGAACGGGGGCCGCTGATCGTCGACGCACAGCGAGAGCCGGGGGTCGCGGCGGAACGCCTTGCCCTTGAGGGAGTTCTGCTCGGTGGTGAAGATCAGCTCGTCCCCGGACGGGGCGGCGTTCAGCAGGAACCAGACCGGTGTGACGTGCGGCGAACCGTCCGCGCGGACGATCCCCAGCATGCCCGTGCGGGTCCCCGCGCTCGCGAATTCCCACCATTCGTCCCTGGTCATCTCGTGCATGAACCCGACGCTACCCAGTCACCCGTGCGGGCGCAGAACCGAGCCGACTAACGTTGCCCGCTGTGCGAGACGACGAGCTGATCGGGGCGAGCCTGGCCGACGAGGGCCTGGCGCGCCGGTTGAAGGCGCTCGCCTGCACCGCTCCGCTGCACGACCTCGACGCGCGCAAGGCGAAGCTGGACTGGGCCGACGCCACCGTGTACCAGATGGCCGAGATCGCCCTGCACACGATCGACCAGGTCACCATCGCCATGGACTTCGACACCGGCGCGGACCACCACGAGATCGTGCGCCGCCTGCAGCCGTTCATCGCGGCGCAGGCGCCCGGCCGCGGCGCCGAGGAGCACACGAAGGTGGCCCGCTGGGTGCTGGACAACCTGATCAACGTGGGCACCGCGGACCGCGGCTTCCGGCGCGTGTACGGCAGCATCGACGCGGACGGCTCCTACACGCGCCGTGCGTTCGACTTCAAGCTGCTCGTCGAACTGGCCGCCCCGGACGGCGAGGTCTACCTGCGTGCCAGCGACGAGGCGATCAACGTGCTGGTCGGCGCGCTGGACACGGACGTCGAATCCGCGCAGATCGCGGCCGAGGTGAAGCTGGAGAACCTGATCACCCGCGGCCGCCTGGCCGACGCGAAGCTCGCGGCCGAGCAGGCGCGGTACCGGACCGTGCAGTACGGGGAGACCCTGCGCGCCAAACTCGACGCGACCCGCCGGGACGTGCGCGCGGTCGACTGGGACGAGGAGATGCCCGAACTGCTCGACTCGGCGCTCTCGCACATCGAGTCCCGGTTCCGCGCGGAGAACGCGATCCTGAAGAACATCACCGCCGCCCGCGACGACGCCGAGGATCCCGACCGCAAGCGGCGCGCCGCGGAACTGGTCGACATCGTGGGCGACTGCATCAGCCGCCACACCCAGCTCCAGTCCCGGCTGCAGGCGGCGGGCGCGACCTTCCGGGCCGAGCAGGACCGCCAGCAGTTCTCCGGCCCGCCGCGCCGGGCGACCATCGACCTGTTCGGCCAGCTCCTGGTGCCGACCCTGGAACTGCCGATCTCGGACGCGACCGCGCCGACCGAATCATTCTTCCACGCGGCGGCCGGGCTCGCCGTGCCGACCGTCCCCGCGTTGCCCGCGCTGGTGTCGCTGCTGCTGCGGCCCGCGCCGGAGCGGGACAAACTGGTCGGCGAGGTGCCCGAACCCGAACTCGTGCCGCCGGAGACACTGGACTACTACAGCGACGAACAGTGGCGGCAGGCCGACGAACTGCTCGACCTGCCCGAGGTGCCGCGCCGGTTGTCCGGGCTGCTGGCCGAGGCGCGGGCGCTCGATCCGGGCCTGGCCCGCCTGGTCGCGCTCCGGGCGCTGCACTCCTACAGTCCCGAGGTGGCGGCCGCCGTCCGGCAGGGGGACGAGCGGGCGCTGCTCGCGGTCGACGACGGCACGCTGCTGGACGACCCCGAATTCGGCGGGGCCGATCTGCTGCTGGCGTCGGCGAGCATCGAGCGCGGCGGCGAAGACGAGGAGGGGACCACGTGACCAGGGCGGTCAGCAACGGCGACGTGGAGTCCGCGGCCCGGCTGATCTCGTTCGGGATGCGGCCGAAGCAGCTGCCCGGACGGGACGTGGTGTACGCGGACCTGGTCCGCCGGTACGCCGAGGACAGCGCGTTCAAGCAGCTCACCAACTCGGTGGCGGCCGGGCTCGGGCTGATGGTGCTCGACGTGAGCACCCAGGCGGGCGCGGTGCTCGCGGCCACCGACGAGTCCGTCTTCGAGATCAAGATGGACAGCTACGCGCGGCAGAGCAAGATCCGCGAGCGGCGCGAGACCGAGAAGGTGCTGCACGGGCTGGTGCACCTGGCCACCGCCGCGCTCGGGTACCCGCGCCCGGACGACCTGGCCAACGACACCTACATCGGCCGGGTCAGCGTCGAACAGGTCGACGGCGTGGTGCGGGAGGCCTGCCGGATCCTGGACGAGCGCGCCGCCAAGGCCGAGGCGAACAACGATCCGCTCTCCGACGCCCCCGAGCTCGAACAGGCGTGGCGGGCCTACGCGCGGCGGCCCGCGGCGGCGGCGACCAAGGACGGGCGCCTCGCCTCGGACACCACCCGGGGCATGGTGTCGCGGGCGCTGAAGTTCCTCGCCGACCAAGGGTTTCTGGTGCAGGTCAACAACGAGCAGGGCGGGACCTACCGCACCACTCCGCGCTACCAGGTGCAGGTCCGGGAGCTGGCCGCGGACAGCGCGTTCGAGGAACTGCTCGATCTGAACGTGGTCGCCGTCGGCGACGGCTCCGGCACACTTCGTCCGTCCATTTCGGACACTCTCTAGGGGGGTACATGTACGAGCTTTCGCGGGTGCGGCTGCACTCGGTGGGCCCGGCGGGCGCCCGCTACCAGGACGTGCTGCTGGATCTGAGCGGGGTCGGCCCGGTGGTCAAATCGCCGACCCAGGACGCGCTGTTCAGCGCCGGGATCCATTCGGCGGAGCAGGGACTGCCCCGGCGCCCGTCCCCGGCGAGCGTGCTGTTCCTGGAGAACGGCGGCGGGAAGTCCGTGCTCATCAAGCTCATCTTCTCGGTGATGCTGCCCGGGCGCCGCCAGGTCGTCGGCACCACCAGCACCCGGGTGCTGGAGAAGTTCGTCGGGGCCAAGGACGTCTCGCACGTGGTGCTGGAGTGGCAGCACACCGAGACCGGGCAGCGGGTGATCACCGGGAAGGTGTCCGAATGGCGCGGGCACGTGACCTCGGCCGATCCGGCGAACCTGATCGACGCCTGGTTCTGCTTCCGGCCGAGCACCACGCTCGATCTGGAGACGCTGCCGCTCACCGAGGACGGCCGCCTGCTCACCATGTCCGGATTCCAGGAGCGGCTGGACGCGGCGCACCGCGCGGAACCGGAACTGGAACTGTCCTGGACCCGCCGCCACCACGAGTGGACCGAGCGGCTGGACTCGATCGGCCTGGACACCGAACTGTTCCGGTACCAGCGCGCGATGAACGCCGGCGAGGGCGAGGCGGCCGACGCGTTCAACTTCAGCAACGACGAGGCGTTCGTCGAGTTCCTGCTCAAGGCGGTGATCGCCGAGGACGATCCGCGCGATCTGGCCGAGGTGCTCAAGACCTACGCGCACAACCTGGGCCAGCGCGGCGAGCTGATCGCGGAACGGGACTTCGTCTCCGGAGCGCTCGAGCTGCTGGTGCCGCTGTCCGAGGAGGAGTCGCTGGCCGCCGCGTCCCGCAAGCTCGCCGGCGCCGCCCGGGAAGAGGCCGAGTCCTTCGCCGGCTCGGTCGTGGCGCGGCACAAGCTCGAGTCCGAGCGGCTTTCCGGGTTGGCGGCACACGTCGAGGAGACCCGGGACGCGGAGAAACTCGCCGAGGGCGACCACCGGCGCCTGGCCGGGGTGGTCACCGAACTGCGCCGTGTGGTGGCCGATCTCCGGCTGAACGCGGCGATCGAGGACAAGAAGCGGCTGGACGCCGAACTCGCCGACGCGAAGGCCACCGCGGAAGCGTGGCGGGAAACCGGAACCGTGCTCGCGCACGTGAACGCGGTGCGCAAGGCGGCCGACATCCGCGAACTCGTGGGGGAGCGGGAACAGACCGCGAAACCCGCGCTGCAGGCGAAGAACACGGCCGCCACCGCGCTCGCGCGCGGACTTCTGGCACTGGCCGCGCAAGCCGGGGAGCAGGTGACCGCGGCCGAGGCGAAGGCCGCGACCGCCAACGCGGAAGCGGTGAAATCCCAGGCGCAGCGCGACGAGGCCACCGGGACCGCCGCCAAGCACCGCGCCGAGCACGCCCAGCTCACCGCGCGCATCGACGAGGTCCGGGCGGGCGTCCGGCAGGCGGTCCGGGACGGGCTGCTCTCCGACGGCACCGAGGTCGCCGCGGCCGCGCAGCAGGCGCGCACCCGCGCCGAACAGGCCCGCGACGAGCTGGCGTCCGCCGAAGCCGAAGCCGAACGGATCGGCGAGGAGTACGGGCAGGCCCAGACCGCGCTGCACACCGCGCAGCAGCGCGCGGCTTCGGCGCGGAGCAAGGCCGAACGCGCCGCCGCGGAGCTGGCCAAGGCGCACCAGCGCACGGACAGCCTCGCCGCGCATCCGCGCCTGCTCGAACTGCTCGGCGGCGACAACGTCCAGCTCGAAACCGACACCCCGGCGCTGCTGAAGCGGTTGCGCGAGGCGCGAGCCGAGGCCGAACGCGAGCAGACCGCCCTGCGGATCGAGGAATCCGTGGACGAGCGCGCGCTCGGCGCACTGGGCAGCGGGGGACTGCTGCCCGCGCCGCCGGAGGTGCAGGCGGCGCTGGATGTCCTCGAGGAAGCGGGCGTCACCGCGTGGTCCGGCTGGCGCTATCTGTCCACAATGGACGCCAAGCGGCGCAAGCGGGTGCTGGCGGAGCTGCCGCATCTGGTCGGCGGCGTCCTGGTCAACGAGGCGTCCCAGCTGAAGCGTGCGGAAAAGGCGCTCACCGACGCGAAACTCCTGCCGAGTGTCGTGCTGCCGGTCGGCATCACCGAGGCGCTCCGCGGCGAGGGGACCGCACCGGGCGTGGACTTCCTGGTGCCGCCCAACCCGGCGATGTACGACGAGGACGCCGCCGACGCCGAGCGCGAGGCCATCGCGGCGCGGCACGGGCGGCGGCAGAAGCAGCTCGAAGCGCTGACCACCGCGGTCGGCGACGACGCCGCGCTGGAATGGAAGCTCACCGCGTGGCGCGAGGACTACCCGCCGGGCGCGATCGGCACGCTCGCCGAGGAGGCCGAAGCGGCGTCGAGCGAACAGGCCGCGGCGGAAGCCGAGGTGAAGACCGCCGAGGACGCGCTCGCCGAACTGGGCGCGCGCCGGGCCCGGCTCCGCGAAACCGTGCCCGCGCTGCGCGCCGAGGTGCGCACCGGTGAGGAACGTTCGCGCGCACTCGACGAACTGGCCGCGCGGGTCGCCCGGATTCCGGAGTGGACGGACGCGGCCGAGCGGGCGCAGGAGATCGTCACCCAGGCCGAGGCGGAGGCCGAGCAGGCCGCGGCGCGCGCCGCGCGGCTGCGCGAGGAGGCCGCCGAGGAGCAGCGAACCGCGGACGGTCACCGCCGCACGGTCAGCAGCGCGCGGGCCGAACTCGCCGAGGTTCCCGGTGGCGGATCGGTGTCCGAGGACGATCCGGCGCCCAAGGAACCGGTCGACGCGCTGCGCCGCGCGTTCGCGTCGGCGAGCGACGCCTACGCGAAGGTCGAGGTGGGCAGCGACCTGCGGGCCGAACTCGATCAGGCCGAGAGCGCGGAGTCTTCGGCACGGGCGGCGCTGGAAGCGCTCGACCCGGTGGTGCGCGAGCGCGCGGGCGAACTGCTGGAGACCGCCGACGGCTCCGACGCGGCGACCCGGGCGGCCGCGAAGGCCCGCGCGGACCGGGCCGTGGCCGCGCTGGAAGCCGAGCACAGCGAGGCGATCGGCGTGGTGGCCACCCGCAAGGCCGAACTCGACGTGCTGCCGAAGCAGGCTTCGTCGCTGGAGGGCTACGGGCGCCCGCGCGACATCGAGCACGGCCGCGAACTCATCGACGCGGCGACCGAGGAGGCCACCGCGGCGGCCCGCGCGTGGGAACAGGCCCAGGCCCGGCGGGCCGAGGCCGAGCACGTGCTGGACAACGCCAACTCCTCGGCGGCCGGGTTCCGCATGCTGGCCGAATCACTGGCGCACCTGGCGCCCGAGGGCGAACCGGAATCGGTGTTCGACGGGGACGTGGACGCCGCGCAGGCGCGCCACACCAAGCTGAACTCCGCGCTCACCGCGGCCGACGCGGCGGTGGACCAGGCCGAGAAACGGGTCCGCGCGGCGGCCGACGCGCTCGCGCAGTACGCGACCGAGAAGCGGTTCGAGAAGCTGTCCAGCCCGGTGCGCCAGCAGATCATCTCGGTGCGGCGGGACAGCCTGCCGGCCAGCGCGGGGGAATGGGCCACCGCGCTGCGGCCGCGGCTGCGCACGCTCACCGACGATCTGGCGCAGATCGACCGGCACCGGTCCGGGATCGTCGCGCGGTTGCAGGGCATGGTCGAGGGCGCGCTGCGGATGCTGCGCTCGGCGCAGCGGCTGTCCCGGCTGCCCGAGGGGCTCGGTGACTGGTCGGGCCAGGAGTTCCTGCGGATCCGGTTCGCCGATCCGGAGGAGAACGTGCTCGCCGAAGCGCTGGGCCAGGTGGTGGACGAGGCCGCGGCGGGCAAGACCAGCGACGGCCGGGACGTCAAGCGGGACGGGATGTCCCTGGTCCTGCGCGGGGTGCAGGCGGCGGTGCCGAAGGGGTTCCGGGTCGACATGCTCAAACCGGATTCGGTGCTGCGGACCGAACGGCAGCGGGTGTCGGAGATCCGGGACGTGTTCTCCGGCGGGCAGCAGCTCACCGCGGCGATCATCCTGTACTGCACGCTGGCTGCCTTGCGGGCGAACAACCGCGGCAAGATGCGCAACCGGCATTCCGGGGTGCTGTTCCTGGACAACCCGATCGGCCGCGCGTCGGCGGGGTACCTGCTGGAACTGCAGCGGGTCGTGGCCAGCGCGCTCGGCGTGCAGCTGATCTACACCACGGGCCTGTTCGACGCCGGCGCGCTGAGCGAGTTCCCGCTGATCATCCGGCTGCGCAACGACGCCGACCTCCGCGCCGGGCGCAAGTACCTGTCGGTGGACGCGACGATCCGCGGCAACCTGGACGAACTCGGCGACTCCGACGGCGTCGCCCGGCTTTCCGCCACCCGGCTGTTCGTCAAACCGGGCAACGATCCCGAACCGGTCAGCGCCGAGCACTGACGTAGGCAAGCCACCGGCGGGCGGTGCCGGTGGCGAGCACGGTGAACCCGGCTTCCCGGATCAGGTCTTCCAGCGCGCCGAGATCGTTGTGCCGCATGGCATGTCCGGCCAGCAGGCCGACCCCGGCCTGCTCGACCTCGTCTTGGCCGTGCGTCAGTCCTTGCGCCCGTTGATCGCCAGCCCGGCGCCGAGGCCGATCATCACCAGGCCGCCGGTGCCACCGATGAAGGAAAGCCGCTTCGGGGAACGCGCGAACCAGGCGCGGGCGGATCCGGCGACGAGTGCCCAGACGCTGTCCGAGAGCACCGCGAGCACCGGCAGCACGATGCCGAGGAGCAGGATCTGCACCGGCACCGCCCCGGCGGCGGTGTTCACGAACTGGGGCAGCACGGCCGCCAGGAACACGATCGACTTCGGGTTGGCGAACCCCACGACGAAACCGTCCCGGAGCACCTTCACCGTGCGTCCCGGGGTGGTGTCCACGGCGGCGTGGAACGCCTCGGCGAGCGAGCGGCGGTGCCGGATCGCCTGGATGCCGAGGTAGACCAGGTATCCCGCGCCCACCAGTTTGATGACGGTGAACACCGTCGCGGAGCCTTCGATGATCGCGCCCAGCCCGAACGCCACCGCGACCACCTGGAGATACACGCCGATCGCGTTGCCCAGCACGGTGAGCAGCGCGTCGCGCCGGCCCACGGTGAGGGCGCGGCTGATGGTGAACAGCACGCTGGGGCCGGGCACCACGATCATCACGAACGCGAGGGCGGTGAACGCCGCGAACTGGCTGGCCGAGATCATGCGCCGAGCGTAGAGGTCGCCGCGGTGGCCGCGAACGGCTTTTTCCGCCGGTTTGGCCCAGCGGGCGCGGGCGAACCGCGAGAGCATGGGGTGGAGGGGTGCACACCGAGTAGCGGGAGGAGCGCGCAGATGAATCAGTACGCCCCCGGTGACGCGACCGACGTCGATCCCAAGCGCCTGTGGGCCGGGGGAGCGGCCACCGCGATCGTCGCCGCGCTGGTGGCCGTGGCGGGCCTGCTGATCGCCCGCGGCCTGTTCGACGTCGAGGTGCTCGCCCCGAAGAGGCACGGCATCTGGGGCAACGCCAACACCGTCACCTACGCGGTGTCCGCCGCCGCGGCCGCGTTGCTGGCCACCGGGCTGATGCACGTGCTGAGCCTGGCCACCCCCGCGCCGGGGCAGTTCTTCGGCTGGATCATGGCCCTGTTCATCGTGATCGCCATGGTGCTCCCGCTGACCCTCGCCGTGCACATCGGCAGCAAGGTGGCCACCGCGCTGATCAACCTGGCGATCGGCTTCGCGATCGCCGCCCTGGTCTCCAGCACCGCGGCCAGCGCCCGCAGAATCCGGCGGAACGCCCGGCGCGACACCGCGGAAACCCGGCAATGGGGCGAACAACCGCCCTACTACCCCCAGGGGTGAGCTGACCGAAAACTGTCGGCGTCCGGTGGTAGGAACGGACCGTGACGCCGAGGATCGGGATCGAGCAGCGCCGGGCGCGGCTGGGTGTGCGGCACCGGCTGGCCGCCGGGAGCAAGGCCGCGAACGCCGAAGAGGTGGCGCGCGGGCTCGTCGCGCTGCACGCCACCGACGCGGCCACCGTGCACCTCGCGGCCGTCGCGCGGATGGCCGAGCCGTCGACCGCGGACGTCGAACGCGCGCTCTACGACGACCGGACGCTGATCCGGATGCTCGGCATGCGCCGCACCATGTTCGTGGTGCCCGATGAGGTCGCGCCGATCGTGCAGGCCGCGTGCACGCTCGACATCGCGAAGAAGCAGCGCCGCCTGCTGGTCCAGCACCTGACCACCCAGGGCCACCCGGAGAACGTGCCGGACGCGGAAGCCTGGCTCGCTGAGGTCGAGGAGGCGACCGCGCGGGCGCTCGCGGCCCGGGGCTCGGCGTTGCCGCAGGAACTGGCCGAGGCCGAGCCCCGGCTGCGCCAGCAGTTGATCATGGCCAAGGGCAAGCCGTACGAGTCCACGCCGTACGTGAGCAACCGGGTGCTGTCCCTGCTCGCGATGGACGGCCGGATCGTGCGGGGCCGCCCGCGCGGTTCGTGGCTGTCCAGCCAGTACGTCTGGTCGGTCATGGACGAGTGGGTGCCCGGCGGGCTGGCCGCGTGGTCGCCCGAGGACGCCCGGGCCGAACTGGCCCGCCGCTGGCTGGCGGCCTTCGGCCCGGCGCCGGTCGCCGATCTGCGCTGGTGGACCGGCTGGACCGCGGCTCAGACCAAGAAGGCGCTCGCCGAGGTCGGGCCGGTGGAGGTCGACCTGGACGGGGTGGCCGGGGTGGCGTTGCCCGAGGACCTGGCGCCGGTGCCCGACCCCGGCCCGTGGGTGGCCCTGCTTCCGGCGCTCGATCCGACCCCGATGGGGTGGACCGAGCGGGACTGGTACCTCGGCGGTCACCGGTCCGCCCTGTTCGACAGCGCGGGCAACGTCGGGCCCACCGTCTGGTGCGACGGCCGGATCGCCGGCGGCTGGGCGCAACGCGCCGGCGGCGAGGTGGTGTTCCGGTTGCTCGAGGACGTCGGCGCCGAGGCGACGGCGGCCGTCGAGGCCGAAGCCGCCCGCCTGACCACCTGGCTCGGTGACGTCCGGATCATCCCCAAGTTCCGCACCCCGCTGGAGCGCGAACTGGCTACTGGGAAGTAACAAGTGCGGCGTTCGGAGTAGTGATCCCGGCCATCTGGATCGATTCCTTGATCGATTCGCCTGGTGGCGCACGTCTCGCCGGGCAATGCGAGTCGCCGCAGGCCAGCACGCTAGGGTGGCCCCGAGCCCCAGCAGACGTACCCGGTGCGCCGGGTCGAGTCCCGAGGAGTGGCAGCAGTGACGGTTCGCGTAGGTGTGAACGGCTTCGGCCGGATCGGCCGCAACTTCTTCCGTGCGGTGCAGGCCGGCGGTCACGACATCGAGGTGGTCGCGTTCAACGACCTCGGCGACGTGAACACCATGGCGCACCTGCTCAAGTACGACAGCGTCCTCGGCCGGTACCCGGAGGAGATCAGCGTCAGCGACGAGGGCCTCGTCGTCGGCGGCAAGACGATCAAGGCGCTCGCCGATCGGGACCCGGCGAACCTGCCGTGGGGCGACCTCGGTGTGGACGTCGTCGTCGAGTCCACCGGTTTCTTCACCAACGCCGACGCCGCCAAGGCGCACGTCGCCGGTGGCGCCAAGAAGGTCATCATCTCCGCCCCGGCCAAGGGCGCGGACCTCACCGTCGTGCTCGGTGCGAACGACAAGTCCTACGACGGCTCGCAGACGATCATCTCGAACGCCTCCTGCACCACCAACTGCCTGGCCCCGCTGGCGAAGGTGCTGCACGACAGCTTCGGCATCGAGCAGGGCCTGATGACCACCATCCACGCCTACACCCAGGACCAGAACCTGCAGGACGGTCCGCACAAGGACCTGCGGCGGGCCCGGGCCGCCGCGCTGAACGTGGTGCCCACCTCCACCGGTGCGGCCAAGGCGATCGGTCTCGTTCTCCCCGAGCTGGACGGCAAACTGGACGGCTACTCGCTGCGGGTCCCGGTGCCCACCGGCTCGATCACCGACCTCACGGTGAACCTGGCCAAGAGCGCCTCGGTGGACGAGATCAACGCGGCCTACAAGGCGGCGGCCGAGGGGCCGCTGAAGGGCATCCTGCGCTACAGCGACGAGCCGATCGTGTCCGCCGACATCGTCAACGACCCGGCGTCCTGCATCTACGACGCGCCGATCACCAAGGTGATCGACAACCAGGTCAAGGTGTACGGCTGGTACGACAACGAGTGGGGCTACTCCAACCGCCTCGCGGACCTGGTCACGCTCGTCGGCGCCAAGCTGTCCTGAAACCCATGGCAGTCAAGACACTCGACGATCTGCTGAACGAGGGTGTCTCGGGTCGGCGCGTCTTCGTGCGCGCCGACCTGAATGTCCCTCTGGACGGTGATGATCAGCAACCCACCCATCACCCCGCCCAGCGCCGGATCACCGACGACGGCCGGGTCCGCGCCGCGCTGCCCACGATCAAGAAGCTGGCCGACGCCGGTGCCAAGGTCATCGTGGCGGCGCATCTCGGGCGGCCCAAGGGCGAACCGGACCCCAAGTTCTCGCTGCGCCCGGTCGCCGCGCGGCTCGGCGAGTTGCTCGGTTCCGAGGTCGCGCTCGCCGGGGACGTGGTGGGCGAGCAGGCCGAGGCCACCGTGGCAGGGCTCGCGGACGGCGAGGTCGCGCTGCTGGAGAACGTGCGGTTCGACCCGCGCGAGACCAGCAAGGACGCCGACGAGCGGGCCGCGCTGGCCCGCGAGTTCGCCGCGCTCACCGGCGACGGCGGCGCGTTCGTGTCCGACGGTTTCGGGGTGGTCCACCGCAAGCAGGCTTCCGTCTACGACGTGGCGCGGGTGCTGCCCGCCTACGCCGGTGGCCTGGTGCTGGCCGAACTCGAGGTGCTGAGCAAGCTGACCGGCGACCCCGCCCGGCCGTACGTGGTCGTGCTCGGCGGTTCCAAGGTCTCCGACAAGCTCGCCGTCATCGAGGCGCTGCTGCCGAAGGTGGACACGCTGCTCATCGGCGGCGGGATGGCGTTCACCTTCCTCGCCGCGCAGGGCCACGACGTGGGCGCGTCCTTGCTGGAGAAGGACTTCATCGACACCGCGCGCACGCTTCTGGAGCAGCACGGCGACAAGATCGTGGTGCCCACCGACGTCGTGGTGGCGGACAAGTTCGCCGCGGACGCCAAGACCGACACGGTCGCGGCCGACGCCATCCCCGAGGGTTGGCTGGGCCTGGACATCGGCCCGGAGAGCGTGCGGCGGTTCGCCGGCGCGGTCACCGGCGCCAAGACCGTCTTCTGGAACGGCCCGGCCGGGGTGTTCGAACTGGCCCCGTTCGCCGCGGGCACCCGGGGCGTCGCGCAGGCCATCGCCGACAGCGACGCGTTCAGCGTGGTCGGCGGCGGCGACTCGGCCGCCGCGGTCCGCGTGCTCGGGCTGCCCGAGGACGGTTTCTCGCACATCTCCACCGGCGGCGGAGCGTCGCTGGAATACCTCGAGGGCAAGGAACTGCCCGGCGTCGCCGTCCTGGGAGAGAGCTGACAATGGCACGGAAGACCTTCATCGCCGGCAACTGGAAGATGAACCTCAACCACCTCGAGGCCATCGCGCTGGTGCAGAAGATCGCCTTCTCCCTGCCGGAGAAGTACTACGCGAAGGTGGACGTGACGGTGCTGCCGCCGTTCACCGACATCCGCAGCGTGCAGACCCTGGTGGACGGCGACAAGCTCCTGCTCAGCTACGGCGCGCAAGATCTGTCCCCGCACGACTCCGGCGCCTACACCGGGGACGTCTCGGGGCCGATGCTGGCCAAGCTCGGCTGCAGCTACGTGGTGGTCGGCCACTCCGAGCGCCGCGAGTACCACGCCGAGGACGACGAGCTGGTCAACAAGAAGGTGCGCGCCGCGCTCAAGCACGGCGTCAAACCGATCCTGTGCGTCGGGGAGAAGCTCGACGTCCGGGAGGCCGGTGGCCACATCGAGCACACCACGGCCCAGCTCATCGCCGGGTTGAAGGGCCTCAAGGCGGACCAGATCACCTCCGTGGTGGTCGCGTACGAGCCGGTGTGGGCGATCGGCACCGGCCGGGTGGCCACCCCCGCGGACGCCGAAGAGGTGTGCAAGGCGATCCGGGGCGCGCTGACCGACAAGTACGGCGCCGAGATCGCGGGCGAAGTGCGGGTGCTCTACGGCGGATCGGTCAAATCGGGCAATATCGCCGATCTGGTCGCTTGCGACAACATCGACGGGGCGCTTGTTGGCGGAGCGAGCCTCGAAGCTGACGAATTCACGAAACTCTGCGCCCTCGCAGCGGGTGGCCCTCTGCCCTGATCGTTGCGCGTACCGGTAATCTGAGCGTCCAGGCCGCCATACAGCGAGGATGAGATGAAGCTGTTCCTGCAAATCCTGTTGATCGCATCCAGCGTTCTGCTGGTCGTCGCCGTCCTGTTGCATCGCGGGCGCGGTGGCGGGCTGTCGTCGCTTTTCGGCGGCGGCATGCAGTCGAGCCTGTCCGGGTCGAGCGTGGCCGAGAAGAACCTCGACCGCATCACCCTGCTGCTCGGCGCGGTCTGGTTGATCAGCATCGTGGGCCTTGGTCTGCTGCTGAAGGTGTGAGCACGGGCGTGCCTATGGGGGGTGCGCCGCCGATTCCACATAACTGTGAGGATTCATGGTTGGCGGTAATGCGATTCGAGGCACCCGGGTCGGTGCCGGTCCGTCGGGCGAATCGGAGCGTGGCGAGTCCGCGCCTCGGCGACGGATTTCCTACTGGTGTGCCAATGGGCACGAAGCGCGGCCGTCGTTCGCGATGGACGCGGAGATTCCCGAAGAGTGGGATTGCCCGCGGTGCGGGCTCCCCGGTGGCCAGGACGAGCAGAACCCACCTGCCGCGCCTCGCACCGAGCCGTACAAGACGCACCTGGCCTATGTGAAGGAGCGGCGCAGCGACGCCGACGGTGAGGCCATCCTCGCCGAGGCCCTGGAGCGGCTGCGGCAACGTCGGGAGATCTGAGTTCCCTGACCTCAGGGGACACACCGGATGGACGCGCGTCCCGCCGGTCGCTGGTCACGCAGCTGCTGGTGCAGGGGGTCGTGCGGGCGGGCTTGCTCCTGCTCGTACTCGACTTCCTCTTCGCCGCGGGGGGAAGCGGACAGTTGACCGACACCGGTCTCACCGGCCGGCCGGGCACCGCGATCATCCAGGACTGTCATGCCGTCGGCGTGCTCGGCTTGCCGTACGAGCACGCCTGCGCGACCACCGTGCACTGGTCGGACGGGCTCGTCGAGCAGCGGTCGTTCGACACGGCGGACCTCGGCCCCGGTGACCGGGGCCGCGAGTTCCCGGTGGTCGAGCGGTTCGACCGGGACAAGTCCGGGCTCGGCCGCCCGGTCGCCGAACTCGACACACCATCGCGCTATCGCGCACTCGCCTGGTCGCTGCTGGTCTCGGTCGGCGGAGTCGCGGCGTTCTTCCCGTTCTGGATCCGCCGCCGATCGCCGGGGGAACGCGCCGAGCGCCGCGCCCGGGCCCGCGTGCGGCCGCGGCCCGCGCTGGGGATGGCGACCGGATACTGGCTCATCGTCACCGGAGCGCTGGGATTCCCGGTCCATCCGCCGGTTGCCGGGCTTTCGTCCTGGGGACCACTGGTCTGGCCGCCCCTGGTCGTCGTGCTGCTCGGGCACGTCGTATTGCTGACCGGGCTCGTGCTCGCCCGGTATCGCCAAGTCAAGGGCTGGCCGCCGGTACCGGACGAATCGAGCGGTCCCGCCCGGCCGATCGCCGCGGTGGTCCTCGTGCTGCTCGCCTTGCCCGGGGTGCTCGGATTGCTGGGTTCGGCGACCGCGGATCCGGCCGTGGTGGCGATCCGCCTCGCGTTGCCGGTGACCCTGGTGGCCGTCGCCGTGCGCCTGCTCGTCGTCTGGTTTCGCCTGCGTCTCAAGGATTCGTAAGGGGCGGAACCGGTTCCTGGTTCGCCGTGTCTGAGGAGGACACAGCGAACCAAGGAGCATTTGCATGACACAACCGGCGCCAGACTGGCTGGCGGATCTGCAGCGGACCGGGCAGCGGATGATCGAGCAGTCGCGGCAGGCCCAGGACGAACTCGGGGCGCTCCTGGAAACGGCTTCCTCGGCCGATCGGGCCATCACGGTCACCGTCGGCGCGAACGGCGCGTTGCGGAACCTGTCGATCAACCAGCGCGCCATGAGCAGGTCCGCGAACGAACTGTCGGCCGCGATCATGGACCTCGCGAACCAGGCCCAGACGGCCGCCGCCCGGCGTGCGGTGGAGATCGTCCAGCCGTTCGCGGGGGAGACCGGCGTGGAGTTCCTGCGCAGCCAGCTGCCGCAGGCCGAAGACGAGATGCCGAAACTCCCGGAACCCGAAGAGGAAACCGGAACGAGCTTCCTGCGCCCCGCATCGGCGCCCGCGCGGCCTCGCCGACCGCGACCGGTGGACTCCGACGATGACGAGCAGCCGCCGCAGACGTTCCTGCAGCGCGGATTCTGAAAGGAGGAACCATGCCGGACGGGCAGGGTTACACGGTCAAACCCGAGGAGCTGAGGACCCACGGCGGGACGCTGAACGGCGTCGCGGATCGGGTCAAGGGCGCCGGTGGCAAGGGCGGTGCGATGCAGTTCGGCATCGAGACCTTCGGCATCGTCGGCCAGCTCTTCGCCGGGGACGCCAACCGCGTCTCCCACGAATCGGCGCGGCAGATCGCCGATTTCGCCGAGGACATCCGGGATCTGGCCGCGGTGGTGCGCGGTGCCGGGGACCTTTACCACGGCACCGAAAGAGCCCACGAATCGCCGTTCAAAGTCGTGCGGGAGGCGTGAGTTCGATGACCGATCTGGACAGTGCCGAAAACCGGACGGCGACCAGCGGCGCGGGTGTCGTCGACACCGTGCGGGCCACCGCGGCCGCGATCCAGGACGAGGACTGGGGCGAGTTCGCGGCCAGCGCCGGGGTGCTCGCCCTGGACGGTCTCGCCGTCGCGGTCGACCCGGTCGGCGCCGCGCTCTCGGCGGGCGTCGGCTGGCTGATCGAACACTTCCACCCGCTCACCGACCTGCTGAACAAGGTGGCCGGTGACCCGTCGGCGATCCAGGCCGGGGCCGACGCGTGGACCGAGGTGCGGAAGGAACTCGACGCGCTGGCCAAGGAGGTGCCCGGCCTGGTCCAGCGGGACCTGCCGAGCTGGACCGGGGACGCGCGCGAGTCCTACGACCAGACCGCGAAGGAGATGACCGACGGCGTCCGGGCGCTGTCGGTCAGCGCGGGCAGCGCGGCGGCCGTGGTGTCCACCGCGGGCACGATGGTGGCCACCTGCCGATCGCTCATCCGCGACATCATCGCCGCGGTCGTCGCCGAGTTGATCAAGGGTGCGCTCGCCGCGCTCGCGACCTCGGTGATCTCGTTCGGCGCCACGGTGGCCGGGTACCTCACCTACGCGGTCGGCCGGATCGGCATGAAGGTCGCCGAGATCAGCGCGAAGATCGCCAAACTGCTCGCCAAACTGGGCAAGGCCGGGGCGCATCTGGCCAAGGTGCTCGAGGACATCGCGAGCGTCGGCGCGAAGATCGGCGCCAAACTGGGCAAGGCGGGCGGCGCCGTCGGCAAGGTCGCGCCGGGCGCGGGCACCAAGATCGCCTCTGCGGGCGGCGACCTCGGGAAGGTCGCGGCCAAGGTCGACGATCTGGGCAAGGGGATCGGCAAGGGCGCCGACACCATCACCGGCGCGGCCGACGACGTCGCCGGGTACGCGAGCCGGGTCGGCGCCAAGGGAGCCGACCGCGCCGCACGCGGCCGCGACCTGATCGACAACGCGGGCGACATCGGCAAGAACGTCGGCGACAAGATCCGCAAGGGCCCGCTGCCGGACGGGAGGTTCCGCGACTTCGGCGAGAAGGTCGGGCTGGTCAACGACGGCGTCAAGCCGAACCCGATCGGCATCGCGGCGCGCGGCATCGCCTACGAGCCGCAGACGCACGAGCAGAACGACGCCGAGGACATCGCCGAAGGCAACGCCGGGGCCAAGTACGACCAGTACGACGGCTACACCTATCACGGCGTCCACACCGGGGAGCACGGCAAGGACGGCTGGTACGACCGGCGGCAGCCACCGGTCGAGGGCACTCCGCGCTAGGAGTCGATCGGCACGCCCCGGATCGGCGGGGCGTGCCGAGCCGGTTGCTCAGACCTGGACGGGGTACCGGGCGCGCACGTGGAAGCCACCGTCCTCGGTCGGGGTGGTTTCGAAGCTTCCACCGAGCAGGCGAGCGCGTTCGGCGAGGCCGGTGAGGCCGTGGCCGCCCGACGGCAGCCGGGTCGCCGGCTGGCTCGCCTGGTCGTTGCGGACCTCCACGCGCAGGGCGTCGCCCTCGCCGAGCACGCGTACGGTCGCCCGCGCGCCCGGGGCGTGCTTGAACACGTTGGTCAGGCATTCCTGGACGGTCCGGTAGGCCGCCGTGGAGACCTTGCTGGGCAGGGTGTCCGGGATGCTCTCCACGGTCAGGTTGACCGGCACCTCGCAATCCCGGATGAGCTGGGCCAGTTCCTCGATGCCCGGTTGCGGACCGTCATCACCCGATCCGGAGCGCAACACACCAACGAGTGACCGCAGTTCTTCCAGGGTTCGCGTGCTCAGTTGCCGGATGATTTGCGCGGTCTGCTGCGCGTCGGCCCTGCTCTCGGTGGCGGCGAGGATGCCGGCCTGCATGGCGATCAGGGTGATGTCGTGGGACACCACGTCGTGCATCTCCCGGGCCAGGCGGGCCCGTTCCTCGGCGCGGACGGCGTCGGCGTGCAACTTCTGCTCGCGGTCCCGGCTCGCGGCCAGTTCGGCGAGCCGCTTGGAGAGTTCGGCGCGGGCGCCGATCAGCAGGGCGATGGCCACCGGCATCCCGGCGACGAGGACGCCGTAGATCGCGTCGAGCACGTGCTCGCGCCAGCTCATCTGGGCGAACTCGTTGAGCGGCCACTGGACGAACCGGCACACCCAGACCAGCCCGGCGGCGACCCAGGTCTGCCAGTGCATCTGCTTCTTGGTGGCGAGCATGCCGAGCGCGATCATCGCGGCGAGCTGGGACCAGCCGGTCAGGAAGCCCGGGAAGGTGGCCACCACCACGAGGAAGGGGGCCCACCGGCGGGCGGCCAGGGCGACGCAGGCCATCGCGGAGAGCACGACCTGGTAGGTCTGCGCCTCCTTCGGGATGACGAGCCACACGTCGAGAACGGCGAGCGCGATCGCGACGGCGTCCACGGCCAGGGACGCCATCGCCTTGTTTCTCAGAAGCTGGAACGGGTGCGCCTTCGCAGGGGCAGGGTGGCGCGCTCGACCGGCTGCCCCCGCGCCCGGGCCGCCGACCGAGATTCCGGGTATGGAGAGTCCCTCTGTGCTCATCGCTGGACCTCACTCGTCTTGTGGACTTGGTGGAGAGATGTGCTCGCGGTCCGATCGGGACGCGCAGGAACGAACAAATGTGCAGGTGCTAACGCGGCCGTGTGTGACGCGCGTTAGTTTTACGCTGTGTCATTGAAGTGCCGCGATGCTGTTACGGATACACCCAATCGGGTGACAGGCGTACGCATACGTGAATAACTTGCGGATTGATGACTCTCTGCCGTTCGATGAACCTCGGATGGCGACAGAGCGTGTCCGGATGCCCGGTTTCCGACGCGACACCCGGATGCGAAATGGCCGGAAAGTCGTGTTTCCGCCACTCGTCCCCAGGGGATGCACGGGGGAGCGGCCGCGGGACGGGGTGCAAGTGTCCGCAAACTCGGCGGACGGCTCAACGCGGCCTGGGAACGCACCGCGGCCCCGGGCGTGAAAACGTCCCGGGGCCGCGGTGGTCGTCGTGCGGGTTATGCGGTAGGCGGCTGGTAGACCTTCGAGAGCTTGCTCGCCGAGGTGCGGTCCAGCAGCCACAGCGTGCGGCGCTGCCCGCGGGCCCCGGCCACCGGGAGCTGGACCTCTCCGGCGCCGGCGAGCGCCAGGGCCACCGCGTCCGCCTTCGCCTCGCCGGCGGTCATCAGCCAGACGTCGTGCGAACGCCGGATCGTGGGCAGGGTGAGCGAGACGCGGGTCGGCGGCGGCTTCGGGCAGTTGCGGACCGCCACCACGGTCCGCTCCTGCTCGTAGACCGCGGGCGACTCCGGGAACACCGAAGCCGTGTGCCCCTCCCCGCCCAGGCCGAGCAGGGTGATGTCGAACGTCGGCACGTCCCCGTGGTCCTCGGGCAGCGCGTTGGCCGCGAGCACCCGGGCGTACGCCGCGGCGGCCGCGTCCGGATCGTCGCCGAACTCGCCGTCCGACGCGGCCATCGCGTGCACCCGCGCCGGATCGACGGGCACGTGGTCGAGCAGCGCTTCGCGGGCCTGCTTCTCGTTGCGCTCGTCGGAATCCGCGGGCACGAACCGCTCGTCACCCCAGTACACGTCCAGCCGCGACCAGTCGACCGCGTCGCGCGCGGGGGATTGGCGCAGCTGCTCGAGCATCGCGATGCCGGTGCCGCCGCCGGTGAGCACCAGCGACGCGGACCCCTTGGCCGCCTGCACGTCCACCAGCCTGGTCACCAGCCGGGCCGCGGCCGCCGCGGCGAGCAGGTCCGCGTTCGCGTAGACGACCACCTCGGTCTTGGTCATGAGGCGCTCTTCGCGGGCTTCTTGGCGCGGGACTTGGCCGCCGCGGACGTCTTGCGCGCGGTCCCGGCGGACAGTTTGGCCAGCCCGCCCAGCGCGGCCTCGTAGATCTCGTCCGGGTCCAGGCGCCGCAGTTCCTCCACCAGGCAGTCCTTGTTGTCGCGCCGCTGCAGGGCGATCCGGCGGGTGGGCTGCCCCGGCTGGGTCAGCGTGCCGACCCGGCCGTCCGGGCGGCGCAGTTCGATCGCGCCGGAGCGGCGTTCCAGCGACACCGAGATGATGCCCTGCGCGCTCGAGCTCTTCACCCGCTTCACCGGCACCTTCAGGTACGCGGCCAGCCAACCGGCCAGCAGTTCGGTGGACGGCGAATCGGCTTCACCGGTCACCGTCGCCCCGTTGACCTTCTCGTAGGGCGGCAGGTCGAGCGCCGAGACGAGCTGGGCCCGCCAGTTCGTCAGCCGCGTCCAGGCCAGGTCGGAGTCGCCGTCGGCGTACGACTTCGAACGTGTGGTCAGCGCTCTTATCGGGTTCCGCTCCGCCGCCGAGTCGGTGATCCGGCGCTGGGCGAGCTGGCCCAGCGGGTCCTTGGCGGGGTCCTTCGGGCCGGTGCCCGGCCACCAGGTCACGATCGGCGCGTCCGGCAGCAGCAGGGGAACCACGGCGCTCTGCCCCTGCGCGGCGAGCGGGCCGTACAGGCGCAGCACGATCACCTCGCTGGCGCCCGCGTCCCCGCCGACGCGGATCTGGCCGTCGATGCGGGGCGCCGCGGTACGCGCGCCCTTGGCCACCACGATCACCCGCGACGGATGCTCCCGGCTGGCCTCGTTGGCCGCGTCGATCGCCTCCTCGAGCCGCTCGTCGTCCTCCGCGGCGATGACCAGGGTCAGCACCCGGCCGAGGGCGACCTGGCCGCCCCGCTCACGCAGTTCGACCAGCTTCTGGTTGACCTGCGAAGTCGTGGTCGAGGGCAGGTCGATGATCAAGGTCGCCTCCACTTACGTCCACTGCGGGCCAGCATCTCGTCGGCGGACGGTGGTCCCCAGGTGCCTGGGGCGTAGGACTCCGGGGCGCCCCGCTTGGCCCAGTGCTCGAGGATCGGGTCCAGGATCTCCCAGGAGAGTTCGACTTCCTCGTTCACCGGGAACAGCGAGGGCTCGCCGAGCAGCACGTCCAGGATCAGCCGTTCGTAGGCCTCCGGCGAGGACTCGGTGAACGCGTGGCCGTAACCGAAGTCCATCGTGACGTCCCGGACCTCCATGGTGTTGCCGGGCACCTTGGAGCCGAAGCGCAGGGTCACGCCCTCGTCCGGCTGCACCCGGATCACCAGCGCGTTCTGCCCGAGCTCCTCGGTCGCCGTGGAGTCGAAGGGCAGGTGCGGCGCGCGTTTGAAGACCACCGCGACCTCGGTGACCCGGCGCCCGAGCCGCTTGCCGGTGCGCAGGTAGAACGGCACCCCGGCCCAGCGCCGGTTCTGCACCTCCAGGGTCACCGCCGCGTAGGTCTCCGTGGTGGAGTCCTTGGCGAAACCCTCCTCCTGCAACAGGCCCGGCACCTTCTTGCCGCCCTGCCAGCCGCCGGCGTACTGCCCGCGCGCGGTGGTCTCGTCGAACGGCCCGGCCGGTTTGGTCGCCGCCAGCACCTTGACCTTCTCCGCCCGCAACTGCTTGGGCTCGAAGGAAAGCGGCTCCTCCATCGCGGTGAAGGCGAGCAACTGCAACAGGTGGTTCTGGATGACGTCCCGCGCCGCGCCGATGCCGTCGTAGTACCCCGCGCGGCCGCCGAGGCCGATGTCCTCGGCCATGGTGATCTGCACGTGGTCGACGTAGTTGGCGTTCCAGATCGGCTCGAACAGCTGGTTCGCGAAACGCAGGGCGAGGATGTTCTGGACGGTCTCCTTGCCGAGGTAGTGGTCGATGCGGAACACCGACTCCTCGGGGAAGACGTCGTTGACGATCGCGTTGAGTTCCTTGGCGCTGCGCAGATCGTGGCCGAACGGCTTCTCGATCACGACCCGGCGCCAGACGTCCTCACTGGACTGGGCCAGCCCGGACCGCGCCAGCTGCTTGGTCACCACCGGGAACGCGCCCGGCGGGATCGACAGGTAGAACGCCGTGTTGCCGCCGGTGCCGCGCTCCTCGTCCAGGGTGCGGACCGTTTCGGCGAGCCGGTCGAAGGCGTCGTCGTCGTCGAAGGTGCCCTGGACGAACCGGATCCCCTCGGCGAGCCGGTTCCACACCGACTCCCGGAACGGGGTGCGCGCGTGCTCGGCGACCGAATCGTGCACGAGCTCGCCGAAATCCTGGTCCTCCCAGTCCCGGCGGGCGAAGCCGACCAGCGAGAAACCCGCGGGCAGCAGGCCGCGGTGCGCGAGGTCGTAGATCGCCGGCATCAGCTTCTTGCGGGACAGGTCCCCGGTGACGCCGAAGATCACCAGGCTGGACGGCCCGGCGATCCTCGGCAACCGCTTGTCACGCGGATCCCGCAACGGGTTGTGCCACGAGCGATTCACTCGAAGGCCTCCTGTAGAGCCTTGATCAGGTGGGCCAGGCCCGCCGCCCGGTCGGTGAAGTGCAGCCGCACCACCGGTCGCCCGTGTCCGGCCAGCACCTGACCGTCGCCGAGCGCCTGGGCCAGTTGCAACGTGCCCAGAGTGTAGGGCCGGTCGGGCACCTCGAGGTCCGTTTCCACCGATCCGGTGAGCTGCAGGAAATTCCCGTTCTCGTGCCCGCCCTTGTGGTACTGGCCGGTCGAGTGCAGGAACCGCGGGCCCCAGCCGAACGTGGTCTGCACACCCGCGCGCTTGGCGATCTCGGCCCGCAGCAGGCTCGCCGACGCGTCGTCGAGCCGGTCCAGGTACGCCTGCACCGCGACGTACTGGCCCGCCGGATCCGAAGCGGCGCCGAGGAAACTCCGCAGCGCCTCGGCGAGCGACGAGCCGTCCAGCCCGTACACCTCGACCGGTCCGTCCACAAAGGATGGAGCTTGGTCGTCGCCGGAGCCCGCCGGTTTGTCCAGCAGGGATCGGGCGGCCTTCTTCGCCGCCTCCACGTCCGGCTGGTCGAACGGGTTGATTCCGAGCAACCGGCCGGCGACCGCGATCGCGTACTCCCACAACAGGAACTGCGCGCCCAGCGGCCCGGTCACCGAGACCTTGGCGGTGCCCGAAGCCGGGCCCACGGCCACCGGGGTCGCATCGGCTCCGGCGTCGGCGAACCCGGGCGCGGCCGGACCGTCCACCGCGACCGGCAGCAGTCCGGTGCCAAGTTTCCCGGTCGACTCGGCGATCAGCTGCTCGACCCAGTCGGCGAATCCGGTGATGCCCGAGCCCGTGTCGGCGAGCACGACCTTCTCGGCGCCGTCGGCGTGCGCGGCCCCGAGCGCCGCGGCCAGTCGCAGCGCGGGATTGTCCGCGCTGTCGGCGGCCAGCGTGTCGGCGACCCCGGCGGCCTGGTCGAGCAGCCGCGCCACGTCGGCCCCGGCGAGACCCGCCGGAACCAGGCCGAACGCGGTCAGCGCCGAGTAGCGCCCGCCGACGTGCGGATCGGCGAGGAACACCTTGCGGTAGCCCTCGGATTCGGCCAGTTCGGACAGCGGCGAACCGGGGTCGGTGACCACCACGATCCGCCTCGCCGCGTCGATCCCGGAGTCGGCGAACGCCTTGGCGAAGATCCGCCGGTGGCTGTCGGTCTCGACCGTGCCGCCGGATTTGGACGACACGACGAGCACGGTCCGCTGCAGGTCGCCGGCGAGCGCGTCGGCGACCTGGCCCGGGTCGGTGGTGTCCAGCACGGTCAGCGCGACGCCTTCGGTACCGGTGATCACCTCCGGTGCGAGCGACGAGCCGCCCATCCCGGCCAGCACGACCCGATCGACGCCCTCGCCGCGCAGTTCCGTGCGCAGCGCCTCGATCTCACCGATCAGCGGCCGGGACGATTTGTGCAACGTCGTCCAGGACAACCGGATCGACGCCTCGGACTCGGCCTCGGCGCCCCACAGGGTGGCGTCCTGCGCGGTCAGCTTCGACGCGACCTGGTCGGCGACCAGCTTGTCGACCAGGGGCGCCGCCTTGCCGCGTAGTTCGCCGTCGACGATCTCGACGGCCGTTTCGGCCGCCTGCGCTTCCGCCGCCATCGATTCAGCCCTTCGCCTTCTCGAGCTGGCCGGTGACGGTCGCCAGGAGCTCTTCCCAGGACTTCTCGAACTTCTCGACGCCCTCGTTCTCCAGCAGCAGGTAGACGTCGGCCAGATCGACGCCGGCCGCGGCCAGCTCGTCGAACACGGCCTTGGCCTGCTCGCCGGTGCCGGAGACCTGGTCGCCCTCGATCCGGGCGTGCTCGGCGACCGCGTCCAGGGTCTTCTCCGGCATGGTGTTCACGGTGTCGCGCACCACGAGCTGGTCGACGTACAGCGTCGGCGAGTAGTCCGGGTTCTTCACCCCGGTCGAGGCCCACAGCGGACGCTGCGCGTTGGCGCCCTCGGCGGCCAGCGCCTGCCAGCGATCGGTCGCGAAGCGTTCCTCGAACGCGGCGTAGGCGAGCCGGGCGTTGGCGATCGCCGCCTGGCCGCGCAGCGCCTTGGCCTCGTCGGTGCCGATCGCGTCCAGCCGCTTGTCGATCTCGGTGTCCACCCGGGACACGAAGAACGAGGCCACCGAGTGGATGCCGCGCAGGTCGTGGCCGTTGGCCTTGGCCTGCTCCAGTCCGGCGAAGAACGCGTCGATGACCGCCTTGTACCGCTCCACCGAGAAGATCAGCGTCACGTTCACGCTGATGCCTTCGCCGAGCGTCTTGGTGATCGCGGGCAGACCTTCCTCGGTGGCCGGGATCTTCACCAGGATGTTCGGCCGGTCCACGGTCTTCCAGAGGTCCTGCGCCTCGGCCACGGTCTTGTCGGAGTCCTTGGCCAGCCGCGGGTCCACCTCGATGGACACCCGGCCGTCCACCCCGTTCGTCGCGGTGTAGACGTCCCGGAACAGGTCCGCGGCGTTGCGCACGTCGGTGGTGGTCAGCTCGCGCACCGCGGCGTCCAGGCCCGCGCCGCGCGCGGCCAGCTCCCGGACCTGCTCGTCGTAAGCGTCCCCTTTGGACAGTGCGTTGGCGAAGATGGTCGGGTTGGTGGTCACACCCACGACGTGCTTGTCGCGGATGAGCTCGGCGAGATTGCCGGAGGTGAGACGCTCCCTCGACAGGTCGTCGAGCCAGATCGACACGCCCGCTTCGGAAAGCTGGCCCAGGCGATCGTTGCTGCTCATGACTTCCTCATCCCCTTCGAGACGGTTGCGAGTCGGTGTGGAGTTACTTTCCTGCCTTCTTGAGCGAGCGGCGCGCGGCGTCGACCACGGCGTCGGCGGTGAACCCGAACTCGCGGAAGAGGGTCTGGTAGTCGGCCGAGGCGCCGAAGTGCTCGATCGACACGGTCTCCCCGGCGTCGCCGACGAAGCGGTACCAGGGCTGCGCGATGCCCGCCTCGACCGCGACCCGGGCCTTGACGGTCGGCGGGATGACCGCGTCCCGGTAGGACTGGTCCTGCTGGTCGAACCACTCGACGCACGGCATCGACACCACGCTGGCCGGAATGCCGTCGGCCTCCAGGGTCTTGCGGGCCTCGACGGCCAGCTGCACCTCGGAACCGGTGGCGATCAGCACCACCTCGGGCGTGCCGTTGGACGCCTCGGCGAGCACGTACCCGCCCTTGGCCACGCCCTCGGCGCTGGTGCCCTCCAGCACCGGCACGTTCTGCCGGGTGAGCGCCAGGCCGGACGGGTGGTGGATGTCCTCCAGCGCCGCCTTCCAGGCCGCGGCGGTCTCGTTGGCGTCGGCCGGGCGGACCACGTTCAGGCCGGGGATCGCCCGCAGCGAGGCGAGCTGCTCGATCGGCTGGTGCGTCGGGCCGTCCTCACCGAGCCCGATCGAGTCGTGCGTCCACACGTAGAGGACCGGCGCCTTCATCAGCGCGGCGAGCCGGACCGGCGGGCGCATGTAGTCGCTGAAGATCAGGAACGTGGCGCCGTAGGGCCGGGTGCCGCCGTGCAGCGCGATCCCGTTGAGGATCGAGCCCATGGCGTGCTCGCGGACGCCGAAGTGCAGCGTGCGGCCGTACGGGTTGGCGCTCCACATGTCCGTGGACGCCTTCTCCGGACCGAACGAGTCGGCGCCGGAGATGGTGGTGTTGTTGCTCTCCGCGAGGTCGGCCGAACCGCCCCACAGTTCGGGCAGCGCGTCGCCGATCGCGTTGAGCACCGCGCCGGAGGCCTTCCGGGTCGCGACGCCCTTGGCGTCCGGCTCCCAGGTCGGTAGGTTGTCCGCCCAGCCCTCGGGCAGGGAGCGGGTGCGCAGCCGGTCGGCCAGCGCCTTGCGCTCCGGGTTCGCGGCGCCCCACGCGTCGAACTTCTCCTGCCATTCGGCGTGCGCCTTCTTGCCGCGCTCCAGGGCCTTGCGGGCGTGCTCGATGACCTCGTCCTCGACCTGGAAGTCCTTTTCCGGGTCGAAGTTCAGGATCTTCTTGACCGCGGCGACCTCGTCGGCGCCCAGCGCGGCGCCGTGCGCCTTGCCGGTGTTCATCTTGTTCGGCGCCGGGTAGCCGATCACCGTGCGCAGCAGGATGAAGGACGGGCGCTGGGTCTCCGCCTTGGCGGCCTTGATGGCCTCCTCGAGGGCGACCACGTCCTCACCGCCCTCGACGACCTGGACGTGCCAGCCGTAGGCCTCGTAGCGCTTGGCGGTGTCCTCGGACAGCGCGATGTTCGTGTCGTCCTCGATGGAGATCTTGTTGTCGTCGTAGATGACCACGAGGTTGCCGAGTTCCTGGCGGCCCGCGATGGAGGAGGCCTCGGAGGTGACGCCCTCCTCGATGTCCCCGTCGGAGGCGATCACGTAGATGAAGTGGTCGAAGATGCTCTCGCCCGCCGGGGCGTCCGGGTCGAGCAGGCCGCGCTCGCGGCGGGCGGCCATGGCCATGCCGACCGCGTTCGCCAGGCCCTGGCCGAGCGGCCCGGTGGTGGTCTCCACCCCGGGGGTGTGCCGGTACTCCGGGTGGCCCGGGGTCTTCGAGTCCCACTTGCGCAGCTGCTTGAGGTCCTCCAGCTCGAGGCCGTACCCGGCGAGGTAGAGCTGGATGTACAGGGTCAGGCTGCTGTGCCCGGCGGACAGGATGAACCGGTCGCGCGCCGGCCACTCCGGGTCGGCGGGGTCGTGGCGCATGATCCGCTGGAAGAGCGAGTAGGCCGTCGGGGCGAGGCTCATCGCGGTGCCGGGGTGGCCACTGCCACAGTTCTCCACGGCGTCGGCGGCGAGGACGCGGACGGTATCCACCGCGCGGGTGTCCAGGTCGGTCCAGTCGCCGGGCACGTTACGCCGGGTTAGAGGGTTGTTCTCGCTGGTAGAGGCGATTTCGGACACTGACTCGAACTCCCCGTCCTGAAGGTTGTTGCTGACACTTGGCTCCGTCGAGCCGCTGGGCGCGCCCGCACTTGTCTCAATCGATCCCGAAGACAAGATATTCCTGCTCCGGGCCGTGCGCACGGTTACCGACGAGCCGACGCGCGCCAGCCTAATGGTTGGGGTTTCACCGGCCACGTCCCCCGACACGCGGGTACCCGCGATCATCTCGACGTAACACCGCGTCTAACATTCGGAGCGGGCGTCAATCCCGACCCGTGCTGGGGTTCCACCACAAACCGCCGGGAGCCTGCGCCCCCCGATCTGACGCAGGGAGTGAAATGTCGTTGGTGAACGCTGCGCACGGCCGCAGTGACAGCACCAGCGCCGTGCATCCAACCGGCGAGCGACCGCACGGACGGCGAAGCTTCCGCCAGGTGGTCGGCGCCTATGCCGCGCTCGCGAAGCCGCGGGTCATCGAATTGCTGCTGGTGACCACGATCCCCGCGATGTTCCTCGCCGGGCGGACCATCCCGTCGCCGTGGCTGGTGCTCGCGACCCTGGTCGGCGGCACCATGGCGGCCGGCAGTGCCAACGCGTTGAACTGCGTGATCGACGCGGACATCGACAAGGTGATGAAGCGCACCAAGCGGCGGCCGCTGGTGCGCGACTCGGTGCCGCGCCGCGGCGCGCTGATCTTCGGGCTGGCGCTCGGCGTCGCGTCGTTCGCCGTGCTCTACCTCACCGTGAACCTGCTCGCCGCGGTGCTCGCGATCGCGACGATCCTGTTCTACATCTTCGTGTACACGCTGCTGCTCAAGCGCCGGACCGCGCAGAACGTGGTGTGGGGCGGCGCGGCCGGGTGCATGCCGGTGGTGATCGGCTGGGCCGCGGTCTCCGGGACCGTGGAGTGGCCCGCGTTCGTGATGTTCGGGGTGATCTTCTTCTGGACCCCGCCGCACACCTGGGCGCTGGCGATGAAGTACCGCGAGGACTACGAGCGCGCCGGGGTGCCGATGCTGCCGGTGGTCGCGCCGCCGCAGCACGTCGCCAAGCAGATCGTCATCTACTCGTGGGTGATGGTCGGCTGGACGCTGCTCCTGCTGCCCGCGACGAGCTGGCTGTACGCCTCGTTCGCCGCGCTGGCGGGCGCCTGGTTCCTGTTCTACGCGCACCGGCTCTACGCCTCCGTGCGCGCCGGGGCGGAGACCAAGCCCATGGCGTTGTTCCACCGGTCGAACACCTACCTGATGATCGTGTTCTGCGCGCTCGCGGTCGACTCGGCGATCGGGCTGCCGACGCTCGGCCTGCCCTTCTGACGGGCACTTTTCTTCGCTCGGCGGGAATCACTCCGCGGTTCCGGTCGTTGAGAAGCAGGAATCTCCCCCGAAGCGAAGGCAGGCCCTGATTGTCCGTGGCTTCCAGAGACCGGGAACCCGACACCACCACCGAGATCGCCGCCGAGCAGGACTATGTCTCGGCGCTGTACCGCAAGCTCGACGCCGAACGCGAGGACGCGCAGCGGCGGCTGACCGCGACGCTCGCCGAGACCGGGGGCACGCCGCAGGCCCGTACCGAGCGGGACGTGTCGACCACGATGTACTCCGAGCGGCTCGCCCAGTTGAGTTCGGTCGAACAGGGACTGTGCTTCGGCCGCCTCGACTTCCACGCCGGTGAGACCGCCTACATCGGGCGCCTCGGCCTGTTCGACGAGGAGCGCGACTACCACCCGCTGCTGATCGACTGGCGCGCCCCGGTCGCGCGGCCGTTCTACCTGGCCACCGCCGCGTCGCCGGACGGGGTGCGCCGGCGGCGGCACATCCGCACGCTCAGCCGCCGCGTGGTCGGTGTGGACGACGAGATCCTCGATCTGCACGCCGCCGACCAGGGTCACGACCTCGGGCTCGCGGGCGAGGCGGCGTTGCTGGCCGCGCTGGAGCGCAAGCGCACCGGTGAGATGAGCGACATCGTCGCCACCATCCAGTCCGAGCAGGACGAGATCATCCGGGACGGGCTGAACGGCGTGGTGGTCGTCCAGGGCGGTCCGGGCACCGGGAAGACCGCGGTGGCCCTGCACCGCGCCGCCTACCTGCTCTACACCTACCGCCGCCAGCTCAGCACGCGCGGGGTGCTGGTGGTCGGCCCGAACCCGACCTTCCTCCGGTACATCGGCCAGGTCCTGCCGTCGCTGGGGGAGACCGGGGTCCTGCTGCGGACCATGGGCGGGCTGTTCCCCGGGATCACCGCGGACGGGACGGACACCGCGGCGGCGGCCGCGGTCAAGGGGCGCGCGGTCATGGCCGAGGTGCTCGCGGACGCGGTCGCCGATCGGCAGATCCTGCCCGGCGACGTCCTCGAGATCGACGTCGAAGGGGATGTGCTGACCCTGGACCGCGCCACCGTCGACCACGCCCGGGGCAAGGCCCGGCGCACCCAGCGGCCGCACAACCTGGCCCGGCGGGTGTTCGTGGACGCGCTGCTCGACGCGCTCACCGACCAGTCGGCGGAGCGGACCGAGAACGACGTGTTCGAGGGGCTGCCGGAGATCCCGTTCGAGGAGGACGAGCAGCCGGACACCGAGGTGCTCGACGCGCGCGACCACGCCGCGATCCGGGCGGAGTTGGCCGCGGACCAGAACGTGCGGGCCGCGCTCGATTCGCTGTGGCCGACGCTCACCCCGCAGCGGCTGCTGCGCGATCTGCTGGGCTCGGCCGAGCGGCTGGAGTCGGCGGCGGGGGAGCGGCTCACCGCGGCCGAACGGGCCGCCGTGGCGCGGGAACCGGGTTCGCCCTGGACCCCGGCGGACGTGCCGCTGCTGGACGAACTGGCCGAGCTGCTCGGCGAGGACGACACCGAGGCCCGCGCGGAGCAGGCGCGCCGCGAACGGGAGGAGCGGGCCTACGCCGAGGGCGTGCTGCACATCCTCGAACAGGACGAGGAGATCATCGACGAGGAGGTGCTCCGGGTCAGCGACATCCTGGACACCGAACTGCTGGCCGAACGCCAGCAGCGGCGCAGCGACCTGACCGCGGCGCAGCGGGCCGCCCTGGACCGGACGTGGACGTTCGGGCACGTGATCGTGGACGAGGCGCAGGAACTGTCCGCAATGGACTGGCGGCTGCTGATGCGGCGCTGCCCGAGCCGGTCGATGACCCTGGTCGGCGATGTCGCCCAGACCGGCGCCCCGGCGGGCGCTTCGTCGTGGCACGAGGTGCTCGGCCCGTATGTCGAGGACCGGTGGCGGCTGCGTGAGCTGACCGTGAACTACCGCACCCCGGCCGAGATCATGGAGCTGGCCGCGCACGCACTGGCCAAAGTGGACCCATCGCTGAGCGTGCCCGCCTCGGTGCGGGAAACCGGGGTCGCGCCCCGGCATCTCCGGGTGGACCCGGCCGGGCTTACCGCCCAGCTGGGGGAGCTGGTGGCACGCGAACTCGACGCCGTCGACGGCGGCACGGTCGCCGTGCTGACCCCGGCAGGCCGGTTGGCGGAGGTCCGCGACGCGCTGCCGGAGGATCCGCGGCTGTCCGTTTCCGGGGTCGAGGAGGCCAAGGGCCTGGAGTTCGACGCGGTGGTGCTGGTCTCGCCGGACGAGATCGTCGCCGAGTCCGCCCGCGGGTGGAACGACCTCTACGTCGCCCTGACCCGGGCGACCCAGCGCCTCGGCGTCCTGCACACCGGCCCCGAGGTGCTGCCCGTGTCCCGGATGTCCTGAACGTTCCCGGTCAGCGCCCGGATAAGGTGATCGCCATGCGTAACGCTGGCAAGATCATGATCGTGGTGGCCGCCGCCCTGAGCCTGGGCGCCTGTGCCAATTCCGAGGAGGCGTCCACCGCGCCGGCCGTCACCGGCCCTCCGCTCGTGGGAACGCCGCCGCCGTCGTCGTCCGCGAGCAGCAGCGCGGCCGCCGAGCCGGACAACCACGCCAGGGAGTGCACCGCCGAGGACATCAAGGTCACCGGCGACCCGGGCAAGAAGCCGGAGATCACCATTCCGGACACCTGCAAGGCGCCGACCAAGCTGCTGTCCAAGGACCTCCAGGCGGGCACCGGCGCCGAGGCCAAGGCCGGCACCGCGGTGCAGATGAACTACCAGCTCGTCGCCTGGTCGACCAAGCAGCAGAAGGACAGCTCCTTCGACCGGGGTGAGCCGTTCCCGCTGACGCTCGGGCAGGGCCAGGTCATCCAGGGCTGGGACCAGGGCCTGGTCGGGATCAAGCAGGGCGCCCGCCGTCTGCTCGTCGTGCCGCCGAACCTGGGCTACGGCGCCGCGCCGAACCACCCGCTGAAGACCGAGACGCTGGTCTTCGTGGTCGACGCCGTAAAGGTCGGCTGACCGCCCCCGGCGACTTCCCCCACCGAAACGGGGAACTCACGGCGCTTGGGCAAGCACGCACGCCCCGAAAGCCGCATTGGGAACCTTCAACGTCCCCAATGCCGCATCGGCGCGCGGCAGGCGGGGCCCACAGGCGCGAGTTCCCCGTTCCGGGCGTGCGAGTTCCCCATCTCGGTAGGTCGGCCCATCCCACGAGCACGGCGCGAAGCCACACCTCAGCGCGGGACCGGAGTCGTATCAGGGAATGAGCAGCACCTTGCCGGTCGTCTTGCGGGCCTGCAGGTCCTCGTGGGCCTGTCGTGCGTCGGCGAGCGGGTACGTGGCGCCGATCCGCACCTGGAGCGAGCCGTCGGCCACCGCCGCGAACAGCTCGCCGATCCGCCACTCCAGCTCCTCGCGGGTCTGCACGTAGTCGCCGCTCGTCGGCCGGGTCAGGTACACCGAACCGGCCTTGTTGAGCCGTTGCGGGTCGATCGGCGGCACCGGCCCGCTGGACGCGCCGAACAGCGCCAGCAGCCCCCGCTTGCGCAGACTGGCCAGACTGCCGTCCACAGTGGACTTGCCGACCCCGTCGTAGACGACGTGCACCCCCTCGCCGCCGGTGAGCTTCCGGGTGGCCTCGGCGAAATCCACCTGGTCGTAGCGGATCACCTCGTCGGCCCCGGCCTCGCGGGCGAGCGCCTCCTTCGCGGCGGTGGACACCGTGCCGATCACCCGGGCGCCCCGCGCCTTCGCCAGCTGGATGAGCAGCAGCCCGACCCCACCGGCCGCCGCGTGCACCAGGATCGTTTCGCCCTCCTGGACCGGATAGGTCGAGGCGACCAGGTAGTGCGCGGTGATCCCCTGCAACGGCAGCGCGGCGGCGAGCTGATCGGATACGCCGTCCGGGACGCGCACCGCGGAGTCGGCGGGCACCAGCGCCCGCTGCGCGTAGCTGCCGGGCACGCCTTGCCAGGCCACCCGGTCGCCCGGGGCGAACCCGTTCACGTCCGAGCCGACCGCGGCGATCTGCCCGGCGCCCTCCAGGCCGAGGGTGTGGGGCAGCGGGATCGGGTAGATCCCGGCGCGCTGGTAGGTGTCGATGTAGTTCACGCCCGCGGCCGCCACGTCGACCAGGAGTTCGCGCGGGCCCGGCTCGCCGGTCTCCACCTCGGCGACCTCGAGCACCTCGGGGCCTCCGGTCTGCCGAACCTGCACTGCCGTGGGCATGCGTCCTCCTCGCTTCGGGTCACGTTCTCGGCCAGTACAACTATGGCCGCCGACACGATGTTCCACCTCCCGGGCACTGGACGCCTAAGATCGGGTCGTGGCTGAAGAGAAGACCGAAGAGACCCCGGCGCCGACCGCGCGGCAGCTCGCCGCGGCCCGGCGCTTCGTGGCCGCGCACGGCAAGCCCTCGCGGGCGGTCGTCGAGAACATCGGCCGCGCCGGCGCTCGCGTGGTGCTGGTCGGCGCGGACGGCGCGCTCGGCGACGTGGTCGTGCCCGGCCCCGCGACCGGCGAGGCGCTCGTCGAGGCGGTCGCCGATCTGGGGTCCGCCACCTGGGACGCGGACACGGTGAACGCGACCGTGATCGGCCCGGAGCACCGGCGCCGCATGGCCGGTCCCCGCGCCCGCCGGTGACCGCGCACGCGATTCTCGTCGGCTGCGCCAAGCTGCCCGAGGGGGACGGCGACGAGCACGCCGTGCCCGCCGCCCTGGGCGACCTCGGCTTCACCACGGCCTGGTCCGCCTGGGACGATCCGGAGACCGACTTCGCCGCCGCCGAGGTGGTGGTCCTCCGCGCGACCTGGGACTACCCGGATCGCCGGGCCGAGTTCCTGGACTGGTGCGAGTCCGTCCCGGCGCTGCGCAACGCGGCGCCGGTGGTCCGCTGGAACACCGACAAGGCCTACCTGGCCGATTTGATCGCCGCCGGGGTCCCGGCCGTGCCCACCGAACTGGTCGAACCGGGCGCCGCCGCGCGCTGGCCGGACCGGGAGTTCGTGCTCAAACCGTCGATCGGGGTCGGTTCGATCGGCGCGGCGCGGTTCGCCCCCGGCGAGGCCGACGCCGCGGCCGCGCATCTGGCCAGGCTGCACGACGCCGGGCAGACGGCCCTCCTGCAGCCGTATCAGTCCGCTGTGGACAGTTCGGGGGAGACCGCGCTCGTCTTCTTCGGTGGCGTGTACTCGCACGCGTTCGCCAAGGGCGCCATGCTCACCGGGTCCACAGTGGACGGATCGGGGCTGTATGTCGCGGAGGAGCTCGGCGCGGCCGAACCCGCGGCGGCCGAGCGGAAACTCGCCGAGGACGCGCTGGACGCGGCCGCGGACCTGCTCGGCATCCTGCGGGCCGAACTGCTCTACGCCCGGGTGGACGTGGTGCGCGGGGACGACGGCGCGCCGGTCGTCCTGGAACTCGAGCTGGCCGAGCCTTCGCTCGGGTTCGGCCAGGCCGACCGGGGTGCGCCGCTGCGGTTCGCCTCGGCGGTGCGGCAGCAACTGGCCTGATCTTGTTCGGCGGCCGGTCACCTGCCGGTCAGCCGCACGCGGTTGGGTGGGGGAATGCGGAGATTCCGAAGACTCACCACCCTCGCGTTCGTCCTGCTCGCCGGGCTGCTGACCCCGGTCACCGCCGCCGAGGCGCACGGCGATCCCGGTTCGATCGCGATCACCGAACAGGCGTCCCGGCGCATCCTGGTGCTCCCGGCGACCCGGGCGGCCTGGACCGGCGCGAAACCCAGCTGGGCGTGGGCGCCCAGCGCCACCAACGGACTCGGTGACCTCGCCCGCGCCTGGACCAACCCCGACGAGGCCAAACTCGCCACCCGCGACGGCCGGAAGTACCTGCTGACCACCGCATCCGGCGGATTCGCCGCGGTGGTGCCCTATCCCGAGGGGAACACCGCCTACTGGGCCGCCGACGTCGAGGCCAGGAACAACCCGCACAGCATCGAACTGCTGCCGGACGGCAACGTCGCCGTCGCGGCCAGCACCGGCGGCTGGGTGCGGATCTACACCGCGTCCCAGGGCGCCCGTTCCACTACGTTCGCCGAGTTCCCGCTGACCGGCGCGCACGGCGTGGTCTGGGACGCCGAGCGGAACGTGCTGTGGGTCCTGGGGACTCACGAACTGGTGGCGCTCAAGGTGACCGGGACGGCGGCGGCGCCGAAGCTGACCGCCGTGCGGACGTTCGCGTTGCCCACCGAGGGCGGGCACGATCTGCAGCCGGTGCCCGGGCGGGCGGATCTGCTGTGGCTGACCACCGAGACGCGGGTGTACCAGTTCGGCAAGGACTCCGGGCAGTTCTCGCGGCGGTATCGCGGCTCGGGCGAGATCGACCGGCCGGACGTCAAGAGCGTGACCACCAGCCCGGCGACCGGCCGGGTGCTCACCGCCTCGGTTCAGCCCGGGCACGTGTGCACGTGGTGCACGGACACCGTGGATCTCGCGCTGCCGCACGGAAAGCTGACCCTGCGCGGCGCCTGGATCTACAAGGCCCGGTGGTGGCCCGGGGCCTGAGGCGAGGGGCCGCGCTCGGCGGTGAGCGCGGCCCCTTTCCGTTCAGGCTTGCGGAATTCGCAACCAGGAAGGGTCCGTTGTGGACGATCCGAACCCGACGGTCGAACCCGGCGCGCTCTTGCTGCCGTAGCGCCCGTCGACCGTGTCGACGACCAGCGCGAGGTGGTGTCCGGCCGGGACGTCCCACACGGTGGGCTCCAGGTCGAACTCGAGGCCCTGCGGTTGCCCGGGCGTGGCGCCGCGCAGCGTGTAGGGCTTGGTGCTGACCAGGCGGCCGGAGCCGCGGGCGTCCACGTCGTACAGGTAGGCGAACAGGGTCGCCTCCGGCGCGCTCGTGGTCACCGTCGTGTGCAGGCGGGGCGCCCCGCTGATCCGGGTGTTCGCGGGATACGCCGGTCCGGACCAGACCGCGGCGGCCTTGCGGTCCACCTGGCCGATCGACACCCCGGTGGGAATGTTGAACAAACCCTGCAGGTACCCGTTGACGAGGATGAATCCGCTGTCGGCGCCGGTGGCCACCCCGCCCTTGATCGAGGAGTTCCAGGCGCCGGGATTTCCTTGCAGCGACTCGGATCCGCCGAGGTAGAGGGTGGACGTGGTCGCGGTGGCCGAGGCCCAGTCCGGATAGCTGCGCCAGGTGCCGCCGTCGATGGCGGGCTTGAGGTGGACCGGGTTGTCCGCATCGATGCCGTTGTGCACCCCGCGCAGGTAGTGGTCGAACCACCGGGTGGCGTTGTCCCACACCTCGTTGGGCAGGCCGATCGCGCCGATGGCCTCGTTCAGCGCGTGGTCCCCGGCGGCGAGCATGAGCCGTTTCGGGCCGGTGAGCTTGGTGAAGAAATCGGTGAGCTGGCTGGGCGGGAACATCGACTCGTTCCACGCGTTGGCCAGGAACACCGCGGGTTTGCGGGCATTGATCGCGGCCAGTTGCGTGGCGGCCGAACGTTCCGGGTTCAGCGGCACCAGGGCCTCGTAGTTGCCCTTCAGCGCTTCCTTCTCGTAGGGCACGAATTCCGGGTCCATCCGCCCGGTGAGGTGGCCGGCCGCGAGCAGCCCGTACCCGGCCTGCAGGCTGGGCGTGTGGTTCGGGTACAGCGAGGCGACCAGATCCGCCCAGCCGCTCAGCGCGGCGACCGCCTTGACCCGCGGATCCGCGGCGGCCGCGAGCAGGGACTGCCCGGCGCCGTAGGAGATCCCGGCGACGCCGACGCGTTCGGCGTCCCCGCGGGCGTGGGTGATGCCCCAGTCGATCACGCGGCTGACGTCGGCGGTCGTCTTGCGGCCCGCCACGTCGATCCCGCCGCCGGAATCCCAGAAACCGCGGCTGGTGTAGCTGATCACCGCGTAGCCGCCTTCGCGGGCGAGTTTCTGGCCCGCGCCCACATATTCCACCCACGGCGCGCTCCAGCTCGCCGGGAGCACCAGGAGCGGATGCGGGCCGGGACCCCAGCCGGTCGGCTCGATGACCGCGGCGCTGATCTCGATGCCGCCGTCCCCGGGGATCTTCAGCACCCTGGTGGTGGACCCCGCCGATTCGGCGCTGCCCGGCGGCGCCCCGGCGATCAGCCCCGTCAGCGCCACCACCACGGCGATCGCGACAACCCGTGCCCTGCGCATCAAACCTCCTCGTATGACCCGGACCGGATGAAACGTCGATGCGCCGGGTCAAACGAGGCTACCGGTTAGTAGGTAACGCGTCTTTTCAGATTTGGTCAGGACGTGACAGGTTGCGGGCGGTGCGTGCCGGTGGGCTAGGCGGGTTTCACCCGTTTGGCCGCGAGCCGCTCGGGTTTCGGCCAGCGGACGTTCCGCGCCCAGCCGAGCTTCTCGAAGATCCAGATCAGCCGTGCCGACACGTCGATCTGGCCGCGCAGCACACCGTGCCGGGCGCAGGTCGGGTCGGCGTGGTGCGAGTTGTGCCAGGACTCGCCCATGGACAGGATCGCCAGCGGCCAGAAGTTCGCCGCCTTGTCCCGGCTGGCGAACGGCCGGTCACCGACCATGTGGCAGATCGAGTTCACCGACCAGGTCACGTGGTGCGAGAACGCGATGCGGACCAGCCCGGCCCAGAAGAACGCGGTCACCGCGCCCCACACCGACCACGTGAGCAGCCCGCCCAGCGCGGCGGGCAGCACCAGGCTGAGCGTGATCCAGAGCCAGAAGAACCGGTTCACCACGCGCAGGTCCTTGTCGGCCATCAGATCGGGGGCGAACCGCTCGTAGTTCGTCAGCTCGCGCTTGAACATCCAGCCCATGTGCGCGTGCCAGAACCCGCGCAGCAGCGCGACCGGCGAGGAGCCGAACAGCCAGGGGGAGTGCGGATCGCCTTCCCGGTCGGCGAACGCGTGGTGGCGGCGGTGGTTGGCCACCCAGAAGATCACCGAGCCCTGGACGGCGAAGCTGCCGGTGATCGCGAGGGCGACCCGCAGGGCGCGGTTGGTCTTGAAGGCGCCGTGCGTGAAGTAGCGGTGGTAGCCGACGGTCACACCGAGCGTGCCGACCGTGTAGAAGACCGCGGCGAGGCCGAGGTCCACCCAGTTCAGGCCCCAGCCCCAGGCGATGGGCAGCGCGGCCACCAACGCGAGGAACGGGACCAGCAGGAAAGTCTTGAGGACGATCATCTGTGCGGTGGATCGTTCGCCGGAAACCAGCGGTTTCACGCCGCTTCGCTCGTCGATGGTCATGGGCGGGGAGGACCTCACTTCGGTCGGCACCAAAAGGGACATTCTTCGCGGAGAGTTCCCGCCCGCGAGCCTAACGGCACGGTCTGGCGCGCACGCCGCGCGTGCGTTACGGAAGTATGACCGTCGCCCTACCGGACGGTCACCGCGCGGGGGTCAGTTCCGGGGACTCGGCGGGTGCGGACGCGAACACGCCGCGGTCGCGCGCCGCGCACCACAGCGCCGCGGTGGCGACGATCACCACGGCCGAGCCGAACACGTGGAACGACACCAGCTCCTCCGGCACGCCCAGGAGGTACTGCAGCGAACCGAGCCCGCCCTGGGCGAGCGCGACCACCCAGGCGACTCCGTAGCGGCGCCACAGCTTCGCGGGCGCCCCGGAGCGCAGCAACTGCACCCCGAAGGCGGCCAGGACGAGCAGGTAGACGACCAGCAGCGCGCCGTGGATCTGCGCGAGGGTTTCGATCGGCGCCTGCAGGCGGTGCGTGTCCGGGTCGCCGCCGTGCGGGCCCGCGCCGGTCACCGTGGTGCCCGCGATGAGAACCGCCCACAGCGCGACCACGAGGGCGATCAGCAGGGCGCGGCCGGAGGCCGGGATGAGCCAGCGGGGTGGCTGCTCGCCCTCGTTGAACGCGTGCAGCAGCAGCACCGCGCACCACACCAGGGGAGTGGACGCGAGGAAGTGGATCGCCACCGTCCACCATTCCAGCTTGGCGAGCACGGTGATCCCGCCGACGATCGCCTGCAGCACCACCCCGCCCGGCATCAGCCAGGCGAGCTTGACCAGGCGGCGGCGTTCCGGGTGGTCGATCTGGATCCGCCACGCGGCCAGCACGCACAGCGCGGCGACGACGATCACGACCCCGGTGAGCATCCGGTTGCCGAATTCGATCCACTGGTTCAGGGCGTGGTGCTCGGGGTGGTCGACCGGGAACATGCTGCCGGAGACGCATTGCGGCCAGGTGGGGCAGCCGAGCCCGGACCCGGTGACCCGGACGATCGAGCCGGTGACTCCGATCCCGCCCTGGGTGAGCACCGCGGCGATCGCGATGGCCCGCTGGACCGCGGGCGAGGGGTAGGGCAAACGAGCGACGAGAGAGCGGAGCTGCACGCTCCGATGGTAGGCCGCCCTCCCTGAGAACCCGGCCGGACCCCACGCCTCACCGAAAACGGCGGCACTTCCGGCGCGCCGTGGCCCCGGTCAGGTGAGACGGGTGGTGCGGGTCGCCAGGGCGGCGGCCGCGGCGCCCCAGACGGCGAGAACCGCGATCGGACCGCCCGCGAAGCGGCCGTCGAGCAGGGCCGCGCGCAGGCCCTCGGCCAGGGCGCCGGACGGCAGCAGCTCCACCACGGTGGCGACGCCGGAGGGCAGCGTCGCCGGCGCCAGCAGGATGCCGCCCGCCAGCAGCAGGACGAACCACACGATGTTCGCCAGCGCCAGCACGGCTTCCGCCCGCAGCGAGCCGCCGAGCAGCACGCCCAGCGCGCCGAACGCGAGCGTCCCGATCACCAGCAACGGCACCGCCAACGCGAGCCCCGCCCCGGACGGCGTCCACCCCAGCAGCGCCGCGACCGCGCCCAGCACCAGGACCTGCAACACGACGACAACCAGCGCGGCCACCACCCGGCCGGCCACCAGCAGCCAGCGGGGGAGCGCGGTCGCCGAGAGCCGTTTGAGCACGCCGTAGCGGCGGTCGAACCCGAGCGCGATCGCCTGCCCGGTGAACGCCGACGACATCACCGCGAGCGCGAAGATCCGCGGGGTCACCCAGTCCACTTTGGACGCCGAGCCGAGGTCGCCGGTGGGCAGGATGTCCAGCAGGCTCAACCCGATCAGCAGCGCCAGCGGGATCAGCAGGGTGAGCAGGATCTGCTCGCCGTGGCGCAGGGTCAGGCTGGTTTCCACCCGCGCGTGGGTGAGCAGCATCCGCCCCAGTTTCCCGGCGCCGGGATCGGGGGTGAACGTGCCGGGCGCGAAGCGGGCCTCGGCGCCGCGTGTGGTGGTCATCCGCGTAGTTCCCGTCCGGTCAGCTCCAGGAAGACCTCTTCGAGATCCCGCCTGCCGACGTGCAGTTCCTCGGCGAGCACCCCCTGCTGCGCGCACCACGCGGTGACCGTGGACACCACCTGCGGGTCGACCCGGCCGAGCACGCGGTAGGCGCCCGGCGCGGATTCGTGCACCAGGTAGCCCTCGGGCAGCGCCGCGGACAGCAGTTCGGTGTCCAACCCCTTGCGTGCCTTGAACCGCAACTGCGCGACCTCGGAGTCCTCCTCGGTCAGCGCGCGCGGGGAGCCGGTGGCGATCACCTTGCCGTGGTCGACGATCACCACGTCGTCGGCCAGCGCCTCGGCTTCCTCCATGAGGTGCGTGGTGAGCAGCACGCTCACCCCGTCCGACCGCAACGCGGCGAGCAGGTCCCAGACCAGCCGCCGCGCCTGCGGGTCCATCCCGGCCGTCGGCTCGTCCAGGAACACCAGTTCCGGGCGCCCGACGAGCGCGCAGGCGAGCGAAAGCCGTTGCTGCTGGCCGCCGGAGAGCCGTTTGAACGGGGTGCGCCGGACCGACCCCAGCCCGAGCACCTCCAGCAGCCACATCGGGTCCAGCGGATGCGCGGCGCACGCGGCGACCAGGCGCAGCATCTCCTCGGCGCGGACGCCGGGGTAGGCGCCGCCGCCCTGCGGCATGACCCCGATCCGGGGGCGCAGCGCGGCCCCCTGCCGGGCCGGGTCGAGCCCGAGGACCCGGACCGTACCGGCGTCGGCGCGCAGGAATCCTTCGCAGACCTCGACGGTGGTGGTCTTCCCGGCGCCGTTGGGGCCGAGCAGCGCGAGCAGGCTGCCCCGGGGCATCCGCAGGTCGAGCCCGTCGACCGCGGTGGTGTTTCCGTAGCGCTTCACCAGCCCGGTGATCTCGACGGCGGCTGTTCCCACGACGGTCAAGAGTACGCAGTCGGCTCGGCGAGCTTCTCCGTGGTCCGGTCACCGCGCCGGAGCAGGCCCGGCGCGGCCCGGCGGGCGAGCAGCAACGCCAGCACGACCACCACCGCGCCCGCCAGATATGCCTGGGGCACCACGTAGATCCGGCCGCCGTACGAACCGCCGTTGGGGAACGCGGGAAACGCGAGCGCCACGCTGACGATCGTGGCCGCGACCCGGAAGCGCGAGGTCCCGGCCGCCGCGGCGAGCGGGATCACCGCCCAGAGCATGTACCAGGGCTGCAGCGCGACGTGCAGGACGCTGACCGCGCCGAGGGACACGCCGAGCCCGATGATCGGCCGGTACCGCCACTGGAAGCTGTCCCACAGGAACTTGACCGTGATCGCGGCGGCCACCAGGTAGCCGAGCAGGCTCAGGATCGGCACCAGCGCGTCGGTGTGGTTGCCCAGGCCGAGCGCCATGCCGAGCAGCCCGCCGAGATTGGACAGCTCCGAGATGGGCGAGATCCAGCTGCGCACCATGCCCGGGGTGCCCATATTGCCGACCCAGCCGAACCCCAGTCCGGAACCCAGGCACACCACGACCATGACCACCGCGCCGATCCCGGTGACGAACACCGCGGCCCGGAACAGGTCCTTCAACCGGCCGTGCCATCGCCGGGCGATCATCACCCCGAGGAACGGCAGCGCGACCAACGCCTGGAACTTCACCGCCCCGCCGAGCGTGATCACCACCGCGCCGAGGATCAGGAACCGCAGCTCGCCGGGCGCCAGCGGGGGCGGGGTGTCGCCCTTGACCCGGATCGGCAGCTTGCGCAGCCCCAGTTCCAGCCCGGCCACCATCAGCCCGAGCGCCAGGGAGTCGTTGTGCGCGCCCGCGACCAGGTGGAACAGCACCAGCGGGTTCACCGCGCCGAGCCACAGCGCGGTGACCGGCTGCACGCCGAACCGCCGCGCGAGCCGGGGCAGCGCCCACACGATCAGCACGACCCCGATCAGCGCGAGCCCGCGGTGCAGCAGGACGCCGGTGACGATGTTGTTGCCGGAGATGCTGGCGAGCCAGCCGCCGAAGCGCAGGTACAGCGGGCCGTAGGGCGGGGAGGTTTCCCGCCACATGTTCGAGACCCCGGCGGTGAGCGGATCACCGACGCCGAGCGCGTCCGCCGGACCGAGCGAATACGGGTCCATGCCGCGGTGCACGATCTCGCTCTGCGCGAGGTAGGCGTAGACGTCCCGGGAGAACAGCGGGGGGATGAACAGCAGCGGCGTCAGCCACATCACCAGCGTGCGGCTCATCTGACCGCTGGTGGCCAGGCGGTTCCGGCCGGGGCGGGCGAACCGGCCCAGCAGCAGCCAGCCGATCACCATCATGGCCATCCCGGCGAAGGCGATGGCCAGCGAGACGGTCGGGATCCGGATGAACAGCCGCAGCACCGGGATGTTCTGCACCGGGTTCACCACCGGGGCGGCGCCCGCGCCGAGCGAGCCGACCGCGAGGAGCAGCGCGCCGACCGTGCCGAACCGGCGCACGATGTCCAGGGTTCGTCGCTCTCCGTGTTCGAGTGGATCCGCGTCGCGTGGCCGCACCGGTGACTCGGCCGCCACGGTCGTGCGGCCACCGGCCTCCGGCTGGGTTTCCTGCTCGCCAACTGCCACGTGCGGAGCGTATCGACTCCCGGCGGGCGTGACTCCGGTCACCACTTGTTGACCTCTCTTTGCCCGTGCCGGGGAAATACGACACACTTATGTTGTGAAAAAGACGGGCACTGGCGAGCACCGGGACGGCGAAGACCGCCGTGCCGAGGTGAGCGGTGTGCCCGTGCAGGTCACGGCCGAGGGCCGCACCCGGCACGAGGTGGCCAGGCTGCTCCTGGAAGAGGGGCCGTTGACCGCCGTGGTGGTCGCCGAACGGCTGGGCATCAGCCCGACCGCGGTGCGCCGCCACCTGGACGCGTTGCTGGCCGACGGGGAGGCCACCACCCGGGACGCGCCGCGGCGCGGTCCGCGGGGCCGGGGCCGTCCCGCGAAGCTGTTCCTGCTCACCGAGGCGGGGCGGGCCCGGTTCGGGCACGCCTACGACGACCTCGCGGTCGCCGCGATCCGCTTCCTCGCCGAGCACGTGGGGGAGGAAGCGGTGCGCGCGTTCGCCGAGCGCCGGGTCGCCGCGCTCGTCGAACCGCACAAGGAGGCGGTCACCGGCGAGGCCGAGCCGGCCGCGCGGGCCGAGGCCCTCGCGACCGCACTGACCAGGGAGGGTTACGCTGCGTCGACCCGACAGGTCGGTGCCGGGGAGCAGCTGTGCCAGCACCACTGCCCGGTCGCCCACGTCGCGGCGGAGTTCCCGCAGCTGTGCGAGGCCGAAACCGCGGCCTTCGCCAAGCTGCTGGGCACCCACGTGCAGCGGCTGGCGACCATCGCACGCGGTGACGCCGCGTGCACAACCCACGTACCCGCCGCGGCGGGTAGCCCGGACACACCAAGGCCGGGGAGCACGGAACCCGCCGGAACGGCCGAGCCGGACGGCGGGCGGAACGCACCACGGATCCCGAATGGAGGGAAACCCGCATGACTGCCGCTGCCGAGCAGCGCACCCCCACCACGGCGCCCCTGAGCCAAGAAGAGACCATCGAGTCCCTTGGCAAGTACGCCTTCGGCTGGGCCGACTCCGACGAGGCGGGCGCCAGTGCCCGTCGCGGGCTCAACGAGGAAGTCGTCACCGACATCTCCGCGAAGAAGTCCGAGCCGGAGTGGATGCGCGAGACGCGCCTCAAGGCGCTGAAGCTGTTCGACCGCAAGCCGATGCCCAACTGGGGCGCGGACCTGTCCGGGATCGACTTCGACAACATCAAGTACTTCGTGCGCTCGACCGAGAAGCAGGCGACGAGCTGGGAAGACCTTCCCGAGGACATCAAGAACACCTACGACAAGCTGGGGATCCCGGAGGCGGAGAAGCAACGCCTGGTCGCCGGGGTCGCCGCGCAGTACGAGTCCGAGGTCGTCTACCACCAGATCCGCGAGGACCTGGAGGCCCAGGGCGTGATCTTCCTGGACACCGACACCGGTCTCAAGGAGCACCCGGAGCTGTTCAAGGAGTACTTCGGCTCGGTCATCCCGGCCGGGGACAACAAGTTCTCCGCGCTGAACACCGCGGTGTGGTCCGGCGGCTCGTTCATCTACGTGCCGAAGGGCGTGCACGTCGACATCCCGCTGCAGGCCTACTTCCGGATCAACACCGAGAACATGGGCCAGTTCGAGCGGACCCTGATCATCGTCGACGAAGACGCCTACGTGCACTACGTCGAGGGTTGCACCGCGCCGATCTACCAGTCCGACTCGCTGCACTCGGCGGTCGTGGAGATCATCGTGAAGAAGGGCGGCCGCTGCCGCTACACGACCATCCAGAACTGGTCGAACAACGTCTACAACCTGGTCACCAAGCGCGCCAAGGCCGAAGAGGGCGCGACCATGGAGTGGGTCGACGGCAACATCGGCTCCAAGGTGACCATGAAGTACCCGTCGGTGTTCCTGATGGGCGAGCACGCCAAGGGCGAGGTGCTCTCGGTCGCGTTCGCCGGTGAGGGCCAGCACCAGGACGCCGGGGCGAAGATGGAGCACCTGGCGCCGCACACCTCCTCGACGATCGTGTCGAAGTCGGTGGCGCGCGGCGGCGGGCGGACCTCGTACCGCGGCCTGGTCAAGGTGGCCAAGCGGGCGCACCACTCGCGCTCCAGCGTGGTGTGCGACGCGCTGCTGGTGGACACCATCTCGCGTTCGGACACCTACCCGTACGTGGACATCCGCAACGACGACGTGTCGATGGGCCACGAGGCGACCGTGTCCAAGGTCAGCGAGGACCAGCTGTTCTACCTGATGTCCCGCGGCCTCACCGAGGAAGAGGCGATGGCCATGGTGGTGCGCGGTTTCGTCGAGCCGATCGCGCGCGAGCTGCCGATGGAGTACGCGCTGGAACTGAACCGCCTGATCGAGCTGCAGATGGAAGGGGCCGTCGGCTGATGACGGTGGCAGAGAACAACGTCGCCGAGACCTTGCGGGAGGGCGCCGTCATCCCGGCGTCTTCCCGCGGCGAGCGATTCACCTCCTACGACGTCGAGGCCTTCGAGGTCCCCGGCGGGCGCGAGGAGAACTGGCGGTTCACGCCGATGAAGCGGCTGCGGGGCCTGCACGACGGTTCCGCGGTCGGCACCGGTGAGATCAAGGTCGAGGCGGACGCCGCACCCGAGGTCACCGTCGAGACGGTCGGCCGCGACGACGAGCGGCTCGGCCAGGCGGGGGTGCCCAGCGACCGGATCGCGGCGCAGGCCTACTCGTCCTTCCCCGCGGCGACCCTGGTCACCGTGCCGAAGGAGACCAAGGCGTCCAAGCCGACCACGATCACCCTGACCGGTCCGGGCGAGGGCCACACCGCCTACGGCCACGTCCAGGTGCGCGCGGAGGCGTTCGCCGAGGCCGCGATCGTGCTCGACCACGTCGGCTCCGGCACGTATGCGGACAACGTGGAGTTCGTGATCGGCGACGGCGCGAAGCTCACCGTGGTCAGCGTGCAGGACTGGGCGGACGACGCGGTGCACGTGTCCGAGCAGCACCTCAAGCTGGGCCGGGACGCGACCCTCAAGCACATCGTGGTCACCCTGGGCGGCGACCTGGTGCGGGTGTCGCCGACCGCGACCTTCGCCGATCGCGGCGGGGACGTGGAGATGCTCGGGCTGTACTTCGCCGACGCGGGGCAGCACCAGGAGAACCGGCTGTTCGTCGACCACGCGGTGCCCAACTGCACGTCCAACGTGATGTACAAGGGCGCGCTGCAGGGCGAGGACGCGCACGGGGTGTGGATCGGGGACGTGCTCATCCGGGCCGCCGCCGAGGGAACCCAGACCTACGAGCTGAACCGGAACCTGGTGCTCACCGAGGGCGCCCGCGCCGACTCGGTGCCGAACCTGGAGATCGAGACCGGTGAGATCGAGGGCGCCGGGCACGCCAGCGCGACCGGCCGGTTCGACGACGAGCAGCTGTTCTACCTGCAGTCGCGCGGGATCCCGGAGGAGTCGGCGCGCCGCCTGGTGGTGCGCGGGTTCTTCCACGAGATCCTGATGAAGATCGACATCCCGGAGGTGCGGGAGCGCCTGCAGGACGCGATCGAAGCCGAACTCGAAGCCGTCGGCGCCTGACCGACCCCGTACTTTTCCGCCGCAGAATAGAGAAACGAAGAAGAATGGCCACTCTGGAAATCAAGGACCTGCGCGCCGCCGTCACCACCGACGAGGGCGCCAAGGAGATCCTCAAGGGCGTGAACCTGACGATCAAGTCGGGGGAGACGCACGCGATCATGGGCCCGAACGGCTCCGGCAAGTCCACTTTGTCCTACGCCATCGCCGGGCACCCGAAGTACGAGGTGACCTCCGGTGAGGTGCTGCTGGACGGCGAGAACGTGCTCGAGATGAGCGTCGACGAGCGCGCCCGCGCCGGGCTGTTCCTCGCCATGCAGTACCCGGTCGAGGTGCCCGGTGTGTCGATGTCCAACTTCCTGCGCACCGCGGCCACCGCGGTCCGCGGCGAGGCCCCGAAGTTGCGCCACTGGGTCAAGGAGGTCAAGGAGGAGATGGGCCGCCTGGACATCTCTTCCGAGTTCGCCGAGCGCAGCGTGAACGAAGGCTTCTCCGGCGGGGAGAAGAAGCGCCACGAGATCCTGCAGCTGGCGCTGCTCAAGCCGAAGTTCGCGATCCTGGACGAGACCGACTCCGGCCTGGACGTGGACGCGCTGCGCGTGGTTTCCCAGGGCGTCAACGAGTACAAGGCGAACAACGAGGTCGGCGTCATGCTGATCACGCACTACACCCGGATCCTCAAGCACATCACCCCGGATTTCGTGCACGTGTTCGCGGACGGGAAGATCGCCGAGTCCGGTGGCGTTGAACTGGCTGACGAGCTGGAGGAGAACGGCTACGTGAAGTACGCGGGCAAGAGCGAGCCCGCGGCGGTCTGAGCGACCGGCCCCCGTTCCCGAACTGACCTGCCACCGAGAGGAGTTGGCGCGGATGACCACCACCGCTGCGCCGCTTGATGTCGCCGCCCTGCGCGCCGACTTCCCCATCCTGTCCCGTACCGTGCGGGACGGGAAGCCCTTGGTGTACTTGGATTCTGGGGCTACCTCGCAGCGCCCGACCCAGGTGCTGGACGCCGAGCGGCGGTTCCTGGAGACCTCGAACGCCCCGGTGCACCGCGGTGCGTACCAGCTCGCGGAGGAGGCCACCGACGCCTACGAGTACGCCCGGGCGCGTACCGGGGAGTTCGTCGGCGCCTCGCCGCAGGAACTGGTGTTCACCAAGAACGCCACCGAGGGCGTGAACCTCGTGGCGTACGCGATGAGCAACGCCGCGACCGCGGGCCCGGAGGCCGAGCGGTTCGTGGTGGGGCCCGGTGACGAGATCGTGGTCACCGAGATGGAGCACCACGCGAACCTGGTGCCGTGGCAGCAGGTGTGCCAGCGGACCGGCGCGACCCTGCGCTGGCTCGGCCTCACCGAGGACGGGCGCCTCGATCTGTCCGACTTGGACGAAGTGGTGAACGAGCGGACCAAGGTCGTCGCGTTCGTGCACCAGTCGAACGTTCTCGGCACGGTCAACCCGGTCGAGCCGATCGTGCGGCGCGCCCGGCAGGTCGGCGCGCTGACCGTGCTCGACGCGTGCCAGTCGGTGCCGCACGGCCCGGTCGACTTCCGCGAGCTGGGTGTGGACTTCGCGGTGTTCGCGCCGCACAAGATGCTCGCGCCCAGCGGCATCGGCGTGCTCTACGGGCGCCGCGAACTGCTCGAGGCGATGCCGCCGTTCCTCACCGGCGGCTCGATGATCGAGCTGGTCACCATGGAGCGCACCACGTTCGCGCCGCCGCCGCAGCGGTTCGAGGCCGGATCGCCGATGACCTCGCAGGCCGTCGGGCTCGGCGCGGCCGTGGACTACCTCACCTCGGTCGGCATGGACCGGGTCGCGGCGCACGAGCACCTGCTGCTCGAAGCGGCGCTGCCGGGGCTGGCCGGGATTCCCGGGGTGCGGATCCTCGGCCCGGCCGACACGACCGACCGTGGCGCGACCGTGGCCTTCGCGATCGACGGGGTGCATCCGCACGACGCCGGTCAGGTGCTGGACAGCCTGGGCATCGCGGTTCGGGTGGGGCACCACTGCGCGTGGCCGCTGCACCGGGCCTGTCACGTTCCCGCCAGCATCCGCGCCTCGTTCTACCTGTACAACGATCTGTCCGAAGTGGACGCTCTGGTGGACGGGGTGCGCGAGGCGCAGCGGTTCTTCGGGGTGGCGTGACGATGAACCTGGAGAGCATGTACCAGGAGATCATCCTGGACCACTACAAGAACCCGCACGGCCGCGGCCTGCGGGAGCCGTTCGACGCCGAGTCGTTCCAGGTGAACCCGACCTGCGGCGACGAGGTGACCCTGCGGGTGAAACTGAACGACGGCAAGGTCGCCGACATCTCCTACGAGGGCCAGGGCTGCTCGATCAGCCAGGCTTCCACGTCGGTCTTGACTGATCTCGTCGTCGGGCACACGGTGGAAGAGGCGTTCACGACGATGGACGCGTTCGTCGAGCTGATGCAGGGACGCGGTCAGGTGGAACCGGACGAGGACGTGCTGGAGGACGGCGTGGCGTTCGCCGGGGTCGCCAAGTACCCGGCCCGGGTGAAATGCGCGCTGCTCGGCTGGATGGCGTTCAAGGACGCGGTTTCGAGCGCCGGTGCGAACGGAGAGGCTTCATGACAGAAGAGCAGACGCAGACCAAGGCTCCCGAACATCGCGAGGGCCGGACGGCTGCCGACCTGCCGGAGCAGGCGCAGGCGAGTGCCGACGTCGCGAAGGTGGAGGACGTCGAGGAGGCCATGCGGGACGTGGTCGACCCCGAGCTCGGCATCAACGTGGTCGACCTGGGCCTGGTCTACGACATCCGGGTCGAGCCGGACAACACGGCGACCATCGACATGACCCTGACCTCGGCGGCCTGCCCGCTGACCGACGTGATCGAGGACCAGACGGCCTCGGTGCTCACCGGTGGCGCGGGCCTGGTCAGCGACTTCCGGATCAACTGGGTCTGGATGCCGCCGTGGGGTCCGGAGAAGATCACCGAGGACGGCCGCGAACAGCTGCGGGCCCTCGGCTTCACCGTCTGAGCATTCCGCGGGCGGAGAAATCGGGCTGCGACACACCCGGCGATTGGGCACAATCGCCGGGTGTTCGGCATCGAGGGATACCGCCCGGAGTGGCTCAACGGCCTGCGCGCGATCGAGGCCGCCCACCGCGACCGGCTCGGCGCCCTCATCGGCCGGAGGCTCAGCCACGCCTGGCTGGTCTGGGACGCCGAGGACGACGAATGGTTCGCCGACGGGCCGGTTCTCCTCGACTTCGAAGGTGAACGGGCCGAGGTCGCGCACCAGAAGTTCGACGAACTCTCCATCACCTGGAACACGATGGATCCGGGCGAACCGATCGCCCGGGACGAGTTCTTCGACCTCCGGTGGCGCGACGACGCCCACGCCGAACTCGCCGCGCTGCACGGCGAGCCGCTCCGGGCCGTCGAGTTCCTGGAGTGGTCGGGGGACGATCTGGCCCGCGGCATGGTCGCCGTGAGTTTCCTCTTCACCCGGGGGCAGGTGACGATCAGCAACGGCCTCGACGAGAACCAGCTCGACTTCGGCCCGCCGGATCCTTGCTACCGCTGCCACCCGCTCAACGCCTGAGCCAGCCGTATAACGACCTATACAGCACCGCTTTGTAGAATTCGGTCCGCTGTAGCCGGTCAGCGCTCGGTAGTCGCCTTCAACCACGCCACGGAGGCGGAGAGGGCAGCGCCCTCGTCGACCGGTTCATCCGGTTCGATGGGATCGTTGCCGTATACCCGGCCCGTCCGGTCGGCCTCGACGGCGGTGGTGACCGCGAGGAGGGCGCCGTCCGGCAGTTCGAACGCGGCGTTCCCGGTGGCCAGCCCGGCGGTGGGGGAGCCGAAGGTGCGCACGTTCGGCAGGCCGAGGAACGCGATCAGGGTGGCTTCGCCCGCGCTGCAGGTCTGTTCCCCGATCAGCACCGCGATCGGCGCGCCGGGTTCGGCCAGGCGGTACTCGTGGGCGACCGGTGACTGCGCCGTGTCCTCCACCGACACCACGCCGCCGTGCAGCCGCCACTCGGTCTGCCGCCCTTCGGCGTCCACGAACGCCCCGAGCGTGCCGTCGCCGAGCAGGGGAGCGAGCACCGTGAGCATCGGGTACATGTTGCCCCCGGTGTTCGCGCGCAGGTCGACGATCCACCCGGCGGGCCGTTGCTCGTCGAGTTCGCGCACGAGCGCCATCCCGGTCCGCACGTACCGCTCGTCGGCCTCGTCGCTCGCCCTGGCCTCGGGGATGTTCAGGTATCCGAAGCGCTTTTCGACGAGCTGACCGGAAGGCATCGGCTCGTCCGCACCCGTTCCGCCGAACGCCTCGGCGGCGATTTCGGGCGGGACCAGGACCGTGTGCGGATTGCCCAGCCGGGCGATGACGCGGTCGATCACCCGGTAGGTGTCCCGCGGCCCGCTCGCGCCGTCGAGCCGTGCGAGCGCGTCGGCGCGGACGGCCGGCCAGTCGAGTGCCGTGCGGTCGAACGCGTGCTGCTCCAGCAGGTCGAGGGCGTGGTCCAAATAGTCCCGCGCCGATCTGTCGTCGTCGGTCATCCCTGACCCCCAGTCGGTTGCCTCCCGCCAGGTTAGCGACCGATCCGGCACTCCGGGGGAAGAGCGCCGCCTTTGCGCGTGCGAGGACTGACCGTCCTTTGCGGACATCACTCCCGGGAGCGGCCGGAGTTCCGGCGCTGAGTGCGGAAGACGACGAACAGCAGCCGCAGCCCGACCAGAGCGCTGATCACCAGCAGGTTGTAGCCGAACATCTGGTTCAGCGTCACCTCGTCGAGGACCTTCGGCCCGCCGGTACTGGCCAGCAGGAGCACCGCCATCAACCCGGTCGCCGCGCCGACGAACGCGAGCAGGATCTCGTGCACCAGCCCGGTCACCACACCGCGATCCCGCTCGTCGGCGAACAACCGGACGTTCACCGACAACCGGCCCTGCTCCAGCGCGCCGCTGATCCGGTCGAGGCGGCGGGGCAGCCGCCGGAGCACCGGCAGCAGCGCCATCAGCTCGTCGGTCGCCGCCTGCCGCAACGAATCCGGCCGCAGCCGGGCGCCCAGTTGCGCGGTCGCGAACGCCCGCGACTCGACCACGATGTTGAACCCCGGCGCCAGCAGGGCGAGCGTGCCCTCCAGGGTGGCGAGCGCGCGGAACACGGCCGCGATCGGCGGCGGTACGGCGAGCCGGAACTCCGCGATCACCCGGAACAGATCGGTGAACATGTCCAGATCCGGCGCCTGCCCGGCGGAGAAGTGCTTGGCCACCAAGGCACCGAGCACGCGCTCCAGGCGTTGCTCGTCGATCTCGTCCGGCCGGTCCACGATCTCCAGCAGCCCGTCCCGCAACGCGGCGGCGTCGCCGCGGTCCACCGCCAGCAGCAGCGCCCGCAACCCGTCGCGGAGCCCGGCGTCCAGGCGCCCCACCGAACCGAAGTCGAGCAGGCCCAGCCGCCCGTCGGCCAGCAGCAGCACGTTTCCGGGATGCGGATCGGCGTGGAACACCCCGTGCAGCATCACCTGGCGCAGCAGGCATTCCAGCAGCGACCGGGCGAGCGGGGTGCGCTGGTCGGCGGCGACCTCGTTCCCGGCGGCGCCGAGCGGCACCCCGTCCAGCCGCCGCATCACCAGCACCCGCTCGGTCGAGAGCTGCTCGTGCACCCGGGGCAGGGACACGGCGCCCTCGCCGTACGCGGCGGTGACCGTGCCGATATTGCGCGCCTCCACGCGGAAATCGAGTTCCTCGGTGAGCGCTTCGGCGAAACCCTCGGCGAGTTCGACGACGCCGAGCGCCCGGGCCCACTTCGCGCGCTGGTGCAGGGAAGCGGCGACGCGGTGCACGATGTCCAGGTCCCGTTCCACGAGTTGGCCGATGCCGGGGCGCCGCACCTTGACCACGACGTCCGCACCGGACCGCAGTTTGGCCCGGTACACCTGGGCGATCGACGCGGCCGCGAGCGGTTCGGGGTCGAATTCGGCGAAGATCTCGTCCGGCGGCGCGCCGAGTTCGTCGCGCAGCACCTGCTCGACCTCGGCGGCCGGGGCGAACGCGACCCGGTCCTGCAGCCGGCTCAGCTCGTCGATGAACGCGGGCGGCAGCAGGTCGGGGCGGGTGGACAGGAGCTGTCCCAGTTTGACGAAGGTGACCCCGCCGTCCTCGAGCGCGCGGCGCAGCGACCGGGCGAGCTTGGCGTGCCGGTGGTCGCCGAGTTCGGGGTCGCGGCGTCCGGCCAGATAGGGGCCGAGGCCGTGTTTGATGGCGATCCGGGTGATCTGGGAATAGCGGCGTGCCCGCGCCACCCGGCGGCGCAGGGAGCGGATCCGGCCGATCGGGCCGAGTCCGCCGCCGCTCGGCGCCGCCATCTCGGCGACGAACAGAAAGAGCAAGGTGGCCAGGAAAGCACTACCGGCCAAGGGAATCAGCAGTCCGGCGAACGCGCCGGGGTGGCCCTGGACGGACCGTGGCAGGGCGGTGACGAACATTCCGGCGACGGCCCAGCCGACGCAGGCGCCGATCAGTGCGCGCAGGGTGCCGATGCGGACGCCGAGCACGCGCCGGGCCGCGACCATCAGGGGCCACAGCATCAGCAGGTAGAGCGGCAGGGTCAGCAAACCCAGCAACGCAGAGGTCATCGAGGAGGTCCGAACGTCGGGCCCGGCGGCGGGCGGTGGCGCGGTCACCGGAGATCCAAGCACGTCCGGCGCCCGGTGTTCTCCCGCCCAGGGGTGAAACCGGACCCGTAAGGGTCCTTAAAGGACGAACAGCACGAGCGCGGTGGCGGCCGCGCCGAGAACGAGGAGCAGGGTGAGCACCAGCAGGACGGCGGTCCGCGCGGAGCGGCGCGGGGCGGTGGCCTGCTCGAGCGCGTTCGCCCACGGGGTCCGCGTCCACGGCGGGGTGGTGTGGCCCAGTGCGACGGGCATCGGGGCCAGTTCGGCGGGCACCCGGTAGAGCGCGGCGGGCGGGACGAACGGGGCGTTCGGAATGGACACGGGCTGCGTGCGGTCGGCGTTGGGATTGTGTCTGCCGACGGGAGTGTGCGCGACTGCTGCGGTCATGGCTGCCTCTTCGCTTCGCTCGGCGTTTGCTTCTGCCACTCCGATGCGCTCGTCCGTCCCGTGGTTCCCCTACTTTCGGATGTGGCTCGTCCCGGTCCGTACCCCTACCGTGACTGTCCGCAATGTTTACACCAGGTCGGGATGGAGTGGGCAAATGACGAACAAGCGCCGGATGCTGGCCGGAGCGGTGGCCTTCGCGGCCGCGCTGGGCACCCAGCTGGCGGGTGCGCCGGGCGCCGGGGCGGCCGAGGCCGTCACGCTGCACTACGACTCCAGCGGCGCGCCGGACTACCTCGCGCAGATCGACCAGGCCGCGGCCAACTGGAACGCGGCGGTCCAGAACGTCAAGCTGGAACGCGGCGGTTCGGCCACCATCATCTTCCACGAGACGCACGACGGCCGCGGTTCCCACACCAACACCGACGGGCACGGGCACGGCGACATCTACCTCGACTCGAAGCAGGTCGACGAGGGCAACGACGTCACGCGGATCGCCGCGCACGAGGTCGGCCACAACCTCGGCCTGCCCGACCACTACGAAGGCCCGTGCTCAGAGCTGATGTCCGGCCACGGCCCGGGCACCTCCTGCAAGAACGCGAAGCCGGACGCCCAGGAGTCCGCCAAGGTCGACGAGAACTTCGCGAACGGCCTGGCCGCGGTGGTCGAACAGGCCCGCCGAGCGGTCGCGTAGGTCCCGCCCGGGAGGGAGGCGCCGCCGGTCACCGTCTGCGACGATCAGCGGGTGGTGATGCGGCGGGTGCTCGGCCCGGTGGTGAGCCGGTCCACCTATCGCCGGTGGGCCTACCTGATCCTGGGCGGGGCGATGCTGGTGCCCTACCTGCTGTTCGCCGCCGTGGTGCTCCCGTTCACGCTCTCCAGCCCATCCACCGGTCAGGTCCTGTGGGCCGGCGCGGTGGTCGCCCTGCTGGTGATGGCGGTGACCTCGTTCATTCCCGCGGTCCGCGTGCTCGAGGGCGCCGCGGTGCGGGAGCTGCTGGACGACCCCGCGCCGGGGGCGACCTTCGGGCCGACCACTGACTGGCCGGTCCGCTGGCGCTCCTGTGCGATGTTCATGCTGCATGTCGTCGTGGGCGGATTCATCAGCTTCGCGACGCTCGTCCTGCCCGTGTTCATCGTGCTGTGCGCGGGCGCCCCGTTCACCGGCCGGATCAACTACGGGGACGGCGGCCCGGCCCTGGTTCCCCGGGGATGGGCGAGCGCGTGGATCCCCGCGGTGCTGCTGGCCGCCACGGTCGGCCTCTTCTACTTGGTTTCGCTGGCAGGCAAACTGCTCGCCCTGGCCGCGGGCGCCCTGCTCGGGGTCTCCGCCGGAGAACGGATCGCGCAGCTGGAGCGGCGCACCGAACAGCTCGCCGAACGCAACCGGCTGGCCCGCGAACTGCACGACTCGGTCGGGCACGCGCTGAGCGTGGTGACCATCCAGGCGGGTGCCGCCCGCCGCATCCTGCGCAAGGATCCCGAGTTCGCGGAACGCGCGCTCGGCGCGATCGAGGACGCCGCGCGCGCCGCGCTGGACGACCTCGACCACGTGCTCGGGCTGCTGCGCGAGGACGCGGCGGGCAAGGCCCCGCAGGCGAGCCTCGCCGAACTGCCGGCGTTGTTGTCCGCGACTCGTTTGGCCGGGGTCGCGGTGGAGGCCGACGTGCGCGGCGAACTGGCCGCCCTGCCACCGGTCGTCTCCCGGGAGGCGTACCGGATCCTGCAGGAATCGCTGACCAATGTGCTGCGCCACGCCGGTAAGGTCCCGGTCACGCTCCGGCTGGCGGTCGCGGACGAGGAACTGCGGCTCTCGGTGCGCAATCCGACCGGCGCCGCACCGGCGCGTTCGAGGCGGAACGGCGGCCGCGGTCTGCGCGGGATGGCGGAACGGGTCGAGGTCCTGCGCGGGGAGTTCCGCGCCGGGCGGAACGAGGACGAGTGGGAAGTAGAGGTGCGGTTGCCGTGGGGGAGCGGGACGTGAATATCGGGGTGCTGCTGGTCGACGACGAGGAGCTGATCCGGGCGGGGCTGCGCGCGATCGTCGACTCCGAACCGGATCTGTCGGTGGTCGGCGAGGCCGCGGACGGCGCCGAAGTGCCGGGCCTGGTCGCCCGCGTGCACCCGGACGTGGTGCTGATGGACGTGCGCATGCCGTCGGTGGACGGGATCCGGGCCACCGAGCACTTGGTGTCCACAGTGGATTCGCCACCGAAGGTGGTCGTGGTGACCACGTTCGAGAACGACGACTACGTCTACGACGCGCTGCGGGTGGGCGCGAGCGGATTCCTGCTGAAACGCGCCCGGCCCGAGGAGATCATCGCCGCGATCCGCACCGTGGTGTCCGGCGATTCGCTGCTCTTCCCCGCGGCCATCCGGCGCCTCGCCGCGGCCCGCCAGGCCAAGGCCGGTGCGCCCAAGCGGCTCGGCGCGGTGCCGCTGACCGAGCGGGAGGCCGAGGTATTGCGGCTGGTGGCCACCGGTCTGTCCAATGTGGAAATCGCGGAGAAACTCTTCCTCGGCGTGCAGACGGTCAAGACGCACGTCGGCAACATCCTCGCCAAACTCGGCGCCCGCGACCGCACGCAGGCCGTGATCAAGGCCTACGAATCCGGCTTCATCACCCCGTCGACGTAGTCACGCCGTCGTCGCCACGCGGTCGAGAGCAGGTCGCCGGGTGGTATGCCGAGAACCGTGCACAGATCGACAAGCCGCCGCACCGTGAAATCTCGTTCGGCCCGTTCGAATCGGGACAGTTGCGGAACGGAAAGGGTGTCGCCCAGCGCGGCGCACACCATGCCCAGTGTCCAACCGCGACTCAACCGGGCCCGCCGCAGCCCACCGCCCAATGCGATCGCGATGCGCCGGAACTCCGCCTCGTGGTCCCGAATTTCCTCGTACACCGCCTCGCAGGCATGACACTCGTAGATCATGACCGACTTCCTTTTCGAGCTGACCTGGTAGGTGCCGCCGCACAGCAGGCGTACGAACATGCCGTCCGGCGGCCGGGTACGCCACAGCGTCCGGTGCCGGAGACCACCGAGGACCGGGCGGTAGGCGCCGTTCTCATCCATGGTGTGTTCCCTCGCATTCCGGGCACGGCGGCTGCTCGCCTCCGACGGCGTCCGCGTGGGTGATCGCGAACGACTTCCCGCATCGGGTCCGCACCACGGCGCCGTCGCGCGTGCGCGTCGTGGCGACCACGCGATGTTTGAAACCGGCCGCGTTCTGCCGCGGTAGCCCGTCCAGATCGCCCGCCCTCATGACAGCTCCCGCTGGTCAACTCGTCTTTACCAGTTTACGATGACATGGGACCGTCAACTGGTCAAGACGAGTAAGCCTGTGGAGAATGTGCGAGATGGTGGATCGAACGAGCGGAGTACCCGCGTTTCGCCAGGTTGCCGCCGACCTGCGGGAGAAGATCACCGCTGGTCAGTACGCACCTGGCAGCCAATTGCCCAGTGAACGCGACCTCGTGGAGACCTACGGGGTATCGCGGCCGACGATCCGCGACGCGGTGAACGTACTGCGCACCGAAGGCATCGTGGTGGCCGAGCACGGCCGAGGTGTTTTCGTTCGGCCTCCGGCGAGTATCCAACGGATCTCCCGCAACCGGCTGTCGCGGGAAGCCCGGGAACGCAACGAAGGCGCCTTCCTCGCCGATGCTGCCGCACTTGGCTTCACGCCGTCCTCTTCGGTCAAGGTCAACTTCGAGGCCGCGGACAATCGCACCGCCGGGTATCTCGACATCGAGCCCGGCGACGAGGTCACCGTGAGGGATCGGGTGATGCGGGCCAACGGGCTCGTAGTGCAACTCGCGGTGTCGCGCCTACCCCGCGCCCTCACGCGCGGCACCGCGATCGAAGAAGTCGACACCGGTAAGGGCGGCGCCTACGCCAGGCTCGAAGAGGCCGGGCACCTGATCGGCAGGTTCGCCGAACACGTCGGCGCCCGCATGCCGACTCCGCAAGAGGCTTCCGCATTGCAGGTCACCCCGGGCGTTCCGGTCATCACGGTGACCCGCGTGGCCTACGGACAGGACGGCAAACCGTTGGAGATGAACGACATGGTCCTGCCCGCCGACCGGTACGAACTCTCCTACGAATGGGAAGCCGACTAGGCCGTCGCGGTGATCGGGCCGTGTGGTTCGAACAGCGGGTTGCGCCCGTTGCCGCGCAGGACTTCGACGCGTTCCGAGCCCGGGCGGCCCAGCACCCAGCTCGATCCGGACACCTGCTTGGCGCGGGCCTTGAGCGGGGCGAGCAGTTTCGAAGCCTCCCGGTAGGAACCGATCGACGTGCTGGCGCACACCAGGGTCGCCAGCGACACGGTCACCGGCCTGCCCTCCGCCGACCACGGGGTGTCCAACAGCGCACCGGCCACCGTGGCGATCTCGTCGACGTCGCACGCGATCAGGAAGTCGTCCCCGCCGACGTGGCTCACGGTCATCCGCTTCAGGCGACCGGCCAGGTCGGTCAGGGTGCGGCCGAGCGCGCGGATCAGATCGTCCCCGGCGGCGAACCCGACCGTGTCGTTGACCGATTTGAACGAGTCGACGTCCAGCCAGGCGACCACGAACGGTTCGCGGCACGCCGCCCGCCGGTCGACGTCGCGGGCCATGGTGTCGCTGCCGGGCAGCCGGGTGAGCGGGCTCAGCGCGGCGGCCTCCTCGATCTTCGCCTCGGCGACGCCGCGGACGACCTCGGTCACCAGGACCACGCCGAGGCAGCAGCCGTCGTCGTCGACCACCACGACGTCGTCGCCGGTGCGGGCCCAGTCTGCGTCGGTGACCAGCTCGAGCAGCTCCAGCGCACCCGCGTTGGCGTTGATGACGTGCGGCGGGTCGGCCAGCCGATCGGCGGGCCGCTTGGCGTGCAGGGCGTGCCCGTACGGCCCGGCCATCGAGCTGAGGAACCGGGTCCGGTCGATCGACCACTGTGGACGATTGTCCTCGTCGACCCCGACGATGCCGGACGGCCCGTCCGCGTCGGCGAGTTCGGCCCGCACGTCCTCGCAGGTCGCGGTGTGCGGCAGCGTGCTGGCCGGCCGCAGGAAGTCGCGGACCCGGGGGGCGGCGAGCGGACCCGGGGTCACCCGATCGTCCGCGTCCGGGGTGGCCGCGGTGATCACCCCGGTCCAGTCGAGTCCCTCACCCGCCGGGGTGAACAGGTTCCCCTGCGCGATGCGCACCCCGAGCTTGCGCGCCGCCAGGAGTTGCGCTTCGGACTCGAGTCCGGTCGCCACCAGCCGGGTGTGGGTCCGCGCGGTGAAGTGCAGCAGCGATTCGACCACGGCCGCCGCCGACAGGTCGCCGGGCAGCCGGTGCAGCACGCTGCGGTCCAGCTTTACCATGTCGACCGGTGCCGAGGAGAGCAGCGTCAGCGGGAGATCGCCGCGGCCGAGCCCGTCCAGGGCGAGCCGGAAGCCGAGCCGGTTCAGCCGGTGCATCCCGGCGAGCAGCTGCTCGGGCCAGATCTGGGCGAACGGCGGGCCGATCTCCAGCACCACCTCGCGCGGGCGGCGGCCGATCCGGGCCAGCGAGTCCAGCAGCGGGTCGAGCGCGGCGTCCGGTGCCGCGGCCGAGTAAGCGGTGAGGTTGAGGTGCAAGGGGAGCAGCGTCTGATGCTCGGCCTCGCAGCGAACGGCGTTCGCCGCCAGGGCGACATCCACCTCGACCAGTCTGCGCTCTCTGCGAGCGAGGTCGAGCAACTCGTGGGCGGAGCCCTTACTGGGGCGGGCCAGCGCTTCGAGCGCGACCACGCCGCCGGTGTGCAGGCTGTACAACGGCTGGAACGCGAAGCGAACTGCATCGAGGGAAGCGCGCACGCATAGATAGTCGGTGCTGCGCCGGTCAGATGAAATGAATGTCGACTGATGTTCAACGGGAAGACACCGGGTTTAGCCGGATCGGCGTAATTCGAACCATGTTTCCCGGAAAGTGGAACGCGGAGTAGTCCCGTGATGTGGAACATTCCCGCTGTTTGGTCCAATGCGGTGACTTTCTGGCCGGAGCCGCACGGCGGGTCGGCCTCGGCCCGTAGCCGCGCCGCCCGGGGGATTACGGTGATCGCATGGCAACCGATCCCCGGACGCGACGACGCCAAGGCGCAGCGGAACCCACCGGCGCGGCGGGCGAGTTCCCCGATCTGGCGGCCGGCCCGTTCCGGGTGGACCGCGACCGCATCGGCGGCTCGCCGTTCTTCGCCCGGCTCGGCGGGGTGACCCAGGTGGTGAGCGCGACCGGTTCGGGGCTGCTGCACAACCGGCTCACACACAGCCTGAAGGTCGCCCAGGTGGCCCGGGCGATCACCGAGCGGATCACCGGCAGCGCGGACACCGCCGAACTGGCGGAGAAGCTCGGCGGCTGCGATCCGGAGGTCGTCGAGGCGGCCTCGCTCGCGCACGATCTCGGCCACCCGCCGTTCGGGCATCTCGGGGAACGCGTGCTCGACCGGATCGCCCGGCACCGGTTCGGCCTCGCCGACGGTTTCGAGGGCAACGCGCAGACCTTCCGCATCCTGACCACCACCGACGTGCGCGGGCCGTCCGCGATCGGGCTCGACCTGACCGCCGCGGTCCGGGCGTCGGTGCTGAAGTACCCGTGGGCGCGGCTGCACTACCCCGCCCCGCACCCGTCCCGGATGCCGATCCTGCCCCGCGGGGCCGCCGAACCGGCCGACGCCCCGGGCACCGGGTCGAGCAAGTTTTCCACCTACTGCACGGAAATCGACGACTTCGATCAGGCCCGGGCGCCATTCGGACGGATCGAACCGTGGCAGCAGACCGTGGAAGCGTCGGTGATGGACACCGCGGACGACCTCGCCTACGCGATCCACGATCTCCAGGACTTCCACCGAATCGGCGTGCTGCAGCACGCCTCGGTCGCGGCCGAACTCGGCGAGTGGGCGGCGCACGCGATCGAACTGTCCGAAATGGACGATGCTCGACTGTCCGCCGAATCCCGGCAACCGGGCCGGTCGCTGGAACGCCTGCGCCGCCGGATGCACGCGAAGGACTCCTGGATCGTCGACGACGACGCGTTCGCCCAGGCGGTCGCCCGGGTGCGGGCCGAACTGGTCGACGGCCTGCTGGCCAACGCGTTCGACGGGTCGATCGAGGCCGAACAGGCGATCGCGGCGTTCTCCGCGCGCTGGAGCGCCCGGCTCGTGGGTGGCGTGCTGCTCCTGGCGGACCCGCCGGTCCGCAGCGGGCACGTGGCCCTGGCGCCGGCGCAGTGGCACGAAGTCCAGGTGCTCAAGTTCGTGCACCGCCGGTTCGTCCTGCTCCGCCCCGACCTCGCCCTGCACCAGCGCGGGCAGGCCAGCGTGCTGACCAATCTCGTCGACGCGCTCGACGCCTGGCTGGGCGACCGCGACGAGGTTTCCCGGCTGCCGCGGCGCCTGCACGATCTGGTGGAACTCGCCGACGCGGAGTACACGAGCCTGGCCGCTCGGGCGCCGGAGTTGCTGATCGGGGCCACCGGTGAACCGGTGACCGGAGCCGACGCCGTGCACGGGCTGGCCCGCGGGCGGGCGGTGGTGGACTTCGTGTCCTCATTGACCGATCAACAGGCGGTAGGCCTTTTGGAGGCACTGTCCGGCCGTTCGACGCAACCGTGGTCGGATTCCTTCGTGCTCTAGGCGCGGAAGGAATCCCTGCCAGCGCGTAACAAAAGGATTTCCCGCAAGCGTCACTCGAACGGCTGCGGTGCGCCGTAAACCCTTTGTGCTTAGGTGGATCCCACCGGTGATCACCGGTATTGGTCAGCGTGAGTCGGGGCACGCGCCGAGCAATCGGAGGCGCACGTGCGTCGAACGCATTCACCTGGAAGAAGAATCCTGGCCGGGGCGGCTTGCCTGATCGCCGCGCTCGGCCTGGCCACTCCCTCCGTCGCGGCGGCCGAACCCGCGTCCCCGTCGGACGCGTTGTCCGGCAACGCCGAGCGGCAGATCGGCGCACTGCAGGAGCTCAAGCGGTCGCAGTCCGCCGGGGAATCCAAACTGGACAGTCGGCTGCTCCTCGAACAGCGGCTGCGCGGCCAGCGCATGGCCGCCGCCGCGGTGCCCCGGGTCCAGTCCGGGGCGAACGTCTCACCGGCCGGGACCGTGCTGGTCGACATCCGCGCGCCTCAGGTCTCGCCGGACCTGCTGGGTGGTCTGCGCGCGGCCGGCGCCGGAATCCGGGTCGTGTCCGAGCGCTACGGGAGCATCCGGGCCGAGGTGCCGATCGACGCCGTCCAGGCGATCGCCGACCGCCCCGACGTGCGCGCGGTGGAGACCGCCGACGAGGCGATCACCGCCCGCGAACTCGCCACCCCGGATTCCGGCCGCGCGGTCGCCGCGCGCATTGAGTCCAAAGAGGACAAAGCCGCCCGGATAGCCGCGGAACTGCGCAGGGCGACCGAAATCCAGGCCGCGCCGATCACCGGCGAGGGCGACCGTGCGCACAACGCCGACACCGCGCGCCAGCAGTTCGGCGTCACCGGCGTCGGCGTCAAGGTGTGCGCGCTGTCCGACGGCGTGGATTCGCTCGCCGCGTCGAAGGCGCGCGGCGAACTCCCAGCCGCGGTCGACGTGCTGCCCGGCCAGGAGGGCAACGGCGACGAGGGCACCGCGATGCTGGAGATCCTGCACGACGTGGCGCCCGGGGCCGAACTCGGTTTCGCCACGGCGTTCAACTCCGACGCCGGATTCGCCGACAACATCCGCGCGCTGCGCTTCCAGGCGCACTGCGACGTGATCGTGGACGACGTCCTGTACTTCAAGGAATCGCCGTTCCAGGACTGGATCATCGCCCAGGCGGTGAACGACGTGACCGCGGACGGCGCGCTCTACTTCTCCTCGGCGGGGAACGAGGGCAACGTGGCCGACGGGACCTCGGGGCACTGGGAGGGCGATTTCGTCGATTCCGGCCGCCCGATCGGCAAGTACGCCGGTACCGCGCACAACTTCGCCGGTGCGGCGGGCACGCAGGTCTACCAGCCGATCTCCAACGCCTCCTCGGCGGGCAAGCCGGTGACGCTGTTCTGGTCCGATCCGATCGGCCGGTCCGCCAACGACTACGACCTGTACCTGTTGGACGCCGCCGGAAACGTGCTGAGCTTCAGCCAGAACAACCAGACCGGCACGCAGGATCCCTACGAGCGGCTGAACACGCCGGCACTCGGCGGCACCGGGCTGCGGCTCGCGATCGTCAAGTTCTCCGGCGAGACCCGGTACCTGTCGCTTTCCGCGCTGCGCGGGCGGTTCTCCGATTCGGCGGACGGGCTCAAGGCATACACCACACCGGGCGTGACGGTCGGCCATTCGGCCGCGCGGCAGGCGTTCAGCGTCGCGGCCGCCCCGGCGGCCAAGGCGTTCGGCCGCCCGCTCGAACCCGGCGACCCGGCCAACCCGGCCGGTCCGTACCCGGGCGCGTACGGCTCGGCCAGCAAGAACGAGCGGTTCAGCTCCGACGGTCCGCGCCGCGTCTTCTACCAGGCCGACGGCACGGCGATCACTCCGGGCAACGTGTCGTCCTCCGGCGGTGAGGTGCGCCAGAAGCCGGACCTGACCGCGGCCGACGGCGTCCGCACGAGCGTCGCCGGATTCGACCCGTTCTTCGGCACGTCCGCGGCCGCGCCGCATGCCGCGGCGATCGCCGCGCTGGTGCTGTCCGGCAATCCCGGGCTGCCCCCGGCCGACGTCCGCCAGGCGTTGCTGAACACCGCGGTCGACATCGGCGCCCCGGGCGTCGACGCGGTGACCGGCGCCGGTGTGCTCCTCGCCGACCGGGTGCTCGACTACACCGGGGCGAGCCCGCAACCGCTCGCGGTCGCGCAACGGCCGGCCGTCGCTCCCGCGGACGGCGGCGCCTACCTCGATCCCGGTGACACGGCCAAGGTGACCCTGCCGGTGACGAACCTGGGCGATGGCCCGGCGGTGTCCACGAGCGTCGTGCTGACCAGCACGACCCCGGGGGTGACCGTTTCGCCGCGATCGAAGTCCTACGGCACGATCAGCCCGCGCCAGACCGGTATCAACGAGTTCACCTTCACCGTTCCGGCGAACCACGAACTCGGCGTCCCGGTCGTGCTGAACGCGCGGGTGACCTTCGCGGGCGCGCTGTCGCCGCGGATCGCGCAGTTCTCGTTCCCGGTCGGCCGCCCGTCGCCGGAGGTCCATACCTTCGCCTACACCGGCGCGCCGGTGGCGATTCCGGACAACAGCCCGATCGGCGCCAGCGTGTCGATCCCGGTGACCGGCGTCGGGCGCGCGTCGAAGGTGGTCTTCTCGGTCGACGGCACCGCGTGCACCACCGAGCAGGGCGCCACGACGGTCGGGATCGACCACAGTTACGTCGGTGACCTGGTCGGCACGCTGACCTCGCCGACCGGGGCGAAGGCGGTGCTGTTCCAGCGCAACGGCTCGTCGGGCAACAACCTGTGCCAGGTGGTGTTCGACGACGGCGCCGCGCAGCCGTTCAGCGGGGCGCTCGCCTCGAACGCGCCATTCACCGGCACCTGGCGGCCGGCGCAGCCGCTGGCGGCGCTCACGGCGATCCCGGCGGACGGCACGTGGACGTTCACCGCGGTCGACACGGCCCTCACGGACACCGGTTCGGTGCACGCGGTTTCCTTGCACGTCAACGGTTTCGCGTCCAGCGCGGCCCCCGCCGAACGTCCGGCCACCACCCGCCCGGACGTCCGCAACGGCCCCGCGCGTCCCGTGTAGTCCCGCCAACTGTCATGAGGGGACCCCTCCGGACGAAATCCGTCCGGAGGGGTCCCCTCATGACACTTCCCGTACGGTGCGTGGGGTGAGCAAGGTTCGTCAGGTGGCGGGGGGCGGGCGTGCCGTCGAGGTGGCGCCCGAGCGGCTCGCCGGGTGGTTCGACCGGTTCGCCGACCGGAACGACGGGGTGCGCGCCACCCGGCTCGGCGCCGAGGAGATGGTGGTCACCGGCGGCAACGGCACGACCGCGACCGCGGCGGTGCCGTTCCCGCCCCTGGACGCCGCGGGCACGCACGAAGGTCCGGTGATCGGACCGTTCGTCGAGCACGCGAACCGATCCCGCCGGATCGGCCTGCTGCTGGTGCGCCTCGGCGGGCACAGCGTGGGCACCGCCGAGGACGGGAAGGTGCTCGTTTCCCGCACCGACCGGCACCTGGTGCACGGGCGCTCCGCCGCGGGCGGCTGGTCGCAGCAGCGGTTCGCCCGGCGGCGCGAAGGCCAGGCGCGGCAGGCGTTGCGCGCGGCCGCCGAGGACGCGCTGGAGGTGCTCGGCCCGCGGCTGGCCGAGCTGGACGCGGTGGTGCTCGGCGGCGACGCGCGGGCACTCGACGAGCTCCGCGAAGATCGGCGGCTGGCCCCGCTCTTCGCGCTGGCCCGGGGCCGGATCCTGGACATCGCCGAACCCCGGCGGGCGGTGCTCGACGAGGCCGCGGAGCGCGCCCGGGCGGTGGAGATCGTGGTCCGCGACGCCTGACCACACAGGTCTGGACCAGTGTGGACGCGGTGAGGCTCGACACGGTCGGAAAATTCGGTGGACCGGGATCCGTACACTGAGTCTCGTGGACATCCTGTTGGAGTAGCGCTCGCCCGGTCGCACGCCCTGATCGCAGGGCCGGTGCGCACCGGTCGCCGAAGCCTGCCCTGTCCGCCCCGCGTTTTCCCGGGAGTTTCCTTGATTACGGCCACCGGCCTCGAACTGCGCGCTGGTTCGCGCATTCTCCTCGCCGACACCACCCTCCGCATCCAGCCGGGCGACCGGATCGGCCTGGTCGGGCGCAACGGCGCCGGCAAGACCACCACGCTGAAGGTGCTCGCCGGCGAGGGTGAGCCCTATGCCGGGGACGTCCGCCACGGCAGCGAACTCGGTTACCTGCCGCAGGATCCGCGCGAAGGTGATCTTTCGGTCACCGCGAAGGACCGCGTGCTGTCCGCGCGCGGCCTGGACACCCTGCTGCGTGACATGGAGAAGGCCCAGTCCGCCATGTCCGAACTCGTCGACGACAACGCGCGGGACAAGGCGGTCCGCCGCTACGGTCGCCTCGAGGAGCGGTTCGCCGCGCTGGGCGGGTATGCCGCCGAGAGCGAGGCGGCCCGGATCTGCGCGAACCTCGGCCTGGCCGACCGGGTGCTGACCCAGTCGCTGCGCACGCTCTCCGGTGGTCAGCGCCGCCGGGTCGAGCTGGCGCGCATCCTGTTCGCCGCTTCCGAAGCCGGTGCGGGCGGCCGTTCCGACACGATCCTGCTGCTCGACGAGCCGACCAACCACCTGGACGCGGATTCGATCAACTGGCTGCGCGGTTTCCTCAAGGCGCACGAGGGCGGGCTGGTGGTGATCAGCCACGATGTCGAACTGCTCGCCGAGGTGGTCAACAAGGTCTGGTTCCTGGACGCCACGCGCGGCGAACTCGACCACTACAACATGACCTGGCAGCGCTACCTCGACGCGCGCGCGACGGACGAGAAGCGCCGCCGCCGGGAACGGGCCAACGCGGAGAAGAAAGCTTCCGCGTTGCAACAGCAGGCCGCGAAACTCGGCGCCAAGGCCACGAAGGCGGTGGCCGCCAAGAACATGGCGCGCCGGGCCGAGCAGATGCTGGCGAATCTCGACGAGACCCGGCAGGCGGACAAGGTCGCCAAGATCAAGTTCCCGGCTCCGGCCCCGTGCGGTAAGACTCCGCTCACCGCCGAAGGATTGTCGAAGTCGTACGGTTCACTGGAAATCTTCACGGGTGTCGATCTCGCGATCGATCGTGGTTCGAAAGTCGTCGTACTGGGCTTGAATGGCGCGGGAAAAACCACGCTGCTTCGCCTACTTGGGGGCATGGAGACGGCTGATACCGGCCAGACGGTGGCGGGGCACGGCCTGCGGTTGGGCTACTACGCGCAGGAGCACGAAACGCTCGACCACGACGCGACCGTATGGGAGAACATCCGGCATCTCGCGCCCGACACCGGTGCGCAGGAACTGCGGAACCTGCTGGGTTCCTTCCTGTTCACCGGGGAACAACTCGAGCAACCGGCCGGAACGCTGTCCGGTGGCGAGAAGACCCGGCTCGCGCTGGCGGGCCTGGTCTCCAGTGCTGCCAACGTTTTGCTGCTCGACGAGCCGACCAACAACCTCGATCCGGCGAGCCGCGCGCAGGTGCTCGACGCGTTGCGGAGCTACACCGGCGCGGTCGTGCTCGTCACGCACGACCCGGGTGCGGTGGAAGCGCTCGAGCCCGAGCGAGTGATCCTGCTGCCGGACGGCACCGAGGATCATTGGTCTTCAGATTATCTGGAACTTGTCCAACTTGCGTGATCCGTACCTCCATCCGGGTGCTTAGTTGATGTTGAGCAAGCACTGGAATGGCCCAATGTAGCCCCGTTTTTGGCAGGATTTACGCCCGTCGTCTGGCATTCCTGGCCGCGGTGTTCGATCATTGCGGCGGTAGGGGCCGAATGTGGCCCAGAACACTCTCGGGTGGAAGGCGGAACGACGTGGCTGACCTGAAGAAGGGCGCGCGAATCACCGGAAACACGCGCGACAAGCTGGCCGCTGACCTGAAGAAGAAATACGAGAAGGGGGCCAGTATTCGGGCGCTGGCCGAGTCAACCGGACGCTCCTACGGTTTCGTGCACCGGGTGCTTTCGGAATCGGGGGTTCAGTTGCGGGGGCGTGGCGGCGCCACCAGGGTCAAGAAGAAGTAACGAACTCGTCTCTTTCGGCTTCCGCGCTGCGGCAGCCGAGCATCGCGCCGAGCAGCACCAGCGGGTAGACCAGGTAGCCGTACCGGGTCGCCGGGGTGAGAAGCGTGAACGCGCCGAGTCCGATGGCCGTGCGCAGCATGGCGTCGGAGGCTGTCGTGGGCGGTCGCCGCACCAGCCACACCAGGATCGCGATCGCGGCCGCGCCCAGTAGGGCGAACGACGCCACCTTGCCGACCGTTCCGGTGCTCGCGATGAGGTGACCGGGAAGCGGGCTCGCGGCCGGGGAGGTCACGACACCCATCCCGGCGGGGAACCAGAGCAGGTGCTCGAGGAACGACTTCGGGTCCACGAGCAACACGGGCACGTTGAGCAGCGCGCACATGGCGAGCCAGGCCGTGACGAACCGCGCGAGGCCGCGTTTGCCCAGCCGGGCCAGCACCAGCATCGCGGGTACCGGGGTGGCGATGGCCGCGGTGAGTTTCGCGCTACTCACCAACGCGAGCAGGATCGCCGCGGCCACCGGGCGATCGCGTGCGGCGAGCACGATTCCCACGATGATCAGCCCGACGATGGCGAGGTCGGGCCCCTGGGTCGCCCAGTTGTACGCGGTCATCGGGAACACCACGGCGAGTTGTGCCGCGCGGACCGGAACCTTCGGCCGGCCGAGCAGCTTGAGCGCGATCAGCACGCAGGCGCAGGCGACCAGGGCGAACATCAGCCGTGCGTCGGTGAGCGCGTCGTTGACCGGGGTGCCGCCGAAGAGCGCCCGCGGCAGGCCGAACAGCGACATCACCGGCCCGTACGGCGTGTAGTCGTTCACCTCCGGCGGCCTGCCCAGGGCAGTCACGTCCACATAGGGCGTGCCGCGCTCGAGCAGCAGGTCGCCGGAGCGTTCGATCACCCACACCTCGGGCTGGGCGCTCCACGACCACGGGGTGATCAGCCAGTCCACGCCGGTCAACCGGCGGACCACCAGGACGCCCAGCGGCACCACCATGCCGATCACGAACGCCGCGGCGACGCCGGCCCAGCGGGACTGCCACCAGCCGGTCGCCGCGCGTCCCGCGCGCGCCCGGAGCAGGAGCCAGCCGGAATGCGCCGCGGCCAGGCCGTAGCCCGCGACCGCGAAGTTGCCCCAGATCCGGAAGCCGTAGAACTCGTTGGTGAGGGCGACGATCAGGGCGTAGCCCGCGCAGGCCAAGTAGAACGCGAGGTCCAGGGGGAGCGGGTTGTCCGTCCACGCCCGCCGCAGTGCGCGCGGAACCCATCGCGTTGCCGCCACCGCCATTTCCCGCTCCCCGCCGCCGATCGACCCCTGTGAAACGCAGGTTACCCACGCTGCCGGATCGGGCTTCACGACGGTGGAGAATTTTCGGCCGATCGGGAAGGATCTCGTTCGGCAAGGCGTTGTCCAGGTCATACCTGGCAAAAACTTCGAGTAATCTGTAGCTATCTGGGAGGGTGGAGGGCGACGTGGACAACACCTGGATGTTGATGCGGTCGGTGATGGAATCGGCCAACGCGCCGAAGGGGCTCACCAAGGGGACCGTCCGGCGGGTGGCCAAGTTCGCCCGGCCGCATTGGCGAAGGCTCGCGGTGTTCCTGGTTCTGACGGTGATCTCCGCGGTGCTCGCGGTCACCACGCCGCTGCTGGCGGGCCGGGTGGTCGACGCGATCGTGGGCGGCGGCAGCGTTTCCGTGGTGGTGGGGCTCGCGGTCCTGATCGCCGGGCTGGCGATCGTCGACGCGGGCCTGGGGCTCGTGGAGCGCTGGCAGTCCGCGCGCATCGGCGAGGGGCTGATCTACGACCTGCGGCGTGCGGTGTTCGAGCACGTCCAGCGCATGCCGATCGCGTTCTTCACCAGGACCCGCACCGGCGCGCTGGTCAGCCGGCTGAACAACGACGTGATCGGCGCGCAGCGCACTTTCACCGCCACGCTGTCCGGTCTGGTCACCAACGTGATCCAGCTGGTGCTCTCGCTGGCGGTGATGGTGACGCTGTCCTGGCAGGTGACCGCGCTCGCCCTGATGCTGCTGCCGATCTTCGTGCTGCCCGCACGCCGGATGGGCCGCCGGATGGCCGATCTGCAGCGGGAATCCGCGCAACTCAACGCGGGCATGACCACGCAGATGACGGAACGGTTCTCGGCGCCGGGCGCCACCCTGGTGAAACTGTTCGGGCGGCCGCGTGCGGAAGCCGGCGAGTTCGGCCTGCGCGCGGGGCGGGTGCGGGACATCGGGGTGCGCACCGCGATGCTCACCCGATGGTTCATGACCAGCCTGACCCTGGTTTCCGCGCTCGCGCAGGCCCTGGTCTACGGGCTCGGCGGCTGGCTCGCGCTGCGCGGCGATCTCGCCGCGGGAACCGTGGTGGCGCTGGCGTTGCTGCTCACCCGCCTGTACACCCCGCTCACCGCGCTGGCGAACGTCCGGGTGGACGTGATGACCGCGCTGGTCTCGTTCGAGCGCGTCTTCGAGGTGCTCGACCTGGACCCGATGATCACCGAGAAACCGGACGCGAAGGCGGTTCCCGCCGGTGGGGTTTCGGTGGAGTTCTCCGACGTTCGGTTCGGCTACCCGGCGGCGGACCGGTACTCGCTGGCCTCGCTGGAAGAAGTGTCCACTTTGGATAACCGGGGTGGGGAAGAGGTCCTGCACGGCATCAGCTTCCGCGCCGAGCCGGGGCAGATGATCGCGCTCGTCGGCTCCTCGGGCGCGGGCAAGTCGACGATCGCCTCCCTGTTGCCGCGTCTGTACGATGTGGACAGTGGCGCGATCCGCCTGTCCGATGTGGATGTCCGTGACCTGAGTTTCGCCTCGCTGCGGGAAACCGTGGGCGTGGTCACCCAGGACGGCCACCTCTTCCACGACACCATCCGCGCGAACCTGACCTACGCCCGACCGGAGGCGACCGAGACGGAGATCTGGCACGCCCTGGAACGGGCGCGGCTGGGCGAACTCATCCGCGGCCTGCCGGACGGGCTGGACACCGTGGTGGGCGAGCGCGGCTACCGGCTCTCCGGCGGGGAACGGCAGCGGCTCACCATCGCGCGGTTGCTGCTGGCGCAGCCGCGGGTGATCGTGCTCGACGAGGCCACCGCGCACCTGGATTCCGAATCCGAGGTCGCCGTCGGCGAGGCGCTCTCGCACGCGCTGACCGGGCGCACGGCCCTGGTCATCGCCCACCGGCTGTCCACGGTCCGCGCGGCGGACCAGATCCTGGTGGTCGAGGCGGGGGAGATCGTCGAACGCGGCACGCACGAGGAACTCCTCGCCGCCGACGGCCGCTACGCCGAGCTGTACCACACCCAGTTCGCCGAAGAACCCGCCGCCGCGTAGGTCGCCAGAACTTCCATGAGGGGACCCCTCCGGACAGATTTCGTCTGGAGGGGTCCCCTCATGGCGGTTCGACCCCGCGTCAGCGCAGGGCCGGGACGCGGGGTTCGTAGTGGGTGAACAGTGCGGCGTTCGCCTCGTCGCCACCATCCACATTGGAGCTTCGCCAGAGCGGAACCGCCAGCCCTTCGGAGTCCGCGCGCCGCACCACCGTGGCCAGCACCAGGTTCCACAGGAACGCGTTGAGCACAGTGGACAGTGCCGCGGTGCGCGGATTCTCCGGCGGGAAGCTCGAGTCACCGGGCCGCACCCCGGTGTCCAGGACGACGCTCGCCTCCTCGATCAGCGTGCTGCCCGCCCGGCGCGGCGCGGCGGCGACCGAAGCCCGCGAGCTGACCGCGACCACCGGCGCACCCGCGGCGCGCGCGCCGGCGGCGAGTTCCACCGGGTACGGGTTCACGCCCGAGGTGGAGAACACCACCAGCACGTCGTCCGGCCCGGGGGAGCGTTCGGCGAGCACCTCGGCGGCCAGGCCGGTGCGGCGCTCGGTCGCGGTGCTGGCCCGCGCGCCGTGCAGCGGCAGCAACTCGGGGTGGTAGACCGGGTAGACGCAGGCGAGCCCGCCCGCCCGGTAGAAGGTCTCCGCGACGGCGGCCAGCGAATGCCCGGCGCCCGCGGTGAACACCAGCGCGTCCTTGCGGATGCAGTTCAGCACCAGCGAAGCCGCCTCGTCCACCTCCTTCGCGTTGCGGGCCTCCGCCTGGGCCAGCGCGTCGGAAACCAGGCCGCCGATCTCGGTGGTGCTCACCACAATCTCCCGTCTTCGCCGAACCTTGAGATGATCTCGCCGACCGAGACGTTAATGCAGTAGCTCACGTGCGCGAAGGAGGCAGACAGGTGACGGACCGGACGCCGGAGTTGTCCGTACTGCGCTCGCCGGCACCCGTCCGCGCGGTCGCGCTCGTGCTGCACGGCGGCTCCGAGCACAGCCAGGAGGCCGTCCCGCCGTGGTGGCTCGCCTACCTGCGCATGGTGCCGCTGGCCCGGGCGATCCACCGCGCTGGTGCCCGACGGGGGATCGAGGTCCGGCTGCTGCGCAACCGGCTGCAAGGCTGGAACGGACCGGCCGAGGACCCGGTGGCCGACGCCCGCTGGGCGCTGGAGCGCATCCGGGCCGACCACCCGGACGTACCCATCGCGCTGATCGGGCATTCCATGGGCGGCCGGGTCGCGCTGCGGGTGGCCGACGATCCGGCGGTGGCCGGGGTGTGCGCGCTCGCGCCGTGGACCCCCGAAGGCGAGCCGGTGGAGCCGGTGCGCGGCCGGTCGGTGCTCATCGTGCACGGCGTGCTCGACCGGACGACCAGCCCGGCCGAGTCGTACGCCTTCGCGCGCCGGGCCGAGGCCGGGGCGGCCCGGCTGGCCCGGGTCGAACTGGCTCGTGAGAGCCACGCGATGCTGTTCCGGTGGGGTGCCTGGACCCGGTTGTCGCGCGCCTTCACCCTGGACGTGCTCGGCCCCGCGCATCCCGTCGCCGGGCTGTGGACCAGGCCTCTCCAGCAGCGGCTGCGGATCCCGCTCTGAGGGTTCACCCGCTGGTCACCCAACCCACAAGGGGTGTCGGACGTCTCCTTTGCAGCCGGTGCGGTTTAGTAGACAACCGCAGTCGGCCGCGGACGGGAAAGGTGAGTCAGAGGATGAGTTACGGCGGAGACTACGGCGGCTACCCGCCGCGCTCGGGGCCGAACCAGCCACCGAGGCGTCCGCGGCAGCCCCAGCACACCGCGATGATGCCGCTGCCCGAGCGGGAGCGGCAGTACGGCGACCACATGCCGCCCCAGGCCCCGAACCGGTCGGGCCCGCCGCGGCAGCGCCCCCCGCAGGGGCAGCCGCCGATACGGCCCCGGCCGCCGCGGAAGCGGCGCTGGGGTGTCGGCCGGATCCTGCTCACCCTGGTCCTGGTGTTCGTGGTGTTTCTCGCCGGCGTGTGGGTGTACCTGGAGTTCTCCATCAACCGGGTCGACGCGTTGCACGACTACTCGAACCGGCCCGCCGCGGCTTCGGGCACCAACTGGCTGATCGTCGGCTCGGACAGCCGGGACGGGCTGAGCACCGGCGACGAGGAACGCCTGCGCACCGGGGACAGCGCGGCGGCCGGTGGCGGCCAGCGCACCGACACGATCATGGTCGCGCACATCCCGGACAACGACACCCCGGCGACCCTGCTGAGCCTGCCGCGGGACTCCGAGGTGAAGGTGCCCGGCCACGGCACCACCAAGATCAACGCGGCGTTCTCGATCGGCGGGCCGTCGTTGCTGGTGGAGACCGTCGAACAGGCCACCGGGCTGCGGATGGACCACTACGCGGAGATCGGTTTCGGCGGGTTCGCCAACATCGTGGACGCCATCGGCGGCGTGAACATGTGCATCGACAAGGAAATGCACGACACGGTGACTGATATCACCATCCCGGCGGGCTGCCAGGACCTGGACGGCGCGCAGGCGCTCGGGTTCGTCCGGATGCGGCACAGCGAGGCCACGCCGCGCTCGGACCTCGACCGGGCGGCCAACCAGCGCAAGTTCATCGGCGCGCTGGTCAGCGAGATGTCCAGCCCGGCCACCTTCCTCAACCCGTTCGACCTGTTCCCGCTGCTCGGGGCCGCGCCGGACGCGTTGACCATGGACTCCGGCGACCACGTGCACAACCTGGTCGGGCTGGCCTGGGCGATGCGCGGGATCTCCTCCGGCGGCGTGGTCACCACGACCGTCCCGGTGACCTCCGCGTCCGCCGAGAAGTGGGACAAGACCAAGTCGAAGCAGCTCTTCGACGCCCTGCGCGGCGACACGCCCATCCCGGACAGCGCCATCCTGAACTAGCGGGCCGGGGTGAACCTCGGGTACTCCAGGTTCTCGGTGACCGCGGCGGCGAGTTCGGCGCCCGCGAAGCGTTCGACGAGCCAGAGCGCCAGGTCGATGCCCGAGGTCACCCCGCCGCTGGTGATCAGGTCGCCGTCGTCGACGACCCGTTCGGGCACCACCTCGGCGCCCAGTTCGGCGAGTTCGGCGACGGCGGAATGATGCGTGTTCGCCCGCCGGCCGGTGACCAGACCGGCGTGCGCGAGCAGCATGGTGCCGGTGCACACCCGGCGAGGATCGGCGTGGCCGCCCGCGCCCGCTCGAGCAGCGGCAGCCAGTCGCCGCGCCGCACCTCGCCCCAGGCCCCGGCTGCCGCACGGGAACCCCAGCCGCCGCCGGGAACCACCAGCACATCGGCGCCGGGGCGGTACCGCGCGTCCGGTTCGAAACGCAGCCCGGTCGAGGAAACCAGGGGAGCCGGCTCTTCCCGCGTCACCAGGCGCACCTCGAAATCCGCGCCCCGATCGGCGGCGCCGCGCAGCACCCGCAGCGGGCCGAACACGTCGAGGTCGTCGTTTCCCGGAAACGCCACGATGTCTATGCGCACGAACCGACCCTAACCGTGTGAGCAATCGGAAATTCGCTGCGCGGGCAGGTCCGGATCGGGGAGTATCGGGATATGGACACCCCCGCGGAAGAGTTGGCCGACGGTGACCTCGTGCTGCGCCGATGGCGGCTCGACGACGCGGACGCCGCCTACCGCGCGGTCAGCGAGTCGATCGATCACCTCGCCCCGTGGACCGCCTGGGCCGTCCACGGCTACACCGAGCGGGATGCCGTCGAATTCGTCGAGCGCTGCCAGGACAACTGGCGCAACGGCGAGTCGTACGACTACGCGATCGTCACCGCGCGCGGCACGATCGTCGGCGGCTGCGGGATGATGGCCCGCATCGGTCCCGGCGGCCTGGAGATCGGTTACTGGATCGGCAAGCGGTACACCGGCCGGGGCCTCGCGACGCGGGCGACCGCGCTACTCGTCGACGAGGCGTTCCGGATCGGCGCCGACCGGGTGGAGATCGTGCACGACGCCGCGAACGTCCGCAGCGGCGCGATTCCGGCGCGGCTCGGGTTCACCGAGGTGCACCGGGGGCCGCGCCAGGGCACGCTCACCCCGGGGGAGAGCGGAATCGACGTGGTGTGGCGGCTCGAGCGCTAGGTGGTCGTGAGTGGACAGGCCGGTTCTAACCGGTCCGAACACTCACGACCTCGCCTTGCGGGCGCGGAGCACTTCGAGTGCCCGGTCCGCGTGCACGCCCATCCGCAGTTCGCTCTTGATCACTTCGAGCACCCGGCGGTCGGTGTCGATGACGAAGGTCTGCCGCCGGGTCAGCAACGGACCGAACTTGCGGCGCACCCCGAACCGGGTGGCGACCGCACCGTCCGGATCGGACAGCAGCGGGAAGTCGAAACCGTGCGCGCTGGAGAACTGTTCCTGCTTGGCCACCGAATCCGGGCTGATGCCGATCCGCTGCGCGCCGACTTCGGCGAACTCCTTGGCCAGGTCCCGGAAATGGCAGCTCTCCGCGGTGCAGCCCTTGGTCATCGCCGCCGGGTAGAAGAACAGCACGACCGGTCCGGTGGAGAGGAACTCAGCCAGGCCGCGCTGCTGCCCGTTCTCGTCGGCGAGGGTGAAGTCCGGGGCGAGTTCGCCAGCGTCCATGTCGACCACCCTAGTTCGTGTGGCGTTCGATCATCTCGTCTACTTCGTCACCCGAGGCCGAAGTCCCGACGAACTCACCGCGTGCCGCGAGCACGCCGTGCTCCCGCAGCCGGGCGGCCTGGTCGGCGCTGCGCACGCCTTCGGCGCCCACCCGCAGTTTCAACTCGTTGGCCCGGGCGATGAGATGGGTCAGGTGCCGGGCGGCGGCCTCGTCCGGTTCTCCGGCGAACGCGTCCACCACCGGCCCGCTCAGGATCACGTGCCGGACCGGCAGCCGGTGGGTCGGGATCAGTTCGAGATCTGCGGTGCCGGCCACGGTGAGCACGAGCTGCGCGCCGAGATCGGACAGCACGGACAGCGAGTCGAGCACCTCGCCGCGCGGATCGACGATCGACGAGCCGTCGGTGCACAGCCGCAGCGCCCGGCCGGGCAGGTTCAGGCGGTCGAGCTGTTCCTTCACCAGCAGCACGAGATCGGGGTCGATGGCCAACCGCTTGGGCAGCCGGATGCAGACATCGGGCGCCTTGTCGCCGAACTGGGCGCGCCAGCGGGCCGTCGCGGCCAGGGATTCGGCGAGCAGCCACTTGCCCAGCGGGATGGTCATCCCGGTCGTCTCGGCCAGCGGGTAGAACTCGTCGGAATCCAGTTCGCCGAGTTCGGGGTGGTTCCAGCGCAGTCCCGCGTTGACCGCCGCCAGCTCGCCGGTCCGGGCGAGTTTGACCGTCGGCTGGTACACCAGCGAGAACTCGCCGTTCTCCAGCGCGCCGGCGATCACCGCGCCGAGCCGGTACCGCGCCCGGTCTTGGGCGTCGAGTTCCGGGTCGAACAGCATCCACTGCGCCTTACCGGCTTCCTTCGCCCGGTGCAGGGCGATCTCCGCGGCCCGCATCAGGTCCTCGGGCCCGCCGTCGGCGACGTCGCGGACGACGATGCCCGCGCTCGCGCTCACTCCGATCCCGTGGCCGTCGAGGTACATCGGTTCGGCCAGGTCGTCGAGCGCCCGTTCGACCAGCGTGATCACCTCGGACGGGGTGAGCACGCCGCGCATCAGCACCGCGAAGCCGTCCCCGGACAACCGGGCGACGAAACCGTCGTTCTTCCCGAACACCGCGGCGAGCTTGCTCGCCACGCCGCGCAGCACCTGATCGCCGACCCCGGCGCCGAGCCCGTCGTTGATCACCTTGAAGCCGTCGACGTCGAGGTAGATCAGCGCGACCTGGTGCCGGGCGCCGGTGCCCAGGGTCGCTTCCAGCTTGGTCTTGAAGCTCGACCCGTTCGCCAGCCCGGTCAGCGAGTCGTGCACGTTCTGGTGCCGCAGGGTTTCCTGCAGCAGGTGGATCTCGTTGGCGTCCTGCACCATCAGGACCGGATAGGCCGCGCCGGGGCTGTCCCCGGGCAGGTGGGCGAGGGTGATGTCCGCCCAGATCGGCACCTCTTCGGCGTGTTCGAGCAGCACCCGCTGCTGGTACTGCTCGAGTTCGACCGACTCGAGTTCGTCGAGCCCGACGCGCAGACTGGTGGCGTCCCGCTCGGTGGCGCCGAGATCGGCGATGTTCTTGCCGCGCAACGAATCCGGCCGGTGGCCGAGGAGTTTGCAGAGTGCTTCGTTCGCCTCGACGATGAAACCGCTTTGATCGGCGAGGGCGATGCCGATCGGAGCGGCCGAATAGAGCGCGATGAAGCGGAGTACGGCCGCCCGCCGGGAGGCCTCCGAAGCCGCGAGCGCGTCGCGGGCGACGTCGAGCAGGATGCCCTCCAGCTCGTCCGGGGGAAGAGATACTCCTTTCGTGTCGGACATCGTGGTCGCCCATTTCCGGACGACCTCAACCAACCCTGGTGTGCCACCAGGCTCAGGCACGCTCCACCTCTTCACGGACTGACGAAGGCCAGTTCAACGGGCATGAGTATCCCGCTGGACCCACACTAGGTGCGAATCGGCCGAAGTTGAGCACACGCCATCACGTCATTGGCGCAGTGTCTACCGGCTGAACGAGTGATGCGGGGTGTCCAAGTCATCACCTTTCGTGATGGCATCTGCGTCCGAACGCACTAGACGACCTATTCCAAGGGGTGCGAGGTCGAAGACGTAGGCGAGGGTGTCCATGAT
>NZ_VTHK01000033.1:81939-110404 GCF_009765355.1 Amycolatopsis anabasis | reverse complement strand
GCCCCGCCACCGCTACGCTGGCCACGAGGTCTCCGGTAAGGCAAGGGTTTTCTTGGTCGTTAACCCCTCTACCGGAGACCTCACCTACATGATCAACGACACGCCGTCACACGCCCCCCAACTTCTGAAACACGGCCTAGCCGGACTGACCCCCGACGGCGGACTCGGCTGGTTCCTCCCCCGCACGATCGGCCCGGCGCGCGCCGCCGACTTGATCCTCACCAGAGGCCAAGGTTGTCTCGCCGCGGGTTGCCGAACCGGACAAACCGCGCCGAGACGGGTACTACCGCTGGGCACGTGCGGCTGTTCGGCTTCAGGCGCTGTGCCGCAGGCCCGGCGCATCTGTCGGGACGCTGTCGTCGTCCTCGGTATCCCGGTCGTCACCGATCAACCTCGACCTCTGACTTGCCCGGTGGGTAGCGAACGCGTTTGCTGCCGGGGTCGGCAGGTCCGTGACCGGGGCACCCGTTGGCCGACGGTGGCTGACTGTGCCGGATAGAGCGCGTTGTGTGACGAGCAGTTGTGGCTGACCACGCCGTTCGCGATGAAGTCCCCGGTGCCCGTGGTGATGTCGAACAGCGGCAGTTCGACGTTCATCGGCTCGACCGCGGTGACCGCGAGGTGTGCCGGGGCCTTGATGGTCGCCCCGTCGATCGTCCGCTTGCGGGTGACCGCGGGGTCGACCGTGTGGAAGAAGCGGAGCTGCTCGGCGAGCCCGCCCTCCAGTTTCACCGTGCGCGCCCCCTCGGCCGTCCGGCGCTCCTCCATCGAATACCGGAACACCAAGCGGGTCAGCGCGAAGCGGACGGCTTCGAGAATCTCCGGATCGGTGCTGGAAATCCGCAGCACACCATGCGCGTACCGCCCCTCGGCGTCGAAGACACCGGCGAGGAATCCCTTGTGCCAGGCCTCATCGGGCGCCACCGGCAGTTCGGCGAACTCCGCTTCGGACTCGAATCCCGCCCGGTAGTCCTGCGCCCGCACCAGCGCCTCGACATCCACCGAGTTGTCGCGTTTGGACATTCCACGCAGGTAGCCCATCCGGTACTCGACGGTGTCGCCCGGCCCCGGGGCGAAATCGCCGGTTCCGGTCAGCCGGTTGCGCGTGGTCAGATGCGGCCGCTGGGCGACCCCGAACCGGGTGCCCGTCACGTGCTTCCAGCCGCGGTCGGTGAGGAAGCGGTGATCACCGCTGGCGATCAGCTGGGTGCCGTCCTCCAGGGTGATCCGGTACGCGAGCTTGATGGTCGACCAGTGCGCGAGCACGCGGGTCGGCACGTAGCGCCGGATCCGGCCCTGCAGGCGCGTGCCGTAGATCTCGTCGTCGACCTTGAGCTCGGCGAGCGGTTTGGTCCGGCCGTCGGCCATCAGGATCGCGGTGTCCCCGGAGAGGCAGTAGGTGCACGCGTGCGAGCAGCCGCGATAGGGGTTCACCGTCCAGCCGAACGGCAGCGCGGAACCGCCCGGCACCTTGTTCAGCACCGAGCGGGCCCGCACCTCGTGGAACGTGACCCCGTTGAATTCCGGCGAGCGCACCGACCGCAGCAGGCCCGCCATCCCCAGCAGGGCCTGCTCGGCGCCGTCGACTCGTTGACTGTCCCATCTCACGCTTGCCAGTCGAACACATGTTCGATACGCTGTCAAACAGCAGACCCGAAGAGTCGAGCAGAGGAGGTGGTACTCATGAAGTGATCAGCTGATGACGAGCGAGCCTCGTTCGCCATCGGGTCCACAAAGGACACGGTCAGCCGGTGACCGTCGCGGCATCCCGGGCACGCACCGCCGCCCGCCACTCCGGTGCGAGCACCGACCAGATCTCGACGTCGTGCCGTTTTCCCCGGTATGGGAAGCTTTCCCGCAGCACGCCGTCCTTGGTCATGCCGAGCCGTCGGGCGACGGCGATACTGGCCTCGTTCCCCGCCGAGACCCGCCACTCCACGCGGTGGACGTCCCGTTCCTCGATGACCCAGTCGATGATCACGCGCGCGGCCCTGGTCACCAGGCCTTTGCCCACTGCCGACGGCTCCAGCCAGCAGCCGGCCTCGGCGGTGCCGCGCTCGAGGTCCATCGTCCGGAAGAGGACTCCGCCGAGCAGCTTGCCGTCCACCCAGATGCCGTGGATCCGCCCGGCGTCGGCCGCGGCCTTCTCCGCGTACGACCGGAGGAACGAGCGGCTCGACTCGAGGTCCGTGACCATGTCCGGCAGCGTGATGAATCGCCCGATGAACTCGCGCCCCCGGTCCACATTGGCGAGGAACTCCTCGGCGTGCCACGGCTCGAGCGGGCGCAGCTCCGCGCCGTCATCGCCCAAGGAAATCGCGTACATCGCCGCCCCCTTCGTGAAAACCAGCGCATACCGCGAATCGATCCTCGCACAGGCGGTGTCGATCAGGCAGTGCTTTGTCCGGCAGTGCCCTGTGCGGCGGCGCCTTGTCCGGCGGTGTCCGGGTGGGTCTGGGGCAGGCCGAACAGGTCGAACAGGCCGGGATCACCGAACACCACGATCCGCGCGATACCCGTGGAGGTGACCGTGAGCACGACGATTCCGTACGCCCGGTAGCCACCGTCGTCGCCGCGCTGGTACGCCGCCGCGGCGGGCTGCCCGTTGGCGGTGGTGGGCACCATCCGCCAGTCGCCGGGGGCGCCGAGACCGGCGACCGCGTGGGTGCGGGCGTCGCCACCGGCGAACCAGGTCGTGGACGGCGTCAGCTCCAGCGTGGCGTCCTGTCGCAGCAGGTGGCTCAGGGCCGCCGCGTCGGCGTTCTCGAAGGCCGCGATGTACTGGCCGAGCAGTGCGCGGGCCTCCGGTTCGGTGGGTTCGGCGACCTCGTCCGCGGTGGGCGTCACCTGTTCGAGCCGGGCGCGGGCGCGCTGCAGCGTGCTCTTGACCGCCGCGGTGGTGGTGCCGAGCAGTTCGGCCACCTCGGCGGCCGGCCAGGCCAGGACCTCGCGCAGGATCAGCACCGCCCGCTGCCGGGCGGGCAGGTACTGCAGGCTGGCGATGAGCGCGAGCCGGAGGCCCTCGCGCGAGGCGACGACGGCCGCCGGGTCGTCCGCCTCCGGGGTCACCAGGGCGTCGGGAATGGGCTGCAGCCACGCGATCTCCGATCCCGCGGCCTCCGGCTCCACGCCGGGGTCGCCGAGACCGGAGGGCAGCTGACGCCGCCCGCGGTGCTGGAGCGCGGTGAGGCAGGCGTTGGTCGCGATCCGGTAGAGCCAGGAACGCAGGGAAGACCGGCCCTCGAATCCGGCGTAGGCGCGCCACGCCCGCAGGTAGGTCTCCTGGACGAGATCCTCGGCGTCGTGCACCGAGCCGAGCATGCGGTAGCAGTGCGCCAGCAGTTCGCGCCGGAACGGCTCGGTGTCCCGGACGAAATCCCGATCGTCCCGCTCAGCGCTTGCTTCCTGCGACATCGCCTCTCCTCCAGCCGTGCGGCGGACACCGTCATCCGAACAGACCCGACCGCGCGCGAAAAGGAATCGCTGCCCAGCTCCGCGGCTGCCAAGAGGATCATTCCGGGTAGGGTGCGGGTATGCGTTGACGCCTGCCCGGTAGCCGGGCACCGCCCCGAACTCCTTCGTGCCGACACCACCGAACCCGGAATCCACGAAGGAGAACCCCCGAGATGAGCACCTCGCTGCCCATCGAAGTACCCGATGCGCTGGTCGCGTCGCACCGGGACGCGACCGGTCGCGCCTGGATCGCCGCGTTGCCGGAACTCGTAACGGATCTCTTGGACCACTGGTCGTTGCGGCGGGACGGCCCCGCGCGCCATGGCATGGCCTCGCTCGTGCTACCCGTGCTCCGCGCCGACGGCCTGCCGGCCGCGCTCAAACTCCAGCCGGTCAACGAGGAGAACGTCGGCGAAGCGGTCGGCCTGCGCGCCTGGCAGGGCGACGGCGCCGTGCGGCTGCTCGACCACGATCCCGGCACCGGCTCGCTCCTGCTGGAACGGCTGGACGCCGAGCGCCCGCTGTCCTCGCTGCCCGATGACCGGGCGGCCCTGCGGATCCTCGCCGAGTTGCTGTCGCGGCTGGTGGCGGTGCCCGCCCCGGCGGGGCTTCGGCGCCTCGCCGATGTCGCCGCCGCCATGCTCGAGCAGGTTCCGCTCGCCGTACCGGTGCTGCGCGACCCGGCCGAGCGGAGGCTGGTGCGGACGTGCGCGGCCGCGGTGACCGAGCTGATCGGCGAACTCGGGGATCGGCTGCTGCACTGGGATCTGCACTACGACAACATCCTCGCGGCGCACCGGGAACCCTGGCTGGCCATCGACCCCAAGCCGCTGGCCGGGGATCCCGGCTTCGAACTGCTGCCCGCACTGGGCAACCGCTGGGACGACGTGGTGGCCCGCGGCGACCTCGCCCGCGAAGTGCTGCACCGGTTCGACCTGCTGACCGAGGTCCTCGGCATCGAACGGCACCGGGCGGCCGGGTGGACGCTCGGCCGCGTGCTACAGAACGCCCTGTGGGATGTGGAGGACGGCGGAACCGCGCTGGATCCGGCGCAGGTCACCATCGCCACCACCCTGCTCGGTCACCGCCAGCGCGGCTGAGCGGACCGGCGGCTCGACGAACGGAGCGATCGGCGTTCCATTCAATGGAAAGCACGGTGGAGCCGATCAGCCCGCACTGACCATGCTGTGCCGGAATGGCGAAGCGATGGGAGTCCAGGGGTGTGCGGGTGAGCTTTCTCGACGAGGAGAAGTGGTCGGGCCGGATCTTCTCCGGCACCTGGGAGCGGGCCGCCGGAGGCGACTTCGCCGTCGTCGAACCGGCGACCGGCGGGGAACTCGGCCGCGTCGGCGCGGGCGCGGCCGGGGACCTCGCCAACTCGGCCGCCCGCGCGGCCGAGGCCCAGCGGGCCTGGGCGGCCACCCCGTTCCAAGAACGGGCCGCGGTGCTGCGCCGCGCCGGTGATCTGTGGACCCAGCACGCGGAAGAGCTGGGGAGCTGGCTGATCCGCGAGGCCGGTTCCGTGCCCGGCAAGGCCGACTTCGAACTGCACGTGGCCGCGCAGGAGTGCTACGAGGCCGCCACGCTGCCGTCGCGACCGCTCGGGGAACTGCTGCCCAGCGAGGCGCCCCGGCTCAGCATGGCGCGCCGGGTCCCGGCGGGGGTGGTCGGCGTGATCGCGCCGTTCAACGCGCCGCTGATCCTGTCGATCCGCTCGGTGGCCCCGGCGCTGGCGCTGGGCAACGCGGTCGTGCTCAAACCGGATCCGCGCACCGCGGTGTGCGGCGGGGTCGCGCTGGCGCGGGTGTTCGAAGAAGCCGGGCTCCCGCCGGGTGTGCTGCACGTGCTGCCCGGCGGCGCCGACCTCGGCGCGGCCCTGGTCCAGGACCCGCGCGTCCGGGTCATCTCGTTCACCGGTTCGACCGCGGCCGGGCGCGCGGTCGGCGAACTCGCCGGGCGGCACCTCAAGCGGGCACATCTCGAGCTGGGCGGGAACTCCGCGCTGATCGTGCTGGACGACGCCGACCTGGAGCAGGCGGTCGGCGCGGCGGCCTGGGGATCGTTCTTCCACCAGGGGCAGATCTGCATGACCACCGGCCGGCACCTGGTGCACGCCAAGGTGTACGACGAGTACGTGGAACGGCTGTCCGCCAAGGCGGAACGGCTGCCGGTCGGCGATCCGGCCACCCAGGACGTCGCGCTCGGCCCGATCATCGACGCCGGGCAGCGGGACAAGATCCACAACCTGGTGACCACCAGCGCGGACGCGGGCGCCCGGATCGCCGCGGGCGGGACGTACCAGGACCTGTTCTACCGCCCGACCGTGCTCGCCGACGCGGGACCGTCGATCCCCGCCTACGACCAGGAGGTCTTCGGCCCGGTCGCGTCGGTCGCCCGGTTCACCGATCTGGACGACGCCGCGAAACTGGCGGCCGACAGCGAATACGGTCTGTCGCTGGGCATCCTGACCGCGGACGCGGCCAAGGGTCTCGCGCTCGCCGAGCGCATCCCGACCGGGATCGCGCACATCAACGACCAGACGGTCAACGACGAGGCACACGCCCCGTTCGGCGGTGTGCTCGCCTCCGGCACCGGGTCCCGCTTCGGCGGCGCGCAGGCGAACATCGAGGCGTTCACCGAGACCCGGTGGATCACCTTGCGCGGCGATATCGCGGGGTATCCGCTCTGATCGCCGGGTATCGCCGCTGACCGGCGGGCCGCCTTCGGATTCCCACCCCGTCCCGAAGGCGGCCCGCCTCCGGCCCGGGCCGGTAGGTTCGCGGGATGGCTGCCCCGGACCGGACGCGGTACCTGGCGCGGGCCGCGTTGTCCGCCTACAACCTGCCCGTCGCCCGGCTCGCGCGGTTGCCGCGGGGATTCAACACGACCTTTCGCGTGGACGGCGCCGACGGTCACCGGTACGTGCTGCGGATCCAGCGTCCGGACGGCCCGGACGAGCCGATGGTCCGGGCCGAGATGACGTGGCTGACGGCGCTGCGCCGCGACACCGGCCTGCTCGTCCCCGAACCCGTCCCCACGCGCGCCCGGGACCTCCTGACCGTCGTCGAAGACGCGGGCGCGCCGCGGTGCTGCGTGCTGTACCGCTGGGTGGCGGGCCGGTTCCTCGACCGCGGCCTCACCCCCGCGCGGTTGCACCGGGTCGGCGCCTTCACCGCCCGCCTGCACCGGCACGGGGCGGGGTGCGACGGTTCCCCGCGCGGTCCGGTGGACAACGTCACCGGCCTCGGCGGGGCCCAGCGGAGAACGCTCTCCGCCGAAACGGCCGCGGACGCCGCGCAATCGGTGCGGCAGGCGCATTCCCCGGCCGGAGGCGACCTCGTGCACCGGGTCCTCGAGCGGGTTCGGCGAACGCGCGACGCCCTGGGCCGCGGCCCGGACGTGTCCGGGCTCGTCCACGCGGATCTGCACCAGGAGAACTACCTGTTCCACCAGGGCGAAGTCGGCGCCATCGACTTCGACGACTGCGGTCACGGCCATTTCGCCTACGACCTCGCGGTGACCGTGAGCGAACTCGACCACCTCCCCGGCCGCCCGGCACTGCGCGCCGCCCTCCTCGCCGGATACCGGACCGTCCGCCCCCTGCCAGCCGAACACGAGGCCGCGATCGACGACTTCGTCGCCCTGCGCCGGGTTCAGCTCCTCATCTGGGCGGTGGAACAGCGGCACCGGCCGGAACTCCGCGAAACCTGGTCCGCCACGGTCACCCGCGGCCTGCGCAAGCTGGAGAACTACCTCAGCCGAGCGCGGTGAGCTGGGTCGACATGGCGGTCGCGGCGGCCCGGACGGTGGGGGCGCAGCGGTCGACGTCGAGGCGGTGGGCGTGGCCGGTGATCGACAGGGCGGCGACCACCTGGCCGCGGGGGCCGAGGACCGGGGCGGCGACGGCGACCACGCCCGGTTCGGATTCCTCGAGATTGATGCCGACGCCGCGGTCCAGGGTGCGTGCGAGGTCGCGGTGCAGCAGGCCGGGCAGGACGATCGTGCGCGGGGTCAACCGGGGCAGGCCCGCCGCGACGGCTCGCTGGAAACGGTCCCGGCCGCCCCAGGCGAGGAAGACCTTGCCGGTGGCCGTGCAGTGCACCGGCATCCGGCCGCCGACCCGGGAGCGGATCGCCATCGACTCGCGGCCGCTGAGCTTCTCCAGGAACAGGGTGTGCAGGTCGTCCGGCACCGCGAGGTGCACGTTCTCCTGGCTGGTCCGGTACAGCTCCTCCAGGTACGGCAACGCGGCCTGGCGCAGCATCCGGTGCCGCGGCACGAGCTGGCCCAGCAGGAACAGCTTCGCGCCCAGCCGGTAGGTCCCGCGCCCCGAACGTTCCAGCGCGCCCCAGGTGACCAGTTCGGTGAGCAGGCGGTGCGTGGTCGGTTTGGGCAGGCCGCTGCGGTCGGCGATCTCGCCCAGGCTGAGCTCGGATTCCCCGGAGAAGAACGCTTCGAGCAGCGAGAGCCCGCGCGCGAGCACCGACTTCGGCGCCTCCTCCTCGCTCATCCCGCCGATGTTCGCCGAACGGCCCCCGCCCGGCAAGGGGCCGTTCCGCTGAATGGAAAACCGGATCACACCGGCGGGAGGTGCACGCTCAGCACCGCCGAGCGCCCGGACCGGACCGCGTCGAGCGCCTCGGTCAGCGCGCCCTTGAGCTCGTCCGGATCGCGCACGGTCCTCCCCCACGCCCCGCCCGCGGCCGCGGCGATCCCGGGCAGATCCGCCTCCGGCTCGAAGCTCACGTTGAAATCGTCGTGCTCCGCCGCGACTCCCTCGGGATGCACGCCGAGGGTGGACAGCTTCGGCGACTTCCAGCCCCGGTTGTCCAGGATGATCGTCAGGCTCGGCGCCTGGTAACGCCGCGCGACCCATTGCGCCGAGGACGGCACCCCGAACAGGTAGGTGCCGTCGCCGACGATCGACACCACGGTCCGCTCCGGCTCGGCCAGCTTCGCGCCGATCGCCGCGCCCGCGTACCAGCCGAGCGATCCGCCGCCGGACCCGATCAGCGAACCCGGCCGGGAGCGCCGCAGGTGCTGGCCGACGGGCTGGTACCCGGAAATCGCCTCGGACAGCACGAGCGTGTCGTCGTCGATCGCCTCGCGCACGCACGCCATCAGGTACTCGACCGTGATCGTCCCGCCGTCCGGCTGCTCCCGCGCGGCGAGTTCGCGTTGCTGGCGCTCGTGTTCCGCGGTGGCCCGGGCATACCGGTCGGCGATCGCCCCGGCGTCCAGTTCCCGGCCGCGCAGGTATCCGGTGAGCTGGGTGACCGCGGTCCGCCCGTCGGCGCGGGCGAACCGTTCGGCGGGCACGTGCCACAGCGGCATCTGCTCCTTGAGCGGATCGATGTCCACCACGAACAACCGGGCGTCGGCGTGCGGCCGGTTGGACAGCGGGATCCACGGCACGTCGCTGCCCAGTACGAGCACCACGTCCGCGGCGGCGAGCAGCGGGTTGGGTTCCTGGGTGTTCCACTGGAAACCCCAGTGCAGCGGGTGGTCGGCGGGGAAGTTGAGCCGCATCGGCACCGATTCGATCACCGGCACGGCCAGCAGTTCGCACAGCTCGACCAGGGCCGGAACCGCCTCCGGGTCGCGTCCGAGATAGGACGTGACCACCACGGGATCGCGGGCTTCGGCGAGCGCGTCCGCGATCCCGGCCACCACGTCCGGCGCCAGCGCGGCGGGCGCGATCGGGGTGAACCGGGCCGGATCCGGGCTCTGCGGGGGCACTTCGGCCTCCATCACCTCGCGCGCGCCGACCAGGTAGACCGGTCCGGCCGGTTCGCTGCGGGCGATCTGCATCGCCCGGTGCACCAGCTGCTTGACGTTGTGCCCGGTGCGGATTTCGTTGTCGTACTTGGTGTATCCGCGCACGATCCCGCGCTGGTCGTGCACGTCCTGAATCCACTGGATGAACTCGTTGCGGCTGCCCGGCAACTCGCCTTCCTGCGTGAACGGGGACGCGCCGGCGAAGACGAGCACCGGCACCCGGCCCTTGGCCGCGTTGTGCAGCATGCCGCCGATGTTCTGGGTCCCGCATTCCACGTGCACGATGACCGCCTGCGGCTCGCCGCTGACCTGCGCGTAGCCCTGCGCCGCCGAGAACGCCACGCTCTCGTGCGGGCAGATGATCAGCTCGGGGAACGTGTCCGCGCGCCCGTCGGCCCGCGCCCGGGCGTACGCCTCGACCAGTCCGGGGTGGTCGCTGCCGAGATTGGCGAACACGTACCGGACCCCGGCTTCGGCCAGGGCTTCCAGGAATGCCGTGCTGGTCGTGTACGGACGCGGTGGGTTCATGGTTCCGAAGCGTGGCGATGATCGGCACGCACGGCAACCAGTCCGTTCCGATGGCCGAAATCGACGAAATAGGACAGGAACTGGCCTATTCGCCCCCTAACGTCGGTTTCCGCAACCACCACCGAAGAATCGGGAGCACAGGATGAGTCAGGTCACCCGCAACCAGCCGCTCGGCACACCTGCCTGGATCGACCTCGCGGTCACCGATCTCGCGGGGGCGCAGGACTTCTACGGGGCCGTGTTCGGCTGGGACTTCGCCACCACCGAAGACGGCGCCACCTGCCTGCTGCGCGGCCTGCCGGTCGCGGGACTGCGCCAGGCCGCCGAACCCGCGGTCCGCGCGTGGGACGTCCACCTCGCGACCGACGACTGCGACGGCACGGCCAAACGCGTGCTCGCCGCGGGCGGCACGCTGCTGGAAGCCCCGCACGAAGTCGGCGACCTCGGGCGCGCGGCACTCGCGGTCGATCCCACCGGGGCGCGGTTCGGGCTCTGGCAGGGCCGCACGCACCTCGGCTGCCGCCTGGTGAACGAGCCGGACACCTTGGTGCGCAACGATCTCGTCACCGCCGAGGCGGCCACCGCGCGCGCCTTCTACTGCGCGGTCTTCGACTTCACCCTGGACGGCAACGACGACCTCCCCGGGCTCGACTTCACCTTCCTGCGCCGCCCCGACGGGCACGAAATCGGCGGGATCTGGGGCCACGCCGACGCACCCGCTTCGGTGTGGGCGACCGTGTTCGAGGTGGCCGACACCGACGCGACCGTGGCCGCGGCGAAGGCCGCGGGGGCGACCTCGACCGAACCCGAGAACACGCCGTACGGCCGGTCGGCCACCCTCACCGACCCGTTCGGCACCGAGTTCTCGGTGATCGCCCGCCCCTAACCGACCTGGCGGTCGACGAAGCACCACCGCCAGCTCTCCCCCGGTTCGAAACTGCGCATCACCGGATGCCGGGAGTCGTGGAAGTGCTGGGTCGCGTGCCGCCGCGGCGACGAGTCGCAGCACGCGACGTGCCCGCAGGCCAGGCAGATCCGCAGGTGCACCCAGGTGGTGCCCTCGACGAGGCATTCGGTGCAGCCTTCGGTCGTGTTGGGCCGCGCCTCGGCGGGTGCGCGCTTGAGGTGGTCGCAGGAACCGGCGGTCGCGGCCGGGGTGCGCAGTTCCCGGCCCGGTTCGCTCGGGTCCTCCTCGACGCGGTCCAGCATCGACTCCTCGATGTCGAGCGCGTCGAGGACCCGCCGCAGGACCTCGTCGTCGGCGGATCCGCGGTGGCGGGCGGCCAGCAGTTCCTCGCGCTCGGCCTCCAGCATCTGCGCACGCAGCCGCCGGTACGCGTCGCTCGGCGTCTCGGTCACCGCGCTGTCCCGGCCGAGTTGCTCCCACGCGGCGTCGGACCGGTTCACCACCCGGTTCCGCAGCCGTTCGAGCACCTCGGGCGGATCGTCCGGGTTCCGGATCGCCTCGAGCCGGGTCAGTCCGGCGCGCTTCATGTCGTGCAGCAGCGCCGCCTCCTGCAGCGCGTCCTCCGCCGGATCCGGGCGCGGCAACCGGAGCCGCCGGACCAGCCGGGGCAGCGTGGTGCCCTGCAGGACGAGCGTGCCCGCCACCACCACGAACGCGGCGAGCACCAGCACCGCGCGTTGCGGGGTGTCGGCGGGCAGCACGAACGCGGCGGCCAGCGTGACCACCCCGCGCATCCCCGCCCACGAGATGACCGCCGAATACTTCCACGGCCACGCCTTGCGCCCGGTCAGCCGCCGCAGCGAGCCGATGCCGAACATCCACGCCATCCGGGTGAGCAGCGTCGCGGCGAGCACGGCGACGCAGATCAGGATCAGCGTGCCCACCCCGAGATCCTCCTTGCCGACCTCGGTCAGGATTCGCCGCAGTTGCAGGCCGATCAGCAGGAAGACGACGTTCTCCAGCAGGAACTGGATCGTCTGCCAGTTCAGCCGGCTCGCCAGCCGGGCCGATCCGGACAGCATCCGCGGCGCCTGGTGCCCGAGCAGCAGCCCGGCGATCACCACGGCGAGCACCCCCGAACCGTGGATCGCCTCGGCCAGGAGGTAGGCGATGAACGGCACCGCGAACGACAGCGCGGTATCGGTGACCGCGTCGTCCAGGCGGGTGCGCAGCATCCCGCCGCCCCAGCCGACGAGGCCGCCGACCAGCACCCCGCCACCGGCCGCGAGCACGAAGTCGCCGCCGATCTCCCACAGGCTCACCGAACCGGCGATGGCGGCGATCGCCGTGCGCAGGGCGACCAGTGCGGCGGCGTCGTTGACCAGGCTCTCGCCCTCCAGGATGCGGACGATCCGCCGGGGCATGCCGACCCGGCGGGCCACCGCGGTCGCGGCCACCGCGTCCGGCGGGGCCACCACCGCGCCGAGCGCGAACCCGGCGGCGAGCGAGAGTCCGGGGATCACCAGCCACGCGATCAGGCCGACGCCCAGCGTGGTGAACGTGACCAGGCCGACCGAAAGCAGCAGGATCGGCCCGCGGTTGGCCCGGAAGTCGACCAGGGAGGTGCGGATCGCGGTCGCGTACAGCAGCGGCGGCAGCAGGCCGAGCAGCACGACCTCCGGGTTGAGCTGGTACTCCGGGACCCCCGGGATGAAGGACGCGCCGACCCCGACGACCACCAGGCACAGCGGAGCCGACCAGTCCAGGGCGCGCGCGATCGCGGTGACCAGCAGAACCACCACGACCAGCCCGACGATCTCCGCGGCGATGTGCATGGCGTAATCATCACCCGCCGCCGATCACGCCGCGCGCCCGCGCCCGGTGTCGAGGAGGGCACTTTGGTGGGAAAGTGCCGCCGCGGTGCCCCCCTTGCCCGCACCAACTGGGGAACCAGGTGCTTGGGGTCAGGTCAGGGTGGGGAGGAGGTCGGCGAATTCGGCCAGGAAGCGGTCGATCATGCGGATCTCCTCGCGGTCCAGGCGGTGCCCGGGTTCGCGGCAGTACGCGCTGGCGAACAGCCCGCGCCGCACCGAGATCAGCTTCTCCGCGGCGATGATCAGTTCGGTGTCCAGCATCCAGTACGAGATGTACGGCAGCAGCCTGCGGTGCAGTTCTTCGCCGCCCGCCTCGTCGCCCTCGGCGAACCGCCGCCAGATCTCGACGTAGATCTCGGTGAACGAGCACCCGGGCTGGGTGCCGACCGCGCCCCGCCGGAACGCGTCCGGCAACTGGACCCCGGCGTACCCCTCCACCGCGGGCAGCGCGGGCTCCCCCGCCGCCAGTTCGGCGATCAGCGGGCCCGGCGGGCTGGATTCCACCTTGACCAGCGCGAGGTTGGTGTGCTCGCGGGCGATCGCGGCGAGTGTCTCCCCGTCCAGGCTGGTGCCGGTCTCGGTCGGCGCGTACTGCAGCACCACCGGGGTCGGCGCGATCGCTTCGAGCACCGCGCGCACGTGCGCCACCAGGGATCGCCGCGAGGGCGCCAGGAAGTGCGGCGGCAGCAGGTTCACCGCGTCCGCCCCGCCTTCGACGACCGCGCGCGCCCGGGCCACGGCCAGCCGGGTCGCGTGGTCCTGCACCGCGACGATCGCCGCGACCTCGGGCCGGGGACCCGTTTCCGCCAGCAGCACCGCGGTCAGCTCGGCCCGTTCGGCCTCACTGAGCTTGTGGAACTCCGACGCGAAACCGGGGAACATCACGCTGGACACGCCAGTGCCGAGCACGTAGTCCACCACCCGCCGGAACCCCGGCACGTCCACCGCGCCGTCTTCGGTGAAGGGCACCTCCAGCACGGGCGACACGCCCCGCACCGGCGGCCGTCTCCGGCCGTCCCCCGCACGATCGGTCTGTGCCCACACCTGCGTGGCGGTCATCGGTGATCATCCTTTCTCCGTCCTCAGTGGACTCCTAAGCGGCGGTTGCCGGTGCGCCGAGCAGCCCCAGCACGGTGCCGCCGAGCACGGCCGCGCGTTCGTCCTCGCCGATGGTCCAGTCCAGGACCCGCTGGATCTCGGATTTCGCCACGGTGTACGGGGAATCGGTGCAGAACACCACGCGGGACGTGCCGATCTCCGGGTCCCGCGCGAACTCGCTGAGCACGGTGTCCCAGGGCGCGTACGAGGTGTCGGCGTACAGGTTGGGCGCGTACCGCAGCGCGGGCGCCGCGTCGATCCAGAAATCCGTGGCCCCGCTGCGGCCCATCAGGAAGTCGACGCCGGAATGCCGTCGCGCGAGGCTGGCCAGCGGCAGCGGCAGCGCGCTCGGCGGGGTGCCGGTCCGGACATACACCAGCCAGTTCCGCTCGGCGGCGAATTCCAGCAGCGGATCGACCAGCCCGTCCAGCAGATCGAACCCCTGCAGCACCGGATCCACCGCGAGCGCGACCGCCCCGGCGTCGGCCGCGCGGGCCAGCTCGTCCAGCGCCGCCTTGCCCAGCCACGGGTTGGCCACCGCGTAGGCGAGCAGCCGCCCACCCGATTCCCGCGCCGCCCGGGTGGTCAGCTCGTTGCCCTCGGCGTTGGCGACCGCCGTGCACCGCTCGTCCGGCGCCACCAGCGCGCGGCCGATCCCCAGTGCGTCCATTGTGGACAGCAAAGTCGCCGCGTCCAGCGCCACCTCGCGGCCGACGCCGAGCCGCACGTGCGCGTCGACGACCGGGGACGTCACGAGCGCACCGCCGCGGACAGACCGAGCGCGCCGAGCGCGTCCGCGTGGATGATCCGTTCCACGGTCTCCTCCGGGATCCGGGGCAGCTTCGTTCCCTCCAGGATGTCGTTCACCCGGCGCAGCCCGGCCATCGCCTCACCGGTGTTGGCGATCGGGAAATCGCTGCCCAGCAGCAGTTTGTGCGCGCAGCCCCATTCGACCGCGGCGAGCAGCGACTGGTAGCAGACCCACGGCCGCAGATAGATCGACGACACGTCCGCGTAGACGTGCGGATGCTTCCGGATGGTCACCGCGGTCTCGGTCCCCCACGGATGCCCCATGTGCGCCATCACGATCCGCAACTCGGGGAACCGCAGCGCGACCTCGTCGGTCACCAGCGGATAGGTGTAGCGCAGCGGGGCGTGCCGCATCGGCGACGCGCCCTGGTGGAACAGGATCGGCAGGCCGTGCCGCTCGCAGTAGGCGTAGAACGCCAGCGCCTGCTCGCACAGCGGATCGAAGTCCTGGTAGTTCGGCCCCAGCTTCACCCCCACCAGGCCCAGCTCCCGGCACCGTTCGGTCTCCTCGAAGACGTTGTCCCACAACGGATTCACCGAGAGGAAGCCGATCCGCCGGGCCGGATCGGCGGCGACGAACTCGGCCGTCGCGTCGTTCGTGCGCTCGGGCGGATAGGGCAGTCCGGTCATCGGCTCCGGATCGTCCACCGCGATGTTGAAGATGATGGCCACGTCCGCGTCCGCCATGGCCGCGTCGAAGTCCGCCCAGGAGTTCGTGGTGGTCACCGGCCGGTCGGTGCGCCAGTTCTGGTACACCTTGCGCTCGGCCTCGGGCACCGCGTCCCGGTGGGTCGGGGTGTGCGCGTGCACGTCCACGATCATGTGAACCGCCTCCGGATGTCGTCCCGCGGCACCACGCCGAGCCCGGCGCCGTCCCCCAGTCGTGCGCGAATCCCGTTGCTGTTCAACGGTTTCTCCAGGATGTCCTCGGCGTAGTAGTGCGCGCCGATGATGTCCGAGGGCAACGTCGTGCTCAGCCCCGGCAGCGCGCACGCCACGTGCAGCTGCGCGGCCGCGCCCAGGCCCAGCTCGCCGTTGGAGCCGATCAGCACGTCCAGCCCGAACGCCTCGGCCAACCGGCCCATCGCCACGGCCCGGCCCGGACCGCCCGCCTTGCCGACGTACAGGCTCACCACATCGGCCGCGTCCGCGCGGATCAGCCGGACCAGATCGTCGGAATCGAAGACCGATTCGTCGGCGACCACCGGCAGGCCGAAGGACCGCAGGGCCGCCATGCCCTCCAGGTCACCGGGCGCCACCGGTTGTTCCACGAACGCGGGTCGCAGATCGGCGAGCCCGCGCACGGCTTCCCGCGCCTGCGCCCGGCTCCAGCCCCCGTTGGCGTCCGTGCCGAGGAAGGCGCCCGGCCCGGCGAGCGCCCTGGCCCGCGAAACCCGCGCCAGATCGCCCTCGACGCCCAGGCCCACCTTCACCTTGAAGGACCGGAAACCCGCGGCGACCGCGGCCTCGTACACGCGGTCGAGCTGCGGGCCGTCGCCGGACAGCGAAAGTTTGATCGGCACTTCCTCCCGGAAGGGGCCGCCCAGCGCCACCGCGAGCGGCACGCCCAGGGTCCGGGCGTAGGCGTCCCACAAAGCCGTCGACACCCCGGCCTTGGTGAACGGGTTCGCGGCCAGCACCTTGTCCATAACGGACTCGAGCTGGCCGACCGGCGCGAGCCGCTTGCCGAGCAGGGCCGGGGTCAGCACCCCGCGGACGAAGTGCTGCGCGCTGGCCCCGTCCTCGCCGCTCCACAGCGGGGTGGCGCTGACCTCGCCGTAGCCCTCCAGGCCGTCCGTGGTCACCACCTGCACCAGCAGGAAGTCGGACCGGTCGTGCGGCCCCTTCGCCCCGCGCACCACCAGATCCGGATGCGCGGGCAGGCTCACCGTCACCGTGTGGATCGCCGCGATTCTCGCCTGACTCAACCCAACCTCCCTGCCAGCAACGCCCCGGGATTCCGGATCAACATGTCCGCTCGCTGTTCGGCGGTGATGCCCCAGCCATCGATCTCGGCGACCCGGGCCACCGCGTAGTCCTGGCTCGCCTCGTCCGACAACCCCGCGTCGGTGCCGAACAGCACCTTGCCGCGCGGCGCGTGGGCGAGGATGTGCCGGGCGGCGTACGGCGGGGTGCCGCACAGGCAGAGGTACAGGTTCTCGGTCTCGCAGGTGACCGCGAGCGCCTCGCGCCAGCAGTCGTGCAGCCCGCCGTGGCCGAGGACCACCGGCAACCTCGGATGCCGCCGGGCGAGCGCGGCGATCTGGGCGGGTGTCGAATACGGCGGCGTGCCGTCGTGCGAGAGCAGGATCCCGCCCGCCTCGACGACCACCTCGCAGATCGGGTCGAGCGCCGCCTCGTGCAGGCTGAACCCCTGCAGCCACGGGTGCAGTTTCAGCCCGGCGAGCCCGAGTTCGGCGAAGCAGCGCTTGGTTTCGTCGACGGCGTTCACGTGCCGGGGATTGACCGTGCCGAACCCGGCCATCCGGGATGGATCCGCGCGCACGAACGCGGCCAGTTCGTCGTTCGACTCCGGCGTGGCGTTGAACAGCCCGTCATGCGCGAGCACGACGGCCACGTCGATGCCCGCCGAGTCCATGTACGTCAGGAACTCCTCGGCCCCGAACGCGGCCCCGCCGAGCCAGGTGCCGGTGTGCCAGGCCGGGGTGTGCGTGTGGAAGTCGATCACTCGACCCTCGCAAGCTCGATCAGCCGGTTCGCCAGTGCGCTCACGCAACCCTCCAGCCACTCGGTACCGCGCTCCCGGGTGGCCCGCGCGGGTTCGTCGGTGTACCCGTCGATGCGCTGCCAGGCCGCGGCGTCGTGCACCTCGACACCCGGCGCGGCGAAGGTCTCCACCGGGCCGGGCCGGGCGAACCGCTCGCCGACCAGTTCCGGCCGCAGTGCGAGCACCATCGCGGTCTCGAACTCCCCGGCGTGCCCGGGGACCGGGGTGTCCTCCACGGCGGGCAGCAGCTCCCAGTAGTGCACCACGGCGACCGCGAGATCGTGCCGAGCGGACAGTTTCGCGGCGGCCGCGTGGCAGACTCCCCGGTTTCCGCCGTGCCCGTTCACGATGACCAGCCGCCGCCCGCCGGACGCGGCGATCGACGTGCCCAGGTCGGTCAGCACCCCGATCGCGGTGTCCACCGACAGCGAGAGCGTGCCGCCGAAGGGCAGGTGGTGGTCGGACGCGCCGAACCGCAGGCAGGGCGTGAGCACGAGGTGGCGGTGCGCGGATTCGATCGCGCGCGCGGCGGCGAACCGGGTGACCATATCGGCGATCAGGGCGTCGGTCCCGGTCGCCAGGTGCGGTCCGTGCTGTTCGGTCGCGCCCATGGGCAGCACCACGAGCGCGTCCGGCAGCACCGCGCGCAACTGCGTGCGGGTGCACTCCGCCCAACGCAGGAGCGTCACCGCGCACCGCCCCCGGCCAGGGCCGCGACGCGTTCGGCCAGCTCCAGCGCGGCGAGGCCGTCGGCCAGGTCCGGGGCGGGCGCCGCGCGGGCGCCGGTGACCAGTTCGACGAACCGGGCCAGCTGGCGGTCGAAACACCGGGTGGTCCGGTCCGGCTCGAAGGCGACCTGCTCGACTCCGTCCACTGTGGTGAGTTCCATGCGGAAAGTGTGCCCGTCGAGCAGCACGTGCGCACGGTCGCCGAGAAAGCTCAGCTCGCAGCGGGGCAACGCGTCAGTGAGCCAGCCGAACTCCGCCAGGACGACCGTCCGATGTGGATAGACCAGCCGGGCGCCGCAGAGGTTCGGCGCGGCCAGCCCGGGCCGGGTGGCCAGCGCCCAGCCGTCGGCGACCTCATCCGGCGGCCCGCCGAAGAGGAAGGAGAACCAGTCGAAGACGTGCGCGCCCTCGTGGATCACCGGCAGCCCGTGCCGCAGGGTCTCCTCGATCCGCTCGGCGTGCGCGGGATCGCCCGGATCGCGCCGCTCGTCGTAGATGTGCGCGCGCACCAGCAGCGACTCGCCGAGGCGCCCGGCGGCGAGCCAGTCGCGGAGCAGCTCCAGCGCGGGATCGTGCCGGTAGGTGAGCCCGACCTGAACGCGTTCGCGCTGGTCGGCGGGCAGTTCGGCGAGCGGCTTGGCGGCCTTGAGGGAGGTCGCCACCGGTTTCTCGGCGAGCACGAACCGGCCGGTCGCGGCGACCCGGCCGATGAGTTCGGTGGTCACCCAGGGCGGGGTCGCGAGCACCACGCCCCGCACCCGGGGGTCGTCGAGCACCTCGGCCACCTCGGCGAACGCCGGGGCGCTCGTTCGCCCGGCCGCGAGCGCCCGCCGCCCGGCATCGGGATCGACCAGCGCGGCCACCTCGACCTCCGGGTTCCGCAGCAACGCGGGCAGATGCGCGCCCAGCGCGATGTCCCCGAGCCCGACCAGCGCGATACCCACGGTCATGGAACCACCGCGAGGCTCGGGATCGCCGCGATCAGGGTGCGCGTGTACTCGTGCTTCGGGTTGTCGAAGATCTCCTCCCGGGTGCCCGATTCCACGATCCGGCCCCGGTACATGACCGCCAGCCGCGGCGCCATGTACCGCACCACCGCGAGGTCGTGCGACACGAACAGGTAGGTCAGCCCCAGCCTCGCCTGCAGGTCCCGCAGCAGGTTGAGGATCTGCGCCTGGATCACCACGTCCACCGCGGAGACCGCCTCGTCCAGCACGAGGAACTCCGGCTCCAGCGCGATCGCGCGGGCGATGTTGACCCGCTGGCACTGCCCGCCGGACAGCTCGCGGGGATACCGGCTCGCGAAGTCCGGCGGGAGCCCCACCAGGTCCAGCAGTTCGGCGACCCGCTCGCGCCGCGCCCGTTTCGAGGCCCGCTCGTGCACCGCCAGCGGCAGGCCGACGATGTGTTCGACGGTCTTGCGCCGGTTCAGCGAACCGATCGGATCCTGCAGCACCACCTGCATTTCCCGCCGCTTCCGGCGCAGCTCGCGGCGCCCCAGCGCGGACAGCTCGGCGCCGTGGAACCGCACCTTCCCGGCGGTCGGGGTGTCCAGCCCGAGCAGCAGCTGGCTCAGCGTCGACTTCCCCGAGCCGGACTCCCCGACCAGCCCGAACGTCTCCCCGCGCCGGATGCTCAGCGACACGTCGTCCACCGCGGTGACCCCGGTGCCGAACCGGCGGACCAGCCCTTCCGCCTCGATCACCACGCCGTCCTGGCCTGGTTCCCGCGGCGCCTCGGCCGTCGTGGCCCGGGCTTCCCGGGTCCGCATCGGCCGGTCCGGGTCGAGGTCGAGGGTGACCACGGAGGCGAGCAGTTCCTTGGTGTACTCGTGCTCCGGCGCGCCGAGCACCTCGTTCAGCACCCCGGACTCGACGATCCGCCCCTCCCGCATGACGTGGATCCGCTGGCAGAACGCGGAAGCCACGGCGAGGTCGTGGGTGATGAACAGGACCGCCATCCCGCGCTGCTCGGCGAGCGCGTCCAGCAGCCGGAGGATGCGGGCCTGCGTGGTGACGTCGAGCGCGGTGGTCGGCTCGTCGGCGATCAGCACGTCCGGTTCGCAGGAGATCGCCATCGCGATCATCACGCGCTGCCGCATCCCGCCGGAGAACTGGTGCGGGTAGTCGCGGATCCGCTGCTCCGGGTCCGGCACGCCGACCTCGTCCAGCAGTTCGACCGCGCGGCGCCGGGCGTCGGCCACCGGGATCTCCTGGTGCGCCCGGATCGCCTCGACCAGCTGGTTGCCGACGGTCCGCACCGGGTTGAGGCAGGACAGCGGATCCTGGTAGATCATCGCGATCCGCCCGCCGCGGACGCGTTCCATCTCGCGCTCACTCGCGGTGGCGAGGTCGGCGCCGTCGAGCAGGATCTTCCCTCCGGTGATCACGATGGGTTCCGGAGTCAACCGCATCACCGACAGCGACACCATGGTCTTGCCGCTTCCGGACTCCCCCACCAGCGCCGCCCGCTCCCCCGAGCGCAGCGACAGGCTCACCTCGTGCACCAGCGGCCGCACGCCGGAGTGCCCGCGCACGCCGATGCTCACCCCCTCCAGCCTGAGCACCTCACGCTCACCCAACGCTCCCCCACCTCCCCAAAATCCCCCAATGCGGCATTGGGGACACTGAACGCCCCGAAAGCCGCATTGGGTACCTTGAACGCCCCGAAAGCCACATTGGGGGATTCTCGGCAGGATCGGCGACCCTGGTTGCCGGGGCTGGCGCGGTACCGCGAGGACACCAATGCGGCATTGGGGACGTTGAAGGTACCCAACGCCGCATTGGGTACTTCCGAGCATGATCGCCCGGAGTCGCGAGTCCCGCATTTCGGACGTGCGAGTTCCCCGTTTCGGTCCACCGAGTTCCCCGTTTCGGTAGACGAGTTCCGCGCCCGGGCCCCCGGCGCGTCATGAGGTGCTCCGGTGCAGGACGCGCTGGAGCTGGTCGCCGATCGTGTTCAGCGCGCCGATCGCGGCGATGATCAGCAGCGCGGGCATCAGCGGGTACCAGATCGACTCGTACAGCCGGTCGTAGCCGACCTTGAGCAGGGTGCCCCAGGAGGCGTCCGGCGGCTGGATGCCCAGCCCGACGAAGCTCAGCGTCGCCTCGAGCATGAGCGAGGTCGCCACGTTGAGGGACGCCTGCGCGAGCAGCGCCGGGATCGCGTTGGGCAGCACCTCGGAGAACAGGATCCGCATCCGGGACACGCCGACCGCGTCCAGGCCGTGCACGTACTCGGACTTCAGCTCGGCGAGCACCGCCGAGCGCGCGATGCGGGCGGTGAGCGGGGACATCAGGAGTCCGGCGACGATCGTCATGGCGACGATGTCCGAGCCGAAGGCGGCGACGAAGACGAGCGCGAACAGGATGGTCGGGATCGCGAGCGCGGCCTCGGCGACGCGCATGAGGACCTCGTCGACCCAGCCGGAGCGGGCGGCGGCGACCACGCCCCAGGTCACGCCGACGATCAGGGCGAGGAGCGTCGCTCCGGCCGCGAACCCGAGCGAAAGCTGCCCCGCCTGCGCGACCCGGGACAGCAGGTCGCGCCCGAGTTCGTCGGTGCCGAACGGGTGGGCGAAACTCGGATCGGCGAACTTGTTCCGCGCGTTGATCTTGGTCGGCGAGGCGAGCGCGAACGGCTGGATCGCCGCCAGGATCACGAACACGCCGAGGATGATCACGGCGACGACCGCGGGCGGGCGGGCGAAGAAGCGGCGGAGCACACCGTGCCCCTCCGCCCGCGTGGTGTCCACTTCGGACGGTTCGCCCAGCGGGGCGGCGGCGCCCGGATCGACGGCGGTCATGCGGTCACCTTCCCGACGCGCAGGCGCGGATCGAGCACGCCGTAGAGGACGTCGACGATCAGGTTGACCACGACGAAGATCGCGGCGAGCAGCAACACCGTGCTCTGGATGACGGCGTAGTCGCGTTTGTACACCGAGTCCACGATCAGCGAGCCGAGGCCGGGCCAGCGGAACACGTACTCCACCGCGACCGCCCCGGAGAGCACCTGGCCGACGGTGATGCCGAGCGAGGTCAGCGCGGGCATGAGGGCGTTGGGCAGGACGTGGCGCAGCACGACCGCGCGGCGCGGGATCCCCTTGCCGGTCGCGGTGCGGACGTGCGGCATGCCCTCGACCTCGACCAGCGAGGCCCGCAGGTACCGGATCAGCGGCGCGGACAGGCAGATGCCCAGGGTCAGCGCGGGCAGCAGCAGCACGCGCAGGTTCCGCGGGAAGTCCTCCGCCGGCGCGACGTAGCTCTCGTTCGGCAGGATGCCCAGTTTCACCGTGAAGATCGCGATGAGCAGGATGCCGAACACGAACGGCGGCGCGGCCATCCCCAGCGTGGTGTACCCGCCGACGAACCGGCCGAGCCACTTGCTGCGCAGCACGGTCGGCGTCACCGCGAGCACCAGCGCGAGCAGCACCGCGAGCACCACCCCGGCCAACGACAGCTCCAGCGTCGGGCCGAGCCGCTGCCCGATCAGCGTGTCGACGTCGAACTGGCTGAAGTACGACCGGCCCAGGTCGCCGACCAGCAGGCCGGTGACCCAATGCCAGTACTGCACCGGGATCGGATCCTCCAGGCCCAGCTCGGTCCGCAGTTGCAGCAGCGCCCGCGGATCGATGCCCTGCGCGGCGCCGACCTTGGTGACGGTCGGGTCCCCGGGCAGCAGGCGGAGCACGACGAAGATCAGCACCGACACCAGCACCAGCATCAGCACGCTGGCACCCAGGCGCCGCAACACGTACTGGATCATCCGCGCTCCACCCCGGTCGTCACTGGCCCTACGCCGCGAATCCGGCCTCCTCCAGGTGCAGCGTGCCCTCGGCCTGCACCCACGCCCCCAGCACGTTCGCCTGCGCGACCGAGAGGAAAGCCGTGCTGCCGAGCACGATGATCGGGCTCTCCCGGTTGAGCACCCGCTGGGCGGTCTTGAACGCGGCGTCGCGTTCCGGGCCGTCGCCCTTCGATTCGATCGTGGCGACCGCGTCGTCGTACTCCTTGGGCGGCGTCCAGTTGCACTCGCAGGTCCCGCTGCCGCCGGCGAACCAGGACAGCGCGTAGCTGTCCGGCAGCGGCGTGAACGACACGTAGTTGGCCGCGAGCAGGTTCGGGAACTGCTTGCCCTTCGGGTAGAACTTCGCGCTCCAGGTGCTGTTCTCGTTGCTCTGGATGTCCAGGTTGATCCCGATCTTCTTCAGGTCCTCCTGCAGGATCTGCGCGATCGTGGTCCATTCGGTGTTGGAACCGGCCTTGGTCCAGAACGTCAGCGTGGCGCCCTGCCCGACCCCGGCCTCGGCGAACAGCTGCTTGGCCTTGTCCAGGTTGAACTCGTGCTGGGGCAGGCTCTGGTCGTAGTGCTTGTTCTTCGGGTTCACCACGACGTTGCCGGGCGTGGGCAGGCCGTACCCCGCGTAGCCCGCGTCGATCATGGCCTGGCGGTTGGCGGCGTAGGACAGCGCCTCCCGGGCCTTGGGGTTGTTGAACGGCGCCGACTTCGTGTCCAGCTCCCACACCACGTAGGCGGCCGGTTCCGCGGCGGTGAGCAGCTTGCGCCCGTCGGTGGCCAGGTTCTTCACGGTGTCCGGCGTGACCGCGCCCATGACCTGCAGGTCACCCGAGCGCAGGGCCGTCTGGGCCGCGGTGGTGTCGGCGTACCGGGCGATCTTCACGCCGTCGAAATGCGGTTTGCCGCGGAAGTAGGCGTCGTTGCGGACCAGCTCCACCACCTGGTCCGGGACGAAGTTCTTGAGCTTGTACGGCCCGGTGCCGTTCGCCGTCTTGTTGATGTTGGCCAGGTCGTCGACGTCGGTCATCTTCACGTCGATCACGTCGACCGGCAGTTCCGGATTGGGACTCTTCAGGTCGACGACCAGCGTGGTGTCGTCCTTGGCGGTGACGCTGGAGACCATGTTGACCTTGGCGGCGACCTGCGCCGTGGAGTTCGGCTCGAGCACCTTGTCGAAGTTCTTCTTCGCCTCGGCGGCGGTGAACGCCTTGCCGTTGTGGTACTTGACGCCCGGATGCAGTTTGAAGGTCCACTGCTTGAAGTCCGGCGAGTGCTCCCACGAATCGGCGAGGTCCGGTTTGGCCGAGTTGTCCGGCGCCCACTTCGACAACCCGCTCCAGAGCAGGGTCTGCAACTGGGTCTGCGCGGCGCTGGAGATCTTGTTCGGGTCCAGCTGGGTGACCCCGTCGATCTGGCCGTAGACCAGCGTGCCGCCGTCCTTGATCTGCCCCTGCCCGCTCTCCGCGGACGGTTTGACCTCCGGCCCGCCGGAACCCTCGTCCCCGCCGCACGCGGCAGCCATTCCGGCCAGTGTGATCGTCGCGCTCAGTACGGCAAGACCCCGTTGCCAACTCCGCACAGCTACCTCCTACAAGGTCGCGGCCGCTCCCCCTGCGGAAACCAAGACCGCTGCCAGCGCACTGCGGTGCATCGATACTGCGGTGATACTGCGGTTGATCAATCGCTATTTCGAAAATAACTTCTTCAAGCCGAAGATGTTAGAACCCTCACTCCCCCGGCGCAAGCCGCCGAACCGGTCACTCCGCACCGCGCTGACCAGCTAGAAGCCCAGCTTCGCGGAGATCTCCTTCGCTTGCCGGACAACAAGATCGGCCGCGTGGGTGAGTTTCCGGCCGGTGAGGTCGCGGGCGAATCCGGTGACCCCGACCGAACCGTTCACCCGGCCCTCGGCGTCGAAGAAGGGCGCCGCCACGCAGGCGATGTCCGCCTGCTCCTCCTCGTCCTCCAGGGCGTACCCGGCCTGCCGGACCTTCGCGAGCTGGGCCCGGAACGCCCGTACGGTCGGCCGCTTCGCCTTCGGACCCGCACCCGGCGCGAGCTGCGACAACAGCGGTTCCAGCTCGGAATCGGGCAGGTACGCGGCGATCGCCTTGCCCAGCGCGGTCAGGTTGAACGGCGAGACCTTGCCCGGATAGGTGTCGAACTGGATGAACCCGGGATTGGCGGCCTTGGCGACGTAGACCACCGACGAACCGTCGAGCACCCCCACGTGCGCGGGCATCCGCAGCCGGTCGGCCAGTTGCCGCAGTTGCGGTTGCGCCACCTCGGACAGGTCCTCCTGCCGGATCAGCGGCGCGCCGAGGTCGTAGAGCCGCAACGTGGGGCGCCAGAAGTGGCTGCGGCCCACCACCCGGCGACTGGCATACCCGCGCTGTTCGAGGGTGTACACGATGGAAGCGCAGGTGGCGAGCGGGATCCGGGTCGTGCGGGCCAGCGCGGTGAGAGTGAGCCCGTCCTCCGCGGCGACGAGCGTCTCCAGGACGGTCAGGGCCCGATCGACCGCGGGCGAGGCAGGCCGTTCCCCGGTCGTGTCATCTTTCCCAGCCGTCATCGCACTCACCGTGTTTCCCACGCTTTCGTTGTCACCGCAACGGCCCTAGCCGGAACGGCGTGCCGCGAGTCATCATCATCTCTTCTTCGCCAACTCGTAATCATCTTCGATATACGGAGAATACTATGCGAGGTCCCCACCGAAGACGCCTCCTCTCGTTGATCACCGCCACGGGTACCGCCGTCGCCGTCTCCCTGTTCGCCCCCGCGGCCGCCGCCGACCCGCCCAAACCACCGCCGAAACCGGTCCGGGTGAAGGACGCGCCGCTGGCCGAGATCCAGCGCAACGTGATCCCCGAGGGCGGGATCAAGGCGGCGATGACCGGCGGGAACACCGTCTACGCGGATGTCCGCGAGCAGCGGCCGCGGGCCGACGGGTACCGGCACATCGACACGCCCCGGCTGGTCTCGAAGCTGCGCGAGGAGGGCCTGAACACCTACGTGTACGGGATCTGGGACTCGCCCACGGACTGGGACGATCTCCGCACCGAGTTCGCCCCGGCCGCCGGCCGTGCCGGGATCAAGATCTGGGTCTACGTGGTGCCGCCGTCGGAATGCCTCGACGACCCGGTCCCGCACCGCAGCGGCCGCTGCTCCCGGCCGTACAAGTTGGATTTCGTGAGCTGGGCGCGCGAGATCGCGAAGCTGTCCCTGCAGCAGCCGAACGTGGTCGCGTGGGCCATCGACGATTTCGTCGCCGGGGCGAACTCGCAGCTGTTCACGCCCGAGTACATGCAGCGGATCGTGGACGCGCAGGACGCGGTCAACGCCAAGCTCGGCTTCTACACCACCGCCTACTACTGGGACGCGACCAATCCGTGGTTCTACGACCGGTTCACGCCGTTCATCGACGGGATCGTCTACCCGTATCTGGGCACCAACACCAACACCCAGGACCCGTGGCCGATCGGGACCAACCTGGAGAACATCCTGAAGTTCACCGAACCGCGCGGGCTGGGCCTGCTGTTCCTGCTGTACACCAACCGTTTCCTGGACGCCGCCCTGCCGCCCACGGAAACCTATGTCGCCCAGTCGATCGTCAACGCGCTGCCGTACATGCGCAGCGGCCGGATCCTCGGCATCAACAACTACGGCCTGCCGCTGGGCGACAAACCGGCGATCACCGCGGACAACCGTGCGGCGCACGGCATCGGCCGGTTCAACGTGTCGCTGGCCTCGTTCGCGGGCACCCGGCCGGGTGATTTCGCCCAGGCCGAGCAGCGGATGCGGATCAGCCCGCTACCCGGGAACAAGTACCTGTCGTTCGCGGATTTCGACGGGTTCTACGGCAATCTCGGCGGCTCGGGCTACCACATCAAGCAGTTGCTGGTCGACGGCACGGTCGTGTGGGAATCCGATGTCACCGATCCGGGCGGGCACACCTACCAGCAGCACACGGTCGATCTGACCGAGGCGTTGAAGGGCAAGCACGAGGCGACCATCGCGTTGCGGATCTTCGACCGCAACGGGGTCGGCGACTACCCGCTCGACGTCGGTTTCGACGACGTGCGCGGGGACGGGATCTTCGTGGTCAACGGCGGGTTCGAAAGCGAAGCCGGGTGGCGGGTCACCGGGAACAGCAGCGCGCTGCTGCCCTCGATCGACCTCTACGCGGCGGACCGCCCGGCGCGGATCCGGGAGGCGGTGGCGACCACGCTGCGCGGCCTGCCCTTCCGCAACCGCCCGTACCCGCCGGAACCGCCGACGCGCGGCTACCGCTCGGACAACTCCGCGATGTACGGCAACGGCCGGTTGAGCTTCACCGTGCCGGAGCGGACCACCACCACGGCCGGTGCGTGCGCTTCGGCCACGCAGGTCGTCAAGGTCGACCCGAACTCGGCCCGGTACGAGATCTCGTTCTGGGACTACGACCAGTACGCCAAGTCCGGGGTCGTCTGGGGCCACCACATCAAGCGGTTGCTCGTCGACGGCAACGAGGTGTACCACCACGACGTCGCCGACTGGTGGGAGAACACCTGGATGAACGGCGAATCGGCGCAGGGCCCGATCGACGTGAGCCAGTTCGTGCGCGGCAAGGACAAGGTGACCGTGTCCTTCCAGCTGTGCATGGCGAACCCGGCCACCGACCTCGGCGTCGACGTCGGAATCGACACCATCGAGACCGTGGGACTGGACATCCGCAACCCCGGTTTCGAGACGAAACGGGACTGGACGCTGACCTCCAGCGGCCAGAACCTGCAGGCGATGATCAGGATCGCTGGCTGATTCCCCCCGGGGTCGTGAGTGTTCGGGCCGCTCACGACCCCGGCGCTCGGTCCGCCTTGACGGCGGTGAGGAAGGCCGCCCAGGCCGGGGCGGGAAGATGCAGGGTGCCGCCGCCGCGGTTCTTGGTGTCGCGTACGAGGGTCCGCCGGGTGCCGAGGGCCACCTCGACGCAGTCGGTCTCCTCTCCCGAGTGAGGCGACTTCGTCCACCGGCGGGGCATCGTCATGTGGCCGTCTCCATCCCGTTGAGGACCTCGGCGGTGAACCCGAACGACCGCGCCGGGTCCATCGCCCCTTCCAGGATCTTAGCCGCCGCCTCCTTGTATACCCTGACGTCTTCACTGTCGAAGAGGAACGCGCTGTTGCGGTGGTGCTCCAGGTGCACGATCGATGGGGCGGCGGCGAATTTGTACAAGTTGAACGGTCCCATCAAACCGGGGTGCCAGCCCTCGCCGATCGGCATGATCCGCAGGGTCACGTTCTCCAGCGCGGTGGCGTGGAGCAGGTAGCGCAGTTGGTCCGCCATCACCTCGGTGCCGCCCATCACCTGCCGAAGGGCCATTTCGCTGACCAGGGCGGTCAGCCGAACCGGGTTGTGCCTTGTCAGGATCTTCTGCCTCGCCATTCGAACCTTGACTTTCGTTTCGGCATCGGGCTTTTCCCGGCCGACGATCGCCCTCGTGTAGTCGGCGGTTTGCAGGAGCCCGGGAATGACACCGATGGTCCAGGTGGTGATCGAGGTGGCTTCGCGCTCGCATTCGACCACCCCGGCCAACTGTTGCGCGACGCCTGGTTGGCCGATGGTGAGCCAGTCGGGTGCGGGGAGCGGTCGGGCGAGGTCCAGGATGGCTTTCCGTTGCTGCCGGGGTACGCCGAGCGCGTAGAGGTAGTTCGCCACCTCGTCGAGGCTGGGCGTGCGTTTTCCGGTTTCCCAGTAGCTGACCACCGAAGGCGAGATCTCGAGTTGT
>NZ_VTHK01000033.1:0-81929 GCF_009765355.1 Amycolatopsis anabasis | reverse complement strand
TCGGTATTCACTAGGTGTGGTTCACACGATGGTTGCCTGTGTCAACAGATCGCGAACACGAAACACTCCGTTCGAGCCTTCTTGCGAATGGGAGTGAAAACGTCATGGGGGACCGCGTCTCCGCGCCGTACATGGTGTACGGCGCGCGCCAGCTCGCCGGAAAACTGCTCCTCGGCAACTGGTGCGTCTTCCGGCACGAGCATCTGGGCCCGGACGGCGATCTGGACGAGTGGAAACTCGCCCTGCTCGAAGTGGGCGACGCGATGGGCGTGAAAATCGACTTCCTCACCATTCCTAAGAAAGACGTCACGATCGCGTTCAACGATGCGGCCGTACCCACCTTCGAACAGGTGGCCGCCTCGGTTTCCGCGATCGACCACTACCGCTTCACCGGGTCGTGAGCGCCGAGTCCGCGCCCTGTCTTGCCGGAGGTCGGCGATCCGTTGTACGTTGGCGGGGCCGGTCACTCCGGCACGGCCTCGGCCGAGAGGCGCTGCGACGGACCTGGTCCGCCACGCTCGGCCGCGGATCCCGAAGTTTCAAGGGCGCCTCCTGAGATTCAGGAGGTGACTTTCGTGCGAGTACCCGATAGTCGGTCTGCTCTCGCTTCCTCGAACGGCGTCGCCTAGCCCGTAGGCGAATTCGCCGCACCTCGGCGCGTCCCGCGACACGCGCCGGGTATTTCGTCCTGCCCGCAAACCAAGGGGAGTTCATGAGTTCCAAGCTGCAGAACGTCAACGGTATCGATTTCGCGGTGGCCGATCTGGCACTCGCGGCGGCCGGCCGGGAGCAGATCCGGCTCGCCGAGCACGAGATGCCCGGGCTGATGGCCACGCGCCGGGAATACGCGGAAGCCCAGCCGCTCAAAGGTGCGCGGATCGCCGGTTCGCTGCACATGACCGTGCAGACCGCGGTCCTGATCGAAACGCTGGTGGCGCTGGGCGCCGAGGTGCGCTGGGTGTCCTGCAACATCTTCTCCACCCAGGACGAGGCGGCCGCCGCGGTCGTGGTCGGCCCGGACGGCACCCCGGACAAGCCCGCGGGCACCCCGGTGTTCGCGTGGAAGGGCGAGACGCTCGAGGACTACTGGTGGTGCACCGACCAGCTCTTCCAGTTCTCCGGCGGCCAGGGGCCGACCGCGATCCTGGACGACGGCGGCGACGCCACCACGCTGGTGCACAAGGGCATCGAGTTCGAAGCCGCGGGCGCGGTCCCGCAGCCGTCCGCCGACGACCACGAGGAGTACCGGGTCTTCCTGGCCACGCTCGCCGCGAGCCTCGAACGGGACGGGCAGCGGTTCACCCGGATGATCCCCGACCTCCGGGGCGTCACCGAGGAGACCACCGCCGGGGTCAACCGCCTCTACAAGCTCGCCCGCGACGGCGCGCTGCTCTTCCCCGCGTTCAACGTCAACGACTCGGTGACCAAGTCGAAGTTCGACAACAAGTACGGCATCCGGCATTCGCTGGTCGACGGGCTCAACCGCGCCACCGACGTGATGCTCGGCGGGAAGCTCGCCGTGGTGTGCGGGTACGGCGACGTGGGCAAGGGCGCGGCCGAATCGCTGCGCGGCCAGGGCGCGCGCGTGGTGGTCACCGAGATCGACCCGATCTGCGCGCTGCAGGCGGCGATGGAAGGCCTCGAGGTCGTGCACCTCGACGACGTGGTCGAGCGCGGTGACCTGTTCATCACCACGACCGGCAACTTCAACATCATCATGGCCGACCACATGAAGCGGATGAAGCACAACGCGATCGTCGCCAACGTGGGCCACTTCGACAACGAGATCGACATGGCGGGCCTGGCCAAGGTCCCCGGGATCAAGAAGATCGAGATCAAGCCGCAGGTGCACGAATGGCGGTTCCCGGACGGGCACGCGATCATCGTGCTGTCCGAGGGGCGCCTGATGAACCTGGGCAACGCGACCGGTCACCCGAGCTTCGTGATGTCGAACTCGTTCACCAACCAGACGATCGCGCAGATCGAACTGCACACCAAGCCCGGTGACTACGGCAACGAGGTCTACGTGCTGCCCAAGCACTTGGACGAGAAGGTCGCCCGCCTGCACCTCGACGCGCTCGGTGTGCGGCTCACCGAGCTGACCAAGGAGCAGGCCGAGTACATCGGCGTCGACGTGGCGGGCCCGTACAAACTGGACCACTACCGGTACTGAGCAGCCTGCACACGTGAGGGAGCCGAGTTTTGGGGGTCGTGAGTGTTCAGACCGGTTCTAACCGGCCTCGCCACTCACGACCCAGCGGCGTCGAGGAGGCGGCGGTACCGCTCGTCCCGGGAGGCGAGCAGGTCCGCCACCTCCTCCTCGCTGTAGTCGCGGAACCCGGCGCGCGTCTTCACCCCGAGCCGCCCGCCGCCCACCAGGTGCCGCAGTTCCGCCGGGGTGGCGAACCGCGGGCCGTAGGCGCGTTCGAGCGTCTCGAGGATGCTCGCGTAGACGTCCAGGCCCGCCATATCGGCGACCGCGAACGGGCCGAAGGCGGGCAGCCGGAAGCCGAACGTCCGGCGCACCACCGCGTCCACCTGTTCCGGGGTGGCGGCGCCGTCGCGGACGCAGTTCACCGCCTCGCAGAACAGCGCGAGCTGCAGCCGGTTGGCGACGAATCCCGCGCCCGCGCCGACTTCGATCGGCTCCTTGCCGATCTCGGTGAGGAACGCCGTGGTCGTGGCGAGCGCCGCGGCGGAGGTGTGCCCGGTCGTGGCGACCTCGACGCCCGGGACGAGTTCGGCGGGGTTGAAGAAATGGGTGGCCAGGAAGCGGTCCGGGGCGCCGACCGACCCGGCCAGTTCGTCGAGCGGCAATGAAGACGTATTCGTGGAAAGGATCGCCGCGGGCGGCAGCAAGCCCGCGAGTTCGGTGAACAGCGCCGCCTTGACCGCGAGGTCCTCGGACACCGCCTCGATCACCAGATCCGTCCCGGAAACCGCCTCGGCGAGGGTGCCCGCGGCGGTGACCGAATCGCCCGGCGCGCGCCCGGCCGCGGCCGTGAACCGGCGCGCGATCGCTTGCAGCGCAACGGGAATGACGTCCTCGCGGTCGTACACGCGCACCGCTTTCCCGGCCGCCGCGGCCGCCACGGCGATGCCCTGGCCCATGGTGCCGGCACCGAGCACGGCCACCGATCCGACGCGCTGCGGGGACTCCACCACGACGACCTCCTTGACAAGCCCGGCGGCGGCTGGCGAATGTATACGTAACCACGCAGCATCGAGCCGCACAAGAGGGGTTGCCGGTGGTCACCGCTCGCGAAGTCGCCAAGCTCGCCGGGGTCTCCCAGGCGACCGTGTCCCGGGTGCTGCACCGGCACGACTCGGTCAGCGAGCAGACCCGGGCGCGCGTGCTGCGCGTGCTCACCGAAACCGGCTACCAGCCCAATTTCGCGGCGCGCACCATGCGCACCAACCGCACCGGCACGGTCGGCCTGATCGTCGACGACGTGACCAACCCGTTCTACCCCCAGCTGATCAAGGCGATCAGCGGTGAACTGGGCCGCGCCGGGCTGCGGATGATCCTCTGGGAAAGCGCGGGCCCCGGCGAGTCCGCCGCCCTGGAAGCGATCGACCAGCGGCTCATCGACGGCCTGCTGTTCACCACCGCGACCGCGGACTCGGCGCCGCTGGCGGAGGCGCTGCGCCGCCGGGCGCCGGTCGTCCTGGTGAACCGCACGGTCCGCGGCCTGCCCTGCGACCAGGTGGACGGCGACAACCACGACGGCGCCGCGCAGGTCGCCCGGTACTTCGCCGCCGCCGGGCACCGCCGGGTGGGGATGGTCGGCGGGCCGGAACGCGCCAGCACCGCACGCGAGCGGATGGCCGGGTTCCGCGCCGGATGCGCCGAGCACGGCCTCGAACTCGCCGAAACCTGCGTCGCCGACGGGGAGTTCTCGCACGACGGCGGCTGCGCCGCGCTGCGGTCCATCCTCGAGCGGGCCGGGAAACGCCCGCCGACCGCGGTGTTCTGCGCCAACGACCTGTCCGCGTTCGGCGCGCTGGACGCGCTGGCCGCGGCCGGGCGCCGGGTGCCCGAGGACACCTGGCTGGTCGGTTACGACGACATCGCGATGGCGTCCTGGGGCGCCTTCGGCCTGACCACGGTGCGCCAGCCGCTCACCGACATGGCCGCGGCCGGGGTGGCGCTGCTGCGCGCCCGCATCGCCGAACCGGAACGGGCGCTGGTGCACCAGCGCTTCCACAACGAGCTGATCGTGCGCAGGACGACGGCAGACCGGGAGAACACCCCATGAACGAAACGCGGACGGATCTGACCGGCCAGGTCGCGGTCATCACCGGCGCCGGACGGGGCATCGGCCGGGTGATCGCGCTGCGGCTCGGCCGGGCCGGGGCGACCGTGGTGCTCACCGGCCGGGATCGGCGTGCCCTGGGCGTGACCGGGATCGCGCTGGACTCGATCGGCGCCGCCTGGTCGGCCGTGCGGATCGACCTCACCGATCCCTCCACTGTGGACGATCTCGCCAAGGAGGTCCACAGCAGGCACGGCGTGCCGGACATCGTGGTGTGCAACAGCGGCATCGGCGGGCCGTCGGCGCCGGTCTGGGAGATCGACCCGGACGGCTGGGAGGAGACCTTCGCGGTCAACACCACCGGCGCGTTCCGCACCGTGCGCGCGTTCGCGCCGGGCATGGTGGAACGCGGCAGCGGTTCGATCGTGCTGATCGGGTCGATGACCGGCAAGCGTCCCCTCAAACACCGTTCCCCGTACGCCGCGAGCAAGCTCGGGCTGCTCGGCTTCTGCCGGACCGCGGCGCTCGACCTCGCGCCGCACGGGGTGCGGATCAACCTGGTGTCCCCCGGTTTCGTCGCCGGGGAACGCCTGGAATGGGTGATCGAGGCGCAGGCGAAGGCGACCGGAACCGACGTCGAAACCGCCCGGAAGGCCCTGCTTTCCGGGATCCCGCTCGGCCGGTTCGTCTCGGCGGAGGACGTGGCGCACACGGTCGCGTTCCTCGCTTCGGCCGAGGCCGCCGCGATCACCGGTGAGGACATCAACGTCACCGCGGGCACGGTGATGCATTAGAGAACAAGGGAGAGGGGCCATGGCCGAATACCTGAAACAAGGCTGGCGGCACGAAACGGCGCGCAACGAGGAGGTCGTCGCCACCGTCAGCAGGATCCTGAGCGAGGTCGAAAAGGAAGGCCTGCCCGCGATTCGCCGCTACTCGCGGCAGTTCGACAACTGGGACCCGGAGTCCTTCGTGGTCCCGGGGAGCGAGATCGAACGGGCCCGCGCGGAAATGGACGCCGATCTCGGGCGCGAACTGGAGTTCGCCCTCGGCCAGGTCCGCAACTTCGCCGAACGGCAACGGGAAACGCTCACCGATCTGGAGGTCGAGACGCTGCCCGGGGTGGTGCTCGGGCACCGGCACATCCCGGTCGGCGCGGTGGGCTCCTACTCCCCCGGCGGCCGTTATCCGCTGATCGCCTCGTCGATCATGACCGTCGCCGTGCCCAAGGCCGCCGGGGTGGCCCGGGTGGTCGCGACCGCGCCGCCGCGCGACGGCAAGGGCATCTACTCGCCGCAGCTCTACACCATGGACCTGGCGGGCGCCGACCTCATCCTCTGCCTCGGCGGGGTGCAGGCGTTCGCCGCGATGGCCTTCGGGATCGAGGACGCGCCGCCGGTCGATCTGGTGGTGGGCGCGGGCAACGCCTACGTGGCGGAGGCCAAGCGCCAGCTGTTCGGCGTGGTCGGCATCGATCTGCTCGCCGGGCCCACTGAGGTCGCGGTGATCGCCGACGAGACCGCCGATCCGAAACTGGTGGCCGCGGATCTGCTCGGGCAGGCCGAGCACGGGCCCACCAGCCCGGCCCTGCTGGTCACCACTTCCCGCCCGTTCGGCCAGGCCGTCCTGTCCGAAGTGGACAAATGGCTGGCGGGCGCGTGGCCGACCAAGGAGATCGCCGGGGCCGCCTGGCGCGAACACGGCACGGTCGTGGTCGCCGATTCGATGACCGAGGCCGCCGAGATCTCCGACCGGTACGCCCCGGAACACCTCGAGGTGCAGACCGCCGACGACCAGTGGTACTTCCAGAACCTGCGCAACTACGGCTCGCTGTTCGTCGGCGCGGAGTCCACGGTCGCGTACTCGGACAAGTCGATCGGCACCAACCACGTCCTGCCGACCGGGCGCGCGGCCCGGTACACCGGCGGCCTGTGGGTGGGCAAGTTCCTCAAAACGGTCACCTACCAGCGCCTCACCCCGGACGGCAGCACGCTCATCGCCCCGTCGACCGCGGCCATCGCGGACGCGGAGCTGATGTACGGCCACGCGCTGACCGCTCGCCTCCGGCTCGAAACGGCATAAACCGGAACATCCTTACCCGGAGGTACCTCCGCCGCGGGCGCTGTGGAGGATGTTGCGGTGCCCCGCGACGACAACGCCGACGACGACACCGGGCCCATCCGCCGGGTGCCGGGTGGTCGCCGCACGCCGCCTCCCGAGCAGCGGCCCGCGGCGCCCCGGCGGCCGCAGCGGAGCGCGGCGGCCGGTCAGCCCGCCCGCCGCGCCCGGCCGGACCAGCCGCGCACGGCCGCGAACCGGACCGCCCGGCCGGAAGGAACGGAGAAGACCGGCCGGGCCGCGGACCGGCCGACCCGGCAGGCGCCCGCCAAGGCGGCCCCGGCCAAGCGGTCCCGCGCGGCGAAGCCCGCCTTGCCCGACATCGGCCACGGCCACGGCCATGGGCACGGCCCGGCCGCGCCCGCGTCCCGGCGCGTCCGGCTGCTGCTGAGCTGGCTGCTGATCCCGGTCGCGCTGGCCACGGTGATCGGCGCGCTGGTGCTGTACCCGTGGGGCAAACCGGATCCGAAGAGCGTGGTCCCGCAGGGCACCCCGGTGCACGGCACGATCGCCAAGGCGACCACCGGGCCGTGCCTGCAGGAGGGCCAGGTCCAGGTCGGCGACCAGCCCGCCCCGGACGAGAAGCCGTGCCTGACGGTCGAGGTCGGGCTGACCGACGGCGCCGCGAGCGGCCAGGTCGTCCGGCTCACCGTGCCGCTCGAACCGAGCACCCCGCGGTTCGCCGCGGGCGACGAGGTGGTGCTCTCCTACAACGGCGGGGACGTCCGGGATCCGGCGTCCTACCAGCTCGTCGACTTCCAGCGCGGGCTGCCGCTGGTGGTGCTGGCCGCGTTGTTCGCGCTCGCGGTGATCGTGCTCGGCCGGTGGCAGGGCGTCGCCGCGCTGATCGCGCTGGCCCTGAGCTTCGTGGTGATCGCGCTGTTCATCCTGCCCGCGATCCTGGCCGGGGAGAATCCGCTCCTGGTCGCGATCGCCGGTGCCGGGGTGATCATGTTCATCGCGCTGTACCTGACGCACGGACTGTCCGCGCGGACCTCGGTCGCGGTGCTGGGCACCCTGGTCAGCCTGGCGCTCATCGGCGGGCTCTCCGCGGTGTTCTCGGCGGCCGCGTCGCTCACCGGCCTGGACGACAGCGCCTCGCAGCTGATCGGCTCGCTCGGGCACGGCATCGACGCCCGGGGCCTGCTGCTCGCCGGGGTGGTGATCGGCGCGCTCGGCGTGCTCGACGACGTGACCGTGACGCAGACCAGCGCGGTGTGGGAACTGCGCCGGGCCAACCCCGCGCTCGGCTGGCGCGAGCTGTACCGGTCGGGGCTGCGGATCGGCCGCGATCACGTCGGCTCCGCGGTGAACACGCTGGTGATGGCCTACGCGGGCGCCGCGCTGCCGGTCCTGCTGTACTCGTCGATCTCCGGGGTCGGGCTGGGCTCGATCCTCGGTTCGGAGGACATCGCGCAGGAGATCGTGCGCACGCTCGCCGGGAGTGTCGGGATCGTCGCGGCCGTGCCGGTGACCACCGTGGTGGCCGCTCTTATCGCGGCCCAGGAACCCATCAACCCCACGAGTAACACCAGTCACAGCAGCACACAGTAGCCACTACACCCTCATGGGTGACCCCCCGTGATCGGGCGGGCCGGGCGGTGCGGTACCAATGGCGCGCACCTGGCCGCGCTCGCCTGGAGGGGCCGTGTTCGACGTCGTACTGGCGCTCCCGCGTTTCGTGCTGAACACCGCCCTGCGCACCGCGCGCTCGGCCCTGCGGGCGGTGGAAGGGATCCCGCGGATCGCGACCGCGCTGGAGGAACTGCGGGACGCCATCCGGCACGTCGAACGGCTGGCCACCTTCGCCGCCGAGGAACTGCCCGAGGTGGTGTACCAGCTGGAGTCGGTGCGCGAGCAGCTCGCCGCGATCGAGAAGCGGCTGGCCGAAGCCGGGCGGGACCGGCCCGGGATCAGTCCAGGGTCGCCACGAAACGGCTGACCGCCTCCATGGTGAACCGCTGCGCGAGCTTGCCCGAGGGCGCGGCGGAGGCCAGCCGGTACAGCGGGCGCTCGGCGACCCCGCCCCCGCGCGCCTCGGCCTTCAGCTGGGCGACCAGCAACTCGGCGAACACCATGCCGTTGGCGTCGGTGTTGTTCATCAACGCGTTCGCCAGTTTGCGCAGTGCGACCACGCCGAGTTCCCGGCCCCCGGCGCCGGAGTAGATCGCCAGGTCGATCTTCACGGTCTTGCCGCGCCGACCGGCGTTGATCAGCAGGCCCACGGTCCGGGTGCCCCGGACATCGGTGACCAGCAGGTCGATCCGCTCGGCCTGGACCAGATCGATGCGGCGGGTGCGCCAGGTCCGCACGAGCACCGTGCCGCCTTCCAGCCAGATCCGGCGGCGCACGTTGAACAGCACGACGTACAGCAGGGGCAGGCCGACCACCGCGGCGGCCACCAGCCCGGCGATCCGGCCGCCGATCAGTCCGGCGATCCCGCCGGACGCGGCCGCGAAGATGAGCACGCCGACCAGTCCCGAACAGCCGCGGCGCCGGCGCAGCGCCGGATCGTCGTGGTAGAGCGGGAGCCGTTCGGGCTCGGCGGCGGCCGTCTGGTCACCGGAGTCGTTCATCCGCATACCCCCTGGCCCGCCCCCGACAGGAACGGATTTCGCGTGCGTTCCTGGCCGATCGTCGTCGCGGGCCCGTGCCCGGGGAGCAGCACCGTCTCGTCGGACAGCGTGGTCGTCAGCGTGTGCAGCGATTCGGCGATCCGCCCGGCATCGCCGCCCGGCAGATCGGTCCTGCCGATGGAACCGGCGAACAACGTGTCGCCGGTGAGTGCGATCCGGCCGCCCTCCGGGGTGTCCAGCCGGAACACCACCGAGCCGGGGGTGTGCCCCGGGGTGTGCAGCACTTCGAGTTCGAGCCCGGCGAGCGCGAGCGCCCCGGGTTCGAGGTCGCGGATCCGCGCGGGTTCGGGCAGGCGGACCGGGCCGTCGAACGCGGAGGTCAGTTCGGGGCCCAAGCCGCGGAACGGATCCGCGAGCAGCTCCCGGTCCCCGGGATGGATCCACACCGGCACGTCGTGGGCTTCGGCGACCTCGGCCGCGCTGTGGACGTGGTCGAGGTGCCCGTGGGTGGCCAGGATGGCGGCCGGGGTCAGCCGGTGCTCGCGCAGCGCCTCGCCGATCCGCTCGGTGGCGCCCTGTCCCGGGTCGACGAGCACGCAGTCGCCGTCCGTGCCGGGCGCGAGCAGGTAGCAGTTGGCCTGGAAGGCGCCGGCCGGAAACCCGACGACGAGCAAGAAATCCCACCTCCGCGAGTGGCCATTGGCGACAGGTGGACACCCTAGCGGGACCTGTACAGGGTTCTCACAGGCTCTGCCCATAGACTGCCGCCAGCCCGGTTCATGACATCGAGTGGAATCCTGGAGGGCAGGTGGCGACCAACCAGCAGCGCCGCGAGGCCGCGAAGCGCAAGCTCGAACGGCAACTCGCCCGCAGGGCCGAGCGCGCGAAACGGCGCAGGATCATCGGCGTCGGCGTCACCGTGGGTGCGGTGGTCATCGTCGCCGGGCTGGTGGTCTTCTTCGCGACGCGGGACAGCGGCGACAACGCGAGCGCTTCGCCGACGAACTCGCCGGAAACGACGCCGCCCCCGGTGCAGATCCCGACCGAGCGCGCGGCCATGCCGAAGCGCCCGCAGCCGCTGCCGAACCCGGTCAGCTGCGAGTATGCCGCCAGCCAGGGCGAGCCCGCGGCGAAGCAGGTGAACACCCCGCCCGGCGGGCAGATTTCGTCCAGCGGCACGGTGAACGCGACCATCAAGACCACCGTCGGCGACATTCCGCTGACGCTGGACCGCGCGCTCGCGCCGTGCACGGTGAACAGCTTCATCAGCCTGGCGAAGCAGGGTTACTACACCGACACCGAATGCCACCGGCTCGGCACCGAAGGGCTGCAGATGCTGCAGTGCGGTGACCCGAAGGGCGACGGCACCGGCGGGCCGGGATACACCATCAAGGACGAGAACTTCCCGGAGTTGAAGTACGGCCGGGGCATCCTCGCGATGGCCAAGACGCAAGCGCCGAACAGCGGCGGCAGCCAGTTCTTCATGGTCTACGGCGATGCCCAGCTTCCGCCCGACTACACGGTTTTCGGCAGCATCTCCGACGACGGGCTGAAGGTGCTGGACAAGATCGCGCGCGACGGCATCGATCCGGCCGCCGCGGGCCAGGACGGCACCGGCAAGCCGAAGACGCCGGTGAAGTTCACCGCGGTCACGGTCGACGCGTAGGAATGTCCCGCCTGGAGGTCAACGGGGAGCCCGCCTCCGCCGAGAACCTGGCGCTGCCCGCGATGGCCGGGTACGGGCACTTCACCGCGATGCAGGTGCGCGATGGCCGCGTGCGCGGGCTCGCCGAACACCTGCGGCGGCTCAAGGCGAGCACGCGCCTGCTGTTCGGCCACGAACTCGACACGGACCTGGTGCGGGGCTACCTGCGCCAGGCCGTGGCCGGCGGCGGCGCGCTTTCGGTGCGGGTCAAGGTTTACGGCCGCCCGAACCTCGAAGATCCGCGCGAACCGGTGGTCCCGGACGTGCTGGTGAGCACCGGCCCGCCTGCTCCCGAGTCGCCGGACACCCCGTTGCGGGTGCGGTCGGTGCACTACGAACGCGTGCTGCCGGAGGTGAAGCACCTCGGCACGTTCGGCCTGGTGCACCACCTCCGCGAGGCGCTGCTCGCCGGTTACGACGACGCGCTGTTCGTGGACGGCAAGGGCCGCGTCACCGAGGGTTCGATCTGGAACGTCGGCTTCTTCGACGGCGACACGGTGGTCTGGCCGGACGCGCCGGTGCTGGACGGGATCAGCCAGCAACTGGTGCGCAAAGGCCTGCGGGAACTGGGAATCCCGGCCGAAACCCGCGAGGTCCGGCCCGCCGACCTCCCCGGTTTCGCCGCCACCTTCATCACCAACTCGGAAACCATCGGCCGCCCACTGGGCTCCCTCGACGGCACCGACCTCCCCGTCGACCCGCGCCTCACCCGTTTCATCCAAGACGCGTACAACACCAACCCCTGGGACGAAATCTAGCTTCCGGCCGCCGTTTTCCCCCAATGTGGCTTTCGGGGCACTAGATGTACCCAATGCGGCATTCGGGGCGTTGAAGGTACCGAAAGCCGCATTGGGGGAAGATGGGCTTCAGGCGGTGGTGGCCCAGGTGCGGGCGGAGTGCAGGGAATCGCCGGTGGGGAAGGACTTCTGGGTGCCGGGGCGGGTGACGCTGGCCGACGCGCAGGCGCAGCCGAGGCGGGCGGCGGCGAGTTCGTCCCGGCCGCTGGCCAGCGCGTAGCCGAAGGCGCCGACGAAGGCGTCGCCCGCGCCGGTGGTGTCCCGGGCGGTGACCTCCGGCGGGGCGATCCGGTGCACGTGGCCGTCCGCGCCGAGCACGGCGGCGCCGCGCTCCCCCAGGGTGACCGCCAGCCGGGTGCCGAGCGCCCCGGCCAGCGCGACGATCGCGGGGTCGTCGATCCCGGAAACCGCGAGGCCGAAACTCCTTGCCAGATCGGCGAATTCGGTTTCGTTCGGCAGGATCCAGTCGGTGACCGCGAGCAGTTCCGGCGCCACGCGCGCGGCCGGTGCCGGGTTGAGCACGGTCACCGCGCCCCGCGAGCGGGCGGCCCGGAACGCGGCGGTGGTCACTTCCTGCGGGATCTCGAACTGCCCGAGCACCAGGTCCAGCCGCGGCAACCCGGTCACCGCGCCGCGCGCCTGCTCCTCGGTCATCCGCGCGTTCGCCCCGGCCACCACGACGATCCGGTTCGTGCCGTCCGCCTCGACCCAGATCGGCGCCACGCCACTGCTGCACCCGGCGACCCGGGTGACGTGGGTCGTGTCGATCCCGTGCTCGGCGAAGTTCGCCAGCGTCATTTCGGCGAACACGTCGTCGCCGAGGGAGTTCACCATGACTACCTCGGCGCCGAGCAGCCGCGCCATCACCGCCTGGTTCGCGCCCTTGCCGCCGAAGCCGAGCGCGAACTCCTCCCCCGCGATCGTCTCTCCGGCGGCCGGGGTCCGCTGGAGGTACGCGATCATGTCGATCATCGTGCTGCCGACGACCGCGACGACCGGCGCGCTCACCGGAACGTGAAGTTCGGCCTGCGGCGTTCCAGGAACGCGGCGACGCCCTCGGCGTAGTCCTCGCCGTGCACCGCGGCCAGCCGGATCTGGTCCACCTCGTCGTCGGTTTCGGTTTGCCCGGAAAGGATCTTCTCGATGATCCGGTTCATCCCGCGGATCGAGGCCTGCGACCGCGAGCACAGCGTGCGGACGAACGCCAGCGTGCGTTCCTCCAGCGCCTCGGCCGTGAACACGTCGTTGACCAGACCGATCTCCCGCGCGCGGGCGGAGTCGATCAGCTCGCCCGACAGCAGGAAGTACCGCGCGTGCGCGGGCCCCACCAGCGCCACGAGCTGCCGGGTGGACGGGAAGTCGTAGACGATCCCCAGTTTCGCCGGGGTGATCCCGAAGCGCGCGTCCGCCTCGGCGAACCGGAAGTCGCAGGCCACCGAGACCTGGCAGCCGCCGCCGATGCAGTTCCCGCGGATCATCGCCACGCTCGGTTTGCGCATCCCGGTCAGCGCGCGCACCGCGCCGTCCACGGCCTTGTCGTAGGTGGCCGCGCCCTCTGCGCTGGAGCGCAGATCGCGGAACTCGCTGATGTCCGCACCCGCCGAGAAGTCCTGGCCCGCCCCGGTGATCAGCAGGACCTTGAGGTCCGGGTCCCGTTCGACTTCGGCCACCACGTCCGGAATCGCCGACCACATGCCGTGCGTGATCGCGTTCTTCTTCTCCGGCCGGGCGAACGTCAGCCGGGCGATTTCGCCGTCCCGGGCGAACTCGAGTCCTTCGATCATGTTTGCCGAGCGTAGTCGGCGCGCGACCTCCCCAGGCGTGCGCTCGATCACCCGCGGGGCCGCAGCCCCAGGAGGAGGTCCTCGACCAGGAAACCGATGTTCTCGTGCAAGCCCTCGACGGGCACCATGGCGCTCGCGGCGAGGCTGGCGAATCCGTGCAGGGCCGCGAAAGCCGCCAGGGCGATGCGCCCGGGGTCGCCCGCGCGGACCTCCCCGGCGCGCTGGCCCTCGGCGAGCACCTCGTGCATCAGGACGCCCATCCGGTGCCCGGCGGCGGTCAGTTCGGCGGACGCGTCCGGGGCGTGCTTGCCGGTGTACATCACGTCGAGCAGTTCCGCGTCGCCGACCGCGAAGTCCACATAGGCCCGGGCCACCGCGACGAGCCGGTCGGTGAACGCGCCTTCGGTCCGCCCGGCGCGCTCGAGATCGCCCAGCAACCGCTCGAACCCGGCGAGCGCGAGCGCGTCGAGCAGCGCCCGCTTGTCCTTGAAATGCCTGCTGGGCGCGGCGTGGCTGACCCCGATGTCCCGGGCCAGCTCCCGCAGCGACAGCGCCTCCACGCCCTTCTCCCGCAACGTCTGTTCCGCGCGTTCGAGCAGCGCGGCCCGCAGGTCTCCATGGTGGTAACGGCGCATGCCGATCAGCATAACGATATGTTGTCACCGTCATCATTGTTGGCATTGACATCATTGTAGTCACTGCCTACATTGGCGGACATGACTAATTGGAACGCAACCGACCTCCCCGATCTCACCGGCCGGACCGCGATCGTCACCGGCGCCAACAGCGGGCTCGGCATCGCCACCACCGAGGCGCTGGCCCGGGCGGGCGCCCGGGTCGTGCTCGCCGTGCGCGATCCCGAACGCGGCCGGGCGGCCGCGCGCGCGGTCCAGGGCAGCACCGAGGTCCGCCGCCTCGACCTCGCCGACCTGGCGTCGGTGCGCGAGTTCGCGGAATCCTGGACGGGCGAGCTGGACCTGCTGATCAACAACGCCGGGGTGATGGCCATCCCGGAGTCCCAGACCAAGGACGGCTTCGAGACCCAGTTCGGCACCAACCACCTCGGCCACTTCGCGCTGACCAATCTGCTGCTGCCGCACGTGACCGGCCGCGTGGTCACCGTGTCGTCCGGGGCCCACCGGCGCACCAAGGGAATCCGTTTCGACAACCCGAACCTGACCGGCGAGTACTCGCCGTGGAGCGCCTACGCCCAGTCCAAACTGGCCAATCTGCTGTTCACGCTGGAACTGCAGCGCAGGCTCGCCGCATCCGGCTCACCGGTGCGCGCGCTGGCCGCGCATCCGGGCTGGGCGGCGACCAACCTGCAGGGCCGCAGCGGCAGCGCGGTGCTGAACAAGCTGATGGCGATCGGCAACCGGTTCATCGCCCAGGACAACCACGCGGGCGCGCTGCCGACGCTGTACGCCGCGACCCAGGACCTGCCGGGGGCGAGCTACGTCGGTCCCGACGGGCCCGGCGAGATGCGCGGCGGCCCGGCCCTGGTCGGCCGGACCGCGGCCGCGAGCGATCCGGCCGCCGCGAAACGGCTCTGGACGCTGTCCGAGGAACTGACCGGCGTGACCTTCCCGGCCAAGGTCAAGACGCCGAAGTGACCCGGTAGACGTCGTAGACGCCCTCCACGCCGCGCACCACCTTCAGCACGTGGCCGAGGTGCTTCGGATCGCCCATCTCGAAGGAGAACCGGCTCACCGCCACCCGGTCCCGCGAGGTGGTCACCGACGCGGACAGGATGTTCACCTTCTCGTCGGCGAGCACCTTGGTCACGTCCGAGAGCAACCGGTGCCGGTCCAGCGCCTCCACCTGGATGGCGACCAGGAAGATCGAGGTTTCCGAGGGCGCCCATTCGACCTCGACCAGCCGCTCCGGCTGCGCGCGCAGTTCGTCGGCGTTCGTGCAGTCGGTGCGGTGCACGCTCACGCCACCGCCCCGGGTCACGAACCCGAGGATCTCGTCGCCGGGCACCGGAGTGCAGCAGCGGGCCAGTTTGGTCCAGATATCGCTGGCGCCCTTGACCACGACGCCGACGTCGTTGGAGCCGCGCCGCCGGGTGACCGTGGACGGTGTGGACCGCTCGGCGAGCTCCTCCTCCGCCTCCTCCACGCCCCCGATCAGGGCGACCAGGCGCTGCACGACGTGCTTGGCGCTGGTGTGGCCCTCGCCGACCGCGGCGTAGAGCGAGCTGATGTCCGGATGCCGCAACTCGGCCGCCAGCGCACCCATCGCCTCGGCGGAAACCAGGCGCTGCAACGGAAGCCCGATCTTGCGGACCTCCTTGGTGATCGCCTCCTTGCCCGCTTCGATGGCCTCGTCGCGGCGCTCCTTGGCGAACCACTGCCGGATCTTCGCGCGGGCCTTCGGCGAACCGGCGAACGACAGCCAGTCCCGGCTCGGCCCGGCGCCCTCGGCCTTCGAGGTGAAGATCTCGACGACCTCGCCGTTCTCCAGCTTGCGTTCCAGGGCGACCAGGCGGCCGTTGACCCGCGCGCCGATGCAGCGGTGCCCGACCTCGGTGTGCACCGCGTAGGCGAAGTCGACCGGGGTGGAGCCCACCGGCAGCGTGATCACGTCGCCCTTCGGCGTGAACACGAAGATCTCGCGGGTCGCCAGCTCGTAGCGCAGGGAGTCGAGGAACTCGCCCGGATCGGCCGCCTCCCGCTGCCAGTCGAGCAGCTGGCGCATCCACGCCATCTCGTCGACGTCGACCGAGTTGCCCGAATGGGTGCCCTTGGTCTCCTTGTACCGCCAGTGCGCGGCGATGCCGTACTCGGCGGTGTGGTGCATCTCGTAGGTCCGGATCTGCACCTCGAGCGGTTTGCCGTCCGGGCCGATCACCGTGGTGTGCAAGGACTTGTAGACCCCGAACCGGGGCTGCGCGATGTAGTCCTTGAACCGGCCGGGCATCGGCTGCCACAGCGCGTGCACCACGCCCATCGCCGCGTAGCAGTCGCGGACGTCCTCCACCAGGATCCGCACGCCGACCAGATCGTGGATGTCGTCGAGTTCGCGGCCGCGGACGATCATCTTCTGGTGGATCGAGTAGTAGTGCTTCGGCCGGCCCTCGACCTTCGCGGTGATCCGGGACCCGGCCAGCTGACTGGACAGCTCGCCGATCACCGAACGCAGGTAGATGTCCCGCGACGGCGCCCGGTCCGCGACCAGCCGGACGATCTCGTCGTACTTCTTGGGCTGCAGGATGGCGAACGCCAGATCCTCCAGTTCCCATTTGACGGTCGCCATGCCGAGCCGGTGCGCGAGCGGGGCGAGCACCTCGAGGGTCTCCCGCGCCTTGCGCGCCTGCTTCTCCGGCGGCAGGAACCGCATGGTCCGCATGTTGTGCAGCCGGTCGGCGAGCTTGATCACCAGCACCCGGGGATCCCGCGCCATCGCGATGACCATCTTGCGGATGGTCTCGGCCTCCGCCGCGTTGCCGAGTTTGACCTTGTCCAGTTTGGTCACGCCGTCGACCAGCCGGGCGACCTCATCGCCGAAGTCGGCCGACAGCTTCTCCAGCGAATAGCCGGTGTCCTCGACGGTGTCGTGCAGCAGCGCGGCGACCAGCGTGATGGTGTCCATGCCGAGCTCGGCGAGGATGGTGGCCACCGCGAGCGGATGCGTGATGTACGGGTCGCCGGACTTGCGGCGCTGATCGCGGTGCAGCTCCTCGGCGACGTCGTAGGCGTGCTGCAGCAGGGCGAGATCGGCGTTCGGGTGCAGTTCGCGGTGCACCGCGGCCAGCGGTTCGAGCACCTGCTTGACCGAGGCGGCACGCTGCGCGGTGATCCGGCGGGCCAGCCGGGCGCGGACGCGCCTGGTCGCCGACGGCGCCCTGGTGACGCCCTGGTGGGGCGCGCGGGAATCCGCACTGTCGTGGGCAGCCACCGAGGAATCGAGTTCCTGGCTCAACCGCACCTCCTGCTGATCGCGCGGCCTCTAGGACGTCCAGCGTAACCCTCGGCCGCCACCCGGCGCTGTAGCGCCCGGTGAACAGGACGTGCCCTAGGTCACGCTCAGTGCCCGGACCGACCGATCCCCCAGCGCCGCACGCCCGCTCAGGGCCGCCAGCTCGAGCACCACCGAGATCCCGGCGACCTTCGCCCCGGCCTGCTCGACCAGCTCGCAGGCGGCCCGGACGGTGCCGCCGGTGGCCAGCACGTCGTCGACGACGGCCACCCGCTGCCCCGGCCGGAGCACGCCGACCGGCAGTTCCAGCGCGGCGCTGCCGTACTCCAGGTCGTAGGCGATCCGCCCGGCGACCGAGGGGAGCTTCCCCGGTTTGCGGACCACGGCCACCCCGAGCCCCCGGGCGTACCCGATCGCCGCTGCCAGCAGGAAACCACGGGCCTCCAGCGCGGCCAATACCTCGACCTGGGGATCGAGGGTATCGGCCAGTGCGTCGACCACGGTGGCGAACCCGTCCGGGTGGGCGAACAGCGGGGACAGGTCGCGGAAGAGCACGCCCGGTTCGGGGAAGTCCGGGACCTCGGCGATCAGGCCGAGGGCCTCGTCGAGCCGCACGGGCCTACTTCCGCCGCTTGCCCGACGGCCGCCCGCGCCGCGGGCTGGCCTTCGGGTTCCGCGTCGGCACGCTCGCGGCCGCCGCGTACGCCTTCTCCTTGCGCAGCTCGGCCTGCAACGCCTCGTCGTCGGTGGTGTCCAGTTCGGCCTCGCGGTCGGCGGCCTTGCGGGCCAGGTTCTTCCGCCGGTTCGCGACCCGTTCGGCCTGCTGCTTGTACTTCGGGTCGCGCATCTTGAAGTCGACCAGCAGCGGCGTGGCCAGGAACAGCGAGGACATGACACCGGTCAGCATGCCGGTCATCTGCACCAGCGCCAGGTCCTGCAGCGTGCCGACGCCCAGCACGATCGCGCCGATCACCAGCAGGCCGAGCACCGGCAGCAAGGCGATCACCGAGGTGTTGATCGACCGCATGAGCGTCTGGTTGAGCGCCAGGTTCGCGGTCTCGGCGTAGTTGCGCCGCGTCAGGCCGAGCAGGCCGCGCGAGTTCTCCTTGACCTTGTCGAACACCACCACCGTGTCGTACAGCGAGAACCCGAGAATGGTCAGCAGGCCGATCACCGTCGCCGGGGTGACCTCGAAGCCGATCAGCGAGTACACGCCCGCGGTGACGATGATGTCGTGGATCAGCGAGATGAGCGCCGCGACCGCCATCCACCGCTCGAAGTAGACGGCCAGGAAGATCGTCACCAGCACGATGAACACCGCCAGCGCGATCAACGCCTGCCGCGAGATCTCGCCGCCCCACGAGGAGCTGACCGCGCTGTCGCTGATCACCTGCGGGCTGGGCTGCCCGTTCGCCCCGACCGGCTGCAGCTTGTCGAACAGGGCCTGCTTGACCTTGGCGACCTCGCCCTGGTTCAGCGACTCGGACCGGATCTGGATGCTCGCCGACCCGCCGGTGCCGACCTTCTGCACCTCGTCGGCGCTCTTGCCCAGGGCCTCGGAGAACACGTCCTTGGCGCGCTGGTCGTCGATCTCCCCGCGCACGCTGTGCGCGGGCATCTGGATCTGGGTGCCGCCCACGAACTCGATGCCGAGGTGGAACTGCTTGATCCCGATCGAGGCCAGGCACACCAGCACCAGCGCCCCGAAGAACAGGTACCAGCGCTTGCGCGCGCCGATGATGTCGAACGCACCGGTGCCGACGTAGAGCCGGTGGAAGACGCTTTCCTTCTTCTCGGTCACGTCACGCCTCCTTCACGGCCGCCGCGGCGGACTTGGCCGATCGGCGCTGCGCGCCGAGTTCCTGCACCCCGCCGAGCCCGGTGAGCTTCGGTTTGGACAACGTCTTCGACTTCGCCGCCAGGGCCACCAGCGGGTGGGTCACCAGGAACACCACGATCAGGTCGAGCACCGTGGACATGCCCAGGGTGAAGGCGAAGCCCTGCACCTCGCCGACGGCCAGCGCGTAGAGCACCGCCGAGGCCAGGAACAGGATCGCGTCCGAGGCCAGGATCGTGCGTTTGGCGCGCACCCAGCCGCGCGGCACCGCCGAGCGGAACGAACGGCCTTCGCGGACCTCGTCCTTGAGCCGTTCGAAGAACACCACGAACGAGTCCGCGGTGATACCGATCGCGATGATGAACCCGGCGACCCCGGCCAGGTCCAGGGTGAACCCGATCCAGCGGCCGAGCAGCACGAGCACCGCGTAGACGATCACCGCCGACAACGCGAGCGACAGGATCGTCAGGGCGCCGAGCAGCCGGTAGTAGACCAGGCAGTAGAGGAACACCAGCGCCAGCCCGATACCACCGGCGATCAGGCCCGCCTGCAGCGAGGCCAGCCCCAGCGTCGCCGACACCGTGGTCGCGTCCGAAGAGGCGAACGAGAGCGGCAGCGAACCGTACTTCAGGATATCGGCCAGGTTCTTCGTCTCCGCCTGGGTGAACTGGCCGCTGATCTGGGTCTTGCCGTCGATGATCGCGTTCTGGATCGTCGGCGCGGACTGCACCTTGGTGTCCAGCACGAACGCCGCGCGCTGCTGGACGTTCTTCGAGGTGAAGTCCCGCCAGATCTCGGTGCCCTTGGACTTGAACTGCATGTCCACGGTCCAACCGGCCTTGCCCTGCGCGGGTGGCGAGGACTGCGCGTTGTCCACCTCGGTGCCGTCCAGGAACACCGGCCCGAGCACGTACTTCTCGGTGCCCTTGTCGTCGCACGCCACCAGCGGGAGGTTCGGATCGTCGTTGCCCTGCAACGGATCCGCCGCACCGCACTGCAGCGCGGCCATGGCCTGCGCCTGCAGCTGCTGCGCGACCGCGGCGCCCGCCTGGTCGCCCTCGGCGGGCACCAGCGCGGGGTTCTGCCGCTGCGCGCGAGCGGCCTGGATCTCCTTCGCGGTCTGCTCGTCCACCGACCCGTCGCTCGGGGGCGGCGTCGGCTGTCCCTGCTGGGGCGCGGCACCGGCGCCGGAACCGCCGCCCTGCGGAGCCTGCCCGCCCTGCGGCGGCTGACCCGGCTGCGACGGCTGGCCCGAGGCCGGTGGCGGCTGCTGCCCGTTCGCCGGGGGCGGCGCCTGCTGCGGCGTCACCGGCTGCGCGTTGATCACCTTGCGGAAGCCGAGCTTGGCGGTGCGGCCCAGGTTCTTCGCCTGTTCGCCGCCCTCGCCGGGCACGGTGATCACGACGTTGTTGCCGTCCAGGACCACCTTGGCGCCGCTCACCCCGATCCCGTTGACCCGGGTCTCGATGATCTGGCGCGCCTGGTTGAGGGATTCCCGGGACGGCTGGCCGCCGTCCGGCGTCCGCGCGGTGAGCGTGACCCGGGTGCCGCCCTGGAGATCGATCCCCAGCTTCGGGGTCGGCTTCCCGTCACCGGTGAAGAACACCAGCGCGTAGAGCGCCACCACGATCAGAGCGAAGAAGGCGAGATAGCGTCCCGGGCGGATCTGCCCGGCCGGTGGTGCCACGGTGGTCGTTCTCCTCGAAGTGGATCTTCCTCGATGGGGTCTGGTGCAGCGGACGGCGCCCCCGCGCGCCAGTGAGACGCCGGACACGCCAGCAGCACCGAGACACTACTCGGTGCTGGGTGAGCCCGGCGTTGGACCCGCACCGAAAACTCGGTGCGGGCGACCAAAGCGCGACGAAAGTATTACTTCTTGCCGTGCTCCAGCGGCGGAGCGACCTGCGGGCCCGGCTTCTCGTCCTCGGTGGTCTCCTTGGCCTCGACAGCGGACTCGCTGGTCTCGGCCACGACCTCGTCGGTCGAGTCGGACTCGTCCTCGTCGAGCACCGGGTTGACCTTCTCGCGCACCGCCTGCCGCAGCCACGTGGTCACCACGCCCGGCGCGATCTCGATGTCGATGGTCGTGTCGTCGCTGGTGTCGGCGACGGTGCCGTACAGGCCCGAGGTGGTCATCACCCGGTCGCCCTCGCTCAGGCTGTTCTGCAGCTCCTGCTGCTGCTGCGCCATCTTCTTCTGCTTGCGCGTACCCATCACCAGCGGGATCGCGACGACGAGCATGAGGAGCAGCGGCAGCAATAACTGATTCATGATTCTCCATTCGGCGGACGCCGCATGGTAGTCGAAACGTCCGGTTGTTGAAGGATGTGCTCTTTCGAGTGTGCCAGGTGCCTCGCGAAACACCAGCACCCGGTGCTGCTAGTCGAACAAGCTCGGCGTCGCGGCGTCGAAGCGACCGCAGTCGTCCGGCGCGCGCAGGCCGAGATGCTCCCACGCCGCCGGGGTAGCGACCCGGCCACGCGGAGTGCGGGCGAGCATACCGGCGCGCACCAGGTACGGCTCACACACCTCCTCCACGGTAGTCGGCTCCTCCCCGACCGCCACCGCCAGCGTCGACACGCCGACCGGTCCGCCGCCGAACGACCGGACCAGCGCGGAGAGCACGGCCCGGTCGAGCCGGTCGAGCCCGAGCTCGTCGACGTCGTAGACCTGGAGCGCCGCCTGCGTGACGTCCAGGGTGATCCGGCCGTCCGCGCGGACCTCGGCGTAGTCGCGGACCCGGCGCAGCAGCCGGTTCGCGATCCGGGGGGTGCCCCGGGAGCGGCGGGCGATCTCCCCGCAGCCCGCGGGGTCGACCTCGATGCCGAGGATCGTCGAGGCCCGCCGGACCACCTGCTCGAGCTCGTCGTCGGCGTAGAACTCCATCTGCCCGGTGAAGCCGAAGCGGTCGCGCAGCGGCCCGGTCAGCGCGCCGGACCGGGTGGTGGCCCCGACCAGGGTGAACGGCGCGATCTCCAGCGGGATGCTGGTGGCGCCGGGCCCCTTGCCGACCACCACGTCGACCCGGAAGTCCTCCATCGCCAGGTAGAGCATTTCCTCGGCGGGCCGGGCGATGCGGTGGATCTCGTCGATGAACAGCACGTCGCCCTCGGCCAGGTTGGACAGCATCGCGGCGAGGTCGCCGGCGCGTTCCAGCGCGGGGCCCGAGGTGATCCGGATGGCCGCGCCGAGTTCGGCCGCGACGATCATCGCGAGGCTGGTCTTGCCGAGCCCGGGCGGGCCGGACAGCAGCACGTGATCGGGCGGGACCCCGCGCCGCCGCGCGCTCTCCAGCACGAGCTCGAGCTGCTCGCGCACGCGCGGCTGACCGACGAACTCCGCGAGTTTGCGCGGCCGCAGCGTGGTTTCCACGTCCCGCTCGCCGTTCTGGGCGAGCGCGGACAACGTCTCGTCGTCCGGCTCGGTCATGTGCTCATGGTCCACGCCCGGCCCTAACGCTTGCGGCCGAGGGTGGCCAGCGCCGCGCGCAGCACGCTCGAGGTGGTGCCGTCGGCGCCGTCCCCGGCGAGCACCTTGTCCACGGCCTGCTCGGCCTGCTTCGCCGCGAAACCGAGGCCGGTGAGCGCCTCGACGACTTCGCCCCGGACCGCACCGGCCGCGACGGGAACCGCGCCGGCCTCCGCGCCGCCCGGCGCGGCGACCACCTTGTCCCGCAGTTCCAGGGTCAGCCGCTCGGCGCCCTTGCGGCCGATCCCGGGCACCTGGGTGAGCACGGTGATGTTGCCTTCGGCCAGCGCGGTCCGCAGCTTGTCCGGATCGAGCACCGCGAGCGCGGCGAGCGCCAGCCGCGGCCCGATCCCGGACACCGTCTGCAGCAGCGTGAACAGCTCGCGCGCCTCGACGTCGGCGAAGCCGAACAGGGTGAGCGAGTCCTCCCGCACCACGAGCGAGGTGTGCAGCCGCGCCTGCTCGCCGCGCCGGAGGGTGGCCAGCGTGGCCGGGGTCGCCTGCACCGCGAAGCCCACCCCGCCGACCTCCACCACCACGTGGTCCAGCCCGATGGACAGCACCTCACCGCGCACCGACGAAATCATCGCCCCGCCCTCCTCGTGTTCACCGTTCGCGCCGCCGAGTTCGCGTTCCTCGCGGCCGCCGCCAGCCGCGCCTTGTGCGTGCGGGCCAGTTCGGCCGCGCGCGCCTCGGCCTCGGCGAGCCGCACGCGCATCGGTTCCCGCCACAGGTGGCAGATGGCCAGCGCCAGCGCGTCGGCGGCGTCGGCCGGACGCGGCTTCTCGGCCAGCCCCAGCAGCCTGGTCACCATGCCGGTGACCTGCGCCTTGTCCGCCCGGCCGGAACCGGTGACCGCGGCCTTGACCTCGCTCGGCGTGTGGAAGACGACCGGCAGCCCCCGCCGGGCGGCGGCCAGCGCGACCACGCCCCCGGCCTGCGCGGTGCCCATCGCGGTGCGCACGTTGTGCTGGCTGAACACCCGTTCCACGGCGACCGCCGCCGGGCGGTAGGCGTCCAGCCATTCCTCGACCCGGTCGGACACCGCGAGCAGCCGTTCCGCCAGCGACGCCTCGACCGGGGTGCGGACCACGTCGACCGCGACGCAGCTGACCGACCGGCCGGTGCCCCCGTCCACCACGCCGAGCCCGCACCGCGTCAGCCCGGGGTCGACGCCGAGCACTCGCACCTGACCTCCTCCTCGCCGAACACAAGTTCGAGGTGCGAGGCTACCCGCTGCTCGGCGCCGACCCGCCGAGGACGCGCCGGTACGCCGGCCTACGCGGTGAGCACCGGCTCCCGGCGCAGGTCGCAGATGGTCGGGGTGAACCGCTCGGTCGTGCTGACGTAGGCGGCTTCGGCGATCCGGTCCCCCACGTCGGCCACCGCCGACAGCGCGCCGGAGATCCCGATCGTCTTCTTCGTCAGGCTCGGCACGACGTAGCTCTCGGCGGACGCCCCGCCCCGGCTGCAGTTGTAGACGAAGATGCTCTGGTTGACGCAGAATCCGGCGCGGCGCATGTATTCGATGGGCAGTTCGGCGCTCATTTCGATGCAGCCGCGCCGTTCCACCTCCTGGATCTGGAGGCCGGTGAGCAGATTGGACAGCACGGTCCTCGGCAGTTCCCGGCGCCGCTCGACGAGTTCGTCGGGAATGGCGTCGACCCGGCGGGAGTTCCCGCCGCTTTCCAATTGGACCTTCACCGTGCCGTAGTCGTTGGTCCGCGCGTCGTCGGGATAGAAGCGCACGTCGATCAGCGGCAGCCCGGCGGACTCCCCGACGTGGTCGCGATACTGGCTCTGATCCAGCGTGGTCCGCGAGATCGCGCAGCAGACGTCCCCGCTGCCGAGCAGGTGCGCCACCGATCCGCGCGCCTCCACCTCCTCGGTGTCCCCGGGCAGCACGTAGGTGTACATGCGATTCATCCAGTTGTCGCCACCGATCTTGGTGACGATCACCTGCTCGAACGGGACCAGATCGGCCAGGGCCAGCATCGCCTCCGGCAGCACGAGCCCCTCGGGAACTTCGGCGTCGGAGAACGGCACGGCCGAAGTGACCCGGATGTTGTGCAAGCAGGATCTCTTGACCCCATGTAACGTAACATTCATCACATTACCCCAATTTCTGCGATTCCTTCGCGCCCTTAGGTCAGGGCGGAGTTCAGGACGAATTCGCGCGCACGGCCTCGGTGATCATGCGGGCGGAAATCCGCGCGGCCGCGGTGAAATCGAAGAAGTGCCCGAAATCGCGCACGGCGAATCTGCTCGTGAAATACAGGCCGGGAACGGTGCTGCGGAAGAATTCGTCCAGGACCGGGAACCCGTCGGCCACCTCGACGCCGCCGAGCGCCGAACCCGCGGTCAGGAACGGCAGCCGCCGGACGTCCATCCGGTAGCCGGTGGCCAGCAGGATCCGGTCGGCCGTGAGGGTGGTCCCGGTGTCGAGTTCGACCCGCACCGCGCCGCCGGGCGTGCGGTGCGCGGACCGCACCCGGGACTCCGGCCACAGGCGCACCGCGGGCCGGTCGAGCCGGGGCGCCAGCCAGGCCTCGAGCTGCATCCGGCCGATGCGCCACATCCGATGCGTGATCTCGTCCCGTTCCGCGCCGGTCAACTCGCGGTACCAGCCGGGATCGGCTTCGAACCGGTCCAGCAGCGGGGTGACCCAGGTCCAGTCCGCCGGCGCGAACCGCGGGGTGGCGTGCCGGTGGGAGACGTGCACCTCGGCGGCGCCCGCCTCGGCGGCCAGCGCCGCCCATTCGAACGCGCTCTGCCGGCCTCCGACGATGAGGCAGGACTTCCCGGACAGCGCGGTCAAGTCGGCGCAGGCGCTCGTGTGCGCGAACGATCCGGCGGGCAGGCGTTCGGCGAGTTCGTCCGGGATGTGCGCGCAGGCGCCCATCCCGGTGGCCACGACGACCTGCCGCGCCTCGAGTTCGGTCCCGTCGTCCAGCGCGAGCCGGAACCGGCCGGGCCGCGCGCTCACCAGGTCCAGCCGGGACACCAGCCGCGGATCGGTGACCAGGCCGCGTTTTTCCTGGAACCAGGCGGCGTAGTCGAGGTAGCGGGGCAACGGGATCGGGTCCAGTTCCCCGGGGCCGAGCCCGTGGTCGGCCGCGTAGCGCTCCAGGGTGTAGGTCTCCAGCGGGTCCAGATGCCAGTCGCAGGTGGACCGCAACAGCATCCCGGACGGCATCTGCTCGCTCCAGAACGACATCGGCCGACCGAAGACGAGGTGGTCGACGCCCGCCTGCCGGCACTGCGCCGACAGGGCCAGGCCATACGGTCCGGCCCCGATGATCACCAGCGGTACTGTCGCGTTCCGCATCGATTCTCCTTGCCGGGCAGGGGTTTGTCGCGTTCAAGTGCGGGCGCCGCGCGCGGTGGCCAGCACGGCGAGCGCGAGGACGACGGCGGCGACCGCCTCGGCGGCCGGGATCCGGGCGGTGACCTGGTCGGCGGTCAGGGAACCGAGCAACGCGACGCCGAGCACCCCGCCGAACTGACGGCTCGCGTTGAGCAGGCCGGAGGAGACGCCCACGCCGTCCGCAGGGGCGTGCGCGAGGACGAGCGCGGTCATCGACGTGGTGATCAGTCCCGAGCCGAGCCCGAACACCAGCAGCGCCACCGCGAGCAGCGGGTAGGACGTCGAGCCGGCGAAGGCGAACCCGGCCGTTCCGGCGGTGGCGCAGAGCTGCCCGATCAGCAGCGGTCCGCGCGGGCCGCGCCCCGCGGTCCACGGGCCGGCGAGCCAGGTCGCCACCGGGGTGTGCATGGCGGTGAGCGGCAGGAAAGCGAGCCCGGTGAGCAGCGGCGAGTACCCGCGATCGTGCTGCAGGGCGAGCGTGTACACGAAGAACGAGCCGTACAGCGAGAAGTTGAACGCCGCGCCCGCGATGAGCCCCGCGCGCAGCGGCGGGGAGGTGAGCACCGCACGCGGGATCAACGGCTGGTCCAGGCGCCGTTCCCAGGCGACGAAACCCACCAGACCGGCCAGCGCGAGCGCGAAGGCGCCGAGCACCAGCGGTGCGTCCCAGCCCAGCCGGCTGGCCTCGATCAGCCCGGCCGTGGCGGCGGTCAAGGTGATCGCCGCCAGGACCTGACCGGTGTGGTCGAGGGCGATGCGGCGCGACGGCGATCGGTCCAGATGCCACCACACCAGCAGGATCGCCGCGGCGCCGAGCGGGATGTTGATCAGGAAGATCCCCCGCCAGCCGATGGTCTGGACGAGCCCGCCCCCGACGACGGGCCCGGTGGCGAAAGCGATCCCGGAGATCGCCGCCCAGGTGCCCAGCGCCTTGGCCCGCGCCCGTTTCTCGCGGTATGCCGCGTGGATGAGCGCCAGCGAGGTCGGGGCCAGCAGGGCCGCGCCGATTCCCTGCAGCACCCGCGCCGCGATCAGCCAGGCCACATTCGGGGCGAATCCGCAGGCGAGCGAAGCCGCGGTGAACACGATCGCCCCGGCCAGGAAACCCCGCCGCGCCCCCCAGCGGTCCCCGAGCAAACCGGTGGACAGCAGGAGCCCGGCGAAGGCCAGCGTGTACGCGTCCACGATCCAGAGCAGTTCGCTGGTGTCGGCGCCCAGCTGATCGCGCAAGGTCGGCACCGCGACGTTCAGCACGTTGGCGTCGAGAATCACCAGCGCGAAGCCGAGGCACACCCCGGCGAGCCCCCAACCCCGCCGCCGCCCACCGGATCTTTCCGGCCGCACCGCGGCGACGGGAGCACTGTCGGTCACGCGATTGATACTGCCCCGAAGTTATTTCCAGCCAGACAGAAATGTCTGGCAACATCGAAGTCATGACGATCTGCGGCCGAGACGGCGAGGGAGGGGACGCCGACGTGGCCGCCGTCGCGGCCCTGTTCGGCGAGCCGGCGCGGGCGCGCATCCTCCTCGCCCTCGCCGCGAACCACGAACTGCCCGCGACCGCGCTGGCCATCGAGGCCGGCCTGTCCACGCCGGCGACCAGCGCGCATCTGCGCAAGCTGCTGGAGGGCGGGCTGGTCGCGGTCACCCAGGCCGGGCGCTTCCGCTACTACCGCATCGCGGGCGCCGAGATCGCGGCCACCCTCGAGACGCTGGCCGGGCTCGCGCCGCCACGCCCGGTCCAGTCCCTGCGGCAGAGCCGGCGCGGGCAGGCGCTGCGGTTCGCCCGGATCTGTTACGACCACCTCGCCGGTGATCTTTCGGTCGCCATCACCGACGCGCTCATCGCCCGGGACGCGATCCGCACCCTCGAATCGCCGGGGTCGGCGGACCGCCACTGGGTGCTGGGCCCGCGCGCCCCGCAGGTGCTCGGCGAACTCGGCATCCGCACCGAACTCGAGGGCGCGGCGCCGCTGCGCACCTGCCACGACTGGAGCGCCCGGCGCCCCCACCTGGCCGGTCCGCTGGGCACCAGCCTGCTGACCGCGCTGCTCGAACGCGGGATGCTGGCCCGGGTACCCCGGCAACGCGCGGTCACCCTCACCGAGGCGGGCACTCGAATACTCGGCACCACCCTCGACCTCACCACCCCCAGCTGAATCCGGAACTCGGACGCCCGAAACGGGGAACTCGCGGCGCGCGGGGACCCGCAGTTGGCGGTGCTGCCCCGCCGCCGCGAGTTGCACACTCAGGCACGCGAATTACACGTTCGGGCACGCGAATTACACGTTCAGGCACCCGAGTTACACACTCGGGCAGGCGAGTTGTCCCCGCGGGTCCCGCAGGCGTATTCGGGATGCCGGATGCCGGGTGTGCGGTACCCAGCAGGTTTCCCGGTCGCGGTGGGCGCCGGGACGTCGACCGGTGTCGCGGGGTGGTCCCGAGTGTGTATTTCGGTTGCCCGAGTGTGTAGTTCACTTGCCCGAGTGTGGAACTCGGCGACCGGAACGGGGGGACTCGCGGCGGGCCGGGGCCCCTGCCGCGCGCGAAACCCCACACTGAGACCCCCTTGGGATCAAGCCAGCCGCAGCAGCGCCTGCACCGGGGCGTGGTCCGAGGGCCAGCGGCCACGCACGCGGAACGTGTTGATCGCCGCCTGCTCCACCCGCACCCGGGAGTTCGCCAGGATCCAGTCGATCCGGTCACCGCCCAGCACCGGATCCTTGTACCCCGGGAACGTGCCCCACTGCGGGGTCACCCGCTGCTCCGCCGCGAGCCAGGTGTCCGCCAGGCCACCCGCGGTCACCAGGATCCGGTACGACTCGGTCTTCTCCGCCGCCGTGTTGAAGTCGCCGGTCAGCACCACCGGCAGCGCCGGGTCGAAACCGGCGATCCGGTCCCGCACCAGTGCCGCCGAGCGCTGGCGCGCGTTCTCCGACTGGTGGTCGAAGTGGGTGTTCACGTGCACGAACTCCCGGCCGGTGCGGCGGTCGAGGAACCGCACCCAGGTGACCATCCGGACCACGGTGTTGCCCCACGACTTCGACCCGATCACGAGCGGAGTGTCGGACAACCAGAAGTGGTCGTAGTCGAGCGGTTCCAGGCGGCGCGTGTCGTAGTACACCGCCATGAACTCGCCGCGCCCGCCGCCTTCCCGGCCCAGCCCGATCCACTCGAACCCGTTCGGCAGATCCTCCGCCACCTGCTTCACCTGGTGGTACAACGCTTCCTGGACGCCGAGCACGGTCGGCCGCTCGGTCCGCAGGAACTCGGCCAGCACCGGACGCCGGTCGGTCCACGAATCGGGGGTGCCGGGCGCGGCCTTGGCGTCATACCGGATGTTGAACGTGATCACGTGCAGCCGGTCGCCGCGCGCCGGACCGATCACCGCCCGGCCCGGCGAACCTTCGGCGGTCCCGGTGCTCAGCAATCCGGCCACCCCGGCCGCACCGGCGATGCCCAGCGCCCCTCGCCTCGATATCCCGTCAGCCACGAAAACCTCCTCGATGCCCCAGTCGTCGGGGAACACTCTGTCCGGTGATCATGTGCGGCGGCTGACGGCCCGGCGAACATCAGGCCACGGTACGGGCCCGCACCCGGCGCCAGGCGAGGACGAACAGGGCGACGGCGAACACGGCGAAGAAACCGATCTCCATCCACTGGAACAGCAGGACCCGGCTGCCCGGCTGGAGCCACTCGGTGTACCCGGTCACCCCGTGCGCGCGCAGGCACGGAACCCACTCGCGCTGCGTTCCCCCGCACAGGTTCGGGAGCCCGTCCATCCGGTTCCCCGCCGCATCGGTGAATCCCGACTCGACGTGGAGCGAGTTCGGCGGCCGGTCCGCCACGATTTCGATCTTGTCTTCGCCGAGCGGCTGGGTCATTACCAGCGGCGGCAGGAAGTACGGCCGGGCGAAGTACAGGCCGAGCCGGACCGCGGCGAACGCGACGAAGGTGATCGCCATGGCCGGGACGGTCCGCCGGACCAGCGTGCCCACCGCGATGCCGAGGGCGAGCGCGAACAACGTGTAGGCCAGGAACACCGGCGCCGAGGTGTCGAAGACCTGGTACTCCCACGGCGTGAACGCGGTGACGTCGGCGCCCGCCTCTTCGCGCACCCCCTCGACCGCGGTGACGCCGACGGTGAACACCAGCACCAGGCCCGCCGCCGCGACGGCGAGTACGGCGGCCTTGGCCACCAGCCAGCGCCCCGGGCTGACGTCCTGGGTCCAGGCGATCAGGTGGGTGCGCTGCTCGTACTCGCGGGACACCAGCGGCGCCCCCAGGAAAACGGCGATCGCGGTGGCGATGACGGCGAGACCACCCCGCTCGAGGTTCGTCGCGAAGTCCTCGTGCCCGCGCCACGCGTCGCCGGACGCGCAGCCACCTTGGCAGGCCTGCACCTGGGGCAGCAGCCCGCGCATCTGCGCGGCCTGCCACAGGAGCAGCCCGGTCGTCGCGGCGACGAGGACGAACCCGCCGACGAGGAACCAGCGGTGCTGCCGCCAGGTCAGCCAGAGCAGGTCGCGCAGGGCCACGGCGGACCGGACGCGCGGCTCGGGAACAGCGATGGCGGTGGTCATGCCGCGCTCTCCTTGCTGGTGGAAAGGTGGGCCAGGACAAGGTCTTCCAGGGTTACCGGCCGGGTCGTCCAGGGCGGCTCGGCGACCGGCGCGGTGGCGCCTCCGGGCATTCGCAGCAGGAACTGCGACTGCGATTCGGTGTGCCGGACGTGCACCACCTCCCCGGGCACGGGCGGGTCGGCCGAACGCGGGCCGATCCACCGCACGTGGGCCGCCAGCAACTCGTCGAGGTCGCCGTCGAGCCGGAGCCGGCCGTGGTCGAGCAGCAGCAGGTGATCGGCCACGCCGCCCAGCTCGGCGACCACGTGCGTGGACAGCAGCACGGTCATCCCGCTGTCGGCGACCTCGGTGAGCAGTTCCGCGGTGACCTCGCGGCGGGCCAGCGGATCGAGGTTCGCCAGCGGCTCGTCCAGGAGCAGCACCGACGGCCGGGAGCCGAGGGCGACGGCGAAGGCCACCTGTGCCTGCTGGCCGCCGGACAGCTTCCCGCACGGGCGGTTGAGCGGGATGTCGAAGCGCTCCAGCCAGCGCCGCGCCCGCGCCTGGTCCCACACCTCGTTCAGGCGGCCGCCCAGCCGCAGCATGTCCGCCACGCTGAACTGCCGGTACAGCGGTTTGTCCTGCGCCACGAAGGCAACCCGGCCGTCGGCGCCCCCGATGGGCCGACGGACGACCTTGCCCAGCGACACCCGTCCCGCGGTGGGCGCGAGCACCCCGGCGAGCACGCTCAGCAGTGCGGACTTGCCGGCGCCGTTCGCCCCGACCAGCGCCACCACCCGGCCCGCGGGCAGCGCGAACGTGCACTCGCGCAAGGCCCACGCCTTGCCGTACCGCTTGCCGAGCCCGTCGGCCGCGATCGCGACGCCGCTGCCCGGCAACCCGGTCGCGACGGCCTCCGCCGCAACACCCGTAGTCACTTGACCTTCTCCGTTTCTGCCTCGGTGAGGACCGCGCTCACCAGGGCGTGGATGTCCTCGTTCTGCATACCGGCCGCCCTCGCCTCGCGAACCCAACCGGCCAGTTCGACCCGCAGCCGCGCCATGGCCTCCGGATCGGCCGTCCCGAGCGAGGCCTTGACGAACGTCCCGGCCCCCTGCCGCGCGGCGACCAGCCCTTCCAGCTCCAGCTGCCGGTAGGCCTTGAGCACGGTGTTGGGGTTGACCCCGCTGGAGGCCACCACCTCGCGCACGGTCGGCAGCCGGTCCCCCGGCCGCAACCAGCCCAGCCGCAACGCTTCGCGGACCTGCTGCCCGAGCTGGACATACGCGGGAATCCCGCTGCCCCGGTCGACCTGGAACTCCACTGCGGCACCTACCCTCACGGCTGATTGTGCTACTTAACTAGTACACTAGTCAACCAGAGCACTTCAACAGGTATGGACCACCACGACGAAAAACGCGCGCCGGCCGAAGCCGACGCGCGTGGCGTTTTCGAACAGATCGGGGGTCAGGGACCGTCGACGCCCGGGGTCCAGCTCTCCGGGTCGCCGCTTTCGGTGAGGATCGGCTGCCACTCGGCGAAGCCCTCCGGCGCGTCCTCCTGCCACGGCCACTCCCCTTCCGGGGTGGGCACAATGATCTGGACCGCCGGGAAGTCGCCGTCCGGGTAGACCAGGAACGCGCTGCCGAAGAACTCGGGGTAGTGCCCCTTGGCCACCCGCTCGAACGTCACCGGGACGCCTTCGAAGAAATCCTCGTACAGCTTGCCGAACTCGAACTTCTGGCCGGTGGCCGCCCGGTCCACGTAGGCGTCCAGCAGGACCGGGCCGACCTCCTCCGGCAGACCGATCACGACCGCCTCCGGCACCTGGTGCTGAGCCCAGGCGCAGGCGGTGAAGCAGTAGCCGGATCCGTTGGCATCACTGGAAACATTGATGACGGCGTTACCCCGCTTCTCCGCCTGCTCGACAATCCAGTCGAGGAGTTGTTGATCTTCGGGAGCGAGGGTTTCGATCGTCACGGCGGCCATTGTGCCGTATCGACGCGGACGCGCCCAGGGCCAACACGCTGTGTTAGCACGGGTTTCGCGCCCGGTGCTTACCCGACTTCGGCGAGGACCTCGTCGGACACATCGAAATTCGCGTACACGTTCTGGACGTCGTCACAATCCTCGAGCGCGTCGATCAACCGGAAGACCTTCTTCGCGCCCTCGGCGTCGAGCGGCACGCTGACCGACGGCAGGAAGCTCGCGTCCGCCGACTCGTAGTCGAAACCGGCTTCCTGCAACGCCTTTCGCACCGCGACCAGATCGGTCGCCTCGGAGACGATCTCAAAGCTCTCGCCGAGGTCGTTGACCTCCTCGGCGCCCGCGTCCAGGACGGCCAGCAGCACGTCGTCCTCGGACAGGTCGTTCTTCGGCATGATCACGACACCCTTGCGGTTGAACAGGTACGCCACCGAACCCGGGTCGGCGAGCGACCCGTTGTTGCGGGTGAGCGCGGTGCGCACCTCGGACGCCGCGCGGTTGCGGTTGTCGGTGAGGCACTCGATCAGGACCGCGACGCCGTTCGGGCCGTAGCCCTCGTAGTTGATCGTCTGCCAGTCGGCGCCGCCGGCCTCTTCGCCGGCGCCGCGCTTGCGCGCGCGCTCGATGTTGTCCTGCGGAACCGAGTTCTTCTTGGCCTTCTGGATGGCGTCGTAGAGCGTCGGGTTCCCGTCGGGATCGCCCCCACCGGTCCGCGCGGCGACCTCGATGTTCTTGATCAGCCTCGCGAACAGCTTGCCCCGCTTGGCGTCGAGGGCGGCCTTCTTGTGCTTGGTGGTGGCCCACTTGGAGTGGCCGCTCATCTCTCCTCCATCTGTAACGTGCTCAGAACCCGATCAGCCCAGCGTAGCCGGGTCCTCGGCAGCCCGGTTCAGGTACATCACCCTCGCGCGAGATCGACGAACAGGCGGTGCACCCGCTCGTCGCCGGTGAGCTCGGGGTGGAAGGCGGTCGCGAGGACCGGCCCCTGGCGGACCGCGACGATCCTAGCCGCGGCGGCCCCGGCCGCCGGAGTCTCCGGCACCCGGGCGAGCACCTCGACCTCGTCGCCGACCTTCTCCACCCAGGGCGCGCGGATGAAGACCGCGTGCAGCGGGCCGCCTTCGAGACCGGTGAAGTCGAGGTCCTCTTCGAAGGAGTCCACCTGGCGGCCGAACGCGTTGCGGCGCACCACCACGTCCAGCCCGCCGAGCTGCTGCTGGTCGGGGCGCCCGTCCAGCGCCTGCTTGGCCAGCAGGATCATCCCGGCGCAGGAGCCGAACGCGGGCATGCCCGCCGCGATGCGTTCGCGCAGCGGCTCCAGCAGCTCGAACGACTCGAGCAGGCGGGACATGGTGGTCGACTCGCCGCCGGGCAGCACCAGTCCGTCCACTTCGGACAGTTCACCCGGGCGCCGGACGGGCACCGCCCGCGCGCCCGCGCGCTCCAGCATCGCCGCGTGCTCCCGCACGTCGCCCTGCAGCGCCAGCACCCCCACCACCGGTCGCACCACCACAGCCGCCTTTCCCTGAACGATTCCGCAGGTCAAGCGTATGCCGCGGGCTCCGCTCGAGCACCCTCGGGGTGGGCGGCGGGGCGAACCCAAGGGCGCGCGACGGCCTGCTGCCGGGGTGTCAATTCAGGGCACGCCGAGCAACCGCAGCCCGGCCGCGGTTCCGGCGGCCGCGAGCACCACCAGCACGAACGGCGCCTTCCGCCAGGCGAGCACGCCGCCGACCAGGACCCCGGCCGGGCGGGCGAAGCCGGCGAAGGACTGCTCCTCGGTCAGCGCGGTGGTCGCTACCAGCGCGGCGAGCAGCACGACCGCGGCCATCGCCATCAGCTTCTCCGCGCGCGGTGAAAGTTCGATCTTGCTGCGCAACGCGGGGCCGGCCAGGCGGAACGCGTACGTCCCGCCGCCCAGCACCACCGCCGCGATCAGCAGCACCACCGGACTGCTCATACCTTGGCCTCTTCTTTCTTCTCCGGCTCCCCCGCCGCCAGCCCGGCCAGCACCCCGGCGAGCGCGAGCAGCACCGGCAGCCCGGCGGGCAGGAACGGCGTCGCCGCCAGGGCCAGCACGACCCCGGTCAGCACCGCCCGCCGGGTCGCGGCGTCCTTCAGCGAGGGCAGGACCAGGGCGAGCAGCACCGCCGGGAAGGCCGCGTCCAGGCCGAAGACGTCGGTGTCGCTGATCGCGGTCCCGGCGAACGCGCCGACCACCACGCCCACGTTCCAGCACACGAACAGGCCGGTCCCGCAGGCCCAGTACGCCGCGCGTTTGCGATCGGTTTCCTTCTGCGCCAAGGCGAAGGCGACCGTCTCGTCGATCATCAGGTGGCTGCCGAGCAGCCGCTTGGCCAGGCTCCCGCCGAGGACGTCGGCCACCGCGAACCCGAACGGCACGTGCCGGGCGTTGACCAGCAGCCCCGCGACGACCGCGGCGATCGGGCTGCCCCCGGACGCGATGATGCCGATGAACATGAACTGCGCCGCACCCGCGAAGACCACCACCGACAGCAGCATCGGCACCCACACCGCGAAGCCCGAGCTCACCGTGATGGCGCCGTAGGAAACGCCGACGAGCGCGTCGGCCAGGCAGACCAGGGCGATGTCGCGCGCCAGGCCGCGGTCCAATGTTCGCCAGATCGAACGCATGGACAGTTATCCTGAACAAAACGGACGCGTTCGTCAAGGCGAACAAGTGGACTGTTGGAGCGAACACATGCCCGACCAGCAGGGAAAAGGCGGGGCGCCACTGGACGTGATCGCGGCGTCACTGCGCCGGGAGCGAGCCCGGGCGTCGCTGTCCCTGACCGAACTCGCGCGGCGGGCCGGGATCGCCAAGTCGACGCTCTCGCAACTCGAATCGGGCACCGGCAACCCGAGCGTGGAAACGCTCTGGGCGCTCGGCGTCGCCCTGGACGTGCCGTTCTCCCGGCTCGTCGAACCCCCGGCGCCGCGGGTGCAGGTGATCCGCGCCGGGGAGGGGCCCGCGGTGTACTCGGAGCGGGCGAACTACGTGGCCACCCTGCTGGCGTCCTGCCCGCCGAACGCGCGCCGCGACATCTACCTGATCACGGCCGAACCGGGCGCGCCCAGGGAATCCGAACCGCATATGCCGGGCGTCGTCGAACACGCCGTGCTCGCGTCCGGCCGCGCCCTGATCGGCCTCACCGAGGACCCGGTCGAACTGCGCCCGGGCGACTACATCGCCTACCCCGGCGACGTGGCCCACGTCTTCGAAGCCCTCGACGAGGGCACCGTCGCGGTGATGGTCTCCGAACACGTCTGACCGGCGATCCGTCGCCGGATCACCGGTCGGACGGGAGTCACCAGCCGCGTTCGGCCAGGCGGTGGGGTTCGGCAACGTCGTCGACGTTGATGCCGACCATCGCCTCGCCCAGGCCGCGGGAGACCTTCGCGATGACGTCCGGGTCGTCGTGGAACGTGGTGGCCTTGACGATCGCCTCGGCCCGCTGCGCCGGGTTGCCGGATTTGAAGATGCCCGAGCCCACGAACACGCCCTCGGCGCCGAGCTGCATCATCATCGCCGCGTCCGCCGGGGTCGCGATCCCGCCCGCGGTGAACAGCACCACCGGCAGCTTGCCCCGTTCGGCGACCTCCTTGACCAGCTCGTACGGCGCCTGCAGTTCCTTGGCCGCGACGTAGAGCTCGTCCTCGGGCAGGGAGGACAGGCGGCGCAGCTCCGCGCGGATCTTGCGCATGTGGGTCGTCGCGTTGGACACGTCGCCGGTCCCGGCCTCGCCCTTGGAGCGGATCATCGCGGCGCCCTCGTTGATCCGGCGCAGCGCCTCCCCGAGGTTGGTCGCACCGCACACGAACGGCACGGTGAACGCCCACTTGTCGATGTGGTTGGCGTAGTCGGCGGGGGTGAGCACCTCCGACTCGTCGATGTAGTCCACGCCGAGCGACTGCAGGAGCTGCGCCTCGACGAAGTGACCGATCCGGGCCTTGGCCATCACCGGGATCGACACGGCCTCGATGATCCCGTCGATCAGGTCGGGGTCGCTCATCCGGGCCACGCCGCCCTGCGCCCGGATGTCCGCGGGCACGCGTTCGAGCGCCATGACGGCGACCGCACCGGCGTCTTCGGCGATCTTGGCCTGCTCCGGGGTGACCACGTCCATGATCACGCCGCCCTTGAGCATCTCCGCCATCCCGCGCTTCACGCGCGCGGTGCCGGTCGCGGGCGCGACTGAGTTGGTGGGTTGAGCGTCAGACACTGCAGGAGCCTTTCAACGAAATGGGGGATTGCAATTCGAGTTTAGGCGCACGTGGACCGCTCTCCCATGCCAATAAGCGGCTATTTCAGCAGTCCACTTTCCTCTGAGGAGATCACTAGACCGTCGACGGCGGTCCGGTCGGGTGACAGCCCGGTGCGCCGGTTGACCGGCGAGATCGCGCACCGGGGCCTCGGCGAGCACGTGACGCCTCCCTGAATGCGGCCCGATCTGGAAGTGACCAGGTCGTAAACGGGTGCCTTGCCTTGCCGGACCGGGCGGATCGGGTGTGTGATCGAGGGCACACCCCTGGACACCGATGTCGGCGCAAGGAGGCCCCCATGGCCGAGAAGCAATCGAGGAACGGTGACTCCGGAGCCGCGGTCGCTGTAGACGACCCACGCAAGGTGCGCAATGTCGTGCTGGTGGGTCCTTCCGGTTCCGGGAAGACCACGCTGACCGAGGCCCTGCTCGCGGTGTCCGGCACCGTGAACAGGGCCGGTTCCGTGGTAGAGGGCACCACGGTGTGCGACCACGATCCGGCGGCGGTCCGCCAGCAGCGGTCGGTGGGGTTGGCGATCGCCCCGCTCATGCACGACGGCATCAAGATCAACCTCATCGACACGCCCGGGTACGCCGACTTCGTCGGGGAGTTGCGCGCCGGGTTGCGCGCCGCCGACGCGGCGTTGTTCGTGGTCTGCGCGGCCGAGGGCGTGGACCCGGCGACGGTCGCGGTCTGGGACGAATGCGCCGCGGTCGGCATGCCGCGCGCGGTGGTGGTCGCCCGGCTGGACCACCAGCGCGCCGACCCGGACGCCGAGATCGCCGCGTGCCAGCAGGCCTTCGGCGCCGGCGTGCTGCCGCTCTACCTGCCGGCGGGTGGCGGCCGGACCGGGCTGATCGGGTTGATCACGCGCCGGTTCTTCGACTATGCGAACGGCCATCCCCCGGTCGTCAGCGAACCCGATCCGGCCGACCTCGAACGGCTCGACGAGGCGCGCAACGAGCTGATCGAGGGGATCATCGCCGAGAGCGAGGACGAGACCCTGATGGATCGGTACCTCGCCGGGGAGGAGATTTCCGAGGACACCCTGATCGCGGATCTGGAGACCGCGGTCGCCCGGGGTTCCTTCCATCCGGTGATCCCGGTCTGCGCGATGACCGGTGTCGGCCTCGCCGAACTGCTGGAGGGAATGGCCCGCGCCTTCCCGTCGCCGCTGGAGCATCCGCTGCCCGAGGTCACCTCGCCGGAAGGGGCGCCGCACGCCGAGTTGCGGGCCGATCCCGAGGGGCCGCTGGCCGCCGAGGTCGTCCGGACCGCGGTGGACGCCTACGTCGGCCGGGTCTCGCTGGTGCGGGTGTTCTCCGGAACGCTGCGCCCGGAACGTCCGGTGCACGTGTCCGGGCACGGGCTCGCCGAGCGGGGTCACGAGGACCACGACGCCGACGAGCGGGTGGCGCACCTCTACTCGCCGCTCGGCGTCAACCTCCGCGAGGTCCCCTACTGCGTGGCGGGCGATCTGTGCGCGCTGACCAAGGTCGGCTCGGCGGAAACCGGGGACACGGTGTCCTCGCCGGACGAACCGCTGCTGATGAAACCGTGGGCCATGCCGGAACCGCTGCTGCCCGTCGCGATCGTCGCGAAGAGCCGCAGCGACGAGGACACCCTCGCCCGGAACCTGTCCCGCCTGGTCGCCGGTGATCCGACGCTGCGGCTGGAACGCAACGCCGAGACGAACCAGCTGGTGCTGTGGTGCATGGGCGAGGCGCACGCCGACGTGGTGCTGTCCCGGCTGCGGGCCGGTGGCGCGGATGTGGGCACCGAGCCGGTCAAGATCAGTCTCCGGGAGACCTTCGGCGGGCCCGCGAAGGGCCACGGGCGGCACGTCAAGCAGTCCGGCGGGCACGGGCAGTACGCGGTGTGCGACATCGAGGTGACGCCCCTGCCGCGAGGTGGTGGGTTCGAGTTCGTCGACCGGGTGGTCGGCGGGGCGGTGCCGCACCAGTTCATTCCGAGTGTGGAGAAGGGAGTGCGCGCGCAGCTCCAGCGGGGGCTGCTCGACGGTCATCCGGTGGTGGACGTCCGGGTCACGCTGGTGGACGGCAAGGCGCACAGCGTCGACTCCTCCGACGCCGCGTTCCAGACCGCGGGGGCGCTCGCGCTGAAGGATGCCGCGGCGAACGGGCGGATCGCGTTGCTGGAGCCGCTGGAATCGGTGACGGTGCTGCTGCCGGACGAACATCTGGGCACGGTGCTCGGTGACCTTTCGTCCCGGCGCGGGCGGGTGCTCGGCACCGAGGCGAGTCCCGGCGGGCGCACCGTGATCAGGGCCGAGGTCCCGGCGACCGAACTGCTGCGGTACGCCATCGACCTGCGCTCGATGACCTCGGGCACGGCGTCCTTCACCCGGCAGCACGCCCGGTACGAACCGCTTCCGCAGGGCGTGGCGACCGGCTGAGTCCGCGCGGGCTTCAGAACTCGAATCCGCCGGGGCGGCCGTTGCGGTCGGCGATCAGCCCGGCGAGCGTGGCGATCGCGATCTCCGGCGGGGTGCGGGACCCGATGTTCAGCCCGACCGGCCGGTGGACGCGGGCGATCTGCTCGTCGCCGACCCCGAGCGCGGTGAGCGCTTCGACGTGCGGGCCGGGGTGGCGGGGATTGCCCAGCACGCCGAGCCAGCGCGCGGGGTAGGCGAGCGCGTCCCGCAGGAGCTCGCCGAGTTCCGGGCGGTGGTGATCGGTGACCACCAGGTCGGTGGTCTCGTCGAGTTCGGGCATGCTCGTGCGCGCGCCGGGGACCCCGGCTGCCCGCTCGGCGTCCGGTTCGACCAGGACGGTCCGGTAGCCGAGGTCGCCGCCGAACTTCAGCAGGTACGCGGCGACCGGCGACGCGAACACGGCCACCAGCACCCGCGCGGTCACCTCCTGCCCGGCAACGCCATGCGCCACCGCACACGCCTGGTCCTCCGCACGCACCATGCCCCCAGTATCCGCCAGTCCCGCACTCCCGCCGCCCGAGTCCCCGAGTTACCCGTCCGGGCACGCGAGCCACACACTCGCGCACGCGAGTTCAACGTTCGGGCACGCGAATCGCACACTCGGAACCGCACCTCAGCCCACCGCGTCGCCAAAAAAGCAAGGGACCTTCGCTCCACCTCAACCGGAGCGAGGGAGCTTTACTACCGTCAGACCGTAGTAAATCTCCCTTGCTATTTTTCGCCGCCGCCGTCAGTCGAGCAGCCGGGTCTGGCCGTTCCACGGGGACCCGAGCAGGTCCGGCAGCAACTCGCCGAGCCGCTCCGGGTAGACGGTCTGGTCGGTCTCGCGCAGTTCGTCCGCGCTCCACCAGCGGTACTCACGGATCGTCGCCCGTTCGATCTCGTTGAACCCCGAGACGTCCACCGCCACCTCGCCGTCGCCGCGCAGTTCGGCGAGGAAGAACCATTCGTCGCCGTCGTACGCCCGGCCCTCGAAGCTGAACCGCACGCGGCGGCGCCAGACCGGCCCGGTCAACCGGTCCGCGGGCAGTTCGAGCCCGGTCTCCTCGCGCAGTTCGCGCCGCGCGGCCGCGAGCACGTCCTCGCCCCGTTCGACGCCACCCCCGGTGGTGAACCAGAACGACTCCGCCGGATCCGCCGGATCGAATCCGTTGAACAGCAGCACCCGGCCGTCCCGGTCGACGAGCACCACCCGCGCCGAGGTCCGCGGCGTCGGCAGGGTGTCCTCCGGTTCCAGTTCCGGCTCGGCGATCTCGAAGTACTCCGGCTGGGGCGCGGTCCCGGCCAGTTTGAAGTACCGCACACGCCGCCGGCGCCGCAGCGCGAGCGTGTCGCGCACCGCGTCGTTGTGCACCCGGCGGGCGATCACCACCCGGTGCTCGGCGTCGGTCAGCTCGTCGGCGAGCGGCGGCGGCAGTTCGGTGCGGTCCACTGTGGACAGAAGCCGGGTGAGTTCGTTCTCCTCGGCCTCGCGTTCGGCCCGCGGCGCGCCCTCGGCCCGTTCCGCGACGGCCCGCAGCTCCGCCGCCCCGGCGCCGCGGAACGCGGCCACCGTCCGGGCGACCACCGCGCGCCGGGCGAGCGCGGCGTCCAGCGCGGCCCATCCCGCGTCCATCCGCACGTGCAACCGATCCAGCCGGTTCGCGGTCGCGACCAGCCACAGCCCGCCGAGCACCACGAGCACCGCCACGATCGCGGCGGCGAGCACGAACCCGTTCATCGCAACGCTTCCTCGCCGTCCGCGCTGACCCGCCGGGGATCCGCGGCCACCGCGGTCTCGTACACCCGCAGCACCTGGGTCGCGACCACCGGCCAGTCGTAGATCGCGACCCGCTCCCGCGCCGCCGCGGCCAGCGCGGCCCGCCGCGCCGGATCGGCGAGCAGTTCGCGCAGCACCCCGGCGAGCGACGCGGCGTCCCCGGTCGGCGTGAGCACCCCGGCCCGGCCGTCGTCGAGCACCCGCCGGAACGAGTCCAGACCGCTCGCCACCACCGGCGCGCCCGCCGCCATCGCCTCGGTCAGGATCATCCCGAAGCTCTCCCCGCCGGTGTTCGGCGCGCAGTACACGTCCACGCTGCTCAGCGCGCGGGCCTTGGTCTTGTCGTCGACCTGGCCGAGCAGGTCGATCCGATCGGCCAGGCCCGGCCCGGCCTGCCTGCGCAGCGCGTCCGGATCACCGCTGCCGACCACCAGCAGCCGCAGGTCCGGGAGCCCGGGCCGCAGCCGCCGCAGCGCGTCCAGCAGCACACCCATCCCCTTGCGCGGTTCGGTGAACCGGCCGACGAAACCGACCGTGCCGCCCGCGCGCGGGTACCCGTCCAGCGGGGCGGCCCGGGCGAAGAAGTCGACGTCGACCCCGTTGGGGATCTCCACCGCGTCCCCGCCCGCGTGCTCCACCTGCACCCGGCGGGCGAGCGCGGACACCGCGATCCGGGCGGTGATCTTCTCCAGCAACGGCCGCAGGACCGGCTGGAACGCCGACAGCGTGCGGGAACGCGGCGTGGACGTGTGGAAGGTGGCCACGATCGGCCCGTCGGCGATCTTCAACGCGAGCAGGGACAGGCTCGGCGCCGCCGGTTCGTGCAGGTGCAGGACGTCGAACGCGTTGTCCCGCAACCACCGCCGCACCCGCGCGTAGGACACCGGGCCGAACTGCAGCCGCGCCACCGAGCCGTTGTACGGGATGCCGAGCGCCTTGCCCGCGGGATGCACGAACGCGGGCAGCTCCGCGTCCTCGTCGGCGGGGGCGAGCACGGACACCTCGTGCCCCCGGGCCAGCAACGCCTTCGCGAGCTCGACCACGTGCCCCTGCACCCCACCGGGCACGTCGAACGAGTACGGACAGACGATGCCGATCTTCATTCCCCTACCCCGCCTCCCCCAGGCGGCTTCGCCTCCTCCGCTTCGAGATCGGCGAGCCAGAACTTCTGCAGCATGTGCCAGTCTGCGGGATGCGCGGCGATATCGCCCGCGAACACGTCGGCCAGCGCCTGGATCGCGGCGGGGATCTCGGCGCGCGCGGTCACCCGGACCCGGGGGTGGATCCGCAGTCCCCACCCGTCCTCGGTGTACCAGCAGCCGACCGGGAGCAGCGCCGCGCCGGTGCTCGCCGCGAGCCGCGCCGCGCCGCCGGGCATCTTGGTCTGCTCGCCGAAGAAGGTGACCGGCACCCCGCCCGCGCCGAGGTCCCGGTCGGCGACCAGGCAGACGACCTTGTTCTCCCGCAGCCGCTGGAGCAGCAGGCGGAACGACGTGGTGCCCCCGCTGGCGGGCAGCACCTCGAAACCGAGCGACTCCCGGTACGCCACGAATCGCCGGTACAGCGACTCGGGCTTGAGCCGCTCGACGACCGTGGTGAACGGCCCCGAATGCCCGACCAGCCAGATCCCGGCGACGTCCCAGTTGCCCGAATGCGGCAACGCCAGGATCGCGCCGTTGCCCTGGGCCAGCGCGGCGTCCAGGTTCTCCTTGCCGCTGATCTCCGCTTCCGCCTTGCGGTAGATGGCCTCGGCGTCCATCGACGGCAACCGGAAGGTCTCGTGCCAGTACCGGGCGTACGACCGCATCGCGCGCCGGGTGAGTTCGTCGAGTTCGGCCTCGTCCGCCTGCGGCACCACCCGGGCGAGGTTCCGGCGCAGTTGCCGCACGCCGCCCTTGCCGCGGCGGGACACGAAATCCGCGCCGAGGGAGAAGAGCGTGCCGGTGAAACCGCGCGGCAGCGTCCGCACCAGGCGCCAGCCGGCGGCGTACCCGAACGCGCTCAACCGGTCGGCGGCACTCACGACCGGGCCTCCCGCGCCGCCGCCGCGACCGCGGACGTCCGCTGCACCAGGGTGATCACCGACAACAGAGCCAACAGCCACAGCGTCCCCTCGACCAGGTAGGGCAGCCCGAATCCCTGCAGGCCGGTGCCGACCAGCGCGATGATCAGCCGCTCGGCCCGTTCCACCAGACCGCCGTCGGCCTCCAAACCGGACGCTTCGGCGCGCGCCTTCACATACGAGATGACCTGCGCGAGCACCAGGCAGATCAGCGCGGCCGCGGCGGCGCGGTGGTTGCCGTCGATCACGAAGCACCACCACGCGATCGCCGCGAACAGCGCGCCGTCGACCAGGCGGTCGCAGGTGGCGTCCAGCACGGCGCCGAACGGGGTGCCGTGCCCGCGGGCCCGCGCGATCGCCCCGTCGAGCAGGTCGAGCATCGCGAACCCCCACACGGTGAACGTGCCGGTCAGCAGGTGCCCGTTCGGAAACGTCAGCAAAGCGCTGATGATCGCGCCCGCGGTGCCGATGACCGTCATCACATTCGGGGTGACGCCGACGCGCAGCAGCGCCCGGCCGATCGGATCGGTGACGCGGGAGACGGAAGCGCGCGCGAAGATATTGAGCATGAGCTGAAGTCGGTGCACCTAAGCTGCGTGGGCGGATGGGCGATCGCAGCCTATCGACAAGCCCCGACGGTCCCGGCAAGAGCATCGCGCGCCGAGCCGATTTGTCTCCTAGTGGGCTTCGGACGCCTGCTCTTCGGCGGCCTTGGCGGCGGCGCAGCGGGGCGCGAGCTTGTTCCGGATCGCCCGGCTGATCTCGCCGAGCATCTCGATCTGTTCCGGGGTGAGCACGTCGAACAGGCTCTCGCGGACCGCCTCGACGTGGCCGGGCGCGGCCTGTTCGAGGGCGGCGAGGCCCTCCGGGGTGAGCCGCGCCCAGGCGCCCCGCTTGTCCGTGGGGCAGGCCTCCCGGCGCACCCAGCCGTTGGCTTCCAGCCGCGCGACGGCGTGCGAAAGGCGGCTGCGCGAGGACTGGCTGGCCTCGGCGAGCTCGCTCATCCGCAGCATCCGGTCCGGCGACTCGGAAAGTCGGACGAGCACTTCGTAGTAGGTGTGCGGCATGCCCGAGTCGTGCTGCAGCTGCCCCTCGAGGTGAGCCCTGAGCATGCTGGTGGCGGCGGAGAACTCGCGCCAGACGCGTTGTTCCTCGTCAGTGAGCCACCGGGTGTCCTCCATGTAAGACATACTACCCCATGGTTGAGCGCTCAACCAATCTGCGCTAGGGTCGTGGTTGAGGGCTCAATCATTGATCATGAGTCCTGTCCACATGCGATACAGGAGGACTCCATGAGCGCAACCGCGACCGAGATTCCCGGCTACGTCGCCGGCACCTGGAACATCGACGCGGTCCATTCGGACATCACCTACAGCGTCAAGCACCTCGGCCTGGCCAAGTCCCGGGGCAGCTTCGTCTCGTTCAGCGGTCAGATCACCACCGCGGAGAACATCCTGGACTCCTCGGTGACCGCCGACATCGACGTCAAGTCGGTGGACAGCGGCAGCGCGCAGCGCGACGAGCACCTGCTTTCGGCGGACTTCTTCGACGCCGACAACAACCCCACCATCAGCTTCCGCTCCACCGGGATCCGCGAGGACGGCGACGACTACGTCATCGACGGCGAGCTCACCTGGCGCGGTGTGACGAAGCCGGTTGCGCTGAAGGCCGAGTTCAACGGCGTCGGCCCCAATCCGGCCAACGACAACGCCACCACCCTGGGCGTCTCCGCCGAGGCCACGGTGAACCGCCGCGACTTCGGCATCGGCCCGGAGGGCAACGCCTTCCTCGGCGAGAACGTCAAGATCAACCTCGAGATCGAGGCCGCGCTGCAGTGATGTGGGGGGCGACCCCCCACACCCCCACGGTGCGAGCTACTCGCCTTGGCGAGCGCTGGGCGCGTTGAGGGACACCAGCGCCGGATGCGTACTTTTCGAAAGTGCCGCGCTTGGAGAGCTGGGGGCGTGAGTGTTCAGATCGGCTCTGACCGGCCTGGCCACTCACGACCAACTCGCCGCTGAGGTGCGGGCGCGCGGGCGGTCAGGTCGCGGCGGGCCAGGCGGCCGCGAGGAGGTCGCGGGTCTGGCCGAGCAGCTGGGGCAAGACCTTGGTGTGGCCGATGACCGGCATGAAGTTGGCGTCGCCGCCCCACCGCGGCACCAGGTGCTGGTGCAGGTGGGCGGCGATGCCGGCGCCGGCGATGACGCCCTGGTTCATGCCGATGTTGAACCCGTGCGCCCCGGAAACCGAGCGCACCACGGTCATCGCCCGCTGGGTGAACTCGGCGAGCTCCACGGTCTCCCCCGCGGTCAGCTCGGTGTAGTCGGCCACGTGCCGGTACGGCACCACCATCAGATGCCCGGGGTTGTACGGGTACAGGTTGAGCACCGCGTAGACCACCCGCCCGCGCGCGAGGATCAGCGCTTCGGCGTCGTCCTTCTCCGGCAGGCGGCAGAACGGGCAGCCCTTCGGCTCGTCGTTCTTGTCGTCGGTCTCCCCCTGCACATACGCCAGCCGGTGCGGGGTCCACAGGCGCTGCAAGGCGTCCGGGACCCCGACCCCGTCCTGGAGTTCCGGTTCCGTCACGCCAGAACCGCTCCCAGCGCCTCGGCGGTCGGCGAGGCGTTCTCCCGCCGGGCGACCCAGCCCGCGATGGCCTCGACCGCGTCGGTGACCGGCACCGCGTTGATCTGGCCCCCGTCGCGGAACCGGAACGACACCGCGCCCGCCTCCACGTCCTTGCCGCCGGCGAGCAGCAGGAACGGCACCTTCTGCGTGGTGTGCGTGCGGATCTTCTTCTGCATCCGGTCGTCACTGGTGTCGATCTCGACCCGGATTCCCTTGGCGCGCAAGGCTTTCTCCACGCCACGCAGATGCTCGACGTGTTCGTCGGCGATCGGGATGCCGACGACCTGCACCGGCGAGAGCCACGCCGGGAACGCGCCCGCGTAGTGCTCGGTCAGCACGCCGAAGAACCGCTCGATCGAACCGAACAGCGCCCGGTGGATCACCACCGGCTGCTTCCGGGTGCCGTCCGCGGCCTGGTACTCCAGCCCGAACCGCTGCGGGTGCTGGAAGTCGACCTGGATGGTCGACATCTGCCAGGTGCGGCCGATCGCGTCCCGCGCCTGCACGGAGATCTTCGGCCCGTAGTACGCGGCGCCACCCGGATCGGGGACGAGCTCCAAACCGGACGCCTCGGCCGCCTCGCGCAGCGTCTCGGTCGCCTCCTCCCACTCCTTCGGGTCACCGATGAACTTCGGCGAATCGTCCCGAGTGGACAGTTCGAGGTAGAAGTCGGTCAGCCCGTAGTCCCGCAGCAGATCGAGGATGAAGCCGAGCAGGAACCGCAGCTCGCCCTGCATCTGCTCCTTGGTGCAGTAGATGTGCGAGTCGTCCATGGTGAGGCCGCGCACCCGGGTCAGGCCGTGCACCACACCGGACTTCTCGTACCGGTACACCGTCCCGAACTCGAACAGGCGCAGCGGCAGTTCCCGGTAGGACCGCCCGCGCGACCGGTAGATCAGGTGGTGCATCGGGCAGTTCATCGCCTTGAGGTAGTAGTCCACTCCCTCGAACGGGATCGGCGGGAACATGCTGTCCGCGTAGTACGGCAGGTGGCCGGAGGTCTCGAACAGCGAGCCCTTGGTGATGTGCGGGGTGTTGACGAACTCGTAGCCCGACTCCTCGTGCCGCTGCCGCGAGTAGTTCTCCAGTTCCCGCCGGATGATTCCGCCCTTCGGGTGAAATACCGGGAGCCCGGAGCCGATCTCGTCCGGGAAGGAGAACAGGTCCAGTTCGGCGCCCAGCTTGCGGTGGTCCCGGCGCTCGGCCTCGGCGAGCAGTTCCAGGTAGGCGTCCTGCGCCTCCGCCGATTCCCACGCGGTGCCGTAGATCCGCTGCAACTGCGGGTTGTTCTCGTTGCCGCGCCAGTACGCGGCCGCGACCCGGGTCAGCTTGAACGCCGGGATGTACTTGGTGGTCGGCACGTGCGGCCCGCGGCACAGGTCGCCCCACACCCGTTCCTTGGTCCGCGGGTCGAGGTTGTCGTACACGGTCAGCTCACCGCCGCCGACCTCCATCACCTCGGAGGTGTCCACGTCCGACTTCAGGTCGACCAGTTCCAGTTTGAACGGCTCGTCGGCCAGTTCTTCCTTCGCCGCGTCCACCGATTCCAGCACGCGCCGGGAGAACTGCTGCGCGCCCTTGATGATCTGCTTCATGCGCTTCTCCAGCGCCTGCAGGTCCTCGGGCGTGAACGGCTTGTCCACCGCGAAGTCGTAGTAGAACCCGTCCTTGACCGGCGGGCCGATGCCCAGCTTGGCCTCCGGGAACTGCTGCTGCACGGCCTGCGCGAGCACGTGCGCCGCCGAGTGCCGGATGACGCTGCGCCCATCCTCGGTGTTCGCGGCGACCGGCTCGACCTCGACCTCGGCGTCCGGCGTCCAGGCCAGGTCCCGGAGCTTGCCCTCGGGGTCGCGCACGACGACGATCGCGTCGGGCCCCTTGCCGGGCAACCCCGCCTCCCGCACCGCGTGGCCCGCCGTAGTGCCGGCCGGAACCACCACACGCGAGGCGGGTACGGCGGCGACTGACAACGACTGGGACACGACTGGCTCCTAGGTTTCGGATTTCCTGACTCGCGGCATCCGCGACGACCCCTTGATGCTAGCCGTCACCTGGTACGGGCCCCGCAACGCCCTGAAGGACGCCGCGGGGTCCGCTGCGTCCTTCCAAGGCGTCGCTGACGAGGTCAGACGGTCTCGACGACCTCGTCGTAGTCGAGGCGGGGCAGGCGGCCGAACCACGGGTTCTCGCCCGGCTTGCCGATGTTGATCACGACCAGCGACTTCCACGGCTTGCCGCCGAAGAACTCCCGCTCGATCCCCGCGTTGTCGAAGCCGATCATCGGACCGGCGGCGAGCCCGGCCGCGCGGATCCCGATGATGAAGTAGCCCACCTGCAGCAGGGCGTTGAACTTGGCGGCCTCGGCGCGGGGGCCGTCCTCCGCGAAGTACTCCCGGGCCTCCGGCTTGTGCGGGAAGGTCTTCTCGAAGTTCTCGTGGAACTCGGTGTCCGCGGCGAGGATGACGGTCACCGGCGCGGTGGCGGTCTTCGCCCGGTTGCCCTCGGCCATCAGCGGCAGCAGGCGCTGCTTCGCCTCGTCGCTGCGGATCACCACGGCGCGCAGCGGCTGGATGTTCATCGAGGTGGGCGCCCACTTGACCAGGTCGTAGATCGCCTGGAGCTGCTCGTCGGTGACCGGTTCGGAGCTGAACGTGTTGGCCGTACGAGCTTCCCGGAACAGCAGGTCCTGGACGTCGTGCGGAAGTTCGAGGGTTTCGGTGCGGGAGGTCGCCGAGGTCATCGGGTGCTGTCCTTTCGTCGTTGAGCGTTCAACCCTCCTGAACATAGTTGAGCGCTTGACTATTTCGCGGAGATCCAGATGTGCGGTGCCTCACACGTGCGGAATGCGGACGGTCGCCTCGAGATCGATCCGGGACCGTTCCGGCCGTTCGGCGCGCGTGCGCCGGGCCAGGCTCCGCAACCGGAGGACCGAGTACAGCCCGCCCAGTGCCATCAGCCACGGCACCGCGGCGACCGGCGCCCCGGCCAGCAACGCCGCCAGCGCCAGCGCGAGCCCGGCGAGCGAATCGACGAGCCGGATCGTGAACACCGCGCGGGAGAGCTTCCGGGCCACCACCTCGGTGACGTACGGCAGCCCCGCGGCCCAGACGCCGAGATAGGCGACCCAGCCGAGCAGGAGCAGCGGATCGACCTCCTGCCCGGTCATCAACCGGCCGAGCGGATGCGCGAACACCGAAAGCACCGCTCCCCCGCCGACCGTGACCCCGACCAGCAACCAGGCGGCCCGGGTGGCCAGGTTCCCGGCGCCCCGGCCGCCCCGCTCGTGCGCCGCGAATCCCGCGAGCAGGAAGCTCCCGGCGCCGTTGATGACCACCTGCAGCGGCGCGACCACCAGCCGCCCGGTCTCCAGGATGCCCACGGCCGTCAGCGAAACCAGGTTCGCGACGAGCACGCGGGAGGCCAGCATCGCGGCCGGGCGCAGCGTGGCGTGCAGCGAGCGCCACCCGGCGAAGGAGGCGACCGCCCGCAACCCCGCCCGGCCCGGGCGCACCCGCCGCAGCTCGGCCGCGGGCACCTGGGCGAATCCGGTGACGATCGCGGCGACCGTGCCGACGCCCATCGCCGCGAAGATCATCGGCAGGGTGACCGTCCGGGCGGTGAGGGACCAGGCGCCGAGCGCGGCGAACGTGCCGAGCAGATAGGCCACGTCGTTGCCGACCAGCTTCCAGAACTCCTGCCGGGCGATCAGCAGGCGCCGGAACGTCTCCTCGGCCAGCCAGCCGACCACCATGGCCGCGTAGAGCAACGCGGTGCCGAAGTCGCCGTCGCGCAGGATCAACGAGGTCGCCAGCCCGCCCGCGAAAGCGAGCACCAGCGCGGCGAGCGCGCTGGTCACCAGGGCGGGGCGGGTGACCGGGTCGTGCCGGTCGAGCACCGCGAGGCTGTCGCCGACGTAGCCGGTGTAGAGCGCGGTCGCGCTCACCAGCACGGCGAGGAACACCGCGAACGAGCCGTACTCGGTGAGTCCGAGGGTGCGCGCGGCGACGATCTGCAGCAGCAGGCTGGTGCCGGCGGTCAGGCCCTGCGAGATGACCGGGGCCCCGATCTTCCCGGCCAGGCGGTGCAATCCTCGGACGGCCACTTATTGCTGACGCCGGAGCGGGTTCGGCATGATGGCGCGCCGCGGCATGTCCCGCTGCGGGCGCGCGAAGGTGAACAGGTACCCGATCACCGAACCGCCGAGCAGCCGGATCTGCTCCCGGAGCCGGTGCACCGACCGGGATTCCCGGTCCCGGCGGACCACGACCACCACGCCGTCGGACTCCCGGATGATCGGCGTGACCTCCGGGGCGATCGACGGCGAGGCGCAGTCCACGAGCACCAGATCGTAGGCGGTGCGCATCGCGGCCACCGACTTCTGCAGCAGGCTGGAGCGGAAGTGGTCCAGCGTGGCCTCCTGGTACTGCCCGGCCGGGATCGCCCACAGGTAGACCCGGTCGCCGAGGTCGACCACGCGCGTGCATTCGTCCGCGCGCATCGCGCCCACCGCGATCGAGGTCAGCCCGTGCGGGTCGTAGCGGAGCCCGAGCAGATCGGACAGCCCGTGCGACCGGACCGACGCATCGACCAGCAGCACCCGCGCGCCGCTGCGGGCCGCCGCGGTGGCGATCTGCAGGGTCGAGGTCGTGCTGCCGTCCCCGGGCGCGCTCGCGGTCACCACCACCACGCCGCGGTCCACCGCGGTCCGCAGCCCGGAGGCGGCGAACTGGTAGGGCCACAGCGGCGGGCTGCCCACCTCGCGCAGGGCGGCCACCTCGGGATCGGTCAGCACCTCGATCTCGGCGAGCACCGGCTCTCCGGTGGCGCCGGACAGGTCGTCGCTGTCGCGCATGCGCCGGTCGCGGTCGGCGCGGACCCAGGCGACCGCCGCGGCGAGTAGCAGACCGAACGCGAGGCCGATCGCCACGTCGCGCAGCAGCGACGCGGCGGCCCCGGCGCTGTCCGGCACCGCTTTGTCCACAAAGGACACACCATCGCCGAACTGGTCGGCGGCCACGCGCACCTGGGTCGCCTGCTTGTCCAATTCGCTCAACGTGGTCGCCGCGGCCGAGGTGTTCGGCTCGGCGGCGGCGTCCTTGCGCCGCGCGGCGAGGGTGTCCAGGGTCTTCTGCGCCGACGACTGGACGTCCGCGCGCGATTCGGCCTGGTACGCCTTGGTCACCGCGTCCGCGGTCATCAGCGACTGGTCGAGGCTGCCCGCCGTGACCGTCACCACGATCGACTCGCCGTTCTCGGACGCCTTGGCGGTCACCTGTTCGCGCAGCGTGTCGAGCGGCACCGCGCCGCCCATGCTCGCGCTGGCGCTGGTGAGCACGCGATCGGACACCACGAACAGCGCGCGCTGGTTCACGTAGCGGACGAACGCGGACTCACTGGTCGAGTCCACCCCGACCACCCCGGCCTTGTCCGGGGTCTTGAGCACCACGCGCGCGGTAGCGGTCGTGCCGCCGCCGATCACCAGGGCCACCGCCGCACTGAGCACGACGACCAGCAGTACGATCGCCAGCGAGCTCCACCGATACCTCCAGAGCGCGTCGAGGATCCGCGGTGACGGCTGCTCGTCCATACGTCCTGTATCCGATCATTTCACCGAGAGTGGCCAGCGAAATATATCAGCAGCTTCGGCGTCAGAGTCCTCGGACATCCGCATCGTTTAGTCCGGTAACGAAAGGATTAGAAAGGGCGACAATTCATGGACCACCCCGGCAACGACCCGAGACCCTGTGACCGAAAAGCAGCCGACCCCGGCGGACACTGATAGCGTTCACCGGATTACCCGATTCGTCCCCACAACGTCCCCCTGTCACCACCGGTGAGTAACCTGACATGAACCCATACGCGAACGGCGGTCCCGCCTCCGGGTTGCGGGTGCCGAGTGAGTGAACCGCGCCCCGCGAAGGCGACCGGTTTCACCGCGACCCTCCGCCGCCTGCCGTCGGCCCAGAAGAGCGCCCAGGGCGCTCCCGCCTACTCCCGCTTCGTCAATCGAAGGCTGGGCGGCTACCTCGCCGCGGCGGCCTACCAGGCCGGGCTGACCCCGAATCAGGTCACCGGGGTGAGCGCGGTGTTCACCTTCGGCGGGATCGCGACGGTCGCGCTCGCCGAACCCGCGGTCTGGGCCGGGATCGCGGTGGCGCTGGCACTGGTCATCGGATACGCGCTGGACTCCGCGGACGGCCAGCTCGCCCGGTTGCGCGGGGGCGGCAGTGTCGCCGGAGAATGGCTCGACCACGTCGTCGACGCGGTGAAAGTCTCTTCGCTGCATTTGGCCGTGCTGATTTCCGGTTACCGTTTCTTCGACCTTCCGCGCGGTTTTCTGCTGGTGCCGATCGCTTTCCAGATCGTCGCGGTGACGCTGTTCTTCGGAATGATTCTCAACGACCAGCTCCGCCGGAGCCGCGGCGTTCCCGCCGGTCCCGCGGGCGCGCCCTCCACCCTGCGCTCGCTGCTGGTGGTTCCCACCGACTACGGGCTGACCTGCCTGGTGTTCCTGCTGTTCGGATTTCCGGAGGTGTTCGCGGTCGGCTACGGACTGCTCTTCGTGGCGAACTTCGCCTTCCTGCTCGCGGCCCTGCCGAAGTGGTTCCGGGACATGGCCGCGCTCGAAGGGGGCGGGGCATGACGGTGATCGGTTACGCCCCGGGGGCGTACGACATGTTCCACATCGGCCACCTGAACATCCTCCGGCGGGCGAGCCAGGAATGCGATCGGCTCGTCGCGGGCGTGGTCTCCGACGACGTCGTGTTCAAGGCCAAGGGCAAGCTGCCGATCGTGCCGTTCGAGGAGCGGCTGGAGATCGTCCGCAGCATCCGGTACGTCGACGAGGCGGTGCCGGACCTGCACACCGACAAGTTCGAAGCGTGGCGGCACCTGCGCTTCGACATGCTGTTCAAGGGCGACGACTGGCGGGGTACCGAACGGGGGAAACGACTCGAATCGCAACTCGGCGAGGTCGGCGCCCGGGTAGTCTATTTCCCCTACACCATCCACACTTCCAGCAGCGCGCTGCGCAGCAAACTGATCTCCATACCGTCTTAGGAACACGCGAGGGGTTATGAATCCTGCCCGGCGCCGCTCCCTCGGCTACGCGGCGGTCACCCTGGCCGGGGTCCTCGCCCTCGCCTTCACCGTGCTCCCCGGCGACGGCCGGACCGAGATCCCCGGCGAACCCGCGGCGACTGCCGTGGACCTGACCGTGCCCGCCACGCGGTACGCGGTCCCGGCGGACGCGATCGTCGTGGCGCCCGCCGGGCAGGACGGGGCGAGCGGCACGGTCGCCGCGCCGCTGCGCACGGTCGCGGCGGCGGTCGGCCGCGCGCGGCCCGGCCAGACGATCGTGCTGCGCGGCGGCACCTACCGGGAGACGCTGGGCAAGGTCACCAAGCGGATCGTCCTGCAGCCGTACCCGGACGAGCAGGCGTGGCTCAAGGGCACCGTCGTGGTCAACGGCTGGTCGCGCAGCGGCGGCGGCTGGCGGCACGACGGCTGGGACGTCGACCTGTGCCACAGCTGTTTCCTCGGCGCGATCATCGATCCGGCGCATCCGTTCGCCGGGCTGCCCGACATGGTGTTCGTGAACGGGAAACCGCTGCGCCAGGTCGGGGACGCCGACGACGTCGGCCCCGGCCGGTTCTTCGTGGACAAGGCGGCCAAGGCCCTGATCATCGGCGACGACCCGGCCGGGCGGACGGTCGAGGCGACCGCGTTCGACCGGCTCGTGCAACTGGACGGCGAGGGGGCGCGCGGCAGCGTGCTGCGCGGGATCGGGGTGGCGCAGTACGCCTCCAACCAGGACTACGGCAACCGCGGCGCGATGGTGGTGGCCAACGCCCCGGACGTCACGATCGAGAACGCCACCTTCGCGTGGTCGGCGTCCAGCGGCGCGGCGGTGTACCAGCCCGGCGGCAAGGTCACCGGGAGCACGTTCACCGACAACGGCCTGGCCGGGCTGGTCGCCAACCGCGCCGACGGCCTCCGGGTGACCGGCAGCACGTTCAGCCGCAACAACCAGGAGCGGTTCGCCCTCAGCGGCGAGGCGATCGGCGCGTCCGGGGCGAAGATCGCGCACACCCGGCAGCCGTACATCGCCGGGAACGTGTTCGCCGACAACATCGGCACCGGCTGGTGGTGCGATCTCGGCTGCACGGACGCGGTGGTGATCCGCAACGTGGCCAAGGGAAACGCGGTCAACGGCCTGTACTACGAGGTGTCCTCGCGCGCGATCATCGCGTCGAACGTGCTGGTGGGCAACCGCGCGCGGGGGCTGAAGATCTCCAGCTCCGACCACGTCCGGGTCTACCAGAACACCTTCGCCGACAACGCGACGAACCTCGGCCTGTACAACGATCCGCGCGATCCCTCGTCCGACAACTACAGCAAGCAGAACGGGTTGTCCTGGTACACCACGGACACGGTCCTGGTGAACAACTTCTTCGCGCAGCCCAAACCGGCGAACCCGATCATCGACTCCGCCGATCACAAGGACGAACCGCTCGAGGGGCATCCGTTCGTGGTGCTCAGCGACGGCAACGCCTACCTGCGCGGGAAATCCGGGACACCGGCGCCGCTGGTGATCTGGTCGCTCGGCTCCGGCAAGACGGCCGGTTACCCGACGCTGGCGGAGTTCACCCGCGCCACCGGGCGGGACCAGCACAGCCTCGCCGCCGACCTCGCCGGGTCCCCGTTCACCGATCCGGCGAAGAACAACTTCACCCTGCGCTCGGGCACCCCGGGCCAGCGCGCCGGGCAACCCCTTCCCGCCGACATCGCCGCCGTCCTGGGCGTACCGCCCACCCCGAACCCCGACATCGGCGCCCTCCCCCAGTAACCCCGAGCTTTCATGAGGGGACCCCTCCAGACAAATTTTGTCCGGAGGGGTCCCCTCATGGAAGTGCGGCTAGCCGATCGAGGAGCGCGGGGAAGCGATGGTGACCCCGTCGGCGTCGGTGGCCTTGATCCGGTAGGTCCCGGCGTTGACCTGGCGGTCGACGTACTTCAGCTGCGGGGTGTCCCACGGCCGGGAGGCCTGCGTCACCGTGTGGATCGGATCCGCGGTGCCGTCCCGGAAAACCTGGTACGTGACGTCGGAGTTCTGCGCGTCCCAGGTGGTGTTCCAGGTGATCACCGGGCTGCCGATCGAACCCCATTCCCGGGTCAGCACGGGCGCCTTGAGCAACGCCTGCTGCGGACCGTTGTTGACCGCACCGGGCACCCCGCGCGCGGCGAACCGGGTCAGGCTCTGCTGCGGCTTACCGTTGACCGTGGTGAACTCGCCGCCCACGACGACGTACTGGCTGTTCGAATCGATCGCCCACGGCCCGTTCTTCCAGACGCTGTCGTCCGGGCCGCCGTTGGTGTTCGGGAACCACGGCAGCATCTCCGGAATCGGATCCCCCGCCCTGACGTGGTTGACGTTCCTGGTCGCCGTGCCGACCGCCGCCGCGGTCTCGCCCACCAGCCGGTAGTAGCCGATCGGGCCGTCGTCCGGCGCCGCGTTGATCGCGCTGCAGTCGTGCGTGTGCGAGGCGCTGTAGACCACTCCCCCGGTCACCGTGACCGCCTGGGTGTCGCCGTAGCAGCCGTCCCACCACTTCGCCGTGCCGGTGGCGATGTCGATCGCGGCCCGGCCCTCGAACCGCCGGGTCCCGCCGTAGTTGTACGAACCGAGATACGCGGTGCCGCTGCCGTCGGTGACGATATCGGTCACCGTGTCGTGGGAGTCGGGCGTGCGCGCCTCGAAGCCGACGTTCACACCGGACGCCGCGTCGACCGCCATCAGGGCCCGGCGCGGTTCGCCGTTGACGGTGTTGAAGCCGCCGCCGATCACCACGCGGCCCTGCTGCGGCGCCGCCAGGAGCGCGTACACCTCGCCGTCCGCGGCCGGCGCCCACGGTTTGAGCGAACCGTCCAGGGTGAGCGCGGCGAGCCGGGTGCGCGGGGTCCCGTTGACGGCGTTGAACGCACCGCCCACGTAGACCGTGTCGTCAGTGATCGACAGCCCGCGGACGCGGCCCGCGATCTGCGGCCGGAACGCCGGGTCCAGCGCCCCGCTCGCCGCGTCGAACCGGGCGATCCTGGAGCGCCACTGGCCGTCGACCTTGTCGAAGTCGCCGACGACGTAGATCTGCTTGCCGTCCGGCGAGGCCTTGATCCGGAACACCGAATCGCACGTCCACGTGGATTCGGAGAGTTTCCGGCAGAACGGGCCGGGATCCCTGGTCAGCGTTCCGCTTCCGGAAATCCCCGGCGCCCACGGCAACAGCTGGCCGGTGGTCAGGTCGAACGCGAGCAGGTTGTTCCGCGCGACTTCCCCGGCGCCGCCCGGAGCGACACCGGCGGGCCGGGCCTTGCTGAACCGGCCACCCGCGTAGACGGTGTTGCCGACGATGGCCACCGACCAGACGATCCCGTCGGTTTGCGGCGTCGGCATGGCCCCGGCCGTCATGGTTGCCGGAAGCGGAACCTGCGCCAGGGCGGGCAGAGCGGGCAGCGACAGGAAGATCGAGCTCGCCGCGACGACCGTGGCGGCGAGGGCGACGGGCCGGCGTCGCAGTGGGGACATGGAGTTTTCCCTTGTACTGGTGGGGGTTGGGGAGGGGCGGTCAGTTCTCGGGGGTGGGACTGCGGCTCCCAGCGTGGCGGTTGGCGAGCCGGAAGGCCAGTGATTCATACGATTCCGCGACACCGTCCCACTCGTATCGGTGCAGCGATGCGAGCTGTGCGTGACCGCGGCGCAAGGTCGCTTCCCGATTGGCCTCCGCGTCCTCGTACAGCGCGGCCAGTTCGTCGGAGTTGGTGAAGAAGCGGCCGAACTCGGCGAGCACCTCGCGGTTGAAGTTCACGTCAAAAGCGGAAGTCGCGGCCCCGGCGCCCATCGCCCGCAGCAGCGACGGGTTGGTACCGCCGACCGAGTGACCGTGCACATAGGTCAACGCGTTCCCGTAGAGCTGATCGAGTTGGCGCTGATCCCACAGCGCGCCGAGCAACCGCACGCGCCCGTCGGCGCCCGCGAGGCGTTTGATCTCCGCGGTGTATTCGTCGGCGTAGGGCGCGGATCCGACCACCACCAGCGGATGCGCCGCCGCACTGCGCCGGTACGCGTCGACCGCGAGATCCACGTGGTTCTCCGGCTCGAACCGGGAGACCACCAGGTGGTAGTGCCGCGGCGCCAGACCGAGTTCGGCGATGCGATCGGTGCCGACGCCGGACAGCACCGGCGCCCCGTAGGGAATGAACTCGGTGGCCACCGAAAACCGCTCCGAATAGTAGTCCTGAATACCGCGGGCGTCCGCGATGAGCGCGTCCGACCAGCGCACCGCGAGCGCCTCGGCGGCGCGGTAGTAGCGCTGGCCGAAACCGTTCCACTTGGCGCGTTTCCACTCCAGACCGTCCACATGGGTCGCCACCGGAATGCGCCGGAACCGCAGCACCGGAAGCAGCGGCGCATTCGCCGCGTTGAAGACGAACGCGACATCGGGCCGATCGGCGGCGGCGTGCCGGACGGACAGCGCGGTGTGGCTCAGGGTCTCCAGCGTCTTCCGCCGCAACGCGGGCAAACGCACCAGGCGCATGCCCAGGTACTCACCGAGCGCCACCTCGTCGTCGCCCTCCGCAGCCCGGCAGTACACGGTGACGTCGTGGCCGCGTTTCACCAGCCGCTGACCGACTTCCTCGAGGCAGGTTTCGAAGCCGCCGTAACGCGCGGGAACGCCGCGCGTGCCAATCATCGAAATGCGCATCTGTCACCGATCGAGTAGCCAGCACCGCATAGTAATATCCCAGTTCCATTCCGTCGTTACACCGTTCGTGGCAGCCAGGCGGCCGGCCCGTGAAGGAATCGATGAGCTCGAGCACCATTCGTGACGCGACTCGGCGTCTGGTCGCCCCGCGGCGGTGGCCGGTGGCCTGCGTGCTCGCGCTCGTCGTCGCCAGCGACTACAAGTTCCGGCTCCGCGCGAACGATCAGGCGGTCTCCGGGAACGCGGACCCGTTCGTCCTGCTCGAAGTCGGGTTGTACGCGTTCGTCGCATGCTTCCTCTTCCTGCGGTTCCGCCCGGCGACCCGGCCGAGACGCGCGGACCCGCTCGTCTACCTCGCTTACGCCTACGCAGCCGTCCTGGTTGGCTCCGCGCTGTACTCTCCGTACTACCAGCTCGCTCTGGTCCGGGCGGGACAGGTCCTGGTCGTGCTCGCGCTGTGCCGGTCGATCGCGCGGCACGCCGACGCGGGAGCGCCGCACCGCATCGCGCACGGCTATGCGATCTTGATCACCGGGTCGGTCGTGTTCGGCGTGCTGGTGCCGTTTCCCCGGCTGCCCAAGCAACCCGACCGCTTCACCTGGCTGTACATCCACCCCGTGCAGAGCGGCGCGATGCTGGCCATCGCGGTCGTGCTGCTCGCGGGCTACCTGCTCACGCACGGCCTCGACCGCGCGGGTCCCCGGTGGCCGCTGCCGGTGTACGGCGTGCTGTTCGCGATCTGCGCCGCCGGGCTGGTCGCCACCAAGACGCGGGGCGCGGTGCTCGGCGCGATCGCCGGCATCCTGGTGCTGGTGTGGACCCGCTGGCGCGGGCAGCGCAAGGTCGAGGTCGGCGTGGTCCTCGCGGTCGCGCTGATCGCGATCGCGCTGACCACCTCGTCGGCCATCGAGTCGTTCTTCGCCCGCGGCGAATCGGTGGAACAGCTGTCCACGCTGAACTCGCGGACCAACCTGTGGGCGTTCGCCTTCGACAAGATCGCCGAACACCCGTTGTACGGCTTCGGTTTGACCTCCTCGCGCGGGCTGTTCCTGGAGAGCATCGGGCTCGGCGGCGGGCACAACGCGGTGATCAACCTGCTCGTCGACACCGGTCTGGTCGGGTTGTGCGTGTGGCTCGCGCTGCTGGGGTGCCTGCTGTTCACCACCCATCGCCTCATCCGGCGCACCCCGCCGCCGCTCGCCGACCGGTGCGTCCTGCTCGCCGTGCTGTTCGCCATGATCGTCAACTCGGTGTTCACCGAGGGGCTCGGCGCGCCGGCGAACGTGCTGTGCACCTGGCTGTTCGTGCTCGTCGCCTGGGTCGGTGTGCTGTCCCGCCGCGAGGCAGGCCCGTGACCGTCCGGACCGCGCTGCTGGCGCACGGGTCCGCCGAACTGTACGGATCGGATCGGGTCTTCCTGGAATCGGTCACCGGGCTGGCCGAGGCCGGGTGGCGCGTGGTGGTGACGTTGCCCCGGGAAGGCCCGCTGGCGGCGGCGGTCGAAAGGGCGGGCGCGCGGGTCGTGCACTGCCCGGTTCCGGTGCTGCGCAAGGAAGCCTTGCGTCCGGCCGGTTTCGCCCGCCTGCTGGCCACCGCCGGGCGGGCCGTGCTCCCGATGGCCCGGCTGCTGCGGGCGGAACGTCCCGATCTGGTGTACGTCAACACGGTGACCGTGCCGATGTGGCTGCCGCTCGCGCGCCTGTTCCGGCGACCCGTCCTGGCCCATGTGCACGAGGCCGAGGACACCGTCGCCGCGCCGGTCCGGAAGGGGCTGGCCGCTCCCCTGCTGGCCGCGAACACGATCGTGGTCAACAGCTCGGCGACCGGGCGAGTGTTGCGGGATTCCTTGCCGCGCTTGGAAAAGCGGATCCGGTTGGTCTACAACGGAGTGCCCGGCCCGGCCGAGCCCACCGGGCCGAAGGCCGAACCGGGAACCCCGCTGCGGATCCTGTTGATCGGGCGGATCTCACCGCGCAAGGGCACCGACGTCGCGGTGGAGGCGCTGGCCCTGCTCCGCGCGGCCGGTCGCGCCGCGGTGCTCGACGTCGTGGGCTCGGTGTTTCCCGGCTGGGAATGGTTCGAACGGGACGTCCGGAGCGCGGTGCGCGCCCGCGGGCTGGACGACGTCGTGCGGTGGCACGGTTTCCGGTCCGACGTCTGGAGCGCGCTCGGCGAGGCGGACATCGCGATCGTCCCGTCCCGCACGGAAACCCTGGGCAACACCGCGATCGAGGCCCAACTGGCGGGCGTGCCGTTGATCGTGACGGATGTCCAGGGCCTGCCGGAAACGGTGGAACACGGCCGGTGGGCGCCGGTCGTTCCGGCGGAGGATCCGCGGGCCCTCGCCGAGGCGATCCGCGCACTGGCCGAGGACTGGCCCGCCACCGCCGAACGCGCGCGGGGCGCACGCCGGCGGGCCGCGGAACGGTTCGCGCCGGAGCGCTACCGCCGGGAAATCGTGGCGCTGGCCGAGGAGTTCGGTCAGTAGGCGCCTTCGCCGAGCAGGACCGCGCGGACGGTCTTCCAGAGGATCACCAGATCCAGGGCGAGCGACCAGTCCTCGACGTAGCGCAGATCCAGGCGGATGCTCTCGGCCCAGGTGAGATCGCTGCGGCCGCTGACCTGCCAGAGCCCGGTCAGCCCCGGCTTCACCAGCAGGCGCCGGCGGGCGTCGCGTTCGTAGGTCTCGGTTTCCTCCGGCAGCGGCGGCCGTGGGCCGACAAGCGACATCCGCCCGGTCAGCACGTTGAACAGCTGTGGGAGCTCGTCCAGGGAGTAGCGGCGCAGGACCGAACCGATTCTGGTGACCCGGGGATCCTTGCGCAGCTTGAACAGCGGCCCCGCGGCCTCGTTGTCCGAAAGCAGGGTCTCCCGCACCGCGTCGGCGTTCCGGACCATCGTGCGGAACTTGAACATCGTGAACGTGTTGCCGTCCCGGCCGACGCGCCGCTGCCGGTAGATCACCGGGCCGCGGTCACCGAGCTTGATCGACGCCGCGATCAGCAGCAGCAGCGGGGAGAGCAGGGTCAGCAGCAGGGCCGAGGCGACCCGGTCGACGACCTCCTTCACCAGCCGGCGCCCGCCGGTGAACGCGGGAGCGGCCACCCGCAGCAGCGGCATGCCGAGCACTCCGGAGACGTTCAGCCGCGGCCCGGCGACTTCCATCAGCACCGGGGCCACCACCATTTCCGCTTGCGTGCCTTCGAGATCCCAGGCCAGCTGCTGCAACCGGCGCGGGCTCCAGTAGTGGTCGGCGGTGATCGCGACGACCCGGTAGCCGCCGCGCCGCACGTGATCGGCGACCTGGTCGAGGCGTCCGACGACCGGGACCCCGTCGACGTCACCGCCGCTCCCGGTGACCGTGCACACGGCCGCGACGCGCCAGCCGACATGCGATTCGGCACGGGTGCGCCGGATCAGGTCACGGGCGGTTTCCGGGCTGCCGGCGACCATCACCGGCAGCAGGCACCGGCCGTGCCGCCGGGCGCGGTGCAGCAGGCGGCGCAGCAAATACCGCTGTGGCAGGGCGAACGCGCCGATCAGCGGGATGATCCCGAAGACCCAGGGCTGGACGTCGAGTTCGCGGAAGAGCAGCCCGGCCAGCGCGATCAGCACCGCCGCGGAGAACAGGCCCCGGCCGAGCCGCCGGTACTCCTCGGCGCCCTCCCCCAGCATGCGCTGGCTCCAGCCGCGGCTGCCGGGCAGTGCGCAGAGGACGGCCGCCGCGGTGCCGAGGGCGAGCCAGATGTTGGTGCCGGCGCTCACGTGCAGGCGGTCCAGGATGAACCCGCCGATCGCGATGGCGAGCACGGTCGCGACGACGTCGCTGAAGATGACCCAGCCCCGGTAGCCGGCCTCCCAGGCCGTGGCCGGGGTTCTCGGTGAGGCCACCTCGGACGGAACGGCCGGGCGAGCGCGCTCCGGCTTGCGCGGCACATTGTGGAGGTCGATGTGCGGCAGCGCGTCGCTCGGCGGCAACGAAGATCGCGCCGACTCTTCCATCGGACCTCCCACAATCGATCGGAAGAGCCCGAATCCACGAGGAAAGACTCCTCAAAGTAATCGGGCTTGATATACGCTCAGTAGTCAAACTGGGCGATACATGCGGTGGTATCGGTTACCCTCATATGGGTGTTACAAGGGCTTCCTGGTGTCGCGATTACGCAATTCGGATGACACAAACACACTAAGATAACGAAAAGGTAGCGAAGCGTGATCGTTGGTACCAGCCAAACAACTACTGTATGTAGCCAGTAATTCAGTCACGTCGCCCGCCCAGCCCCGCCAGTTGCCCCAGCCGAGCGACGATCTCCGCCGATGCGCAACCGCACCATCCACTGTGGACCGCGCAACCCTGGAACCATCCACAGTGGACATCGCGGGGATCCCCGATACACCCCCAACGAGCCGATCCGGCCAGTGAAACCCCAACGTGACACAACCCACAGCCACGTCACATCACCCCCTAACCCGGCGGCACGCCGCCACGAACGGACCCTTCATTGATCCGTACGTGCCCCACGGATTACGCGGCTAAAAACGTGACCCGGAACACACCCCTCCGTTACCCCCTCGGAACCCCTCAACCCGCCCCTGACCAAAACCTGATCAAGACAACAAAAAACCCGGCACCCCGTGCCGGGCCAAACCCCACCGATCAACGCAACCCCACCGATGGGGGTCCGGGGGCGCGCCCCCGGGCGGGGCGTGGGGGTTGCACCCCCACAAAACACGACGGGCGAGGCCGGTCCACGCTTTCCGTGGACAGACCCCGCCCGTGAGTCCGCGTGGGCGATACTGGGATCGAACCAGTGACCTCTTCGGTGTGAACGAAGCGCTCTCCCGCTGAGCTAATCGCCCCCGTTGCGGTGCGAGTCAGGACTCTACAGGACGCCTTTCGATGCCCTGCAAACGGGTGGTTCCTCATGAGCACGGTCCGCGCATCTTCCGGTACGGAGCGAACAACCGCGTGCTAGGCGGGGCCTCCGCGGCGGCGATCGGGCCGGTCAGGGGCTGTGCGAGGACAAAGCTCACGTCCGACATTAGCGGGACGGTGCTATCGCCGAGCCGTCAAACCGAGCAGTATGTACATCGTGGACGGTCAACAGGGGGCGGACACGGAGGTCTGGGTGCCGAGGGTGATGATGGGGTACGCGTCGGCCGGGTTGAACCCGTACGGGTGATCTGCGGCAAATCCGCGAGCGAGCGGACGGCCCGGCGCGTCACAACATCAGAGCTCGGCAAAACAGGCCGGGAAGGGAGAAGAAGGGTAGGACGATGCGCAACGATCACGTGACGCTCCGCTCGACGGCGGTCTTCGATTTGCTGGCCCCGCGAACCCCCGCGGTTCCGGTGAAGGTGGAGCTGCGCTACGACACCCGGGATCCCTACGCGGTCGTCGCGGCGTTCCGCACCGGCCGGGCGGGTTGGGTCGAATGGGTGTACGCACGTGACCTGCTCGCCGACGGCCTCCTCGCCGACGCCGGCGACGGAGACGTCCGGATCCGCCCTTCGGTCGAAGATCCCGAGTCGGTCCTCATCGAGCTGAACTCCCCTTCCGGGCACGCCATGTTCGAGGCGTCCGCGCAGGAGCTGGCCGACTTCCTGGACCGGACCTACGACGTCGTCCTGCCGGGCAACGAACACCTGTGGGTGGACGTCGACGACGCCCTGACCCATCTGATCCCGAACGATTTGAGCTGACGTTCGTCGTGCGGACACAGAGTGGCCACCCCCCTGTGACCGCCCGATCCGGCATCCGATATGGTTTTGCCACACCACGACGACGGGTCAACGGAACAAAGTTCCCGAAACCCGGAGTCTGGGAGTGCGGACGTAGCGCAGTTGGTAGCGCATCACCTTGCCAAGGTGAGGGTCGCGGGTTCGAGTCCCGTCGTCCGCTCGGCTGCGGCGGCACCCCGCAGTTGGACCGGATCACTGGGGTAACCTCTCGGTAGTCCGATCCACGTAACACGGCGGAGTGGCCGAGTGGTTCAGGCAAGGGCCTGCAAAGCCCTGTACGCGGGTTCGATTCCCGCCTCCGCCTCGCGCGATTAGCTCAGCGGGAGAGCGCTACCTTGACACGGTAGAGGTCACTGGTTCAATCCCAGTATCGCGCACCAGCACGTTTCAGCAGGTCAGAAGCCCTGTCCCTCCTCGCGAGGGGCAGGGCTTCAGTCGTCAAATGGCGATGAAATGGCGATGATCTTCGGAGCGCGCTCGATCCGCAGCCGTGTGTAGGCGTCGCGCAGGTGCGGGAACCAGGTCGCCAGCTTCGCCCGCTCAACGTCGGTCAAGGCCGCGAGCGAAGCCATCCAGCGGGTCTCCAGCACTTCGATGATCTGGCGCAGCATCGCCGGAGTCACATGGTCGTAGACGCGGCCGATGCCCTTCATCTTCTGCCCCAGCCGAGCCCGACGAGCCACCTCCGGGATCCCGTCCTCGGCCAGCCACGTGGCATGCGAGTGCCGACCTTCGTGGAAGGTGAACCAAGGCAGGATCGCCGGAATGTGATCTTCCGAACTCGGATCATCCGAGTGCACCCCGTCCCACGCCGGTCGCCAATGCCGCTGCCGGAAGTTCGACCGCCGCCACGGGCGCCCTTCGGGTGTGCAGAGAACGAACGGATAGCGATGGCTATCCAGCAGTTCCTCGTAGAACACCGCGATGCTGGGCGGCAGTTCCACCGACCGCGTCCCGGACGGGGTCTTCGTCCGCCCCTTCCTCCGGCCACGCCGCCGCAGGGACGGAGGGACCAGATTGCCCCCTCCCCCACCGGGCGCGTCGGCGGACCTGCCGCCTTTGAGCAGCCTGCCACCGATCTCCTTCAACGGCGCCCGGATCTCGATCGCCCGCCGCTCACTGTCGTACTCGTGCCGCTGCTGCCCAACCAGCTCGCCCCAGCGACCGCCGGTGTAGAAATCCATCAGGCACAGCGTGAAGCCACCGACTCCGAGACCGGCCTCGCACAACCGCATCGCCGCCCGGAGACCCTGCACGGGGGGTTGCCACCAGTCGTTCCGATTCGTACTCCCCCGACGTCACCCGGATGCCGTAACACGGTTCGTGGGAATCATGCGAGCACGCGCCGCGGCGTTCAGGAAGATCGAGAACGTCGCGAAGACCGACGCCACCGTCGACTCGGCATACTCCTCATGCAACTCCGAGACCCACTTCTCGATCTCGATATAGCTGTTGAAGATCCCATCAACGGCCACGCCCGCCACTGCGACAGCAGATGACAATCCAAATGCGACCGATACTTCGCAACCGTGCCAGGCTCCAGTCGCGGAGCAACCGCCGCGAGTGCATCCTCAGCGAACCTCCCGAACGGCGCCTCCGCATCCCGCGGATCGATCCACAGATTCCGACGGATCAGCGCTTCCTGCTCGTTCCCCAGTCATCGGCTGCCTTGTCCGATGTGAAGCCCGACCGGCTGCCCCACGTCCCATCGGGACGCTTGTAACGGGCTCGCCACGTCTTGCCGTCTTCTCTCCTTTGGCCGTAGGGCCACGCCCACTCCCTTCTCTCAATGCAACCGCCCAGGCGGAAATCCCTTCTCTTCCCTCGCCCGGCGTCCTCAGGCAACTCGCAGCCCACCCCGGCGCCGCGGGGCTCTGCCCGTGAGCCGGACGATCTCAGCGATGTCCTCCCGGCTGAACCGGTAGTGCTTGCCGAACCGACGATGTGGAAGAACCCCTGCCGCGGCCTGGTCTTTGAGTGTGCGAGGTGGCAGTGAGAGCAGTTCCCCTACTTGTTCAGCCGTCAGCAACGCGTCAGGATCTCGGGGGCTGCGGGCGGCCAGCTCTCGGACCGCGTCAGCAAGCTCGCGCACGGATGCGGTCAATCCGTCCAAGGCGGCCGAAGTGAACGATGCCGGACGCAGGCGAACGACCGCAGCAGTTTCCTCTGGGACGTTTGTCATGCGGTTCACCGACCTTTCGTCGCGAGCAATGAAATCGAAGCGCCCCTCACAGAGGACCCGCCCACAGCAATCGGGCCCGGAAGCGTAACGCCGGCCACCACGAAACGGAGGCCCCAAACGGGTGGGCCTAGCCACGATCACCGGATCTCGCCTTCGTCCACCGCCCGTCGGATGCAGCCCTTGTCCCCAAACTCATGGCGTAACCGCCGAAGGGCCTGAGCGTGGTAAACGGGGTTGATGTCGATGCCGGTGAATATGCGGCCGAGTTGGCGTGCGGCGATTCCGGTGGTGGCGCTGCCGCTGAACGGGTCGAGCACGTGTCCACCGGCCGGGCATCCCGCGGCGATGCAGCGGCGCGGGATCTCCACCGGGGACGGTGCGGGGTGGCCAGCGCGGGACCGGTCGGGCGGAATGGTCCACACGTTGCCGGGATTGCGCCCACGCTGCTCTTGCGCGAGTGTGCGGGGCCAGGTGCCGCAGGCGGTGTTCGGCCTGCTGCCGCCACGGTGCGTCCGGCGGGAAAGGGCACGGTCGCCGGTGTAGGGCTGGCGGACCGGGTCGAGGTCGAAGTAGTAGTCGGGCTGGGCGACGAACAGGAAGATCATCTCGTGGCGGGTGGCGAGCCGGTCCCGGATCGGGCTGGGTGTGGCGTGCGGTTTGTGCCAGACGATCGCCGACCGCGGAATCCAGCCGTCATCCTGTAGCGCGAACGCGACGCGCCAGGGCATGCCGACAAGGTTCTTGTGCGGCAACCCAGCGGGTGGCCGGTAGCGCGGTTGGCAGGGTTGGCCGGGCTCGGTGCACCAGTAGCCGTCGGAGTTGGTGGAGTAGCTGTCCCCGAGGTTGATCCACACCGTGGCCCGCGGGGCAAGTACCCGGCGCGCGGCGGCGAACACGCCGCGCAGGGTGGCGATGTAGTCCTCGGCGGCCGGTTCCAGCCCGATCTGCGGATGGTCGCGCAGCGCGCCGCAATCCCGGCATCGCGGGCGGTCACGGCATCGTCGCCGCCGCCCGTGTCACTGGTGTTCCGCCCAGCGCAGCCTGAACCGCGCATCGGGGACGCCCGCCCGCGCACGCAGTCCGTGCCGCCGGTCGCGTTCCGCGCCCCCACCCCACCCGCACCCAAGCCTGTCCGAGGAGGTGACACGAAGTGACGCAGCCCGTCCGCATACCGTCTGACGTGGACCGTGAGGACCGTGTCCTGGCCAGTCTCACCGCGCGCCAGCTCGCGATCCTGGTGGTGACCGGGATCGTGCTCTACGGCGGCTGGATGCTCGCCCGCAGCGTGGTCCCGTTGCCGGTGTTCCTGATGTCGCGGTCCCGGTCGGGGTCACCGCCGCGGTGCTCGCGCTGGGGCAGCGCGACGGCATCAGTCTCGACCGGCTGTTGGCCGCGGCGATCCGGCAGCGGCTGCAACCTCGCCATCGGGTGGCCGCACCGGAAGGGGTCCGTCCGGCACCGGAGTGGCTCACCGCCCAGGTCGCCACCCGCGACCGTGGCGCCACCGCTCCCGGATCGGGGATTTCCCCGGTGGCGTTGCGGTTGCCGGCTGAGGGGGTGACCGAGGCCGGTGTGGTCGACCTCGGTGTGGATGGTGTCGCCGTGGTCGCGGTCGCCTCCACGGTGAACTCCGCCCTGCGCACCCCCGGCGAGCAGGAAGCCCTGGTCGCCAGCTTCGGCCGGTATCTGCACAGTTTGACCGCACCGGTGCAGGTGCTGGTGCGGGCCGAACGGTTGGACCTGTCCGGGCAGATCGCCGAGTTGCGGCAGGCCGCCCCGGGGTTGCCGCATCCGATGCTGGAGGCCGCAGCTCGCGAGCATGCCGACTATCTCGATCAGCTTCGCCGTAGCACCGATCTGCTCCGGCGCCAGGTGCTGTTGGTGTTGCGCGAACCGGTGCGGGTGGGCGGTCCGACCGACGGGCTTGGCGGTGCCTCGCCACTGGCGACGTTGCGCGCCCGTCGTGAACGGGCCCGCACACCCGGGGTGTCCGAGGGGGCGCGCCGCGCGGCGGAAACCCGGCTGGTGCGGCGCCTGGGCGAGGCCACCGAACTGCTCGCTCCCGCCGGGATCGCGGTCACCCCGCTGGATGCCGGGCAGGCCACCGCCGTGCTCGCCGCGGCCTGCAACCCCGACTCGCTGGTCCCGCCGAGCGCCGGGCTCGCTGGGGCGGACGAGGTCATCACCACCACCGCAGCCGACCCCGCCGACGACGAGCCGATCGGCGTGGCTCGCTCGGCGGGCGGACGCAGCCAGACGGTGCGGGAGCCGACGCCGAGTGAGGTCGACGAGTGGGAAGGCGGTGACCTATGACCGGCACGAGCGGCAGCCGGCGACGGGGGAAATCCTCGCTTGCCTCGAGTGCGGCGCCGATGGGGCGGGCGAGCGCGTTTACCCCGGATTCGCTGTCGGTGGCGGCGCGGCATCTGGAAGTCGGGGGCGAGTTCGTCGCGACGTTCGCGATCACCGGCTATCCCCGCGAGGTACATCCCGGCTGGCTGCAACCCCTGCTGTCCTACCCCGGCCGCGTCGACGTCAGCTTGCATGTGGAGCCGATCGACCCGGTGACCGCGGCGAACCGGCTCAAGCGGCAGCTGTCCAAGCTGGAATCCGGGCGCCGCCACACCCACGAGAAAGGCCGCCTGCTGGATCCGATGGTGGAGGCTGCCACCGAGGACGCTTACGACCTGTCGGCCCGGGTGGCGCGGGGCGAGGGCAAGCTCTACCGGCTCGGCCTGTATCTGACCGTGCACGCCGCCAGCGAGGAAGCCCTCGCCGACGAAGTCGCCGCGGTGCGGTCGCTGGCCGCGTCGCTTCTGCTGGGCGCCCAGCCCACTACCTACCGGTCCTTGCAGGGCTGGGTGTCCACCCTGCCGCTGGCGCTGGACCTGATCGGGATGCGCCGCACCTTCGACACCAGCGCGTTGGCGGCGGCGTTTCCGTTCACCTCACCGGATCTGCCCCCGGCGGATCCCACCAGCGTGGCCGCCCCGTCCGGGGTGCTGTACGGGTTCAACGTCGGCTCTCAGGGGCTGGTGCACTGGGACCGGTTCGCCGCGGACAACTACAACTCGGTGATCCTCGGCCGCTCCGGCGCGGGTAAGTCTTACCTGGTCAAGCTCGAAGCCCTGCGGTCGCTGTATCGCGGGGTCGAGGTCGCGATCATCGACCCGGAGGACGAGTACCGCCGCCTGTGTGACGCGGTCGGTGGAACGTATGTCCACCTTGGCGCCGAGGACGTCCGGGTCAACCCGTTCGACCTGCCCATCGCCACCCGCCCGGATGGCCGTCGCACCGCGCCCCGCGACGCGCTCACCCGCCGGGCGCTGTTCCTGCACACCGTGATCGGCGTGCTGCTCGGTGCGGAGTTGTCCGCGCCGCAGCGGGCGGTGCTGGACCGGGCGATCATGGCGACCTACCAGCGCGCCGGCATCACCAGCGACCCCCGGTCCTGGAGCCGTCCGGCGCCGCTGCTGGCCGACCTCGCCGCAACCCTGGCCGACACCGGTGACGGGATTGCTGTTGATCTCGGGGCGCGGCTGCATCCGTATGTCGAGGGCGCGTTCTCCGCGCTGTTTGCCGGGCCCACCACGACCCGCCCGGAAGGGCATCTGACCGTGTTCAGCCTGCGCGACCTGGCCGACGAGCTGAAGCCCATCGGCACCCTGCTCATCCTGGACACGGTGTGGCGGCGGGTGTCCAACCCGACGATCCGGCGCCCCCGCCTGGTGACCGTCGACGAGGCGTGGTTATTGATGCAGGATCCCGCTGGGGCGCGGTTTCTGCATCGGATGGCGAAAGCCTCGCGTAAGCAGTGGGCGGGTCTCACGATCGCCACCCAGGATGTCGGCGACGTCCTGGGCACCGACCTGGGCAAGGCGATCGTCGCCAACGCCGCCACCCAGATCCTGCTACGCCGGGCGCCGCAGGCCATCGACGAGGTCGTCGCGACCTTCAATCTGTCCGTGGGCGAAAAGCAATTCCTGATTTCCGCGGACAAAGGCCAAGGTCTGTTGTCGACCGGCACTCAGCGCGTGGCCTTCCAATCACTGGCCTCACCACAAGAAAATGCGTTAATCACGACTGATCCTGCCGAATTTGCTAAATATCTCGAGCAGGAATCTACCGCAGACGACGGAGGGTTTGTGGATCTCGGGGTCGATGACGCCGATCGTCGTATCGATCCAGACTCCGATGACCACGTCGACCTCGACAGCGCCGCGTAAAACCCTCTCTGACCCCGGAATCGTTGCACGCTCCAACGCAAAGAAGGGAACGATCATCATGCACTCGGTTGACGTCGCGATCAGTCACGGCTCTGTCAGCTCGGCGCTGCAGGTCGCGGGCCATGGAACCTTGCTGGATTACGCCAAGGTTTTCGCCGACGTGGCGCTGATCTGGCTTGCCGCTGCGGTGATTGCCCTGAGTGGCTGTGTTCTCGGCATGCTGGTTTACCGGGCTGTGCAGGTGATTGTCCGCGCCTGTTATCGGTCCATCCGCCGTCGATCCGGTCGTGGGTATGCGCACCTGGTCACGCTCGACCACACCGGTGCCACCGCCAAGGTAGTCAGCCTGGACCGCTATCGCCGTCGCCGCCGGTACCCCCGCAACGACCCGCCCACCGACGTTGGTGGCACGCACCACGACGACAAGACCGCCCAATTCTCGTTGATCTTTCCACTGTGGATGGTGGTTGTGCTGGGCGGCACGCGAAGTGTCTGCACGCAACGCAAACCCCCGCCTTTCTCGACCATTCCCATGAGGAGAAGGCCGTGATGGCACACCAACTCACCGGTCCCGCACTGACGTCTCCGATCCAGGACTATCTGCGCAACCCCGGTGGCGCGCTACACGCGGTCCTGGCAGCGCTGCGGGAGTTCGCCCTCTCGTGGGGACCGATCCTCGGGCCCGTCCCTGGCCCTCGCCGTGACCGCAAGCCTGATTGGGCGCCGCTGGTGGTGGCGGCGGTGTCACGACCGGATGGCCACCGATGCCCGCGTGGGCCCGACGGCGCCGCAGCTCTGTACGCCAACCTGGTCGGGCTGCTGCGCCCCGGCTGGAAACGGCGGATCCACGGACAGCCACACATCGCGTGGGAGTACGTCTTCTCCCACACTGGGGTCGCGCTGCGGATGTGGCTGCCCGGGATCGTCCCGCCGGGCATGGCCGAGCGGGCGATCGAGGCCGCCTGGCCCGGCGCGCACACCCGCACCGCCCGGCCAAGCCACCCATCCCGCTCACCACCCCCGCGGGCAAGACGATCGAAAGCGTAGGTGGCGAGTTGCGGCTGGCCCGCAGCGAGGCCCTGCCGATCCGCGCGGACTTCCCCACCGACCCGGTGCGGGCGTTGCTGGGTGCCCTGGTCGGGCTCGCCGCCCACGAGCGGGCGGTCGTGCAGACCCTGGCCCGCCCGGTCACCGGCGCCCGCGTCCGCACAGCCCGCCGCGCCGCGCGGAGGGTGCGGGCGGGCAGTTCGATCACGCTGGCCGGCCGCCTGCTGGACCTGATCACGCCGCACACCGCTTCCCACCGAACCAGCACACCGGCGAAGAAGCCGGTGACAGATCACCAGACGGCGTTGGAAACCTCGGCGCAGGACCGGGTGATCGTCACCAAACAGCGTGGCTCGCAGTACGAGACCCGCATCCGCTACGCCGTCGCGACCCTCGTGCCCGAGGGCATCACCCCTGCCGAGCGGGCCCGGGTGCGCGAGCACCTGCGTGGCCGCGGCCACGCCATTGCCAGCGCGTTCGCCGTCACCACAGCGATCACCGAGTCCCAGCTGCAGAACCTCGACTACGGCGACCGCGACAGCGTTGGCCTGTTCCAACAGCGGCCGTCAATGGGCTGAGGAACCGTCGCGCAGATCATGGACCCCAGCTACAGCAGTGAGCAGTTCTACCGGCACCTCACCGCGCTACCGACCTGGCAGAGCATGAGCGTCACCGAAGCCGCGCAAACAGTGCAAAAGTCAGGGTTCCCGGAACGCTACACGAAATTCGAACCAGCAGCCCGCCACATCGTCGGCGCCGTACAGGGGCGCCACCTGCGCCACCCACGGAACCGGCGACTGCAACAACATCCAAGCCCCCAACCCCACAGCCATGACCGCCATCGATTTCGCCTGCGGCCAACGCGGACTCCCGTACGTGTGGGGCGGCAACGGCCCCGACCAGAGCGATGCTGGGTTCGACTGTTCAGGCCTCACGCAGGCCGCCTTTGCCGCCGCTGGTGTCCACCTGCCCCGCACCGCCCATGCACAGTTCCACGCCGGCCCGAATATCCCCGACGGCCAATAACTTCTCCCCGGAGACCTCGCCTTCTATGGCAACCCGAACACCAAGATCCACACGTAGCGCTCCACGTCGGCAATAACAAGATCATCAATTCGCCGACGTTTGGACAACCCGTCCAAGTAGACGATCTTCGCCATCCCGGTGACCAGTACGCGGGAGCCACCAAGCCCTGGTCCATTGCCTAGTTTAGGCTCTTAACTATCTTTCGATTTCTCAATGGGTTTCACCTAATCTTCGCGGGTAAAACTTTGACGCGAATTACCTGCGCCAGTTTAGGCTCCGTCAGTCAAGTCGGAGCGGCCTGCTGCCGGGCGTCCCGGAGGGGCCCAGTTCGATGCGTTATGGAAGGTTTTCTAGCCGCGGCGCGAGTGTCCACGTTGCAGTCTTCCGTATGCCGAGATCTCGATGACATCCTTTGCGCTGGCGATATGGCTTGCTTTCGCTAGCGAGGCCAGGTTTGCCGTGCGCTTCGGTGAAGCTTTCCAGCGCTGCGACAATGGCGTAATCGTGGTGAAAGTGTAGGAGTGAAGAGCTCCCGCATCGTCACGATGGGGTTGCTACGGCCAGTTATGTCTTGTTGGTTTTGATGTCAGCCGAGGAGACGGGTGTTTTCCTGACGGTGACCGGGTGCAGTACTGCTTCCGCGTGGCGACCGGGGCGGACGCGAATTCAGGCGTGATAGTCGACTCGGGCTGCCTCGACACCCCGACCTGGACCGTACCGGTCGGGGCACTGCAGGACGGCATGACCTACACCTGGCAGACCACAACGTACAGCGGGACCACCACCACGAAACCGACGTGGGTAGGCCATCTCAAAGTCGACCAGCGCATCGGTGACCACGGGCCCGCGCCGGTGGACAAGGCGGGGCCGGTGTCGGTGAACCTGGCCAACGGCAACGTCACGACCACACAGGCGTCACCGACCTTCGTCACGGTTGGCGGCACGGCGGGGCTGAACTTCACCTACAACTCCCAGCAGGTCGAGTCGAAGGGTTTGAAGGCCTCCTATTTTGTGGACCTGTCCCACAACGGGTTGATCAACGACGCGCAGCAGCCGGTGCTGGTCCGCACCGAGCCGCAGGTCAATGTCGAATGGGGCAATGATTCCCCGTTCGCCCCGGCTTTGCCGGCGGACTGGTTCGTCACCCGATGGGAGGGGTATTTCCAGGCACCGGTCGCGGGAACCTACGAATTCGCGGGCACGCATGACAATGGCGCCGTGGTCTGGGTCAACAACACCAAGGTCTATGACGTCGGTACCCCCAGTGACGTGAACTGGACCCAAGCCACCAACGTCAAGCTGGCCGCGGGGCAGCGGGTGCCCATCAAGGTGGAGAACGCCGAAGCCACGGGTGCGGCGAAGATGCGGCTGTTCGTGCGCACCAGCGACAACACCACCGTACCCCCGCAGATCGTCCCCGCCGACTGGCTCTACACCTCGGACCTACCGGCCCTGCCGCAAGGGTGGACACTCTCGGCCGACCTGGACGGCACCGGCGAGACGTACACCGAGGCGAAGATCGCCGACCAGGCCGTGGTGCTCACCGACGCCACCGGAGCCAAACACACCTGGACCAAGAAGGGCACCGGCGGCTCAAGCTACACCCCACCTCCGGGTGAGGACGGTGTACTCGGCGTGGACACCAATGGACGGATAACGCTCACCGAAGGCGCGGTCGTGTTCGTCTTCCGCGGTGATGGCAAGCTCGAGAGCCAGTCGTCGACGCTAGACAGCCGTAAGCCGGCGGCGCTGCAGAACGTCTACGATGGCAACCCCTCACGGCTGCGGGAAATCAACGACCCGGTGTCCAGACGCTCCCACGTCCTGCACTACAACCGCCCCGGCGATGACTGCTACGGCGGGGTCACACCGCCCGCGGGGTCGGATGCCCTTCCCCCGGCGCAGACGCTGTGCCGCATCAGCTACTGGGACGGCACCGAAACCCGGCTCTGGTACAACCAGGGCAGACTCGCCCGGATTGAGGACCCAGGCAGCGAGAACAGCGACTACGCCTACACCGCGGCCGGACTCCTCGAATCGGTGCGCGACAACCTCGCCACCGACTGGACCGCGGCCGACACCGCGACACGCGGCGGCAACACCGACATCCTCAGCAAGATCACCTACGACACCGGTACCGGCAAGCCCAAGGCCACGGCGGTCCAGGCCCCGGCGCCGACACCTGGCCAGCCTCGTCCTCAGCGTAGCTACGGCTACGACGCGGCGAATCGCACGACTAAGGTCAACGTGGCCGGCCTGACTCCGGCGTCGGGATTCTTTTCGCAGGTCACCTACGACGATGCCGATCGCACCCTGTCCACGACCGATGCCACCGGCAAGGTCTCCAGCCAGACCTGGAGCGCCAAAGACCAGACACTGACCTCCACCGACGCAGCGGGCCGGGTATCCACCTCGATATATGACCACGCCGACCGGCTCACCGATTCCTATGGTCCCGCACCGGCATCCTGTTTCGACGGACAGGTCCCGACCACCGCGTGCGCCGAAAAAGTGCCGCACAAACGCAGCGGCTACGACGAAGGCATCAACGGGCTGGCCGCGGCATTCTACGACAACAAAACGCTGTCCGGCGCGCCAAAGGTGCACGCCACCGGGATCGGTACCGCCGACGGCACCGTGAAAAGCCAGTGGGAGGCCGGCAACGACATCACCCCAGGTCTCTCCAGCGACGCCTTCTCACTGCGCCTCACCGGCGAGATCATCTTCCCCCAGGCCGGGGACTACTCACTGCAGACCTATTCCGACGACGGCGTCCGGCTATGGGTCGATGACGAACTGGTGATCGACAACTGGCGCGTCGGCGAGCCCGCGATAAGCAAAGGCAAGGTACACAGCGACAAGCCGGGCCACATCAGGAAGATCCGCGTCGACTACTACGACGACGGCGGCTACGCCAAGCTCGACCTCAACTGGACCACCCCAACCTTCAAAAGGGAAATCGTCCCCGGTTCGCAACTGCGCCCGCGGTACGGCCTGTCGACGTCCAACCTGACCTCGGAGTCCGGCGGAGTGCCGGACCAACTCTCGACCACCCAGTACACCCAGAACGGGCTCGACGCCGCGTACGGCCTGGCCACCGGCACGGTCACGGGAAGCGGTGCCGCGCAGACGACCAGCCGGACCGGGTTCGAGGCCCCCGGAGTCGGCTACCTGCGCCAAATCGACAAGACCATGCCGACCGGTGCCAAGACGATCTATGAAAGGTACGGAGAGAAAGAGACCCGGACCAATCCGTGCGTCGTCGGCAGTCGCGCGGTAAACCAGGGCGGTATGGCGAAACTGACCACATCCACCACTCCCGCCGCCGGTGTAGCTCGTGTGGATGAACAGGTCTACGACGCCTCCGGCCGGGTGCTCGCGAAGTCAACCTCCGGCGACTGGATCTGTACCACCTACGACGATCGCGACCGTGTCGTCGCGGTCAAGATCCCCGCCAATTCCACCACGGAAGAACGGACGGTCACGACGAACTACGCGGTCGGTGGCGACCCGCTGACGACCTCAGTCTCCGACCGATTCGGCACCATCACCTCTCGGGTGGACCTGCTCGGCCGCACCATCTCCTACACCGACGTGCACGGAACGAGGACCGACACCGACTACGACCAGGCCGGGCGCGTTTCCGCGGAGAAGGTGACTCCGCCCAACCCCGCCGACCCGCCGCAGGTGACGACCTACACCTACGACGACGCCGGTCGGAAACTCACGACGAAACTCGACACCACGGTGCTCGCCACCGCGACCTACGACGGCGCCGGCGAACTCGCGACCGCAAAGTACGCCAACGGCGCTGCCCTCTCCGCGACCGGTATGGACCCAGCAGGCCGGACAACGTCACTGACCTGGAAGACCAGCGACGACAAGACCGTGACCTCACAGGTGACCCGAACCCGTTCCGGCACCATCACAGATGAATCCCTGGCCGGGATCGACGCGCGCCCCGACGGACCCAACTACACCTACGACACCGCGGGCAGGCTCACCGAGGCCTACACGACAGGCCACCGCTACACCTACGATTTCACCTCAAACGCGCCCGTAGCATGTCCGGCGGGAACCCAAACCAATGCTGGACTAAACACCAACCGCGTCCGGCTGCTCGACCGCACCGCGGCCGGAACGGCCGAGACGGGCTACTGCTATGACGCCGCAGATCGGATCCTGGCCACCACCGGCGCCACCGGGATCACCGGAATCCGTTATGACAACCACGGAAACACAGTTGAGTTCACCTCCGGCGGTTCCACCACGTACCTCGGCTGGGACGCCGCCAACCGCCACCTTACTGCCCGCACCACCGGCGCCGATCCAGCCGATGTCGGCTATGTTCGCGATGCCACCGACCGCATCACGCATCGTAGAGTCGTTCAAGGCGACACCGCCACCGACGTGCTGTACTCCTACTCAGGTAGCGGCGACACCGCTGACCTCGCCCTAGCCGGCGACAAGAAGATCGTGACCCGCACCATTCCCCTCCCCGGAGGGGCTCTTTACACGGCCAGGGGCGGCAACGGCGCCGCACAATCCACCTGCGACATGCCGACCATCCGCGGTGACCTCGCCCTCACCACCGACAGCGCGGGAAAGCAGGTTGGTGACCTGCGCACCTACACCCCCTACGGCGAGCCCCTCAACCCCGCCGGCACCGTCAACCCCGACAACGTTCCCGACAATCAACCAGGTCAGATGGACTACGGCTGGCTCGGCCAGCACCAGCGACCGTACGAACACGCCGGCGCCCTGTCTCTCGTCCAAATGGGCGCACGGCCTTACAGCCCACTCCTCGGCCGTTTCCTCTCCGTCGACCCCGACGAAGGCGGCTCGGCCAACGACTACGATTACGTCACCGGAGACCCCATCAATAACACCGACCTTGATGGACGGTGCCGATGGAGCTGGAAATTCTGGAAGAAGGGAACCTGTACCGGTGACGCGGGCCGATCCGTCGGTCGCTGGGCGTGGAGGAATCGTGGAACCATCGCCTCAGTTCTCGCGACAGGAGCATGCCTCGTTCCCGCAGTCGGATGGGCGAGCTGCGCGGCGGTGCAGGCCGGCGCATACGGGGTCCGGGCACAGCAACGGGCGGCAAACGGTGGCGGCTGGCGAAAGACGTGGCGGGCCAACCTGGGAGACGCGCTGCTCACAGCCTCCACCTTCGGACTCCTACGTATTCCGGGATACATTGCGAAATTCGGCCGGATCCGGCCGTGGTGGCAGCGCGGAGGCTACCAACGCTCCTGGCTCAGACTGCGCAAATGGCAGAGATGGACTATCGCGGGCAACGGCACGCTTCCTGCAGCCCTCCACGGGCTGGGCTGCTACGTCTTGATACGAGGATGCGTCTTCTAGACCCCGGACACCACAGGCGGTGGAGCGTGACTCTTCAACGCTCCTCGGCCACCCGGTCGGCGACTCACTGCCTCACGCAGGGCGCCGCCGACCGGGCGGCCGCTGCTACGTCAGTCGGCGTAATAGCGCGACCCGGGGCGTTGGACAGCGCTGTATGATCGCCTGCAAACGTCAAGCAGCGAGACCACCATAGCCCACGTAAAGGGGCAAGTAGCTGTGCCGAGCGCGAAAGCTGAGACCAATGAAGCATGACCAGTTGCGCTATACTCTCCCTTATCGGGCGTCATCGCCCTGGAAGTGGATGGTGGCCCCACTAGGCGTGATTTTCCCGGCATTCGGTATCGGCATCGCGCTCACCTCTTCCGATGTCGCTTCGATCGCCATTGGCGTCGTGGTAACTCTAGTCGGTATATTTGCCCTGCTATCCGTGCTTCGGCGGGGTGTTGTACTCAACAAAGCAGGTCTGACAACGCACAACATACTCTTTAATACTCGCAAGGCGACCTGGAGCGAGATTGAAGGATTCGAACTGACGGACGGGTCCTCAATTCTCCCAATATCGACCGTCGTGCCTGCGATATTGATCCGCGAAGAGAAGGAACCCCTCCTTCTCTCGCCGATCTCATACTACTCGCTGCGCAAAGGAGTTGTTCCACATCGAGTTCAGAAAGTTCGCGAGATCATCGAAGCGCACAAAGCGAACCGAACGCCCTAGCTACTTCGACCTGAAGAACCGGTTCGCTGGTTGAGCGGGTGTCGAAACGGTGCCAGCGAGGGACGTATTGATCTTGGCGAGTTGTGGGCCAGGACGCCGTGTCCGGTCCAGATGCGGGCTCCTTCGGCGCTGTCGATGCGAGTGAGGTCCCAGCTGTATCCCCGTTCGAGGGTGCTGATTCGGCCATCGCTGCCGGTTCGCCATTTCACCGTTCGTCGGAATGCCCGGCAGTGTGCTCGGCGGTGTCGGGCCTTGCCGGGTCTGCCTTTGCGGGGGACCACGACCGTGCGCGCGCCCAGCTCGTCAACGCCTTTCTTGCCGTAGCCGCGGTCGGCGGCGACCGTCCTGGGCGTGCGGTCGAGCACGATATCGTCGTCGACGACGACTTGGGCCTTGTAGCCGAACTCGACCGGCGTGCCCAACCGGCCCTTGGCGATCGTGCGGGCATCCGGGTCATGCAGGCTGACCCGTCGTGGCCCGTGCGGGGTGACACCGGCCAGCCGGGTCTGCGCGGCGATCTGCCGGGTAGTGTCCAGTAACGCGGTGAGATCGTTAACGAAGCTTCACCCCCGGTGTTGGACACCTGACACACTTGGATCTCGATGGTCAGGGTGGACTGGAGTCCTGAGTAGATGGTGATGAAGCACTACCCGCCGGAGTGCAAAGCCGAGGCGGTCGCGTTGTACCGGTCCGGCCGGGGGCGACGATCAAGGTGGTGGCCGGTGATCTCGAGGTCAACTCCGAGACGCCACTGACTGGGCTGAGGTCCAAACAGTGGCTGATCGACCGCATCGAAGAGCTGGCCGCACGCACGGACGGCACGCTGAACCGGCTCATCGATGACTTGGAGGTATGGAAGATCAAGCCCTGGACGTGTCTTCACCTAGTCTTACAGGTCGGGCACGGCGAGGCGTCGCGTCCGCACCTCTCGCGGTGCACCCGGTGGGGTGAGGGCGTGTCATTTGACGTCTGCTTCGGCGGCGAGGGAAACGACGGTGAGAGCTCCGTCAGATCGCAGTGGGGTCCCTGCCAGCAGGCGTTGCATGGCGCTGCGGATGGTGTTCCGTTCGTTCGGAGGACTCATGGTTGGCCGTCCTCGAGGGTGATCCGCTGTTGGTGCTGTTGTTTCGCGAGGTGGTCGGCCTTGGCGTAGAGCCGGTCGGCGAGCGGAGCGGGGAGCAGGTGAAGAATCAAGACGGAGTCGACTGGCGTCGGCGATAGGCACGTTGCTGACAGGCCCTCGAGCAGTAGTCCCGCGGTCGTCCCCGCCCTCCCCCGTCCAACGGCTTCCCGCACATCACGCACTTGGCTCCCCTATTTTCGTCACGCATTACCTCACCCTTCTGGCTTTCGACGAGCACCTGGACACCATCGAGCGTGCGCTGCAGCCCGAACTCGAACGGGTCGAGTGGCTCGTCCATCCCGCCGCTCTCCCACAGCCTTCCCAAGGCCGGATAGGCGTCCAATCGCTCGAACAGGGACTCGCGTTCGCTCCACCAGCGCTCATGGGAGATCCCGGTGCGCCGCTGAAGTTCCGCGGTCTCCCCCGCCTGACGCGCGACCGACTCGACGAACCCACCCACGAGATTCACGACCGCGATCACCTGAGCCGGCGCCAGACCGCCGCGTGAAGCGACGTCGAGCGCGTGGTCGTACCCGGCCATGATGTTCGGCCCGGGCAGGCGGCGGCTTCCCGCGCTGTAGACCAGCCAAGGATGCCGTTGGTGGATCTCCCACGCCCATCGCGCCCAGCGTTCGAGGCCGGCGCGCCAGTCCAGCCCGTCCGCGGGCTCCAGAGGCGCCTCCCCGTAGACGGCGTCCCGCATGAGTTCCACCAGTTCCGCCTTGCCGGGAACGTAGCGGTAGAGCGACATCGTCGTGGTGCCAAACCGTTCCGCGACCTTGCGCATGGACAGCGCGCCGAGCCCCTCGGCGTCCGCGACCTCGATCGCCACCGCGACGATCCGGCCGAGGCTCAACCCTGGCCGGTCCGGTTCGCGCGCGCCCCACAGCAGCTCGATCGCACGTTCCGGATCCGGCTGCGCGCCGTCTTCAGCCACCCGCTGCTCCCTTGACACTTGTCACTCGACCGTGTTTAGCTGATAAACCTCAGTATATCCCATAAACCGTCTCGCAGGAGCGCCTCACCATGCCCGAAAACAGGTTGTACGTGTCCCCCGACGGCCAGGACGACTGGTCGGGCACCCTCGACCGGCCCTTCGCCACCCCGCACGCGGCTCAGAGAGCCGTCCGCGCGCTCACCGCCGAGATGACCGGCGACATCGTCATCGCCTTCCGAGCCGGTGTCTACCACCTCGAAGAACCGCTCACTTTCGACGACACGCAGGCCGACTCCGGAACGAACGGCTTCCGGGTGGCCTACCAGGCCCACGGCTACGGAACGGCCGATCAGGAGAAGGTCGTGCTCAGCGGCGGCCGCGAGGTCACCGGCTGGTCCGCGGGCGCCGACGGCGTATGGACCGCCCCGATCGGCGAACTGGAACCACGAAGGCTCTCCGTCGACGGCCGCCCCGCCGCCAGGGCGGCCCGCACCACCGGGCTTCCGGGAAGTGTGACGAAAACAGCTACTGGTTACGTCACGGACAGCGTGGAGCCTCAGTCGTGGCCGGATCCCTCAGGACTGGAGTTCGTCTACCCAGGCGTCTATCCGTGGTCCGAAGCTCGCCTGGCGGTCGCCGCGATCTCCGGAGACGGCTCCTCGACCACCATCACCATGGCCCAGCCTGCCTTCGACAACGCTAAGTCCCTCTACGACTCGAAGTGGTACGGCGCAGGGGGTGACGGGACCTGGGACGGCCTCGCCGCACCGTCTGTGCTCGAGAACAACGTGGCCTTCCTCGGCGAGCCGGGCACCTTCGCCGTCGACCGCTCCGAACCGGGCGGACACGTCCTGCACTACCGCCCGCGCCCCGGCGAGGAGATCGGCAAGACCACCGCGATCGTGCCCGTTCTCGAGACGCTCGTCAGCGCGAAGAACGTGCACGACATCGTGCTGCGCGGTCTCACCTTCGCCGAGACGAACTGGTCGGGCCCCAACCGCACCGGTGGTTACCTGCACTATCACGGCAACAGCCGCCACGAGCGGGGCGAATTCCAGAAGATCGACATGGGTGCCGACGTGGGCTATCTCCACGTTCCGGCGGCACCGACCCAGTTGCCGGCCAACGTCCTCTTCGACTCGGTCAGCCGGATAGTGCTGGAGGGCAACCACTTCACTCGCCTCGGCGCCGGCGGGCTGGCGATCGACGGCAGTACTGCCGTCGAGGTCCGCGGGAACGTTTTCGATGAGATCTCGGGCAGCGGGATCGCCGTCCAGGCCTCTGCTCGCGTCACTGTCGAGGACAACCTCGTCCACCACATTGGCACCGAGTACCGCGGTTCGCCCGCCATCCTGGTCTTCGTCTCCGAAGAGACCACCGTGGCGCACAACGAGATCCACGACGTCCCGCACAACGGCATCGTGATCACCGGCGGCGAGCGGGCCAAGGGCACCCAGGTGATCGGGAACCTCGTCGAACGGAGCATGAGCGTGTTGATGGACGGCGGCGGGATCTACCTGTCCGCACCGCAGGGCTCGTCGTTCGCCGGCGGGGCGGTGGTCCGGGGCAACGTGATCCGCGATGTCCTGACGTCGTACAACTTCGGGCTCTACGCCGACTACGGCGCCGCGTGGATCACCGTCATCGGGAACATCGTGTGCCGGGCCGACACGCCGATCGTGCTGCAGGTGGGCCCGCCGCTGGAGAACGTCGCCTTCATCGGCAACTTCTGGGACGTATTGCCCGACGGCTACGACGACCCGCCCAAGACGGTGACCGTGGCCGGAAACACCGTGCTGCCCAAGGAAACCTTCGACGAAGCGATCAAGGCCGACCCCGCGGCGGCCGACATCCTCGCGCGGGCGGGACGGCGCGTCTGAAACGATGATCGGGACTCCTGCCGGACGTACGAGCTGTACGCCCGACAGGATCAGCCCCGACACGCCACTGAGGAGACCACTCGCCATGCCGACCCTGTCCACGGAAACCCCGTCCAGCGTGACGCGCGCGCTAGATGCCGAGCGGCCGTGAGCAACACGCACGAAAGGGGGCGGGCCGCCAAACGTGATTCGCGAGGGGTCACCGTGGTGCGTGTCAGCTAGGCCGTGTTTCAGAAGTTGGGGGGCGTGTGACGGCGTGTCGTTGATCGGATAGGCGAGGTCTCCGGTAGGGGGTTGTCGACCAAGAAAACCCTTGCCTTACCGGAGACCTCGTGGCCAGCGTAGCGGTGGCGGGGC
>NZ_VTHK01000032.1 GCF_009765355.1 Amycolatopsis anabasis | reverse complement strand
ACCCACCGGCAGCACATACACCAGCCAACCCGAACCACTCCACGAACCCCGCACATAGAATCAGTTCAAGTGGATGTCAGCGCGACGTTCATGACGCACCCGTAGCCGCAAGTCCGCACATCCAGGCTAAGCGCTCGACCAGCTACCGCGTCCCCCGCGCAGGTGCACCGAGTCCACGATCGTATGCGCCGACTCCAACCGCGCAGCCAGCACAGCATCACCGCCCACGCCGGATCGCTCGCGGTCCCGTTTGACATCTACATGCTCAACCTGGAATATAGACGATCGGGAATATCCGCACTCCAGGGGAGGTCAGGTCCATGCCCCAACGTACGCCGGATCTGTCGTCGCGGCCGTGGAGCGTGACGGTTGAGCGCACCCTGACCGCGCGTCCGGTCGCGGTCTACCGTGCCTGGACCGAACGGTTCGATGTCTGGTTCGCCGCCTCGGGCTCGGTGCTGATGAAACCCGAGGTCGACGTTCCCTTCTTCTTCGAAACCGAGTACGCCGGTACGCGACACCCGCACTGCGGCCGGTTTCTGCGGCTGGTTCCGGAGCGTCTGGTCGAGCTGACCTGGGTCACCTCCGGGACCGGCGGCCGCGAAACCGTGGTCACCGTCGAACTGTCCGCCGAGGGCGATGGGACCCGTGCACGGCTGACGCATGCGGGTTTTCCGGACCAGGAATCCCAGGAGGCGCATCGGCAGGCGTGGCCGCAGGTGCTCGCGCAGTTCGACGAACGGGTCAGGACTCCTTGAGGATCTTCTCGATCTCGTCCTGGAAGGCGAGCGCGGCCTTGTAATGCAGGGCGTAGAAGTTGCCGGTGGGGAAGGACTTACCCGCCTTGACTGCCCGGATTCCCTGGTATGCGGGCAAATCGATGATCGCCTGGGTGTCGGCGCTGGCCTTTCCGGCGTAGTCGGCCTGGTACAGGATCACGTCGGCTTCGTTGAGCTTGTCGAGGTTCTCGATGGAGAACTCGGGGGTGTTGTCCTTCGGATCGGTGATGCCCGCGCGGGCGAACTGGACGCCGAGGTCCTTGAGGATGGTGCCGCCCCACGACTCCTCGAGGTTGAGGCGCCATTTGCCGCCACCGCCGTTGATCAGCGCGAACTTGAGGCGGGCGAGTTTGTCGGCGTACTTCTGCTTGATCTCCGCGGCGCGGTCCTCGTACCGCTTCTTCAACGCCTCCGCTTCGGGACGTTTGCCCACGGCGTCCGCGGCCGCGATCACCCAGAGGGGCCAGGCGATTCCGGGCTCACCGGGGGCGCCGCCGAGGATCGCGGTGGGTGCGACCTTCTGGTAGTCCTCGATCTTGTGCCGATCCAGGTTGAGGAACTTGTTGCCCAGCACGAGATCCGGCCCCTGCGCGCCGACCTGCTCGATGTCGATCTCCAGGGCGTTGCCGACCTTCGGGATCTTCGCGTACTGGTCCGCGTACTCCGGGAAGATCGCGGCGCTGTCGCTGTAACCGGATGCGGTGGCCTTCGGCTGGTAACCGACGTCGAGCAGGCCGAAGTACGAGTACTGGTCGAGCGCGACGACGGCCTTGGGCGACGCGGGGATCTCGACGGTGCCGCTCGGCGTCGCGAACTGCCGCTTGGCGCCGTCCGCGCCGGCGTTCTCGTCGGTGGAGCCGCAGGCCGTCGCCAGAAGCAGCATCGCCGCCGTCAGCGCGGCGCCCACCTTCTTCCGATGAACGCGAACTGTCACAACATCCTCCTTTTGCTTTGGGTCAACTATCAGCATCGCCGGACGCCAGGCTTTCCAGAATCCGCTGCCAGAAATCGGCGATCGAATCCAGGATTTCGTCGGGGATGACTTCCGGCAGGTACGACCATTCCGCGGTGAGCGTTGGTCCCTCCGGGGTGTCGGTGACCGATGCGTTGATCGAGAGCGGATGCGTCGCGGGCGCGTCCGGATCGACGTCCCCGCCGAGCGCGTTCTCGTCGTCGGCCAAGCGCCAGTCCTGGTCCTGGACACCGCCGACCTCGAACCGGCCGACGTAGTTGAACAGCACCTCGGCGGCGGGCAGGCTCGCCAGTCCGGCGTCAACGGTGTAGCGCAGCAGGCCGTATCCGATTCCGTTGTCCGGCACGAAGTCCCGTCGCTCGCGGGCTTGCCGGGCGAGTGCCCGCACGGGCTCGGTTCCCGCGGGCAGCTCGAGCCGGAACGGGTACAGCGAGGTGAACCAGCCGACCGTGCGCGACAGGTCCGCGTCCCCGATCAACTTCTCCTCGCGCCCGTGCGCTTCGACGTCGACCAGGAATCCGGTGCCGCCCCGGTGCCGGGCCGCGGCGGTGGCCAGGGCGGCGACCAGCACGTCCTGCACCCCGCATTCGAACGCGGCCGGAATCGCGCCGATCAGTTCCCGGGTGGCGGCCGCGGATACGGTCACCCGGCGGTTGCGGCCGGTGCGGATCGTGTCGCGGGCCGGATCCAGCTCCCGGTCGCCCAGCCGGATGTCCGCCCCGGTCACCACCTCGCGCCAGTAGGGCAGCTCGGCCCGTTTCTCCTCCGCGAGCTCCGCCAGCCGCAGCGCCCAGGCCCGGAACGGAACCTCCACCGGCGGGGCCACCGGACCCCGCCCGGCGCCGAGTTCGGCCAGATCGGCGAAGAGCACGCGCCAGGACACCGCGTCGATCACGAAGTGGTGGACCATCAGCAGCAACCGCCCCGGCCGGTCCGCGCCCGCGTCGAACCACACCGCACGCACCATCTCCCCGGCGAACGGGTCGAGTTCGCGCACGGTCCGTTCGAACTCGCCGAACTCCGTTTCGAACAGGTTCGACAGCCGAGAGCCGGTGCGGTCGACCCGGCGCAGCAGCGCGGCGGGATCCACCTCGTCCGGTTGGCGGACGGTGACCGTCCAATCCGGACCCACCCGGGCCCGGAGGACGGCGTGCCGCTTGAGCAACCCGGCGAGCACCCCGGTCAGCTTCGGCAGGTCGATCCCCGCCGGAACCCGGAAGATCGCGTACTGGCTGAGCCGCCCGACCGGGCCACCGCGTTCCCGCTGGGCCAGCATGATCGGCGTGGGCGGGTAGTCCCCGGTCTCGGCGGCCACCGGAGCCGCCGGTCCGGTCACCGCGGTCACGGCTTCGGCGAGCGCGGCGACCGTGCGGGCCTCGAAGATCCGCCGGGGTGTCAGCCGGAGCCCGGCGGCACGCGCCCGGCTCACCGCCTGCATGGACAGGATGCTGTCGCCGCCCAGCGTGAAGAAGTCGTCCTCGATGCCCACCGAAGGAGCCCCGAGCACCTGCGCGAAAACCTCCGCCAGGACGCGTTCGGTGGGGGTCCTCGGTGGCGTGCCACCGCTCCCCGCGGGGTCGGGTGCCGCCCAGTCCGCGGTCGCCAGTGCGGCCCGGTCGATCTTCCCGTTGGGCGTCACCGGGAACCTCTCCAGCACCACCACCGCCACCGGCACCAGGTAGTCGGGCAACCGCGCCGCGAGGTGGGCACGCAGCGCCGGGCCGTCCACTTCGGACGCTACGGCGTAGCCCACCAGCCGCTGGGCTCCGCCGATCCGGCGCGCGACGACCTGCGCCTCGGACACCGCGGGGTGATCGGCGAGGCAGGTTTCGATCTCGGCGAGCTCGACCCGGTGTCCCCGCACCTTGACCTGGTCGTCCGCGCGGCCGAGGAAGACGATCCGGCCGTCCTCGGTCCAGCGCGCCAGATCCCCGGTCCGGTACATCCTCTCCCCCGGCCCGGCGAAGGGATCGGCCACGAACCGGCGAGCGGTGAGCGCGGCCGCGCCGAGGTAACCCCGGGCGAGCTGGTCGCCCGCCAGGTACAGCTCACCCGTGGTCCCCGGCGCGACCGGCCGGAGCGCGTGGTCGAGCAGGTAGGCCCGGGTGTTCGCGACCGGACGACCGAGCAACGGCTCCCGCGTCTCCGCCATGCGGGCGACCACGGTGTCCACCGTGCACTCGGTCGGCCCGTAGAAGTTGAACCCCTCGCTGCCCGGGTAGCCGCGGATTTCCGTCCACAGTGGAGCGGGCACCGCCTCGCCGCCGACCCCGACGACGGTCAGCGCGCAGCGCCCGTCGCGGACCAGCCCGGCGGCGGCGAGCTGGGCGAAATGGCCGGGGGTCACCTCGGCGAAGTCGATCCCGCGCTCGGCCAGGAACGCGGCCAGCGCTTCGGCGTCGGTCCGCGTGTCCTCGTCCACGACGTGCAGTTCGTGCCCGCCGAGCAGGCCGAGCATGGGCTGCCAGGAAGCGTCGAACGCGAACGACCAGATGTGGGCGATGCGCAGCGCCGGGCGGCCGGTGCGGGCCAGCGCGGGCTGGAACACCTCGCGGTCGTGGTTGGCGAACAGGTTCAGGATGTTCCGGTGCGGGACGACCACGCCCTTGGGACGCCCGGTGGAACCGGACGTGTAGATGACGTACACCGGATGCGCGGGCAGCAGCGGCCGCCCGCGTTCGGCGTCGGTGATCGGCCCGGTGGCCACCGCCGAGCGCTCCATCTCGTCGAACGTCAGCGCGGGCAGGCCCTCGAGCGGGCCGCCGTCGGTGATCGCGAGGACCGGTTTCGCGTCGGCGAGGATCTCCGCACTCCGCTGCGCGGGATGGTCCGGATCGAGCGGCAGGTAGGCGGCGCCGGACTTCAGCACGCCCAGGATGGCGACCGGGAACCGCTCGGTGCGCCGCAGGCTCAGCGCGATCAGCCGTTCCGGCCCGGCTCCGCGGGCGATCAGCAGCCGGGCCGCGGCGTTCGACCGCTCGTCGAGTTCGCGGTAGGTCAGCGCCCGGTCGCCGCCGCGGACCGCGAGCGCGTCCGGTGTCCGGCGCGCCTGCTCGGTGAACGCGGTCACCACGGTCGTTTCGGGCACCGGTAGCTCGGTCCGGTTCCAGGTCCGCACGATCCGGGTGCGCTCGCCGGGACCGAGCGGATCGACGCGGGCGAACGGGCGGTCCGCCAGCTCCGGCAGCGCGCCGAGCAGCCCGGTGAAGGTGTCGGCGAGCGCGCGCACGTCCTCGGCGGCGAGCAGTTCCGGGCGGTATTCGAGGATCAGCTCGAACCGGGGGCCGGGCGCGGCGACGACGGTCAGCGGGTAGTGCGTGGCGTCCTCGGCGTCCACCCCGGCGACCCGGATGCCCGCGGACCGCTGGCTCTCGCGCAGCGCTTCGGTGTCGACCGGATAGCTCTGGAAGATCACCAGGGTGTCGAACAGTTCCCCGGTTCCGGCGAGTCGCTGGATCTCGGCCAGGCTCAGGTACTGGTGATCGAGCAGCGCGGCCTGCTCGTCCTGGATCCGGGCCAGGAATGCGGCGACCGTTTCGGCGGGACGGGTCGTGATCCGCACCGGCAGGGTGTTGATGAACAACCCGATCATCCGGTCGGCCCCGGCGAGATCGGCCGGGCGCCCGGACACGGTCGCGCCGAACACCACGTCCCGCCGCCCGGTGCGGTGCCCGAGCAGCAGGGCCCACAGTCCCTGGACGACGGTGTTGAGCGTCAGACCGGAGTCGCGCGCCCAGGCGGTGAGCCGGTCCGTCCGCTCCTCGCTCAGCCGTGCGGTGAGCTTCTCCGGCAGGGAGCCCACCCGGCCCGCCCCCGGGGCGAGCAGGCACGGACCCTCCACATCGGACAACGCGGCACGCCACGCCCGGGTCGCGGCTTCGCGGTCCTGCTTTCCCAGCCATTCCAGGAAGTTCCGGTACGGCCGCGGGCGCGGCAGCGCCGCGGGATCGGCGTAGAGGTCCAGCAGCTCCTGGCCGAGCAGCGGCGCGGACCACCCGTCGAGCACGATGTGGTGACTGGTGATCAGCAGCCGGTGCCCGGCCGGGCCGAGGTCGAACAGCAGGAATCGGACCAGCGGCGGGCGGTCGAGGTCGAACGGGCGGATCCGCTCCTCGGCGGCGAGTTCCGCGACGCGTTTCTCGGCGAGCGGATCCTCCCCGGTCAGTTCGGCCACCTGCCAGTCCAGGGCAGGCCCGGTGCCGACGTACTGCACCGCGCGGCCGGTGCTCAGGTACCGGAACCCGGCGGTGAGGTTCGGGTGGCGGCGCAGCAGGGCGCCCGCGGCGCGGCGCAGCCGGTCCGCGTCGGCGTCCCGCAGGTCGAGCAGTTGCTGGGTGACGTAGACGTCCAGCCCGCCGGAGTCCGGGTCGTCGAAGGAGGCGAGGAACAGCATGCCCTCCTGCAACGGGGAGAGCGGCCACAGTTCGGTCAGCCCCGCGATCCCCGCGGTGGCCTCGTCCACCTCGTCCTCGGTGAGGTCCAGCAACGGGAAATCGCCGGGCGACCAGCCACCGATGTCCGCTGTGGACAGATGGTCCGCCAGGATCATGCAGGCCAGCTCCCATTCCGCGGTCAGCTCTTTAACGTCCTCTTCGGACAGTGCGTCGGGAACGTAGGTCCAGGTCGTGGTGAGCACCGGCTCGCCGTCCTGCTCGGTGACCACGGCGTTGACCTCGAGCGGATGGGTCACCGGCACCTCCGGATCGAGGTCACCGCCCAGGCCCGCGTACCGCCCGCCCGGTGCCCAGTCCCGTTCGGCGCCCGGTTCGTCCGTGCCGAACCGGCCGAGGTAGTTCACCAGCACCTCGGCCCGGCCCAGTGCGGCCAGTTCGGCGGCGGACTCGGCGTGCAGGTACCGGAGGATCCCGAAGCCGTGCCCGTGCGCGGGCACGCGCGACCGGGCGTCCTTGACCCGGGTGAGCACGCGGCCGGGGTTCGTGTCCGAATCGATCCCGGCGAGGTCGAGCCGTTGCGGGACGACCGTGGTGAACCAGCCGACCGTGCGGGACAGGTCGAGGTCGTCCTCGCGGCCGTGGCCCTCGGTCTCCACGAGCACCGCGTCCCCGCCGCGGACCCGGGTGATCGCGACGGCGAGGGCCGCGAGTACCGCGTCCTGCATGCTCGCCCGGTACCGCGGCACCCCGGCGAGCATCGTCGCGGTGATGTCGGCGGGCAGGGTGATCCGCACGTCGCGGGTGGCGCCCGCGGTGTCGGTCTCCGGATTCAGGGGGCGACGGGCGAGCCGGGCGGCGGGGCCGCCGAGCACCGCACGCCAGTGGCCGAGTTCGGGCAGGTGTCCAGGCACGCGGGCGGCCAGCCGGGTGGCCCAGGCCCGCACGGAGGTCGGCACCGGGTCCAGGCGAGGCGGCTCGTTCCGCGCCACCGCCTGCCACGCCCGCGCCAGATCGGCGAACAGGATGCGCCACGACACTCCGTCGACGACCAGGTGGTGGATGACCAGCAGCAGGCGACCGGGCCGCTCGGAGCCCGCGTCGAACCACACCGCGCGGACCAGAATCCCGGCCGCCGGATCGAGCGCGCGTTCGGCCGTGTTCGCGTGCTCGTGCACGACGGTGTCCGCGGGGTCGCCGTCCACCGCGACCCGGACCAGCAGCGAAGCAGCGGAAACCGTGCCCGGATGCGGGATGTGCAGCCGCCCGTCCGCGCCGAGCCGGGCCCGCAGCGCGTCGTGCCGGTCGAGCACGGCGCCCAGCACCGCGCCCAGTTCCTCGGCGCGCAGCCCGGCGGGGGTGCGCACGACGGCCGACTGGCTGAACCGGGCGGGCACTCCCCCGCGCTCCCGGAACGCCGCGAGCAGCGGAGTCGGCGGCACCTCGCCGATCGCGGACACGGCCGTTCCGGCGGCGGGATCCACCGGAACGGCCACCTCGGCGAGGGCCGCGACCGTGCGGTGTTCGAAGATCTGCCGCGGTGTCACCCGCAGCCCCGCCTGCCGGGCGCGGGCGACCACCTGCAGGGACAGGATGCTGTCGCCACCGAACCCGAAGAAGTCGTCCTCCACCGCGATCGACGGCAGCCCCAGCACCGCGGCGAACGCCTCGGCGAGCACGGTTTCCTCGCCCGTGCGCGGATTCGTCCGGCCGACCAGCCCGGACAGGTCCGGGGCGAACTCCGCTCCGGTGGCCAGGGCGCCGCGGTCGACCTTCGCGTTGACCGTCAGGGGCAACCGGTCGAGCACCACCACGACCGCGGGCACCGCGTAGTCGGGCAGCCGCGCGGCGAGTTCCGCCCGCAAGCCCGCCGGAACGGGACGCGCACCCGCTTCCGCGACGACGTAGGCCACCATCCGGCGCACCCCCGGCTGGTCCTCGCGGATCACCGCCACCGCGTCGGCGACCCCCGGCTGCTTCCGCAACGCGGTCTCCACCTCGCCGAGTTCGACGCGGAAACCGCGGATCTTGACCTGGTGGTCGACCCGGCCGAGGAACTCGATCTCGCCGTCCCCGGTCCACCGCACCAGGTCTCCGGTGCGGTACATGCGGTCCCCCGGCGCGCCGAACGGGTTCGCGACGAACCGGTTCGCGGTCAGCCCGGGCAGGCCGAAGTATCCGCGCGCGAGCCCGCCGGCCAGGTACAGCTCCCCGGCGAATCCGGGCGGCACCGGTCGCAGGTCCGGGTCCAGCACGTAGGCCTTCTTGTTGGGGTCCGGCAGGCCGATCAGCACCGGCGACCCGGCACGGCACCGCCACAGCGTGGCGTTGACCGTGGCCTCGGTCGGCCCGTAGGCGTTGAACATCGGGTGCTCGCGGGTCCACCGGTCCACCAGATCCGTGGTGCACGCGTCGGTTCCGGAGATCACCGTGATTCCGGGCGGCAGGCTGCCGTCCGGGATCGTGCCGAGTGCCGAAGGCGGCACGAACATGTGCGTCAGCCGGTGCGCCACCGCGAACTCGGCCAGTTCCGGGCCCAGGCGGCTCTCCTCGGGCACCACGACCGCGGTCGCCCCGACCAGCAGCTGCGTGGACAGTTCCGCCAGGGAGACGTCGAAACTCGGGGAGGCGAACCCGAGCACCCGGCAGCCGGGTCCACTTCGGACGGAGTCGGCGAACATGGCCACCAGATCCGGCACCCCGCGGTGCGGTACGAACACCCCCTTCGGTTTCCCGGTGGAGCCGGAGGTGTAGATGAGGTAGGCGGGATGGTCCGGATCCAGCGGGGCCACGCGTTCGGCGTCGTCGACGGGGCCCGCGGGCAGCGCGGCCAGTGCGGCGGCGGTTTCGGGGTCGTCCAGGAGAACCAGGGGGACGTCGTGCTCGCGCAGCCGGTCGGCCGCCGCGAGGCCGGTGAGCACCAGCGCCGGATCGGCGTCGGTGAGCATGTGCGCGATCCGGTCGGCGGGGTATTCGGGATCGAGCGGCAGGTAGGCCGCTCCGGCGAGTTCGACGCCGAGCATCGCGGTGAGGAAGTCCAGACCCCGGTTCAGCGCGATGCCGACGATCCGTTCCGGTCCGATGCCCCGGCCGATGAGCAGCCGCGCGATCCGGGCGGCCCGGCCGTGCAGTTCGCCGTAGGTGACCGCGCGGTCGCCGTCCTCGACGGCCGGGGCGTCCGGCCGGGCGAGCGCCTGCGCGGTGAACAGTTCGGTGAGGGTTTCCCCGGCCCGGGGCAGGGTGGCGGAGTTCCATCCGGTGAGCACGCGGTGGCGCTCCTCCGGGGTGGTCAGTTCGACCGAACCCACCCGGACCCCGGCCCGTTCGGGCAGGGTGGCGAGCAGGCCGGTGAGCAGGTCGCCGACGCGGCGGACCAGATCCGCGCCGAGCACGTCGGCGCGGTAAGCCAGCACCAGGCCCAGTTCGTCGCCGGGCAGGGCGACCAGGCTCAGCGGGTAATGCGTGACGCTGCGGACGTCGACCGCCGCCACGCGCAATCCGGCCGCCTCGTCCGCGCGGCGCAGCCGCCCCGCGTCGGCGGGGGCGTTCTGGAAAACGGTGAGCGTGTCGAACAGTTCGCCGTGGCCGGTCTGGCGCTGGATCTCGGCGAGGCCGAGGTACTGGTGGTCCAGCAGCGCGGTCTGCGCGTCCTGCACCCGGGTCAGCAGGTCACCGAGGCGCTCCCCCGGATCCAGCCGCACCCGGACCGGCAGCGTGTTGATGAACAACCCGATCATCCGGTCCACATCGGACAGTTCTGCGGGGCGGCCGGAGACCGTGGTCCCGAACACCACGTCCCGGCGGCCGGTCAGCTTGCCGAGCACGACCGCCCACAGCCCCTGCAGCACCGTGTTGAGGGTGATCCGGTGGGCCCGGGCCCAGGCGGTGAGCGCCGCGGTCCGCTCGGCGGGCAGGGTCAGCACCAGCTCCTCGGGGAAGGCGACCGTGCGATCGGCGCCGTCCGGGCCGAGCAGGGTCGGTTCGGCGAGGCCGGACAGCGCTTCGCGCCAGGCCGCGCGGGCCGCGTCCCGATCCTGCCGGGCGAGCCAGCCGAGGTAGTCGCGATAGGCGGGAGCGGGCGGGAGCGCGCTTTCGTCCCCGCCGGTCCCGTACAGGGTGAGCAGTTCCTCGCCGATCAACGGTCCGGACCACCCGTCCAGGAGCAGGTGGTGGGCGGTGAAGACCAGTCTGTGCCGCTCCGCCCCGAGCCGGACGAGCCGCAGCCGCACCAGCGGTGGCCGGGTGAGGTCGAACCGCCGGGTCCGGTCCGCCGCAAGCGCTTCGGCCAGCGCGGCCTCCGGCTCGCCGGTGCCGGAGAGATCGGTTTCCTCCCACGGAAGTTCGACGCCGTGCGGGATCACCTGGACGGTCTCCCCGGACTTGCGCGGCCGGAACGCCGCCCGCAGGTTCGGGTGGCGGCGCAGCAGCGCCGCTCCGGCCGCCCGCATCCGTTGCGGCTCCAGCGGGCCGTCGAGGTCGAACACCTGCTGGACGGTGTACACGTCCGCCGCCTCGCTGTCCCATGTGGACAGGAACAGCAGGCCCTCCTGAAGCGGGGACAGGGGCAGGACGTCCTGCACGCCGCGGGCGGTGGTCACGCATCGCTCCAATCTCCGGCGAGTTCGGCGAACTCGTCGTCGTCCAGGTCGAGCAGGGGTGTCTCCGGCGCCGCCGGCTGGTCCGGTCCCACCGGAACCGCGGTCTCGGCGAGGGCGGCGATCGTCCGCAGTTCGAACACCTGCCGCGGGGTCAGGCGCAACCCCTCGGCGCGGGCCCGGCCGACCAGGTGCAGCGCGAGAATGCTGTCCCCGCCGAGGGCGAAGAAGTCGTCCAGCACCCCGATCCGGTCCAGCCCCAGCACGTCCGCGGCGCAGGTGGCGAGCAGCTGTTCGGTGTCGGTGCGCGGCGCCACGGCACCGGACTCGGCGCCCGCGTCCGGCCGCGGCAGTGCGGCCCGGTCGAGCTTTCCGTTGGGCGTCAACGGGAACTCCGCCAGCCAGGTGAACGCGGCGGGCAGCAGGTGCTCGGGCAGCCGTTCGCCGAGTTCCGCCCGCAGCTCGGTGGCCGACCGGCGCTGCCCGGTCAGGTAGGCGATCAGCCGGGTCCCGGCGGGGCCGCCGTCCGCGACGACCTCGGCGCCGGTGACCCCGGGCAGGCTCGCGAGGGCCGCGGCGACCTCCCCGAGTTCCACCCGCAGGCCGCGGATCTTCACCTGGTCGTCGGTGCGCCCGAGGTACTCGAGCACGCCGTCCGCGCGGCGGCGGCCGAGATCGCCGGTGCGGTACAGCCGGGAACCCGGTGGGCCGAACGGATTCGCGACGAACCGGGTCGCGGTCAGCCCGGGGCGGTTCAGGTAACCCCGCGCGAGTTGCACACCGGAGAGGTGGATCTCCCCGGTCCGCCCGTGCGGAACTGGCCGCAACGCGCGGTCCAGCACGTGCACGCCGGTGTTCCACACCGGGCGGCCCAGCGGGATCGCGGCACCCGGATCGCCGGACCGGGTGTCGTGACCGGTCACGTCCACCGCGGCCTCGGTCGGCCCGTAGAGGTTGTGCAGTTCGGCGCCGGGCAGCACCGAACGCGCAGTGCGCACCAGCTCGCCGGTGAGCGCCTCCCCGCTGCAGAACACCCGCCGCGGCGCCAGCCCGGCGGCCGCGGGTTCGGCGAGGAACGGCCGGAGCATGGACGGTACGAAGTGGACGGCGGTGATCCGCTGATCCCGGATCAGCCCGGCGAGATAGGCCGGGTCCCGGTGTCCCCCGGGCTCGGCGACCACCAGCGTGCCCCCGGTGAGCAGCGGGAGAAACAGTTCCCAGACCGAGACGTCGAAGGAGATCGGGGTCTTCTGCAGGGTCCGGTCGTCCGGGCCGAACCCGTACTCCGCGGCCATCCAGCGCAGCCGGTTGACGATCGCCCGGTGGTCGACCACGACCCCCTTGGGCTGCCCGGTCGAACCGGAGGTGTGGATGACGTACGCCGGGGCGGTGTCCGGGACGCTGACCGCGGCCAAGGCTCCGGTACCCGCGAGCAGGGTGGCCAGCAGTTCCGGGGTCACCAGCACGGCCGGGGCCGCGTCGGCGGTCAGGTACTCGCGGCGCGCCGCCGGGTAGCCGGGATCGATCGGCACATACGCGGCGCCGCAGCGGTGCACCGCGTGCAGCACCGCGACCAGCTCGATCGACCGGTCCAGCGCGACGCCGACGAGCGTGCCCGGGCCCGCGCCCCGATCGGCGAGTCCGGCGGCCAGGCGGGCGACGAGCGCGTCGAACTCCGCGTAGCTCAGCGAACGATCGGCGGTGGTGATCGCCTCCGCGTCCGGGGTGCGCGCGACCTGCGCGGCGAACAGGTCCGGCAAGGTCGCCGGTTCGATTTCCCTTGCCGCACCGAAGGATTCGGTCGGGGACTCCCCGCCGGGCAGCGGCAGCCGCCCGAGCGGGAGCGCGGGATCGCGGGCGAACTCGGCGAGCACCCCGGACAGCCGTTCGAGCGCGGCCCGGGCCGAGGCCCGGTCCACGGCGTCCGGCCGGAAGTCCGCACCGAGGGTCAACCGCTCCCCCGGCACGGCGACCACGGTCAGCGGGTAGTGGGTGGCGTCCGCACCGGTGACCGATTCGACCACCAGGCCCGCCGCCGCCTCGGCACGGTCCAGGCCGTCCTGGTCGACCGGGTAGCTTTCGAACACCAGCAGGGTGTCGAACAGTTCGCCGGTGCCCGCCCAGCGCTGGATCCGGGCCAGTCCGGTGTGCTGGTGATCGAGCAGGCGCGCTTGCTCGGCGTGCACGCGGCGCAGCAGTTGCCCCGGCGTCTCGCCGAGATCGAGCCGGATCCGCACCGGGATGGTGTTGATGAACAGGCCGATCATCCGGTCGGCGCCGGGCAGTTCGGCGGGGCGGCCGTGCACGGTGGTGCCGAACACCACGTCCGCGCGCCCGGTGAGCTCCCCCAGCACGACCGCCCAGGCGGTGCTGATCAGGGTGCTCAGCGTCATGCCTTCCGTACGTGCCAAGGCACTCAGCCGCGCGGTCACCGCAGCGGGTAGTTCGCTCGTGATCCGCTCCGGCCGGGCGGTGCCCGCGACCGCCGGGGCCAGCCGGGTGGGACCGTCCACTCCGGACAGGGCGGCCCGCCAGGCGCGCTCCGCCGCCGCGGTGTCCTGCCGCGCGAGCCAGGCCAGGTGGTCGGCGTACGGGCGGACCGGCGGCAGCGCCGAGGGGTCGGCACGGGTGCCGTAGAGGGTGAACAGTTCGTCCGCGAGGAGCGGGCCGGACCAGCCGTCGGCCAGGATGTGGTGGTAGCCGAGCACCAGCCGGTGGCGGTTCGCGCCGATCCGGAGCAGCGTCAGCCGCAGCAGCGGCCCGCAGCCGAGGTCGAAGCGCGCGGTCGCCGCTTCCGCGGTCTCCCGCTCGAGTTCCGCTTCCGGTCGCCCGGACAGGTCCGCGAACCGCCACGGCAGTTCGGCCGACACGGGCACCACCTGCACCGCGGCCCCGGACCGGAGCTGCCGGAAGCTCGCCCGCAGGTTCGCGTGCCGCACCAGCAACGCGTTTCCGGCGGCGCGGAACCGATCCGGCTCCACCGGCCCGGACAACTCGTAGACCTGCGCGACCGTGTAGACGTCCACCTCGTCGAAGGCCGCCCGGAAGAACAGCCCTTCCTGCAACGGCGAGAGCGGCAGCACGTCCGCCGGTTCCGAATCGGCCAGCTCGTCCACATCGGACTGCGTGAGCGCGGCGAGCGGGAAGTCCGACGGGGTGAGCGCGGACGCCTTGTTCACCGCAGCGGCGAGTTCGGTCAGCGCCGCCTGCCATTCCCGGGCCAGCGAACGCACGTCGTCCGCGGCGAAGATCCCTCGGGCGAAGGCGAATTCCCCGTGCAGCCGGGGCCCCTCGGGATGCCGGACGGTCACCGCGTTGATCTCCAGCGGATGGCTCACCGGGGTGAGCCGATCCGCGCTCCCGTCGAGCGCGGCGGATTCCGGCGCGGGCGCCCATGCGGTGGTCCCGTCGGCGGATCCCAATCTCCCCAGGTAGTTGAACAGGATCGACGGCGTCTCTTCGCGCGGTGTGAAACCGCGGTCCAGCGCGTCCGGCAGCGCGCGCAGCTGCTCCTTGACCGCCTTGAGCCAGTCGATCGGTTCGCCGGTGACGCCGCCGACGCGGGCCGGGTACACGGTGGTGAACCAGCCGACGGTCCGGGACAGGTCGGTGCCGGGGACCAGATGCTCGTCCCGGCCGTGGCCTTCCAGGTCCAGCAGCAGGCCACCGGTGTCGGCCAGACCGCGTTCCGCACGCCAGCGCGCGGCGGCGAGGGCGAGCCCGGCGAGCAGGACCTCCTGGACCCCGGCCCGCGCGGCGGCGGGAACCCGGGCGAGCAGGGGCTCGGTCAGCTCGGCGGGCAGCACCAGTTCGTGGGTGTCCACTGTGGACCTGGTGTCGCGGGCCGGGTCCAGGGCGCGTTCCGCGCCGAGCGCGGGGGACCCGCGCAGCACCTCGGCCCAGGCTTCCGGTCCGGCGCCCGTGCGTTCGCGCAGCGCGGCCGACCAGGCGGGCAGCGAAGTCGCCTCGGGCGCCAGCGCGACGGGTCTCCCCGCGCGCAGCTGGGTCCAGCCCTCGGCCAGATCGTCGAGCAGGATCCGCCAGGACACCCCGTCGATCACCAGGTGGTGGGCCACCAGCAGCAACCGCCCGGGCCGGTCCGGGCCGCCGTCGAACCAGACCGCGCGCAGCATCCGCCCGGCGGCCGGATCCAGCTCCGCCAGCTCCGCGGCGAACTCCGCCCGGATCCGTTCCGGGACCACCGGCTCCTCGACGCGCCGCAGCAGATCCGCGGCGACGACCGCGCCGCGCGGGCGGATCCGGTAGACCCACTCGGGTTCGAGCGTCGCCCGGAGCGCGTCGTGGGTGTCCAGCAGCGCACCGAGCAGCGTGGTCAGCTCGGCGAACGTGGCCCCGGCGGGAACGGTGACCAGCATCGACTGGCTGAACCGGCGGGTGTCCCCGCCGAGCGCGCGCAGCGATTCCATCACCGGCAGCAGCGGAACGATCCCGGAACCGTCCGGCGCCAAGCCACCAACCGAGACGATCGGCCGGTCGGGTTCCGCGAGCGGCGCCAGCGCGGCCGGGGTTCGCCGCTCGAACACCTGCCGCGGGGTCACCCGGTATCCCGCCTTGCGCAGCCGGGCGATCAGTTGCAGGGACGAGATGCTGTCCCCGCCGAGGGCGAAGAAGTCGTCCCCGGCGCCGACCGATTCGAGCCCGAGCACCGCGGCGAACGCTTCGGTCAGCGCGGTTTCCACCGGTCCGCTCGGTGCGAGCTTCCCGGTCGCGGCGGCGAAATCGGGGGCGGGCAACCCGGCCCGATCGAGTTTCCCGCTCGGTGTGAGCGGAAGCGCGGGCAGGACCAGCACGGTCGCGGGCACGAACGTCTCGGGCAGCGTTTCGCGCACCGCGGCGAGGACCGCCTCCGGCTCCACGTCCCCGGTCACGTAACCCGCGAGCACCGGGCCCGCCTGCCCGGTGTGCACGCGGGAGGCGGCGCCGATGACCCCCGGGACGCCGCGCAGCGCGTGGTCGATCTCGCCGAGTTCGATCCGCTGTCCGCGCAGTTTCACCTGGTCGTCGGTGCGGCCGTGGTAGGCGAGCGTGCCGTCGCCGAGCCAGGATGCCAGGTCCCCGGTCCGGTACATCCGGTCCCCCGGCGCGCCGAACGGATCGGCGACGAACCGCTCCGCGGTGAGCCCGGCCCGGCGCAGGTATCCCCGCGCGAGCTGGGCACCGGCCAGGTACAGCTCGCCGGGCACGCCCGGGGCGACCGGGCGCAGCGCGGCATCCAGGACGTACGCGCGGGTGTTCCACACCGGACGTCCGATCGGGACCGGACGGGAACCGTTCTCTTCCGCGGTGTCCCATGCGGTCACGTCGACGGCGGCCTCGGTCGGACCGTAGAGGTTGTGCACCGCCACGCCGAGCACCTCCCGGGCCCGGATGGCGAGTTCGGCGGGAAGTTCCTCACCGCTGCAGAGCACCCGGCGCAGCACCCCGGCGCACTTCGCGGCGGCCGGTTCGGCGAGGAACGCGGCCAGCATCGACGGTACGAAGTGGATGGTCCCGATCCGCTCCTCCCGGATCACCCGGGCCAGGTAGGCCGGATCGCGGTGCCCGCCGGGCTCGGCGAGCACGAGCGTGCCGCCGGTGAGCAGGGGCAGGAAGAACTCCCACACCGAGACGTCGAACGAGGCCGGGGTCTTCTGCAGGGTCTTCTCCCCCGGCGCGAACCCGTACTCGTCCGCCATCCACAGCAACCGGTTCACGATGGCCGCGTGCTCGACCACGACCCCCTTGGGCCGCCCGGTCGAACCCGAGGTGTAGAGCACGTACGCCGCGTCGCCGGGGCCCGCCGCGACCGGCTCCGGTCCGACCGGTCCGTCCACAGAGGACACGAATTCCGGGGTGACGAGGAGCGAAGGCTCGGCGTCGGCGAGCAGGAACTCCGCCCGTCCGGCGGGCAGGCCCGGATCGACCGGCAGGTAGGCCGCACCGCACCGGTGCACCGCGTGCAGCACGGCCACCAGGTCCGCCGACCGCGGCAGGCGCACGGCGACCACGGCGCCCGGTCCCGCGCCGCGAGCGCGCAGCGCCGTGGTCAGCGCGTTCACCCGGGCGTCGAGTTCGGCGTAGGTCAGCTCCCGGCCGTGCTCGGACAGGGCGATCCCGTCCGGGGTCCGCGCCACCTGGGCGGCGAACAGGTCGGGCAGCGTGGTTTCCGGCACCGGATGCGCGGTGTCGTTCCAGTGCCGCAGCACCCGGTCCCGTTCGCCGCCGGTGAGCAGGTCGGCGCGGGCCAGCGGGGTGGCGGGGTTGCCGATCAGCCAGGCGATGGCCCGGGTGAGCACCCCGGCGAGCCGGGCCGCGGCGGCGGAGTCCAGGGACCCGGGCCGGTGGCGCAGGGTGAGGCGCAGCCCGTCCGCCGGGGCGGCCAGCAGGGTCACCGGGTAGTGCGTCGCGTCCCGTTCGGACACTCCGGTGACGGTGAGCCCGGCCACCCGTTCGGCCTCGGCCAGGGCCACCTCGTCGACCGGGTAGCTCTCGAACACCAGGAGGCTGTCGAACAGCTCGCCCGTGCCGAGGGCGCGCTGGATCTCGGCCAGCCCGATCTGGTGGTGCTCCAGCAGGCGGGCCTGCTCGGCCTGGATCCGGCCGAGCAGCTCCGCTCCGGTCTCCGCGGGCCGGAACCGGACGCGGACCGGAACGGTGTTGATGAACAACCCGATCATCCGGTCCGCGCCGTCGAGGTCTCCCGGGCGCCCGTGCACGGTCGCGCCGAACACGACGTCCGTCCGCCCGGTCCAGGCCGCCAGGGTGAGCGCCCAGGCGGCCTGGACGACGGTGTTCAGGGTCAGCCCCTGTTCGCGCGCCAGGGCGGCCAGCGCCCGCGAAGCCACCACCGGCAGCGGAACCCGCAGGTCTTCCGGCAGCCCGGCCGGGGTCGCACCGGGCGCGACCAGGGTGGCCGTGTCCACTTCGGACAGTGCGGTCCGCCAGGCCCGCAGCTCGGCCTCGGCATCCCGTCCGGCGAGCCGCCGCAGGTATTCGCGGTAGTCGGCGGCCGCGGGCAGTGCCGCGGGGTTTCCGCCGTTCCCGTAGAGCGTGAACAGCTCGCGGCCGAAGAGCGGACCGGACCAGCCGTCCATCAGCAGGTGGTGGTGGGTGAGCACGAACCGGTGGCCGCCGTCCGGCCGGTGCACGACCAGGGCCCGCAGCAGCGGCGGCGCGGCCGGGTCGAAGGGCGCCTCGCGATCCTCGGCGATCAGCCGGGCGCACTCCGCCTCGGCGGCCACTGAGTCCATTGTGGACAAATTGAGATTCCGCCAGGGCACCTCGGCCCGTTCCGGGATGAACTGCACCGGACGTCCCGCATCGTGCTGCGCGAATCCGGCCCGCAGGTTCGGGTACCGGTCCAGCACGGCGTGCAGGCAGCGGCGCAGCAGGCCGGTGTCCAGCTCGCCGGTCAGCTCGAAGACCTGCTGCACGGTGTAGACCGCGGCCTCGCCGAGCTCGGTGAGGAAGAACAGCCCTTCCTGCAACGGGGAAAGCGGCCAGGCGCCCTCGGTGAGCGCCACCTCGGCGCCGGTGGCGGGTTCGTCGCGCACCGCCACCGCGGCGAGTTCGGCGACGGTCTGCCGTTCGAACACCTGGCGCGCGGTGACCCGCCATCCGGCGGCCCGCAGCCGGGACACCACCTGGATCGACGAGATGCTGTCGCCACCGAGCGCGAAGAACCCGGCGCCGGTCCCGATCGTGTCCAGGCCGAGCACCTGCCGGAACGCCTCGGCGACCGCCCGTTCGGCCGCGGTGCCCGGTTCCGCGCCGGTGTCCGCGTCCGGTTCGGGCGCCGCCCAGTCCGCTGTGGACAGTTCTCGCCGGTCGACCTTGCCGCTGGCGTTGACCGGCAGGGTGTCCAGCACCACGACCGCCGACGGCACGAGGTAGTCGGGCAGGACCGCGGCGAGTCCGCGCCGCAGTTGCCCGGGTTCGAGCCGTTGCCCGGCTGCGGGCACCACGTAGGCCACCAGCCTGGGCTCACCGCCGTCCCGCCGCGCGACGGCCGCGGCGGCGGCGATCTGGGGACGCTGGGCGAGCGCGGCCTCCACCTCGGCCGGTTCGATCCGGAACCCGCGGATCTTGAGCTGGTCGTCGATCCGGCCGAGGAACTCCAGGTCCCCGTCCGCCCACCGCACCCGGTCCCCGGTGCGGTACATCCGCGTTCCCGGCTTGCCGAACGGATCGGCGACGAACCGTTCGGCCGTTGCCGCGGGCGCCCGCCAGTAGCCGCGGGCGAGCGCGTCCCCGGCGACGTACAACTCCCCCGGCACGCCCGCCGGAACCGGATTCAACGCGGTGTCCAGGACGTACACCACGCGCCCGGTGTCCGGCCGCCCGATCAGCACCCGGCCGGTGAACTCCGCCGGGCACGTCCACACCGTCGCGTTGACCGTGGTCTCGGTCGGACCGTAGGCGTTGCACACCCGGCGCCCCGGCGCCCAGCGCGCGAGGAGTTCGGCGGGCACGCGGTCGGACCCCACCACGATCGTGGTGCCCGCGGGCAACCCGCGCGGGGGCAGGGAATCCAGCGCGGCGGGTGGCAGGTCGACATGGGTCAGGTCGTGCCGGGCCGCGTAGGCGGCGAGCCCCGCGCCGAGCCGTTCTTCCTCCCCCGGAATGCACAAGGTCCCGCCGGACAGCACGGACATCGCGAGTTCCTCGGCGAACACGTCGAAGGCGGGCGTGGTGAACTGCAGGACCCGCGCACCCGGACCGGCGCCGTAGGTGTGCACGGCGGTGTGCACCAGGGCGCCGATCGCCGCCTGCGAGACGAGCACGCCCTTGGGCCGCCCGGTCGATCCGGACGTGTGGATCAGGTACGCCGCGCCACCGGTCCGCGCGGGGCCGGGAACCGGCGCGGCTTCGGAGTCTTCGCCGGGATGCAGCACCGGCACGCCGTCCGGTACGTGCGCGCCGGGTTCGGCGACCGCGGCCACCGGGCCGGTCGCCGCGGTGAGTTCGGCCAGCCGGGCCGGTGGGGTCCCGGGCGCGACCGGGACGAACACGGCGCCCGCCTTGGCCACGGCGAGGAACGCCACCACCGCTTCGGCACCCCGGCCGAGCAGGACGAGCACGGTTCGCTCCGGCCCGGCGCCGCACGCGGCGAGCCGCCCGGCCAGCCGGTCGCTCTCCGCGTCGAGTTCGGCGTAGGTCAGCGAACGCCGGTCGGTCCGGACCGCTTCGGCGCCGGGATCTCGCACCACGGCTTCGGCGAACAGTCCGGCGATCCCGCGCCGATCGGCGGCCGGTTCGGCGCGTCCCCGGTCCAGCAGGAGCCGCCGCTCGTCCCCGGTGAGCAGGTCCGCCGCGGTCACCGGCCGGTCGGGCCGGGCGACCAGTTCGGTGAGCAGCCGCACCAGCAACGCGGCGATCCGCTCGGCGGTCGACCGGTCGAACAGGTCGGTGCGGTAGAGCACCGCCCCGCGCACGTCGCCCGGTCCGAGGTTGACGAACTCGAAGTCCAGATCGAACTTGGCCACCGGGAAGTGCACCCGCTGCGGGGCCACGGTCAGCTCCCCGTGCGCTTCCGGCTCGAAATCGGCGTGCTGGTAGGCGATGCCCACCTGGAACAGCGGATGGTGCGCGAGCGAACGCCGCGGCCGGAGCCGGTCCACCAACCGGTCGAACGGGAGGTCCTGGTGCGCGAACGCGGCGAGGTCGGCCGTGCGCACCCGGTCCACCAGTTCCCGGAAGGCAGGCCGCCCGCGCAGATCCGTGCGGAGCACCACGGTGTTGGTGAAGAACCCGGCGACCTCGTCCAGTGCGGGGTCGCCGCGCCCGGCCACCTGGGTGCCGAGCGGGATATCGGTTCCGGCGCCCAGCCGGTGCAACAGGGTCGCCACCGCGGCCTGCGCGAGCATGAACTGGGTGGCCCCGCATTCCGCGCCCAGGGCGCGCAGCCGTTCGGCGACCTGCGGGGGCACGGTGAACTCCACGGCGTCGCCGTCCTGCCCGGCGACCGGTGGACGCGGGCGATCCAGCGGCAGGTCCAGGCATTCGGGCAGGTCCGCGAGTTCGTCCAGCCAGAACTCGACCTGGTCCTTGATCAGCGATCCGGCCAGCTGTTCGGCCTGCCACAGCGCGAAATCCGCGTACTGGACCGGCAACGGCGGCCGGTCCGGCGCCGCACCGCGCAGCCGTGCCCGGTAGGCGGTGAACAGGTCCCGGCGCAGCGGGTTCGCCGACCATTCGTCCCCGGCGATGTGGTGCAGCAGCAGCACGAGCACGTGCTCGCGGTCGCCGAGCCGGAACAGGGTCGCGCGCAGCGGCGGCTCCCGGTCCAGCCGGAACGGGTGGGTGACGGCCGCGGTCAGCCGGTCGGCGAGGCCGGCTTCGGTCACCTCCGCCACCGGGCAGGCGACCTCGGTGGTGTCGAGCACGCGCTGGTAGGGATTCCCGTCGTGCTGTTCGAACACCGTCCGCAGGATTTCGTGCCGTGCGGTCAGATCGGCGAGCGCGGCGCGCAGCGCGTCCACCTCGAGCGGTCCGGAGATCCGCCACACCAGCGGCAGGTTGTAGGTCGGGCTCGGCCCGTCCAGTTCGGCGAAGAACCACAACTGGCGTTGCGAGGCCGAAAGCGGCACCCGCTCCGGGCGCGGTCCCGCCGTGATCGCCGGGCGAGCGGGCCCCGCGGTGTCCAGTGCGGCGGCGAGCGCGGCGGGGGTGGTGTGCTCGAACACCGTGCGCGGGGTCAGTTCGGCGCCCAGCGCCGTGCGCAGCACGCCCACCAGTTTGATGGCGAGCAGGGAATGCCCGCCGAGTGCGAAGAAGTTGTCGTCCAAGCCCACCTTCGGCACCCCGAGCACCTCGGCGAACAGCTCGGTGACCAGTTGTTCGGTCACCGTCCGCGAATCCCGGTGCACTTCCCCGGCGGCACGGGCGGGTTCGGGCAGCGCGGCCCGGTCGAGCTTGCCGTTGGCGGTCACCGGGAACTCGGCGAGCGCCACGATCGCCTGCGGCACCAGGTGTTCGGGCAACCGCTCCGCCAGCGCGGTTCGCGTGGCCGCCACGTCCGCGGTCGCCGGGGTGACGTACCCGATCAGGACCTGTGTGCCGTCGGGCGCCGGACGGGCCACCACGGTCGCCTCGCCGACCCCCGGCATGGCGCGCAGCGCGTGCTCGATCTCGCCGAGTTCGACCCGGAACCCGCGGACCTTGACCTGGTGGTCGATGCGGCCCAGGTAGGCCACGGTGCCGTCGGGGTTCCAGGACGCCAGGTCGCCGGTGCGGTACATGCGGTCGCCCGGGCCGCCGAACGGATCCGCGACGAACCGTTCGGCGGTCAACCCACGGCGGCCGAGGTAGCCGGACGCGAGCTGTGCGCCCGCGAGGTACAGCTCGCCGGGTTCCCCCGGGGCGAGCGGGCGCAGCGCGGCGTCCAGGACGTACCACCTGGTGTTCCACAGTGGACGGCCGATCGGCACCGGCCTCGTCGCGTCCTCGCCGGTGGTGTCCCAAGCGGACACCTCGACGGCCGCCTCGGTCGGTCCGTAGAGGTTCAGCAGCCGGGCGGACGGCAGGATTTCGCGGGCGCGCGTCAACAGTTCGGCGGGCAGTGCCTCCCCGCTGCACAGCAGGAGCCGGACCGACGGCAGTTCCCGTGCCGCCGGTTCGGCGAGGAAGGCGCCCAGCATCGACGGGACGAAATGCAGGATCGTCACCGCTTCGCGGGCGGCGAGCGCGGCGAGGTAGGCGGGATCGCGGTGCCCGTCCGGGCGGGCGACCACGAGGGCGCGGCTGGTCGCCAGCGGCCAGAACAGCTCCGGCACCGAGACGTCGAACGAGATCGGGGTCTTGAGCAGCATCCGGTCGTCGGCGGCGGGGGCGTAGGCGTCCCGCATCCAGCGCAGCCGGTTCACGATCGCCGCATGCGGCACGGCCACCCCCTTGGGGCGGCCGGTCGAACCGGACGTGTAGATCACGTACGCGGTGTGCCCCGGGGTGATCGCCGCCGCCGCGGTGACCGGCCCCGCGGTGCCAGCCCGCAGGGCCGCCAGTTTCTCCGCGGTGATCAGCAGGGCGGGCCGGGCGTCGGCGATCATGAAGTCCACCCGCTCGGCCGGGTACCCGGGATCGATCGGCAGGTAGGCCGCCCCGAGCCGGTGGATCGCGTAGAGCACGGCGACGAGTTCCGCGGACCGCGGCAAGGCGACGGCCACGATGTCCCCGGCGCGCACCCCTTCGGCCCGCAGCGCTCCCGCGAACCGCGCGATCCGCTCGTCGAATTCGGCGAAACTCCAGCGGGTGTCCTCGGCCAGCACCGCCGGGGCGTCCGGTGCGCGGCGCACCTGCTCCGCGAACAGCTCCGGCAGGGTGACCGGGGGCAGCTCCCGGGCGGTGTCGTTCCACTCCCGCAGCACCCGGGCGCTCAGTGCGGCGTCGAGCAGCGGGAGGCGGCCGACCGGGCGTCCCGCGTCCGCGGTCAGTTCGAGCAGCGCCCGGGTGGCCGCGTCGAGCAGGCGCCGCGCCCAGGCGGGCGGGTTCAGGTCCGCCCGGTAACCGCAGGCCAGTTCCAGCCGGTCGCCGGGAACCACGATCAGGCTCGCCGGGTAGTGCACCGCGTCCTTTGTGGACACCGCGGTCACGGTGAGCCCCGCCGCCTGCTGCTGCTCGGTCAGGGCGCGCTCGTCGACCGGGTAGCTCTCGACGACGACCAGCGAGTCGAACAGGTCACCGCCCCCGGCGAGGCGCTGGATCTCGGCGAGCCCGAGGTGCTGGTGGTCCAGCAGCCGGGCCTGCTCGGCCTGGATCCGGCGCAGGAAGGCGCCGACGGTTTCCGCCGGGCGCAGGGCGACCCGGACCGGAACGGTGTTGATGAACAGCCCGATCATCTCGCGGGCGCCGGGCAGATCCTCGGGGCGCCCGTGCACGGTGCCGCCGAAGACCACGTCGCCGCGTCCGGTCCGGCGGCCGAGCACCAGTGCCCAGGCCGCCTGGACCAGGGTGTTCAGCGTGACCCCGTGTTCGCGGGCGAACCCGGTCACGCGCGCGGTGTCCCTTGCGGACAGTGCCTGCCGTACGCGCTCCGGGCGTGCTGGGGCCGAGCCCGTTCCGGCGGGCGCGACCAGTGTCGGTCCGTCCACTCCGGACAGTGCCTTGGCCCAGGCATCGCGGGCCGCGGCGTGGTCCCGGCGGGCGAGCCAGGCCAGGTGGTCGCGGAACGGCCGGACCCGGGGCAGTGCGGCGGGGTCGCCCCGGGAACCGTAGAGCGCGAACAGATCCCGGCCCAGCAGCGGCCCGGACCAGCCGTCCAGCAGCAGGTGGTGGTGGGTGAGCAGCAGCAGGTGCTCGTCCGGGCCGAGGTGCAGCAGCGTGAACCGGATCAGCGGCGGGGTCTCCAGGTCGAACCGGGCGCGCCGGTCCGCCTCGGCGATCCGCTCGGCCTCGGCCCGCCCGGCGACCTCGAGTTCGGTGAACGGCACCGCCACCCGCCGCATCACGAGTTGCACCGGCTTCTCCACCCCGGTCGCGGTGATCGCCACCCGCAGGTTCGCGTGCCGGTCCAGCAGGCCCTGCGCCGCGGCACGCAGCGCCGCCGCGTCCACCTGCCCGGCCAGTTCGAACCGCAGCTGCACGGTGTAGACGTCGCGGCCGTCCGCGTCGAACGCGGCGTGGAAGAACATCCCTTCCTGCAACGGTGTCAGCGGGAGGACGTCCTCCAGGCCCGCACGACTCATGCCTTCCCCCATTTCGCTTCGAGCAGGTCGATCTGGTGCTGGTTCAGGGAGACCAGCGAAAGGTCGGACGGGGTGTGCCCGCCCGAATCCGGCGCCTCGGCGTGCCCGGCCACCGCGTCGAGCGCGTCGAACCAGGCGTCCGCCAGGGCGTGCACCTCGTCCTCGTCGAGGACCGCCGCCGGGAACAGCCAGTCCACGGACAGTTCCGGTTCGCCGTCGTATTCGGTGACCGCGGCGGTGATCTCCAGCGCGTGCGCCATCTGCAGCGCCGGTTCGGACGCCCCGCCGATCCCCGCGACGGCCGGGTCCGGCGCCCAGCCGGTTCCCGCGGCGCCGAGGCGGCCGAGGTAGTTGAAGGCGATCGGCGGCGTGCCGAACGCGGCCAGTTCGGCGCTCGCGGCCGGATCGAGGTACCGCAGGATGCCGTAACCCAGGCCCTGTTCCCCGGGGACAGCGCGCAGTTGTTCCTTGACCGCCTTCACCGCGCGGCCCGCCGATTCACCGCCGCGCAGGGCGTCGCCGACGTCCACCCCGTCCAGCTCGAGCCGGACCGGATAGGCGCTGGTGAACCAGCCGACGGTGTTCGCCAGATCGGCGCCGGGCAGCAGCTCGGTCCGGCCGTGCCCTTCGAGCTGGACCAGCACCGCCCGCGCGTCCCGACCGGACCACCGGCTCCGGTGCACGGCCGCGATCGCGAGCGCGGCCAGCAGCACGTCCTGCACCCCGGCGCCGAAGGCCGCGGGCACCGAGGTCAGCAGCGGGCCGGTGCGGTGCGGGGGCAGGACGCGGCGCACCCGGACCGCCGAACCCACCACGTCCCGGGCGGGATCCAGCGTCCGCGCGGGAAGCGCCGCGGGCGGATCGGCCAGGGTCGCGCGCCAGTGCGGCAGCTCGGCAGCGAATTCGCCGGAGGTACCGGCCTCGGCCAGCCGGAGCGCCCAGGCGCGGAACGGGGTTCCGGGCGGGGAGAGTTCGCGGCCCGCCGCGGCGGCCTCGAGGTCACCGGGCAGCACCCGCCAGGAGACGCCGTCGATCACAAGGTGGTGGATGACAACCAAAAGCCGCCCGGCAGCGTGCTCGCCGCGGTCCATCCAGACGAACCGCGCCATCACCCCGTGCTCGGGGTCCAGCCGATCCGCCGCCGCGTCGATCTCGTCCCGGGTGACCGCGGCCAGCCGGTACTCGTCCACAGTGGACGCATCGAGCCGGGTGAACAGGTCGCGCGCGCCGACCGCGCCCGGTTCGGGCACCTCCAGGCGCCCTTCGGCGAGGCGGGCGCGCAGCAGCTCGTGCCGATCGAGTACGGCCTGCACGGCCGCCACCAGATCCGCTTCGGCCACCCCGGGCGGCAGGACCAGCGACTGGGCTTGGCTGAACCGCTTGATCGGCCCGCCGAGCCCGGCCAGCCAGTGCATGACCGGGGTCGCCGGAACGGTCCCGATCGCGGTGACCTCCCGCGGCCGGTCCGCGGTGCCCGCGCGCTCGGCGTGTCCGGCGAGCGCGGCCACGGTGCGCAGTTCGAAGATGTCGCGGGCCCGGATCGGCAGTCCGGCGGCCTGGGCGAGGCTCACGACCTGGATGGACAGGATGCTGTCGCCGCCCAGGACGAAGTAGTCGTCATCCGGGCCGACCGCCTGGAGACCGAGCACCTCGGCGATGATCCCGGCGAGTGCCGTTTCCGCCGCGGTGGCGCCGGTGAGATCGGCGGGGCGCGGCGGTTCGGGCTCGGGCAGCGCCCGGCGATCCAGCTTCCCGTGCGGGGTCAGCGGCAGGGCGTCGAGTTCGACGAACACCGCGGGCACCATGTGCTCGGGAAGCTCGGCGAGCGCCGCGGTCCGCAATGCCGCGGTGTCCAATGCCATACCCGTCCGGGGCACCACGTACGCGGCGAGCCGGTGCCCGCCCCGGCCGTCCGGAACGGCGACCACGGCGGCCCGGGCCACCGCGGGATGCGCGCCGAGCACCGCCTCGACCTCGCCGGGTTCGATCCGGAAACCGCGGATCTTCACCTGGTCGTCGGCTCGCCCGGCGTAGACCAGGGTGCCGTCCTCCCGCCACCGCGCGAGGTCGCCGGTGCGGTAGAGCCGGGAACCGTCGGCGGCGAACGGATTCGCCACGAACCGGGACGCGGTCAGCCCCGATCGTCCGGGGTACCCGCGGGCGAGCCCGGTCCCGGCGGCGTACAACTCGCCGACCGTGCCCACCGGCACCGCGCGCAGCCGATCGTCCAGCACGTACACCGCGGTGTTGTGCACCGGCGAGCCGATCGGCACCGCGGTCATCCCCGGTTCCCGGGCGCACTTCCACAGCGTGATGTCCACCGTGGTCTCGGTGGGCCCGTAGGAGTTGAACATCGGGCGCTCGCCCGCCCATTCGGCCACCAGCGCCGGTGGACACGCCTCCCCGGCGGCGATCACCGTCAGCTCCGGCGGCACCTGGTCCGGGTGGATCGACGCGAGCGCGGCGGGCGGCAGGGTGGCGTGGGTGATCCGGTGTGCGGTGAGGAAATCCGCGAGCGGCCGCCCCGCGCGCTGGTCGTCCGGGATGAGCACCAGCGTGGCGCCGGTCAGCACACCCATGCACAGTTCCCACACCGAGGTGTCGAAGCTGACCGAGGCGAACTGCAGGACCCGGCTGCCCGCGCCGACCGCGAACTCGGTGCGCAGCGTGTGCACCAGGCTCGGGATTCCGGCGTGGCTCACCGCGGTGCCCTTGGGCCGCCCGGTCGAACCGGAGGTGTAGATCAGGTAGGCGGCCGCGGTGACCGGCACCGCCCGGCGCGGCACCGAGCGGTACCCGGCCAGTTCGGCCCGTGCCTCCGGTGCGTCGAGCGGGAAACGGGTTCCGTCCCCGGGCAGGTTCGCCGCGACGTCCGCTCGGGTCACGGTGACCACCGGCGCCGCGTCCGCCAGCAGGTACGCGATCCGGTCGTGCGGGTAGTGCGGATCGACCGGCAGGTAGACCGCACCCGCCTTCTGCACGGCGAGCAGCGCGACGATCAGTTCCGCCGAACGCGGGAGTGCGACCGCCACCGCGCGTTCGGGCCCGGCCCCGCGGGCGAGCAAGGCGTGCGCGAGCGCGTCCGAACGGCGATCGAGTTCGGCGAAGGTCAACGCGTCCTCGCCGTCGATCACCGCGGCGGCCGCCGGATGCGCGGTGGCCACATCGGCGAACAGCTCGGCGATCGTCGCGGCCGGGACCTCGCGCGCGGTGTCGTTGACCTCGGCGACCAGGTAGCGGCGTTCGGCCGGGGTGAGGACGTCCAGCGCCCCGGCCGGGGTTTCCGGTGCGGCGACCAGGGCGCGGCAGAACGCGGTGAACCGCTCCCCGAGCCGCTCGACCTCGCCCGCGGTGCACGCGGTTTCCGAGTATTTCCAGGTGAGCCGCAAGCGATCGCCGGGCTCGGCGACCAGGGCCAGCGGGTAATGCGTGTCGTCGGTGACTTCGACCGACCGCAGGTCCAGTTCCCCGGCGGCCGCCCGGACCTCGTCGCCGTCGAGCGGGTAGTTCTGGACCACCAGCATGGTGTCGAACAGTTCCCCGGTCCCGGTGAGCCGCTGGATCTCGGCCAGACCGGTGTGCTGGTGGTCCAGCAGCGCGGCCTGCTCGGCCTGGACGCGGGCCAGCAGCGCGGACAGCGGTTCGTCCGGATCGATGCGCACCCGGACCGGAACGGTGTTGGCGAACAGGCCGATCATCGCGGGCGAGCCGGTCAGTTCCGGCGGACGGCCGGAGACGACCGCGCCGAAGACGACATCCGCGCTCCCGGTCAGGCGGCCGAGCAGCAGGCCCCACCCCACTTCCACGAGCGTGCTCAGGGTGAGCCCGCGGGCCCGCAGCAGTGCGGTGAGTTCGGCGGTCAGCTCCTCGGGCAGCACGGTGTCGTGGCGCCGCGCGATCCGGGCGCGAGTGCCTTCGGGCGCGAGCAGGGTCGGCCCGGGCAGGCCGTCGAGCGCCGCCCGCCACGCCCGCGCGGCCGCCTCCGCGTCCCGTCCGGCGAGCCATTCGAGGTGCTCGCGGAAGGTCCCCGCAGGTCGGTCCGGGGCGCCGTCCCGGGCGTAGGCCCGCAGCAGATCCCCCACCACGAGCGGACCGGACCAGCCGTCGAAGAGCAGGTGGTGCGCGGTGAACAGCAGTACCGACCGGTCCCCGGGCAGGCGCAGCAAGGTGAGCCGGGCCAGTGGCGGATCGGCGGGATCGAACCGTTCGGCCAGTTCCGCGGCGGCGATCCGCTCGGCCTCGGCCTCGGTGACCGCGTGCTCGGCCCAGCGCGGTTCGACCCGGCCCGGTACGAACCGGATCGGGGTGCCCCCGGCGGCGTACCGGAAACCCGATCGCAGCACCGCGTGCCGGTCCAGCAGGGCCGCCGCGGCCCGGCGCAGGCGATCGGATTCCACCTTCCCGCCGAACTCGAGCCGGAATCGCATGAGGTACGGGTCCGCCCCCTCGCCGGAGAGGGTGGTGAGGGCGAACAGCCCTTGCTGCAACGGGGTCAGCGGCAGCACGTCGGCGAGGTCCGGCACGGCCGCGTCCAGTTCGTCCACAGCGGACTGTCCGATCGGGACCAGCGGGAAGTCCGCGGGGGTGTGGCCGGGTCGTGCGGGGCAGCGGGCCAGCGCCTCCAGCGCGGTCCGGAAGTCCCGGGCCAGCTCGAGCACCTCGTGCTCGCCCAGGATCTCGCCGGCGAACGCCCAGGACAGCCGCAGCCGGGTGCCCGCCGGGTCCTCGACCGCGATCGCGGTGATGTCCAGCGCCGCGGCGACCGCGGCCGCCGGATCGACGGTTCCGCTCAGCGGGGCGGCCGGGGTCCAGTCGCCGTCCGCACCCGGGGCGAACCGGCCCAGGTAGTTGAAGCCGATCGCCGGACCCTCCAGCGGGGCGAGGACTTCGGCGGCCGCCGGGTCGAGGTACCGCAGCCGCCCGTAGCCGAGCCCGGCGAGCGCCCCACCGGGCAGCGTGCGCACGGCCTCCTTGACCCGCTTCAGCGCGATGGCCGCGGATTCCCCGCCCGCGAACGCGTCCGCCAGGTCGATGCCGTCCAGATCGAGCGGCACCGGGAAGCGGGCGGTGAACCAGCCGACCGTGCGCGAGAGGTCCATCCCGGGTTCCGGTTCCTCCCGGCCGTGCCCTTCGACCACGACCAGCGCCGCGCCCGCGGACCGGGCGACCGCCAGCGCCAGCGCGGTGAGCAGGACGTCCTGGACGTTGCCGTGCGCCAGCGCGGGCGCGGTGGTCAGGACCGCGGCGGTGAGGTCGGCGGGCAGTTCCGTCCGCACGTGGCGCGCGGTGGACACCAGATCGACGCGCGGATCGACCGCGCGGCGCCCGAGCCGGGCGAACGGGCGGTCCAGCAGGGCGGTCCACTCGGCGAGAGCGCCGTTCCGCACAGCGGTGGCGGCCGCCGCCCACCGCGCGAACCGGGTGCCCGCGGGCGTGGCCGCCGGATCCGCCCCGGCGGCCAGATCGTCGGCCAGGATGCGCCAGGAGACGCCGTCCACGACGAGGTGGTTGGCCACCAGCAGCAGGCGGCCGGGGTCGGCGCCGCCGGGGAAGAACACCGCGCGCAACATGATCCCGGCTTCAGCGTCTAATGTGGACACAGCCCGGTCCCGTTCGGCCTGCCACAGCTCGGTGAACTCGGCCGTCTCGAAGTCACCGGCCTCGACGATCCGCACCGGCGCGGGTCCGGTGCACCCGGGCTCGAGGGTGCCGTCGGCGCGCGACCGGGCGCCGAGTTCGGGGTGGCGGGCGTACAAGGTGGCGAGGAGTTCGTCCAGCGCCTCGGGAGTGAGCCCGGCCGGGGTGCGCAGCAGCATCGCCTGGGTGAACCGGTTCGGCTCGCCGCCGCGTTCGGCGGCCCAGGCCATGATCGGGGTGCGCGCGATCGTCGCGGGATCCTCGCCGGACCGCGCCGCGCCCCCGGTTTCGGTGCGCAGCGCGAGCCGTTCGGCCAGGGCCGCGGGGGTGCCGAGTTCGAGGACGTCCCGGGCGCCGATGTCCAGTCCGGCGGACCGAGCGCGGCTGACCACCCGCAGCGACAGGATGCTGTCGCCACCGAGGGCGAAGAAGTTGTCCCGGTCGCCGACGGCGTCCAGGCCGAGTACCTCGGCGAAGATCCCGGCGAGCGCCGCGGACCGCGCATCCCCGGACCGCGCGTCCGCGGCTGTGCGCCGGTCGTTCTCGGGCAGCGCGGCCCGGTCGAGTTTCCCGCTGGCGGTCAGCGGAAGCTCCTCGAGCACGGCGATCCGGGCGGGCACCATGTACCCCGGCAGCAACGCGCGGCAGTGCGCCAGCACGGTTTCCGTGTCCACTGTGGACTCCGTGGTGACGAAGGCGTCGAGGCGGCCGTCGCGGACCGCCACGGCCGCGGTCGCCACCCCGGGCGCGGTGGCCAGGGCGTGCTCGATCTCGCCGAGTTCGATCCGGAACCCGCGCACCTTCACCTGCTGGTCCACCCGGCCGAGGTAGTCGATCCGGCCGTCGGCCGTCCAGCGCGCGAGGTCGCCGGTGCGGTACATCCTCGTTCCCGGCGGGGCGAACGGGTCGGCCACGAACCGTTCCGCGGTCAGCCCGGGCCGCCCCAGGTAACCGCGGGCGAGCCCGCCGCTGAGGTAGAGCTCCCCCGGCACACCCGGCGGCAGCGGGTTGAGCCCGGCATCGAGGAGGTAGCACCGCGCCCCGGAGATCGGGGCGCCGATGAGCACCCGGCCGGTCCCGTCGAACTCGGCGCCCACGTCCCAGCTGGTGGCGTAGACGGTGGCCTCGGTCGGACCGTAGATGTTGAGCAGCCGCGCGTCCGGCAACGCGGACCGGATCCGGCGCACCAACTCCGCGGACAGCGCCTCCCCGGCGAGCGCGAGCGCGTCCGCCTCGAGCCCGGTGAGGTTCTCCCCGAACACCCCGGCGACGGCCGAAGGCACCCCGGAGATCAGGCTCAGCCGGTCGCGGCCGCGCCGGTCGGCGAGGGCGAGGAGATCCGGGACGACCTCGATGCTCCCGCCGCACAGCAGGGGGCCGAAGATCTCGAACACCGACACGTCGAAGCCGAGCGAGGTCGAGGCCAGCACCCGGCCGAGACCGGCCGGGCCGAAGGTGTCCCGGGCCCACGCGGCGAGTTCGGCCGCGCTCGCGTGCGCGACCACGACTCCCTTGGGGCGCCCGGTGGAGCCGGAGGTGTAGAGGACGTACGCGGCGTTGTCCGGGCGCACGGGTACCGCGGTGAACCCGGCCGGACCGCGCTCCAGGTCGGCGCGTACGGCCGGATCGTCCAGCAGCAGCACCGGCACCTCCACCGCTGGAACCGCCCCTGCGCCCACGAGCAGGACGGGCCGCGCCTCGGCGAGCACGTTCGCGGTGCGGGCGGGCGGATGTGCGGGATCGATCGGCAGGTAGGCGGCGCCCGCCAGGTGCACCGCCAGCACCGCGACGATCATCGCCGCGGATCTCGGCACCGCCAGCGCGACCAGGGTTTCCGGCCCGGCGCCCCGATCGGCCAGCACCCGGGCGAGCGCGGCGGCCCGCGCGTACAGCTCGGCATAGGTGAGTTCGGCGTCCGGTGCGGTGACGGCGACCGCCTCCGGGGTCCGGCGGGCCTGAGCCGCGAAGGCCGCGGGCAAAGTCTGTCCGCCCGGGATCTCCTCGCTGACGTTGAAGGAACGCAGGACGCGATCGCGTTCGGCCGCGGTCGTCAGCCCGATCCGCCCGACCGGGCGCTCGGCGTCGGCGACGACGAGTTCGAGCAGCCGCACGAACCGGTCCAGCAGGTCCCGCGCGTCCTCGCCGTCGAGCGCGCCCGGCTGGTACTTGGCCGCCAGGTACAGCTTTTCTTCGGGCGCGACGATCAGGGTCAGCGGGTAATGCGTGGCGTCGACCGGCACCCCGCCGGTCACCGCCAGCCCCGGTCCCGCGTCCCAGTCGCGGGTGGCCGGGTAGTTCTCGACCACCACCAGCGTGTCGAACAGCGCGTCCAGCCCGGCGAGGCGCTGGATCGCGGCGAGCCCGAGCTGGTGATGCGCCAGCAACCGGGCCTGTTCGTCCCGGACCCGGGCCACCAGCGCCCGGACCGTCTCCTGTGGACGGAGACGGATCCGGACCGGCACGGTGTTGATGAACAACCCGGCCATCTCGGTCGCCCCGGCGAGTTCGGCGGGACGGCCGGACACGGTCGTGCCGAACACGACATCGGCCCGGCCGGTGAGCCTGCCCAGCAGGACCGCCCACCCGGCCTGGACGACGGTGTTCACCGTGCAGCCGTGGGCGCGGGCCCAGCCGGTGAGTGCGCGGGTGAACTCCGCGCCGAGTTCGCGAGCCACCTGCTCGGGCCATTCCGGCGGCGTTTCGGCGGCAGCGGGCAGGAGCAGGGTGGGTTCCGCCAGTCCGGCCAGCGCGCGGGCCCACGCGGCCCGGTCGGCTTCGGTATCCACTGTGGACAGCCAGGCCAGGTGGTCGGCGAAGGGCCGCCGGGGCGCGGGCGTCGAACCGGTGTAGTCCGCGAACAGCTCGCGAGCCAGGGACACCGACGACCAGCCGTCGAGCAGGATGTGGTGGTGGCACACCAGCAGGCGGTGCCGGTCCGTGCCGAGCCGGAGCAGGGTGAACCGGATCAGCGGGGCGCTTCCGAGATCGAAGGAGGTGCGCCGGTCGCGTTCGGCCACCCGGTCGGCTTCGCCTGGTTTGCCGGTGAGATCGGCCTCGCGCCAGTCCAGCTCGGCCCGGGCGGCGACGAGCTGCACCGGATCGCCGTCGTCACGGGCGAGGAACGCGGCACGCAACGCGGGATGACGCCACAGCAACCGGTCCGCGGCGGCACGCAGCCGCCCGGCATCGAGGTGGCCGGTCAGTTCGAAGGCGAGCTGGACGGTGTACACGTCGAGGTCCCCGGTCCGGGTCGCCGCCTCGAACAGCAGGCCCGCCTGCAACGGTCCCAGGGGCAGGACGTCCGCCAGCCCGCCGGGCCGGGCCGACCAGGCGTCGATCTCGGCCTGCTCGGTCCGGACCAATCCGAAATCGGCGGGCGTGTGCCCGCCTCCGCCCGCGGCGGCGTGCGCGGCCAGGGCGTCCAGGGCGGCCCGCCACCGATCGGCCAGCGCCCGCACCCGCGCCTCCGGCAGCACAGAGTCCACAAAGGACCACCGGGCCCGCACGGCCGGGCCGTCCTCGATCAGGGTGGCGAGTTCGAGGGTGTGCGACGCGGCGAGCCCGGGATCCGCGCCGCCGGGCAGGGAGCCGAGTTCACCTGTCGGCGTCCAGTCGCCGTCCTCGTGCGTGGTGCGCCCGAGGTGGTTGACCAGGATCGGGCGCGGCGCGTCCGGGAGCCCGGACTCCGGATCGAGGTACCGCAGCAGCCCGTAGCCGCTGCCGTCCGCCGGGACCCCGGCGAGGGTTTCCTTCACCCGCCGCAGCGCCTCCCCCGCCGCCGCTCCCCCGGCGAAGGCGTCGGTGCGGTCGAGGTCGCCCAGGTCGACGCGGACCGGGAACAGGGCGGTGAACCAGCCGACCGCGGAGGCCGCCTCCGGCACCGCGTCCCGGCCGTGCCCTTCGAGATCGGCCCGCAGCACGCCGTCCCCCAGCGCCAGGGCGAGCGCGGTGAGCAGGACTTCCCGGGCCCCGGTGTGGAAGGCACGCGGCACGTCCTCGGTCACCGCGCGGGCGAGTTCACCGGTCACCGCCACGACGTGGTGGCGCACCTCGCCCACGGTGTGCCCGTCCGGTGACGGCACCGCGCTCGGCGCGGGCGCCAGCATCGCTTGCCAGAACGGGAGTTCCGCGCGGCGGCGGGTGGCCTCTTCGGTGAGTCCGGCGGCCCAGGCGCGGGCGTGGAACGCGGCTGGTTCCGGGTCCCCGTCGGCCAGATCCGCGACGAGCACCCGCCAGGACACCGCGTCGATCACCAGGTGGTGGGCCACCAGCAGCAGGCGACCGCCATCGAAGAGCACCGCGCGCAGCATCGGCCCCGAGCGCGGATCGAGCGCGGCGAGTTCTTCCTCGAGCACCGCGGCCGGATCGGCGTCCGCGGGCACCACGCGCAGTGCGGTTGCCGCGGACGCGCGGATTTCCAGCTCCTCCCCGGAAAGCCGGGCGCGCAGCAGATCGTGGCGCCGGGTCAGCGCCGCGAGCAGGACCGCCGCGTCGGCTTCGGTCAACCCCGCCGGGACGCGCAGCAGGGTGGCCTGGCTGTAGCGGTCGATCGGCCCACCGCGCCCGGTCAGCCAGCGCAGCATCGGGGTCGGCGCGAGCATTCCGGTCCGGGACTCGGCCGGTTCGGCGGGGGTGTCGTCGCGGGCGGCGGCGCGTTCGGCCAGCCGGGCCACGGTTCCGGCCTCCACCACGTCCCGCGCGGTGACCGCCAGGCCCGCCCGGCGTAGCGTGGCGACCAGGTGGATGGCCAGGATGCTGTCGCCTCCGGCCTCGAAGAATCCGGTGTCCACTCCGGACACTTCGGCCCCGAGCACCGCGGCGAACGCGCGGGCGATCTCGATCTCCTCCGCGGTGTGCGGGGCGCGACCGGATGCCCCCGGGAACTCCGGTTCGGGCAACGCGTCCCGATCCAGTTTTCCGTTGCGGTTCACCGGGAACTCGGCCAGCGGGACGAGCGCGGACGGCACCATGGCCGCGGGCAGGGTGGCCGCGAGCCGGGCCAGGACCGCCGCCGGGTCGAGCCGCACGGCAGGCACGCAGTAGGCCACCAGCCGGTCGCCGCGGGCGACCACGACCACACCGTCGAGGTCGGCGGCCTCGCGCAGCCGCGCCTCGATCTCGCCGAGTTCGATCCGCTGCCCGCGGATCTTGACCTGGTGATCGGTCCGGCCGAGGTAGTCCAGCGCCCCGTCCGCGCGGTGGCGGACCAGATCGCCGGTCCGGTACAGCCGGGTTCCCGGCGCGCCGAACGGGTTGGCCACGAACCGTTCCGCGGTCAGCCCCGGCCGACCCCGGTAACCCCGCGCCAGTTGCCCGCCACCGAGGTACAACTCCCCGGGCGTGCCCGGCGGGACCGGGCGCAACTCGGCATCGAGGACGTGCAGGGTGGTGTTCCACACCGGCCACCCGATCGGGATCGGGCGATGCCCGTCCGCACCGGCAGGTTCGAAGAAGGACACGTCGACCGCGGCCTCGGTCGGCCCGTACAGGTTGTGCGGCGCCACGCCGAACACGGCCCGCGCCCGGGGCACCAGATCCGCGGGCAGCGCCTCCCCGCTGCACAGCACGCGGCGCAGCGTCTCGAACGATCCGGTCGGTTCGGCGGCCAGGAAGGCGGCGAGCATCGACGGTACGAAGTGGACGGTGGTGACCCGCTCCCCGGCGATCAGCGCCGCGAGCCGCGCCGGATCGCGGTGGTCGCCCGGTTCGGCGACCACCAGGGTCGCCCCGGTGATCAGCGGCAGGAAGAACTCCCACACCGAGACGTCGAACCCGGCCGGGGTCTTCTGCAGCACGCGATCGGTGTGGTCGATCCCGTAGTGGGCCCGCATCCACAGCAGCCGGTTGACGATGGCGCGGTGCTCGACGAGCACGCCCTTGGGCCGCCCGGTCGATCCCGAGGTGTAGATCAGGTAGGCCGGGTGCTCCGGCGCGACGATCGTGTCCACAGTGGACTCGATCGGGGTGGCCAGCAGTTCGGGCAGGGAGTCCTCGGTGAGCACGAACGCGGGCGCGGCGTCGGCGAGCAGTTCCGCGATGCGCGCGGGCGGCAGCTCCGGATCCACCGGCAGGTAGGCGGCCCCGGCGCGCAGGACGGCCACCAGGGTGACCACGAGATCGGCGGACCGCGGCAGCACCACGGCCACGACCTGCTCCGGCCCGGCTCCCCGGGCCCGCAACGCGCCCGCGAGCCGGGCGGTCCGTGCACCGAGTTCGGCGTAGGTCAGCCGCCGCCCGGCGGACACCACGGCCTCGGCGTCACCGTGCGCGGTGAGGCTTTCGGTCAGCAGCGCGGTGAGCGTGGTGTCCGGCACCGGATGGGCGGTGTCGTGCACCGCGTCGAGGACCGCGGTTTCCCGCGGCAGCAGCAGGGGCAGCGCGCCGAGCGGCCGGTCCGCCTCGCCGACCGCCGCGGCGAGAAAGGCGGTGAACCGTTCGGTCAGCGCCGTCGCGGTGTCGGGGTCGAACAGGTCCGCGGCGAACTCGCCGAAACCGTGCAACCCGGTGGCGGTTTCGGTGACGTTCAGGGTGAGGTCGAACTTCGCGGTGCCGGTGGTGACCAGTTCTGTCGTCGCGGGCAGCCCGGCGAACCGATCGGAGTCGGCGGCGGTGTTGCGGTAGGCGAGCATCACCTGGAACAGCGGGTGGCGCGCGGCCGAGCGCGGCGGGTTCAGCCGGTCCAGGACCTGTTCGAAGGGCACGTCGTCGTGGGCGAGCGCGGTGAGATCGGCCGCGCGCACCCGGTCGAGCAGTTCACGGAAGGTCGGAGCGCCCGACAGATCCGCGCGCAGCACCAGCGTGTTGACGAAGAAGCCGATCAGCTCGTCCGCGGCCGGATCCTGGCGACCCGCCACCGGAACCCCGATCGGCACGTCCGGCCCGGCGCCGCAGCGGGACAGCAGCGCGGCGAACGCGGCGTGCAGCACGAGGAAAACGCTGGTGCCGGTGTCCGCGGCCAGCGCGCGAATCCGCTCGAGCAGTCCACTGGGGACGGTCAGGTCCACCACGATTCCCCGGTGGCTCGGCCGCGCCGGGCGGGGCCGATCGGCGGGCAGCGCGATCTCGTCCGGCAGCCCGGCCAGGGCATCCGCCCAGAAGTCCAGCTGTGCCGCGGCCAGCGCGCTCGGCTCCGCCGGATCGCCGAGCAGTTCGGTCTGCCAGAGCGCGTAATCCGCGTACTGCACGGGAAGCGGGGACCAGTCCGGGGCCCGGCCATCCCGGCGGGCGGCATACGCGGTTTCCAGATCGGCCAGCAGCGGCCGCAGCGACCATTCGTCGGTCGCGATGTGGTGGACGACGAGCACCAGCGTGTGGTCGTCCGCCGCGACCGAGTACAGCGCCGCGCGCACGGACGGCTCGGCGACGAGATCGAACGGGCGGGCGGCTTCTTCGGCGATCAGGCCGGGCAGTTCGGCCGCGGTGGTGGTGGCCAAGCGGCACCGCACCGCCGGGTCGGCCAGGATCCGTTGCCGCACCTCGCCGTCCTGCTCGAGGTACACCGTGCGCAGGATTTCGTGCCGCGCCACCACGTCCCGCACGGACGCGGCCAGCGCGTCCCGGTCGACCGCGCCGCGCAGCCGCAGCGCGAGCGGCAGGTGGTAGGTGGCGCTCGGGCCTTCGAGCGCCTGCAGCACCCACAACCGGCGCTGCCCGGCGGACAACGGCACGGTGTCCGGGCGCTCGTACGGTCGCAGCACCGGCCGGGCGGAGACCGCCTCGCCGAGCCGCTCGGCCAGCGAGATCGGGGCGGGCGCGTCGAACAGGGCGCCCACCGGCACCTCGACGCCGAGTTCCGCGCGGATCCGGCCGATGACCCGGATCGCGAGCAGCGAATGCCCGCCCAGCGCGAAGAAGTCGTCACGCACCCCGAAATCCGGCACGCCGAGGACCGCCCCGAAGATCGCCGCCAGGGTCGCGGCGCGCGGATCGCCCGGCGCGGTCTCCCTGGTGCCCGCGCGGGACGCCGCGACGGCGGCCAGCGCCCGCCGGTCGATCTTGCCGTTCGGGGTGAGCGGCAGCGCGGGCATGGCCACGAACCGGGACGGGACGAGGTACTCCGGCAGCCGGGCCGCGAGGTGCTCACGCGCCTCGTCCTCCCCGGGGCCTCCGGCGGCCGGGGTGAAGCAGGCGATCAGCCGGGTGGCGATTCCCTCCCCCAGCACGACCACCGCGCACGTATTGACCCCGGGAACCTCGCCGAGCACCGATTCGATCTCGCCCAGTTCGATCCGGAACCCGCGGACCTTCACCTGCTGGTCGACCCGGCCGAGGCAGTCGAGTTCCCCGTCCGGCAGCCGGCGCGCCAGGTCACCGGTCCGGTACATGCGGCTGCCCGCGGGTCCGAACGGATCGGCGACGAACCGTTCCGCGGACAGCCCGGGACGCCCGAGGTAGCCGAGCGCGACCCCGGTTCCGGCGAGATACAGCTCGCCGGTCACCCCCGGCGGCACCGGGCGCAGCGCGGCGTCCAGCACGTAGGCGGCGGTGTTGTGGATCGGGCGTCCGATCGGCGGCCGCCCGGTGTCGGTGGTGAGCGTGCGTGCGGTGGACCAGATGGTGGTTTCGGTGGGGCCGTACAGGTTCGTGACCTCGGCGGCCGCGGCGGTCAGGGTGCGCGCGAGCGCGGCGGGCAGCGCCTCACCACCGGCGAGCACGCGCAGACCGGACAGGGCGTGCGGCGCGAGATCGGCCAGCCCCTGCCACAGCGACGGGGTGGCCTGCATCGCGGTGATCCGCTCGGTCCGGATCAGCTCGCCCAGCCGGACCGGGTCCCGGGCGTCCTCCTTCCCGGCCAGCACCACGGTCGCGCCGCCGAGCAGGGGCAGGAACAGTTCCAGCGCGGCGATGTCGAAGCTGATCGTGGTGACCGCGAGAAACCGGTCCCCGGAGCCGAAACCGAACCGTTCGCGCAGCGAGCCGAGGAAGTTCGCCAGGTTCCGGCGGGTGACCACCACGCCCTTGGGGCGCCCGGTCGAACCGGAGGTGTACAGCACGTACGCGGGTGCGTCGGCGGGCACCACCGGCAACGCCTCGCCGGAACCCTCGACCACCTCGTCCGGGGTGACCACGAGCGCGGGTTTGGCGTCGGCGAGCATGAGTTCGATCCGCTCGGCCGGGAAGTCCGGATCGACCGGCAGGTAGGCGGCGCCGCTCTTGAGCACCCCGAGCAGCGTCACCACGAGTTCGGCCGAACGCGGCAGCACGACGGCCACGACCGCGCCGGGTCCGGCGCCGCGGGCGGCCAGGCCGCGTGCGAGCCGGGTGGACCGCTCGTCGAGTTCGGCGTAGGTGAGGGCGCCAGCCGCGTCGCGCACCGCGACCGCCTCCGGTGCGGTGCGCGCCCGTCCGGCGAGGCAGGCCACCAGATCCAGCTCGTCGTGCCCGGTTCGCTCGTACCGGCCGTGCGCCAGGGCGGTACGCAGTTCCGCGGCGGTCGCCAGGTCGAGGGTTCCGGCACGATCGTCCGGTTCGGCGTGGGCCAGGCGGCCGAGCAGCGCGACGAACCGGCGGGCGTGCGCGCCCAGCGCCTCCCGGTCGTAGGCCGCCGGATTGGCGTCGAACTCCAGCGCGAGGCCGTCGTCGCCGGGGCCGCCCTGCACGGTGATCGACAGATCGTCGACCGGACCGGCCGCCAGATAGTGGGTGGTGCCGGGCAGTTCGCCGAACCGCAGTTCGCCGTCGAACGGTTTGATGTTGATCCACGGTCCCACCGCGCGCCGCCCGGCGCCGAGCAGGCCGAGATCCCGGCGGATGTCCTCACCGCGGTACCGGTGGTGCTTGCGGACGGCCTTCAGCTCGGCGGTGACCGCGGCCGCGAGTTCGGCGACCGTGCTCGCCGGGGTCACCGCGACGCGCAGCGGCACGACGTTGACCGTGGTCGCCGGAACCCGCGCGGCGACCGAGCGGAGCCGGTTCATCAGCGGCAGCCCGAGCACGACCTCCCCGGCGCCGGCCGCGCGGTGCACGAACAGCGCGACCGCGGCCGCGACCAGTTCCGCCCAACCGACGCGGATCCGCTTGCCCAGCGCGGACAGGGCCGCGACGGTTTCCGGCGGGACCGTCGCGCGTTCGCGGAGGAATTCGGGACTCGGCGGCGCGGGTTCGGCGAGCGAGACGACCGCTGGCCGATCGGCGAACCGCTCGGCCCAGAACTCCCGGTCCGCCGCGTGACGGGGTGACTCGCGGTAGGCCAGGTCCTCGGCGACCAGCTCGGCGAGCGGCCGGAACGGGCTTTCCCCGCCCTCGGTTCCCGTCACCGCGGCCGTGTACAACTCGGCGACCCGGCGCGCGACGATCGAGAACCCGTAGCCGTCGAGCAGGATGTGGTGGCAGCGCTGGAACCAGAGGTACCGGTCCGCGGCGATCCGCAGCAGGAACTGGGTGACCAGCGGGCCGCGCTCGAGGTCGGGCACCCGGGCGAGTTCGGCCCGCATCAGGGAAAGCGCCGCGCGTTCCGGATCCTCCTCACCGGTGAGATCGGTCAGCACCGGGACCGGCGGAACGGACGCGCCGGTCCGCTGCCACGGACCGTTCTCGTCCTGTCCGAACAGGACGGAGAAGATCTCCGCCTCCGCCGAGGTTTCCCGGATCGCCCGGGCGAACGCGGCCACGTCGAGGTCGCCGCGGATGTCCACGTACTCGGCGGTGTTGTAGGCCGGGCTCGCCGGATCGATCCGCTGGCCGAACCAGACGCCCAGCTGGGCCGCGGTCAGCGGCAGCCGGTTCCCGGCCCCGGTCGGCTCGTTCCCTGCCAACGAATCCCCCAAATCTTTCGAATGTCCACAGTGGTCAGTGTTGCCCGTGGCCGAGTTCGTGTTCCATCGAGCGCGCGATGGCGAGCACCTGCCTGGGCTGCACGAGGAACGGCCGCATCATGCTCATGTCCTCGTGTTCGAACATGTGGCAGTGGTAGACGAACTTGCCGCTCACCTCGGTGAACTTCACCGCGAGGTCGACGCATTCCCCGGCCGCGACGGTGATCACGTCCTTCCAGCCCTGTTCCGCGGGCGCGATCGGCTGGGTTTCTTTGAACGCCACCGGTTTCGCGGTTCCGCCCCCGATCCCGCCGCCGGGCAGGTCGAGGAACTGGAACCCGTCGATGTCGTAGAACTCCCGGGACAGCGGCTGGAACGCGGACACGTGCAGGTGCATCGGATGCGGCCAGCCCGAATAGTCCAGGTTCAGGAACCGCCACCGCTCCCAGCCGCCGGTCTCGGCGGCGTACTGCACCGGATCGCTCCACCGGTAGGCCAGGCGCCGCCAGGTGGTCACCGATCCGTCCTTCTCCCGGACCTGCACCACCCCGTCGACCGGACCGGGCCCGGCGGGCGGATCGATCCGGGTCATCTCCCACATCCGCGCGTGGCTCACGCCGACCGGGGTGAGCATCACCATCCGCTCCGGCCTGTCCCGCACGGCCTCGGCGGTGACCCGCGCGAACGACCGGGACAACCGCGGCGGCAGCGTGAACGATTCGGCGGTGCGCCGCGTGCCCACCCGGAACTCGAGGAACTCCGGCCAGGGACCCGGGTCGTAGTCGACGTTGCGCAGCCGAAGTTTCCGCCCGGCGAGCGCCCGGAAGTCGATCAGCACGTCGGCCCGTTCGGCGGCGGCGAGCCCGAACCCGTCGCGGACGTCGACCGGCGCCGCAAGCAGGCCCGAGTCGGTGCCGATCACGAAGATCGTCCCGGCGGGCAGGGGATTCCCGTCCTCCCCGACCAGCCGCACGGTGTAGGGCCGCGTGTTGGAGGCGTTGAGCATCCGGAACCGGTACCAGCCGGGGGCGACGTCGAGGTGCGGCCACACCGTCCCGTTGACCAGGGTGTACGGCCCGGCGAACGAGCGGACCTGCCGCAGCGGTTCGGTCCGCATGACCGTGGTCTTGTGCAGGACGGTTCCGGTGAGCCGACCGGCGGAGTCGGTGTCGAAATTGCGGTCGCAGAGGATCAGCGGCACCTCGCGGTCCCCGGCGGGCAGCCGCAGCGCGGCTTCCTCGTCGTCGCGCAGGAGGTACATCCCCAGCAGCCCGGACATCACGTTCCAGCGCGTGATGTGCATGGCGTGGTCGTGGTACCACAACGCGGTGGCCGGTTGGTCGTTCGCGTATTCCGCGGGCTGCCCGTTCCCGGGCAGGATCGCGTCTTCGGCCCAGCCGTCGCTGCTGCCGTTGCTGAACGCCCCGTGCAGGTGCACCGACGTCCACGGCGGCAGCGCCGCCACGTCCGCGCGCGGCTCGACGCCCTCCCTGCCGGGCACGTCCCACTGGAAGGGATCGGCGTTCTCGTCGAAGGGCACCTCCACCACCGGCAACGGGTACCGCCCGGAAAGCTCGTTCACCCAGGTGATCCGCAACCGCTGCCCGCGCCGGGCTTCGATGACCGGACCGGGGAACTGGCCTTCGTAGCCCCACAGGTACGACGGCGGCAGCTGCGAGTGCAGCCTCGTCCACAGTGGACGCATCCGGATCGTCAGCTGGGTGGTCCCGTCCGCCCGGTAACCCCGGATCCGGGGCGGAATCCGCAGCGGGTCCCGGAACGCTTCGAGCGTGGTGACCGTGCCGCCGGGCACCCGCGTCACCGGCGCGGCCGGGGCCGGGTCCGCGACCGGTGCGGCGGCGCCGTGCGCGTGTCCCGCCGCGGGCGCGCCCGCCGCCGCTGCGCCGCTGCCGGTCCGCGCGGGCCGGGATTCCGCGGTCACCTGGGCGATTCCGAGCGCGACCGCGCCGGTCGCCCCGGCCTTGATCAGGAAGTCACGCCGGTTGACCCCGCTCACGCCTGGTCTGTCCCCGCCGCCTCCATCGCGTCGATGAGGCTCTTCGGGCGCAGATCGGTCCAGTTCGCCTCGATGTAGCCCAGGCATTCCTGGCGGCTCGACTCGGTTTTGACGATCTCCCAGCCGGCCGGAACGTCGGCGAAGGACGGCCACAGCGAATGCTGGTTCTCCGCGTTCACCAGTACCAGGAACCGGCCGTTCTCGTCATCGAAGGGATTCGTCATCTGTACTTCTCCACCCAGGCGATCTTGATCAACTCTTAGGTGAGCCTAGCCTAATTTCCTCGCGGGTGGCAGAGGCGAACGTGTGACCTCTCAAGCTTTTCCGCGCCGCGATTCGCCAATCAGCAACCACCCCAGGTAGAGCCCGCCGAACACCACCGTGGTGACCCCGACCGGGAGCTGCGTGGACGGCAGGACCCGTTGCGCCACCAGGTCCGCGAGCGCGAGCAGGAACCCACCGGCGAGCGCGGAGACGACCAGCGACGGGCCCGCCGAACGCGCGAGCCGTTTGGCGATCTGCGGCGCCGCCAGCGCGACGAACGTGATGGGCCCCGCGGTCGCCACGGCCACCGCGCTGAGCATGACCGTCACCACGATGGCGCGTCGCCGGATCCGGTTGACCCGCAGCCCCAGCCCGGTCGCCGTGTCCGGGCTCAGTTCCAGGGTCAGCAGCGGACCGCTCAGCGCGAACGCCGCCGGGAGCGCCACCGCGAGCACGACGAGCAGGATCCAGACCTGGTCCCAGGACCGGCCGTTCAGGCTGCCGACCATCCAGACCTGGGCGTTCAGCGAATCGGTCAGCTCCGCCCGGCTGAGCAGGTACGCCGTCCCCGCGCTCAGCAGCGCGCTGATGCCGACGCCGACGAGCACCAGGCGGTAACCCTGCACCCCGCCCCGGTACGCGAGCAGGTACACCAGGCCCGCGATCACCGCGCCACCGACGATCGCGCCGGCGCCGACCGAAACCAGTCCGGCGCCCTTCAGGGTGAGGATGCAGAACACCGCGCCGAGCGCGGCGCCGCCGTTGAAGCCGATGATGTCCGGGCTGCCCAGCGGATTCCCGGTGAGGCTTTGGAAAATCGCCCCGGCCACGGCCAGCGCGGCGCCCACCAGCACCGCGACCAGGGCACGGGGCAGGCGGACGTCGTTGACGAAGTAACGCTGCTGCCGCGTCCCCTCACCGGCCAGTGCCCGGAACACCTGGCCGAACGAGATCGGGAAGTTCCCGGCGAACAGGCTGACCAGCACCACGCCCAGGCACAGCACGGCGAGCACCAGCGCGACGACCGCGGCGCGCCGGTGCACGCGCAGGGCCACCGTTTCGCTTGCGGTGCGCAGGATCCACCGATTCGCGGTCATAGGGCCGCCACCCGCCTCCGGCGCACCAGGTAGATGAACACCGGCGCCCCGACCACCGCGGTGACCACGCCGACCTCGAGTTCCCCGGACGGCAGCACGACCCGGCCGAGGATGTCCGAACCGAGTACCAGCAGCGGCGCGGCCACCAGCGAATAGGGCACCACCCACCGGTAATCGGGACCGACGATCGCGCGGACCGCGTGCGGCACCGCCAGCCCGACGAACCCGATCGGGCCGGCCGCCGCGGTCGCGCCGCCGCACAGCAGCACGATCGCGACCCCGGCCAGCAGTCGCGTCCGGCCCACGCGGGCGCCCAGGGCGCGGCCCACCTGATCCCCGAGGGCGAGCGCGTTCAGCGCACCGGTGATGGAGAACGCGATGACCGCGCCGATGGCGAGGAACGGCACGACCTGCACCAGCACCTCGGCGTTCCGGTTCACCAGCGAACCGATCGTCCAGAACCGCATCAGCTGCCAGGACTGCGCGTTCGTCGTGGTGATCGCGGTGATGATCCCGGTCAGCACGGCGCCGACCACGGTGCCCGCGAGCGCGAGCCGGACCGGCGTCGGCCCGCCCCGCCCGGTCGAACCGAGGAGGTAGACGACCACCCCGGCGATCGCCGCGCCGGCGAACGCGAACCAGGCGTACTGCGCCAGCTGGGTCAGCCCGAACAGGAGAACCGAGGCGACCACACCCACCGACGCGCCCGCGTTGACGCCGAGCACACCGGGGTCCGCGAGCGGGTTGCGGGTCAGGGCCTGCATCAGCGCGCCGGAGGCGCCCAGCGCCGCGCCGACCGCGAGGCCGAGCAGGGTGCGGGGCATCCGCTGGTCCCAGATCACGTTGGCGTCGTAGGACCCGTCGTAACCGAAGATCGCGTGCCACACCACGTCGAGCGGGATCGGTTTGGCTCCCACCGCGACGCTGACCAGTCCGACGAACAGGATCAGCCCGGCGCCGACGAGCAACCCGCCGCTCCGCGCGGCGACCCGGCGGCGGCGCACGGGCCAGGACGCGACGGGCGTGTCCCGCACCAGTGATTCCGAACGTGTCGTCACAGCCGCCCCAGCTCCGCGGTTCGCCCCGCTTCCAGCCGCACCGCGTACGGCAGGCGGTCGATGGTGGCCTTGCGGTGCGCGATGACGATCAGCGACCGGTCTTCCCGCAGCCGGTCGAGGGCGGCCTCGATCCGTTCCGCGGTGACCGGGTCCACGTCCGCGGTCGCCTCGTCGAGGATGAGCACCGCCGGATCGACCAGCGCCGCCCGGATCAGCCCGATGAGCTGCCGCTCCCCCGCCGACAGCGCGTCCCCGGCCGGGGTCAGCGGCGTGTCCAGACCCCGCGGCAGGCTCGCGACCCACTCCCGCAGGCCCAGTTCGGCCAGCGCCCGGTCGATCCGGTCATCGTCCGGAGTGGATGGTATGAGCCGCAGATTCTCCCGCAGTGTCCCGGAAACCACGTGCACCCGCTGCGGGATCAGCATGATCCGGCGGCGCAGCTCGTCCGGCGGCAGGTCCGGCAGTGGAATCCCCGCGTACCGGACCTCGCCCTCGTCCGGGAGGTACAGCCCGGCCAGCAGTTTCGCGAGCGTGGTCTTACCCGATCCGGTCGGCCCGACCAGCGCGGCCCGCGAACCCGGCGGGAACTCGCAGGACACGTCGACCAGCGCCGGTACACCGTCCACATAGGAGTAACGCAACCCGGTCGCGTGCAGGGCGCCGCGTTCGGGCGCGGCCGCGGCCTTCGGCGTGCGATCGGCCCGCGCGGTCCCGTCGAGCAGATCGAGCAACCGGGCCAGCCCGACCCGCGAGGTCTGCAGCTGCCCGACCAGGCCGCTGAGCTGGTTGACCGATTCGAAGAGCTGGCGCATCGCGAGCACGAACACCGCCACCGTGCTCACCGGCATCCCGCCGCCGATCACCAGCCAGCCACCCAGCAGGAGGATGACCGCGTCGGCGACGCCCTGCGCCAGGGTGACCCCGCTGGCGCGCAGCACCGTGAACTCCGACCACACCGCGGCCTTGCGCAGCCGGTCGGAATCGCGCCGGAACCGCTGGGACCACTGGCTTTCCGCGCCGTACGCGGCCAGCAGTTCCTGGGCACCGACACCCTCGGCGTAGGTCGCGGCGACGGTCGCCTTCTCGGCCGCCTCCGCGGCGAAGGCTTCCTTGGCGCCCCGCTGGAACCAGCGCATGGTCAGCGCGGCCAGCGGCAGGAACACCAGCACCAGCACCAGCGTCAGCTGCCACGAGTAGACCAGCAGGACCGCCGTGGTGAAGACGAGGTATCCGGCCACCGACAGCAGATCCGGCAGATCCGACCGGACGAACGAGGACAGGTCGGCGATTTCGCTGGTGGTGCGGCGCAGCAGATCACCCGACCGCTGGGCTTCCAGGAACCGCAGGGGCGCCGTGGCGAGCCGGGCGACCGCCAGCTCCCGCAGCGACGACACCACCCGCTCGCCCGCGCGCGCGAGCCACAACTCGGCGCTGCGCAACAGGATCATCCGGGCGACCACCAGCACGACGAACACCCCGGCCACCGCGTACAGGCCCGGACCGTCGCGCTGCTCCACCCGGTCGACGGCCCAGCCGACGACCGGCGGCAGGAACGTCATGGCCAGCGTGGCGGCGGCGCTGAGCACGAGCGCGGCCGCCACGGCCCGCCGGTGCGGCCGCAGATAAGGCCAGGCCCGGCGCAGCACCCGCGCCTGCGACGGCCGTTCGCTCAGAACCGGGGCCTCAGCCACCCGTGCCCCCGATCGCCAGGCTCGGCGCCCGGTCCGCGGATTCCCCCGCGCGCCGGGGATCCGGCAGCGCCACCCGCCGGTCCGCCGCGGCGATCACCGCCTCCCGGTGGCTCGCGAACACGATCGTCCGCGGTGCCGCGGGATCGGAGGCCCACGCCCGCAGGCGCTCCAGGATCCGCCGCTCGGTGGCGGCGTCCACGGCCGAGGTGATGTCGTCGAGCAGCAGGACATTCGCGCCGTGCAGCACGGCCCGCGCGAGGGCGAGGCGCTGGAGCTGCCCACCGGACAAGGTGTTGCCGCGTTCCCCCACCTCGGTCCGGTACCCGTCGGGCAGGGCGTCGAAATGGGTGTCGATCGCCGCGATCCGGCACGCCGCGCGCAACTCCTCGTCGGTCAGTCCGGGGCGGCCGAGCCGGAGGTTGTCCGCGACCGTCCCGGACACGACCTCCGGCCGCTGCGCCACCACGACGAACCGCCGGCGCACCTCCGCCAGCCGCGCCGCGCGCAGATCGACGCCGCCGTACCGCACGGCCCCGGCGTCCGGATCGTCCCAGCGGCCCAGCAAACGCAGCAGCGTGGACTTCCCGGACGACAGCGGCCCGGTGACCGCCACGAACTCACCCGGTTCGACGGTCAGCTCGATCGGGCCGATGCCGTGTGCCGCCACGCCGTCGGCGACCAGCGTGCCGGACGCGGGCAGTTCCGCCGGATCCGCGGGATCGGTGAACGCGGGCGTCACCAGCAGTACCTCGTTGATCCGTCCGGCGGCGGTGAACGCCTCGCCCAGTTGCGTGAACCGGCCGGTCAGCACCCCGACCCAGACGCCGAGCATGCTCATCCAGCTGGTGAACGCCACCAGGCCGCCGACGGTGAGTGAACCGCCGATCACCGCGTGCCCGCCGACGAGCAGGCCGACGGCCGTCGCGGCGCCGGGGACGAACGGCGCGCCCGCGGCCCACCACGCCGCGACCCGGGCGGTGGCCACGGTTTCCCGGGTGACTTCGGCGCTGCGCAAGGCATGCCGCTCGACCAGGGGGCCCTCGCCGCCGATCCCCCGGACCGCGGCACTCGCGGTGAGCAGTTCCTCCACCGCGTCGGCCCGCGCGCCGTGTGCCGCGGACAGCCGGGAATTGACCGCGGCGAACCGGCGGGGCAGCACGATGTTCAGCACGACCAGCACCGGCACGGTCGCCAGCCCGGCGATCGCCAGCACGCCGTCCTGGTCGGCGACCAGCACCAGGATCACCGCGAAACCGACGAGCCCGGTGACCATGGAGGCGCATCCGGCGAGCCAGGTGTACACGAGATCGACGTCGCGGGTTCCGCGCGTCGCCAGGTCTCCGCGCCCGAACCGGGCCAGGGTCCGCCGGTCCAGTCGCAGGGCGCGGTCGAGCAGCGCGCCGCGGAGTTCGTTGGCGGCCCGGATCGCGGCGACGGTGACCAGCCACTGCATCAGGGCGAGCCCGGCCACCAGGGTCACCGCGATGCCGACGATCACCGCCGCCCAGCGCGCGGTGGCCGCCAGGTCGCCGCGCTGGATTCCGGTGTCGATCGCGTACTGCACGCACAGCGGGAAGATCACTGTGGACAGCTGGAAGATCGTGCCGCCGGCGACCGCACCCGCCAGCAGCGGCCAATACCGGCGCAGGCAATGGGCGAGCAGACGCGCCGCGCCATGCCGCGGGTAGCCGCGCACGCCCTGCTCTTCGGTCATCGGTTGTTCCCCCGGTTCGGCCTTCTTCGCGGATCAGTCGTCCTGGTGATCGGCGGCCACGTGCGGAGCGTCCTCGTTCTTGCCGTACCGCCAGTAGCCGCAGAAGCTGATCCGGCGGCGATCGATCAGGCGCTCGCGCACCAGGTGGCGGCGCAGCGCCCGCACCCCACCGGCTTCCCCGGCGAGCCAGGCGTACACCGGCCCCTCGGGCAGGTCCGCGGCGCGGATCGCATCGACCAGTGCGGTGCTCCGCCCGGCCGGGACGCCGTCCCGCGGCAGCCAGCGCACTTCGACCTCGGCGCTTGTGCGCCAGTCCTGCCGGTCGCCGAGCCCGGGAACCTCGACGAAGACCAGGGCCCGCGCACCGGCCGGGAGGCTCTCCACGATCCCGCCGATCGCCGGCAACGCCGTCTCGTCCCCCGCGATGAGCTGCCACGCGGTGTCCTCGGCCGGACCGTATTCCGCGCCCAGCGGCGAACCGTGTTCGGCGTTCGGGCCCCAGATGATCGCCCGATCCCCCGGTTTCGCCCGGCCCGCCCACCGCGACGCGGGCCCGGTGTCGCCGTGCAACACGAAATCCACGTCGATCTCGCCGGGCCGCAACGCGCGGATGGTGTAGGTGCGCATGACCGGCCGCCGCTCGTCCGGCATCTCCCGGAACCGCGCGTACCAGTCGGCACCGGTCGGCACCGCGAGCTCACCGGAACCGGGTTGCGGCAGGAACACCTTGATCCGCTGATCCGGCCCGCCGGTCGCGATGCCCCGCAGGCCGTCCCCGCCGAAGGTCACCCGGACCAGATGTTCGCCGATTCTGGTCACCGCGACGACTTCGGCGTCGAAGTGCAGGAACGGCTCGACGCCAACGGCGGAACCCGGGATCGCGGTCATACGTACAACTCCAGCGTCAACCTGCCGACTTCGTCGGACTCTGGCCACCCAGCAACAAAGGTTAGCCTAACCATAGGGGTAGGCCGGTGTCACCGATTCCCGGGGTACCAAGATCGACAGGAGCGAGAGCAGGAGTCAAGCACCTCCGTGTTCTGGCAGGCAACCAGGCGCCACTGCCTATTCCCTTTGGCCATTACATAAAGCAGGGGTCGTGAGCGGTACCTTCAACGCCCCGAAAGCCACAGTGGTGTCCTCCGCCTACCGGAACGGGGAACACACGCGACCAGAACGAGGGACTCGCGGCGGGCGGGGATCCCGCTGGCGCGTGTCCCCCGTTTCGGACGTGCGAGTCCCTCGTTTCGGTAGGCCGAGTTCCCCATTTCGGTAGGTCCCCCCGGGCACCCCGACGAGCACGGCCTCGTGGCGGTCCCTCTTAGCCGACAACGCGTGGTCAGACCGGTCAGAACCGCCCGTACCGCTCACGACCCCGACTTCGGCGAGACGTCAGGCTTTCGCCGTGATGTGCCAGCTCCGCGCGTGTTCGTACTGGTCGTACAGGCGGGCGAACGTCCCGGCGGAATCGCGGAGTTCGGCCGGGGTCCCGACTTCGGTGACCCGGCCCCCGTCGAGCGCGACGACCTGATCGGCGGTGGCCAGGGTCGCCGGCCGGTGCGCGATCACGATCACCGTGCGGTCCGGGTCCTGGGCGAGGTTCGCGATGGCCTGGCTGATGGCCCGCTCGTTCTCCGGGTCGAGCGCGGAGGCGGCCTCGTCGATGAGCACGATCCGGGCGTGTTTGAGGAAGGCGCGGGCGATGGACACCCGCTGGCGTTCGCCGCCGGAGAGCTGCGCGCCGCCCTCGCCGACCCGGGTCTGCCAGCCGTCGGGCAACCGGTCGACGACCTCGTCCAGGCGCGCCGCCGCGGCCGCGGCCTCGAGTTCGGCGCGGGTGGCCTCCGGATGGGCGAGCCGGAGGTTCTCCTCGATGGTGTCGTCGAACAGGTAGACGTCCTGGAAGACGATGGCCACATCGCCGAGGAGGACGGGGTGGTCGTACTCGCGGACGTCCACGCCGCCGACCCGCACGCTGCCGGAGTCCACGTCGAAGAACCGGGCGATGAGCCGGGTGACCGTGGTCTTCCCGGAGCCGGACGGCCCGACCAGCGCCGTGGTCGTCCCGGGACGGCACCGGAACGACACCTCCGACAGGGCCGGGGTGTCCCCGTAGGAGAAGGTCACGTCCTCGAATTCGATGTCGGCGCTCTGCACGCGGCGCACCGGATTCCGGCTGTGCGGCAGCGCCGGGGTGTGCAGGATCGCCTCGACGCGCGAGATGTTGTTGTCCATCGCGCGCAGTGCCCCGATGAGTTCGATCAGGTTGCCGAGCGGTTCGAGGAAGCGCACGGCCAGGACGAGCAGCGCGACCGTGTCGGCGATCATCAGGGTTCCGTTGAGCAGGAGCAGCGCGCCGACCACGAGAATGGCCACGAAACCGGCCATCACCACGCCGGTGTAGGTCAGATCGGGAACCATCGACCGGTTCAGCCCCTGCCGGTAGGTCCGGCGGTGCACGTCCAGCGCGTTCCGCATCCGGGTGCCGCCGGTGGCGCCGTGGCCCGCGGCGCGCAGCACGGTCTGCGCCTGGCCGAGTTCGATGGCGCGCCCGGCGATTTCGGTCGCCGCCGCGTCCAGCTTGCGTTCCGCGACCCCGGCGATCCGGCCGGCCCGCCGCAGCGTCAGGAGCGCGACGGGCAGGATGGCGAGGAACACCAAGGCGAGCCGCCAGTCCACCGCGAAGGTGACCCCGACGATGGTGAGCGGCACGAGCGTCGAGGTGATGGCCGGAGCCCCGATCGTCACGGCCAGCTGGCCGACCCCACCGGCGGCCGCGGTGACGGTGCGGGCGAGCCGCGTCTTGTGTTCGGCGGTGAACCAGCCCAGCGGCAACGTGGTCACATGCCGCATCAGGTGGTGGCGGAGCTGCGCGGTGAGCTGGCCGCTGGCGGCGAACCCGATGGGTGTGGAAATCACGTTGAGCACCACGTAAACGGCGAGGCCGATCGCACCCAGGATCAGCCAGGGCTTCGCCGCGGCGAAATCGGGCTGCGCCTGCAACAGGGCCCGCAGGATCGGCACCAGCAGGCCGAGCAGCAGTCCCTGCAGGACCGCTAGCACGGCGTGCAGCAGCCCCAGCCGGATCAGCAGCCCGGGGTGCGGCCACAGCCGGTAGAGGTGGCGGATCATGCGTGGTCTCCGTTCTGCTGGGCTCGCCACATGCGGGCGTACAACCCGTCGCGCGCGATGAGTTCGTGGTGGGTGCCGGATTCGACGAGGCGGCCTTCGTCCAGGACGAGGATCTGCTCGGCGCCCGCGATCGTGTGCAGCCGGTGCGCGATCACGAGCACGGTCTTCCCGGCGGCGAGTTCGGCCAGCGCGTCCTGCACGGCCGTCTCGTTGTCCGGGTCGAGTGCGGCGGTAGCCTCGTCCAACACGACAATCGGCGCCGCCGCGAGGATCGCGCGGGCGATGGTCAGGCGTTGCCGCTCCCCGCCGGACAGCCCGCCCCCTGCGGAGCCGAGCACCGTGTCGTAGCCGTCCGGCAACTGCTCGATCACGTGGTCGACGCGGGCCGCCCGGGCGGCGGCGCGAACCTCCTCGTCGGTGGCGCCGGGACGCCCGATGCGGATGTTCTCGGTGACGGAATCGCGCAGCAGCACGACGTCCTGGAACACCAGCGACATCGACGCCAGCAGATCCGTCGAGGCGAGGTCGCGGACGTCCGCGCCGCCGATGCGGATCGCGCCATCGGTCACGTCGTAGAACCGCGGCAGCAGACTGGCCAAAGTGGACTTCCCCGCGCCGGAGGGACCGACGATGGCGGTGACCGTGCCGGGCTCGCAGACCGCGGTGATCTCGCTGACCGCATTGGTGACGCCGTCGTAGGAGAACGTCACACGGTCGAATTCGATGCGGTGCCCTTGGGGCTGCCGAGGCCGCGCGGGTTCGGGCAGCGGTTCGCGGGAAAGCAGGCTCTCGATGTGCCCGGCCGCCATCCGCCCCTTGCGCAGCCCCTGGGAACCGTGCACCGCGGGCACCATCGAGGTCGGCAGCCCGACACCCACGATCAGGAACGGCAGCAGATCGGCGGCGGTGAGCGAGCCCGCGCTCACGAAACCCAGTCCGGCGATCATCACCACGCCCAGGACCGCCATCTCCGACGCGAGCAACCGGTCCAGCGCCGAGCTGTACTTCACCTCGTCGATCCAGGCCTTGAACGCCGCGGAGTGCTCGCGCACCGCGTCGGAGAACCGCTCCAGCATGCGGCCGCCCATGCCGAACGTCTTGACCACGGTGATCCCGTCGGCGTACTCGACGCTGGCGGTGCTGATCCGCCGTTCGGCGGCGAACAGGCGCGCCATGTGGGCCGGCATCGACCGCATCGCGACCTGGAAGAAGAGCACCATCAGGACGAGGACCGAGATGGTGATCAGCGCCATCCGCCAGTCCACGAACACCAGGTAGCCGAAACCGACGACGATCGCGGAGGCCGCGCCCACCATCTCGCCCAGCGAGTGGGCGATCAGCTGGTGCATCTCCTCCAGATCGTCGGTCATCGCCTTCTTCACCGCGCCCGAACCGGTCGCCCGGAACCAGCCCAGCGGCAGGACGCCCAGGTGCCGCACGATCCGCACCCGCAGGTGGTGCAGCGTCTCCGCGTCGGCGTAGTGCCCGAGGCGGGAGGACACGAAGACGAGCACCAGCCGCAGGGACGCACCGGCCGCGCCGATGCCGACCCAGGTCCACACGGTGGCCGCCGACGCCCCGCCCGCGCCGAGCACCGCGCGCGCGATCTCCGCGACCGCCACGTACGGGGCAAGCCCGACCGCCGCGCCCACCGCCGAGAGCACTGCGCAGACGACCAGGTGGGTCCGCACCGGGCGGAGCAGCCGGGCCAGCGCACCGGCGCGCATCAGCCGCGGGGCGTCCCGATCGGGCGGCGCCGGCTTGTCGGGTGTGGCGGGCCGGGCCGCCCGGTTCTGGTCCGTGGTTGTCGCCGTGTCCGTGGTTGTCATGAGCCTTTCCCGTCGTGTCGTCAGTTCACGCCACTACGTCCCAGTGTCCCCGTGAAATGACCGACAGTCAGTCACTTATCTTCAAGAGGATAGGCTAACCTAATTCGCAGCCCTCGACCAGGGCCGTGACCACCGAAGACGGGGAGGAACAGTGTGGCCGGATCAGCCCCGGCGCTAGGGAACCTCGGCCAGCAGCGCGCGGCAGAGACGCGTGACTTCGGCCAGCATGCGTTCCCGGTCGCCGGGGAAGTGCAGGATGTGGTCGGCGGTGCCGTGCATCGCGTGGTACAGGACGACCGCCGCGGCTTCCGGATCGGGGACACCGGCGCCGATTTCCTTGATCAGGTCGCGCAGGGCGTCGACGGCGAGGTTCGGGGTCGGCTGCTCGGGCCGCGAGGTGTGCTGGAACAGCACGTCGTGGAGCCGGATGTCACCGAGGTATTCGGTGATACCGGCCAGGATCCACTGTTCGACCCGGGCGATGCCCTCGGCCGTGCGCGCGGCCTCGCGCTGCCGGCTCACGAAGCGTTCCCGGTAGCGGTCCCGGAGCGCGCCGATGAGATCGGCCTTGTTCGTGAAGTGCAGGTAGAAGGTCCCCTTCGCGACACCGGCGCCGACGGTGACGTCGTCGACGGTGAGGGAATCGATGCCGTCGCGCAGCACGAGCGATTCCGCCGCGTCGAGTAGTTCGCTCCGCCGCTGCTCGCCCGGCTTCGTCCGTGCCACCTCGTCCCCTTCCGTTACCGCTCAGCCTATCGGCCGAGACGCCCAACGTTACCGCGTATATGACATTCATTTTCGCTAAAACTCGGAAGGAGCCCCGATGACCGGAACGGACCCCGGAACCCAACGGAGTGCCGCGCCGGCGAATCCCGATGATCCGGCGAGGCACGGCGACCGGTCCGGGTCGTCGCGGCGGCGGCGGTTGCTGGTCATCGGTTCGCTGTACCTGGTGAGCGACATCGGTTATTCGTTCTTCCTGGCCGCGCTGGGCACCATCCTGCTCAGCCGGGGAGTCTCGCTGAACACCGTGGCCCTGATCAACCTGCTCGGGATGATCTACTTCGCCCGGTTCCTGATCGGCCCGCTGGTGGACCGGTTCGGCTCACCCCGGCTCGGCCACTACCGCGGCTGGCTGGTACTCACCCAGATCGCGATGATCCTGATCCTGGCCGGGGTCGCCCTGCTGGATCCGATCGCGAACCTGGCCGCGGTCCTGGCCCTGCTGACGGCCGTCCTGGCGCTCTCGGCGTTCCACGACACCGCCATCAACGGGTTGGCCGTGCGGATGCTGCCCGCGGCCGACCACGGCATCGCGAACGGGATCCAGGTCGCGGCCGCGAGCCTGTCCATCATCATCGGCTCCGGCGGCGCCCTCCTGCTCTACGCGCGCGCCGGTTGGACCACCACCCTGTTCGCCCTCGCCGCGGTGTTCGGCATCCCGCTGCTCGTGCTCGCCCGCCTCGCCGAACCACCGGCCGGGCGGCCGGAACGCGGCGCCGCGCAGTGGCTGGCGCTGTTCAGCTTCTTCCGCCGCCGGCGAACCGCCACCTGGACGGTGCTGGTGATCCCGCTGTTCGTCCTGGGCGACTGGCTGGCGAACGTGCCCCAGTCCCCCATGCTGCTCGCCGCCGGGTGGTCGCTGGACCGGATCGCGTTCGTCCAGTACACGCTGGCGACCGGGACCCAGATCCTCGCCGCGCTCGCCGCCGGCGCGGCCATCACCCGGTACGGCAGAACGCGACCGGCGCTGGTGGCCGGCGTGCTGGCGGTCGCGGCGACGGCGGCGCTCCTCCCGCTCGCCACCGGGCACGACAGCCCGGGGCTGACCACGGCCGCGCTGATCGCCGGGGCGGTCGCCTACGGCGCGAAGCTCACCTGGGTCTCGACGGTTTCCATGGATCTCGCCCGCAAATCCTCGGCGGCCACCGACGTGACCTTGCCGATGTCGATGGTCGGCATCCTCCGGATCGTGGTCAGTTCCGCCGGCCTCGGCCTGGTCGCGCGCGTCGGCTACCCGTGGCTGATCGGTGCCGCGGTGTTCTTCGCGGTGGCCGGGACCGCGGTCGCCCTCGCCTGGACCCGGACCCAGCTCGAGCGGCAACCGGTCAGCTCGGGCGGATGGACATGACGTGCCGGAAGAAGTTCCGGGGATCCCACTTCGCCTTGATCCGCTGCAGGCGCGGATAGTTCTCCCGGTAGTACAAAGTGGACCACGGCACCCCGGAGGTGTTCCACTCCGGGTCCAGCAGGTCGATGTCCGGGTAGTTGATGTAGGCGCCGGTGTTGATCTCGTTGGGCACCGGCACCCCGCCGGTCGCGGCGTGCACGTCCCGGTAGATCTCCTGCATCCAGCGGAGGTGCTGCTCGTCCTCCGCGGGGTCGTTCCACGCCGCCATGTAGAAGGTCTTGAGCACCGCGGCCCGGGGGATGGCGGTGGCGGTGGCCGAAACGGTGTTGACCTTGCCGCCGTAGCCGATGTACTCCAGCGACGAATTGGGGCCGAAGTAGTCCGCGTTGGTGAGGTGCCGGTAGGCCGCGGCGAGTTGCTCTTCGCTGTGCGGGCCGCGCAGGTCCGCCGATTTAACCTTGCGCCGCACCGCGATCGCCCAGGGACCGGTGTCGGGCACCGCGAGGTACTGGCTCGCGGCCAGCCACGGGAGGGTCTGCCGCCGGATCACCGGCTTGACCCCGACGCCGAGGTTGAGCTCGGCGAGGAAACGGTCCAGCCGCCCGCTCGCGTCCGGCACGTCGACCGGTATCTGCGTGTGCATGGCGACGTGCCCGGCGGACTGGTGGAGGCACCTGATCAGCGCGTAAAGGCCCACGTTCGGGGAATCCACGGCGCTGTTCGCCAGCTGCCAGTCGATGAAGTTCCGCACCAGCCGGACGAAATCGGCCTCGGTGAGCTCCGGCCACGGCCACTCCACCTCCGCCACGTGCACCGAGCCGGGCGGGCGGGGCAGCAGCTGGGCCGGATCGTTGCCGGTGGCATCGGGCGACCGCATCCAGTACCGGGTGACGACGCCGAAGTTTCCGCCGCCGCCACCGGTGTGCGCCCACCACAGATCCCGGTTCGGATCGTCCTCGGCGCGGGTGGCCACCACGGTCGACGCGGTGCCGTGCTCGTCCACGACCACCACCTCGACCGCGTCCAGGTAGTCCACGGTCAGGCCCAGCAGCCGGGACAGCGGGCCGTAGCCACCGCCGCAGATGTGCCCACCGGCGCCGACGCCCATGCAGAAGCCGCCGGGAATGGTCACGCCCCAGTTCTGGAAGAGGGTCTCCAGGATGTGCCCCACGGTCGCGCCGGCTTCGATGACGAAGGCGTTGCGCTTCCGGTCGAAGTCGACCCGGTCCATCCCGGAGAGGTCCAGGATGACCTCGACGTCCGGGGACGCGACGAACGCTTCGCCGCAGTGCCCGCCGGAGCGCACCGTGAGCCGCTTTCCCGCGGTCACCGCCTCGCCGACCGCCTGTTCCACCTGCCGGGTGGTGTAGGCCAGCCGGAAGTATTCCGGTCGCGCGATGAATCGGTAGTTGTCCGCCCTGCCCAGTTGTGCATAACGGATGTCGTCCGGGGTGACCGTCACCGCCTTCCGCGCGGAAGCATTGATTTCGCCCTCCCGCTGGAAGGGTTCCAGATCTCTTTCAACAAGGCGCTCCGTCACCGCTCAACCCTCGCAGGGAGATCACGCCCGCACAACATAACCGAAAGTTGGGGGTCGTTTTATATCGCGCGATTTAAGCCCGTTGTACGCGTCGCCGGGAAGGACTGTAATGGCAGCAACCGACGCAGGTGAATCACACACAAGTTGTCGTCACCCGGTAACAGAAAGAGGTAGCAATGAGTGCTTCATCCCTTGAGCCCGCCTTCGCGGACTCCCTCCTGAACGAGTGGCTGTCCGGTATGGGACTCGGGGTCGAGTACGTTCGTGCCGAGGGCAACACGCTGTACTACCTGGACGAAAACGGCCAGGAGGTCCCGGTTCTCGATCACGCCTGCGGATTCGGTTCCCTGATCTTCGGCCACCACCACCCGGAGATCGTGGCGCACGCCAAATCGGCGCTGGATACCCAATACCCGGTGCACGCGCAACTGTCGGTCCAATCGCATGCCAATCGGATCGCCACCAAGCTGAACGAGATCATCCACCGTGAAACGGGCACCAATGAGCCCTATTCCGCGGTATTCGCCAACAGCGGCGCCGAGGCGATCGAGATCTGCATGAAGCACGCCGAGCTCGAACGGCAGGGCCGGATCGCCGAACTCACCGCGGAGATCACCGCGCACCTCGACGAGGCACGCGAGGCGGTCCGGGCGGGTTCCGCCACCGTCGCCGACGACGCGATCGTCGTGGCCAGCGGTCGGGGCGCTCACGATTTCGAGAGCCTGATCGCCGAGATCGAACGCCGGAACGCCGAACGGCTCGCCCAGCCTCCGGTGTACCTCACCCTGGAAGGCGCGTTCCACGGCAAGCTGGTCGGCAGCATCCAGCTCACCCAGAACGAGCAGTGGCGGGCCCCGTTCACCTCCCTGGCCTCCTCGGCGCGATTCGTCCCGGTCGACCAGCCCGAGGTCCTCGCGAAGATCATCGAGGACGAGCGCAAGAGCCTGTACGACGTCGTGGTCGAGGCGGGCGTGGTCCGGGTCGTCGAACGGGATTTCCCGGCCGTCGGCGCGTTCTTCGTCGAGCCGATCCGCGGCGGCGCCGGGATGAAACCGGTCACCGCGGAGTTCGCGCGCGAGATCGAGAAGGTCTGCGAGGCCCTCGGCTGCCCTCTCGTCGTCGACGAGGTGCAGAGCGGTATGGGTCGGTCCGGTGCGTTCCTCGCCAGTTCCCACATGGGGCTGCGGGGCGACTACTACACGCTGGCCAAGAGCATCGGCGGCGGGATCGCCAAGAACTCCGTCGTGCTCGTGCGCCAGGACCGGTTCCGCCCGGAGTTCGAGGTGATCCACAGTTCGACGTTCGCGAAGGACGGCTTCTCCGGAGCCATCGCCCTCAAGGTGCTGGACATGCTGGAGGCCGACGACGGCCGGGCCTACCGGCTCGCCGCGGAGCGCGGCGAGCGCCTGATCGCGATGCTCAACGCGGTGCGGGCGGACTTCCCCGAGGTGCTCAAGGAGGTCTGGGGGCTCGGCCTCATGCTGGCGGTGGAGCTGCAGGACCAGTCGAACGCGGCTTCGGAAATCATCCGGGAGAAGGCCCAGTCCGGAGTCCTCGGCTTCCTCATCGCCGGTTACATCCTGCGCGAACACCGGATCCGCGTGCTTCCGGCCGGTCCCGGCTGGAACTTCGTGCGCTTCGAACCGTCGATCTACCTGACCGACGAGGACATCGAGCGCACCGAGGCGGCGCTGCGGTCGGTGTGCACCGTGCTGCGCGACGGGGACGGAAAGCGCCTCGTCCCGTGATTTCGGGTGGCGGGACCGGCTGTGCCCAGCACGCGGCCGGTCCCGCCACCCCGAGCGGCCGTGTCAACGCAGCACGTCCTCCATCGGCTGCTCCGTCAACTCGAAGCTCCACGGCAGGCCGAGCGCCCACCGGCCGAGCAACTGGCGGGTGACGAACCTGGTCGGCGGGTGGAAGCGGACCGCGTGCACGTCCCGGACCAGGCGCGACGCCGCCCCCTTCGCGGAATACGACGCGACCCCGACCAGCTCCGAGGCCATCTCCACCGCCCGGATCGCCTTCTCCACCGACTGGTGCCGCAGGGCCAGCGCGGTCGGCACCAGGCTCCGGGGATCGGTCTTGCGCTCCTCCAGCTGCTGCGCGAGCCCCGCGCAGGCGGTCTCCAGCGGCAGCACTTCGGTGTAGATCTCGCCGAGCGTGGACTGGAACGAGGGCAGCGCGGCCCGCGTCGCCCCGATGTGGCTGATCTTGGAGTTCGCGAGCGCCTTGCGGGCCTGGTCGATGGCCGCGGACACGACCCCGAGGTAGCACGCGGTGGCCGTGGTGCAGAACCAGCCCACGCCGGCCGCGAAGACCTCGTCGCCGACCGAACCGGGCGCGCTGCGGTGGATGATCATGTCGTCGGAGATCTCGGCGTCGGTCATCCGCACCGTGTCCGACTCCGACGCCCGCATGCCCAGGGTGTTCCACGTGCGCTCGACGGTGATCCCCGGCAGATCGGTCGGCACCAGCGCCACCAGCAGGCTCTCCGGCCCACCGGCTTCGTCGACCATCTGCAGGCAGAGCACGTCGCTGCGCTCTGCCAGCGAGCACGGCACCTTGACACCGCTGGTAACCCATTTGTCACCGATCCGGCGGGCCGTGCAATTCGATCGGGTCAAACTGCCGCCCAGCCCCGGTTCCGCGAATGCGGATCCGACAATCCTGCTCTTGCTGGCGGTTTCCTCCAGCAATACCCATGATTCGTCGCGATGCCGAATCCAATGTTCGACCATGAATCCGAGCGAAAACAGGTGCATATTCGCGCCGATGGACAGCGCCGGATCGGCCGCGCCGATCCGGCGCTGCACCGCGCAGCACTCGACCAGGGTCGCGCCGCCGCCCTGGAAGTCGCTCGGCACCGGCAGGCCGAAATACCCGGCCTCCCGCAGCGCCTCGATGCTGCGATCGGCCAGGCGTCCCGTCCGGTCGTTCTCCTCGGTCAGGGTGGCCAGTTCCTTGGTGACCGTCTCCGGCAACAGGTGCTCGGTATCGGGCCAGATCGCGTCGATACCGCGCTGATACTCATAAGCCTCATCCATGATTAGTAATTCACCTATCGGCCGAAGTAATTGTCAAGGCCGGGGCCGGAAATTCAACTCGTCCGCTGGTTGTAGAACGTCCGCCGAACCACGGATAAATGCGGCGAACCGGATTGATCGCAGCGCCCCGGAGGAACCGCCGCCGAAACACGCCTGGCAAGCCCGCTCGTCCACCACCGCCGGATGGAGCAATGCGCGGCACCCGATTAGCCCAGCTAGCCAGTGGATACGGATTGAAGTAGACTTCAACCTAATGAGCGATCCCGACGGGAACGAGGAAATTCGCCTGGACATCGGCGAACTGGCGGAACTTGCCAGGGTACAGCCTTCCGCGCTGCGCTACTACGAGCGGGAAGGGCTGCTGACCCCGGTCGGTCGCTCCGGCGGGCGCCGGGTCTTCGACGAACAGGGCTTGCTGCAACTGGCCGCCATCGATTTCTGGCAGGAGGCCGGATTCTCGATCAAGGAAATGGCCCAGCTGATCAACAACTCGTCGGCCAGTATGGACGAGACGAAAAAGGTGGCCTCCGCCCGCGTCGCCGAACTCGATCAACTCATCGAACAGGCGACGCACGTCAAGACGTTCCTCTCGCACATTCTGCGGTGCGTGCACGACCGGGTCTCCGACTGCCCCGACTACCGCGAGCATCTGCGGGAACGCGCCGACGAGATCCTCAGCGGCCGCTACCGCCGCGACTACCACCTGCGGCTCCAGCCCTTCCGCCGAGCGAGCGGCGGCTGACCCGGCGCGTGCGTCAGAACCGGCCCAGCCATTCCCGGTTGAGCTCGCGGCGACCGCGGATGTCCAGCTTGCGGTAGATCTGCGTCAGGTGCATCTCCACCGCGCGCCGGGTGACGAACAGTTCCTCGGCGATCTCCCGATTCGTGCGACCGGCCGCGGCGAGCCGCGCGATCCGGCGTTCGCTCGCGGTGAGCGACTCCAGGCCCTGGATCCGCCCGCGGACCCGCCCACCGGCGTCCCGGAGCTGGCGCTCGAGCAGCCGCCGCAACCGGATGGCGCCCGCCTTCTCCGCCAGCGCGCAGGCGCGCCGGAGCCGGTCCCGGGCGCCGGGCAACCGGCCGAGCCGGCACAACGCCGTCCCCAGTTCGCCGAGGGACCGCGCCAGCTCGAGCGGCGCGCCGGATTCTTCGAGCACGGTGACCGATTCACCCAGCAGTTCCACCCCGGCCGCTCCCCCGGCCGCCTGGCCCGCCGCCCGCAGCGCGACGCCCAGCGCGGGTCGATCGTGCACCCGGCCCCGCGCCTGGACGAGTTCCGCCTGAGCCAGTTCGCGCGCGGTCTCCTGCCGCCCGAGTTCCACCAGCGCCGGCACGGCCGCCGCCCGCCACGACACGAGTGCCGGAGTTCCGCCGCGCTCGGCTTCGCACCGGCCCGCGCTCACCATGTCCGCGAGGCCGCTTTCCGCGTCCCCGTACGCGTATCTGAGTTTCCCGCGGCTCACCAGCAGCGGCGCGTGGTCCCGGCGCGGCGGCAGTTCGCCGTCGAGCCCCGCCTCGGACAGCACGCGGACGGCCGCGTCGAGTTCGTCGCGCTCGACGAGCGTTTCGATCAGCGGTGGCAGGGCCAGCGCCAGAACGCCCCGCGGCCGGGGAGCACCGAGCGCGGAAAGCCGGGACAACGCGACCGTGGATTCGGCGGCCGCCGGTTCGACCTGGCCGAGCAGTAACAGGATTTCGGCGTGCGCCGCGCGCGCGAGCCCCTCCCGGAGCGGTCCCTGGTTGCGTGCGGCGGCCCAGGCGGTGGCGTACGGCAGGATCCGGGTCCGCGCCCCGGCCGAGATCAGCGCGCGGGTGAGGGCGAGCCAGGCGACGGGCAGGCCGAGCGGATCGGCCGGGCGCAGGAGCTGCCACGCGTCGTTGAGCGGCGGGGCGGTGTCTCCGGGGACGGTGCCGCTCAGGACCGCGACGATCCGCCGGGCCGGTTCGGCGAGCCGCTCGGGTGGCGCCGCCGAGGCCGACTCGGGATCGTCCGCGGCGAGGGCGGCCAGGTGCACGGCCATCCGGTCGCGGAGGCCGCCCGCGTTCCGCCCGCTCCGGGCGAGTTCTTCCGCGGCGGTCCGCAGCAGGTCGACGGCCTCGGCGCCCCGATCCAGCGCGTGCAGGGCGGTCGCGCGCTGGAACGCGATCCGGCCGCGCGCCACCGGTTCGCTGGTGAGCCGGTGGGCCTCGGCGAGCCGGGCTTCGGCCGCCACCGGGTCGAGGTCGAGTTCGGCCTCGCCGAGGAGCGGCAACAGCTGCGCCCGGACGCCCGCCGATACGTGGTGGGACAGCACATGCCGGAGCCGCACGACGCGTTCGTGCACCGGCTTGCCCTCGACCATGCGCCGCACCGCGGCCAGCAGCAGATCGGTCGTGCAGGAGTATTCGACGGCGTGGCTCGCCAGCAGGTAGGCGATCACCTTGTCGTCCGGGGTGCCGACTTCCCGAAGGCGCTCGGCGCCGGACAGGTACAGCCGCGCCCGTTCCTCCAGCGGAATCGCGTTGAGCACGGCCGCGCGCACCATCGGCTGGGTGAAGGTGGGCACCTCGCCCGGCCGGATGAGTCCCAGGTCGGCCAGCGTCCGCACGGCCTGGGCCGCCTCCAGCACCGGTATCCCCGCGGTGGCCGCGATCAGCGCGGTGGTCGCCTGGCTGCCCAGGATGGCCAGGGCCCGGAGCACGTCGAGGCACCGCGGCGCGGCCGGAACCCGGCTGCGCAGCCAGGTGTGCACGCTGGGCGGCGCGATCTCGGTGACCGGCGTGCCGGCTTCCCCGTGCCGGGTGAGCACCGACAGCACCTCGCCGAGCAGAAAGGGGTTTCCCCCGGTCCAGCGGGTGACGGCGGGACGCTGACCGGCCGCCGCGAGCCCGAGCGCGGCTTCGAGCAGGATCCCGGTGGCGGTCTCACCGAGCGGTTCCAGGTTGATCCGCACGCAGGGGTGGTGGGCGCGCAGCAACTCGTCGACCAGCACCGGATCGGCGCTCTGGCTGCCGCTCAGCCGGGACGCCAGGATTCCGACGGAATGCCCGGTCAACCGGCGGACCAGAAACGCCAGGCAGTGCAGCGAACCGAGATCGCACCACTGCAGGTCGTCGACGACCAGGAGCACCGGGCGCAACCGCGCCAGCTCCCGGATGCGCTCGAACAGCAGGGCGCCGGCCTCGCGCAGGGCCGCCCGGCCGTCCGCCGCGTCCCCGGACGGCGCGGCATCCCGTAGCACGCCGTCGCCCAACCGGCGGACGAGCTGGAGCGGGAAGTCCGCTTCGTAAGAACTGCACGCGGCCTGCAGCACGCGGAAACCGCGTTCCCGCGCCGCCCGGGCGCCCGCCCGCAGCAGGGCGGTCTTTCCGGTGCCCATGCCCCCTTCGACGAGGACGACCGGCCCGCGTTCGATGGCCGCCAGTTGCTGCTCGAGTATCCGCAGTTCCGCCGCGCGGCCGGAAAGGCGGTTCGCGTGGCCACCGGTGAACCGCGCCGCGAGCTCGTGCCGGAGGTCCGGCACCGCCGTGCCGTTGACCGGTTCCAGCTCGACGGTCATCAGACCGGCCCCGGACCCGAGTGCATCAAATTCACTCAACTTTCGTTTTCGCATTCCCCGACATGCGGTAACGGAAAGATTATCAGCCGCACTCGGTCGCGACAACGAGACTAGGTCCCCGGTTGTAAACCCGAAAAGCCGATCGAAACAGTGGACCCAAGATTATTCGGTGGAAATTCGTACCAAAGTTCGTCAACACCCGGTGGCGCCATCGCCCGGTTCTACAACCGGACCGGATGACGCCACCGGTCTGGGCGACCGGCGTCAGACGCGGCCGAGGACCCGGCCGACGGCCTCGGTGAGCCGGCGCGACGGGTCCGAGACCGCGCCCGTGCTCCGCCAGGCGACGAACCCGTCCGGCCGTACCAGCACCGCTCCCTCCGGGCCGAATCCGGCCACTTCCGCGAACTTCCCGTCCCGGTCGCCGAGCGCGCCGTCGCGGCCGTCGGGTGTGACCCGATGCGCGCGGAGGTCGATCCCCCAGGTCCGCCCGGCGTCCACGGCCGCGGACAGCCAATCGTGCCCGTCCGACCGCGCGAGCAGCAGCCAGCCCCCGCCCGACACGTCCACTGTGGAAAGGGTATCGCCGTTTTCCGAGAGCCAGCAATGGGGCAGGCGGTAACCCGGTCGTGCGTCGTCGTCGAGGACGCCGAGTTCGCCGTCGCCGTTGTTCTCGCCGAGAATCGCGGCGGATTGATAGCGGTAGAACATCAGACCGCGCAGGTAGTCGGTGGAGGTCGATTCGTGCACCGATTCCGCGCTTTCCGAATCGCCCACGAAGGCCCGGAACTGGTTCCGGGACAGCCGGAGGGAGTCCAGGGCGGCGGCTTGGCGTTCCGGTTCGTAAGTGTCCAACAACTTCGCGTCCGCCTGCCCCTGCAGGACCGCGGCGAGTTTCCAGGCCAGATTGTGCCCGTCCTGGATACCGGTGTTCATCCCGAGCCCGCCCGCGGACGTCTGCACATGGGCCGAGTCACCCGCCAGGAAGACCCTGCCCCGCCGGAAGGACGACGCGATGCCGATCTGGGCCACCCAGGGATTCGCCGAGATGACGTTGCTGGTGACGGTGTCGTCGCCGATGGTCGCGCGCAGCAGTTTCGCGATCAGGTCCGCGCCGAGTTCGGCCGGACCGTCCGGTTTGCCCGGATACCCCAGGAAATGGGTGGACCACTTGTCGCGCCCGTCGAACGAATACAGGGTGGAGTACACCTCGTCGTTGCGCACCAGGCAGAGGTGGGCGCGCCATTTGTGCATGATCGGGCCGAGGTCGGTCTGGTGGAACGCGGTGGTGAGATGCCCGGCGACCTCCCGGTCGGGCATCCCGATGCCGAGCATGTCCCGGACATCGCTGTTGGCGCCATCCGCGGCGACCAGGTACTCGGCGCGAACCTCGGAACTCGCACCGCTGCGCGTGTCGGCCAGCGTGGCGCGCACGCCGGATCCGTTCTGCTCGAACCCGGTCAGCCGGGTGTCGAACCGCACCTCTCCCCCGCGGCGACGCACTTCCCGCAGCAGCACCACTTCCAGCAGGTTCTGCGGCACCATCCGGGATTCGGCCGGGCTGCACTCCTCCAACCGCCGGGTGTGGCTCGGCGGCGCCTCGGATTCGGCGAACGTGGTTCCCACGGCGCAGTCCATGTACACCGCGCGCGAAGGACCGTAGTTGACCCAGCCCAATCGGCCGAGCTGCGGGGCGAGGCCGAACGAACGGAATATCTCCAGCGTGCGCATGCTCGTCGACGCCCGCGGGTACACCGAGGTCGCCGCTCGCTTCTCGATGACGACGGGGCGGATCCCCTGACAGGCGAGGAAGAAGGCGGTGGACAGCCCCACCGGTCCAGCACCGGTGATCAGGACTCTGGTCTTGAATTCGGGCATGAAAATACCTCGATCGCGTAAGAATGATTTCGGGTCGCAAATACACGCGCGACAAATAAAAGATCTTTCACCAAGATTGTCGCACGACGAACGACGGATCGCGTCAAACGTTAGCTAGGGGAAATTCCAGTCGTGCGTGCGATAATCGCAGGAAATCGCCGAAAGTTGGAAACTCACCCAAATTCGCATACACCGAGAGAAATACCGTGCACCGGGAGTGAAATGTTCTCGATGGAATTGAAGTCTCAACACCCGCGGCGGCCGGGTGTGCTCGCCGCACGTCAACCCCCCGGGCTTGGGCCTTCGGCAAAGACTTCGGTACTACCGCAGGGACTTTTGCGGGGTCAGCGCTCATCCTGGGACGAGGCCGCCATCCGCGTCCGGGTCGACCGGCCACCCACCACGAACGCAAGGAGTGAGGCTATGACCGCACGTGCCGCATCCGCACTGGACATGGCATGGGGTAGCCCGCCCGACGCAGCCGATCTCGTCCAAGAGGCGGTGGCCTGGCATTTCGACCCGAAGACCGGTTCGGAGTTCTGGCTGGAGCGCGCGAAGTCCCTCGACTTCGATCCGCGCAAGGACGTCCGGACCGTGGACGATCTGACGCTGTTCCCGAACATCGTCGACGAACTCCGCGACATCCGGCTGGAAAGCCTGGTGCCGAAGGGATACCAAGCCCTCGGCATCGACTCGGCGCCGGTCGTGGGCGAGAGCGGGGGCACCACCGGGACGCCCAAGCGGGTGTTCGTCCTGCCCGACGTCCGGGAGCAGTCCTGGTCCTGGTACTACGACCGGCTGACCGAGCACGGGGTCACCCCCGGCGCCAACTGGCTCGGCGTGGTGCCGGCCGGACCGCATATGGTCGGCTCGCTCGCCCGGGACACCGCGGCGCGCTTCGGCGGCATCTTCTTCACCCTCGACCTGGACCCGCGCTGGGCGAAGGGCTGCGTCGCCCGCGGCGCCGTGGACGAGCTCAAGGCCTACGTCAACCATCTCGTCGACCAGATGGAGTGGATCCTGCAGAGCCAGGACATCGGCATCCTGGCCATCACCCCGCCGCTGCTGGAGGCGGTCTGCACGCGCGATCACCTGGTGGACCTGATCAACGAGAAGGTCGCCACGATCACCTGGAGCGGCGCGTCCATGGACGAGGACACCCGCCAGCTGCTGCGGTCCGAGGTCTTCCCGAAGGCCAACATCGTCGGCATCTTCGGCAGCACGATGATCTTCTGCGGGATCCCGGAGCGGCCCGGTACGCCGGACGGCGAGCCGGCGGTCTTCGATCCGCCTTCCCCGTTCTCGATGTTCTCGGTGATCGACCCGGAAACCGGCGAGAACGTGCCGTACGGCGAACGCGGGCAGGTCGTTTCCCACCACATCACGCGAAACCTGTTCCTGCCCAACAACCTGGAGCGGGACGTCGCGACCCGGCACCCGCACGGGCGCGGGTACACCGGCGACGCGGTCTCCGAAGTCAAGCCGGTCCAGGAGTTCGGCGACACCAAGGTGATCGAAGGGGTTTACTGACGTGCCGGCCGTTTCCACGCCGCTGGCCCGGCTGGACGCGCTGGGCGCGAGCGGCCCGTACCGGAGTCGCAACCTGGAACTGGTCTCCGATGTCGCGGCGAACCCGGTGGCCGAACTGAGCCTGGTGCCCTGGCTGTTCGCGCAGCGCAGCATCCGGGCGTTGCGCAAGGCGCGGGCGCCGGAACCGGCCCGGCGCCGGGAACTCCTGACCGAGGCGGGCCGGTTGTTCGCCGACGGCTCGGTGGACGGGGTCTCCGCCGATTCCTTCCAGCGGACCGTGGCCGCGGTGTCCGGGATGCCGATCTCCGGGGTGCGCGAGGCGACGCGGCGGGTCGGCGACTACGCCGCGCTGGCGTACGAGAGCGCCGGTATGGCTCGCCCGGCCGGTGCGGCGGAGGACTGGCAGGATCCGAACACGAAACTGGGCTCCGGGGTGTGGGCGCGACGCGGTGAGGTGCTCGTCGTCCACGCCCCGGCCAACACACCCGCGGTGCACACGGCGTGGCTGGAGGCCCTGGCGCTCGGCTACCGGGTGGCGGTGCGGCCGTCCCGGCGCGAACCGTTCACCCCGCACCGGCTGGTCGCCGCGCTCCGGCAGGCGGGTTACGGCGACGACCAGGTCATGCTGCTGCCCACCGACCACGCGACGGCCGACCGGCTGATCGCGGAAGCGGACGTGGCCATCGCGTTCGGCGCCGACGAGGTGGTCCAGAAGTACCAGGCCAGCACCCTCGTCCTGCCGCAGGGACCCGGCCGGTCGAAGGTTCTGCTCACCGCCGGCGCGGACTTCACGCGGCACCTGGACACGATCGTGGATTCGGTCGCGAGCCAGGCCGGGACCGGCTGCATCAACGCCACCGCGGTCTTCGTCGAGGGCGATCCCGCACCCGTGGCCGCGGCGCTCGCCGAGCGGCTGGGCGCGTTGCCTTCGCTCCCGCCCGGCGACGAGCGCGCGGCGCTGCCGGTGACCCAGGCCGACACCGCCCGCGCCATCGACGAATACCTGCACGCGAAGGCGGGTGACGCGAAGGCGTTGCTCGGCGGGGACACGATCGCCGAGGAACTCGGCGACGGCTCGGCGGTGCTGCGCCCGGCGGTGTTCCTGCTCGACCGGGCCGACGCCCCGCAGGCGCGGATCGAAATGGGCTTCCCGTGCGTGTGGGTGGCGCCCTGGTCGCGTGCCGACGGCCTGGCCCCGCTGCGCGACACGCTGGCGCTCACCGCGGTCACCGACGACCCCGAGCTGATCACGGCACTGGTCGAGGAGCCGACCATCAGCAAGATCCACATCGGGGACCATCCGACGACCTGGACGCGCCCGGGCCTGCCGCACGAGGGCTACCTCGGCGAGTTCCTGATGCGTTCCAAGGCCGTGATCGTCGATTAGCGGGGACCTGAACAGCATGAATCGAACAGCGGAAATCGCGGGCGCCGGGTTCGCCGGGCTGACCGTGGCCACCGAACTCGCCCGCCGGGGGTGGCGGGTCCGCGTGCACGAGCAAAGCCCCGAGCCACGCGCCTTCGGGGCCGGAATCTTCTTGTGGGAGAACGGACTCCAGGTACTCAACGAACTCGGGGCCACCGACCGGGCGCTGTCCCGCTACCACGAGGCCTCGTTGTGGGAGGAATGCGATTCGGCGGGCAGCCAGCTGGGCACGCGCCCGTTCCCGCTCCCCGGCGGGCTGCGGATGATCACGCTCACCCGCCAGGACCTCTTCGAGGCCCTGCACGAGCAGGCCGTGGCGGCGGGGGTGGAGATCCGCACCGGATCCCGCGCGATCGCCGCCGGGCGCGACGGCGAACTGGTGACCGCCGACGGCCGGCGGTGGACGGCCGATCTCGTGGTGGGCGCGGACGGGATCCGTTCGGCGGTCCGCGATTCGCTGGGCCTGCTCGACGAGCACCAGGTGTTCGACTTCGGCCTCTACCGCTTCCTGGTGCCGCTCGACCGCGCACCGGGCCGGGACGGCCGGTGGCGCAACTACGTGAACTACTGGAACATCGCGCGAAAACGCCGGGTCCTCTACGTTCCGTGCAACACCGAGGACCTGTACCTCCTCCTCGGCGCGACCGCCGACGACAGCGCGTTGCGCCTGCCGTTGGATCCCGCGGTCTGGACGGCCTCCTTCCCCACCCTGGAGCCGGTTCTGGCCGAACTGCCGGAGGCGCCGCGATACGACCGCTACGAGGTGGTGCGGCTGACCCGGTGGTCGGCGGGCCGGGTCGCGATCGTCGGGGACGCGGCGCACGCGATGCCGCCGACGATCGGGCAGGGTGCGGGGACCGCGATGATGAACGCCCTCAACCTCGCCCGGATCGTGGCCGCCGGCGCGGACGTGGAACTCGCGCTGGACACCTGGGAAACGGAGAACCGCGGCCTCACCGAGCACACGCAGCGGGAGTCGGTCACCGCGGTGCACGATCTGTTCCCGCAGGCGGGCGAGACCCGGGACGAATGGCGCGAGGACACCCTGGTGGTGGCCAAGAACGTCCCGAAACCCTAGTGCGCGGTCGTGACCGGTTAGGGCGGTTGGAACCGCCCGTACCACTCACGACCCACCCAAGAAGGCGCCCCCTGGTCACCTCCCTCAACGGCCGCACCTGACAACGCACAGGGATGACTTCGTCGGCCAAGTGCGGCACATCGGCGACCTGGCCTCACAAGCGGCAGATTGTGACGTTTGATGTGTTGCCGCTGGTGGTGGCTTCGCCGGGGGCCGAGACCTAGTCACCGTGATACACGGCCTCGACGTTGTGGCCGTCGAGATCGCGCAGGAACACGCCGTAGTAACCCGGGTGGTACTCGGGCCACTCGCGCGGAGCGTGCAGCACCTCGACACCCGCCCGCACCGCGGCCTCATGCACCGCGTCCACGGCCTGACGGTCGAGGGCGCGGAAAGCCAGATGCAGTTCCCGAGTCTCGGTGCTGGTGGCGGGACTGAGCCAGAAGTCCGGATTGCCGTCAGACCCGGACAGGCCGACGACGAGACTGTCGCCGTACGGGAAGCGCATCACCTCGCGGATACCGATCGGGGCGAACGTACGCAGGTAGAAGGCGAGCGACGCCTCGACGTCAGCCACCTGAACACCGATGTGATCGAGCATGCCCGAAGGATAGCCACGACCTCCGACAATTCAGCGCTGCCGTGCGCAGGCGGGTCCTCCTGACCAATAGGTGCCGCACTTAGCCGCGGGGAGACCGGTGCTGACCGGCCGAAATACTCACGACCTACCCTCGTGCTCGGCCGCCACCAGCACGAGTCCTGCACTGGGGTTTCTCAGCGCGCGGCTTCGCGCCGCGCTCGCCGGGCGCCCGGCTGGGAACTCGCCTACCGAAACGGGGAACTCGCACGTCCGAAACGAGTCCGCTCCCCAGCGGAAATTCTTCTGTTTTCGGATCAGTGCATGATCAGTCGAAGTGGGCGTTGGCGCGCAGGGTTTTCTTGTCGACCTTGCCGATGCCGAGGTACGGGAGCGCGTCGACGACCTCGATGCGCTCGGGCAGCTTGAACCGGGCCAGTCCCCGATCCTGCAGGAACCGGCGGATCTCCCGCAGTCCTGGCGCGGTGTCGCCGTCCCGGGCGACCACGAACAGGCAGACGACTTCGCCGTACCGCGGATGCGGCGCGCCGATCACCGCGGCGGCCGCCACCGCGGGGTGCTCGGCGGCGAGCAGTTCGAGTTCCGCGGCCGGGATCTTCTCCCCACCGCGGTTGATCACGTCCCGGCTGCGGCCCTCCACCACGAGCGAACCCGACGGCTGGTGCACGCTGACCAGATCGCCGGTGCGGTAGAACCCGTCCCCGGTGAAGTTCTTCGCGTTGGCGTCCGGATCGGCGTAGTACCCGGCGACCGTGTACGGGCCGCGGGTCAGCAGTTCGCCGACCTCCCCCGGCGCCGCCTCGGATCCGTCCTCGCGCACGATCCGGATCTCGTCCACCGGCGAGACCGGCCGGCCCTGCGTGTCGAAAGCGACGTCGTCCGGATCGTCCAGGGCGGTGTAGTTCAGCAGGCCCTCGCTCATCCCGTAGCACTGCTGCACCCGGCACCCGAGCACCGCGGGCACCTGTTCGATCTGGCTGCGGCGCGGGCGGGCCCCGCCGACCTGCAGAACGCGCAGGCTGGACAGGTCGTACCCGGTGTCCTTGGCCGCCGCCACCCAGCGCTCGGCCAGCGCGGGCACCAGCGTGGTGTGGGTGACCCGCTCCCGCTCGATCAGTTCGAACGCGGCCTCCGGTTCGGCCGACGCGCCGAGCACCACCCGGCCACCGGCCCCGATCGTGCCGAGCACACCCGGGCAGCCGAGCACGAACCCGTGGGTCGCGGGCATGACCGCGAGGTACACCGAATCGGGGCCCACGCCCGCGACTTCCGGGGTGACCCGCAGCTGGTAGTCGTAGGCCTCCTGCAACCGCGGGATCACCTTCGGCGGTCCGGTGGTTCCGTTGGAGAGCAGGCACAGCGCGGGATCGTCGAGCTGGGCGGGTTCGGCGTCGGGCAGCGATTCCCCTGCCGCGGGCGGGGCGCACAGGGCGGCCAGCCCGACCGCGTCCCCATCGTCCACATCGGACACCAGCAGGGTGCGCAGGCACGGGTGGGCGTCCCGCAGGCGCCGCGCCATCGCGAAGTGGTCGAAGCGCGCCAGTTTCTCCGGTACGGCGATCGCGACCGGCTGGGTGATCCGCACGATGTGGTCGAGTTCGTAGTCCCGCAGGGCGGTCGGCGTCAGCACCGGCGGGGCGCCGATGCTCGACAGCGCGAGCGTCAGCACGACCAGCTCCGGCTCGTTCGGCAACTGCACGATCACCGCGTCACCGCGCCGGATTCCGCGCGCGTGGAGCCGTTTCGCCGCGGCGCGCACCGCGGCAGCGAGTTCGCCGTGGGTGAGCCGCCGGTCTCCGCAGCTCAGGGCGAGTTCGCCGGGCCGGGACAGCGCGCCCGCGAGCACGGTCTCGTCCACCCGCTCGGGGCCCCAGATCCCCTCCCGCCGGTAGCGCCGCGCCCGTCCCTGGTCGATCCTGCTCAACGTCTCCCGCACCGGAATTCTCCCCTCAGGCCCGCTGCGCGCGGGCGTCGTCGATCCGGGCCGCCAGCTCGGCGATCGTGTAGTCGTGCTTGTCCCACAGGTCGACCACAACGCCGAACCGGCGGCGCAGTTCCTCCTCCAGCTCGACCGTCTCGGTCGAATCGAGGGCCAGGTGGGATCGCAGCTGGCGATCCGCGGCGATCTCGTTTTCTTCGACGCCTATTTCCCGCAGGATTTCGCACAGTTCGCCCATGAAAAGGACGGTAACGCAGAACAGGGTCCAGCTCAGTACATCTCTGGTGCTAAAACTCCTAGTACTCGGCGCGGGGTCGTACAACCGCCAACACCAATTGGCCAATACCTGATCAGGAGCGTTCCTCCGCAAGATTGGGGATGCGGCCGATTCAGGCCCGGAGACTGCAGCCTCTCTCGCCGAAACTACGGAGAAGTGGTTACTCGGATGTCACCAGATCACTATCTCGTCCCGTACCCGCAGCGTGGCAGTTTGCTCGGTGATGAGGAACTGGACGCGCTCGCCGAGGTCGTGAAGTCGGACCTGCCGCTTTCCGGCGGCGTCTATCGAGAGACCTTCGAGCAGCGGTTTCGCGACCTGATCGGCACCAGGCACGCGCTGTCGGTGACCAGTGGCACAGTCGCCCTTTCGCTGGCCATCAATCTGCTCGACCTGCGTGCCGGCGACGAAGTGATCGTGACCCCGCAGACCTACAAGGCCACGATCCAGCCGTTGCTGGACCTCCCGGTCAACGTCCGCTTCTGCGATGTCGACCCGAATACGCTCAACGCGGATCCGGCGAGCATCGAATCGCTGATCACCAGGCGAACCCGCGCGATACTGATCGTCCACTACGGCGGCCTGCCCGCGGACATGGACGAGATCATGCGGATCGCCCGCGCGCACGACATCCGGGTGATCGAGGACTGCGCGCACGCGCTCGGAAGTGTCTATCGCGGAAGACGTCCGGGGGCGCTGGCCGATATCGGCTGCTTCAGCTTCCACTCGAGCAAGAACATCACCACCCTCGGTGAGGGCGGAATGGTGACGGTCAACGACGACGAATGGGGCAATCGGCTCGACCGGATGCGCTCGAACGATTCAGACGCCGTTTTCGTGCGTTCCCCCCGCCGAATAGGGGAACGGGACGGCGCCCGGCCGTGGATGCTGCACGCGGGCAATTCCTACACCCACAGCTGCCTCGAGGTCCGCTATTCCGGCACCAACGCGACACTGCCGGAACCCAGCGCCGCGGTGGGCATCGCCCAGCTCGGCCGGCTGGACCGGCTGGTCAAGCGGCGCCGGGAGACCGCCGAGCGCATCAGCGCCGTGCTGGCCCGGTTCCCGTTCGCCCGGCTCATCCCCGAGCCGCCGGACGTCCTGAACGCGTACCACCTCTACACCTTCTTCCTCGACCCGAGCGCCGGCCTGGATCGCGATCTGATCGTGGAGCGGCTCGCCGAGCGGGGTGTGCAGTTCCAGCTGCGGTACTTCCCGTTGCACCTGCTGCCGGAATGGCGGGCCCGCGGGCACCGCCTCGGTGAATGCCCGGTCGCCGAACAGATGTGGTTCCAGCAGCAGATCAACGTGCCCTGCCAACCCAGCCTGTCCGAGGAACAGGTGAACACCCTCCTCGACTCGCTCGACGCGGTCCTCACCGAGGCGGCGTCCAGCGGTTCCGCCTTGGCAAGCCAGTAACGAAAACCTCGAAGGACGGCGAAGAGAGAATGACCGATTCCACCTCGTTCGACATCATCGTCGTCGGTGGCGGCCCGGTGGGCCTTTCCTGCGGCTGGCAGGCCTCCGCCCAGGGACAGCGCACCCTGGTGCTGGACCGGCACGGGTTCTTCAACGAGCAGTGCGGGACCAGCGGGGCCGAGCGGCACTGGCGGTTGCAGTACACCCAGGAAGACCTGTTCCGGCTCACGCTGGAGACACTTCCGCTGTGGCGCCGGCTGGAGAGCCTCGCCGAGCGCAAGCTGATCCACCACATCGGCAGCCTCTGGTTCGGCGACATCGAGGTCGACACCAACGAGGGCCAGATCGCCGAAACCGCGCGGGTCATGGACAAGCTGGAACTCCGCTACGACTGGCTGACCGCGAAGGAGATCGAGCGCCGCTACGGGTTCACCAACCTGCCCAAGCACTACGCGGGCTTCATGCAGCCCGACGGTGGCGCGATCGACGTGCGCGGCACGCTGGCCGCGCTGTACGGCCTCGCCCAGCAGCACGGCTGCCACCTGCGGGGCGGCGAGCGGGTGCTCGGACTGACGCCGGACGCCGACGGGGTGACCGTCCGGACCGACCGGACCACCTACCGGGCCGCCAAGGTCGTCCTGGCGAACGGCGCGGAGGTCAACCACCTGCTCACCCCGCTCGGCGCCACGCTCGACATCAAGCTCTACGAGATGGCCCTGGTGTCGCTGCCCCGCCGCGACGAGGACGTCGACTTCCCGTTCTGGTTCGTGTTCCAGCAGCCGACCGAGGAGGACACGAACCTGTTCTACGGCTTCGGGCGCAACCCGTGGTCCCCCAGCGAACTGGTGCGCCTCGGCCCGGTGTTCGAGGTGAACCCGATCGACGACGCCGATCAGGCGACCGGCGTGCCCGATCCGCGCCACGTGCGACGGCTCACCTCCTGGGTCGGCGAGCACGTCCCCTCGCTCGATCCGACGCCCGCGCAGACCTCGACCTGCCTCGCCGTGCTGCCCGGGGACCCGCGGCGGCAGTTCTACCTCGGCCTGGCGGACAAGCTCGTGCCGCACGGGGAGCACATCGTGCTCTACAGCTCCGGCTGGGGCTTCAAGTTCGTCCCGCTGCTCGGGGAGATCTGCGTCGATCTCGCGATGAGCGGCACCACCAAACACGACATCTCCCGGCTCTCCCCCACCGCCACCCAGGAGGCTCAGCAGTGATCCGGCGCGACAGTGCCCGCAACGACACCGACACGTCCGCCGCGGCCATCGCCGTCATCGGCATGGCCGGGCGGTTTCCCGGCGCCCCGGACATCCCTTCCTTCTGGCAGAACCTCCGCGACGGCGTCGAGTCGATCACGCCGTTGTCCGACGAGGAACTCCTGGCCGAAGGTGTGCCGCGGGATGTGTTCTCCCGCCCCCAGTACGTCCGCGCCGCCCCGATCCTGACCGACGTCGACCAGTTCGACGCGCCGTTCTTCAACATCAACGCGCGCGAGGCCGCGCTGCTCGACCCGCAGCAGCGGCTCTTCCTGGAAACCGCGTGGCACGCCCTCGAGGACGCCGGGCGCGGCCCCGGCACCGACACCGACGTCGGGGTGTTCGCCGGCGCGAACATGCCGGCGTACCTGATGTCGAACCTGCTCGGCGGCAGCCGGATCGTGATGAGTCCCGCGGTCTTCGAGCTGCAGATCCACAACGACAAGGACTACCTCGCCAGCCGCACCTCGTTCCTGCTCGGCCTGACCGGGCCCGCGGTGACCGTGCAGACCGCGTGCTCGAGTTCCCTGGTGGCCGTCCACCAGGCGTCCCAGGCGTTGCTGGCCGGCGAATGCGGCACCGCGCTCGCCGGGGGCGTCTGCGTCCGGGTCCCGCACCGGGTGGGTTACCTCTACGAGGAAGGGCTGATCTACTCCCCCGACGGCCACTGCCGCCCGTTCGACGCCGACGGTCGCGGCACGGTGTTCGGCAACGGGGTCGGCGTGGTGGTGCTGCGCCGCCTGGAGGACGCCGTCGCCGACGGGGACAACGTCCTCGCCGTGCTCCGGGCCTCCGCGGTGAACAACGACGGTTCGGACAAGGTCGGCTACACCGCGCCGAGCGTCGCCGGGCAGGAGCGCCTGGTCGCCGCCGCGCTGGCCGCGAGCGGGGTCGAGGCGAACACGATCACCGCGATGGAGGCGCACGGCACCGCGACCCAGGTCGGCGACCCGATCGAGATCAAGGCGCTGAGCCGGGCCTTCGCCCCGCACACCGAGGAGAAGGGGTTCTGCGCGGTCAGCTCGGTCAAGGGCAACATCGGGCACCTGGAGTCCGCGGCCGGGGTGGCGAGCCTGATCAAGGCCGTGCTGCAGTTGCGGCACCGCCAGCTCGTGCCGAACCTGCACTACCGCAACCCGAACCCGCGCATCGACTTCGACAGCACCCCGTTCTTCGTCAACCGCGAACTGACCGACTGGAAGAACGGCACGCATCCGCGCCGGATCGGGGTCAGCTCGTTCGGCATCGGCGGCACCAACGCGCACGTCATCCTCGAGCAGGCGCCCCCGGCGCGGCCGGTGCCGGTGCCGGAACGGGACGCGCAGATCGTGGTGCTCTCCGCGCGGTCCCCGCAGGCGCTCGACCGCGCCACCGAGAACCTCGCCGCGCACCTCGCCACCGAACGGGACTCCGACACCCCGGTGGGGCTGGCCACGCTCGCCTCCACCACCCAGCTCGGCCGCGGCGCGTTGCCGTTCCGCCGGGCCGTGGTGGCCCGGGACCTCGGCGAGGCCGCCGATCTGCTGTCCGGTTCCGATCCGGCCCGGGTGTCCAGCGCCGCCGCGCCGCCCGGCGCGCCGAAGGTGGTGTTCCTGCTGCCCGGACAGGGCACCCAGTACCCGGGGATGGGGCACGGCCTCTACCTCGAGGAGCCGGTGTTCCGGTCCGAAGTGGACACTTGTGTCGAGATCCTCGAGCCGTTGCTGGGCACCGATCTGCGCGAGGTGATGTATCCCCCCGCGGGCGCCGACCCGGAAGCGGCCGCCCGGCGGCTGGAGAACACCGCGTTCGCCCAGCCCGCGCTGTTCGTCACCGAGTACGCGCTCGCGCGCCAGCTGGAGAGCTGGGGGATCAAACCGGACGCGATGGTCGGGCACAGCCTCGGCGAGTTCGTCGCGGCCTGCCTGTCCGGCGTGATCGATCTGCCCGACGTCCTCCGGCTGGTCGCCACGCGCGGCCGGATGATGCAGGAACTGCCGTCCGGGTCGATGCTTTCGGTCGCCGCCCCCGAGGAGCGGGTGCGCGAGCTGCTGCCCGCCGAGCTGTCCATCGGCGCGGTCAACGCACCCTCGCTGTGCGTGGTCTCCGGCCCGCACGACGCGGTGGCCGCGTTCGAAGAACGCCTGGCGGCGGACGAGATCTCGTCCCGCCGGCTGCACACCTCGCACGCGTTCCACTCCGGCATGATCGACCCGATCGTGCCGGCGTTCACCGACGAGGTGCGCGGCACCAGCCTCCGCGCGCCCGGACTGCCGTTCGTTTCGACGGTCACCGGGGAATGGATCGACGCCGCGCAGACCACGGACCCCGAGTACTGGGGCACGCACATGCGCAAGCCGGTCCGGTTCGGCGACGCCGTGCGCCAGGTCGGCAGCCTCGGCCGGAGCATCCTGCTCGAGGTCGGCCCGGGCAACACGCTGGGCACCCTGTCCCGCCAGGTGATCGACCCGTGCGCCGGTTCGACGGTGGTCGGCACCATGCGCCGCCCCGACCAGGAGCAGCCCGATCTCGACGTCCTGCTCACCGCGTTCGCCGGGCTCTGGCTGGCCGGGCACGAGGTGGACTGGACCCGGCTCCAGCCACCGGCCGGCCGGACACCGCTGCCCACCTATCCCTTCCAGCACAAGCGGTACTGGATCGAACCGCGCGGCGAGTCGAGCGGCGAGCTGGTCATCGACACCCCCGCGCAGGAAGCCGACGACACCGAAACCACCGGGACCGGCCGTCCCGAGCACCTGCTCACCACCTACGTCGCCCCGCGCACCGATCTGGAGCGCCAGGTCACCGGGCTGTGGGAAGAGTTCTTCGGGTTCCAGGGGATCGGCATCCACGACAACTTCTTCGAACTGGGCGGGCATTCGCTGCTGGCCACCCAGATCCTCAACCGGTTGCGCACCGAGCTCGGGCGTTCGGCGAGCCCGGCCCAGCTGCTGTCCCGGCCGACCGTGGCCGCGCTCGCGGAACTGCTCGAGGACCAGGAGCCGGGCCAGGCGTACGACGACAAGCTCCCGGCCATCGATCCCGATCCGGAGCACCGGTACGACCCGTTCCCGCTCACCGAAATGCAGCAGGCGCAGTGGATCGGCCGGCTCGGCAGCTTCGACATGGGCGGGAACGCCCCGCACCTCTACCTGGAGTTCGACAGCGACACCCTCGACCTCGAGCGGCTGGAACGCGCGTGGCAGCAGGTGGTGCAGCGGCACGAGATGCTGCGCATCGTGGTCCTGTCCGACGGCCGCCAGCGGGTGCTGAAGGACGTGCCGCCGTACCGCTTCGAGGTGCTCGACCTGCGGGACGCCGAGGGCGACGTGGCCCGGCAGCAGCTCGCCGAACTGTCCGACCGGATGGGCGCCGAGGTGCGCCCGGCCGACACCTGGCCGCTGTGGGAAGTCCGGGCCAGCAAACTCGGCAACGGCAAGCTCCGCGTGCACATCAGCTTCGACCTGCTGTGCGCCGACGTCGCGAGCTTCTTCTACCAGGTGCTGCCCGCGTGGCGGGACTTCTACGCGGAACCCGACCGGTCCACCGTCCTGCCGGAGCTCTCGTTTCGCGACTACGTGCTCGCCGAGGAGGAGCTTCGCGAGACGCCGCTCTACGAACGTTCGCTGGAATACTGGCGGCAACGCGTTCAGCAACTCCCGCCCGCGCCTGAGCTGCCCACGGCCGTCGCGCCCGGCGAACTGATCCGGCCGACGTTCGTCCGGCGGCACGCGAGCCTGGACTCCCAGGTCTGGGCCAAGGTGAAGGAGCAGGCCGGGGAACGCGGAGTCACCCCGTCCAGCGTGCTCGTCGCCGCCTACGCCGCGGCGGTCTCCCGCTGGAGCAAGAGCCAGCACTTCACGCTGAACTTCACCGCGGTCAACCGGTTGCCGTTCCACGAGGACGTGGACGACATGGTCGGCGAGTTCGCCTCCTTCGAACTGCTCGAGGTCGACACCCGGCAGCTGAGCACCTTCGCCGAACTGGTGTCCCAGGTGCAGCGCCAGGCGTGGGAGGACTTCGAACACCGCCACGTCAGCGGCGTCCGGATCCTGCGCGAGCTCAACCGGGTGCGCCGGGACACCACCGGCGGCGTGATGCCGGTCGTGTTCACCAGCGCGCTGTCCACCGAACAGGATCCGGCGAGCGTGCCGTCCCCGGTGGCGTGGCTCGGCGAGCAGGCCCGGTTCATCTCGCAGACCCCGCAGGTGACCATCGACCACTTCGTGCTGGAGTTCGGCGGGGTGCTCGAACTGGCCTGGCACGCGGTCGACGAGCTGTTCCCGGAAAACGTGATGGCCGAGATGTTCGAGGTCTACCAGGACCTGCTGATCGGCCTGGCGTCGCCGGAGGGCTGGAACCGGCCGCCGTCGACGGCGCTGCCCGGCTGGCAGCTGGAAACCCGCGAACGCGTCAACCAGACCGCGGGCCCGGTCCCGACCGGCCTGATCATCGATCCGGTGCTGGCCGCGGGCGCGGACCCGGCCATCGCCGGACGGGACGCGGTGATCACCGCGGACCGCACGCTGACCCACGCCGAACTGTCCGGCCGCGCCGTCGACCTCGCCCGCACGCTGGCCGGGCACGGCCTCGGGCCGGGCAAGCTGGTCGGCATCGGGCTGGTCAAGGGCTGGCGCCAGATCGTCGCCGCGGCCGGGGTTTCCGCGGCCGGGTGCACCTACGTGCCGATCGACCCGGAACTGCCGGAAAGCCGCCGCGCTTGGCTGATCGAGCACGCCGGGGTCGACTGCCTGGTCGTCGACGGGAACGACGACTACGCCTGGCCGTCCGAAGTGGACACCATCGCGATCGCGGAGGAGCCCGACTGGCGCTCGGTCGACGTCGCGGCGTGGCGGAGCCCGGCGAGCCCGGACGAGATCGCCTACATCATCTACACCTCCGGCTCCACCGGCACGCCGAAGGGCGTCGCGGTCACCCACACCGCCGCGCTCAACACCCTGGTCGACGTCCAGGAGCGGTTCGGCATCACCGCCGACGACCGGGTGCTCGGCCTGTCGTCGCTGAGCTTCGACCTGTCGGTGTTCGACATCTTCGGGGTGCTCGGCGCGGGCGCCGCGCTGGTGCTGCCCGAAGCGCACGCCCGGCGCGACCCCGCTCGGTGGATCGAGCTGATGCGCGAACACCGGGTGTCGGTGTGGAACTCGGTGCCCGCGCTGCTGGAGATGCTGGTGGCCTACCTGGAGAATGCGGCCGATTCCACGTTGCCGATCCGGCTGGCGATGCTCAGCGGTGACTGGATCCCGGTGCGGCTGCCGGACCGGGCCCGCGCGCTCGCCGACGACCTCACGGTGATCAGCCTCGGCGGCGCGACCGAGGCGGCGATCTGGTCCATCCACTACCCGATCGGCGAGGTTCCGCCGGACTGGACGTCCATCCCGTACGGCCGCCCGCTGCGGAACCAGACGTTCCACGTGCTCAACGAGCGGCTGGAACCGGCGGCGGTGTGGACCGCGGGTGAGCTGTACATCGGCGGGGTCGGCCTCGCCGCCTGCTACTGGAACGACGAGCAGCGCACCGCCGAATCGTTCATCACCCATCCGGTCACCGGCGAACGGCTGTACCGCACCGGCGACCTCGGCCGGTACCTGCCGGACGGGAACATCGAGTTCCTCGGCCGGGAGGACTTCCAGGTCAAGATCGGTGGTTTCCGGGTCGAGCTGGGCGAAGTGGAACACGCCATGGCCCAGCACCCGGCGGTGGCCAACACGGCCGCGACCGCGCTCGGCCCGCGGACCAACCAGCGGCTGGTGGGCTACGTGGTGCCCACCGAACCGGCCGGGGACCACGAGGCTCTGGTCGAATCGGTGCGGGAGCACCTGACCCGGACGATCCCGGCATACCTGATCCCCGCGGACATCGTGGTGCTCGACGACCTTCCCTTGAGCAGCAACGGAAAGGTCGACCGGGCCGCGCTGCCGGCGCCGGAACGCGCCGGGCACGCGGCGGAAGACGACGCGGTCGAGGAACGGCTGGCCGCGAGCGTCGGCAGGCTGATCGCCCTGGCCGGGTCCGTGCTCGGCCTGGACACGATCGGCGCGTCGGACAACTTCTTCGAGCTCGGCGGCGACTCGATCATGGGCATCCAGCTGGTCAGCCAGGCGAACGCGCAGGGCCTGGCGGTCGGGCCGCAGGACCTGTTCGAGAGCGCGAACTTCCTCGAACTCGCCAAGCGCGTCGCCGAGGGCGGCACGGCCGTGGTCGACGCGGAGGCGGTCCCGCTCACCGCCCATCAGGCCGGGCTCACCGGCGCGGTGACCTGGATCGAGGTCGACGTGGCGGCCGGGTTCGACCCGGAGCTCGCCGAGCGCGCCCTGGCCGAGATCACCGAGCGGCACACGGCGTTGCGCTTCCGCCTCGGCGCCCGGGAGGACGAGACGCCCGGCCTGTTCGACGCGGGATCCGCGGTCGAGAACGTCGTCTCGGCGATCGACCTGAGCGGCCTGCCGGCCGACGCACGCGCGGCCGCGCTGGACGAACTGGTCACCGAGATGACCGAGGAACTGGATCTGGCCGCGGGTGAGGGCACCAAACTGGTGCACATCGCCACCGGCGCCGAGCGGGACCGCCTGGTCTGGCTGGGCGCGGCGGCGGCGCTCGACGACAACTCCTGGCGGGTGCTGCTGGACGAGTTCGCCCATGCCTACCAGGGATTGGCCGAGCACGGCACGGTCGAGTGGACCGGTCGGCCCGCGTGCTTCCTCGAGTGGTCGCGGAACCGGACGGGCGGATCCTCGGCGAGCGCCGAACTCGAACCGGTGGCGCTGGCCGCCGAGGAGGTCACCACGCTCGACGCCGCTACCGTCGACGCGCTGCGCGAGGCCGCGTTCACCGCTTACCACCTGAGCCTGGGCGAGGCGGTCACCGCGGGCATCCTGCTGGCGCTGCGGCGGTGGCCGGGCGGCGCACCCGCCGTGCTCGCCGAGCGTTCGGCCCGGGAACCCGCGGTCGAGGGTTCGACCGGGCGGTTCACCGAACTGGTGGCGCTCACCCCGGCGGGCGCCGAGGATCCGGCCGCGGTGCTGACCTCGGTCAAGCGGGACTTCCGCGAGGAGGCGACCGCCGCCCGCGGCGACCGGTGGGTGTACGTGCGCGAGTTCGTCGAGGACGACTGGCGGCCCGCGTCCGGCCCGCTCGTGCTGGACGGGTTCACCGGGCCGCGCGGAGTCGCCGCGCCGCCGGGAACCATTGGCGAGATCGGCGCCGCGCTGGTGGCCGGAGAACTGCGGCTGCACTGGCGGCACCAGGGCGAGTCCGTGACGCCGGTGTCGCAGGCGTTCGCGGACGCGGTCGCCGCGATCGTCGAGCACTGCCACCAGGACTCCGCCGGCGGTTACGAACCCTCGGACTTCCCGCTCGCCGGGCTGGATTCGGGAGAGCTGAGCGCTTTCCTCGACACGCTCGAATAGTCCCCGATCCCACTTCCCCACGACGAAAGGCACGCTTACGTGAGCTCCAACCGAGTTAGCAAGAAGGGCATCGAGGACGTCTACGAGCTCGCCCCCATCCAGCAGGGCCTGCTGTTCGAGCAGTTGAAGCGCCCGGAGGCGGGGGTCTACTTCGAGCAGCTCGTCCTCACCTTCGAGGGCACCCTGCACACCGGCGAGTTCCAGCGCGCCTGGCAGCAGGTGGTGGACCGGCACCCGATCCTGCGCACCTCGTTCCACTGGCGCGATGAGGGCCTGCCGCTCCAGGTCGTGCACGCGAAGGCCGAGCTGCCGCTGGAAATCCTGGACTGGCGGGACATTCCGGCCGACGAGCAGCAGGACAAACTGCAGGCGTGGCTGGACCGCGAGCGGGTCGAGGGGTTCGATCTGACGAAGGCCCCGCTGATGCGGATCTCGGTCATCCGCAGCGAACCGGAGAAATGGCTGTTCGTCTGGCGGCTCTCGCACCTGCTGATGGACGGCTGGTCCTTCGGCCTCGCGGTCACCGATCTCATCGAGGCCTACCGGGCGCAGTGCCTTGGCCACGAACCCAACTGGGGCCCGATGCGCCCCTACCGGGACTACGTGGCCTGGTGGAGCAAGCAGGACGGCGAGGACAGCCTCGAGTTCTGGCGGTCCGAACTGGACGGTTTCCAGCCGCCGGAGCCGTTGTTCCTCGGTGGTAAGCCACCGGGCCCGGGCGAGCCCAGCCACGGTTTCGTGGAACTGCAACTGGTGGACATCGAACCGGGCCTGAAGGAGCTGGCGCGGACCAACCAGCTCACCCTGAACACCATCGTGCAGGGCGCCTGGCTGATCGTCCTCGCGCACTACTACGGCACCACGGATGTCGCCTGCGGATTCACCATGGCGCACCGGCCGCCGGAACTGCGCGGCAGCGAGACCATCCTCGGCCCGCTGATCGCGACCATGCCGGTGCGGGAGAAGCTGGAGATGACCAGGGCGGCGCTGTCCTGGCTGCGCGATCTGCAGGTGCACATCGCCGCCGTGCGCGACCACACCACCATGCCGCTGTTCGACGTGCAGCGGGTGCTGGGCCGCGCGCTGGACGTGCCCCTGCTGGAAAGCAGCGTCTCCTACGAGAACATGCCGATGCCGGACTTCGCGCTCGCCGAGACCGGCTCGAAGATGACGAACATGCGGTACGACGGCCGCCCGCACTACCCGATCACCATGGTGATCATGCCGGGTGAGGGGATGCCGCTGCGGGTGATCTACGACCGCAACCGGTTCTCCCCCGAGGCCGCGCACCGGTTCTGCGACCAGCTGCGCGAGGTGCTGACCAAGATGGTCGAGCATCCCGAACTCACCCTCGGCGAGCTGTCCCCCGGCGCGGCCGAGGCGGTTCCGGTGAGCGGCGGGACCACCATGGCGATCGACGAGGAGACCCTGCACGGCGCGTTCACCGAGCACGCCCGGCGCAATCCGGACGCCGAGGCGCTCACGTTCGGCGACCAGCGGCTCAGCTACGCCGAACTCGACGAGTACAGCGACGCGATCGCCGGCCGCCTGATCGGCGCCGGCGTGCGCCCGGGCGCCCGGGTCGGCCTCTGCCTGGACCGCTCGGCGCGGCTGGTCGCCTCGATGATCGGCGTCTTCAAGGCGGGCGCCGCGTACGTGCCGCTCGATCCGGAGCATCCCGCGGAACGGCTGGCCGACATGCTCTCCGACGCGGGCATCGAGGCCGTCGTGACGTCCCCGGAGCTCGCCGAGCGGGTGCCGGAGTTCGACGGAACGGTGCTCACCCTCGACGGCGAGGTCCTCACCCGGCCGTCCGGGCTGGCGCTGCCGGAAACCGGGCCGGAGCAACCGGCGTACGTGCTCTACACCTCCGGTTCGACCGGGCGGCCGAAGGCCGTGGTGGTGACCCACCGGAACGTGCAGAGCCTGCTCGCGGCGGGCCGCGAGCTCTTCGAGTTCGGCGTCGGCGACGTGTGGACGTTCAGCCACTCCTTCGCCTTCGACTACTCGGTGTGGGAGATCTGGGGCGCGCTGGGCAACGGCGCCCGGCTCGTCGTGGTTCCACAGTGGACGGTCCGCTCGCCGGAGGAGTTCCACCGCCTGGTGCTCACCGAACGGGTCACCGTGTGCAGCCAGACGCCGACGCTGTTCGAGCACTTCGCCGCCGCCGACGCCGAATGGGACGGCACGCGGAAATCCGTGCCGTCGCTGTCCGCGCTGCGCCGCATCTTCATCGGCGGCGACCGGTTGCACGCCTCGATCCTGCGGGACTGGATCGACCGCCACGGCGACGACCGCCCGCGGGTGTACAACCTCTACGGCGTCACCGAGGCCGCGGTGGTGTCCACCTACCACCGGATCACCGCCGGGAACGTGGCCGAGGACGGGCCGGTCCCGATCGGCCGGGCGCTGCCCAACCAGCGGGCCTACCTGCTCGACGAGCGGGGCCGCTCGGTGCCGCTGGGCACCCAGGGCGAGCTGTGCGTGGCCGGGCCCGCGGTGGCGCTGGGCTACCACAACCGGGACGAGCTGACCGCCCGCCGGTTCGGCGCCGAACCGGCCGCGCCGGGTGAGCGGATGTACCGCACCGGCGACCTGGTGCGCGCCCTGCCCGACGGCGCCCTGCAGTACCTCGGCCGCGGCGACACCCAGGTCAAGATCCGGGGCTACCGGGTCGAACTGGGTGAGATCGAATCCGTGCTGCGGGCCCACCCCGCGGTGCGCTCGGCGGTCGCGATCACCCGGCGGGACGCTTCCGGTTCGGCGAAACTGGTCGCGTATGCGGTACCGAGCGACAAGGGTCAGGTCGAACCGGCCGAACTGCGGGACTTCGCCGCCCAGCGCCTGCCCGAGCACATGGTCCCGGCCGCGATCGGCTGGATCGACGAGATCCCGACCGGGATCGGCGGCAAGATCGACACCAAGGCCCTCCCCGAACTGGGCGTGGACCAGGCGGCGACCGCCGAGATCGTCGAGCCGCGCACCGAGATGGAACGGGCGCTCGGCGCGATCGTCGGCGAACTGGTGGAGACCGACCGGATCGGCGTGCACGACCGGTTCGGCGACCTGGGCCTGCACTCGGCGCATCTGATGCGGCTGATGACGATCCTGCGTTCGCGGTGGGGCGTTTCGGTTCCGCTGCGCGAGTTGTTCGTCGCGCCGACCCTGGAAGCCTTGGCCCAGCTCGTGGAACGGGAGAAGACGTCCGCATGACCACCACCGAACCCACGACGGCATCGCTTACCCGGCTGTCCCCCGAGGACGCGGCGTGGCAAGCCCACGTGCGGGACTTCGCGCGCAAGCAGATCGCGCCGCTGTCCGACGAGATGGACCGCAAGGCGACCCTGGATCCCGGGTTGCGCGAGAAACTGTTCGCCGCGGGCCTGATGGGCATCGAGGCGCCGGTGCGCTACGGCGGCCGGGGTGGCTCGCTGTTCCAGGTCGTGCTGGCGATCGAGGAGGTCGCCCGGGTCGATCCCGGGGTCGCGGTCGCGGTCGACGTGCAGAACGCCCTGATCGTGGCCGCGCTGCTCCGGCAGGGCAACGGCGACCAGAAGCGCAAGTACCTCCCGCTGCTGGCCACCCGGCAGGTCGGCGCGTTCTCATTGTCCGAGGAACAGGCGGGTAGCGACGCGTTCGCGGTCGCCACCACCGCCACCGAGAAGGACGGCGGGTACGTGCTCAACGGCCGCAAGCGGTGGACCAGCAACGCGGCACAAGCCGATCTGTTCCTCCTGTTCGCCCGCGCGGAGGAGCACGGCGCTTCCGCGTTCCTGGTCGAACGTTCCGCCGCGGGCGTCACCGTCGAACCCCGCACCGAACAGCTGGGTGTGCGGGCGGCGTCGACCGCGGACGTGGTGCTCTCCGATGTCGTGGTGCGGAAGCAGCAGTGCCTCGGCGGGCTCGGCAACGGCGAAGGCGTGGCGATCGCGGCGCTGGACATCGGCCGGATCGGGATCGCGGCACAGCTGGTCGGCCTGGCCCAGGGCGCGCTGGACGAGGCGCTGGCCTACAGCCGGAAGCGGGAGCAGTTCGGCCAGCGCATCGGCTCGTTCCAGGGAGTTCAGTTCACTCTGGCCGAGATCGCGACCGAAGTCGCCGCGGCCCGGGCGTTGCTCTACGACGTCACCCGGATCGTGGAGGGCGGCGCGGACATCGCCGAACGGCTGCGGCTTTCCGCGATGGCCAAGTACTTCGCTTCCCAGGTCGCCGAACGCGCCGCCTCCAACGCCGTGGAAGTGCTGGGCGGCAACGGGTTCACCCGGGACTACCCGGTGGAACGGTTCTACCGGGACGCGAAGGCGGGCCGGATCTACGAGGGCACCTCGAACATCTTGCTGCGGGGTATCGCCGGTTCGCTTCCCGAGGAGAAAGCATGACGAACCGGGGCCGGATCCAGCGGCCGGTCCCCCGGTCCGGGACCGCGACCGTGCGGCTCTACTGCCTGGCCCACGCCGGTGGCGACGCGAGGATGTTCGCGAAGTGGGCCGAGCTGCTGCCCGAGTACATCGAGGTGTGCCCGGTGCAGTTGCCCGGCCGGGGCGAGCGGCTGCGCCAGCGTCCGCTGGACACCCTGGACGCGGTGCTCGACGACATCCTCCCGGTCGTGGACACGAGCCTTCCCTACGCCCTGTTCGGGCACAGCCTCGGCGCGATCCTGGCGTTCGAGGCGGCCGACCGGCTGCGGGATCGCGCGCCGGCGCGGCTGTTCGTGTCCGGGCACCGGGGCCCGCACCTGCCGTTGCGGGAGGAGGTGATCCACCACCTGCCGGACGCGGAGTTCGTCGCGCGGCTGCGGGAACTGGGTGGGACGCCCCAGGTCGTGCTGGAGAATCCCGGGTTCCTCCGGATGTTCCTCCCGGTCATGCGGGCCGATTTCACGATCTCGGAAACCTACCGCTACCAGAACCGGGCAGCGCTGAACTGCCCGATCGTGGTATTCGGCGGGACCGAGGATCCCGACGTGAACTCCGCCGAACTCGACGGATGGCGCCGGCACACGGACGGTGGCTGCCGGGTGGAGCAGTTTCCCGGCGACCACTTCTTCCTGTTCAACGAGCCCGAGCCGATGCTGGCGGTCCTCACGAGCGAACTGGACGAGTTCGCGCCGGCTCGGGCGACCTGAGAAGCGCGTTCAAGAAGCGGCTTCGCTGGGCGGTGGCGCCGGTCTGCCGCCCAGCAGGTGCTCGGGGACCAGGGAGGACCGCAACGCGATCACCACCGCCTCGGTGCGGTCGGTCGCACCGAGCTTGCGGTAGATCATGTGCAGATGCGCCTTCACCGTCTGCTCGGTGATGTGCAGCGTCCGGCCGATCCGGCGGTTCGACACGCCCTGCACGAGGAGTTCCAGCACCTGCTGCTGGCGCCGGGTCAGCCGGACCGCGGGCCGCGGTGTGAGGAATCCCGCGTTCACGCCGTCCAGCAAGGAGGTGACCGGTTCGGACCGGATGGCCCGCCGTTGCTCGCTCGGCGGCTGTTCCTGGTAGGCGGCCAGCTTGGTACGCGCCTCGCGGGCAAGGTCACCGACGACCTGGAAATGCGCCAGGACGTCGTCGATCGTCTTCAAGGCGGCCACCAGGTCACCCTCTTTTTGAGGCGTAAATGACATAGTTATCCTTTGATCGGGTCATGCGGTGATGCGTTGTGCCGTGGCGGAGCTCTTGACCAGCGCCCCGGATTTCCAGACGTGCGTGATCTCATCCGGCCGCGCCAGGACGGTGATGTCGTCCAGCGGACTGGAAGCCAGTGCGATGACGTCGGCGTCGAAGCCTTCGGCGAGTTGCCCGGACCGCGGTGCCTGCGGGCCGAGCGTGAGCGGCGCCGTGGCCGTACCGGCCTCGATCGCCTCGAGCGGGCTGAGCCCCGCGGCGACCAGGTGGCGGAACTCCTCGCCGTTGCGCCCCCAGGCCAGGGGCGAATTGCCGGACGCGTTGGTGCCGAGGTCGGTGCCGAGCGCGATGCGCACCCCGGCCGAGTACGCGATGGCCATCGCCTCGCGATGACGTTCCTCGATCTCCTCGAGTTTGCGGCTCGCCGCGGGCGGGAGCAGGTTCTTGCGGCTGAGGAACCCCTCGTACACGGTCCGGGTGGGCACGAGAATCGCGCCGGCCTCCTTCATCGCACCGGCGATCTCCTCGTCGACCTCCGTCCCGTGCTCGATCGTCCGGCACCCGGCTTCCAGCGCGGCCAGGATCCCGGCCTTGCCGTGGCAGTGCGCGGCCACCACCCGTTCGGACCGGGTGGCCTCCTCGACGATCGCGCGCAGCTCGGGAGCGCTGAACTGCTGGTGCCGCGGATGGTCGAGTTCACTGATCACCCCGCCCGAGGTGCACACCTTGATCACCCGGGCGCCCAGCCGGAGCTGCAACCGGACCGCCCGCAGGCATTCGGCGACCCCGTCCGCGACGTGCAGCATGCCGTTCGGCCGCTGCGGATCGGAGACCCAGGTGTAGGGCAGCGAATGCGCGTCGGAATGCCCGCCGGACTGGCTGATCACGCAGCCCGCCGCGTAGATCGTCGGACCCGGGACCGTGCCTTCGTTCACCACCTGGGCCAGGAAGATCCCGTAGCCGCCGACCTCGCGGACACTGGTGAATCCCGCCCGCAGGGCGACCTCGGCATCCCGCACCGATCGGGCGACCGCGACCTCCGATCGGGTGAGCATCAGCCGTTCGGTGCTGACCGAGTCCGGCAAACCGACGAAATGCGTGTGGCAGTCCCACATTCCGGGCATTACCACCGGAACCCGAACTATTTCGTCCCCCGAACCGGCACCGGGTGCGTTCGTTTCCGGACCGGCGTAGTGGATACGGGCGCCATCGAGGACTACCACCCCGTCGGCGACCGGCTCCCCCTTGCCGGGTATTAGCAAATTCGCATGAATTCGATACAAGTCGGACCTCAGCGTTCAGCAGATCGAATTTCGACCGAATAGCGGTGTGCAACGATCCTCATGCGGTACGCGACCGAGCGCCCCTAATCCGATAACCGGCCGCGAGAACATGGCGATCCCACCCGAAACTTCCGGTACGTCTTGCGCGCGATACCGTACTCGTGCAAGAATCCGCTGGCCACCAACGCGCGGCCAATGCACTGCAGATGTGTGCTTTCACGAAATCCCCCACTCAATCAAACCGGCGGAATTCTTCCGGTGCGTCCTGACACATTGAGTATCCCTCCCCAGAGGAACGCACGCCGAAACAGTCGATTGCCCTGGATTCACAGTCAATCGCGAGAACAGGACCCCAGCGATCCCCCACCATCGGAGATCATTCCTTGACAAGCGCGAGTCTACCGGAGGCAGTCCCAAGCGGCAAGGAAGCTAACGATTGCGCCAAAAGGCGGAAGCAATGGAGAAAATGATACGATAAATGACCGTCTCGCCATCTCGACCAAACGGCCAGACTTGATTCGACTAATGTCAACCTACCGGCCACTCAATTTTCCACGCCGATAGTTTCTCGAATCGGAAGTATCCGCACCGCAAGACACCCGATTCGTTGTCCGAACTCGCTCGTCCGACCTCCGATCTCTGGTCACCCCAGCGGACCTGACCAGGGCCCCTGTCGACCCGGCCGAGTATTGGCAGGAATTGGCCGGTCGCAGTTTCGCTCTTGAAGCCGGGTTCAAGTCAACCCGAACCCCTTACCGCTATCCGGCCCGTTACTCTGCCCGAATGGACATTGCCGCCGTTCGGGCATCCTGGTATATGCGGAGCGTGGTCAGGACCGGGCCAGGCGGAGCGTGACGATCTCGAACGGACGCAGCCGGACGCTCAGCGCACGACCGGTCACCGCGTAATCCTCGGTCCGGTCCCACCGCCGTTCGAGGAGATCGGTGGACCAGGCAGCGGCCAGGGCGAAGCCCGCGGTGATCCGGGCGCCGCTCCGGGCGCCGGTGGCCTGGTAGAGCCGCACGATCACATCACCGGACCGGTCATCGGCGAGCTTCACCGATTCCACGCACACCGCCGGATTGTCGACCGAGATCAGCGGTTCGACCGGTTGCCCGCCTTCGACCACCCGGACCGGCAGGTTCAGGAAGTACCCCTCCCGCACCGCGTCCGCGAGCTCGGCGCCGGCCACGAGCGCGTGCCGGAACCGGTGCACGCCGTGGTCGGTCTCCGGATCCGGGAACCGCGGCGCGCGCAGCAGGGACGCCCGGACCGTGGTGGCGATTCCCCCGGCCTCCTTGGCGAACCGGGTCACGTCATGGCCGTAGGTGGCGTCGTTGGCCAGGGCGACCCCGTAGCCCGGCTCGGCCAGGTGCACCCAGCGGTGGGCGCAGATCTCGAACTTCGCCGCGTCCCAGCTGGTGTTGCGGTGCGTGGCCCGGTACACGTGCCCGAACTGGGTCTCCGCGGCCGACCGGTCCGCGTGCACGTCCAGCGGGAAGGCCAGTTTGAGGAACTTCTCCGTCTCGTGCCAGTCCACCTCGGTCTCGATGTCCAACCGGCGGGCGCCCGGCCGCAGCGTCAGCAACTGGGTGACCGTCGACCGGGAGAACGACCGGACCACCCGCACCCCCGCCGGCCCGGGCGAGACCTCGTCCGCCTCGACGAGATCGGTGCCGGTGTTGCGGTAGAACTCGTCCACGTCCCACGCGTCCCACTGGTTCGGCAGATCGGGATGCAGTTGCAGCAGGTTCGCCACCGCACCCGGGGCGATCACCTCGCGTTCCGCGGCGAGATCCAGCACCGAGACGATCAGCCCGCGCCGGTCCACGGTGACCCGGAGCAGGCCGTTGTCCAGTTCGAAGCCGCCGTCCCGCGCGTGCGCGGTGACCGGGTCCGCCGGTGCGGCCAGGGCCGCCGCACCCCCCGCGGGCAGCCCGGCCCGCTCGTGTGGTGCGGCGTTGAACGCGATCATCCGGTCGCCCGCGCCCGCCAGCGCGCGCTGCGCCTCGCCGATGACCTCCTCGAGCTCCCCGGCCACGGCGCCGTAGGTCCGCTCGGCTTCCCGGTGCACCCAGGCGATCGAGGAGCCGGGCAGGATGTCGTGGAACTGGTTCAGCAGCACGGACTTCCAGAGCCGGTCCAGCCGTTCGTACGGGTAGTCGAGTCCACACCGGACGGACGCGGTGGCCGCCCACAGCTCGGCCTCGCGCAGCAGGTGCTCGCTCCGCCGGTTGCCGTACTTGGTCCTGGCCTGGCTGGTGTAGGTGCCGCGGTGGAACTCCAGGTACAACTCCCCCGCCCACACCGGGGCGTCCGGGTACTCCTCCTGCGCCTGGCGGAAGAACTCGGCGGGCCGCTCGATCGCGACCCGCGGTGATCCCTCCACATCGGACAGGCGGGCCGCGCGGGCGAGCATCTCCCTGGTGGGGCCGCCGCCACCGTCACCCCAGCCGAACGGGACCAGCGAGCGGCGCGCCCGGCCCTTTTCCGCGAAGTTGGCCGACGCGTGGGCGAGTTCGGCCCCGGACAGCTCGGAGTTGTAGGTGTCGACCGGCGGGAAGTGGGTGAACACCCGGGTCCCGTCGATGCCCTCCCAGAAGAAGGTGTGGTGGGGGAACGCGTTCGTCTGGTTCCAGGAGATCTTCTGGGTGAGGAACCAGGTCGACGCCGAAAGCGCGATCAGCTGCGGCAGGGCCGCACTGTAGCCGAACGAGTCCGGCAGCCACACCTCGTCGGTTTCGATCCCGAACTCGTCGGCGAAGAACCGCTTGCCGTGCACGAACTGCCGCGCCAGGGCCTCGCCACCGGGCAGGTTCGTATCCGACTCCACCCACATCCCGCCGACCGGGACGAACTGCCCGGCGGCGACCTTCTCCCGCACCCGCGCGTACAGCGCCGGATGGTGCTCGGAAAGCCAGGCCAGCTGCTGGGCCTGCGACATCGCGAAGACGAACTCCGGATGCTCGTCCATCAGCGCGGTCACGTTCGCCGTGGTCCTGGCCACCTTGCGCACGGTCTCGCGCAGCGGCCACAGCCACGCCGAGTCGATGTGCGCGTGCCCGACCGCGGACACCCGGTGCGCGCTGGCGTGCGCGGGCCGGGCGAGCACCTCGGCCAGCCCGGCCCGGGCGGCCTTCGCGGTGCCCGGTACGTCCTGGAGGTCCACCGCGTCCAGCGCCCGGTCCAGGGCACGCAGGATTTCCCACCGGCGCGCCGAATCCACCGGCAGCGCACGCATGAGCTGGTCGAGGACCTCGACATCGGCGACGAGTTCCCAGACCTCTTCGTCGAACACGGCGAGCGACGCGCGCGCGAGGCGGTACAGCGGCTCCGGCCCGGCCGTCTCGAGGTCCCCGAGGCGGGTCGGCCGGAACAGGTACCGTTCGTCGTGGATTACCGGGTTCGCCGCCGCTTCGACGTAGTAGACGATCTCTTCCCCGCCCGCGACCGGGGCGCCCACGCGCACCCAGCCGTTGCGCGGGTTGAGCCCCTTCACCGGGGTGCCGTCGCCGGAGTAGACCAGCCCCTCGCACTGGAACCCCGGCATCACGCGGTCGAAGCCGAGGTCGACCACCAGTTCCACCACGCGCCCCGCCCAGGCTGCCGGCACGGTCGCGGTGAACCGGAACCAGGTGGTGCCCCACGCCGGCCCCCACTCCTCGCCCACGGCGAACGGACCGAACTCCGCGGCCAGCGCGGTCGCCGGAGGCACCGGTTCGCCGGGCGCGTGCCAGGCCGCGACCCGCACCGGGATGGATTCCGGGTACACGGCGGGCCGGACCCGCTCGCCGAGCACCCGCTCGATCCGCCCCTCGATCAGCTTCCGGTCGTCGTGCAAGGTTCCTATCCCTTCAGGCTGCCCGCGGTCAGGGCTCCGACGATGTAGCGCTGCAGAACGACGAACACGACGATCACCGGGACGACCGCCAGGATGCTGCCCGCGGCGAGGTACTGCGTGGTGATCTCGCTGCTGGTCTGCTGCAGGTTCACCACCCCCACCGAAACCGGGTAGAGGTCCGAGTCGTCGACCAGGACGAACGGCACGACGAACTGGGACCAGCTCAACACCGCCACCACGATCGCCGCCGAAGCGATGCCGGGCGCCGCGGCGGGAATGACCACCGACACCAGGGCCCGCCCGCGCGTGCAACCGTCCACCATCGCGGCCTCGTCCAGCGAGTCGGGAATCGACTCCAGGTAGTCGCGCAGGAACCAGGTGAGGAAGGGCGCGGTGACCGCGACGTACACCAGGATCATCCCGAGGTAGTTGTTGATCAGGCCGACCGCCACGAACGCCCGGTAGACGGGCACCACCAGCACCACCGGGGAGATCAGCTGGCAGGCCAGCACGAACCGGGAGAACGTGCGCGCGCCCCGGAACCGCAACCGGGACAGGCCGTAGGCGGCGGGCAGGCAGACCGCGAGGCACACCACCACCGAACCGGACACCACGATCACCGAATTCAGCAGGTAACGACCCATGTCCGTGGTCGCGAGCACGTGCCCGTAGTTGCTCCACCGCGGACTGGCGGGTACCAGCGGCGGCGGGGCGGCGGCCACTTCTTCCGGCGTGCGCAGGGAAAGCGAGAACACCCACAGCACGGGGAACACGAAGACCAGGACGGTCACCACCATGCCCAGGTACAGCAGCACGTTCTGCCAGCGCCTCGTATTCACACCCGAGCCTCCCGCCGTGCGGTGTACCGGAAGTAGAAGCCGATCATCACCACGTTGATCAGCAGCAGCACCACCGACATGGCCGCGCCCCGGCCGAGGTTCAACTGGTTGAACATCTGGTCGTAGACGCCGAGTGCGAGCACCTGCGTGGCGGTGCCCGGACCGCCCCCGGTGAGCGCCAGCACCATGTCGAAGGTGTTGAAGGTTTCCACGGTGATGGTGACCAGATCGATCGCGATCAGCGGCAGCAGCACCGGGAAGGTGACCGCGCGGAAGGACTGCACCGGGCCCGCGCCGTCGATGCGCGCGGCCTCGAGCAGATCGCGGGGAACCGTCTGCAGCCCGGCGTACATCAAGATCATGGACAGCGCGGTGCCCCGCCAGATGTTCGCCACGGTGACCGAGATCAGCGCGGCGTCCGGATCGGAGAGGAACGCGGTGTCCCCGGAAAGTCCCACCAGCCCGCCGAGGTAGTTCAGGATTCCCGCCGAGCCCTCCTGGTACAGCAGGCTCCAGATCACCCCGATCACCACTCCGGGGATCGCCCACGCGGTGAGCACCACGGTCCGGGTGACCAGCGCGCCGCGCAGGCCGCGGCGCTTCGCGGTGTCCACCAGCAACGCGATGGCGAACCCCAGCAGGAGCTGGAAAACCACGCTGAACACCACGAACAGGAAGGTGATCCGCAGGATGTCCGCGAAGTCCTGACCGGCCACGACGCTGCGGTAGGGCGCCGCGGTGTACGAATAGGGCTCACCGGCCACCAGGGTCGCGTCGGTGAAGCTCAGCCGCACGATCTCCACCAGCGGGTAGACGAAGACCAGCAGGAGCACGGCCCCCAGCGGCAGCATCCAGAGCCACGGCCGTGCGGCGACGGGGTTGCGCGACATCCGCCCTCCCTGGAGTGTCCACATCAGACGATCTGCGCCAGCGCCGCGTCGACCGCCTCTTCCGGTTCCTTGCTCAGCGAGGTGACCGAGGACAGCGCGATCTGCATCGCGCCGGAAACCTGCTGGTACTCCCGCCGCAGCGGGCGGACGCGCGCGTAGCGGCGCAGGTGCTCGCGGAACACCGGGGTGAACGCGTCGCCGTGGTAGTCGGGATGGTCGTAGACCGATTCCCGGGTCGGCAGGTAGCCGCCGAGCGTGCACCACTTCGCCATTCCCTCGTCGCCGGTGTAGGCGTCGAGGACGAGTTTCATGCTCTGCCGGACGACCTCCGGGTCCTCCGCGAACGAAGCCCAGGTCCAGCCGCCCGCGACGCACCGGTGGTTGTCCCCGGACCGGCTCGGCACCGGCGCGGCGCCCCACTCTCGCGCGAAATCGGCGCCCTTGACCAGGTTCTGCAGATCCGCGCCCTGCCAGCTGCCGCCGAGGAACATGGCCACATTCCCGGCGATCACGTCCGGGTTCACGTCGTCGTCGCCGCGCAGGGTGGAAATCCGTTGCGGGGTGATGCCCTCGGTGATCAACCGCCGGAGGAACCCCAGGCTGTCGATCATCGCCTGCCGTCCGGCGCCCGAGGCGAATCCGGCCGAGCCGTCGGCGTTGAGGATCTCGCCGCCCTGCGACCAGTACTGCGGCCACAGCGCGGTGTTCACGCTGTCCTCGGAACGGCTGCCGCAGAACAGGAAGTACTTGCCCCGCGCCGCCGTCCGGCGGCCCACGGAGATCACCTCGTCCCAGGACGCGGGCGGTTTCGGCACCAGATCCCGGCGGTAGTACAGCACGCGGACGTCGGTGTTGAACTGCACGGCCCGCGGCTCGCCCGTCCCGGCGGTCATCACCTCGCGGAACTGCGGGAACCAGTCGTCCAGCCGCAGCCCGGCGCGCCGCAGCGGATCGGTCAGACCCTTGGCGTAGCGCGCGAAACGGGGGAAGACGTACGAGTCGACCTGGCCGACCTCGGGGGCCCGGCCCTGCGACGCCTGCAACAGCAGTTTCGCCATCGCCGCGTTGATGTCGTTGCTGCTGACCTCGGGCAGGGGCTCCCAGCCGGTGGCACGCCGGTATTCCGCCAGCCGCGCGCGGATGTAGTCGACGCGTTCCGGGGAAGGCGCCTGCAGCGAATAGGTGGGAATCATCTGCCAGCGGAAGCTTCTCGGCGGGCGCTCGGTCCCGCAGGCGCCGAGACTCACTGCCCCGGCGGCGGCCAATCCCAGCAGGCGCCTGCGGCTCACCGCCCTGCGTTCGGACACAACGCCCTCCCGAACCCGTCTGACAACGTTGTCAAAAGCCCTCGGCGTGCACTTGTGAGCGATTCACGTGACTCCCCGACAGTAGCCCGCCTTCCCACCACGGAGAACCCCAGAAACTTCAAACAGCCGGTAGCGAATAGTCGGTGCCGACTGATAGCTTGCGATCATCGACCGGCAACGAAGGGACGAACCTTGCCCGCAGAACGGAACGGACTGGTTTTCGGTATCTACCCGGGCGGAGCCGCCGGGGACGACAGCGGCGGGCTGGCCACCGGGGCGCCGGACGACCCGCACCGGATTTCCGCCGCCCTGGACCGGCTGCAGGGACGCTCCGGCCGGCCGTTCCTGGTGCGCGCCTACGTCAGCTTCACCGACGCCACCCCGCTCGGCGAACCACATCCGACCGCGACCCCGGCCGACGCGGCCCGATACACCGGCGACGGCCGGGCGCTGGATCTGGTGGCGCAGTACCAGTCCGCCTCCGGGAACGTCACCGGTTACTGCGCGTTCCTGCGCGAACTCGTGGCGCAGTACGGCGCGGTCACCAGCACGCTACAGGTGACCGAAGAACCGAACATGACCGATCAGCCGACGCTGGACGGCTACTACCCCGCGGTCGCCGAGGCGCTCGTCGCCGGGGTCTCGGCGGCCAAGGCGCACGCGCGCCGGCTCGGGCACGACCACCTGCGGATCGGCTTCAACACCACCCCGCTGTTCGGCCCCGCCACCTCCTTCGTCGCCGAACTGACCCGCCGGGGCGGGCCCGGTTTCGTCGCCGATCTGGACTACGTGGGCCTGGATTTCTTCCCCGACGTGTTCCGGCCGCTCGCCGCGGCCGAGCTGCCCGGCGCGGTCGAAGGACTGCTGGGCCACCACCGCGACGCGGTGCTGGGTTCCGCGGGGCTCGGTGACGTGCCGCTGCACGTCACCGAGCACGGCTGGCCCACCGGCCCCGGTCGCCCGCCGGCACGGCAGGCGGAGGTCGTCGACACCGTGATCCGCGTCATCGCCGCGAACGCGTCCCGGCTGCGGATCGGCGGGTACACGCACTTCACGCTGCGCGACGCCGACAGCGCGAATCCGGACCCGTTCCACCAGTTCGGCCTCACCGCCGACGACTACTCCCCCAAACCCGCCTTCGACACCTACCGTGTCCTCATCGACGAGTTTTCCGGCGGGCACTGAGACGCGGGTCACCACCTTTCGCGTGATCCGAGGGCTTTTCGGATTTCTTCGGGGGCCCGGGAGCGTTATCTGGGAAAACGGGGTCCGCACAGCCCGCGGGAGGAACACGATGGATACCGAGCACAACACCGTCCAGACAACCCTGGGCTTCGCGCTGCGCACCTTCGGGGCGGGGCCGCTCCCCGTGCTGGTCGACCTGATCTACGACACCCGGGACCCCTTCGCCGTGGTCGCCGCGTTCCATTCCGGCCGGGGCACCGTGCACTGGATCTTCGCCCGGGACCTGCTCGCCGACGGCCTGCTCGGCCCCACCGGCGAAGGCGACCTGCGCATCAGCCCCGCCACGGATCCCGCACTGGTCCTGGTGGAGTTGACCACCCCGGACGGGGCCGCCGTACTGGAGGCCCCGGCGCAGGAACTCGCGGAGTTCCTCGACCGCACCTACCAGGAGGTGCCGGTCGGCGAAGAGCACGAGTGGTTCGACTTCGACACGGAACTCGCCAAACTCGCCGAATACTGACCGGAACGCCTGGCGAGCGCCCCGCATCGTGCGTGAGCCACGGCGGAGCATGTTCACCACCTCCTCCGCCCCCGCTCGCCCCGAATTAACCTGGATGGAATTCCGCTCACCAGAATTCCGCGGTGCGTGCCGTGGCGTTCGTGGTTACGTTCGCGTAGTCGGGAGTTCGAAGGGGCGGTTTTCCGGGATCGGCCTGTGCAGAGGCGCACTGGGGTGAACGTGGCATGGTGAAGGACCAGGTTTCGGAGAAGGAAGCCTTGACCGCGGTGCGCATGCTCGTCGCCGCCGGGTTTCTCTCGGTGCCGATCGGCGATCCGGAAGACCTGCACATGCTCCTGTTCATCCGCGAGTGGGCCGATGTCCGGGACGCGGTGAAGGTGTACGACGTGGCGGAAGCCGAAGCCGTGCGGATCGTGCAGGGCCGGATCGTGAACGAGGCTTCCGGGACCACCCAGGACGTGGTGGACGCCGTCCTGGGCTGGTCCTCCCTGATCACCGCGACCGGCTTCGAATTCCGTTAGCTCCTCAGCCGCATCGGTACAGCGTGTTGCCACCGCTCATCGGGGTGCTGTCCGTCCCGCCGGTGGCCGTCCCGCCGTACTCGCTGGGATCGACCACCGAACAGTTCCGCTCGACCCACGCCTGACGTTGCCCCTGGGCCTCGCCACCGCCGAGCATGTTCCTCCCCTTCCCCGCGGGGTTGCCGAGGACGTACTTCAGCTTCCCCGCGCGCACCCACCGCTCGAGCTGGTCGGGCGTGGGATCGCGGTCCCCACCCATGAATCCGCCCATGCCGAGCACCACCGCATCGGACCGCATGGCGTACCAGGCCGCGGCCTGGGCGCCGTTGATCGCCAGCGCGATCTCGGCCCCACCGCGGTTCCGTTCGACGTAGTCGAGAATCCGCCGCTGCTGCTCGGTCCCCTCCGGCGAGGTTCCACTGGGGCCACCCGTCATGATGACGATGCCGCCGGGGAGGCTCTGGGCCTGCGGGCCGTTGGCGGGCGGCCCGGCGGACGGCATCCCGGAAACGTTGTCGATCGCGGCCGCGGCCGACCACAGCCCGGGGGTGAACAGGAGCGACACGAGCCCGGCGACGAACGCGGCTCGACCGAAGGTGCGGCGCCGGGCCGGGGAAATCCGCCCGAAGGCCAGCCCGGCGAGGGCGAGCACGGCCAGCGCGAGCACGGCCCAGCGGGCCCAGCCGTGCCACGACGGATCCCGCGACACCAGGACGAACGCCCAGGCCGCGGTGAGCGCGATGGCCGCGGGCAGGAGAACCCAGGTGACCGGTTCGCGGCGGTAGTGGCGCCACAGCAGGGCGAGTCCGGCGGCGGACAGGGCGGCGACGGCCGGGGCCAGCATCGTCGTGTAGTAGGCGTGCCAGATGCCCTGGGCGAAGCTGAACACGAACGCGGTGACCAGCAGCCAGCCGCCCCACAGGAACCAGCCCCCGCGCTCGGCCGGATTGCCGGGAAGTTTGGCGATGATCCGCCGGATTCCCAGCACCGCCACGACGACGAGCACGAACAACGACAGCGGCAGCAGCCAGGAGATCTGGCCGCCGACGGTGGCGTCGAACATCCGGGTCAGCCCGGGGTCCTGGCCGTGCATCGCCGGCCCCCCGCCGGTCATCTGCATGCCGTCGGGCATACCCGGGTTCTGCGCCGGTGGTCCTCCGGGGCCGGGCTGCGGACCCCCGGGGCCCACCCGCGCGCCGCCGGTGGGTCCGCCCTGACCGAAGACCCGGCCCAGCCCGTTGTAGCCGAAGACCAGGTCCCAGGCGGAGCCGTCCTTGCTGCCGCTGACGAACGGCGCTCCCCCGGGCCACAAGTCGTGCACCGCGACCCACCAGAACGAGGAGCCGCACAGCACGACCGCGGCGCCGAGCAGGTCGAGGATCCGCCGTTTGATCGGCGCGGCGGTCCCGGCGAGGAACGCGAGCGCGAAAGCGGGCACCACGATCCACGCCTGGAGCATCTTGGTGAGGAACCCGCAGCCGACGAAGAACGCGCACCAGAACAGCCAGGTGGTCCGCCCGCGGGCGGTGGGCGCCTGGATCGACCGGGTCACCGCGTAGGCGCCCGCGATCAGGAGCAGGACGAGCAGGGTGTCCGGGTTGGTGTTCCGGTTGATCGCCACCGTGATCGGGGTGATCGTCAGGATCAGCGCGGCGAGCAGCGCGACGTTCTCCCCCGCCCAGCGCCGCACCGTGCGGTGCAGCAGGAAGACCGCGGCCACGCCTTCGATCGCCTGCGGCAGCAGCAGCGCCCAGCCGTGGTAGCCGAAGATCCACACCGAGATCACCTGGGGCCACAGCGCCATCGGCGGTTTGTCCACAGTGGAGAAACCGATGGCGTCGAAGGAGCCGAACAGGAAGTTCGTGAAGCTGTGCGACATCGATTTCACGGCGGCCGAATAGTATGCGTTGCCCATCTGCCCGGCGCCGATTTTCCACACGTACAGCGCTCCGGCCGCGAGGCAGATCGCCGGCAATGCCCAGCTCCGCCACCGGTACGCGCCGCGCGCGGTGGCCGGGGCCGACGTGACCGCCCCCGATGTGGCCGTCGTCATGTGCATTCTTCCCTTTCGTGGTGAGGAAACCTCCGGAAAGCGTGTCCGGTCGCCGGTGAGAGAAGCCTGGGCGCAAACTGAGAAGATCGTGAGAGAAGCGCCGCCGCGGGTATTCCGGTAGTAGTGTCGCATTCCGAAACCGTTCACCCGGGTACACAATGGACGGACGAATCGATGCGTTCGCGTTACCGCCGCTCGCCGCGGGCCAGGCGGCTCCTGCTACGCAGCCGGATCGCCCTCACCACGGCCTGCATCGTCGCCACCGCGATCATGAGCATCAGCGCCGTCACCTGGTTCGCGACCCGGTACAACCTGCGGGCGCAGCTGGACCAAACCTTGCTCCGGCAGCCGATCCCGCGCGTGTTCCAGGCGACGGAGGGCTCGCGCAAACCACCCCAGCCGGCCGAACTGACGTTCCTCTGCGACACCACCGATCCGGCCGGGGCGATGCTGCAGTTCCTGCAGGGGATCGAGCTCCTGCGTGCCGACGGCAGTTCCTGCACCCCGCCCGGTATCGACCCGGTGCGCGCCATCCCCGAGGATCGCGCCGTCACCGCGGTCACGTTGCGCGACGGTGAAACCGAATCCGGCGAGCCGGTGCGGATCACCCTGCGCCCGCTCGGGAACGGTGACGTACTGGCCATCTGGCGCGGCACCACCGCCATCGACGACACGCTGACCGGGCTGGCCAACATCCTGGTCGTGCTGTGCTTCCTCGGCGTCACCGCCGCGGCGATCACCGGACTGCTGCTGGCCCGCCGCTCGCTCGCGCCGATGGAACGGTTGACGATGACCGCCGAGCACATCGCCCGCACCGACGACCTGGAAACCACGGTGGAGGTCACCGGACAGGACGAGGTCGGCCGGCTCGGCCGGGCGTTCACCGCGATGACCTCGGCCCTGCGGGAATCCCGGACGCGGCAGCACCAGCTCGTCACCGACGCCGCCCACGAGTTGCGCACCCCGCTCACCAGCCTGCGCACGAACGTGGATCTGCTGGTCCGCAGCGAACGCAGCGGCCGCGCCATCCCGGCCGACCGGCGGGCCACGGTCCTCGACCGGCTCCAGGCGCAGGCCGGGGAATTCAGCGATCTGATCGGCGAACTGGTCGAACTGGCCCGGGACGGAACCGAGCTGGCGCGCGACGAGGTGCGCGTGCGGACCGTGATCGACCGGGCCGTGCGGCGCGCGTCCAGCCGGGCACCGGATCACGTCTTCGACATCGTCGTCACGCCGTGGTGCACCGTCGGGGACGCCGTGGCCCTGGAACGCACGGTGCTGAACCTGCTCGACAACGCGGTCAAATTCGCCCCGGCCGGATCCGTGGTCGCCGTCCGGTCCGGCCCGGGCTGGCTCACCGTCGCCGATCAGGGGCCCGGGATCCCGGAGCAGCACCGGGAGCAGGCGTTCGAACGGTTCTGGCGCGCCCCGGGCGCCCGCGCGCTCCCCGGCTCCGGGCTCGGACTCGCCATCGTCGCCAACACCGTGGCCGCCCACGGCGGCACCGTCCGCTGCGTCGACCCGCCGCAGGGGCGCGGGACCTGCGTGCGGATCGAACTCCCGGCCGTCCCCGACCTCGAGTGAGGGTTCGGGGCGGGCGGGATCATCGGCCGGTCACGCCGTCGAGTTGTTCGCGCAGAATGTCGGCGTGGCCGGCGTGCCGCCCGGTCTCCTCGATCATGTGCGCCACGATGACGCGCAGCGGGTCCCGCAAGTCCTCGCCCGGGTTGGCGATCCTGGACATCGTGGCGAGGTCGGGGCACGCGCGCACGATCTCGTCGCTCCGGGCGCACGCCGCGCGGTAGGCGGCCACGACCTCGTCACGGGTGACCCCGGCGGGCACCGCCATGGACTCGTCGATGACTCGGTCCTCACCGAGGAACACCCGCTCGAACCAGTGCACTTCCATCGCGGTGAGGTGCTGGACGAGGCCGAGGAGGTTGGTCCCGGACGGCACACCGGGCGCGCGCACCTGCTCCTCGGTCAGTCCCTCGGTGGTCCGGACCACCGCGTTCCGCATCTTGTCGAGGTAGTGCAGCAGCACCTCGCGTTCGGACCGCATCCACGGCAGTTCCGGCTCGTCGCCCATATCGCGGAGCGTAGGCCGTCGATCCCCGGCGCCGCACCCGCATTTGGAGGCGTCGTCGCTTTTCCCGCAACGTCCGGGGGTTCGAGAAATGAGTTCGCACAGCAACACGGTCCATTCACGACGTCTAAGTGGCCTTTCGGATCATGTGACGGTTGGCCATTTCACAAGGCCACTCATGAGGACAGTCTCGAGCGCGAAGAAGCTCACCCGGAGGAGACGCTCGTGATCGAGATCGGCCCGCTGCGCCCCGAAGACCGTGCGGACTGGGAGGTCCTGGCCCGTGGCTACAAGGCCTTCTACCGCACCCCGTTGCCCGATGACGCCTACCACCACACCTGGGACAGGCTCATGACCGGAGACGGTGTGCACGGCCTGGCCGCGCGCTCGGGCGGGCGGGCGGTCGGCATCGCGCACTACCTGTTCCACACCATGGTCTGGCTCGGCGAAGGCTGCTACCTGCAGGACCTGTTCGTCGCCGAGGAGGCGCGCGGGCAGGGCGCGGCCCGCGCGCTGATCGAGCGCGTGGCGTCGCTGGCCCGCGAGCGCGGGGCGTCCCGGCTCTACTGGACGACCCAGCAGGACAACGCCCGGGCCCGGCTCCTCTACGACAAGGTCGCCAGCTTCAACGGTTTCATCCGCTACGACCGCCCGCTGGCGTAGGGCGCCCCGGGCACGTCGGTGTGCCCGGGGCGCCGGTGGCGGTCAGAACACGAAGCAGTCCGCGTAGGCGGCCTGCCGGGTGTCGACCGCGAGAACGCCGCCACCCGCGTTCCGCCTGACCTGCTCCGCCTCGGTGGCGTGCGGCGTGGTGCTCTTGCACGAGGTCGGCGAACTGTGACCGGACATCAGGTAGTCGCAGCGCCCGTTCCGGTTGTCGGGCAGCCCGAGGATGTGCCCGAGTTCGTGCGCCGCGATCCGCGGTGGGTAGAACCCGTCGTTGACCGCTTGCCGTCCCATGTAGACGGTGCCGCGGCCGAACCCGGCGGGAATGGCCCGCGGCCAGCCGTCGTCGGCGTACACCCGGACCGTCGCCTGGCTCCCGGTCGCGGGTTTGAGCACGATCGTCGGCACCGCCTTGTTCCACGCCTCGGCGCCCTCGTCGACGGCCGCCCTGAACTCCTGCGCCTGACTGGCGTCGTAGTAGATCGTGCGAACCGCGACCGGTGCCGCCGCCGAAGACGGAGCGCCGACCAGCGCTGGGATCAGGAACGCCAGCCCGAACAGGGTGACCAATGTGGTCGCGGCTTTCCGGAAGAACATCGTGCCTCCTTGGGGATTTCGACCGGGAAGTGAGGCGCTCCGGAGACGTGACCAGTGTCCTGAGGCGCGTCTGCCCCGACCACCGCCGAAAGTAGGCTTTGGGCCGCGAAACATACGGAAACCGCATTTCGAACGGATATGTCATTCCACATGGCATTCCGGTCGAAACGTTCGTTCTCCGAACAGGAAACGGGACCGGCGAATCCACTTCGGACGTGACCGTCCGGCGAACGCCGTTTCACCACATCGTGTAGTAGACACGCACAAGCTCGCAAGGCTAAGACTGCCAAGGGTTTCCCGGACGGGTGGCGCGGGGCCGGTTCACTCCGCGCATCCTGGCGGCGGCTAGGGTGCCGGGAACGATCGGGAGCAGCTTGGAGGCAGCGATGGACACCGGCGACGAGGACACGGCCGCGGACGAGGCATCCACCGCACCGGATCCCCTCGTCGCGCGGTGGGCCGAGGCGGCTACCGTCGACGACATCCTGCTCCCCCTGCTGGACGACGAGTCGCCGTACGTCCGCTGCACCGCCGCGACCTACCTGCTCCGGTACGGGATGGCCGAACGGGCCGTGGCGGTCCTGGAGGAGATCGCCGGAGACGACGCCCTGGGCGCGGCCGCGTCGACCGCGGACACGGCGCTGTCGTCCTGGAAGTCGCGGCAGGAGGACTACGCCGAAGCCACCTGATCCTGGCCGTCGAGCTGTTCGAGGGTGGCGATCGACGGCCGCTCGGTCCGGCGCAGCTCCCCGGCCACGCGTTCGGCCTCCCGCAGCACGCGGACCGCGTTGCCCCAGGTCAGTTTGGCGAGGTCCGCCGCGGACCAGCCGCGGCCGAGGAGTTCGGCGATCAGGTTGGGATACCCGGAGACGTCGTCGAGCCCGGCCGGGGTGAAGGCCGTGCCGTCGAAATCGCCGCCGAGGCCGAGGTGGTCGATTCCCGCGACGGCGCGCATGTGGTCCAGGTGGTCGGCCACCGTCGCCGCCGTCGCGACCGGTCGTGGCCGGGCGGCCTCGAACGCCCGGTGCACCTCCATCGCGGCGGGCGTGGTGTCCAGCGGGTGCAGGCCGTGTGCCCGCATGTTCTCGTCGGCGGCCTGGGTCCAGGCCACGGCTTCGGGGAGCACGAACTTGGGCACGAAGGTCGCCATCGCCACGCCTCCGTTGGCGCGCAACGATTCCAGCACGTCGTCCGGGATGTTGCGCGGGTGGTCGCAGACCGCGCGGGCCGAGGAGTGCGAGAAGATCACCGGAGCGCGGCTGGTCCGCAGCGCGGCCCGCATGGTGTCCGCGGAGACGTGCGAGAGATCCACCAGCATGCCCAGCCGGTTCATCTCGCGCACCACCTCCTCGCCGAACCGGGTCAGGCCGCCCGCGGCGGGGCGGTCGGTGGCCGAATCCGCCCAGGGGACGTTGTCGTTGTGGGTGAGGGTCAGGTACCGCACGCCGAGCGCGTACAGCGCCCGCAGCGTGGCCAGCGAACACGCGATGGAGTGCCCGCCCTCGGCGCCCATCAGGGACGCGATCCGCCCCTGCGCCCGCGCGGCCTCCACCTCGTCGGCCGTGCACGTGAGACGCAGTTCCCCGGGGTAGCGATCCGCCAGCGCCCGCACGCAGTCGATCTGCTCGAGCGTCGCGCTCACCGCGCGATCTCCCTGGTAGTCAGCGGGCACGAAAACCGACCAGAACTGCGCGCCGACGCCGCCCGCGCGCAGGCGCGCGAGGTCGGTGTGCTGGTACGCCGACTGATCGGCGGCGAGATCGCGCCGGTCCACGTCGTAGCCCACCTGAGTCCGCAACGCCCAGGCCAGATCGTTGTGGCCGTCGACCACCGGATGCTCGGCGAGCAGCGCACGGGCACGTGCCAGCAGTTCGGGGTCCGCGTGATCAGTCAGCACGGTCCCAGCCTGCTGACTGGTTCCGGAATCGGCAACCGCCGCGGGACTCAGCCCGCCTTGAGCCCCTCGACGAACGCCCTGAACGCCCGCCGGGTGAACACCAGCACCGGCCGCGCATGCGCGGGGATCCCGGCTTGTTTGGTGTCCCGGACGCCGATCAGGTCCCTCGTGGCGCCGACCTCCACACACGCGTTTTCCTCGTAGTGGGTGTAGCTGCTGGTACGCCAGTCGATCATGACGGAGTGCCACATGTTCATGACTGTGCCTTTCCCCGGTTTTGATCTGGATTTGATCTCAACCTGACTGTGCCGGGGTCCGGGGCAGCGCCCAAACAGAGTAGCGGTTGACGGCCGATTGCGGATCACCGAATTTGAACTGGTCTGGCCACTTGACCTCTGGCCGCCAGGTATCTAGCCTCCTGGCCATGGCGCTGAAACGGGTGGCACGCCGGTCGGTTCCCGACGAGGTGTTCGAGCAGGTCCTCGCCGACGTGGTCGGCGGTGAGCTCGTGCCGGGTGAGACCCTGCCCGCCGAACGGCGGCTCGCCGAGGTGCTCGGTGTGTCCCGGCCCGCGGTCCGCGAGGCGCTGCAACGGATGGCGCATGCCGGGCTGGTCGAGGTGCGCCAGGGCGGGGCGACCACCGTCCGCGACTTCCGGCGCCATGCGGGCCTGGATCTGCTGCCGAGCCTGCTGTTCCGCGGCGGCGAACCGGATCTCGCGGTCGTGCGCAGCGTGCTGGAGGCGCGCTTGATCATCGGGCCGGAGGTCGCCGCCCTGGCCGCGGAACGCGCGAACGCGCGTCTGGGACCGCTGCTGCGCGACGCGGTGGCCGCGCTGAAGGCGGAGCAGGATCCGGTAGCCCGGCAACGCGCCGCGATCGCGTTCTGGGACCACGTCGTCGACGGCGCGGACTCGATCGTGTTCCGCCTCCTGTTCAACGGCCTGCGCGAGGCGTACGAACCCGCCCTCGACGCGCTGGCCGGGATCATGGCGGCCGAGGTCAACCGGGTGAACGCCTATCGCGCGCTCACCGACGCCATCACCGCGCGGAACCCCACGCTCGCCAAACGCGCCGCCGAGGATCTGCTGGCCCCGGCCACCACCGAATTTCTCAAGGCCATCGAACGCCTGGAGGAGGATTCATGAACCACCCCGGAGCCCGCCGCACGCAACTCCCGCTCATCGAGGCCGCCCGCGTTTTCTGGCGCTACCCGTCGCCCTGGCTGATCGCCACGCTGCTCACCGCCGCGGTGGTCGCCCGCGTGCTGATCGGCGACTGGCGGTGGACCGATGCCCTGGTGCCGGTGATCATGCTCGCCGTGTTCCCGTTCTTCGAATGGATCGTGCACGTCTGCGTGCTGCATTGGCGGCCGCGTCGGCTGGGACGACTGACCGTCGATTCGCTGCTCGCCCGGAAACACCGCGAGCACCACGCCGATCCCCGCGATGTGCCGTTGGTGTTCATTCCCTGGCAGACGCATCTCTGGCTGTTGCCGGCCGTCACCGCGCTCGCGCTGCTCGCCTTCCCCCGCCTCGGTCTCGGCCTCACCTTCCTGGTGTTCCTCGGCCTGCTCGGCCTCGGCTACGAATGGACGCACTACCTCGTGCACAGTGACTACAAGCCGCGCACGTGGGCGTTCCGCGCGGTCTGGCGCAACCACCGGTTGCACCATTTCAAGAACGAGCACTACTGGTTCAGCGTCACCAGTTCCGGTACCAGCGACCGGGTCCTGGGCACCTACCCGGATCCGGCACGCGTCCCCAGTTCCCCCACGGTCAAGGCGCTGCACGCCCGCGAGGCGGGATGATTCCGGCTTCGGACAGGCGTTTCCGGGTTTTCCAGGCGACGGCCATCCGTTCCCGGGCGGTGGCCAGGCGGATGCGGCACTTGGGATCGTCCCGGCCGTAGCGCGCGCAGACTTCGCGGATGCGCTCGGCGACGGTCATGGACTGGCCGTCCGGGCCGGTGGTGAAATCGCAGTACCACAACGCGTCGCGCACCGGTGTCCGTTCGTCGGCGAACTCGGCGAGTTCCCCGGTCAGGCCAACGGCTTCCGCGTCGGCCGCAGCCAGGGAATGGTGGGCGACCAGGCCGACCAACCGCGGCGGCGCCCCGAGCGCCCGCAGGTACCGCGCGCCGTCGAGCGGATGGAAACCGGTGTCCACGATCCCGGGCGCATAGCCGATGTCGTGCAAATAGGCCGCGGCGACCAGGAGATCGCCGTCCGGTTCGAAGGCGCGGCGGATCCGGTGCGCTCGGGCCGCCACCGCGTCCACGTGACGCCACCGGCGCGGCAACGCCCCGAGGAGGTGCTCCTGCGCCAGCGCGCGAGCCCAGGTCCGCACGACACGCACTCCTGTCGTGTCGAAAGGCAGAGCTGTTCACGCTAGTGCCGGTGGGTTTCCGGCAAGGGAGCGCACGGTGGCGCCGCGGTGGCCGGAAGGCAACGGCTCGGCCGCGTTCACCCCATCCGCGCGGGCGGTGTTCTCACCGGCCGCGCAGGAGTTCGACGACCGGAGCGAACTCTTCCAGGTACAGCGCGTTGACGGTGACGTAGGAGTAGCCGAACACATCGCGGCGGCGCTGGATTTCGTCGGCCATCTCTCGCGGCGTTCCGCGGAGCAGGTACAAGGAATCGGCCTCGATCAGAGCGCCCAGGTCGTCCCCGACCAACGGCGCGATGTGGGGTGGGATGGAATCGCCGATGGCGGGGACGTTCAGGTTGTATTCGATCTGGTCGGCGCGCTCCCCCGCCGCCTCCGCGATCTCGGCGAACATCTGCTTGACGTCCTGCCTGGGGGCGAGCGGGCTGTGGGCCAAGGTGACGATGTCGGCGAGCTGACCGGCCAGGGCTCGTGCCCGGGGGCCACCGGCGGCGATCATCACCGGAGTCCGGGCCGTCTCCAGTCGGCGCAGGTCTTCCACGGTGCGCCGGACCAGTTCCAGGCGCTGCGCGGGCGTGGTCACCGGCACGCCGATCTCGTCCACCGCGGCCTGGTTCATCCAGGGGTTCCCGGTGCCGATGCCGAGTTCGAACCGGTGATCGGTCAACGTGGCCAGGCTGTGCGCCTCCCACGCGGTCGTCCGGGGCGGGCGCACCGTACTCGCCAGGACGAACGTGCCCACGCGCAACGTGGTGGTGACGGTGGCCGCCACCGCCACGGCCGGCAGCGGTGCGAGCAGCTGCAGCCCGTCCGGCATCAACAAAGTCGAGTAGCCGAGTTCCTCGGCCCGGCGCGCAACGGCACGCCACTGAGCCCCGGTGTACTCCGGTTCCGCGATCACGCCGAAGCGGAAACGCCGATCCACCATTCCTGAGATCCTCTCCTGTGCTCCATGAACTATTTGGCGAGCAAGGCATCCAGTTGCGCGAATGCGGCGCCCGCCGCGTCCGGCGCCAGCTGAACGCCTTTGACCACCGCGATCACCAGTTCCACCGTCCCCTCCGCACCCACGCGACGCGACCACACACCGCGCGCGTCCCCCGCGGCCAGCAAATCGCCCAACGACCGCCGCCAGTTGGCCTCGTGCTGTTCCAGCACCGCCCGGACCACCGGATCGCGGCGAGCACGCAGGTCGAGCTCGGCGGTCACCACGAACACCTCCGGCGAGTCCGCCAGCAACTCGCGCAAATGCCTCAGGTATCCCCGCAAGGACTCCAGCGGACCGGCGCCCGCCGGCGGCGTGGCCGCGAACTGGCCGATCGCGTATTCGGCAACCCCGGCGACGATGTCCTTCTTCCCCGGAAAGTGGTGGTGCAGCGTCGAATGATCGATCCCGACATCCTCGGCGATCTGGCGCAGGCGCAACCCCTCGAAGCCCACGTCGGCCACCTGACGAAACGCGGCACGGACGATCTCCGCCCGCCGGTCGGCACGCTCCACCATCACCCTCCCAACCAAGTGGTTGGTGGAGAGTGTGGCACACCTCGGCCAGACCGGCAACAGTCGTGCGTGGACAGGCCGGTTGGAACCGGTCCAAACAGTCACACCCCCAAGAAGCGGCGGCCCTTGTCGGCAGGGTGCGAACCCCTTCTGTTTCCGGTCAGGCGAGCAGCAACGGGAGTTTGCTGACCCCGGTCATGTTCGGGCTGTCGATGAACTCCGGCGGGCGCTCCGGATCGGTGCGCAGGGCCGGATACCGGTCCAGCAGGATGTTCAGCGCGATCCGCCCTTCCAGCCGGGCCAGCGGTGCGCCGAGGCAGAAGTGCACCCCGCGCCCGAAGCCGACCTGCGGGTTCGGGTCCCGGCACGGATCGAAGGTGTGCGGATCGGCGAACTGGCGCGGATCCCGGTTCGCGGCCGCGATCCACAGCAGCAGCATCTGGTCCGCGGGCACCGCCACGCCGCCGAGTTCGACATCCCGGTTGGTGACCCGGGCGAGCGTGGCGAACGGGCTGAGGAAGCGGAGCGATTCTTCGATCGCACCCGGCACCGTCGACCGGTCCGCCCGGACGCGCGCGAGTTGTCCGGGATGCGCGTCCAGGCAGAGCACCGTGTTGCCCAGCAGCATCGTGGTGGTGATGTGCCCGGCGACCAGCAGCAGGGCCGCGAAGTTCACGATCTGGTTGGCGGTGAGCCGTTCACCGTCCACTTCGGACTCGACGAGCTTGGTGAGCAGGTCCTCGCGCGGATGCCGCCTGCGGTCCGCGGCGTGCTCGCCGAGGTAATCGGTCAGCAGCTTCCGTTGTTCCCGGGAAACCGCGAGCTTGGCCTTCTGCGCTTCGCTCTGTTCGGTCAGGGAGAAATCCTTGGAGGCCTCGATCATCTTGTCGACCCACTGCTTGAACAGGTTCCGGTCGGAGCCGGGCACGCCCAGCAGTTCCGCGATGACGATGACCGGCAACGGGTAGGCGAGGTCGGCCACCAGGTCGATCCGTGTCCCGTCGGCCGCGTCGAGCAGTTCCCGGGTCAGCGCGGCGATCCGCGGTTCGAGGTCCGCGACGACCTTCGGGGTGAAGGCATGGCTGACCAGTTTGCGCAATTTGTTGTGTTCGGGCGGGTCCAGCCGGATGAGGTTTCCCTCGGCGGTCTCGTCCTTGTCGGGTGCGATCGATTCGGGCACCACGCGGCCGGTGTCCGAGGAGAACGTGGCCGGATCGCTGAGGATCTCGATCGTTTCGGGATAGCCGTACACGTTCCACATCCCTTGCTCGGGAGCGAACTGGACGGGTTCTCCGGGAGTTTCGCCGCGCAGCCAGAACTGCGATTCGGAAACGCCCCAGTTATCGGCGAGCATGGTCATGTGCTGCCCCTTCGCTTGGGAGCCGGAGATCAGGCCGGCCCCGGTGCCGGATCATGCGGGTAGATCCATTTTTGGTAGCCCGCGGCCGTTTCCTCGAAGATCGCGATGAGTTCGGCCGCGGTCGCGGCCACCGCCTCGGCAGGGGGCTCGGTGGCCGGTTCGAAGGCATGCCGGATGGTGTGCGCGAGCGCGTCGGCCTCGGCCTCCGGTTCGAGACCGCCCTCCCCCACGTGGAGACCACCGGCCAGGTGGAAACCGACTTCGGTGGCCTCCATCGCGTACGCGAGGTTCGGGATGTCGTCCCGCACCAGGCCGTTGCGGGTCATCAACTCGTAGAACTGTTCCTTCGCCACCAGATCGTGCCCGTGCAGGGGGTGGTCGAGCAGCCTGCCGAGCAGCTCGCGATCCCCGGCGATCAACGCCGTCACCAACGGCCTTCGGTGCGCGGCGAGGAACGAGGCGCGGAAGAAGCGGTGCGGGACGATCTCGGCGGGGTCCGCGCGCACCCGGTCCACGAGTTCGGCGAGGAGCGTGCTGAACTCGCGCAGCATCAGCGCCTCGAACAGCTGCTCCTTGGTGCGCCAATGCAGGTAGATCGTGCCCTTCCCGATATCGGCCTGCCGCGCGATGTCCTCGATGGTCACTTTCCGGTAGCCCAGGCGCACCAGCAGCGCGCCCGCGGCGTCGAGGATCCGATCGGCTCGGCCGACGGGATAGTTCCGGTTCTCCGGCACGACAGGCCCCTTGTCTGACGTGTTGACCAGTTTTGCCATTCTGGTCAACTGGTCACTTCGACGGTAGCGCCGGCCCTGTTCGACGCGCAAGAGGTTCGCCGACCGGTTCGGGCGAGATAGTCTCGGTGCCCATGGGGGTGCACTGGGGAAAGTTCTCGCTCGGCGGTCCGGTCCTGCGCGCGGCTCCGCGGGCGGCGCTCGCCAGCCCGCTGACGCTCGTCGCGGCGGCGGTGACCGCACTGCTGTCCGGTTTTCTCGCGGTGGCCGCCGTGCTCACCGCCTCGGCGTCCGGTGGCGCGGCCGCCCAGTACCAGGCGGGAACGGTCTGCCCGGACGGCTTCGGGCCGACCTTCACCATGACACCCGCATCGATCACGGCCGCCCCCGCGCTGATCGCGACGATCGAACGGCAGGCCGCCGCGCACGGATTCGCCGCCCCGACGATCGGCTTGTATGCGGGCGGACGCTACGAAATCACGTACCAGGGCGTCGCGTACTCCTTCAACCTGTCCTACCGCGACGGCGATACGGACAACCTCGCTCTGCTGCGCGGTGATCGGGGCAGCGGTCTCTGGATCAACTCGGAAGTCGCCGACTACGCGCGGCTGCCGCTGCCCCTGACCGGCACGTTCGGCGGCGCCGCACTGCCACCGGTGACCGGGGTGTACCGCGACCTCTACACCCCGGTGCCGCCGTGGTGGTGCTCCCAGGGCACCCTGGCCGCGCACAGCGGCGTGGCGGACAAGCGCTTCCACACCCTGTTCGCGACCGACCGGGCGAGCTTCACCGAGGCGGCGACCCGGCTGGGCGCGCGGTCGCTGAGCTTCAGCGCGACGTTCCCCGAACCGGTTCCGCGCACGCTCGGGGCGGCGCAGGACACCCTCGAGCGGTCGAAGGCGCTGGTGGCCGCCGTGCGCGCGGACCTCGACCGGCAAGGGCTGGCCGGGGGCCTGACCGCCGCCGTCCCCTTCGAACGCTCGGTGGGGATCGCCCGGCAGGCGCAGGAGAACGTGGCGTTCTCGATCATGCCGTTGTCCGTGTTGAGCGTGCTGGTCGGCTGCGCGGGGATCGGGACGATCGGGTTGCAGTGGTACCACCGGCGGCACGCGCAACTGCGACTGCTTTCCGCGCGCGGCAGTTCCCCCGCCGCGCTGGGCGCCCTCGCGGTCGCCGAACTCGCGCTCCCGGTGCTGATCGGCGGGGCTGCCGGAGCCGTGCTGGCCGGTCTGTCGCTCGGGGTCTACGGCCCGCCCGGCGGGGTCGATCCGCCCGCCGCGTTCGCCGCGGCCGGAATCGCCGCGGCGGTCCTGGTGGTGTCCCTGCTGCTACCGGCCGGGGTGGTGGCCGTGCGGTCGCACCGGGATTTCCAGCTCGGCCGGACCCGTCCCCGGCGCACCCGTCGGCGGCTGCTCGCGCTGTTCCCGTGGGAACTGGTCACCGCCGGGCTGGCGGTGCTCGGCTGGACCCGGCTCACCGGCGCCCGCGGCAGCCCTTTGCCCGGAGTGGACCCGATCGCGCTGACCTACCCGGTGTGCGTGGTGCTCACCGCGGGACTGCTCGCGGCGCGGGTGGTCTGGCTGCTGTTGCGGGTTTCGCACCGGGCCCGGTTCTGGTCCCGCCCGGCCCTGCAACTCGCGATCCGCAGGCTGGCCAGTGCCCGCGCCCCGGTGACCGGGGTGCTGGTGATCGGCGTCCTCGCGATCGGGACGCTGGCCACCGGGGACGGCATCGCCGCCGGGCAGCGGCAGGCGCTCGAGGAGAAGTCCGGTTTGTTCGTCGGCGCCAACACCAAGGTCGACACGGAGACCAAGCTCGGCACCGGAGCCGTTCCGCTGCCCGCCGAACTGCGCGGGAACAGCAGCCTGGTCGGCGAGATCACCGGGACCGGAAGCGTGGTGCTGGTGGTCGACCCGGCCACCTTCGCCACCGCCGCCTGGCTCGGTGACCTGACGCCCGAGCGGGCGAACGAACTGCTGCACCGGCTCGATGTCCGAAGTGGACCCGGGCTGCCCGCGATCCGGATCGGCCACACCGACGCGCAAAGCCTCGCGCTGCCCGGTTTGCCGGATGCGGTGCCGATCGCCGATCTGCCGGTGTTCCCCCTGATCGGCGGCAAGCCCGGCTATGTGATCTCCCGCAGTTCACTCACCCCGGAACAACTGGCGGCGGTTCCCCGCTGGAGCGTGCTGTCCGGCGCCTCGCTCGAGACGACCTCGCACGCGCTCACCGCGTTGGGCCTGGCCGTGCACAATCCGCTCAGCAAGGCGACCGCGCTCGACGCGCTACCGTTCTACGTCGTGGAGTGGACGTTCTCCTATGTCCGGGTGCTGGGCGTCGTGCTCGGGGTGGTCGCGGTGCTCGGCCTGCTCGTCGCGGTCGAACTCCGCAGGCGGCAGAACGCGCTCGCCGGTGCGCTGGTGCTGCGCATGGGGATGAGCGGCAAGGCGATGCTGGGCAGCCATCTGCTCGAACTGGGTGCGCTGGCCGGATTCGCCGTGCTGATCGGGGTGGTCTGCGGGACGGGCGTCGCGGCGGTCTCCGCGCCCCGGTTCGACCCCGCCACCTGGCTGGCCCCGCGATCCACGCCGCCGGATGCCACGCCGTTCGTCCTCGGCGTGCTCGGTATCGGCCTGCTGGTCGTCGTGCTGGCCGGCTGGCTCGCGGTGCGCTCGGTGCGCACCACCCGGACCGCGGAGTTGTTGCGTGCCTGACGAGATGATCTTCCGGCTCAGCGGGGTCGGGGTCGACTACCCGACCGCCGCGGGCACGGTGCCCGGCATCCGGGACGTGACCCTCGACGTGCCGCGCGCCGGGATGACGGTGTTCGCCGGGCCCTCGGGTTCGGGCAAGTCGACCCTGTTGCGCGTGCTGGCGCTGGTCGAGCCGCCCACCCGGGGCGAGATCCGGTTCCGCGGCCGGGAAACCGGTCCGCTGCGGCACGCCGAACGCCGCGCCCTGCGCCGCGAACACCTCGGCCTGGTGTTCCAGAACCCGCCGGACAACCTGCTCCCCCACCTCACAGTCGCGGACAACCTGGTGGCCGCGGCGCGATCCGCCCGCCGGACCTGCCGGCCCGCCGAGATCCTCGACCGGCTCGGGCTGCCCGGAACCGGCGCCTGGCCGATCGCCGCGTTGTCCGGCGGCCAGCAGCAACGGCTGGCGTTCGGCTGCGCGCTCGCCCGCGGGTGCTCGGTGATCCTGGCCGACGAACCGACCTCGCAGCTCGACCGGGCGTCCGCGGATCTGGTGCTGGAGACGCTGCGGGAGCTGGTGGCCCAGGAGTTCGCGGTGCTCGTCGCGTCCCACGACGATCGGCTGATCGGCCTGGGAACCAGGGTCGCGCGGCTGCGCGGCGGCGCGCTGGCCGGAGTCGAACGGTGAACCGGCCGATCCTGCGCGCGATCGGCCTGCGGCGCCGGTTCGCGCATCCCAGCGGAGCCGTCGACGTCCTGCGCGGCCTGGAACTCTCGGTCTCCAGCGGTGAACTGGTCACGCTGTTCGGCCGGTCCGGTTCGGGCAAGAGCCTGCTGCTGGCGCTGCTGGGCGGATTCGACACCCCGGATTCGGGCAGCGTACTGCTCAACGGGGTGCCGATCGCCGGCGCGCCGCCTTGGCACACCTGCGCGGTCCTCCCCCAGGCACTCGGCCTCGCGGGTGAACTGACCATCGCGGAGAACGTGGCCCTGCCGCTCCGGCTCGCGGTGGACGGCAATCGCCCGGGCGAACGGGAAATCCGCGCGCGGGTCGGCGAACTGCTGGCCGGGCTCGGCATCGACGGGCTCGGCGACCGGTATCCGCCGGAGGTCTCGTTCGGTCAGCAACAGCGCGCGGCGCTGGCCCGCGCGGTGAGCGGGCGGCCGAAGGTGCTGCTCACCGACGAACCGACCGCACACCTCGACCCGGGAAGCACACCCGCCGTGCTGGACCTGCTGCGCCGGTGTGCCGACGAGGGCGCCGCGGTCCTCGTCGCGACGCACGACGACGCGGTCCACCGGGTCGCCGATCGCCGTATCCACCTGCTCGACGGCGTGCTCAGCGGTTGATCCGGATTTCCCGCGATCTTGATTCTCGCTAGGCTCGGCCTATGGCGGTGGCTCATTTGGTGGCAGTGTCGTTGGATTGCGCGGATCCCACCGCACTGGCGGAGTTCTGGTCCGAACTCCTCGACGGTCAGATCGTGATGCGCAAGGACGAGGTCGTCGCGGTGAAGATCGAACGAATGCTGCTGGTGATGATCCAGGTGCCGGACCACCGGCCGCCTTCCTGGCCCGGCAACGAGGTTCCCAAGCAGATCCACCTCGAACTCGATGTGCAGGACCTGGACGCGGCGGAGGCCGAGGCCCTTCGCCTCGGCGCGCGGCGGGCCGATACCCAGCCCGGGCCGGACAAGTGGCGTGTGTTCTTCGATCCCGCAGGACACCCCTTCTGCTTCACCACGCAGATTCCGCGGGCGGCTCTCGAGTGATCCGGTGGCCGGTGGCGGTGCGGTGAGTTGCGCGTTCGGGTAAGCGAATTGCACGTTCGGGGCGGTGAGTTGCACGTTCGGGGCGGTGAGTGGTTGCCGTTTCTTGGAGTTGGGTTGGGTTTCAGGCACGCCTTCGGCGCGCCGTGGGAAACTGTCGCTCCTCGGGTCGGTTCGCGTTGTTGGTCACCAGCGACAGTTCCCCACGGAATGAGCACGTTCGGTTACGTTGGTTTCTGTGCCCGATTCACCCATTCGAGAAAGGTGTCGATCTTCCGTTTTCGATAAACTAGGAGACGTGGAAACAAATACCAGACTTGCGGACCTGAAAGACATTATTCAATCGGAGGGGGAGGTGATCGCGCAGGCGCAGGCTCGGCAGTTGAGAGCCATTGCGGAACTGGACAACCTGCAAGGAAGATCCCGGGGTGTGCCCGTCGAAGTCGCGTGGACGCTGAAGCTGACCGAGCATAAGGCGGCGAGGAAGGTGGTGCTTGCGCGGACGCTCACCACGCGGCTGCCCG
>NZ_VTHK01000031.1:116302-124539 GCF_009765355.1 Amycolatopsis anabasis | reverse complement strand
TCGGAGCGGTGGGCGCCCCCACCCACGGAACCGGCGACCACACCCAGCACCGACCCCCGCGACGTCCCCTTCCGCCCGTCCTGACGGCACCAGGAGCCGAGGAGCACCCCTGCCGGTTCTGAGCAATCACCGCCTCCGCCGCCAGCGTGAAGCCCAGGAACGTACCCAAGGCGGACACCCGCAAGGCAACCTTCCATAGGACGACCCTGGGCTCGTGGCGCCACTGCGGCCCGTCCGGGACCTCTCGCGCCGGTTGGGCCAGTGCGAGCGGCACGGGGAACCGCAGCACGTTCACATACCCGCCGTCCCTTCCAGCAGCACCAGAAGATCTGATCTTGACCAGTGTGGACAGACAGCATTGGTTTGTGCTGGTCAGCGCCACCCGTGTGGGTGCGGTCGGGTGTGCGGACCGGTCAGCCGGGGGTAGTCCCCGGGCATGAGCAAGAGCAGCGACACGATGGGGAAGCCGGGGCAGAAGGCGCCAGCCAGCGGGTTCTACGAATGCGACCGACGTGCTCGGGGAACAAGGCGGCGCCGATGGAGAAGACCGGTACGCAATCAAAGCGGTGTAGGGAGTTGATCACGGTCAGCCAGCTCTTAAGTAAGAGACAGACAGCCTGTCGGTCGTGCTCACACGCCATGTCGCAGAGGGCCAGGGCCGATTGGATATCATCTTTCTCGGTCCGGGGCGCGAGTAAGTCCAGCCGCTTACCCGTCGCGTTGTGGGGTTTTTCTTTCGCGTGGGGGAACGTTCTGGGAGAGATCCGCTATTTCATTTAGTGGCCGGTTGGCGCCGAAACGTTGGACGAGTTCGCCGTAGTCCTGTGTGTTGAACAGTCGATACCCGTGCACTTCGACTGCGGCGATTTGGTTCATGGTCGGAAGATTGTGATAGCGACGCGCCTTGGGGTCCTGCGCGCGGCCGGTGGGTACGCGTCCCGCCTCAAGATCTGGTAGTTCGTGGAGAAAGAGTTCCACGCCCGGTTCATAAAGCCTGGGAAGATGGCCAAACAGCGATCGAGATTTATCCACGGGCAGTGTGGCACTGGAGAGGATTGGCCCGGTATCGATCTCCCGGTCAATCACGTGCAGGGTTACTCCTAGTTCTGGTTCGTCGGCGAGCATTGTGTGGACGGGTGCCGCTGGCCCCGCATACTGCGGCAACAGGCCGGAGTGGACATTGAAAATGCCGAAACGGGGCAATTTAAGGATCGGTTCTTTGAAATATGGGAGCAACGCAGAGAGAGAATTATGTCGGGGCAACGCGGTCAGGACGCGCTGCCAGACACCGGCGCGTTGCCAGCGACGGAACAACCCGTACACCGTCTGCCAAGGACCGTAAACCGGCGGAACATACCGCCACGGCGCACCCACCCGGACCCGCCACGCCGATCCCGTCGATGAGCTGCAGTTTGGTCCATTTCGGCGGACGGCCCGGCTTCTTCCCGACAGGCAGCAACGGCCGCAGCACCGCCCACTGCGCGTCGGTCAGATCGGCCCGTCCCGCCACCGCTACGCTGGGCACGAGGTCGCCGGTGAGACAAGGGTTTTCTTGGTCGACAACCCCTCTACCGGAGACCTCTCCTACTTGATCAACGACACGCCGACACGATCACACACGGCCCCCGACCTTTGAAACACGGCTAGGCGGGGCGGACTTTCCAGCCTTCCTTGTCCGCGACCACTTTACCCATGGGTACCAGGTCGGTGAGCCTGGCCGCCGCACTGCGCATGTCGGCCATTGCCTTGCGGTAGTCCCGCATCTTCACCAGTGCTTCACCGATGAGTTTGGCGGCCATGTCGATGAAATCCGCCAGCAAGTCGCCGATGATGCCGAGTAGATCGAACGGCACCGAGACCGCGCCGGTGGTAGCTGTCACCAGCGAGGAGGCGACTTTCCCGATCAGTTCGATGGCAAGCTTGTAGGTCTCGGTGATAAGCCTGCTGCATTCCCACAGCACGTCCCGGGGCCCTTTTAGTGCGGCTTTGCAATCGTTGAGTGAATTGTTGAACTTGAGCGCCCATGCTTTGAACTCTTCGGCTGCGGTTCCGGTCCACACGTCGTTGACGTTGGATGCATTCGTGGCGAATTCTTCTTGCGCATCGGTCAGCGCTTCGACCGACCTGGGGTCCCAGATGTCGGCGTAGTACTCAACGAGGTGCGCGTTGCCCATCACGATCTTGGCCAGTCTGTCCAATATCTCGATGGCCTGCGGCATGTTTGCGTTAGCCGCCTCGTCCCTGATCTTCTGATCCGCGTCCTTCGGCCACGGTGCGATATCCACAGGGTCCCTCCCCGGCTATCGGTCGTCGAACCGGTTGAACTGCTCGTAGTACTCGTCTTCCTTGGCGGCGTAGTACTTGGCGATGTCGTTGAGTATCTCGCCTGCCGCGGCCAGTGTGTCGTGCAATGCCTGGAAATGCTTCACGAATTCGGCAAGTGAATCGTTGTAGGCTCGGGGAGCGTCATCGGCCTCTTTTCCGAGAATGCCGAGGTCGTCCGCGCCGAGATGCGTGTTCTCGATATCACGGGCTATGCGATTCATCAGGCCGCCGGTGGAGAGGAGATCGTCCCCGGCGATCGCCAGCTGCCGCGGCACGACATGGTAGCCGCCGAGCTCCTTGCCACGCTTGGCCAGCGGATGGTCCTCGCTGATGAAGGTCATCGTCCGGTCCCCTCCGGTGTTGCGAGCAGCGCGTCCCTTTCCTGCCTCGCCCTGGCTTCGGCGGCGCGCACGGCGGCCACGAGCATCGGGCCCAGGCGCCGCTCGTCGAGCCATCCCATCTGGGCGGGGTCGAGTTCCACGCCAACGAGCGCGCCGTTCAGTCCGACGCGGACGACCCCGGCGCCGCCCGCGACCTCTTCGGCCACGGTGCGCGCACTCGCCGTGGCCGCGCGATCCCTGAGTTCGCGGAAGTCGCGGTCGACTTTCGCTGCCAGTGTTTCGAGTTCATCGAAGGAAGCCATCAGAATCCAGCCTCTCGAAGTAGTCATCGGTGCGGGCAGGAGCCGGCCGAACGGCTGGTTCGAGCGTGTCGTCCTTGCCCATCAGCGCGTCGGCGGCCTCCTGACTGCCCAGCACCTCGGCCATCGCGGCACGGCTGTCGAGTGCGGCCGCGCGCCGCGCCACGGCAACGGCCTCCACGATCCGCGTGCCGAGCACCTGCGACTGCCTACGCATGGACTCCCTGGTGAACTCGATGCCCAGCAGGGCGGCATTGCCGTCCACGGTGGCCGTGACACCGGCCGCCTCGCCCCGCATCCGGATGCCCGCGCGCTCCGCGATCACCGCGTGCACGCGGCTGGTTCGCTCGGCCGCCTGCCGCCTAGCTGCGGCGAGTTCGTCTAGTAGATCCATCGCGCTCCTCCCCGGCAATTCGGACAAAAGGCTCTGAATCGGAGAGTACTCGGAACCCTCAGCTGAGAGTGCGTTTCCGGAGAAAATCAGCTCATTGGCTCGAAGTAGGTGGCACGCATACCGAGTTTGAAGTTAATCAGTAGTGGTTGAGCGGTGAAAATTGATCAGCGCTCGGCAATATTCCGGACCGGGGCTAGCCTAGTGGCGGCCGGTTTCCCGGCCTGGATCCAGCGGTCGGTCAGTTCTCGCAGCCGGGCTTGCAGTGGTCCGGTGTGCTCGGCTTCTCCGGCGACGACGAGGTCGCCGCTGTGCTGGACCCACACCGCCGCACGCTCGTCGACGAGCGCGGTCATCCCCGCGGCCGGGTCGAACGCGTCGTGCTCGATGTAGGCGCGGGTGGTGCGCTCGTCCTGGGTGGCGAGGAAGCAGGTCAGGTCGGGGTAGGCCGGGGCGCCGACGGCGGGTACGGCGCCGGCGAACCGGTGCACCGGGCTGGTGGTGATGTCGGTTTCCGGGTCGTGGGCAAACAAGCTGGTGGGGCGGAGGTTTTCGGTGGCGGGCATGAAGTCCGCCCACAGTGCGATCTCGCCGATCACCGCGTTGCCGTCGCGGCCGTTGGTGAGGATGGGGTGCACTCCGGCGTGCGCGATCGGCGCGACGATCAGGCTCTCCTCGTCGGAGAGCTGGTCCAGCGACTCGGGCGGGATTCCGGCGGTTCCGCAGACCTCCGATCTTGGTAATTGTCAAGCCACTGCCTGATGTGGCTATCGGCCTGGCCGGTCGGCGACGGTGGCGAAGGCTTGAGGAAGAGCAACGATGGTGCGGGTCCGGGCGTCTTTCCGAGGTGGATTCGGACCGGCATCTGGACTGGCAGGGCGCCTTTAATATGCGGGACTTGGGCGGGCTGCTCAGCCGCGACGGCCGCCGGACAGCCTGGGCCGCGGTGGTGCGTGGTGACGCGGCCGACCATCTGACCGGCGTGGGCTGGTCCGCCTTGCGCGCCTACGGCAGCAAAACCATCGTCGACCTGCGTCACTTCCACGAACGTCAACCCACGCCCACCTCCCGTCCTTCGGGTCTGATGACCGTGCATGCGCCGCTGGATGACCCCGGCGACACCGAGTTCTGGCGGCACTGGTCTGGCGGGCTCGACTGCACACCGCTGTATTACCGGGCGTTCCTCGACCGATTCCCGCACCGGATCGCCCGCGCGATCGCTGCCGTCGGCGACGCACCCGTCGGCGGCGTGCTCGTCCACTGCGAGGGTGGGCGCGACCGGACCGGGACTTATCGTCCTGCTGCTTGCCCTCGCCGACGTCCCCGCCGAGGCGATCGCGGCCGACTACGCGCTCAGCGCCGCGCGCCTGGAACCGGCCTGGCGTGCCCTCGGCCTCGGTGACCAGAACAGCCGGATCGACGCGCTCCTGACCCGCCACGGCACCACAGCCCGGCAGGCCGTCATCCGCACCCTCGCTTCCCTGGACGTGCCCCCTATCTGCGCCAGGCCGGACTCACCAGCGCCCAGCTTCGTTCCGTCCGTGCGAGGCTGCTGGGCACCGTGGACCATCGGTGATGATCACCGCGGCAGCAAGATGACAACGATCTTGCACTGGGTTCAGGCTGCGGCCGAGTCCGTGGGTGTGTCGCGCTCATTCGGGAATGCCTTGGTTTCGTCGTAGGTCTGGCCGGTCTACAGGCAGTGGTAGAGCTGGCCGAGCAGTCGGTTTAACAGGTGCCGCCGCGCGGTGGAGTGCCGGTCGCCGTGGTCGCGTCGGCGCCGGTAGTGGGCCTTGGCGGGTTCGCGGTGCGTGGCGGCGATGAAGGCCCAGAGCCAGCCGGCGGCGGCCAGGCGGTCGTTCTTCACCCGGCGGAAGGTGACCGAGATCGAGCGGCCGGAGGCGCGGGTGATTGGCGCGGGTCCGGCGTAGGCCTTGAGCGCGCGGGCGTCGGCGAACCGGTTGCGGTCGTCTCCGATCTCGGCGAGCACGCGGGCGCCGGCGTTGTCGGCCAGGCCGGGGAAGCTGGTGATGATCGCGTAGTCCGGGTGTTGCCGGAAGGCCTCGGCGTCGAGGGTGGCCAGGAGGGCCAGCGCTTGACGGCCCATGGCCTGCTCGACGAGTTCGGGGTGGCGCAACTGCGGGAGGCGCAGCGCGGTGTGCAGTTCGGCGGTGGTGGCGTCGATGTAGCGGGTGCGGCCGGCGCGGCGCAGCGCGGAGGCGATGCGGGCCTTGGAGGAGGGCCACCGGAATACGGGAGAAGCCTGCCGCGCCGGGCATAGCCACTGGTCAGGGGCGGTGTTTCCGGTGGGGCGGCAGCGTATCGAGTAGGCGTTGGCGGAGCGCGATCCTGATGCCGGTGAAACTTTTCGGCGTCTTGGGGAGAAGGAGGTCGACCGGCACCTGCGCAGGGACTGACGACGGAGGCCTCGAAACAGCATGGCCGCGTCAGCGGGTCGCCTCGGGCCAGTACGGTGATGTTGTACGGGCGGCGGAGGCGATCGAGGTGCCGTCAAGACGATGGCGGGTCAGGGCGATGCCCGCTGCGGGCCATTCGACGACGAAGTCGAACGGTTCCGGAGGTGGCTGGGGCCACAACCACAGGCGTTGATGGATCTCCACGAGATCGTCTCGCGCTACCCCGCTCGGCCCGCTGAGGGACACGAGGACGGGCCCGTGACGAGGGCTCACCCGCTCGGTGTGCCATCTCAGCCGGTGTTGTTCCAGCGTGGTGGCCTTACGTCCGTCGGCGAACTGCACGCCCATGCGCAGCACCTCGTCAGGCAGTGCCTCTTCGGCATGCTGCGAGAACATGACGACGTCGATCTTGCTGGGGTGACCGAGCCATTGGCCGCCACGGTGGGCTCCCGCGCGACACGCTGCGGCAACGTCTAGTACGCATCCCTGTGGATAGGCATGTGCGGCAACCAGCACGACCACCGCGTCGTCGGCGCGCGCTACCACTTCGCGCACCGGGACGATGCCCGGCAGCATGGCGTCGGGAGGCCCAAGCCATGACGGTGGCCTGTCGTCTGGTGAGGCCGTGAAGTGCGCGTCGTCTCGGCGCGGGCCGGGAGGTTCGAAGAACATGCTTATCAGCTTAGGTAGGCTAGGCGGGCATCTTGGTCGTCAGAATGGTGGTGTGATTTCCAATTCCGTCACTATCCAGTCGAGCCGGTGGAAGGTTCCGGGCTTGAATGCTTCACGGTACACGTAGCTTTTGACGTATCCGTAGTAGCCACCCGCGGCTAATCCTTGTACCCGCAGGTTGTCGATTCTCATCTTGCCGACGGAACCGCCATAGCAGACCACGGCTCCCGGCCCGAGTACCAGTCGGATCTGCGGTACCGGCTCGTTCCCGCACGGACGGGCATCGATGGCGTTCGCGGGCGCTACCGAGAAGCCGAGCAGTATCGCTACGGCTGCCGCGAGAGTCGCCAGTCTTCGGATCTGTTTCATATGCGTTCCCTTGAAAACAGAGAGCGGCTTGCGCTCGAATATGCAGAGACAAAACTCCGAACACGCGCTCATTTAGTATCGCTGCCGCCGAACAGCGACTGAAGTGTTGACTACTGGACAATCTGAGGAACTTCTTGTCTCATTCCCCCGCTGCACCGTTGTTCGACTGGCACGGGAAGGTGCGCCGATGTCGCCAGTTCCTGGCGAGGAAGGTAGAGCGCGCTGGCGTTGATCATCTCCCGGTCGTACTCGGCGAGCGCGGCGAAGAAGTGGAACACCAGCCGCCCGGTGAGGGTGGAGGTGTCGATGCCCTGTTCCAGCACGAGGAAGTCGACCTTGCGTTCACCGAACCAGGCGACCAGGTCCAGCAGGTGGCGGTGGTTGCGGCCGATCCGTTTGAGCCGGGTGACCACCACCTGGTCCCCGGCGCGGAGTTTGTCCAGCATCCGGTTGAGCTTCGGGCGGGAGGACAGCTTGCCACTGATCTTCTCGATGACGATGTTCTCCTCGGGCACCCCGGCGGCGCGCAGGGCGTCGATCTGGTGGTCGGCGTTCTGGTCGCGGGTGGAGACGCGGGCGTAGCCGAAGCGGGCCCATCGCCGATCAGCCCTCCCCGTCGTCGAAAAATGCGTCGGAGTTGCCCAGGTTGCCAGTTTGGCGAATGGTCTAACCAAGTAACTGCTAAGCAGATGAACAGATTTGCTGTTTTCGCCGGTTGACCACGATCGCGATCTCTGCACCGAGGAAGCAGGTGGTCGAAGCCGTACTGCGCGTCGATCGTGGTCGCCGAACTCGACGATCAGATCGTCCACGCGGAACGCCTGGCCGGCCGCCCCCGCACCGGCACCCGGCGGAAAGGGCGCCGCCCCGGCCGTCGTGGGCAGGGTTGGCACCGCGTCGTTCATTCGGAGGCAGCAGGCCGAGTTTCGAGGAGCCCCTCGTGGTTTTCGAGGGCCACCCAGGCGCGGTGCCGGGCGAATGGGTGAATCCGTGGCGTCGTGGTGCCCGCTTGCGGCGTGGGCGGTCCATCGTTCCGCGCAGTTCCCGGTGACTCGGGAGGTCGGCAGGCAAGATCTGACAGTTTCGGCTGGCCGTACCGGGGGAGAGGTGCGACGACGTCATGATCGAGATCGGCTACACCCTGCACACCGGCGACGGTGACCTCGTACACGAGGTTCGTCAGGCCCCGCTTGTACCGCGCGTGGGCGAACTGGTCACCCTCGGCAGCCCCACGCTGTGGCTGGCGTTGGTCGCTCGCGCTGTGTGGTTTGGCTATCGCGCCGTCCGGCGATCGTTCGGGTTCTATCGGTGAGCATGCAGCCACCGCCCGGGCCGCTGAGTGTCCGTCCACAATGTCGCGTGGTGTTTTGTCGGTGGGCGTGGGTAGCGTCCTGTGCCGTGGACGCAGGGGAACGCATTCAGG
>NZ_VTHK01000031.1:0-116292 GCF_009765355.1 Amycolatopsis anabasis | reverse complement strand
GGGACGCCTACTACCGGGGCTCGCCGCTGGTGGCGGACGCCGAGTACGACGCGATCGAGGACGAGCTGCGCGGGCTGGTCGAGGCGAACCCGGAGCTGGCGCCGGAGCCGAATCCGCTGGAGCAGGTGAGCGCCCCGGCGGTGCTGCACGCGCTGCATTTCCCTATTAGATGTGCGTGTTGGCGCAGGTCGGGAGGGACGGTTCCGTGACGGGTTGGCGGGTGTTTTGGGTGCCGCTGTCGCGGGTCTGTCCGGCATCGTGCCGGTGCCGGTGGCCCTCGCCGTGCTCGCGGCACTCCCCCTGGCCGGACTCGTCCTCAGCCTGACCCGGCGCCCTACCGCCGCCCCGAACCCGACGCCACGCGTGGGAGTCCGCGACGACGGTCCACCTGCATCTGATCCGATAACGCCTTTACCGAGGAAGGGAGCCTGCCGTGGCCGCTGAGCCATTCAGGGTCAGCATCACCGAAGCCGAGATCGCGGATCTGCGTGAACGGTTGCGACGGACGCGGTGGCCCGAGCGCGAGCCGGTGGACGACTGGTCGCAGGGGTTGCCGCTGGCGTATGCGCGGGAGCTGTGCCGCAGCTGGGCCGAGGACTACGACTTCGGGTTCGCCGAGCGGCTGAACGCCTTCCCGCAGTACCGCGACACGATTGACGGGCTGGGCGTTCACTTCCTGCATGTCCGCTCGCCGGAGCCGGACGCGTTCCCGCTCGTGCTCACGCACGGGTGGCCGGTTCGGTGCTGGAGTTCCTGGAGGTCCTCGGCCCGCTGACCGATCCGCGCGCGCACGGCGGGGATCCGGCGGACGCGTTCCACGTGGTCGCGCCGTCGTTGCCCGGGTACGGCTGGAGTGACAAGCCGTCGACGACCGGGTGGGGGTCACGCGCATCGCGCGCGCCTGGGACACGTTGATGGTTTCGCTGGGTTACCAGCGGTACGGCGCGCAGGGCGGGGACTGGGGTTCTGCGGTGTCCGGCGCGCTGGGCGAGGTGGCGCCCGAGCGGGTCGCCGGCGTGCACCTGAACCTGGGATCCGTGGCGGCGGGCACGTTCGACGACCCGACGCCCGCGGAGCGGGCGAATCTCGCGGCCGAGAAGGAGTTCCAGCGCACCGGCCGGGGGTACTCGGCGATCCAGGCGACCCGGCCGCAGACGCTCGGCTACGGCCTCACCGACTCCCCGGCGGGGCAGGCCGCCTGGATCGCCGAGAAGTTCTGGGCGTGGACGGACAACGACGGCCATCCCGAGGACGCGTTGTCGCGGCAGACGATCCTTGACGAGATCTCGGTCTATTGGTTCACCGCGTCGGCCACGTCGTCGGCGCGCCTGTACTGGGAGAGCTTCGCCCACTTCCGGGACAAGGTGACCGCGCCGTCCGGGCTGTCGGTCTACCCACGCGACATAACCCGCCCGTCGCGGCGGGAGGCCGAGCTGCGGTTCACCGACCTGCGCTGGTTCGAGGAGCTGCCGCGAGGCGGCCACTTCGCCGCCCTGGAGCAGCCGGAGTCGCTGGTCAAGCAGGTGCGCGGGTTCTTCCGCCTGTTCCGCTGACTGTCCGTGCCACCCCTGGGAAGCCCGTCAGCCTGGCTGAGCAGGTGCTGTCTGCTCGGGCGAGGGTTCGTGGGGCGAGAAGCGGGTTGTCACGTGGTCGGCGGCCGGTTCCGGATGCGCCACCGCTTCCGGTGCGAGGTGGCCGACGCCGTTTCGGAGTCCGGGGGCGGTGGAGAGCAGGTCTGTGAGGCGCCGCTTCTGGTGATAGGTCGGCCGGAAGTACATCGGCAGCACGGGCTGCCGTCCCAAGGTGGCCAGCCGTGGGTCCGTGTCGTGGAGGAGTTCAAGATCGGGTTGTATTGCCAGGGGCCGGTTTCGGGGGCTTCGTTGGTGGCGGCGTTGAGGTTGAGACCGGTCCATCCGGATGGTGTCGTCGCGTGGGTCCTATCTGACCGTCAATCCGCCGTCGACGTGCAGCACTGTGCCGGTCACCCAGCGGGCGTCGTCTGAGGCGAGGTAAACGGCGGCTTCGGCCACGTCCTCGGGTTCGCCGATCCGCTGGGCCGGATACGCGTCGTGCACGTAGTGCTCGTAATCCGCGCGCTGGTCCGAGGTCATCTGCGCGAGGTAGGCGCGTTCGAACGTCGGAGTGCGGATTGAGCCGGGTGCGATGGCGTTGACCCGGATGTGCGGACCGAGCTCGTTGGCCAGTGCCTTGGTGAGCGAGTTGAGCGCGCCGCGGGTGGCCGAATAGACCGAGGACGGGCGCCCGGCGACCATCTTGTCCGCCCAGTAGCTGGAGATGTTCACGATCGCGGTCAGCCGCTCGTGCAACAACTGGGTCAGCACGACCGGCACGCGCAGGTTGAGGTGCACCATCGCGTCGAACTGGGGCTTGGTGAGTTCGGCCAGCGGCGGCATGTGTGAGAGACCGACGTTGTTCACGAGCACGTCGACGTCCAGGGGGTCGACAGCGGCGATGAGTGCGTCCTCGTCGTTGAGGTCGACGGCAACGGTGCGCGTGTTGGGCAGTGTCAGGGCGCCGAGCTTGCGCTTGTCGCGGGCGAGCAGCACGAGGTTTGCCCCTTCCCGCGCGAACGCGGTAGCGATGGCAAGGCCAATTCCCTCGCTGCCGCCGGTGATCAACGCGGTCTTTCCGGTCAGGCGGTCCATCGGGTCTCCAAGTCGGCCAGCTGGCGGGTACGGGCGGCGCGGATTCCGGCGGCGGCATCGCTGCCGACGGGCAGCCGCAATGGTGGTTCCGGCAGGTCGACCAGCGCGAGGATCGCGGCGGCCACCTCCTCCGGTTCGGTCGGTCGACGGGCGTCGCGCCCGATACGGTCCAGCCCGTCGTAGTCGGCGATCGTCCCGGGACGCTCGCGTTCGGCCCAGCTCCGACGAAAGCCAGTGTTGATGGCGCCCGGTTCGACGATGCTGACCCGGATACCGAACGGGGCCAGTTCCTCGGCGAGCGACACCGACAACCCTTCGAGCGCGTGTTTGCTTGCCGTGTACGCGCTCATGCCAGGGGCACCGATCTGACCGGCCAGCGAGCTGATCTGCACGATGTGGCCAGAGCGAGCGGCCCGCAGGTACGGCAGCGTCGCCCGCAGGACGTCGGCGGCCGCGAAGAAGTTGACCTCGAACTGTTCGCGCAGCGCCGCGTCGGACAGCTCCTCGAAGGCGCCGGCCGCCGCATAACCGGCGTTGTTCACCACGACGTCGATCCGGCCGAAGGTGGCGGCGGCCTCGGCGACAGCCCACCGGACCTGTGCAGGGTCGGTGATGTCGACGGATTTCCGGCCGATAGCGACCACTTCGTCCCCGGCTGCCGAGGCTAACCGCGCCAGTGTCGAGCCCAGGCCGCCTGACGCGCCGGTGAGCAGCCAAACTCGTCTTCTCATGCCCCCACGTTAGGCGGAGAACACTTCTCCGTCTAGCGTGGGGGATATGACAGGACTGCGGGCGGACGCCCGGCGAAGCGAGGAAGCACTGGTCGCGGCGGCGCGAAAAGCCGTCGCGGAAGTCGGACTTGAGGTGTCGACCAACGAGATCGTCAAGCGGGCCGGTGTCGGACCGGGCACGTTCTACCGGCGCTTCCCATCACGACAGGCGTTGCTCGAGACGATCCTGCTGGAGGTTATCGGCGAACTCGAGGACAAGGCGCGGGCCGTGCTTGAGGATCCCGATCCAGGCCGGGGTTTCGCCGGGCTGCTGCGGGCGTTCACGTTGTCCCAGGTGGAAAACAAGGGCCTGTCGGACGCCTTGGTCGCGCAGGGCGGAAGTCCCGAGGCCGACATGGCGCGCGAACGGTTGCGCGATCTCATTCGCCGGGCGACCGAACGCGCACAGCGGGCGGGCGCTGTGCGCCCGGACCTGTCGTGGGCCGACGTACCGTTCCTCGCGGCCGCCGCGGCGGGGACAACACAGAACTGTCTGGACCTCCACGCTGGCGCGGTCCAGCGAGACCGGGTGCTCGCCGTTCTTCTTACCGGAACTGCACATTCCGGCCCTGAACTACCCGGAGAACCCGCCACCGTCGCAGAGTGACGCAGTCGCCGTCTCCCTCCGCCGCGCATCCGCCAGTGTGGCCAGGACTCGGCGTGTCCGGCGCCGGGGCGTGGCACGGCGGTGGCAGCCGCCTGCTCGGTCGTGGTGCTGTGAGGGTTCCCCCTCGGTTCGGCACCCAGGGCGGAGCCCCTGAGGGTTCGGAAGTTGCGGCGGAACGTCATCGCGGCAGCTCAGGGTCCTGCTTGCGTGCCGTGGAGTGGCAGGCCGAGCAGTGGTAGCCATACCGTGTCCACGATCTCGACGATCGTCTCGTCCGGTACCGCACCCATGGCCATCAGCATGTCGTGGCGCACCAGGTCGAAGGGCAGGTTCACCACGCGATCGGGTCGCGGTACATCCGTAAGCTCGCCACGTTTGACGGCGCGGTCGACAAGCGTCGCGAAGGGGGGCTGTTGGTCCGTGGGGTGGAGGCGGCTGCGCAGGTCTTTGAAGGTGGTGCCGGTCTCGCGGAAGTGATCCGCCAGCTGGATGCGCAGAAGTATCACCGTGCGGGCCCGCTCGGCGTTGACCGTACGCAGGAGGGTGAGGGCGTCCTGGCGCAGGCAGCCGGTGTCAGGAACGTCGAGTGGACGCCAGTGAGGGGCGAGCGTGGCGATGAGGAGGTCCTCGCGCTGCGGCCAGCGCCGGTAGAGCACCGGTTTGCTGGTTCCGGCGCGTGCTGCGATGGCCTCGTAGGTGAAGCCGTTGTAGCCGTGCTCGACGAGTATGTCCCAGGCGGCATCGGTTATCGCGTTCTCCAGGGCGGCGCCCCTACGCCGGGTGGGGGTGCGTTCTCTGCGCCGCTCACTCACCGGTACCCCCGTATGTCGATTTTCATGGCATTTCGCCATGCGATTGGATCCGCTTGCGTATCTTAACCTGCAGCCGTACACTCGACGCGTTAAGAAACCGATCAGTATCTTAACGGTGCCGTGCGTCAAGCAAGGGAAACGCGCATGTCCATGATCAATGCCGCGCTCGTGGAGTCATTCGACGAGCCGCCGCACTTCCGCTCCATCCCTGCCCCCGAGGCTGCCCCCGGCCAGGAAATGGTGGACGTCCTCGCCGTCGGCGTGCACCGTGCCACCAAGGGAATCGCCGCGGGCAAGCACTACACCAGCCCCAAGACGCTGCCTGCCCTGGCCGGCGCCGACGCCGTAATCCGCCGGGCCGACGGCAGCCTCGCCTTCGTCATGCCGATGGGCGCGGGCTCCCTGGCCGAGCGCATCGCCATCGACCCGGCCACCGCCATCCCCGTCCCGGACGGAACCGACCCCGCACTCCTGGTCGCCACCATGAACCCGGCCTTGTCCTCGTGGGCCGCGCTGCGCACCCGGGTGCCCTTCCAGGCCGGGCAATCGGTCCTGGTGCATGGCGCGACCGGCAACGCCGGATCGATGGCCGTCAAGGTCGCCAAGCATCTCGGAGCCGAGCGCGTGATCGCCGCCGGACGCAACCGCGCCCGCCTCGACGAACTCACCACCGAAGGCGCGGCCGACATCGTCCAACTCACCCCCGACCAGGACGCCACCGCGGCCGCGCTCGCCGAGGCCGCCGCAGAGGTCGACGTGGTCCTCGACTATGTATGGGGACCTCCCACCGAACTCGCCATGCGCGCCGTCCTCGAGGCACGTACCCAGCACACCCGCCTGCTCGACTGGGTGCAGATCGGCGGCATGGGCGGAGACACCATCACGCTGTCCGGACACGCCATGCGCTCCAACGCATTCCGCGTCCTGGGCAGCGGCATCGGAGCGGTCCCCATGGACGTCATGCAGCGGGAGTTCACCGAGCTCGTCGCCGCGATCGCCGCGGGCGGCATGGCCGTGCGCCCGCACCCCTTCCCGCTCGAGCAGGTCGAGGCGGCCTGGGCCCACCAGGACGCACCCGGCGAGCGCACCGTCATCCTCCTGTGACACATACGCCGCCCGGCCCGATGGCCCGGCGCCGGCGGCGAGCGGAGCCTGGCTATGGTCAAGCGTGATCGTCGGCGTGCAGCCGAACACGGCATGGGTGGACGTTCGCCTTCGGGCTGGAGCAGGAGCAAGTTCATGTCTGATCTGTCGAAGACTCTGACAGGCGAGCCGTATATCCGTGTTTTTGTGAAGGTGGCCCACGGTCCGGATTTCGTCCGGAGCTACCTGCATAACTTCAGCGCACGCCTTGAGTACGTGTTCAGGATTCCGCGGTTGAACAACCTGCAGGTCGTCGGCATCACGTCGGAGCTGGGCAACATCTCCGCAGTCATCACCGACTCACTCGACGGGTTCCCGGAATACCTCGCCAAGACGAAAGTCATCTACAAGACCGATGACATGGAGGCCACCTTCAAGGCGGCCGAGGCCGCGGGGATGACAGTGCTCCAGGGAAAGACACCCGTTCCCATCGGCTACCAGGGCCGATTCGAGATGCCGGGCGGCTACATTGTCGAGCTGTTCGAGGTCTCCCCGGCGGGCGAGCAGTACATGAATCCCAACCCCTTGGAGTGGGGATTCGTCTAACAACGCGCGCTCATGCCGCTGACCGGGAGTTTCGCGTAATACGGGCTCGGCTCTTCGCTGGTAGTCAAAGAACCAACTGTCGGAGCGGCGAGCATCCCATATCCACAGCTCGGCATCGAAAACGACGATCACCGATTCATCATCGCACGCGGGACCGACAATCCTTCATCGTCTAGAGTCACACGCCGAGTGTGCCTCAATCGCCACCAGAAGCCCTTGCCGAGCACGCTGTCATGCCGACGTCGGTGCGCCTCGGTTTGAGGAAGGCTCTACGGGCACGGCTGGCGGGTCGGAGACTTCTGGTTCTCGCGTTGGACGTCCGTCGCGTCGGACGTCTGGGCCGCAGCGCTAGGTACCGTTTCGTTCTTGGCGTTGCCGGTACCGTGTCCAGTATCGGTTTCATTGTGGCGAGGAAGCTCTCGCGGGTGAAACCGATGGGTTGGATGCGGCGACTGTAGTGAGCCAGCCCGGGATAGTCTGCTGGGTCGGCGCCCAGTGTGATGACTCGGAAGGTTTCCAGTCTTCGCTTTTGCTCGGCCGGGCCGGAGGATTGGCTGGCTGCGTGCGCGGAGATGAGGGACACGGACAGGGTCACCAGCCGGTGGTACCACTCGGGGATGAGTTCCTCGGGGACTCCGGCGTCGCTGAGAGGCCCTGCAGGGTTTCCTCGATCACCAGTTGGCTGCCGGGTCCGCTGCCTGGGTAGTGGCTGGTGTCCTTGGCCAGTTGTGGCAGCGCGGCGTAGGCGTCCCATGAGCGCTGGTCAGGTCGAGGAGTCGCTCGCGCCAGGTCCCCTGCCGCTGGTAGTCGTGCATGGTTTGGACCAGCACGTGGTCCACGATTGCGAGCATCAGCTCGGTGCGGTTGCGGAAGTGGCGGTACAGGCTGGAAGAGTGCGCTCTCCGACGAAGAGCTGGTCGGCCTGGCGGATCTGCTGATCGCCAGGCCAGCGGCGCCAGCACGGGCGGTTCTATACCTGGGCCGGGTTCGCGATTGCTGGGATCGTCGTCTCCCTCTGGATGTCAGGGCAGGGTGGTGGTGTCGAGAGCCTGGATTTGGCGGGAACCGAAGTTGGTGGCGAGGAGGGTGGTTCCGTCCGGGCTGGGGGCCAACTCGCGGGGGAGCGTGCCGGTGGGGATGCGTCCGAGGTTGGCCGGTTTCCCAGCCAGGGCCGCGCGCGTGTCCACCACGGTCAGGCCGGTGGTCGCGCCCGGGGTGTCGAACCGGTTGGAGTCGGCGGTGACGATCCGGGCGCCGTCCCGGGTGAAGGTCAGCCCGACCGGGGCGCTGCCGACCTGGACCGAGGTGAGCAGGGCGTTGCTCCCCCGCGCGGTGACCCACACCGTCTTCCCATCGGGGGCGGGCGCGACCCGCACTGGGTTGCAACCGGCGGGCACGTTGCGCAGCAATGCCCCGCTGGGATTGGTTTCCAGCTTGGTGAGATCGAGGACGCCGAGTTGTCCCTGCCCGCCGGTCCCGTCAGGGGTGAGCTGGCTGGTCGCGTACAGCCAGCGGCCGTCGGAGGAAATCGCGGAGCCGACCACCGCCTTGCCGAGCGCGACGCTGCCGACGACGGTCCCGGGGCCGAACCCACCGCCCAGTGCCGTGCGCAGATCGAAGACTTCGATGGCACCGCGGCCACCGGTCTGGGCATTCCCGTATTCCTGGCTGACGAAGACAAACCGGTCGTCGGGGGAAACGGTCACCGCGATCGCGCTGGTCCCGACCGTGCCGGTCAGCGTGCCCAGCACCGCCCCTGGCATGCCGACCTCGGCTTTGGCCGCGTCCAGCACGATCGCTCCTCGCCCCGTGGCGACGAGCAGACTGCTGCCGTTGTGGGTCAAGGCAAGTCCGGTGGCGCCGCTTTTGCCCAGGCTCTCCGCGGGGAGCGGGATCGTGCGCACCAGCCGAGGTGGGAAAGTGTCTGTGGCCAGCACCCCGAGTTCGGTCCGCAATGCGACGAACGCCGTACGACCCGATCGGGCGTAGGCCAGCCCGAACGGGGCGGCGGGAACGGTCAGGCTCGCGGCGCGCACGTTGTTGAGCGTCGCCTGTGGCGGCGGCGCGGTGGTCTGACACCCCGGCGCGGACTTCCCGGCCCCGGTGGCCGGTGCGATGGCGGCCGCGGGACCGCAAGCGGCGACCAACGCGACCGCCGCGAGCACGACCGCGGCCCCGAACGACCGCCGCTGGCGGTGAATTGCGCTGTTCACGGTTATCTCCGATCCGATCGTCTCGAATACGTCCGCGAGATTACCTATTTCCCGACGAAGAAGTACTGCGAACCGGCGCTATGGGAATTTTCCGGCCGAATCTGACTTTTGCGCAGATCGGAAATACGCGTGGACATACGTAGATCTACCAATGCCTCTCGCCAGGTCAGCCAATTGCGGTCGCGGCCCGGCGTGCCGCAAGGCGGCCGTCCCAGTAGCGGTAGTGACCACGTGAACGTGACCGACCTGCCGTGGCTACCCGCGAGGCACGACCTCGATGCCTGCAACAACTTCCCCGAGATCCGGAACGCCTGGCACGACAGCAAACCCGGCGAACCCGCGCACTACGCGGTCAGACTGATCTGCGCCGGATGCCCGGTCCGGCTCCAGTGCGCGCTCTCCGCGCTCGAACGTGGCGAACCGTGGGAAATCTGGAGTGGCCTCAACCGCGCCGAACCCAAAACGGTCGCGCTGGAGTTCGGATACCCGGTGCCCACGATGATGCCCGACGACGGCACCCTCGCCCGCTACGTCAAGCACGGCCGCGGATGCCCAGACTGCAGGCCCGGCCCCGAGCAACTCCTGCTGCCCGGGCTGCCGCCATGCCGAAGTGCAACCCCGATCGACGACACGACCAGCGCGCCGCCCCGGCTCGCGGTCGCCGCATAGGAAATGACGGAACCGCGTGACCGTGAACATTCGTCTGATGGGCGTTGCAGACGAGGGCGATGCCGTGTTCGCCGCGATGAGCGGAGTGCTCGACGTCGCGGGCGGCTACCGGGCGCCGACACTCTCAAGCCGTGGTAGCGGGTGTCGGCACTCGGGGGATCGCGGAGGTCGGATCGACGCCGGAAAACGCGAGTCCTATGACGAATCCGGCGACTTCCTCGAGCTGACGGGCACGGCTCAGTGACCCGAGCACCGCAGCCTGCGCGCCCACGTCGCGGACAAGGTCGGCAGTGGTGCGGAGCGCGGCATCATGGTCACCAGCCAGCACCACCGTCACCGGCTTCCGGCTCTCGCTCCATTGATCGGCGGCGAACAGGTGAAACGCCTTGACCACCTGCGAACCCGGCGCCCAGTCGGCGATATGTTCGGCTGCCGCGCGGCCATCCCGGGTGAGCAACTCGCCGACGCCATGCTCGACGGCGTTGGTAGGGTCGATCAACGGCGTGCCGGCCAGCGAACCATCCGCCGCCCCGGCGGCGCGAAGGATGCCCGGCAACCCCGGCCAGGACACAGCGACCAGCACGGCGTCCCGCTCGATAACCGCCTCGGCCGGAGCTACCGCCTGGGCTGGTCCACCCATCCGCGCGGCCGCGGCCGCGGCTTTGTCTGGTGAGCGGCCGCCCACCAACACCTCGTGCCCGGCGCGGGTCCATGCCCCGCCCAACGCGATGGCCAAGGCGCCGGTGCCCAGAATCCCGATACGCATGGTTGGCTCCTCACTTGATCGTGGACTGCCGAGAGTTACAGCTACCGTAGGAATCCGAGACGCACCGATCGGTAGGAAACGGACGCGCGACCATGGCATCGACGAATTCCGACCGCACCGTGGACCGACGCGGCTCCTGCGATGAGTTGCTCGTTGACTGCCGCCTGCGTGCGGCGACGGAACTGTTCACCCACACCTGGGACCCGGTCGTGCTCGTCGGCCTGCGAACCGGGCCGCGGCGCCGTTCTGAGCTGCTTGAGGCGGTCGGCGGTCTCAGCGACAAGGTGCTGACCGAGACCCTGCGTCGGCTACTCGCCAACGGCCTGGTCGAACGCCACAGCTATCCCGCCGCGCCGCCACGCGTCGAATACCGCCTGAGCCCGCTGGGTACGAGCCTCGTCAATGGACCGATGCGCGAGCTAGGACGATGGATACTCGAGCACGGCGACGAGTTACTGGAGGCCCAGGAGCGCGCGACCGTACCGGCAGCCATCGGTGCTGCACAGTCCGCTGAATGACGGATCGGGATGGTCATGAGCTTGGTCGGCCACCACGTCGCCGGTGACGAGACAGTGGTGACCGAGGCGATCCGCCGGTCTTGCCGCACACTGCGTCCCGAACCACGGAAGCGCATCGGAACACAACTCGAAGCCGGTCGGAAGCAGGGCTGGGCACTCTACGCCTGGAACGTCCGAACCACGGAGAGAACAGGATGCAGGCAAGTGCGCACACAAATCATGCGGATGGCTTTGCTCGCGAGCGCGGCGGTCGCAGCGACCACCGGTGTAGCATCCGCCAGCCCCTCGGCTGGCGCGGGCCCGGCGAGTGAGATCGCGGCCCAGTTGGCGGCCGTCCCCGGGGGCACACAGGTCAGTGACAATGTGATCGTGTGGCGAGGTGGGAACGTGGTGATGTCCTTCCCCGATCCCGGTCAGGAATATGCCCCCGCAGGTCTCGGCCGGAACGTGCGGCCAGATGCCTTGCGTGCCGCGGGAGCCGAATGGCTGAACACCGCCGGCCCACGGGATGTGCACGGCTGCCAGTCCGGAGAGGGCATCAAGGACGCCTACTGCTTCTACACCGACCGGGATTTCCAGGGGCGCAGGCTTCAGTTCTTCGAGACCTGCTCGGACAACGCCTACAACTGGGGATTCGAACACAAGACCAGCTCGTGGGTGGCTACCGACATTGACAAGACAATCTATACATATGATGTTGTTGACGTTGACCAAGATGACTATTTGTGGCGGGAGCCTGAGAACTCGCAGTCCTCTTATGTGGGTGATAATGTCAACGACGATATGGTTTCGTGGATGTGTGGGAAGTAATGGCACCAGGGGACTGAGGTCGTCGGAATGTCAAACGGAAGAAAGCGCGGACACGGGTAGGCCGATCTGGTGCCTGGGTATCACCGGCGAAATCAGATCGTTCAACCGCGTTTCCAGCACTTTCCTCGTGAACATTTCCAGCAGCCCGTCCGCGCTACCTATCCGGCCCGGGCACACCAGCCCGGGGCGAGTGCGGCGGCCACGCAGCGGTTCGCCGACCGCATCACAACGGCCTGGATCCGGCCAGCCGGGCGCTGCCGGAATGGATCGGTGAACAACTACGACCCCTGTTGAGCGAACAGAAGGAGACCGTCCGATGAGAACTGTTGCCGCGTATGCCGCTCCGGCGGCGAAGGCGCCGCTGGAACCGACCACCATCACGCGGCGGCCGGTGGGCGACCACGACGTGCTGATCGAGATCAAGTACAGCGGAATCTGCCACTCGGATATCCACCAGGCGCGCGAGGAATGGGGCAGTGGGGTCTTCCCGATGGTGCCCGGACACGAGATCGCGGGTGTGGTCGCCGAGATCGGCGCTGCGGTGACCCGATACGCGGTGGGGGATCGGGTCGGCGTGGGCGTGTTCGTGGATTCCTGCCGCGAGTGCGCACACTGCCGGGCGGGGGAGGAGCAGTACTGCCTGAACGGGATGACCCCCACCTACAACGCGATCGGACGCGACGGGGAGCCGACCTACGGTGGCTACAGCACGCACGTGGTGGTGGACGAGAACTACGTGTTGCGGATCCCCGATCAGATCGCCCTGGACGCCGCCGCCCCGCTGCTGTGCGCGGGAATCACGATGTACTCACCGCTGCGGCACTGGAACATCGGTCCGGGAAGCCGGGTGGCGATCGTCGGGATGGGCGGCCTGGGCCACCTGGGCGTGAAGATCGCGCACGCGCTGGGCGCGGAGGTGACGGTGCTGAGCCAGAGCCTGCGCAAGAAGGACGACGCGATGCGGATGGGCGCCGATCACTACCACGCCACCAGCGACCCGCGAACGTTCACCACCCTGGCGCGATCGTTCGACCTGATCCTGTGCACGGTGTCGGCCACCCTGGATGTGGACGCCTATCTGGGGCTGGTACGGCTGGACGGGTCGCTGGTGTTCGTCGGGTTGCCGGAGGAGCCGGTGTCGTTCCGCATGTTCTCGGCGGCCGCGATGCGGCGAAGCGTCGCCGGCACCAACATCGGCGGAATCCGCCAGACGCAGGAGATGCTCGAGTTCTGCGCGCGACACGGAATCAGTGCGGACATCGAGACCATCGCGGTGGACCAGATCAACGAGGCATACGATCGGGTCCTCGACAGCGACGTCCGCTACCGGTTCGTGATCGACACCGCGACCTTCGCCCAGTAGGCCGACCAGTCATCGGCAACAGGGCGGGCGGATGACATTCGTCGCGAGTCGGGTCCGCGGAGCGTTCTGCCGTCCTGCGGTTCGGACGAGGGCGTCCCGTCGGGCCTGCTTGTGGTCGTTATCGTTGCCGGTGGTGAGCATGCGGATTACTTGGGCGACGTCGAACCGGCAGGCCGCCAAGACGGTGACCGCGTACATCAGATGGGCGGGCTCGGTGTCGGCGGACAGGTGATCGCCTGTTGCGCGGACGCAAGGGCGGTGACCTTGTCGCGTGCGGGGTGGTTTTGGTTTCACACGGGGGTTCCTGGCAAGCGCGGAGGTCCAGATCGCGTCCTCGGGCACGTCCAGCCCGGTGCGGCCGAGCCGGGCCCGCAGGTCGCGCGGGGTGTAGATCGAGTTGTTGGTCAGCACCAGGAACCGGATGTCGTTGGCGCGCAGTTCGGCGAGGAACTCGTCGGCGCCGGGCACCAGGTGCTCCTCGTGCACCAGCACCCCGTCCATATCCGTCAGGTAGGTCCACATGTGTTCGATCCTGTCGGCGGCGTGTTTCTGGAAAGTGAAATTGGCAGCCGGGCGTGAGGTGCTTCACCGAAAGACGTAACTGGATTGTCTGAATGCGACCGGAAAACTGTTCTGCCGGTTGTTTGGCGAGTGAAGTCTACGCTCTAGTAGATGTGAAAGAGCTTCGAATTGTCGTTCTGTCGGCCGGGGTGAGAAGTACCACTCCACCGACTCCGTGTCTGGCGGCTAATTTCGATGGAAAGCATGACGGAAGGCAAAGGGGGCGCAGTGACCGTTGTCGTGGTATCGGGTGCGGCCGGGTTGGGCAAGACCACGGTCGGCACCGCACTCGCCGCGGAACTCGGAGTGAAATACGCCGAAGCGGACGAATTTCATTCAAAGGTCAACATTGCGAAAATGAGTGCCGGAATTCCGCTGACGGACGAGGACCGCTGGCCGTGGCTGCACGCGATCACGGACTGGATCCGCGCGTATCAGGAAGGCGGAGGAATTGTGGCTTCCTCCGCGCTCAAGCGGAGATATCGAGATGTACTCCGGCGCGGGGGCCGGTCTGGTTTCTGCATCTGAGCGGAAGTCGTGAACTCATTGAGCTTGTTGGAGCGTGACGCGGTCGTCGTGTGTGGCGGTGGGTGTTTCCTTAGCATGATGCCGAAGGGGTGGCTTCGCCTATTCCAGGGGATGTCCGGTTCCGTACGTGGCCAGGAAGGTGTGTGTTGCGGCGTCGGCGATTGCTTGCAGTTCTTGGTCGGGGATAGGCCGGGTGCCCAGTCGGGATCGGGCGTCCCACGGGCCGGTGAGCAGGGCGAGGAATTGCTCGGCGGCCAGGTCCGGGTTCTCGGTGCTGAGGTGCCCGGCGAGGGAAAGGCGGGCGAATCGGTCAGCCAGCGCGTGCTGGACCTGGTTGGCACAGTCCAGGGCGGCCAGCAGTTCGGGGTGCCGGGACAGTTCGGTGTGGAGCAGTCGGCGCAGCGCAATGGATTCGGGGGCCGCGTGCATGCGCAGCAGGTGGATGGCGGTGTCACGCAGGTGGCCGGTGTCGGCGAGTCGCGTCACCACGGCCACCCCCGCGGCGTGCACGCGGTCGGCGGCGGCGGTCACGGCGTGGCGGAACAGGGTGGCCTTGTCGTTGAGGTGGTTGTAGACGGTGGGCTTGGCGACCCCGGCCTCAGCGGCAATCGCCTGCACGCATGCCTGCGCGTAGCCCTCGCGGGCGAACACGGTGAACGCGGCGACCAGGATGGCCTGCCGCTTGTCAATCCGTCCCCGTGACCGGGCGGTATCCACCCCTGCTGTGCTCACAGCGATGATCCTAACCTTGCCCTGTTGGTCTACCACTCAGTTCAATAGAATGAACCCATGAGTTCAAGAACGCTGGTGGTTTCGGGAGGCACGGACGGGATCGGGCGGGCGCTGGGGCTGGCGTACCTGCGCCGCGGCGAGCAGGTCGCGATCATCGGCCGGAACACCGCGAAAGGTGATTCGTTCCTCGCCGAAGCCGACATGGTGGGCGCCGCTGGCCGGGCGCATGTCATCACCGCCGATCTGAGCCTGGTCGCCGGGGCCAGGGCGGCGATAGCGGCGGTGCGGGAGCGGTTCGACCGGGTGGACGCGCTGGTGTTGGGCGCGCGGCATGTCAGCTCGCACCGGCAGGTCACCGCCGAGGGCTTCGAGCTGACCTTCGCCCTGTACTACCTGAGCCGGTTCCTGCTCAGCCACGAGTTGGCCGACCTGCTGGACGCCGCGCCCCACCCGGTCGTCGCGAACGTGTCCGGGCCCGGCGAGACCCGCGGCGACCCACGGTGGGACGACCTCAACCTGGCCAGGGGCTACACCCTGACGGCCGCACTGTCCCACGGGGGTCGGCTCAACGACCTGCTCGCCGTCGGCTGGGGCATGCGCCATCCCATGGCGAGAACGCGGTACGTGCTGGTGCATCCGGGGGTGGTCGCGACCAGCTTCTCCGGGACCTACGACCCGCGCACAGCCGCCGTAATCGACCAGCTGCGGAGCACGGGCGCCCCGGTCGCGGAGGCGATTCAGCCGATCGCCCGGCTGCTGGACGACCCACCCGTGGCACCGGTCAGTGCCTGGGCCCAGGGCAGTTCGCTTCCGCTGACCAGGGACGCCTTCGACCCGGCCGCGGCGCGGCGGCTGTACGACATCACCATGGAATTGTTGCAGGGGGAAAAGTGACGGTGTCCCAGGAGAAGCTGCAGGAACTCCTTGACTCGCCGGTGTTCGCCACCGTCGCGACGATCCAGCCCGACGGCAGCACTCAGCAGTCGGTGGTGTGGATCCTGCGGGACCGCCAGGACGTGCGATTCATGATGGCCGTCGGCAGCCGCAAGGAACGCAACATCCGCCGCGACCCGCGAATCAGCGTCCTGGTCAGCCCACCCGACGCGCCCTACACCTACGCGGTCCTGCACGGGGCCGTAGTGCTCGAGACCGAGGGCCGGTTCCAACTGCGGGACGAACTATCCAAGAAATACATCGGTGTGCCCTACGCCCAGCACATCAAGCAAACACCCGAAGCCGGACACGACCCCCGAGACATCATCGCCGCCAGGCTCACCCCGCACCGAATCGTCGGCCGGCTATGACCCACCACACGGGCACACAACAGCCGACGTCCACACATGCCGCGTAAGCACACTCAACTGCCGAGAAGTGGGCACTGCGAGTAAGCGGTTCACTGACGTTTAACGGTACCCAGCCGCTTCGACTGTTACAGCCCCATCTGAGGGCAACGACGTGGCCGTCGTCGGTGATGGCGACGATTCTGCGACCGTCGAGCTGCGGAAAGAGCCAACGGGCGGGGCGGGTCGAAATCGCTGTGGTGAAGCATTCACGCAGGTGATCCGGATCGGGACCGTCGCTTGACCAAGGGGTGTCTGACCGACCTGCGGTGCAGGCTGTGCTTCACAGCATCGTTGCCGCCCAACCGGGCAGGTTTGGCTGTTGTGGAGCCAGTTCAGGTATTCGAAAAATCGTTCCACATAGGACGTCGATGCCGGCGCCGCGGCAATGGTGTCCGCGTACTGTCGCACATGCTGGTAACGGTCGATTCTGTCGTGTTAGTACGCCGCCAACGGGGCCCGGTTCCCCCGGACGGGCAGAAATTTACGACACCGGTCGATGCGGCGAAGGGGTGCGCTGGAGCGTGCGCTGCCGAGGCGGGCGGGCGATGATGAGAGCGACGCTGGCCGCCCGGTGGTGCGTCTCACGCGTCGCATGGACTCGCCTGAGCGCGTCCTTGGCTTGGTGGGCCACGGTCTCGGGCACGCCGAGCTGCACCAGGTTGCGCACCCGGTCGGCGGCAACGCCGAGCTCGTCACCATGGTGATCCCGGGCCATCCGGGTCAACAGGACCACCGCCGCTTGCAGAACTTCCGGCCCAGCCGGATCCATCTGCCCCGGCGGAAGCAGTTCCTCAACAACCTCGGCCAGCGCTTTCGCCGAAACCCGATCGAAGCTGGCCATGTTGTTGTCCTCGACCACGGTCTCCACCCTGCGCACGAGAACCCGCTTCGGAGAAGTACCCGTCCGAGTGTCCCTCAGAATTCACCGGATGCGGTGAGGTCCCAGGCAGTCAGGGTTTTCGCCGCGGAGAGCCCAGCCGGATCGCCTTCGGCGACTTGTGGGTATGCGGGTCGGCGGCTACTGCGGCTTCAGGACGTGGCAGAAGTCGCCGTACATCAGGACGACAAATCGGTACTGATGGCATCGCGAATTCAACTGTTGCGAGTTTTCCAGAACTGCCGTCAGAGTCCCTCCATTCGCGAGATCGTGAAGTTCTCACGCTCCCGGCCGCGGCCTTCCGACACTGCCAGGGTCTGGGGAGTTGTCCCCGGGCCCGGGTCTGCGTAGGCAAATTCGGTTGGCTATGGCCGGTGGATCCTGGACACTGCTGCGGTGTTCTCCAGTGCTGATGTGGCAGCTCTGTACGACCTGATGAACCCGTGGGACTCCGCTCGACCCGAGGTCGTCTTCTGTACCGAGCACGTCATGGCGGCCGATGCCGTGCTGGATCTGGGTTGCGGCACCGGGAGCATGCTGCACCACGCCCGCGACCTTGGCCACACCGGCCGTCTGGTTGGGCTTGACCCGGATCCGAGCATGTTGGACCGAGCCCGGCGCCGCACCGACATCGAGTGGGTCCACGGAGTCGCCGCCGACGCTGGTTGGCGCGAAGAGTTCGACCTGGCCACGATGACCAGCAACGCCTTCCAGTGCCTGGTTACCGACGACGAACTGCGCGCCTCCCTGACCGCGATCCGCACCGCTCTGCGCGATGGGGGTCGCTTCGTCTTCGGCACCCGCCACCCGCAGGCCCACGCGTGGGATGACTGGAATCCATCGAACGCCTTTGACGTCGAAGACGCCACAGGGCGCAAACTACGCATGTGGCACGACGTGGAGTCCGTCGCCGCCGGCGTCATCACGCTCACCGAGACCACCACCGAGCGCGACGGCACGGTCCTCCGCGTCGACCGGGCAAGCCTGCGCTTCCTCGACGTTCCGACACTGGCGAGATTTCTGACCGAGGCCGGGTTCACCATCGAGGACCAGTACGGCGATTGGCACCGGGGACCCATCACGAACACCAGCCGGGAGATCATCACGGTCGCCCGCAGAACCTGATCACCCATCGCAGACGGTCCACGCCGCCGGCGACCCGCCGCGACGGTGCGTCCGGCGCTTCAGCAGGTGCTCAACGCCATCACCGATGCGCCGGCTTGGATTTGCAACGGCCGTTATGACGTGCTGGCCATGAATCAACTTGCCCGCGCGCTGTATCCACCGGTGCTGGCCGACACGCGACGGCCGGCGAACACCGCGCGGTTCGTGTATCTGGATCCCGAAGCGGCAAAAACGTTCTTCGTCGACTATGACCGAATCGCCTGCGATGTGGCCGCGAAGCTACGCATGGAAGCCGGCCGCAATCCGCACGACGAGGAGCTGATCGCCCTAGTCGGTGAATTAGCAACAAGCAGTGAACTGTTTCGGCAGCGGTGGGCATCTCAGGACGTTCGGCTCCACCGGTCCGGACGCAAGCGTGTGCACCATCCGGTAGTGGGCCGGCTCGACCTGGACGTCGAGTCGATGGATCTGCCTGCCGAACCCGGGCTGCTCCTGAACGTCTACACCGCGCCCGCCGGCACGGCGACCGCGGACGGTCTAGCCCTATTGGCGTCGTGGGCGGCTAGCCAGGAGAGGCCAGCGACCGAGATTCAAGCACTCAGCTGAGTCAGCGCTGAACGATCGGCGAGAGCGTCGGACCCACGTCGATCACGAGGCAAAGCCACCGTGATCTTCACCGGCCTCTGCTACGCACAGTGACCGGATCACAAAACTTGGGCCAGAGCGGTGGGAAGCACGTCCACCACCGCAGGGGGTTCAGCTTGCCAGGTTGGGCGGCTGCCCGGGATGCGGCTCAGACGACGATCACCCGGCGCCCGCGGCTGTGACCGGCCTGGCTGTCGATGTGCGCCGCCGCGGCGTCGGCGAGCGGGTAGGACTTCTCGACCGGGATGTGGAGCTTTCCCCGCGCGATGAGGCAGGAGGCTTCGGCGAGCGCTTCCGGCACGCTCCCGGCCACGCCGGAGAATCGGACACCGAGCTCCGGCGCACCGAGATCGGCGATGGAGACCACCTTCTGCGGATCCCCGGTCAGCTCGACGAGCTCGCGGAGCACGCCCGCACCGGCCAGATCGAGAGCCGCGTCGACGTGGCCGAGCTGCCGCACCCGCTCGACCCAGCCCTCGCCGTAGGTCGTGGCGAGGGCACCCAGGCTGCGCAGATAGTCCTGGTTCGCGGCCCCAGCCGTGCCGATCACCGTGATGCCGCGGTCGCGGGCGACCTGCAGCACCGCCGAGCCGACTCCGCCGGACGCACCGCTGACCAGCAGCGTCTGCCCGGACCGCACATCGACCTCGCGGAGGACGCGCAACGCGGTCTCCACCACGGAGGGGTACCCGGCCGCCTCTTCGAACGTCAGGCCCTCGGGCATCCGGGCCCAGGCCGTCAGCACGGCGAACTCGGCATAGGTGCTCGAGCCTTCGCCGAACACGCGGTCGCCGACCGCGACCCCTTCAACGCCCTGACCGACCTCGTCCACCACCCCGGAGGCGTCCAGCCCGACTCCGGCGGGCAACTCGATCGGATGGGCCTGCCGGAACTGGCCTTCCCGGATCCTCCAGTCGACGGGGTTCACACCAGCCGCCCGCACGGCGATGCGCACCTGACCGGGGCCCGCGTGAGGCTCGTCGGTGTCGGCCAGGTGCAGGACGTCCGGGCCGCCGAACTCGGCGAAGCTGACCCGCTTCATGCGATCGGCGCGGTGGTGAGCATCCAGTGGCTGAATGCGGCGTATCGTTGCGCGGATTCTGTTGGGCCGCCGGCATTCGCGACTTCGTCCGCCAGCTTCCGCACCTGCTCGAAGCGATGCATGCGCAACTGTTCGTAGCTGGTGAGCGCCTCGCGCAGGGTCGACGTGGTCGCGAGCGCGTTGCGGAGCACGCCCACGTCCTCGATGCCCAGGGTGCCGCCGGCGGCGATGTGCGGCGAAAGTCCGTGGGCGGCATCGCCGATCAGCGCGACGCGGGGGCTTGTCCAGCGCGGCAGGGGCGGCACGAGCATGATCTGGTTCTCCAGGATGCTCTCTTCCGGGGTGGCGGCGATCATGCCCAGCAGGTCCTCGTGCCAACCGTCTTCGGCGAGGTGGCGAGCGCGTTCGAGTGCGCGGTCGCGCTTGCTGCCGGTGAGTGTTCCGGCCTCGAATTGATTGACGAACCACATGGTCTCCCTCGCGGTGATGCGGGAATACCCACCGCGGGTGCGCTCTCGCCCGATGGTGAGCACAGTCCCGTCGAGCCGCTCGTCGCCCGCTGGGACCACGGCACGCCAAGCGACGTTGCCCGCATGTGGTTGGGCCTCGCTGCCGGGCAGCAGCTGTGCACGCACCTGGGAATAGACGCCGTCGGCGCCGATGAGCAGGTCCCCGTGCACGCTCTCCCCGCTGTCGAGGTGCACCACGACCTCGTCCTCGGTCTCGGTGTAGCCATTCACCCGCGCGCCAAGGGTGATCCGGCTCCGGCCGACGGCGTCGGCCAGCACGGCATTGAGCTGTGGACGGGGCACGAGCAGATACCGATAGGCGGAGTCGTCATAGCCCGCGGACCGCATCGCGCGGCCGGCGGGGTCGAAGAACCAGGCGTCGATCTCGTGCCCCATCGACCGGACCACGGTGCCGATCCCGCACCGGTCGAACTCGCGAAGCGCGTTGGGCCACAGGCCGATCCCCGCCCCGGCGGCCCGAATCTCCGGGGCCTGCTCGAGAACCGTGACCTGATGTCCGTCGCGGCGCAGCGACGCCGCGGCAGTAAGCCCGACCAGGCCGCCTCCGGCGATGATCGCTCGCATAACCCTGCTCGATCTCTTCATACCGCCGACCATAACACTACCTGTTAGTGTTTTAGAACAGTTGCGGCTCTGTATCTGGTAGTGTTAGCGCATGCCCGTGCCGACCGGACGCCGTGAGCGCAAGAAGGCCGCGACCCGCCAGAAGATCGCCGACACCGCCCTGCGCCTCTTCCTGGAACGCGGGTACGACGCGGTGGGCATCCGCGACGTGGCCGCCGAGGCCGACGTGGCCGTCACCACGCTCTTCTCCCACTTCGCCTCGAAAGAGGCCCTGGTGTTCGAGCAAGATCAAGACTTCGAGCAACGTCTCGCCCGAGCGGTCACCGACCGGGCACCGCACGAGCCACTCATCCCGGCCCTGCGCCGGGAGATCCAGGCCCTGGTACGACACTGCGCGGCAGAGGATGCCGCCCCGATCTGGCGCATGATCGACGCCTCACCCGCCCTGCGTCAGTACGAAGTGTCGATGCGGCTGCGCCACGCGGAGTCACTGGCAGCGGCCATCGCCGCCGATCCCGACCAGGCGCAGACCACAACGGCCTGCCGGACGATCGCGAGGTTCGTGATCGACGCCCATTCACTGGCCCGCGAGGCGGCCGATCCGGAGGCCGCGGTGGACGAGATCTTCCGGATGATCGAAGCGGCCTGGAACGTCTAAACACACGCACCCACCCCAAGGGCTACATCGCCGTCGACGGCGGCCCGCACCCCCAATCCGCGCAAGGCGGCCGAGGGGTTCCGGCTGCGCGTGCTGACGATCGACGTTGAGGCGGCTGCGGTGGTGCGGCGGATCTTCGCCGAGTGCTCAACCAGGACGGGATTCCGTGCCCTTCCTGGTACCGGCCCGAGCAGAACCGGCACCGGCACGTCGTCCGGTTCCGTCGCGCGGAGCCGGACCGGATCGTGCGCTCACGGCGGCGTTCGACTACTTCCGGATCGATCGTCCGTGAGGAACGCGCGTACCGCGTCCGCCTCGGGAAGGCCGAGTGCGGTGTAGAGGCCCAGCGCGGCTTCGGCGTGGCGACGGGCTTCGGCGGGCTCGCCGAGTTCGCGGTGCGCGCGGGCGAGGCCGTGGCAGGCGATGGCTTGGGCTTGCCGGTAGCCGATCTCGCAGGAGAGGGTTTCGGCTTGCCGGTAGTGTTTCCGCGCCTCATCCGGATCGTCGGTGACCAGGGCGAGCTCGCCCAACTGGTTGAGCACCTCCACCTCAAGGCTGTGCGAGCCGTCCCGCGCATCGGGGAGCGCGTGCTGGAAGCATTTGCGGGCTTCCGCGAAGCGACCGGTTTCCTGGTGCAGAGCTCCGAGACTTGTCAGAATGATCGCGCCGAGGGACCAGTTTTGCAGTTCCCGCACGATGGCGAGGCCCGCGTGCAGGTGCTCCGCGGCCATCTCGTAGTGACCCAGTTTGCGGTGGAGGTCGCCGAGATTGTTCAGGGCCGTGCCCTCATGGGACCGGTGCCCGGCGCGCCGGGCCGTCGCGAGCGCGTGTTCGTAGTGTTTGATCGCCTGGTCGTACTGGCCGAGCTGATCGTGGATGATGCCGAGGCTCGCGCTCACTGAGGTTTCCCCCGCGAGCCCGCCGGTTCCCCGGAATAGTGCGAGGGCCTTGTGGCTGTCGGCGAGCGCCTCGGCGTAGCGGCCCAAGCGGACAAGGGTGAAGCCGCGGCAGCCGAGGGCGTGGCCTTCGCCTTCGGTGCCGCGGGCGGCGTCGAGTGCGATGGTGTGCAGGGTGAGTGCGTCGTGGTAGTGCGCGTTCCAATCGAGGTAGCGGAACAGTGTGATGGACAGGTGCCACGCGTGGCGGCGCCAGCCGTGGGCCGCCGCGTGGGCGGCCACCGCCAGCAGGGTGGAACGTTCGGTGTCCAGCCAGGCACGTGCGTCGCGGAAATCGGCGAATTCGATCGGCGGACCGGTGGGCTCGGGGATCGGCGGGCGGCGGTAGGGCTCGTGTGGCGACAAGTGGTCCGCGGCGACGGAGGCGGCGTAGCGGTAGTAGTCGAACAGTCGGGTGAGTGCGACTGTTTTGTCCGCAGTGGTTGGGAGTTCGGTGGCGTAGAGCCGGACGAGGTCGTGCATCCGGTACCGGCCGGGGACGTACTGGCGTACCAGGTGTGCGGATTCCAGTTCTCGCAGCACCGTGCGGGTGCGGGGGAGTGGCAGGTCGAGGAGGGCGGCGGTCGCGGGCAGGCCGATGTCGGTGCCGGGGGCCAGGGCGAGCAGGCCGAACGCGGTGGCCGTTTCGTGGGCCAGGGCGTGCACGGATGCGGCGAATACCGCGCGGAGGTCGGCGGGTAGTTCGCCGGCGTCGAGGGCGTCGAGCCGGGTGTCGCGAAGTTCGGTGGCCAGTGCGGTGAGCGGGAATTCGGGGTGCGCGGCCGCGCGGGCGGCGATGATGCCCAGGGCCAGGGGGAGGCCCGCACAGTGCCGGGAGATCTCGCCGACCGCTTCGGGTTCGGCCGCGACGCGGGAGGCGCCGAGGTGGCGGATGAGCAGGTTGCGTGCCTGGATATTGTCGAGGACGTCCAGTGGCAGCGGGCGGGCGCCGTGTGTGGTGAGCAGGCCGCCGAGCCGGTGGCGGCTGGTGATCAGCACGGTGCCGCCGCCCGGCAGCAGCGGGGTCACCTGGGCGGTGTCGCGGGCGTTGTCCAGGACGACCAGTAGCCGCCGGTCGGCCATCAGGCTGCGGTACAGGCCTGCTTGGGCGTCCAGGTCGGCCGGGATCCCGGCGGGCGGCACGCCGAGCGCGTCGAGGAAACCGCGGATCGCCGCGGACGGGGACAGCGGGCGTTCCACCGGATCGAATCCGCGCAGGTTCACATACAGCTGCCCGTCGGGGAATTCGTCGGCGTGGTCGTGTGCCCAGCGCAGGGCCAGCCAGGTCTTGCCGATCCCGCCGCCGCCGCTCACCACGGAGATGGGGGTTGTGCTGTCGAGGGCGGCGAGTTCGGCGGTCCGGCCGGTGAACGAGGGCGGCATCGCGGGCAGCTGGCGCGGCACGACCCGGCCCGGCAGGCTCGCCGGTGTTTCGATCGCGGGGTCGGCGGTCAGGATGCGTTCGTGCAGCCGCCGCAGTGGCGGGCTCGGGTCGGTGCCCAGTTCCTCGGCCAGCCGGGTGCGGATCTGCTCGTAGTGCGTGAGGGCCTCGGCTTGGCGGCCGGACCGGTACAGCGCGAGTATCAGCTGGCCCGCCAGGCGTTCGTCCAAACGCGACTCTTCCGCGCGGGCGGACAGATCGGTGAGCAGTTCCGCGTGCTGGCCGAGCCGGAGCCGGACGTCGTTGCGGTCGAGTTCGGCCTCCCGGCGCCGCCGGTTCAGGGTGTCGCGCAGCGCGACCAGCCACGGGGTGTCCCCCTCGGCCAGGGGCTGCCCGCGCCAGAGGGCCAGGGCCTGGTCGAACAGCTCCAGCGCCCGCCGGTCGTCCGTGCTCGCCCGGGCCCGCGTCACTCCATCGGAGAATCGGTGCAGGTCCACGGTCGCCGGGTCCGCGGTGAGCGCGTAGCCGCCGGGTTGTTTGCGCACGGTGACCGTGTCGAGGTCGGCGAGCGCGCTCCGGAGCCGGGACAGGTGGCCGTAGAGCGCGTCGCGGGGTCGCCGGGGCAGCCGTTCGCCCCAGATCCGGTCGGCGAGTTCGTCGAGTGGCACCGGGCGGTTGAGGTCGGCGAGCAGGGCGAGCAGCACGGCCCGTTCCCGGGTGTGCCCGATCCGCACCGGATGCCCGTCGACGAGCAGCTCGAGCTCGCCGAGCAGCCGGAATTCGACCTCCATGACGCCTCCCCCGAAGCTTTGCCGAAGGTTCTCACACGGTCGGGCCCCCACGGTGGTTTCGGCAACGGAATTACTCCAGGGGAGGAACACCAGATGGGACTGCTGGACGTGGAGGCCGCCCACCACATGGCGCGGGAACGCCGGGAACAAGCGACCACCGAAACCGACCGCCACGCCGAACAGAAGCCCGACTTCAGTACCCAATATCGCTCTCTATTCGGCGTGAGCGGGCTCTGGCGCGTGGCTTCTGATGAGAGTCGGTCAGGAGGTGGTCGGTGAGGTGGGTTGTTCGTCGTGACGTTGCCTTTGCGCGTCGGGACCGGTCCCGTCCTGGGGCGGTAGGTTTGGCCTTCGGTCGCGTGGCCGCTGGGAAAGGTAGTGGACTTCTGGCTACGATCGGTACTTCCTGCAGGAGCGATGCGGGTGACGTGCTCGGCTAGCGCCACGCGGGCTTTTCGATCAGCCCGGGTACGCCGCCAGCGATTCGGAGTAGATGCTGGTCGCCGCGTGGTGGATCGGCGCTGGGGAGAAGCGTGTCGTTCAAGTACTACCTCTACGTCAGCGACGCCAAGATCGACATGCTCTTGTCGCAGATCGATCCGGGAGCCAGCCAGAAACGAGGGACCGAGCTCGGCGTCGACCTCAAGATGCTGAAGGTCAAGCGGGTGTCCGAACCGGGTGCGGGCGACCGTATCGCGCGACTCGAACTCGTCGTGCGTCATCTGCTGGACCATGGCGACGTCGGTTCGGTGGCGGAACCGGGACAGTTCTTCTGGGGGCTGCTCCCGATGCGATGGGGACCGTTTCCGGCCGAGACCGGCTCGTCGCTGGTGTTCTTCGGCGGGTCGGCCGACGGAACGACCGTGGGCCTGGGCGGTTCCGTCAAGCACGTGTTCGGGTCGGTGCCCGACCTCGCCGAACACGGCATCGGCCGCTCGCTGATGCCTTCGATGCTGGACGCGCTCGGTGCGTCCGCCGAACTTGAGGACGAGTACGTCGCCGACGCGGTGGACGGCGATTTCGACCGCGCCGACGGTGTCGCGCTCGCCAAGGTGCACAAGGCCGTGACGAGTCTGCGCGGGCCTGCCCAGAACGTCGAGTTCGTGGCGAAACGCCTGCTTCATGGCGATGATCCGAGCTCGGGAGGGTCCGTGCTGCTCGGCTCGCCGATCTATGTCGCGCTGGTGGACTGAATCGGTATGGACGCCGGACGCAGGTGGCAGGTGGGCGAGGTCGTTCTCGACCTGTACGAGGTCCGGGAAGTGGTCCGCAGCGGGGGCATGGGGCTGGTCTACCGGATGTACCACCGCGGCTGGAATGTCGAGCTCGCCGTCAAGACGCCACGTCCGGCGCTGCTCCGATCGCCGGGGAGCCGGTCGGACTTCGAGCGAGAAGCCGAATCCTGGGTCGCACTGGGCCTGCACCCGCACACGGTGAACTGCGCGTACGTGCGTAGGGTCGGCGACCTCCCGGCGGTGTTCGCCGAATGGGTCGATGGGGGCGACCTCGCCGACGAGGTACGCACCGGGCACTTGTACGAGGGCGGACCGCGGCGAGCGCTAAGCCGGATTTTGGATGTCGCCGTCCAACTCGCCTGGGGCCTCGGCCACGCGCACGCACACGGGCTGGTGCACCAGGACATGAAACCGGCCAATGCCATGATCACCCGAGCGGGCACGGCCAAGGTAACGGACTTCGGGCTGGCCAGGGCACGCGCCGCCGCTGGCGGGGACGGTGGCGGCGCTACCGGAGCCAGCCTGGCGGCCAGCTACGGGGGACTGACCCCGGCGTACTGCTCACCCGAGCAGGCACGTGGCGCGCGCCTGACCAGTGCCACGGATGTCTGGTCATGGGCACTGACGGTGCTCGAAATGTTCACCGGCGGCCCGCCGGCCACCCACGGCCAGGACGCGGCCGAAGCTCTTGCGGCAGCCGTGCGCCAAGGACCACCGCACGATCGTGTTCCCGCGTTGCCGGACGCACTGGCCGATCTGCTGCGCCGCTGCTTCCAGCCGGAGCCGTCCGCCCGACCGGCACGGATGGACGAGCTGGCTGACACCCTGATCGAGATCTACCCGGACCTGCTCGACGAGACCTATCCACGCGAACGTGCCGAACCTGCCGACCTGATCGCGGACAGCCTGTCCAATCAGGCACTGTCCATGATGGACCTCGGCCACGCCGAGCAGGCGGAGACGTTGTGGGATCAGGCATTGCGGGCCGACCCGCAGCATGTCCACGCGATCTACAACCGGGGGCTGCTCCGGTGGCGTGCCGGAAGGATCACCGACGCGCAACTCGTGGCCAAACTCGAAGTGGCCCGCGCCCACGAGCTGACCGAACAGTTGCTCACCCAGGTACAGCTGGAACGCGGTGCGGCGACCTCTCGATGGGAGGTGGTGGGCGAGGACGAGGGCGCGTTCTTCCGGGATGACGCGGCCGCGTTGAGTGCCAGCGGCAAGCTGGCCGCGGTGGTGACCACCGAATACTCCGAGAACGCCGAGCGGTGGGAAGATTCCGTCACGGTATGGGACGTCGAAGCCCGGCGCCTCCTTGTCGATCGGGGTGCCCACGCCGGGAAGATCACGGCGGTCGTGTTCACCTCCGATGACCGGCTGATGATCTCGGCGAGCGAGGACCGGACGGTACTGGTGTGGGATGTGTCGACTGGCCGGCGACTGCACCGGCTCGACCACGCGAGTGACGTCAGATCGGTGGCCGTGGCGGGCAACGGTGGCCTGGTGGTGTCGGCCGCGCTGGACGGGGCGTTGCTGGTCTGGGATCTGCGCACGGGACAGCCGCGGCGGACCTTGCGTCCGGGGCGCCCTGGCACTCGGCACCTCTGGTCGTCGGTGGCCGTGACCGAGGACGGCGGCACCGTCATCACCTCGGACTACACCACCCACACGCTGCAGGTTTGGGAGACCGCGACCGGGCGCCTGGTGCGTTCGACAACCCTCGCCGCGGACAACCTGAACACGGCAACCGGCATGCGGCAACTGCTGTTCACGGCGCTGGTCCAGGTGGCGCCATCGCGCGATGGCAGGTTCGCCCTGACTTACCAGGAAGACCAGATCGCGCTCCGCGACACCGCGACCGGCCAGTTGGTGCGTGCCATCGTCTCCGACGCCAACTGGCACGAGGCAGCGCTGAGCGGGAACGGGCGATGGGCACTGTCCTGGGGGCTTGGCGGCGTGCAGTTGTGGGACATGGAAACGGGCCGCTGCTTGCACACCTTGCGACCGCACACACCCCAGCGGGTGTGTTTCGCGCTGAGCGCCGACGGCAGCCGCAGCCTGCTGTGTTCCAGCCGCACCGCCGCCGTCTGGGACCTGTCGGGTCCCGGCCCGGCGGCATCGTGGAGCTATGCCCGGCCACGCACCGCCGTCGAGCTCACCGAAGGCGATGATCTGGTCAGCCGCGCGATCGAACGCGCGCGCGGTTACGCGCAGGATGGTCGGCTCGCCGATGCCGCCGCGACCCTGCGGGAGGCCCGCGGAGTCCCCGGTCACGAGCGTGATCGGGAACTGCTGGACCAGTGGGCCGATCTGGGCCGCCATGGCCGGCGAAGCCGCCTGCGCGACGCCTGGCTGGTACAGGAATTCGAGACCGGCGATGTCCACGCGCTCGACGCCCCGTTCGCGCTCAGTGCCGATGGCCGCCAGGCACTGATCCGGTCCGCGTTCTGGTCGGTGGACGCGGTGGACCCGATCGCCGGCGTGCGCCGACACAGACTGGCCTGGAACGGCGACGCCATCCGGGACTTCGCGCTGAGCCGGGACGGCCTGTTCGCGGTCACGGCGGGAGAAGACAAGGCGGTCCGCGTGTGGGACCTGGTGGACGGGCAGTGCCGGCACGTGCTCACCGGGCATCGGCGCGAGGCTCTGGCCGTCGCGATCAGCGCGACCGGCGGCTTGATCGCGTCGGGCGGTGTGGACGGCACCGTGCGGGTGTGGCAGTCGGCACGGGGCCGCCGGTTGCGGTCGATGCGACCGCATCGTCGGCGTATCACCTCCATCGCGTTGAGCGCGGATGGACGGTTCGTGCTCACGTCCGACCACGCCGGTGACATCTGCGTGCGCGACATCGTGGCGAATCAATGCCGTCATGTGTTGCCGGGCACCGACCAGGGAGTTGGCCTGGTGGCGCTCGGGCCGGACAGTCGTACGACACTGTCCCCGAGCGCCGACGGCAAGACGCTGCGCGTCACCGATCTGGCGACCGGAGAGCTCCGGCACGTCCTGCCAGGACACCCGGAAAAGATCATCTCGGTCGCCATCGGCGCCGACAGCACGATGGGGTTCTCTGGGGGATATGACAGCACGGTACGCGTATGGGATCTGGTGGCGGGGGAGTGCGCGACTGTCCTGACCGGCCATTCCGACTCGGTCTGGTCGCTCGCACCGAGCGGTGACGGCCGTGTCCTGCTTTCCGCGGCCAAGGACGGCACGATTCGCATCTGGGACCTGGCCGACGGCCACTGTCTGGGCACGCTGGACAGCCGCACCCGTGCCGCCACCTTCCTGGCGGTCGATGCCGACGCCCGCATCGTGCTGTCGGGCGGCAGCCTGGGCCAGGACCTGATACGTGTCTGGGAACTCGACTGGGACTACGAATTCGACAGCGCGGGAGGAGGTAACGCCCGATGATTCTCGCCTGCGGCGGATGGGCATGCCAACGCTTCATCTCACAGTCCGATATTCGTGGCGGAAACCCGGTGGCACGTCAGGACCAGGAGCACTTCTCGAGCCGATTCCAGGTGTGCGCCGACTGCCGCAAGAACTTCTGTGATCGATGCGTTCCGTTCACACTTCTGCGCAGGACGCGCTGCCCGCTGTGCGGGGGCCGGCTGGTCGACGGTCAGCGGGCGGACCGGGTGTGGGGGACTCCGCTGCCTGGCTTCGTGCTGTACCACAACAAAGGCATCGAGCTGAGTGAGTCCGGGCAGTTCCGCGCCGCACTTGTCGAATTCGACGAAGCGGCGCGCCGCCGCCCTGAATATCGATCCGCGCACTTCCACCGGGGCGTCCTACTCGCTCGCGTGGGACGAGATCAGGAAGCTCTGCGCGCTTTCCAGCGAGTGATACAGCTCGACCCGCGGAATATCGCCGCCCGGTTCGAACTCGGCAAGATGCTCCGGCAACTGGGGAAACCGGCGGAGGCTGTCCGCGCTTACGATCGTGTTCTCCGGCTGGAGCCGCGCTACGCCATCGCGTTGACGCACAAGGCAATCGCCCTCACTGATCTCGGCCACCACGACGAGGCGTTGGCCGCGTGTGACACCGCGCTGCGGCTGCACGCGACAAACGAGGCGGTGGAAGGCACAGCCCATGTCGCCGGCACGGCATACGCCGCACAGACCGCCGTGTTCCTGAAACTCGGCCAGTACGACGACGCGCTGGCGGCCATCGACAACTCACTACAGTACGAACCCGACAACGCGGATTCCTATGTTGTGCGGGCGAGAATCCTCGACGAACTCGGGCGCGAAGCGGAGGCGCGTCGGGACCGGCGGCAGGCCGAGAGACTTCGCGATTCTCAGCCAGGATAGTTTTCGCCTACTGGCGGAAACGGCATCTGGAAACCCCTGAACCGGTCGTGCATGGGTGGGTTGATCTCCCGGGGAATCATGGTCAGCGGTTGCGCGCCCTGTTCACCGAACCACTTCTGGCCGTCATCCCGGGGAGACGCGTGACAGAAGTGGCGGATGACCGGGCACAGCCATGCGATCTCGGCCCGTTGCGCCGCATGCACCACAAGCCACCTGTCCGGGTGATCCACTACCGCGCCCGGGTGTTGCGCGGTAGTGGATTTCCGCGGGTCTCGGTCAGGACACGGCGAGCCCGCCGTCGACACGGACCGCGACGAGTTGCGAGGTTCTCCTGGGTCGGTGAGGTTGGTTGTGGATGATCGGGTGGAGGTGCGCGACATGGCCCACGGAGTGTCGTTCGCCGGGCAGGGCATGACGGTTACCGGCCCGGACGGAACGGTGTTCGAGAACGTCGACCTCGAGGTGGAACCGGCATCGCTGGCCGTGGTCGCGGGTGAATCGGGCAGCGGGCGGACCTCGCTGCTGCTGGCGCTCAGTGGGCGGCTGTCCCTGACCGCGGGGCGGCTGGAAGTGGGCGGGCACCGCCTCCCCGCCCAAGCCGCCACCGTGCGGAGGTTGGTCGCTCCAGCGCGGCTTCGCCCCGGAGTGGAACTGGAACCGCGGCTGCGCGTTCGCGAGGTCATAACCGAGACCCTGGTGGTCGCCGGGGCCAACCGGCAGGCCATCGGTCGCTCCTGCGCGCTGGTGGGCCTGCATCCCGAAGGCGGTGAGCTCGTCGAGCGGTTGCCGCCGGTGGAGCAGTTGCTGCTCGCGGTGGCACTGGCGGTGGCCGGGCGGCCGGGCGCGCTGGTCGTCGACGACGTGGACACCGGGCTGTCCCCGGAAAGCCGGGAACGTGCCTGGCAGGCGCTGCACACGGTCACCGAAACGGGGGTCACGGTGGTGGCGACCGCCACCGAGGCGCCTGCGTGGGCACCGGTGGCCCTGGATCTCCGGCGGAGCGGCTCGCCACCCGAACTCGCCTTCTTCGACGGACTTCCCGAGCAGCCCCAAGAGGACCGATGAAGGCGTTGCGGCTGGCCGGGCTGGAGTTGCGGCGGTTCCGCGGACCGGCGTTGCGCAGGCTCGTGCCGGTCGTCCTGGTGCTGATCCCGCTGCTCTACGGCGGCCTGTACCTGTGGTCGAACTGGGATCCTTACGGTCGGCTCGACCGGGTTCCGGTGGCGGTGGTCAACGAGGACCAGCCGGTGGACAGCCAGGGTCAGCACATCGACGCGGGCAACCAGTTCGTGCAGCAGCTCAAGGCCGCCGACATCTTCGCCTGGCGGTTCGTCGACCGCGCGGAGGCGCGTGAGGGCCTGGAGCAGGGCCGGTACTACTTCACCCTCGAGGTGCCCGCGGACTTCAGCGCCAAGCTGGCCACCGCGACCGAACCCGACCCGCAGCGCGCCGGGCTGACGATCACCAAGAACGACGCGAACGGCTACATCGCCGGGGTCATGGCGGACACCGCGAAATCCGAGCTGCAGAACCAGATCAACGCCGCGACCCACGCCGCGTACGCGAAGGCGATCTACGGCGAGGTGGACGACATCCGGGAGAAGCTCGAACTCACCGCGGAAGGAACCCGCCAGCTCGTCGACGGGACCGCGCTGGCCGAGCAGGGCACGGCGGGGCTGACCACCGGGCTCTCCGGGGTGCGCGCCGGCACCGGGCAGATTTCCGCCGGCGCCAGGACCGTGGCCGACGCCACCGCCCAGTTGGACGCGGCCGCCACCGAGGCCACCAACCAGGTGGCCAACCGGCTGCCGGAGGCGGTGAACGGGCTGGTCAACGGGAGCGCGGTGGTGTCGGGCGGGTTGGGCACCATCAAGGCCGGAACCGGGTTGGTCGCCGAGCACGCGGGCTCCGCGGCCAGCGCGCTCGACGCACTCGGCGGGGCACACCCCGATCTGCGCGACGACCCGCTGTACCGGCACGCGGCCGACGCCGCGCACAAGGTCGCCGCGGCCACCGGACGTGTCGACGGCGACGCGCAACGAGCGCTGGACACCGCCAACGACGCACATCAACACGCGCTCGCCCTGCAGCGGAACACCGGAATGCTCCAGGAACGCATCCGGGCGATCAGCACCCCCGTTACCACGCTGCGCACCGGCGCCACCCAGGTCGCCACCGGCACCGACGGTGTCGGCGGTGGTCTGGATACGCTGGTCTCCAGCAGCCAGGTGCTGAACACCGGCGCCGGGCAGTTGTCCGGCGGCGCGCACCGGCTGGACGGGCTGGTGAACGACGCGCTGCACCGGATCCCGCCGACCAATCCGGCGCAGGTCGCCCGCGCGGCCGATGTTCTCGGTTCCCCGACCGACCTCCACGTCGGCAACCTCAACCCGGCCGGAGTCTACGGACGCGGGCTGGCGCCGTTCTTCTTCTCCATCGCGCTGTGGGTGTTCGGCCTGTTCGCTTACCTGCTGCTCAGACCGATCAACCAGCGCGCGCTGGCCGGGTCCACGAACGCGGTCACCATCGCGATCGCCGGGTGGCTCCCGGCCGCCGCGCTGGGTGTGCTCGGCGGCCTGGTGTTGTTCGGCGTGGTGGACCTCGGGCTCGGGCTGCACCCGGTGCACCTGTGGTCCACGCTCGGGCTGCTCGCCCTGGCCGCCGGCGCGTTCGTCGCGATCGACCAGTTCCTGCGTGCCACGCTGGCCGCGGTCGGCGACGTGCTGTCCTTGGTCCTGCTGATCGTGCAGCTCACCGCATGCGGCGGTCTGTATCCGCTGCAAACCACGCCCGAACCGTTCCAGGCGATCCATCCCCTGCTGCCGATGAGCTACCTGGTCGACGCGTTGCGGGTGACGATTTCCGGCGGTGACACCGCCCACCTGCTGCGCGACGTCGCGGTTCTGGCCGGGTTCCTGGTCGCGTTCCTGAGCCTGACCGCACTGGCCGTGTGGCGCCAGCGGACCTGGTCGATCGCGCGGTTGCACCCGCAGATCGAACTCTAGCTTCGCCGGAATCAGCAGTGCGGCGGTGCTCGCGAATCATGAACCGTCCCGAGTTCGGGAGGAACTGTTTCACGGACGGGGCCTGGTTCGTCGAAAGCCCAGCGCCGCAACCGAAAAGGCCGTTCCCAGGGCGGCGGCGCGCGCAGCACACCACCACCCGTGCAGACCGACCACTACCGGGCGAGATTACTGGTGCCCCACACCGTCGCCGGGGGTGAGCCATTCGGTGACCATGCGGTCGGCCGCGTGGATGCAGACCAGTTCCAGGCGGCCGGGGCCGAGGTTGCGGAAGCTGTGCGGGGTGTTCGGGCCGACCACCACGACGTCGCCCGGGCCCGCTTCGATCTCCTCGCCCTCGGCGAGGAAGACGCCGCGGCCGGAACGGACGATCCAGGTTTCCGGGTAGGGGTGCTGGTGCGGCGCCGGACCCTCACCCGGTCCGTTGTCCACCAGGAAGAACGAGACGCCCGCACCGTAGGGCGCGCCTTCGAACTGGGCGCTGCGTGGGCCCTCGGGGGCGTGGAGCTGGCGGATCACGTGGTACATCGGCGGCCTCCTCGTCCGGATGCTGCCGATCGTCGCACCGGCGGGAGCGAAAGGGGAGGGATGATCGTCGCGCGCTAGGGTTACGGGGTGACCGAATATCACGAGCGGCCGGAGGGGCTGCCGCCGACGAACGGGTACAGCCACGCGGTCGCTTTCGGCGGACGCGCGGTCGCGGTTTCCGGTCAGGTGCCGCTGGATCGGAACGGGAACCTGGTCGGGCGCGGGGACGTGCGGGCGCAGATGAGGCAGGTGTTCGAGAACCTCACCGGTGCGCTCGCGGCGGCGGGCGCGCGCATGGAACATGTGGTCAAGCTGACGATCTTCCTCACCGATCTCGCCGACCTCGAGGCGTTCCGGCAGGTGCGCGACGAATACGTCTCGCTGGAGAGGCCCCCGGCGAGTTCGCTGGTCCAGGTGAGTGGTCTGGTCCACCCGGAGTTCCGGGTCGAGGTCGAGGCGCTGGCGTCGATCCCGGAGTAACGCGCTCAGGCGGGGCCGGGAGCGGTTCGTCCGGTGGCGAGCGGTTTGGCCGCAGAGGTGGCCCGGCGGACCGGGAACCGGTCGTTCAACTCGACCAGCAGTGGTGTCACCGCCATCAGGACGAACAGCAGCAGGGCCAGCGCGGTCGCGAGCGTGGTGAAGATCGACATCGGTGCCTCCGGCGGTCGGGCGGGCCGCTGGTGTCGGCCCGGTACTTCCACTTTCGGTGTTTTCCCAGGTCAGCGGATCGGCCGAGTGGTCCGGACCGGTCGGCCGAAGGGCTGATCCCGCGACCGCCGAACGGCCGGGCGGGCATGGGTGGTCCGGACCAGTGGCAATTCGCCCGTCCGGCTGGCAAATGGCAATTCTGTTAAGTGTTACAGCGACACTCGGAAAACGCTGTCATTTCCCCGGGAAGAACCAATGATCGGCACTGTTGATCTCTTTGGATCGATTTCGGTAATGACCTGATCGGCGGTACCGGATAACGTTTTGAAAAAAAGGGTTATGGGATGTGGTATGTCCGGGTAACGCGTGGGAATCATGGACGACTCTACCTACCGGTGGTGCGTCGAATCCGGGTTGCGGATGAACTCCGGCGATTTGGTTTCTTGATCACTCGTGGCCTGGAGGAACTTTGTGTGCAGAGTGAAAACCGCGTGCAGAAGGTCTTCGATCGCGCTGATCGTCGTCCTGGCGACGAGTGTCCTCTCGGCAGCGAACGCGGGCGGGACGCCGGCGCCCGCGAGTGATCGGGTCGCGTTGCGGCAGTTGATCGTCGCCACCGAGGCGGACGATTTCGGGCTGTCCACTTGGAAAACGATCCTGGACCGGGTGGGAACGCCCTACGACGTGCTCGTCGCGAAGCCGGATCCGCTGACCGCGGACCGGTTGGTGAAACCGGACGGCACCGGCCGGTACAGCGCGATCCTGTTGACCAGCAACGACCAGGCGACGGCACCGGCCGAGCAGACCTTGCTCTACAACAGTTTCTACGGTCCGAACGGGCGGTGGCCGTACTTCGACCACAACCTCGGCTACGCGGAGATGCTGGACTTCGAGTCCGATGTGGCGCTGGACCACGTGCAGTCCGGATCGGCCTACGCGCACACGGTGCACCAGGGCAACCTGCGGCAGTACGCGTCCGGGAAGAGCCTCACCTTCGACTCCCGGGTGGCGGTAACGGCCGGGGCCACCACCTTCACGGCGGTGCCGCGGCCGTGAGACGCATCGACCCGCGTGCCCTGATCCGCAAGTCGCCGATCCCGGTGCTGGTGCTGCTGGCGCTGGCGCTGGCGACCATCACCGTGGTGAGTCCCGCGCCGCGGTCCGGTAAGGAGCGTGACGACGTGGCGAGCACCGCGATCCCGCCCGCCCGCAAGCACCTGGTGCCGGCGCGAACCACCACCGGCGAACCGCCCGCGGGGCCCGGGGACAAGGTGGCCTTGCGGCAGCTGATCATCGCCACCACGCCGGACGACTTCGCCCTGCCCGGGTGGAAGGCGGTCCTGGACCGGATCGGCACCCCGTACGACGTGCTGTTCGCCCGGACCGAACCGGTGCGCGCCAGCCGGTTCGTCCGGCCCGACGGAGTCGGCCGGTACAACGCGATCCTGTTGACCGACAACGCTTTGCTCACGCGAGAGGGTGGCGAGTACCGCAGCGCCCTGGACGATTCCGAGTGGCGCGAGCTGTGGCACTACGAACGCGCCTTCGGGGTGCGGCAGGTCGCGCTCAACACCGCGCCCGGCACGGCCCCCGAGGACTACTGCCTGCGCTCCCGGGCCGAAGGCGAAGTCCGCGCGGATCCGGTGCCGGTCGCCCTGACCGGCGCGGGCGCCGGAGTCTTCGACTACCTGAAACCCGCCGCGCGGCTGCCGCTGACGCATTCCTACCTCTACCGCACCAGGCTCGCGCCGGACTGCGCCGCCCAGCCGATCCTCACCCACGAGCGGGACGTGCTCGGGGTGCTCAGCACGGCGCCGGACGGCCGGGAACGCGTCGCGCTGACCTTCGTGCCGGGCGCCGACCAGCCCAGCGCCGATCTCCTCGGTTTCGGGCTGCTGCGCTGGGCGACCCGCGGGATCTTCCTCGGGGAGCGGCGGCACTGGCTCAACGTCGACGTCGACGACTGGTTCAACGCCACCCTCCGCCGCCACCCGGACGGGACCACCGGCATGTTCCGCTTGTCCGGCCCGGACGCGGCGGCGGCCGACCGGCAGCAGACGGAGTTGCGCGGGCGGCACCCGATGGCCGGGGACTTCACGCTCAACCTGCCCTACAACGGCAGCGGGCTCGACCCGCGGGCGCCCGCCCGGTGCGACGAGGCCGCCACCCCCGACCCGCTGACCAGCTACTCGCGTTGCCTGATCGACCGGTTCCGCTGGATCAACCACACCCTGACCCACCCGCAGCTCAACTTCACCTCCTACGAGGAGAACCGCGCCGAGATCGCGGCCAACCTGTCGGCCGCCGCCTCGATCGGGCTGCCGGTCCCACCGGCCGTGCTCAAAACCCCCGAATACTCCGGACTCGGCGTGTACCACCCGGTTCCGAACGCGCTGGGCGACCCCACCGACCACGGGCTGACCGGCTCCAACCGGAACCTCCTGCGCGCGGCCGCGGATCTCGGGGTGAAGTACCTGCACGGCAACATGTCCTTCGCCAGCCACCGGCCCGGCTGCTTCAACTGCGGGATCCACCACCCCGCGCAACCGGACGTGCTGGTCGTCCCGGACTGGCCGACCAGCATCGCGTTCGAGGCGACCACCCCGGACGAGCAGACCGCGCTCTACAACGCCGCCTACGGCCGCGACGGAACCGCGAAGGACCACGGCGACCACGATCTGGCGTACCCGGAGATCGTGGACTCCGAGGCGGAGGTGGCGCTGGGACACCTGATCAGCGGGTCCGCCTACGCGCACACGCTGCACCAGGGAAACCTGCACGAGTACGCGCCGGGCCGGAGCCTGACCTTCGACTGGCTGGAAGCGTTGCTCACCAAGTACGACGCCCTGTTCCAGACCCCGTTGAAGAACCCCGACTGGTCCACCCTCACCGAATACGTGCGCGCCCGGACCGAACACTTCACCGAACTGGCGCGCGAGTCCGACGCCGTGTGGAACCGGCGCACCAACGCGGTGACCTACACCCCGGCGACCGACGGCACGGTGTTCCTCACCGGGCTGGTGACCCAGACGGCCACCGAGGAGGACCAGCAGGGGCCCGATCAAGCCGAGGTCTACGGCACGGACGCGGTGTCCCAGCTCGGCCTGCACCACGGCGAAACCGTCACCGTCACCGCGAGGCCGCGCCGATGAGCGCCCGCCGAGGTGCGCTGCGGGTCGCGCTGGTCGCCGAGGGGAGCTACCCGTTCTTCCCGGGCGGGGTGAGCCTGTGGTGCCAGCAGCTGATCCACGGCATGCCGGAGCACACCTTCACGGCCGTCGCGATCACCGTCGACGGCACCGAACGCGGCACCTGGCCGGCGCCGGACAACCTGGCCGAGGTCGTCAACCTGCCGCTCTGGGGGCCCGCGCCCCGCCGGGCGCGGCGCCGAGCGCCCGCGCGGTTCGCGGAAACCCACCGCGCGTTCCTCGGCGCGCTGCTCGCCGCTCGCCCGTCCGGTGACGAGTTCGCCGCGGTGCTGCGCGAGTTGTTCGGTTACGGGCAGGACGGGGTGCTCGGCCGCGCGCTGGTGTCCAACGACGCGGTCGACCGGTTGCTGCGGGCCGGGCGGGACGCGGGCCTGACCGGGCTGTCCCTGCGCGACGCGGTAGCCGTGGCCGACCAGTTCGAGCACCTGCTGCGCCCGCTGTCCCGGCCGCCGGTGCGCGCGGACGTGTGCCACCTCGCGATGAACGGCATCAGCGCGCTGGTGGGCATGACCGCCCAGTGGGCGCACGGCACCCCCGTGGTGATGTCCGAGCACGGCGTCTACCTGCGGGAGCGGTACCTGGCGGCGGCCGGGGAACCGGGATCGCATCCGGCGAAGACGCTGATGCTGCGGTTCTTCCGGGCCCTGGCGTGCGCCGCCTACCGGACCGTCGACGTGCTCGCGCCGCATTCGACCTACAACCGCCGCTGGCAGCTGTACAACGGCGCCGACGCCGCGCGGATGCGCACCATGTACAACGGCATCGACCCCGCGGACTTCCCCGAAGCGGGGGCGGAACCCGAGCGGCCGACGATCGTCTTCGTCGGCCGGATCGATCCGCTGAAGGACCTGCACACCCTCATCCGGGCCTTCGCGCTGGTGCGGGAGCGGCTGCCGGACGCGTGCCTGCGCATGTTCGGCCCGGTCCCCGCGGGCAACGAGGGTTACCACCGCGGCTGCGTGCGGCTCATCGACGAACTCGGGCTGACCGGTGCCGCGACCTTCGAGGGCCGGGTCCCGCGCCAGTACGACGCCTACCGCGCTGGCCACCTGGTCGCGCTGACCAGCGTGTCCGAAGGTTTCCCCTACACGGTCGTGGAATCCATGGCCACCGGGCGGCCCCAGGTGTGCACGGACGTCGGCGGGGTGTCCGAGGCCGTCGGCGACGCCGGTTTCGTGGTGCCGCCCCGGGATCACACCGCGGTCGGCGAGGCGTGCCTCCGGCTGCTCGCCGACGCCGGACTCCGGGGCCGCCTCGGCCGGCTCGCCCGGGAGCGGGTGCTCACCGAGTTCACGCTCGACCAGTGGAACGACGCCTACCGCGCGATCTACGCGGATCTCACGCGGGCGCCCGAGGCCGCCGCGTCGGTTACCACCGCGACCCAACCGGCGGTGACGCGATGACCGGAGACGCCACCGACGGGCTGGTCCGGTCGCTCGCCGAGACACTGCCCGCGCCGATCGACGAACTCCACGTGGCCGCGATCCTGGAAAGCCGCGGGGTGACCGATGAGGCCGCCCGGGAGCACTACCGGCACGACGACGTGTTCGCGTTGGCGCGCACGGTTTTCCAGCGCCTGCCGGGGCCACCCGCGGACACCCGGGCGCCGGTGGCCGGGCCGCGGCCGAGCCGATGGCGGACCCTGGCCCACGGTCCGCTGTACATCCTGCCCAGCGCGGTCTACCCGGCGGTGTTCGCCGAACTCGGTCCGGTGGCCATGGTGCGGGGGCTGGTGTTCGCCACGGCGCTGGGGTGGGTCTGGGGCATGGGCATGTCGCTGGCCGCGCACCGTCTGCTCGGCGAGGGCCGGGCCGCGGGGCGGCTGCTGCGCCGGTTCGTCGCCGCGGGGTTGGGGGTCGCGCTGGCCGGGGCCGTCGCACTCGCGCTGACCGGGCCGGGCGGCCCGCTGCTGGTGGCGTTCGTCCTGGCGCAACTGGGTTTCCAGCTCGCCTGCGGGGTGCTGATCTTCGACCGCGGCGAAGTCCGGGTGTTCGTGGTGATGCTGCCCGCCTTCGCCGCCGGGGTGCTCCACGTGGTGTCCGGTTACGCCCCGGCGATGGTCGGGGTGACCCTGGCGATGGGCGCCTCCTCGAGCGTGCTCGCGCTGGCCGCCGCCTGGCGCGCGACCACCCCGGCCGCGGAGCCACCGGGTGCGCCGCCGGTGCGTACGGCGGTGGTCGCCGCCCTGCCCGGGGCCTGGTACGCGGCGATGTCCGCGCTGTTCCTGCTGTCCACCGACGCCCGATTCGTCACCGCGCGGTTCGACCTCGCGATCGCGGTCGCGCCGCTCGCGTGCGCGATGGGCGCGGTGGAGTGGCGGTCACACCATTTCGACGCGCGGGCGCGGGAACTGCTGCACCGCGCGCGGGACGCGGCCGAGTTCCTCCGCGAGGTGCGGCGCACCCTCGTGCGGGAACTCACCCTGTGCCTGCTGGTCGTCGGCGGCTTCGCCCTGGTGCTGCTCGCCGTTCTCGCCGCGTCCGGGGTGCTCACCTCGCGCGGCGCCCTGCTGATCGACGCCCACGTGGTCCTCGGTGGCGCGTACTTCCTGGGTTTCCTGCTCGCCAACTACGGCCGGTACCGCCTCCTGCTGGGCATCGCGACCGGGGTGACCGCCGCGCAGCTCCTGGGGGCGGGCCTGGCCGCCGCACGCTTCGCGCCCCACGGGGAGGTACCGATATTCCTCGCGTGCAGCGGGATCCTGCTGGCCCTGCTGCTCACCGCACTGCGCGACACCGTGGGACGGGTCCACCACTACCGATAGCGCCGAGTTCGAACCACCGAGGAGGTCGTCATGCACGTGGCAATAGTCGCGGGAGGACGGGGAGTCCGGCTGCGGCCGTTCACGACCGCCCTGCCCAAACCGCTGGTGCCGATCGGGGAGGAGTACGCCATCCTCGACATCATCCTGCAACAGCTGAAGGCCCAGGGATTCACCCGGGTGACGCTGGCCATCGGGCACCTCGGTTCGCTGATCCGGGCGTTCGCGGGCGACGGGACGCGCTGGGGCCTGGCCGTGGACTATGCCGAAGAGGACAAACCCCTGTCCACCATCGGACCGGTGCTCAACTTCCTCGACCAGCTGCCGGAACACTTCCTGGTGATGAACGGGGACGTGCTCACCGACCTCGACTACGCGGAATTGCTGAGCACCCACGCGAATTCCGGCGCGCCGCTGACCGTCGCCGCCTATCGCCGCGAGGTGAAAATCGATTTCGGAACCCTGGAAACCGAGGGCGATCGGATCGTCAAGTTCGTCGAAAAACCCACCCTGTCCTACGGGGTGAGCATGGGGGTGCACGCCCTTTCCCGGGACACCCTGACGCGTTATCCGAAGAATGTGCCGTTCGGTTTCGACGATCTGGTGCTGGACCTGCTTTCCCGCGGTGTGCCGCCATCGGTCTACCAGTTCGACGGGTACTGGCTCGACATCGGCCGCCCGGACGACTACGACGAGGCCAACCGGACCTTCGAGCAGATGCGGCCGGTCCTGCTGCCCCAGGCCAGGAACGGCCACCGGGTGGAGTACGTGTGATGGGCGCCGCCCGAGTCCTGCTGTTCGGCGCGTCCGGGTTCATCGGCCGCCCGGTCGCCGAGGCGCTCCGGCGCGATGCGCGGGTCGAGACGGTGATCCCGGTCGGCCGGACCCCGCGTGCCGGGTTCCTCCGCCACGACCTGTACGCGGACGGCACCGGCGAACTCGCCACCCTGCTGCGCGGCGTCAAGCCCCGGGTGGTGATCAACTGCGCGGGCCGCCTGTCGGGTGGCACCGCCGCGCTGGTCGAGGCGCACGTCCTGGCCACCGCCCGCCTGCTCGACGCGATGACCGAGGCGGCCCCGGCCGCGCGGCTGGTCGTCCTGGGCTCGGCCGCCGAGTACGGCGTCACCCCGGCGGGACAGCCGGTCGCCGAGGACGCCCTGGCGATTCCGGTGGCCCCGTACGGCATGGCCAAACTGGCCGGCACCCAGCTGGTCCGGCTCGCCGTCGAGGAGGGCCGCCTGGACGCGGTGGTGCTGCGGGTGTTCAACCCGATCGGACCGGACACCCCGGACCAGACGCTGCTCGGCCGGGCCGCCGCGGGGATCCGGGCGGCGCTGGAGAACCGGGACGACCACATCCGCCTCGGCCCGCTCGGCGCCCACCGGGACTTCGTGGACGTCCGGGACGTGGCCGCGGCCGTCGTCGCCGCGGCCCTGGCCGATCAGGTGAAGGAACCGGTGCTGAACGTCGGGTCGGGGATCGCGGTGCCGATCCGGTCGGTGATCGGGATGCTCGCCGAGATCGCCGGATTCGCCGGACAGGTGCGCGAACTCGGCCTGGCCCCGGCCAGATCCGCGGCGGTCTCGTGGATCGCCGCCGATCTCGGCCGGATCCGGCGCACGCTCGGCTGGGCCCCGGAGCACGACCTGCGGTCCTCGGTTCTGGCGTGCTGGCGTTCGGTGTGAACCGGGTGTTCGCGTTGGCGGCCGCCGCCCTGCTCGCGGCGGGCTGCGCTCCGGAACCGAAACCGGCACCCGGACCGGAGGGCGGCCCCCTCACCAGCGTCGCGTACCAGCTGCAGGACTACCGCGACGACCGGCTCGACGAGATCGCGCGGAGCGCCCACCCGTTGGCGGTGATCGACCTGGCCCGGGACGCCGCGGACCAGTACTTCACCGCCGACGAGATCGCCCGGGTGCGGGCCACCGGGAAGAAGGTCCTCGCCTATTTCGAAATCGGCGCGATCGAGGAATTCCGCCCGGAATTCCGGGAGATCCGGGACGGGAACGCCGATCTGCTGCTCAACGAATGGCCGGAGTGGCCGGGGGAGCGGTTCGTCAGGTACTGGGACCCGCGCTGGTGGCGGCTGGTGGTCCAGCCGCGGCTGGACCGGGCGATCGCCGCGGGTTTCGACGGGGTGTACCTGGACACGCCGCTGGCGTACGAGGAGATCCGGCTCGAACTGGTCCCCGCCGAACGCCGGGACGGCCTCGGCGCGAAAATGGCCGAGCTGATCGTCCGGATCACCGAGTACGCCCGTTCGGCCAAGCCGGGATTCTGGATCTTCCCGCAGAATTCCCCGGAGCTGCGGCGCTATCCCGGATACGAGGCGGCGATCGACGGGATCGGGATGGAGGAACTCTTCTTCCGCGCCACCGACGAACCGTGCGTCCAGGATTACTGCGCGGAAAACCTGCGGGAGGCCCGGGCGCTGCGGGACGCCGGAAAACTCGTGGTCGCGATCGACTACGCCACCCGGCCGGAGAACATCGCCACGGCGTGCCGCCGGTACCGGGAAGAACACTTCGCCGGTTCGGTGACGGTGCGTTCCCTGGACCGGATCACCGCACCTTGCCCAGGAACGAAAGGGACGATCACATGGTAGGCAGCGCACCGGAATTCGGCCGTGTCGGCATCATCGGAATGGGCTACGTCGGCCTGACGCTGACCGCGGCGCTGGCCCGCAAGGGCTACCAGGTGCACGGGGTGGACGTGCAGCCGGCGGTGCTGAATTCGCTCGCTCGCGGCAAACCGCACATCTTCGAACCCGGTGTCGACGAGGTGTTCGCCGAACACGTGGGGCGGAACATCTTCGTCGCGCCCGAACTCCCGCGCGACGCGGTCGACGTCGCCATCCTCTGCGTGTCCACCCCGGTCGACGAGGGGACGCGCACGCCGAACCTGAAGAACCTCGCGATCGCCGCGGAACAGGTGGCCGCGCGGTGCTCCCCGGACACGCTGGTCGTGGTCCGCAGCACCGTCCCGGTCGGCGCCAGCCGGGAGGTGGTGCTCCCGCCATTGGCCGAGGCCTTCGCCACCCCGCGCCTGGTCATGGCCCCGGAACGCACGATCCAGGGGCAGGCGTTGCGCGAGCTCGTCGAACTTCCCCAGGTCGTCGGCGGGCTCGACGCCGGCAGCCTCGAGCTGGGCACGGCGTTCTTCGCGGGCGTCGCCGCGCAGGTGGTGCCGGTGTCCACTTTGGAGACCGCGGAACTGGTGAAGCTGACCAACAACTGCCACACCGACGTGATCTACTCGTTCGGCAACGAGGTCGCTCTGCTGACCGAACGCCTCGGACTGGACCCGCTCGAGGTGATCCGGGCGACCAATGTGGACTATCCGCGGCCCGACATCGCCAAACCCGGGTACGTGGGCGGCGGTTGCCTGTCGAAGGACCCGTACATCATGCTCGCCGGCGCCGAACGCGCCGGGCACCGGCCGCCGGTGATCGGCGCGGCGCGGCGGCTCAACGAGGAACTGCCCGTGCACGTGGCGCGCCGGGTGACCGGGTCGCTCGCCGGTGGCCGGACGCTCGCCGTGCTCGGCTGGGCGTACAAGGGCTGGCCCCCGACCGACGACATGCGGGGGACGCCGATCGCCGCGATGATGCCGGTGTTCACCGCGGCCGGGTTGCGGGTCCTCGGGCACGATCCGCTGGTCGGGCCGGACGTCATCCGGGACCACGGCGGCGAGCCGGTGGATCTGCGCACGGCCTTCCGGGAGGCGGACGGCGTGCTGATCATCACCGATCATCCCGACTACCGCCGCCTCGACGTTCCCGGGCTCCTTTCCGGGTCGAAGGCGCGGTTCGTCTACGACTCGTGGCGCATCCTGGACGCGGACGCGGTGACCGGATGCGGGGTGCGGTACCTCGGGCTCGGCTACGAACCGGTGGTGCGCCGATGAAAACCCTCGTTCTGGGCGGCGCCGGGTTCATCGGCCTGCACCTCGCGCGCCGCCTGCGGGCGGACGGCCACGCGGTGACCATCGTGGACAACTTCTCCCGCGGCCGGGACGATCCGGAACTGGCCGCGCTCGACGTTCCGGTGCTGCACGCCGATCTCACCGATCCCGGCGCGTACCGGGAACTCCCGGCCGGGTTCGACCACGTCTACCACCTGGCCGCCGTGGTCGGGGTGCGGAACGTGGAACGGGATCCGGCCCGGGTCATCCGGACCAACACGCTCGCGCTGCTGCACCTGCTGGACTGGCTGGAACCGGGACAGCGGCTGTTCTTCGCCTCCACCAGCGAGGTGTATGCGGGCGGGGTGAGCGCGGGCGTGGTCCCGGTGCCCACCGCCGAAACGGTCCCGTTGCTGGTGCGGGACGTCGCCGCGCCGCGATTCGCCTACGGGATCAGCAAACTGCTCGGTGAGGCCGCCGTCATCCACACCGCGAAGGCCAAGGACATCCCGTTCGTCATCGGGCGCTTCCACAACGTCTACGGCCCGCGGATGGGGACCGACCACGTGATCCCGGAGCTTTGCGTGCGCGCCCTGCGCCGCGAGGACCCGTTCCGGCTCTACGGGATCGAGCAGTTCCGGGCGTTCTGCCACGTCGACGACGCGACCGAAGCCATGGTCCGCCTGCTCACCACGGACGCGGCCACCGGGGAGATCGTGCACATCGGAAACGACACCGAGGAGACCAATATCGGCGATCTGGCCCGGCTGATCCTGCGGATCGCCGGGTTCGAGCCCGCACTCGACAACGTCCCGGCGCCCCCGGGTTCGGTCGCTCGCCGGTGCCCGGACCTGTCGAAACTGCGCGAGCGCACCGGTTTCGAGCCGAAGGTCGCGCTCGAGGACGGCGTGCGCGCCACCTTCGACTGGTACGCCGCGCGGTGCTGACCGCCTTTCACAACACGCTGGTGTGCGGCAGGTAGGGCGCGAGCGGACCGGTTTCTCCCCGGCGGCACAGCGGCCCGGTGGGGCGCAGCCGCAGCCCCGCGCGGTGGACGACATCGACGGCCCATTGCTGATCGGCGCGCAGGACCTGTACCGCGACGTCCTCCCCGGAGCTTTCCGCGAGGGCGGCCCACAGCAGGGCCGCCGCCGCCTCGGAATCGGTGGCCGCGACGATCTCCGGTTCGTCCTCGACCACCGCGTAGCCGCGCTGCCGCCCGTGGTCGAGGACCAGCAGCCGGGCGCCGGAGCGCAGCAGGCCGTCGAGATCCGGGCCGTGCGCCGCACCGCGCAGGCCGCGGTCGATCTCGGCGGCGAAATCCAGATCGCCGAAATCGCCGGGGCGCACGTGACCGTTGGCCGGGAGCGCGGCGCGGCACACCGCACCGGTGGCCCGCAGGGCGGGTTCGAGCGCGAACCCGGCGCGGTGGTAGCACCGCATCGCCTGGGGATCGAGCGAGGAATGCAGCAACCCGCCCCGCGCGTTCGCGCCGTAGCCCAGCGCCGCGTCGAGCAACCGGCGGCCGAGGCCGCGGCCCTGGTACCCGGGCCGCACATGCAGATGGGCCAGGTACCACAGGCCTTCGCGCAGCCCGGCCATCGCGGCGCCGCAGAGCCGGTCGTCCACGGTGGCGATCCACGCGCCGGCCGGATCGAGGTCCAGGAGCCGCCGGACCAGGGGAGGCCCGCCGGTCGGCCGCCGCGAGGGCCGCCCGCCCGGCGCCGGGGTTCCCTCGCGCTCGTGGAGATCCTGGAGCGCGGCGTGCACCGAACCGCGCAGGGCGGGCAGATCCGCCGCCACCATCCGCCGGATCACCGGATCGGCGCTGCGCACCCCAGCCATGGACACCTCCGCCGCCTCCATGGTGCCAGGCGCCACGCCGTGTTCGCCCACCGAGAGACGGGTGGCGATAACCGGTGGACGCGGACATGGTGGACCCATGCGAATCTTGGTGCTCGGCGGAACGATCTTCCTCAGCAGGGCGGTGGCGGCCGAAGCGCTGCGCCGCGGCCACGAGGTGGTCTGCGCGGCACGGGGTGACTCCGGCGCCGTGCCCGGGGGCGCCCGGCTGGTCCGGGTCGACCGCGACCGCCCGGACGGGCTGGAACCGTTGCGCGGTGAGCGGTTCGACGCCGTGGTCGACGTGGCCAAGATGTCGGTGACGTGGGTGCGCGAGGCGGTTCGAGTGCTCGGCGAGTCGGCCGCGCACTGGACGTTCGTCTCGAGCGTCTCGGTGTACGCCGACCACGGCACCCCGGGCGCGACGGACACGCTGCCGCCGCTGGAGGACGAACCGGGCGCCGAGGTCACCTCGGAGCGCTACGGCTCGGTGAAGGTGGCCAGTGAACTCGCCGTCCGCGAGGCGCTCGGCGACCGCGCCTTCATCGTGCGCGCCGGGCTGATCACCGGGCCGGACGACCGGTCCGATCGGTTCGGCTACTGGCCCGCGCGGTTCTCCCGCGGCGGCCGGGTCGCCGTACCGGACACCCCGGAGCAGCCCGCCCAGCACATCGACGTGCGCGATCTGGCGGCCTGGATCCTCGACGCGGCCGAGCATCGGGTGCACGGCACGTTCGACGCCATCGGCCCGTCCGTTCCGCTGAGCGCCATGCTGGGCGCGATCGCCGAGGCGGTCGCGCCGCGGGACACCGAACCGGTCCGCGTACCGGTGACCGACCTCGAAGAGGCCGGCGTGTCGCCGTGGTCCGGACCGCGGTCACTGCCCCTGTGGCTGCCGCCCTCACACCAGGCGATGATGTCCCGCGACGCCGCCCCCGCCCTGGCGGCGGGCCTGAAGGTCCGCCCGGTCGCCGACACCGCCCTGGACGCGCTGGAGTACGAACGCGGCCTCGGGCTGGATCGGGTGCGCCAGGCCGGGTTGTCCGCGGCGGAGGAGGCCGAGCTGCTCGCCGGGCTCCGTCAGCTCCGGACGCCGTAGACGGCGTAGACGGGGATGCCGAGTTCGCGGGCCACCCGAACCAGCGGATCGGCCAGGTCGTCCTCGGCCCAGGGCGGGAATCGCGGATGGACACCGCCGCCGGAATCGGTGGTGTAGCCGACGATTTCGCCGTGGTGCCGCACGAAGTCGCTCCATTCGGCTGAGCTGATCATGCGGTGATCGCCACTTTCTCCATCGATACCGGGTAAGCGAGAAGATAACCAACACAGTAATCATCTGGTCACCCACAGTCGATACTACTTGCGTAGTCCACTCTCCCGGAGCAGTCCGCGCAGACTCGGTTGCCCAGGGTGATCGCCTGTTTCGGCGACCATCCGGCCCCGCGGATGCCGCTATCCGGGGGAACCTGAGTCCATTCCGGTCTCGAGGCGCGGAGCGGCGCGGTAGGGAAGGGGGGTGCGCGAGCCGAGCCCACCTACTCGATCTCGGGGTTTCCAAGCCCTCGTTTCCGCGGGGGCCTGGCGGGAACTGCTCGTGAGCGGGGTACGGCGGACCTATCGCGACGGCGAGACCATCCTGCTGCAGGGCGCGCCGGCGACCTCGGTCCGGGTGCTCGTGTCGGGCCGCGTCGAGGTGGGGTGCCAGGACGAGGACGGCGCCTACTGCCTGGTGGCACTGCGCGGGACGGGCGATGTGGTGGGCGAACTGGCCGCGCAGAACCTGGGCACGCGCTCGGCGACGGTCACCGCGCTCGAACCGTGCGTCGCCCACACCGTTCCCGCCGCCACCTTCCACGGCGTGCTGGCGCGGCACGGGGTGGACGCGCAGCTTCGCCGGTACCTCGCGGGCAAACTGCAGGAGTCGGTGGGGGCCGCGGTCGACACCGTGCACCATCCGCCGCGGCAACGGCTCGCCCGCCTGATCGTCCGGCTCGTCGAACTCGCCGACCCCGGGCATCCGGATCCGTTGCGCGTGCCCATGTCGCAGACCCGGCTGGCCCTCGCGCTCGGGTTGTCGCGCAGTTCGGTCGCGCGCCTGGTGTCGGCGATGCGCGCGGACGGGTTGCTCGGCAAGGATCGGCGCCTGCGGGTCGAACGGCCGGGGGAGCTGCGCGATCTCGCCCGGCAGTCCGCACGGTTGACCCCGAGAATGTGATCTGCGTCACTTAGGGTTGTCCAGGAATGGACAGTCCTGCCGCAGCTCCTGCGGCACGGTGAGGCGCATCGTCGCGACGGAAGGAGCCCCTCGACCATGGCCGAGCAACCGGAAATCCCGGTCCTGGAACTTCCGGCCTACCGGGCCGTCCTCTCGGTGGATGTGAAGAACTTCAGCGGTCTCAAGGCCGTCGACCACCACGAGCTCACCGAGAAGATCCCGCTGGTGCTGGAACAGGCCTTCGCCCGGGCCGGGCACGCCGCGGTGTGGGCGGAGCGGCGGTTCCCGGCCGGGCGGGGAGACGGTTATGTCGTGGGGTTCCGGCCCGAGGTGCTGCCGGTTCTGGTGGGGCCGTTCCTGGACAGCCTCCAGGCGGAACTCGCCTACCACCACCGGATGCGGTCCGGCGGTGCGCGTGCGCTGCGGATGCGGGTGAGCATCGCCGTCGGCCCGCTCACCGACTCCGACGACGCGCGGCTCGGCGACGGTTCGGGCTCGGCGATGATCGAAACACACCGGCTGCTGGACTGCGAACCGGTGCGGCACCTGCTCGAGGATTCCGATCCGGAGGTCACCTTCGTCGCGGCGGTCCTCTCGGCCCGCGTCTACGAGGACGTGGTCGTCTCCGGCTACTCGGCCAAGGCCCCGACCGAATTCGCCCAGGTTCCGGTCCAGGTCAAGCGCTACCAGGGCGCCGCGTACCTGCACGTGCCGAAACCGTCGGGCGGCCTGCTCGAACGCGGCCTCGGCCCGGCCACCGAACGACCCGACCCGGCACCCGAGTTCGCGCCGCCACCGGTGGAGGCGGGCGGCGTCTCGAACTCGATCAGCGGCAAGGTGGGCGGCAGCGTCACCCAACTCCGCGACCAGTACCTCGGCGCGGGCGGCGTCTTCCAATCCGGCGGCCACTACACCCGAGGCGACGGCGACCAACCCACCCCCGCGTCTTGAACGTTCGCGGCCGTGCTCAACCGAGTGGCGAGGGATCATGTGCGCGCTGGTTGCATAGTGTGACGACACCGATACGGGAGACTGATCATGGGCAGGCACGACAAGGACGGCGACGATGAGGGAAGCGCCCAGCCGGACAAGTGGACGACCTGGCGAGGTGACGAGGGTGACCAGGACAAAGCAGGCGGCACTCGGGGGAAGGACGACGAGGAATAGCAGCTAGTGGACTGGAAAGAAGCCCTGGCGACCGTTCCGCGTGAGCCGTTCGTCCCCCGAATAGTGTGGGTTGGCAACCCTTCCGGCGAAGGGTTCGTCTCCCTCGATCGAGAGGCGGAACCAGATCAGTGGAGTGCCCTGGTCGCCGGCAACGAACTGATCGTGACGCAGGTTGACGACGGCAGAACGCGACCCGCGGGGATTGGGCTGGTTCCGACAAGTTCATCGAGTAAGCCGTCGCTGGTCGCGGCGATGCTCGACGCGCTTGACCTGCGCCCGGGACACCGCGCGCTCGAAGTGGGCACCGGCACCGGCTGGAACGCGGCGCTCATCTCGACGCGAGTCGGTCCGACCGGTCATGTGGTTTCCATCGAGGTCGACCCCGCCCTGGCCGACGAGGCGCGTCGGGTACTGCACCGGAGCGGATACGCGGTGAAAGTGGTTACCGGAGACGGCGCGGACGGATATCCATCGGATGCGCCCTACGATCGGCTGCTGGCCACGGCGTCGGTTCGGCGGATGCCCGCCGCGTGGCTGGAGCAGACCCGGCCCGGCGCGGTTCTCGTGGCCCCCTGGGGCACCGACTATTGCAACGGGGCCCTGCTCACTCTTGTCCGGGACGAGGACGGCGTGGCATCCGGCCGATTCAGCCGCAATTTGGCCTTCATGCGGCTGCGGGACCAGCGACGTGAGTTTCTCGACCCCAGCGACAACGAGATCGACACGGCGGACAAGACCGTAACCACGCTCCAGCCCCCGCGACTTTTCGACATGATCTCGTTCGACCAAGCGGCGTTTACGATCGGGCTACGCGTCCCGCGGTGCTACCTCACGGTCGAAGACGGCGAAGACGACCCGACGGAGCACACCATCGAACTACACGACGTGGCCTCCGGCTCCTGGGCGCGCGTAGACGTCGTACCGCCTGGACCGGAGTTCATTGTCCGCCAGCTCGGCTCGCGTCGGCTGTGGAATGAAGCCGAGTCCGCGTACCGGTGGTGGCTTGATCACGGCAAGCCCGAGCCGAAGCGATACGGGCTGTCAGTCGCTCCGGACGGCACCCAAACGGTTTGGTTGGATGAGCCGGACGGTCTTCATCACTGGGCGGTCTGAGGTGTCTCGATGCCTCATGTGGTGGCCAGGCCGGTTCGCCAGCTCGGGACCTCGGGTCGCCAGCCGAGTTCCTGCCGCGCTCGGTCGTTGGCCGCGCCGCGCATCGTGGTCAGCTGGTAGCGGGTGAACCAGCCCCACAGCCGTTCGACCAGTTCCACCGGCATGGTGCGCGGGGCCGGTGCGCCGAGCAGACCGGCGTATTCGGGTACCCAGGTGGCGGCCTCGGCGGGATCGTCGTCGGCCACGTTGAACACCCCACCGGCCTCGGATTCCACGGCGGACACCGCGGCTCGCGCGGCGTCTTCGACGTGCAGGAACGAGGTGACGCCGATGGCGGATTCGGGCAGCGGCAGTTTCCCCTTCGCCACCGCGGAGCCGATCGAACCCGTTGCCGCGTAACGGGTTCCGGGCCCGTAGAGGGTCCCGTACCGCAGCACGGCACCGGGGAGGTCCGGGGTGCCGAGGACGAGCCGTTCCAGCTCGGCGACCGCGTGCACGGTGCGGGTCCAGGCCGGATCGGGGGCGTCCAGGTAGAGCGGGGCGTCTTCGGCGAGCACCGGCCCGCCGCGCGGCGCGGTGGCGAACGAGATGCTCTGCGCCACGATCCGCCGCGCCCCGGCCGCGCGGGCCGCGGTGACGAGGTTCGCGGTCCCCTCGGTGCGCAGGCGGGCGGTCGCCTCCAATCCGTCCACTGTGGAGTCCCGCAGGGCGGACAGCTGGTGCACGACCACCTCGGGCCGGGCCGCCAGTACCGCGGTGCGCACCGCGTCGCCGTCCAGCGCGTCGGCGACCACGACGTCGTCGGCGCCGAGCCCGCCCGCCGCCGACCCGTCCCGCACCAGCGCGGCCACCCGGTGCCCCCGGGCACGCAGCAACGGCACCAGCGATCGGCCGATCACCCCGGTGGCTCCGGCGACCAACACCCGCATGCTCAACTCCTCCCCGCTGGATCGGCGACCCGCATCAGCAGTCGGCAGGCGGGGTCCCCGTGCCGGAGGCAGGCGGTGGCGCAGTTCCCGGTCAGCTCCACCCCCAGACCCTCCGACCAACCCGCGTGGATCTCGGTGCACGGGCATTCGTATCCGTCCAGCGACCCGGCCATCCGGACCATGGTGACCGCGAAGTTCTGCCGCATGGTCAACTCGATCTCCGCATCGGAGAGCACCGCGGTGGCGCCGTCCCGCAGTTCGCTCGGGAACATCCACTCCGCGCAGGCGTCGTAGCGCAGGCGGAGTTCCTCGATCCCGGTCGCGGGCTTCCCGCCGAACTGCCGGACGATCCGCCTGCCCACCTGGGTGGCCACGTAGCGCAGGGCCTCGGCGTTGATCTCGTTGGCCACCTCGTGCCCGAACCGCTTCGCCACCCCCTGGTACCAGCGGGCGTCGTGCAGCCACCACTGCCGGTAGACGTCCATGGCCCCGGCGCGCGTGGTCGCCGTCATCGGAACTCCCCGGCGGCGATCCGCGCGCGGAACCGCTCGCGCAGTTCGCGCTTGAGCACCTTCCCGGTGGCACCCTTGATGACCTCGCGCGCGTCCATCCGCAGCGCCCCGGTCAGGAGCGGGAAGCCGCCCGCCTCGAGCACCTCGTTGACCTGGGCGGTCCAGCGGGCGTCGTCGCGCGCCGGTGCGTCCGGGTTGACCTGCAGCAGGGCGTAGGCGTCGGCGATCCCGTCCCCGTCCCAGTCCGCGCGCACCCCTTCCGGGGCGACCGCGACCACCGTGCAGTCGTCGAGTTCGGGCAGTTCCCGCAGCAGCAGTTCCTCGGTGCGGGTGCTGAACACGATCCCGCCCGCGGTGCGAATGGCGTCCGGCGCCCGGTCCAGGTGGTAGAAGTTGCCTTCCTCGTCGCGGTAGGACAGGTCTCCGGTGAGCCAGTAGCCGCCGAGCCGCAGCCGGTGGAAGGTCAGCGAGTCGTTCCAGTAGCCCGGAGTGAGCGTGGGGGACCGCACGCCGAGGCGCCCGACCTCGCCCGGCGGCAGCGGCTTGCCGTCCTCGGACAGCACGGCGGCCTCGGCGAAGCTCATCGGCTTGCCCACGCAGCGGGCGAAGGACGAGCTGCCGATCTTGTGTCCGTTGTGGAAGAGCGAGTACCCGGTCTCCGAGGAGCCGAGGCCGTCGGTGAACACCGAACCGGTGACGCGGCGCCGTTTCAGGTCCCCGCCGACGGTCTCGTGGCTGCCCTGGGCGATCAGCACCTTCACATGCGCCTCGTGCGCCGCGTCGCCGGTGTTGTACCAGGCCTCCACACTGGACAGATCCCTGGTGGACAGATCGTGTGCGGCCATTTCCCCGTAGGTCCCGGCGAACGCGAACACCGTGGTGGGCCGGAACGACTCCATGGCGTCCAGCACGTCGCCGCCGCGCTGGCTGGACAGCAGCAGCACCGGCGAACGCAGCAGGAGGCCGAACATCATGACCGACATCGCGGCGTTGTGCGAGCCGGGGAGCGCGACCAGCAGCCTGCCCATCGCGGAGCCGACCGAGAGCTTGAGCCGGTGCAACTGGGCGTACAGCAGGGTTTGGTGGGTGTGCGGGACGGCCTTGGGCATCCCGGTGGTGCCCGAGGAATGGGAGATGATGATCGGGTCGGTGGCGTGGTGCGAGTACGGGTACCCCGCGGGCAGCGGCTCGCGGTCGCCGGTGCGGATGTCGGCCGCGGTGCCGCAGAAGCCGAGACCGAGTTCTTCCCGGTCGGTGGCGAGACCGGTGTGGTGGACCGCGTCGGTGATCGCGCCGACGGCGCCCTGGCGGCGCACGTACTCGCGGGCGATCTCCGGGCGCAGGTTGCCGTTGACGAAGGACGGGATCGCGCCCAGGGAGGTGAGCGCGAGGAAGTTGATCGCGAACTCGGTGCTGGAGTAGGTGTGGATCGCCACCGGGTCCCGCGGCCGGACCCCGCGGGCGTGGAACCAGGCGGCGTAGGTCTCGACGATCTCGTGCAGCTCGCCGAAGGTCAGCACCTCGGGGTAACCGCCGTCCGGGGCCCGCCACGTCCGGTCGGTCCACAGCACGGGCTCGTCCATCGACCGGCCGTAGGCCTTCATCCGGTGGATCACGTTCCCGGCGCCGAGGGTGGCGTCCTGGCTGATCTGCGCGCGTTCTTCCTTGGTGATCATGTTCGGGTTCCTCGGATTCGGGCGGCCAGCTCGACCAGGCCGCGGAGGCTGCCGTACTCGGTTGATGGGACATCGTTGGGTGGCGAGGGAAGCGGGTCGTCCCGGTCGAGCACGATCGCGACGGCCAGATCGGCGGCCGGTGGTCCGGTGCCGAGTTCGCGGTAGGCGGCCGCGGTGCGGTCGGTGCCGGTCAGTTCGACCCCGATGAGCAGGACGCGGTCCAGCTCCTCGTCCTCCAGCAGCAGTTGCGCGGTGGCCAGCAGCTCACCGGCAAGATCGTCCATAGTGGACAAGGAGAGCAGTGGCCCGGTGATGGCGAAGTCGCGGCTGAGCTGGCCGAGGATCGCGTTCGCGGTGCTCTGCATGAACAGCAGCGGATTGTGCACCCGCCCGCCGACGAGCAGGCGGCTGCCGAGGTCGAGGGTGGTGGCGTCCCCCATGGTGCTGGCCAGCACCACCGCGGTCCGGGCGCCGTCGCCGGGCCGGTCGGCGAGGCACCGCCGCGCGGCCTGGTACACGACCGGGCTGAACACCGACTCCACGAATCCGGGGACCGGGGGCGCGGAGGCGTCCGCTCGTGCCGCGATCATGCCCGCTCCAGCACGATCGCGGTGTTGGCGCCGCCGAACGCGGCGTTGACGGTCATCGCCCGCCGGGCCTCGGCCCGGCGCGGCCGGTTGGGCACGTAGTCCAGATCGCACCAGGGATCGTGCTCGGTGAACCCCGCGGTGGGCGGGAGGACGCCCTCGCGCAGGGCGAGCAGGGTGATCACCAGTTCCACCACCCCCGCGGCCTCCAGCAGGTGACCCGTCGTGCTCTTGGTGGAGCTGACCGGCACCGCTTCCGCCCGCCGGCCGAAGATCGTCCGCAGGCCGCGGGTCTCGGCCGGATCGTTGTGCTTGGTGGCGGTGCCGTGCGCGTTCACGTAGTCGATCCGGGGCTCGCCCGCGCGGCGCAACGCCTGCCGCGCGGCGGCGACCAGGCCCGCGCCGTCGGGGTGCGGGCGCGCCACGTGGTAGGCGTCGGACGCGGCGCCCCAGCCGGTGAGCGCGCCGAGCGGGCGCGCGCCCCGGCGGCGGGCGGCGTCGGCCGCTTCGAGCACCACCGCGGCAGCGCCGTCCCCGAGCAGCAGCCCGCTGCGGTCGGCGCAGAACGGCCGCACCATCCCGTCCCCGGACAACGCGAACCCGGAGCCGAACTTGGCGAGGTTCTCCTCCTCGACCAGGTAGCCGCCCGCGCAGATCGCGGTGTCGATCCGGCCGGACGCGATCAGCCGGCAGGCGTGCAGGACCGCGGTGGCCGAGGCGACGCAGGCGGTGGTGAACGCGATCCGGGGACCCCGCACGCCGAGGCGCTCGGCCAGCAGCGCGGCCTGCCGGGCCGGTACCGTCTCCGCGGCGGACCCGGCCGGATCCGCCCCGCGCCAGAACCGGGTGAGCCCGGTGAAGTCCCCGGCGGTGCCGACCAGGGTCGCGGCCTCGCCGCCCGCGGGCAACGCCGCCATCCGCACCGCGGCCTCGGCGCATTCGGCCAGCACCTCCCGCAAGGGAGCGGCCGGGCCGGAGGTGGCGGCGATCCCGGTCCGGAAGGGGCCGGTGTCGAAGCGGGTGATCGGCTCGAACGCCGGGTGCCCGCCGAACACGCCGTCCCGGACCGCTTGGGCGCCGGCGCCGAAGGCCGTCCGCACGCCGAATCCGGTCAGCAGCACGTCACGGTTCATCGAGCCTCGCCAGGTATTCGGTGATCCGGCGGATCGAGGTGAAGGTGGTGAAGTGCTCCTCGGCCGGTTCGACGGTCAGCTCGTACTTGAGTTCCAGCTGGTGCAGGAACCACACCAGCCCGAGCGAGTCGAGGGCGAATTCGGCGTCGTCGTCCAGTTCGGACGGCAGCTCGGGGAAGATCTTCGGATCGGCGAGCAGTTCCCGCACCGCCGCCGCGGTGATCCGGGTATCCGCGATCACGCGGTCGCACCCCGCCCGATGATGTCGCTGACCAGCTCGCCGAGTTTCATCGCGCCGAGCGGTTCGATGTCGGTTTCCGGGAATTCCACGCCGAAGCGCCGCTCGAGCCGCATGGTCAGCTCGATCAGGCTCAGCGAGTCGAGGTCGATCCCGCCGGCGCCGATCGGGCTGTCGTCGGTGACCTCTTCCGGCTTCAGCGGGTGGTTCATGTCCTCGATGACCGTGCTGAGCACGAACTCGCGGATCTCCTGCTCCAACGTCGTCTGCATGGCACTGCCTTTCTGCGCGGTTCAGGGGTTGGGTGACACGGCGAGGAGGGCGTCGCGGCGCCGGACGAGCTTTCCGTTGGAGGTGCGGGGAAGTTCCGGCAGCACCTGGATCACCCGGGGCACCTTGTAGTCGGCGAGCCGGTCGCGGCACCAGCTGAGCAACTCCGCGGGGGAGGCGTTGGCGCGGACATAGGCCTCGGTCACTCCGGCATGCACGACCACCGCCTCGGCGACCAGCGGGTGCTCGCGCAGCACGGCTTCCACCTCGGTCAGATCGAGCTTCAGGCCGCCGATGACCACCAGGGAGTCACCGCGGCCCAGCAGCCGCACCCCGCCGGAGGCGTCCACTTCGGCCCGGTCGTGGGTGCGCAGCCAGCCGTCGACGTACCGGTCCTCGCCGGGGGACCGCAGGTACGGGGACCCTTCGGGCAGCTCGACGTCCAGCTCGCCGTGCCGGATCCGCAGCCGGATCCCGGGCGCGGCCTTGCCGACCGAGGGCCGCGAGGCGCCGCTCACCTCCATCGCGATCACCCCGGTCTCGGTGGTGCCGTAGGACTCGCCGACCCCGACGCCGAACCGTTCGGCGAACCGCGCGGCGGTCTCGGGCGGCATGATCTCCCCGCCGGAAACCGCGGCGCGCAGGGCGGGCAGGGGTGGCAGTTCGCGGGCGGTGCTCAGCAGTTCGTAGTGGAACGGGGTGCCGAACACGGCGTGCACCTCGTGCCGGGTGGCCGCGGACAGCATGTCCGCCGCCGAGATCCGCCGGGTGAACACCGCGGTGACGCCGCGGGCCAGCGAGTGCAGCAGGCCCGCGATCAGGCCGAAGCTGTGCACGGTCGAGCTGAGCAGCAGGACCCGCTCACCCGGCCCGGGCATGCCCTCGATGTGCGCGAACCGGTCGACCTCGGCGGCCAGCGAGCCCGCGGTCCGCCCGATCACCTTGGGCAGCCCGGTCGAACCCGAACTGAACTGCACGAGCCGGTGCCCGGTGGCCGCGGGAAGGCCGTCTCCGCACCGTGCGGTGACCAGTTCGTACCCGGCCTGGAAACCGAGCGCCGACCGGCCCGCGACGCCGCCGCGAACCAGGAACTGCGGGCGGCACAGCATGCGCAGGGTGTCCACCTCGCTCGGTTTGAGCCGGTGGTCGACCAGCATCACCTGCGCGCCGAGCCGCCACAGGGCGAACAGCGTCTCCACCTGGGTGTAGCTGGGCGGCACCTGGAGCAGCACCGTGCTGCCCGCGCCGACGCCGTGCCCGGCGAACACGACGGATTCCTCGGCCACGGCGTCCCGCAACTGCGCGCGGGTCAGGACGTGGTCGCCGTGCGCGAGGTACGGCGATTCGCCGGGATGGGCCTCGAACAGCCCGTCGAGCAGCTCCCGCATCTCGGCGCTCATCAGATTTCCTTGCAGAATTCGCCGATCGGAAAGCCCACGTGCCGCTGGTCCGTCGCCAGGTACCCGAGCAGTTCGTCGCCGCGCCGCAGTTCGGTGACGTTGCGGACCTTGCCGCCCGGCCCGAGCACCCGCACGTGCCAGTCGTCCTGCACGGTCAGGCTCACTTCCAGGCCCTCGGCCGCGTGCGCCGTGATGGTCAGCAGCGGGCGGGATTCCAGTTTGGCCCGACCGACCAGGACCCGCCGGGTCTTGCCCTCGGCGTTGACGGCCAGCGTCGTGCGGCCCGAGCGGAGCTCGCTGAGGTAGTTCGTCCGGTTGTCCGGGCCGAGCACGTACGAATGCAGCGCCCCGGCGTTGACCCGGAACGGGCGGGTCGGCATGTACGGCAGGGGGTGGGTTTCGCTGCAGCACAGGATGAAACCGGTCGAGTAGGAGCCGACCAGGATGCCTTCGTCCTCGGCGAAATGCGTGCAGGTGTCCACGCACACCCGGTCGCCGAGGCCGTGGTGCTCGATGCGGTCGACGGTCAGGGTGGACAGCTCGAGCGGCGGCGAGGCAGCCTCCAGCAGCCGGGCCAGCGCGAACACCTCGCCGGCGTCGGCGGGGGCGAGCAGGACCCCGTCCGAACCGCGTTCGAGCACGTCCAGCACGATGGCCGCTTCCTCGAGGTCGGCGCAGACGGTGACCAGTTCGCCGGGGGCGCGGTCCGCGGCGGCGAGCACGATCTCCAGCGGGATCTTGGTCGGATCGGCGAAGCGGACCACGGTGCGGGGCAGCGCGACCGCGGCGGCGCAGGCCAGCCGGAGCGTCCGGTCGTCGTGGACGTCGACCCAGCCGGTCGTGTCGCCGTCGAGGTTCGCCAGCTGCCCCTCGTCGGTCACTGTCGTCGGCGTGATGCCGGTTACGGTTGGCGGGAGCTTCTCCAGGACGGCCGGGTCGGCGAGCACACCCGGCACCCGGGCGTGGATCGCGGCGTCCACAATGGACTCCTGTTTCGCCGGCGGGACATCGCGGAGGTCGATCCAAGCGAACTTCATGCGGCACCTGTCGAGATCGTCGGTTGGTGGTGGGTGGCGCCCGCCTCGGTGGCGTGCACGACGGCGGCGAGCCGGGACACCAGCGAGGCCGGTGCGGGGGCGGAGAAGATCCGGCGGCCGATGGCCAGGCCCCGGCATCCGGCGAGCATCAGCGAGGTCCCGTAGCTGATCAGATCCGATCCGTCGGGCGGACCGCCCGCGGCGAGGATGGGGATCGGGCAGCTGTCCACCACTTCCGCCATCCGGTCCAGTGGCAGCGCCACCGAGGTCTTCACCAGATCGGCCCCCAGATCCGCGGCGATGTTGACCGCGTGCGCGAGCACCACCGGATCGTGCGGATCGGCGATGCGCGGCCCGCGCGGGTAGATCATCGCCAGCAGCGGCATGTTCCAGGCGTCGCACGAGGCCGCGACCGCCCCGAGGTCGGCGAGTTGCCGGTGCTCGGTGTCCGAACCGATGTTCACGTGCACGCTCACCGCGTCCGCGCCGAGCCGCACGGCCTCTTCGACCTCGCCGACGAGCACCTTGGCGCCGGTGTCCTGAGCGTGCACGGTCCCGGCGCTCAGGTGCACGATGAGCGCGCACCGCCGCAGGATCTCCGGGGCGATGGTGCGTGCCCGGCCCTTGTGCAGGACGACCGCGTCGGCGCCGCCGTCGACGAGGGTCCGCAGCAACTCGTCCCAGCCGGCCTGCGGCACCACCGGGCCGTCGGACACGCTGTGGTCCAGCGGGACGAACAGGTATCTGCCGTCTCCCGCGACCGAAAGTCTCCGCATTCGGAACGATTTCCCGATATCGGCCATCTCCCAGGTACGCCTTCCTTCGGGGGTGAACCGCGATTCGTGATCGCTGGAAAACAATGACATGCGCGGTCAAAAGGCCGCACATCTCGAATCCGGATAACTCGGCGGTTATGCGGTTCTGAGAACTTTCTGATAACTCGCTGCCATGCTGGAAACCGGCCGTTGCCGAGCCGGGGACGGCGCTGGGAGGAGGCTGGTTTGAGCGCATGGACGCATCCGGTACGACTTTCGATCGCGTGCCACGGCGGTCGCGGGCACACCGCGCGGCTCGCCGAGGCCGTGCGGGCGGGGGCGAGCCAGGTCCCGGGCACCGAGGTGACCCGGATTCCGGTCGAGGAGATCACCGTCCGGCACTGGCACCAGCTCGACGAGTCCGACGCGATCATCTTCGGCGCCCCGACCTACATGGGCACGGCCTCGGCGGCCTTCCACACCTTCGCCGAGGCGAGCGCGAAACGCTGGTTCACCCGCCGATGGCAGGACAAGCTGGCCTCGGGGTTCACCAACTCGGGTTCGATGGCGGGGGACAAGTCCGGCACCCTGGGCTACTTCGGCACGCTGGCCGCGCAGCACGGGATGGTGTGGGTGAGCCTCGGCCTCGCCCCCGGCTGGAACTCGTCCTCCGGCAGCGAATTCGACCTCAACCGGCTCGGGTTCTACCAGGGCGCCGCCGCGCAGTCCAATGTGGACGACCGATCCGGGAACGTGCACAAGTCCGACGTCGCCACCGCGGAGCACCTCGGGCGCAGGGTGGCCGAACTCGCCCGGGTCGTCGCCGCGGGCAAGCGGGCGCTGGCGCCGTGACCTCCCGGTTCGCGCCCGCGCTGGGCGGCCGGGAACGCGGCACCGCGCGGCAGTGGTGGATCGTCGCCGTGGCGGTGGTCGCGCAGACGCTGGTCCTGCTGGACCACACGATCCTCAACATCGCGCTGGAGACCCTCGCCGACCCGGTGCGCGGCCTCGGCGCGAGTTCGGCCGAACTGGCCTGGGCCGTGGCCTCCTACTCGGTGGTGTTCGCGGCGGGAAGTTTCGCCGGTGGCGCCCTCGCCGACCGGTACGGACCGCGCCGCGTCCTGATGATCGGGCTGCTCGTGCTGGCCGCCGCCGCGACCGCGGCCGCGTTCTCGGCGAACGCCACCGAACTGGTCGTGACCCGTGGCTTCATGGGCGCCGGTGGGGCCCTGGTCACCCCGGCGACGCTGGCGCTCGTCACCCGGCATTCGGCCCCGGCCGACCGGACCCGGGCGATCGCGATCTGGGCGTCGTCGGGCGGGGTGGCCGTCGCGCTCGGTCCGGTGGCGGGCGGCCTGCTGCTGAGCCATTTCCGGTGGGGCGCGGTGTTCCTGGTCAACCTGCCGGTGGTGGCGGTGTGCCTCGCCGCCACCGCGGCGCTGGTGCCCGAGGTGCGTTCTGCGGATCGCCGGGTGCTCGACCCGCTCGGCCTCGCGCTGTCCGTCCTGGGGCTGGGCTGCCTGGTGTACGGGATCGTCCGGGGCGGGCAGCGGCCCGGGTGGACGGATCCGGCCACGGTCGGGTCCCTGGTGACCGGCCTCGCCCTGCTCGTGGTGTTCGTGCTGGTGCAGCGCGCCCGCGACCGGCCCAGTTTCGACGTGCGGATCTTCGCCGAACCGCGGTTCGCGGGCGGCAGCGTGGCGCTGTTGCTGCTCTTCTTCGGCCTGGCGGGCCAGCTGTTCTACTGCGCGTTCTACCTGCAGGGCGTGCACGGGTTGTCCGCCCTGGCCGCCGGGGCGGTGATGACGGCCGCCGCGGGCGGGATCGTGCTCGGCAACCAGGTGTCCCCGGCCCTGTCGCGGCTGGTTTCCGTCCGGTGGGCCGCGGTCGCCGGGATCCTCCTGGCCAGCGGCACGTTCGGTTGCTACCTGCTGTTCGACGCGGAAACCCCGGTGGCCTGGTTCGCGCTGATGCTGTTCGCGCAGGGGGCCGGGATCGGTGCGGTGGTCGCGCCGATGACGTCGGAGATGATGGCCGCGCTGCCGCCGGAATACACCGGGGCCGGTGCGGCGATCAACGCCGCGACCCGGCCGGTGGGCAGCACGCTGGGGGTCGCGGTACTCGGTTCGGTGCTCGCCTCCGCTTACCGCGGGGCGGTCCTGCCCGCGCTCGCGGACCTGCCGCCCGCGCTCCGCGAGCGGGCCCTGGACTCCGCCGAAGCCGCGCGGTCCGTTGTCCGATCGTTGGGTCGGCCGGACCTGCTCGCCGCGGTGGACCGGGCTTACCTGCACGCCATGTACGTCACCTCGATCTGGACGGCCGCGCTGTCCCTGACCGGGGTGGTGCTCGTCATCCGGTCTTTCCGGCCGCGAAAGTGAGGAAAGAACATGGATCTGGGACTGCGACACCTGCGAATCGTGGTCACCGTCGCCGAATCGGGCAGTATCAGCCGCGCCGCCACCACTCTGAAGATCGCGCAGTCCGGACTGACCGCGCAGCTGCGGCGGATCGAGCAGGGGTTCGGCGGCCCGCTGTTCCGGCGCCGCCCGGACGGGGTCGTCCCTACCGAACTCGGCATGCACGTGCTCGCCCATTCCCGGGAACTGCTCGACCAGTTCGGCGACCTGCTGACCACGGCGAGAACGCTCGCCCGGCAGACCCAGCCGGCTTCGGCGGTCGCACTCGGCGGGGTGGACAGTCCCTGGGTGCCGCTGATCGCCGCGATTATCCGGGAACGGTTGCCGCACCGCGAGCAGCTGACCTACCTGGAAGCCTCCTCCGCGGGCGTGCTGGAACACCTGCGCACCGGGAAGATCGCGCTCGCCGTGGTCACCGAGTTCCCGGATGTCGCACCACCGCCGGTACGCGGCCTGGCGGTGCGCGAGCTGGGGGTCGAGCCGATCCTGGTCGGTCTGTCTGCGGAACATCCGCTGGCCGGGCGGGATCTGCTCTCGCTCGAGGAGCTGGCCGGGGACGCCTGGGTCGCGCCGGGGGACCGGGCGGACGGACTGGGACTGAGCCTCCGCTTCGCCTGCGAGCGGGCCGGTTTCGCCCCGCGGTTCCGGTATTTCGGCGCGGACCAGACCGCCGCGGCCGCCATCGTGAGCGCCGGGGACGCGGTGGGCCTGTTCACCGCGTGCGCCGAATCGCATCCCGGGATCACGTTGAAGCGCCTGGTCGGCGGCCAGCTCTGGCGCCGCACCCGGTTGGTCTGGACTATCGATTCACCGCTCGCCGGATTCGCCGAAACCCTCGACACCGGCGCACTCGGCGGCCCGGATACCGAACTGCTCGCTCGATATCCGGGCACCGCGTGAACGACTTCGGGTTACGGCCGGACGGCGGCCTCGCACGCCTCGTTGGCGATTTCCGGCGAAACACCCACCACGGTCTGAAGCGCGAGGTTGCACGGCATTCCCGCATAGCCCGGCACCGCCGTGTCCCCGGCCGTTTCGGTCTACTGGCAGACTCGCGGCGTCCGCCTGCGCCGGAGCGGCGGTCACTACTGCCATTCCGCTGGTTTTTGTTCGGTTTTCCGGTTGTTGGAATGCGACATTCGTGGTGAGGTGGTCACGCTTTCCAGTGATTGCGCGACGCGTCGGATTACCGCGCGCTGCTCATGGTCGTGCGTTGCCGGGGAATCGGTTCGGCGACCCGCGCCGACGGCAGTTCGACGGTGAACACCGCGCCCTGGCCGGGTTCGCCGGTGGCGGTGATCCGGCCGTCATGGCTTTCGATCACCTCGCGAACCAGCGCGAGCCCGAGTCCGAACCGTCTGCCCTGCCCGCTGGTTCCCCGGGCGAACCGTTCGAAGATGCGCTCGGCTTCCTCCGGCGGAAAGCCGATCCCGGTGTCGCGGACGGTGAGCCGCACGATCCCGGGTGACCGGTTGTCGACGGAGACCACGATCTCCCCGCCCGGCGGGGTGTGCCCCATCGCGTTGTCGACGAGCGCGGCGAGTACCCGGCGCAGTGCCGGTTCGATTCCGACGACCTGGTGCTTTCCCTTGCCCCGCCGCACCCGGACAGTCACCCTCGCCGCCTGCGCCCGCGCGTCCTCGGCGGCCACCGCCTCCTCGGCCAGGGCGGCGAGGTCCACCGGATCGCGCGGTCCGGGCGAGCGGGACAGTTGCGCGGACAGCAGGAGGTCGTCGATCACTCCGCCGAGCTGCCGGGTGCTGGTGACCAGGCGCTGCAGATCCGCGGTCAGCTCGGGCGAGGCCGCGGCGTCCGCGCGCCGGGCCAGCAGCTGGGCACGGGTGTGCAACTGGGTCAGCGGGGTCCGCAGTTCGTGGCTGGCGTCGGCGACGAATCGTCGTTGCCGGGCCAGGGCGTCGGACATCGGGGTCATCGCCCGGCGGGCGAGCCGCCCGCTGGCCACGGCGACGAGCAGCAGCCCGACCAGCTCGGCGATGCCGAAGGCCAGCAGCAGGTGGGCGCGGTCGGCGTCGTGGAAACGTTCCCCGTAGGCCGCTTGGACGATCTCGTCCCCGCGCCGCGCGGTGCGGACCGTGTAGTTCTCGCCGTCGCGTTCGACCTCTTCCAGGATCGGCGCGCCGCCGTTCCGGACCGCGGCGAGGCTGGACAGGACGGGCAGTCCCGGGGGAGTGCCGGGTGTGGAACTGATCTGACCGTTGTGCTCGACGGTCATGAACACGCAGACCGGCGGGCTGTAGATGGTGTTGTGGTCGATTCCCCACTGCGTTTCGCGTTCGGTGTCCGCGCGTTGGGCGAACAGCACCACGAAATACACCAGGGCTTCGATCAGCAGCATGATCACCGACATCACCAGCGCGATCCGCAGGGTGATCATCCATTGGGCGCGGGAGAGGCCCCGTTCCTCGGGGCTCGGCGATTTCGTCATCACAGCGTTCCCATCTGGTAGCCGAGCCCGTGCACGGTCCGGATGACGTCGCGGCCGAGTTTCCGCCGCAGGTAGTGCACGTAGGTGTCGACGATGGATTCGGCGGAAGTGTCCGGAAAGACCCGTTTCCGCAGCCGCGATCGGTCGTGCACCGACTTCGGATCGGCCGCGAGCGTGTGGAGCAGGGTGAACTCGCGCATGGACAGCTGGACCCGGGCGCCGTCGGCGAGGCAGGCCTCCCGCCGCCGGAGGTCGAGCTGGCCGGAGCCGAGCGGCAGCAGCTCGGCCCCGGCGAGATCGCGCCGGTGCAACGCCCGCACCCGGGCCAGCAGTTCGTCGACTTCGAACGGTTTGACCAGGTAGTCGTCGGCGCCCGAGTCGAGCCCGAGGACCCGGTCGGGCAGTTCGCCCAGCGCGGTCAGCATCAGCACGCGGGTGGTGACGCCGACCCGGCGCAGTCGTGTCACGAGGTCCACACCGTCGATGCCGGGCAGCATCCGATCGAGGACCACCACCTGGTGCCGTCGGCTGAGCCCGAGATGCAGGCCCCGGTGGCCGTCGAGGGCCACGTCCACCCGGTAACCCTCGGCGGTGAACAGATCAGCCAGCATGTCCGCGGTTTCGCGATCGTCCTCGACCAGCAGCAGCCACATCCGATCGTTCGTATCAGCAGGGGAAATCACCTGTTCATCTTGCCGGGTGCGGGTCGGGAAAACGTGACATATCAGAAAATGATGGTGCGGGTGTGCCGGTCAGTCACCCTTGGCGGCGAGGTGTTCCCGCCAAATGGCGCTTTCCACGTAGTGATTGTCGTAGCGCTCCTGCGATTCCTTGATCTCCGCTGGATCGGCTTCGCCGCGGTTGACCCGGTCCAGCAGCCGGTAGTAGTCGAACCGGCCGATGCCCGGGGTGAACACCACCAGCACGTCCGCGTCCGAGTCGGGCGCCGGGGCCCACGCGTGCGGCATCCGCGGCGGGGCGACGAAGAGGTCGCCCTCGTGCAGGGTCAGCACCTCGTCACCGGCCAGGACCCGCAACGATCCGTCGAGGACGAAAAGTAGTTCGGACGCCTTGGTGTGGAAGTGCGGCGGGGTGCCGTCGACCCCCTTGCGGAGGGTCGCGCGGTTGCTGGTCAGCGCTCCCCCGGTGGTGTGCGAATCCGCGAGCAGGGTGACGAAACTGCCGGGCCGGCTGGCCAGGACCTCGGCGTCGGACGCGCGGACCAGCAGGTGCTTCGACTGGGTTTCCATGGTGCTACTCCGTTTCCGGTGATCGTTTCTCGGCTGACTCCACAATCGATCAGGGCGGAGGGCCGAACAACGACGGACCGTGCAACAATCGATAAGCTATGAGTTATCGATGGGGGTCCGGAGTGGAGCGGCGGGACCTGGAGATCTTCCTGACGCTGGCCGCCCAGCTGCACTTCGGCCGCACCGCGGACGAACTGCACGTGTCCCAGGCGCGGGTCAGCCAGACGATCAAGAAGCTGGAACGGCAGATCGGCGCGCCACTGTTCGAACGGACCAGCCGCTGCGTGGAGCTGACCCCGATCGGCCGCCGGCTGCGCGATGATCTGGAACCGGCCGTCCGGCGGATCCAGGAGGGCATCGACCGGGCGGTCACCGCGGCGCGCGGGGTCGGCGGCGTGCTCGGAGTCGCGTTCCAGGCGCCGCCGGTCGCCGATCTGGTCTCCGGCCTGCTCGAGGAGTTCAGCGATCGCCTGCCGGACTGCGCGGTGCAGGTCCGCGAAGCCGATTTCGCCGACCCCTTCGCGCTGCTCCGCGACGGCGAGGTCGACGTGCTGGCCACCCTGTTCCCGATCGACGAACCCGGCCTCACCACGGGGCCGGTCGTGTTCACCGAACCCCTGGTGCTCGCGGTGTCCGCGCGGCACCCGTTCGCCCGCAAGAAGAGCGTCTCGCTGGAGGACCTCGCCCGGGACACCGTCTTCCGCGCCGCGTGGCCCTCGACCGGCTGGGACGATTCCTTTCGCACCCCGAAGGGCAGTCCCGTACCCCGCGGGCGCGCGGTGGCCACCGTCCAGGAGCTGTTCGCGGCGATCTCGGCGTCCGAAGGCGTGTGCCCGGTGGCCGCACACGCGGCCGACTACTTCGCGCGCCCGAACATCGTCTACGTCCCGATCCGCGACGCGCCGCCCGCCGAATGGGGCCTGGTGTGGCGGACCGCCGGGGAAACCGGCCGGCTGCGCGCGTTCGTCGAGGCCGCCCGGGAGTTCGCGCGGGGTTGAGCCGTCGGCTTCGTCAGGTGATGGCCCCGGTGAGCGCCACCTGGCCGAGGTCGGCGAACAGCACGCGCAGCTCGTCGATCGCCTCGACGCGAACCGAGTAGCAGATCTGGGTGCCGCGCCGGCGGGTCGAGACGAGGTCCGCCTCGCGCAGCACCTTCAGGTGCTGGCTGATGGTCGGCTGGCTCACCCCGAAGACGTCGGTGAAATCGCAGGCGCAGGTTTCCGGTTCGGCGGCCAGGCGTCGCATGATGCCCAGCCGCACCGGATGCGCCAAGGCGCGCAACAACGCCACGTTCCGCTCGTCACTCCCGGTCATGCCGACAGGGTATAGCAGCTGTCCTATATAGTCGAGTAGCTATACTAGGAAAAGTCCTCGTCATGCGGCATCGGTCCAGTTCTTCCGGTTCTCCAGCTGGCTATTCGATAATGGAGAAACTGTTCCGATGTGTACGGCGAAGCAATGGCGTGATAATTTGGAGTCGATGTGCGGCACGGTTGCAGGGTAATCACTAGGAGAACACATGGCGCGGCAAGTGCTGGTCAGTTTTGTCGACGATCTGGACGGGAGTGAGGCCGAGGAGACCGTCGAGTTCGGGCTCGATGGCGTGAGTTACCAGATCGATCTGTCTTCGGAGAATGCCGAGGAGCTTCGGGACGCACTCGCGCAATTCGTCGAACACGCTCGCCGTGCGGGTGGACGTAAGCGCAAGCTTACTCCGTCGGCGTCGAAGCTTTCCGGCCAGACGAGCAAGGTCGATCGGGAACAGAACCAGGCAATTCGCTCCTGGGCCCGGGCGAATGGATACGACGTGTCCGACCGGGGCCGTATTGCGGCCGAGGTGGTCGAGGCTTACCACCGCAGGAACTGAATGGCTTAACGGCCGGTGAACACGCACCGGGATCGCGCGGTTCACTGTGGACGATCCCGGTAGTCCCGCTCGCCGCGGTCCGCCCCGGTAGGCTGCTGGCGTGACTGAGTTGCCGGACCATGGCGAATCCCGTGCCGGAAGCGACCGGTACCTGTCCCGCCTGGTCCGTCTGTTGCGGGAGACGGACCGGAACGAGACGGTGCTGAAGTTCGTGACCGCCGCGCGGCGGGTCGCACCGGGCGGTGACCAGCTCTCCACCGCCGCGCCCGGCAGCAGGCGCGCCTCGGACCGGCTCGCGCGGCTCGTCGCGCAGGCCGGTGCGGAGCCGAGCGCCATGCGCGAACTCGGGCTCGCCGCCATCCAGGTGTGGCAGGCGCTGGCCCGACCCCGGCGCGGGGGCCGGACCGACACCGAGATCACCATCCTGTTCACCGACCTGGTGGGCTTCTCCACGTGGGCGCTCGAGGTCGGCGACGATCCGGTGCTGCGGTTGCTGCGGGAGGTCGGCCGCGTGAGCGAGGCCGCGGTCACCCGGTACGGCGGCACCGTGGTCAAATCGCTCGGCGACGGGCTGATGGCGGCCTTCCCCGACGCTGAATCGGCGATCACCGCCGCGCACGAGGCGTGCATCGCGGTCAACGCCGTCACCGTCGACGGCTACCGGCCCCAGTTGCGCGCCGGTCTGCACTCCGGGCGACCGCACCGGGTCGGCCACGACTACCTCGGTGTCGACGTCAACATCGCCGCGCGCGTGGCGGACGCCGCCGCGGCCGGTCAGGTGCTGGTTTCCGGTCCCGCCCTGGAGACCGTCGACACCGATCGGTACACCGTGCGGCGGCGCCGGGGATTCCGGGCCCCGGGGGCACCCAAGGACCTGGAGGTCTATTCGGTGGTGCCGCGCTACCAGGACAGCCCCGAAAAGCGGCGGACCAGGCCGCCGGTGCGCTGAGTTCCGCTTCACCACGCTAGCCGAGTAACGCCTTCGGAGCGTGGCGCGCAGCCAGGCTCGCAGGCCTTTTGGTGTGGAGTATTCGAACACCTCTGGCCGATTGCTGACGATTTTCTCCTGCAGGAGACTCGATTGCGGGTTCCGTGGCGGCGGGAACAAATAAGAACGCACTCCCGCCAGTCCCGGAACCGTTCGAAATTCATTGTTTCCCAGGAAGGAATCTTTCACCAGAGGATTCTTGGTCGTCAGATTCCAGTCTGTTCGCACAGTACCGAAAGGAACAAGTGATGAAACGCGTCCTGGCCACGATCGGCGCCACGCTGTTCGGCCTCACGCTCCTCGGGCTTCCCGTGGCCGCCGCGGAAACCCAGCCGGCGGAACAGGTGCAGTACGTCGCGATCCTCAACCAGGCCGACCCGGACCAGGCCCTCGACGCCAGGTTCGAAGGCGTTTTCCCGGTCGAGGTCTTCACCAATCAGTACGAGGGCAGCCCGTCCCAGCAGTGGCGGTTCGAGCGGCGGCCGAACGGCGCCATCGCTCTGGTCAACAAGCAGTCCGATCAGTGCGTCACCGCCACCGGACCGGACGGTGGCGTGCTGATCATGCGACCGTGCCGGACGACCGACATCCGCCAGCACTTCATCCGCGAACAGGGGCCGGAGAACTCGGTCACCTTCGAGAGCGTCATCTTCCAGGACCAGTTCATCGACATGGGGCAGCCGAACGACGTCGCGATCCTCGTGGAGCGCGACAGGTCCCCGAGCCAGGCCTGGCAACTGCTCGCGGCCGAGCCCACCGACTGAAAACCGGCCGCCTGAACGGCAATTCAGGGATTGATTGAAAATGGCAGGGCACCGGGAACCCGCACAGCCACGCTGGTGCGGCACACCCGGTGCCCATGCCATTTCCCGGACGCCCGATCAGGCGCCCTGTTCGGTCCACCACCGGCGGCCGGATTCGGGGAGCGTGGAGATGGGGTCGTAATAGGGATAACGTCGGCGCAGCGCTTCCGGATCGCTGTGTTCGATACCGGTGCGGTAGTTCTTGGTCCAGTAGGAAATGCCTTTTTCCCGGTCGTATTCGGCGACCTGGTGCACCCAGCGCTTGCCAACGTAGGGGACGTCGCAGACGATGCGCGGGGTGGCGTAGCCGGGCAGGTAGCCCATGATCGCGTGCTGCAGTTCCTGCGCCTCGGCCACCGAGACCCGCCAGTGCTCGGCGTTCGGGATCATGTCGCACATGTAGAAGTAGTACGGCAGGATGTTCGCCTCGCCCTGCAGCGCGAAGCACAGGTCCAGCAGCGCGGCCGGGGAGGCGTTGACGCCCCGCATCAGCACGCCCTGGTTGCGCACGTCCCGGATGCCGACGTCAAGTGCGGTGCGCGCGGCTTCGGCGACCAGCGGGGTCACCGACTGCGCGTGGTTGACGTGGGTGTGGATCGCCAGGTTCACCCCGCGCCGCTGCGCGGTCACCGCCACCCGCTGCAATCCCTCGACGACCTTGGGTTGCAGCCAGTGCTGCGGCAACCCGGCCAGCGCCTTGGTCGCCAGCCGCACGTCCCGGATCGTGTCGATGTCCAGCAGCCGCATGAGGAACGACTCGAGCTGGTGCCATGGCACGTTCGCCACGTCACCGCCGGAGACGACGACGTCCCGGACCCCGGGCGTGCGGTGGAGGTAGTCGATGATCGCGTCCTGGCGATCGACCGGCTTGAGGCTCAGCTTGTGCTTGTCGATCTGCGAGGTCGAGTTGCCGACCAGGTCCATCCGGGTGCAGTGCCCGCAGTACTGCGGGCAGGTGGACAGCAGTTCGGCGAGGACCTTGGTGGGGTAGCGGTGGGTGAGCCCCTCGGCCACCCACATCTCGGCCTCGTGCAGCGAATCGCGCTCGGAATGCGGGTGGCTCGGCCACGCCGGGTCGCGGTCGCTGTGGACCGGCAGCATGTAGCGGCGGATCGGGTCGGCGTAGAAGGCCTCGGTGACCTTCACCGGGTCCGAACCCGCGTCCGGCGCCATGGTGTTGAGCATCTGCGGTGGCAGCAGCATGGACATGGTCGCCATCTCGCGCTGGTCGGCGACCAGATCCTCGTAGAAACGCTCCTCGAGCAGATCGCCCATCAGCGCCTTGAGCTGTTTGACGTTGCGGACGCAGTGGACCCGCTGCCACTGAGCGTCACGCCACTCGGACTCGGTGACGTCCTGCCAGCCCGGATACCGGCGCCAATCGGGCTCGGCCAACTCGGTGCGAACGTACTCGTACGGCTGCTCGACCGGCTGGGCGGCGGGTGTTACAGGTTCCTGGATCTCAGTCATACCTGCTCCTCGTCGTCGGTATTCCGTAAAATTATCCTGTCATATCGTCAGTAGAACGCAAATCTTGTCGTCTGGATCGTGACCTGGCACCGTGGGTGCCCGGCCCGGAGCACCCGCGCGGGCACCAGGCAGACTCGACATGTGACCGGATCTCAGACCACGCTCCTCATCGGCGGCCGTGTTCACTCACCGAGTTCGCCGGACGCCACCGCCATGGCGGTCACCGACGGCACGGTCGTCTGGGTCGGCCAGGACGGCCCGGGCCGCGCGCTGCACCCCGGCGCCGAGGTCGTCGACCTCGACGGCGCGTTCGTCGCCCCCGCCTTCGTCGACGCGCACGTCCACGCGACCGCCACCGGCCTGCACCTGACCGGGCTCGACCTCACCGCGGTCACCGACGCCGGCGCGCTGCTCGCCGCGGTCCGCGACGCCGCCCGTCCCGGCGAAGTCCTGATCGCGCACGGCTGGGACGAATCGGCCTGGACCAGCCCCCGCCTGCCCAGCCGCGCCGAACTCGACGAGGCCGCGGGCGGCGTCCCGGTCTACCTGAGCCGCGTCGACGTGCACTCGGCCCTCGTGTCCACCGCACTCGCCGACCTCGCCCCCGAAGCCCGGGACCGCGACGGCTGGTCCGACCAGGGGCCGCTGACCCGCGACGCCCACCACCGGATCCGCGCGGCCATGCGGCAGGCGATCACCGGCCCGCAACGCCGCCGCGCCCAGGAGGCGTTCCTCCGGCTCGCCGCCGAACGCGGGATCGTCAGCGTCCACGAATGCGCCGGCCCGGACATCTCCGGCGAACAGGACCTCGCCGATCTCCTCGCGCTCGCCGCCGAACCGGGCCTGCCCGAGGTCGTCGGCTACTGGGGCGAACTCGGCGCGGTCGACACGGCCCGCCGGTTCGGCGTGCGCGGGCTCGCCGGCGACCTGTTCGCCGACGGCGCCCTCGGCTCCCGCACCGCCGCGCTGTGCGAGCCCTACGCCGACGACCCGGCCACCAGCGGCGCGCGCTACGTCGAAGCCGAGGCGGTCGCCGACCACGTGATCGCCTGCACCGAAGCGGGCCTGCAGGCGGGGTTCCACGTCATCGGCGACGCCGCGGTCACCGAGGTCGTGCGGGGTTTCCAGCTCGCCGAGAAGGTGGTGGGGCAGCGCGCCCTCGCCGCGCGGGGCCACCGGCTCGAGCACCTGGAGATGGTGAACCCCGAACAGGCCGCGGCCCTCGCCGGCTGGGGGGTGGCCGCGTCCATGCAACCCCAGTTCGACGCGGCCTGGGGCGGCCCCGGCGGGATGTACGCGAGCCGCCTGGGCGGCGAGCGGGCCGCCGGGCTCAACCCCTTCGCCGCGCTCGCCGCGGCCGGGGTCCTGCTCGCGTTCGGCTCGGACAGCCCGGTCACCCCGCTCGACCCGTGGGCGAGCGTGCGGGCCGCCGTCCGCCACCGGACCCCCGGTTCCGGACTGTCCGCCCGCGCCGCGTTCAACGCCCACACCCGCGGCGGGCACCGCGCGGCCGGCACCAACGACGGCGTCACCGGCAGCCTGGTGCCCGGCGCCCCGGCGCACTACGCGATCTGGGCCGCCGACGAACTGGTCGTCGAGGCCGCGGACTCCCGAGTGCAGCGCTGGTCCACCGACCCCCGCTCCCGGGTGCCCGCCCTCCCGCGGCTCGATCCTGACCACGGATTGCCCCGCTGCCTGCGCACGGTCCGGTCCGGCGAGGTGATCTACGACGACTTCACCCGCCCCGCCTAGAGTGTGGGCGTGTCAGCAAAGGCGGAACCCGCCGCGCCCGTCGAGGAACCCGGGAAACCCCAGGCGATCCGCCGCCCGTGGCGACCCTGGCTGATCCGGCTGCTCGCCGCCGGGGCCTCGGGTTTCGTGCTGTACCTCAGCTTCGCGCCCCGCCCGCTGTGGTGGCTCGCCCCGCTCGCCTTCACCGGGCTCGGCCTGGTCCTGCACCGGCGGCGGTTCTGGGGCGGCTTCGGATACGCGTTCGTCTTCGGGCTCGCGTTCTTCCTGCCGCTGCTGACCTGGATCCTGGACTTCCTCGGCGCCGGGTTCGGCCCGTGGCCGTGGCTCGGCCTCTCCGGCGCGCTCGCCGTCTACTTCGGACTGGGCGGTGGCCTGATCACCTGGGTCGCCCGGCTCCCGTTCGCTCCACTGTGGATGGCCCTGGTGTTCATCGGCTTGGAAACCCCGCGCGCCTGGTTCCCGCTCGGCGGCTTCCCCTGGGGCCGGATCGGCTTCAGCCAGCCCGAGGGCGCATACGTCCCGCTCGCCTCGATCGGTGGCGCGCCCCTGGTCGGGCTGGCCGTCACGCTCTCCGGCTTCGGGCTCGCCGCGCTGCTGCCGCGCCTCCGGCGCCGGACCTGGCGGCCCCTGATCGCCCCCGCGCTCGCCGCCGTCGTACCGGTCGTCGCGGGGCTGGCGCTGTGGCCCGCGATCGGCACGGACGCGCAGGACGGAAGCCTGACCGTCGCGGCGGTCCAGGGCAACGCGCCGGACACCGGACTGGGCATGTTCGTCGAAGGCGCCGACCTCCGGAAGACCCACATCGCCGAGAGCGAGCGCCTGATCGCCGACATCCGGGCCGGACGGGTGCCCAAACCCGATCTCGTGGTCTGGCCGGAAACGGCCACCGACGTCCGCGGCGCCGATCCGCGGCTGGACCAGCTGGTCGCCGACTACGGCGCCCCGGCGCTGATCGGCGCGCTGTACGAACTTCCCGACGGCCAGTACGAGAACGCGCTGGTCGCCTGGGATCCGGTCACCGGGCAGGGGGAGCGGTACGCCAAGCAGCAACTCGTCCCGTTCGGCGAATACGTCCCCGCCCGCGAACTCGCCGAGCTGGTCACCCCGTTCGTCCGCTCGGTCGACGCCCGCGTGCCCGGCACCGGCGATCCCGCCGCGCTGAACATCGCCGGAACCAAGGTCGGCGCGATGATCTGCTATGAGGCCGCGTACGACTACCCCGCCCGCGACGCCGTGCGGGCGGGCGCCGAACTGCTCACCGCGCCGACCAACAACGCGTGGTACGGCCGCAGCGAGATGAGCTACCAGCAGCTCGCGATGTCCCGCCTCCGCGCCGTCGAGCACGGCCGGGCGGTGGTCGTCTCGGCGACCAGCGGGGTGAGCGCGATCGTCCAGCCCGACGGCAGCATCAGCGCCTCGACCAGCCTGTTCACCGCCGCGTCGCTGGTCGAGCGCGTACCGCTGAGGCAAACGACTACGCTGTCGGATCGACTCGGTGCGTGGACGGAGTACGGACTGGTCGGCGCGGCACTGGCAGGGGTGCTCGCCGGACTCGTGGTCCGGTCCCGCACCCGGCGCGGCGGCGTCGAGGAACAGCGAACGAGCGGCGACAGCGCCGCCTAGGGAGGACGTACGAATGGCGCAGGGGCCGCGGGGGGCACAGCCGATCGAGCCGGTGCTGGTGGTGATCCCGACCTACAACGAGCGGGAGAACATCGGACCGATCCTGCGCAGGCTGCACGAGGCCCTGCCCGCGGTGCACGCCCTCGTCGTCGACGACGGCAGCCCGGACGGCACCGGCGACGTGGCCGACGAACTGGCCAAGGCCGACGAGCGCGTGCACGTCCTGCACCGCACCGAGAAGGCGGGCCTCGGCGCCGCGTACGTGGCCGGGTTCCGCTGGGGCATGGCCCGCGACTACGCGACCCTGGTCGAGATGGACGCCGACGGTTCGCACGCGCCGGAGGACCTGCCCCGGCTGCTGGAAGCCCTCGGCGACGCCGATCTGGTCGTCGGCTCCCGATACGTGGCCGGTGGCAGCACGGTCAACTGGCCGGCGCGGCGGTGGCTGCTGTCCCGCGGCGCCAACGTCTACTCCCGGGTCGCCCTCGGGGTGAAGGTCAACGACATGACCGCCGGGTTCCGCGCCTACCGCCGCGAGGTCCTGGAGAAGCTGCCGCTCGACGAGATCGCCTCGCACGGTTACTGCTTCCAGATCGACCTGACCCTGCGCACCGACAACGCGGGCTTCGAGATCGTGGAGGTGCCGATCACCTTCACCGAGCGGGAGATCGGCGAGTCCAAGATGAGCGGGTCGATCGTGCGCGAGGCCATGATCCGCGTCGGCCTGTGGGGCGCCCGGCGCCGCTGGGAGCAGCTGCGCGGTCTCTTCCGCCGCCGCTGAACGCCCGCCCCGGACACGAGGAACGCCCCCGTGGCGGGAGGACACGGGGGCGTTCGCGTGGTGGGAGCGTGGCTACCTAGTCCGGCTAGGCCGAGCGCGAGGTCCGTCGACCCTTCAGCTCGGCGAGACGTTCGTTCAGCAGGTCCTCGAGTTCCGGAATGGAACGCCGCTCGAGCAGCATGTCCCAGTGAGTGCGCGGAGGCTTGACCTTCTTCTGCTCCGGCTGCCCGCCGTCCACGATCTCGGACTCGCTGCCGTGCAGGCGGCACTCCCACACCGAGGGGATCTCGGCGTCGTCGGAGAAGGGCACCTCGAACTCATGATCCTTGGGACACGCGTAGCGCACCGTACGGCGAGGTGCGAGGTCGTGATTGCGGTCGGTCTCGTAGCTGACCGCTCCCAGCCGGCTTCCACGGAGAACACGGTCGGCCATGATGGGATCCTTTCAGTCGGCTCCGGGTGGAGCCAGGGCGATGCTCACTTTAAGCAACGATGATGACGGTCCGGTAATTCCCGGAACACCATGTCGTCGCTCACGATGAGCTGCGTCACCCGTCGGCAACAGCTTCCTCCCATGGGAGACGATCTAGGCCGCGACGTGACGCGCTTAGGGCGTTCTTCTTGGGGATATCCCCCAGTTGGGCGATACCTTTAGCGGTTCAGGTCAGCCGTAACTGACCGTGTTGACCCGAGGTGGGTCCAAGGTCGCCGAGCCTGAAGTGCCGTCGGCACAATACTTGGTAACGCACTGTAGTGAAATCGGGCTCGATTTGTGAACTTTCAACTGAGCTGGGCTCGGTGTCCGCTACCAGGAGTGTGTCGCCCGTGCGCAGCACCTCGCCGTCCCGCACCCGCGCGTTGAACCGCCCGGGCAGCCCGCACCAGCACAGCACTTCGACCTGAACCGGCTGCAACTCGTCCGCGAGTTCGAACAGCCGCCGCGCGCCGGGGAAAAGCTCGCTGCGGAAGTTGGTGGCGATGCCGAAGCAGTAGACGTCGATCTGGACGTCGTCGGCGAGCTCGGCGAGCTGATCGACCTGGCCGGGGGAGAGGAACTGCGCCTCGTCCACGATGAGGTAGTCCACCTGCTGGCCGCGGGCCCAGTGCGCGCGGACCAGCACGCGCAGATCGGTGTCGTTGCCCACCTCGATGGCGTGCCGGGTGATGCCGATCCGGCTGCTGATCTGCGGGGCCCCGGAGCGGTCGTGCCGCACCAGCAGCAACCCGTGCCGGCCCTGCCGGGCGTGGTTGTGGTTGATCTGCAGGGCGAGCGTCGACTTCCCGCAATCCATCGGGCCGTAGCAGAACTTGAGCTTCCCGGTCATCGGCGCGCTGCGTCTGGCGCCGGCAGCGGGTACCGCGGACAAGGCGTCGGTCGGGTCCAGGTCACTGTCCTCGAGCAGGGTCACGACCGACGACCCTATCGGGCTCGCGCGGGACGCCGATCAACGACGCGCGCCCGCGCCGCGCGGGCGCGATGCCGTTTCTGCTGGTATCGGAAACGCCCGGCGCCGGGGACGGAAAGTTTCGGCGTGTCGTTCGAATGCATCCCCCATGTGGTGTGTGATGCTGGTGTTTTTCCTGATTTTGTTGTGACTCGTGGGTTTGGTTCCTTACTGTGCTCACATGCAGAACCACCGTGTTGGCGGAGTGACTCGAGCGCTCGGCAGACTTGTGCTCATCGCCGTCGTGGCGATGGGCTTCCAGCTGGGGACGAGTACCACCGCCTCCGCCGACCCCTCGTTCGGCGCGTGGGCGAAGCTGCGCATGTGCGAGTCGAGCGGCCGGTACAACGCGAACACCGGCAACGGCTACTACGGCGCCTACCAGTTCAACCTGCCCACCTGGCAGAGCGTCGGCGGCCAGGGACGCCCGGACCAGGCCAGCCCGCACGAGCAGGACTACCGCGCGCTCTACCTGTACCGGATGCGCGGCTGGCAGCCGTGGGAGTGCGCCGGCATGCTCGGCCTGCGCGACGACGGCGACGCGCGCAGCAAGCGCAAACCGACCTACCAGGACGCGAAGTACATCGGTGGCGGCGGCTCGCCCGCACCCACCCCGGCGCCCGGCCCGGCTCCGGCGCCCCCGCCCGGACCGATGCCCGACTGGCCCGGCGTGGTGTACGCGTACGGCGACTGCGCGCCGCCGCTCAAGGCTTTCCAGCTCCGCATGAACGCATTCGGCTACGGCTTCACCGGCACCGGCTGCTACTACGACAAGACCCGGCAGGCCGTGCTCGATCTGCAGCGGGCCAACGGGATCAACGATTCCGGACGGCTCGGGCCGAAGACGTGGAAGGCCGCCTGGGAGGGCAAACCGCCCCGCTAGGCGGCGCTCGGCCAGGTTCCGCGTTCGATGAGGATCTCGCGGAGCAGGTCCGGCCGGTCGGTCACGATCCCGTGCACGCCGAGGTCGAGCAGTTCACGCATCCGGTCCGCCTCGTTGATCGTCCAGGTGTGCACCTCGATACCGGAACGGGCGGCCGACCTGAGGAATGCTTTGTCCACAATGGTCAGTGCACCCTGTTTGACCGGAACCTGGGCCATCGCACCGCGAAGCAGGAAACCCAGGCGCAACAACGGGGCCCAGCCGTTCGCCCAGAGCACCGCGGCGGAACGGGGTCCCATCGAGGTGAGCAGCTTCGGCCCGGCGAGCTTGCGCAGGCGCGCCAGCCTGCCGTCGGAAAACGACGCGGCGGCCACCCGTTCGTAGGCGCCGGTGCGCTCCATGACGCGCACGAACGGCTCGACGGCGGCATTGCTCTTCACGTCGATGTTGAACCGGGCGTGGGGGAGTTCCTCCAGGACGTCCTCCAGCCGGGCGATGGGCTCGCGCCCGCCGACCTTCACCGAGCGGACCTGGGCCCACGTCTGGTGCGCGATCGCGCCGTGCCCGTCGGTGGTGCGGTCCAGCTGGGGATCGTGGTGCACGACCACCACGCCGTCGGACGTGGTGTGCACGTCGGTCTCCAGATAGCGGTAACCCTCGTCGACCGCGCGCCGGAACGCCGCGAGCGAGTTCTCCATCCCGTCGAGTTCGTCCAGATGCCAGCCGCGGTGGGCGAAGGCACGGGGGAGGGCGTCGGCGAGGTAGGGATGGCGGTTGCTCAGCACCCTTCCAGTTTGCGCCATCGGCGTGGCCTCGGCGTGAGCGTTCGATGGCCGGTTAGGGTCATATTCGTGAGTGATCTGGCACAGTCGGTCGATACGTCACGTGACGAATTGACCGGGTTGCGGCGTAACGGCGCGCCGAAGCACTGCGGCTGGTGCGGGCGCCGGCTGCCGCAGGGTGAGAACCGGGGGCGGCGGCGCCGGTACTGCGGGCAGTCCTGCCGCCAGCGCGCCTACGAGCGTCGCGCCGCCGTGCAGCGCAGCGGACTGCCCGAGGATGCCGTGGTGCTGTCCGACGCCGAGATCGCCACCTTGCAGGACCGCCTGTTCCAACTGCGGTGCGCCGCGGAGGACGTCGCCACGGCGGCCGACGACGGCGCGGAGTTGCCCGAGTTGCGCCGGATGGCCACCGAGCTGGCCCGAGTCGCCCAGGACCTCGAACAACTCCGCTGACTCGAGGTCCGGCAACCCTGACCCAAAACGTCACGGTGACGAAATAGGGTGGTGTCCCGGGCTGGTTTCCGGGGTGGAGCGGGCTGCCTTACCGGAGTGGTTCCCGAAGGCATGGGGGCGGACATGCGAGGGGTCGACCGGTTGCTCGCGGAGCGGACGCGGCGACGCTGGGGTGCATGGCGCGGACGGTGGGCGTCAACGTGGCCGCACAGGAGGCTGCTGGGAGCGCCCGCTCCCATCTTCCCCGGCGTTATCCGTGCGCCGATAATGTACATTATGTTAAGTAGCGCTGCTGGGGTGTAACTGCCCCGCTGCGGTTCCCACGCGACGTCGAGTGAACGCCCACAGCAGGAGCCCGAGGCAGCTGAACGCGGCACCCAGCGCGCATACGGCTCCCCAACCGGCCACCGTGTAGAGGGAGGTCGCGGCGATGGCGCCGGTGGCGCTGCCGATCGAGTAGAAGACCATGTAGCCGCCGATCAGTCGGCTCCCGGCGTCCGGGTGCAGGGCGTAGATCAGGGTCTGGTTGGTGACATGGACCGCCTGCACGGCGAGGTCGAGCAGGATCACCCCGACGACCAAGGCCCAGAACGAGCTGCGGGTGAAGGCCAAGGGCAGCCACGAGGCGGCGAGCAGCGCCAGGGCGATGCCGGTGGTCCGCTGGGCGAGTCCGCGGTCGTTCAGGCGGCCCGCCACGGTCGCGGCCAGGGCGCCGGCGACACCGATCAGCCCCAGCGCCCCGATCGCGCTGTGGGACAGGAAGTACGGGGCCTCGCTGAGCGGCAGCGCGACGCTGCTCCACAGGGTGCTGAAGGCGGCGAAGATCAGCAGGCCGAACAGGGCCCGGCGCCGCAGCAGTGGTTCCCGGGCGAACAGGGTGATCGTGGAGCGCAGGAGCTGCCCGTAGCGCAGGCTCACCGGCGGAGCGGCGCTGTGGCGTGGCAGCACTCGGTACAGGATCAGGGCGAGCAGGGCGGAGAGTGACGCCGAGGCGAGGTACACGGAGCGCCAGCCCGCGAGATCGGCCAGGAGGCCGGAGGCGGTGCGGGCGAGCAGGATTCCGATGACCACGCCGCTGGTGACCAGGCCGACGACCCGCCCGCGCCCGGCGGGAGGGCTCAGTGCTGCGGCGAAGGCCACCAGGGTCTGCGTGACGACCGCGAGCAGCCCCATCGCGGCCATGCCCGCGAGCAGGATCGCCGCCGAGCGGGCGGTGGCTACCACGGCCAGCGCCACCACCAGGAGCAGCAACTGGGCCACGACGAGCCGTCTGCGGTTGGCCACGTCGCCCAGTGGCACGAGAAAGAAGAGTCCCAGCCCGTAGCCGATGTGCGTGAGGGTGACCACGCTGCCGACGAGTGCCGGGCTCATGCCGAGGTCCTGGCCCATGGTCACCAGGAGCGGCTGGGCGAAGTAGACGTTGGCCACCGCGGCCCCGCAGGCGACGGCGAACAGTATGACGACACCACGGGACAGACCGGACGCGGAACCTCCCCCGCCCTGGCCCTCGGTCCGTCGTGGCACAGCCTCACCGTTGCCGGGCATCGGCACTCCTCCGCGTATCTGGTTTCAACTTGCTACCAAAGGCGACGGTAAACTCTTTTGGTAGCATGTTGCAACCGAGTTGGGAGTGAGGGACGCCATGGTGACCAGGACGCGCTTCGACGACAGCGAATGTCCCGTCGCGCGGTCGGTGGACGCGATCGGCGACTGGTGGTCCCTGCTGATCGTGCGGGACGCCTTCGACGGAAGCCGGCGCTTCGGGGAGTTCCAACGCAGCCTCGGCGTGGCGAAGAACATCCTGGCCGCGCGTCTGCGCACCCTGGTCGCCGGTGGTGTCCTGGAATCCGTCCCCGCCTCGGACGGCAGCGCCTACCGCGAGTACGTGCTGACTCCCAAGGGCAAAGCGCTCTTCCCGGTCATCGTGGCGCTGCGGCAGTGGGGCGAGCAGAACTTCTTCTCCCCCGGCGAACCGCACTCGCAGTTGGTCGACCGCCGACGGGGACATCGCCTCCGCGCACTGGAAGTGCTGTCCGAGGACGGACGGCGGCTGGGCCCCGACGACACCACCGTCCACAAGGTCTCCACCCGCGAACCGGAGCGCTAGGCGGATTCTTCGTGGTCCTCGTGCGTGCGGGGTGCGTGCCGCCGCGGTACCAGGGTCGGGTTGACGTTGTCGAGCACGGTGTCCCGGTCGATGACCACCTTGGCCACGTCGTCCCGGCTGGGCACCTCGTACATCACGTTCAGCAGGACCTCTTCGAGGATCGCCCGGGACGCCCGGGCGCCGGTGCCGCGCAGCAGCGCCTGCTCGGCGATCGCGCCGACGGCTTCCTCGGTGAACTCCAGTTCGACGCCGTCGAGTGCGAAGAGTTTCCGGTACTGCTTGAGCAACGCGTTGCGCGGTTCGGTGAGGATCCGGACGAGCGTGTCCCGATCGAGCGGCCGGAGGGTCGACACCACCGGCAGGCGGCCGACGAACTCGTGGATCAGTCCGAACTTCACGAGATCTTCGGGCAGCACCCGGGTCAGCGCGTCGTCCCGCTCCCCTATGTGTGCTGGTGAGCCGAAACCGATGCCCCGCCGCCCGGAACGCTGCTCGAGGATCCGGTCCAGTCCCTCGAACGCCCCGCCGACGATGAACAGGACGTTGCTGGTGTCGATCTGGATGAACTCCTGGTGGGGATGCTTGCGGCCACCCTGCGGTGGCACGTTCGCGATCGTGCCCTCCAGGATCTTCAACAGCGCCTGCTGGACGCCTTCGCCGGAGACGTCCCGGGTGATCGACGGGTTCTCGCCCTTGCGGGCGATCTTGTCGATCTCGTCGAGGTAGATGATTCCGGTCTCCGCGCGGGTGACGTCGTAGTCGGCGGCCTGGATCAGTTTCAGCAGGATGTTCTCGACGTCCTCCCCCACATACCCGGCCTCGGTGAACGTGGTCGCGTCGGCGATCGAGAACGGCACGTCGAGGATGCGCGCGAGCGTCTGGGCGAGGTAGGTCTTACCGCAGCCGGTCGGGCCGAGCAGCAGGATGTTGGATTTGCCGAGTTCCACCGGTTCGTCCTTCGGCGCGTGCCGCCCGGATGCGGGGCCTGCCGGCCGGAGGCGTTTGTAGTGGTTGTAGACCGCGACGGACAGTGCCCGTTTGGCCTCCTCCTGCCCGACCACGTGGTGTCCGAGGGCGGTGTAGATCTCCCGCGGTTTCGGTGGCTCGCCCACACCGCGTTCGGTGGGCTGGACGAGCTCTTCCGCGATGAGTTCGTTGGCGAGTCCCACGCATTCGTCGCAGATGCAGATCCCGACCGGGCCCGCGATGAGCTTGCGCACCTGCTTCTGGTTCTTCCCGCAGAACGAACAGCTGAGCAGGTTGTCCTTCTTCTGAGCCACGCGGAGCCGTCTCCTGAACTGTGAATGCCCGGATCAGATGTTCATGACATCTCAGTGGTCACGGTATCTTGGATCGGCACGAACGGCAATGCCACAGGTAGGAGCACGATGGTCCGGCTCAGCAGGGCGGAACTACAAAAGCGCAACCGCGGGAAGGTGCTGGACGCGGCCCGGGACGAGTTCGCCGAGCGTGGCTTCCGCGAAGCCAAGATCGACGTCATCGCCGAACGCGCCGAACTCACCCGGGGCGCGGTCTACTCGAACTTCCCCGGCAAGCGCGCGCTCTACTTCGCGGTCCTGGCCGATCTCGCCGAGCACGCGCCCGAGCCGCCGCATCCGGTGCCGGGCCGCACCGCGCGGGAAGTGCTCGGCGCGCTCGCCCGCGCCTGGGTCGCGCGGCTGCCGATGGGTGAGAACGACGATCAGGGCACGGCCCGGCTCGGCATGGACCTGATGCCCGAGGTCCTCGCCGACGAGCGGCTGCGGCGGCCGTTCGCGCAGCTGATGATGCTGGACGCGATCCTGCTCGGGCTGGCGCTGGAACGGCTGGGCTCGTCCGAGACCGCGCCCGGCCGCCAGGTGCGCGTGGCGGAGGCGGCGCTCACGATCCTGCACGGGGCGCGCCAGATGGCCGCCACCGCGCCCGGCTTCATCGAGCCGTTCAACATCATCAGCACCTGCGAACGGCTCGCCGGTCTCGACCTCCAGGACACCTGGCCCGCTCCCCCGTTCCTGCTGCGAGCGCGCCCAGCCGATGAGCGGTGGTCACCGCCGGACGTCGTCGACGCGCTGCGCGGCGAACCCGCGGCGCTCACCGGGGACGGCGTGGTGGCGATCCTCGGGCTGCACCGGCTCTCCGCGGTCGAACAGGCGGTGCGGGCCGCCCCCGCGGGAGCCGAGATCACCGCCGTCCTGGTCACCGGCGAACCCGGTGAACTCGCGCCACTGGCCCGGCTGACGATCGCGGATCTCTGCGGTTGCCTGCGCCAGGCGTTCCCCCGGTCGGCCTGGCCGAACCTGCGGGTGGTGTGCGACGAATCGGGCGCCCTGGCCGCGGCCGCCGGAGTGCCCGCGGTCAGCGACGGCACCGAGGCCGCCGTCCGCGTCGAGGCGGGCCGGATCGTCGCCCGTGCGGACGGTTTCGGCGCCTGCCACGCCGTCGCCACCTTCGAGCGGGAGCCCGCACCGGGAACCCAGCGGTCCGGTCACCGGTAGGACCACGCGGGCCTGGTGCCGATCACGACGGTGGCGTCCAGTTCCGCGGAACCGGCGACCCGCGGGATCAATCCGTTGCGGGCGAAGGCTTCCACGGTTCGCGGCGCCTGTCGTTCGCTCGTCTCGATCAACAGGTGACCGCCCGGCGCCAGCCATCGCGCCGCCGCGGCGGTCACCCGGCGCTGGACGCCGAGCCCGTCCGTGCCGCCGTCGAGCGCGACCCGCGGCTCGTGCAGGCGGGCTTCGGGCGGCATCAACCCGATCGCCTCGGTGGGCACGTAGGGCGCGTTGGCGACCAGGATGTCCACGCGTCCCCGCAGAGTGGTGGGCAGCGCGTCGTACAGGTCCCCTTCGTACACCGCGCCGCGGCCGGTGACGTTGCGGCGGGCGCAGCGCACCGCGGCCGGATCGATGTCGGCGGCGTGCAACTCGATCCGGTCGGCCAGGGTGGCCAGTGCCGCGCCCACCGCGCCCGAGCCGCAGCAGAGGTCGACGACCACGGCCCGGGGGCCGGCAAGCGCCGCGGCCTGCCGGACCAGGAACTCGGTGCGGCGGCGGGGCACGAAGACCCCGGGGTCCACGGCGATCCGCAGTCCGCAGAACTCGGCCCAGCCGAGCACGTGCTCGAGGGGCACACCGGCGGCTCGCCGGTCGACCATGGTGTCGAGGTCACCGGGCGTTCGCGCCGAGGCGATGAGCAGCCGTGCCTCGTCCTCGGCGAAAACGCAACCCGCGGCCCGGAGCCGGGCGACGATGACGGCAGGGGAACAGGGTGACGGGGAAACAGAAATGAGAGCGCCTTTCGGAAAGCCGATGACGGGGCTCTCGGTCACCTAGCCGACGTGAACCGCCTGGCCGCGAGGTGCGAGCGCCCGGCCGGAACTTGCGGTAATCGGGCTCACCTCCTCGGTCGGTCCACTGCTGCGGAACAACACTACCGCGCACCGCCGGCGCCCAGGACGTCGAGGTAGTGCTGGTTGTACATGAGGCCCAGGATGTTGCCGAACGGGTCGACCACGGACGCGGTGACGAACCCTGCTCCGCGGTGGGTGACCGACTCGTGTTCCTTGGCGCCCAGGGCGAGCAGTCGGTCCAAAGCGGCCTGCACGTCGTCGACGTGCCAGTACACCACGGCCCCGCCCGGGCCGTCCCCGGCGCCGTGGGGCGCGTAGCGGCGGTCGAGGATGCCGAGTTCGTGCTGGTAGTCGCCGATGCGGAACTCCAGGTACGCGGTCGGGACTGCCACCGGCCGCTCGAAGTACGGGGGGATGCCCAGCAGCTCGGTGTACCAGTCCTTGGCCGCGGTCAAGTCGTCGGCGAAGAACGTGATGGTGGTGAGTCCGCGCAGCATTTCGGTGTCTCCTTCGTCGGGGCGGGCATCCGCCGTGGGCTACACCGGTCATCCTGGGCGATAAAGTGCTCATCAACTGAGCACTTTTAGCGGGAGACTGGATTTGTGCGTGCTGATCGGCTGGTGGCCACCCTGCTGGTGATGCAGTCCCGCGGCCGGGTGACGGCGGCGGAGCTGGCCGAGGAGCTCGAGGTTTCGGTGGCCACCGCCCGCCGCGATCTCGAAGCGTTGTCCGCCGCCGGGGTCCCGGTGTACCCCCAGCCCGGGCGCGGGGGTGGCTGGTCGCTCGTGGGCGGCGCCCGGACCGACCTGAGCGGGCTCACCGCCGGCGAGGCCCGGGCGCTGTTCCTGCTCGCCGGTCCGGCGGCCGCGGCCGCGCCGGAGGTCAAATCGGCGCTGCGCAAGCTCGTCCGCGCCCTGCCCGGCACGTTCCGCACCGACGCCGAGGCCGCGGCCGACGCCGTCGTGATCGACCCGGTCCGGTGGGGCGAACGCGAGCGCGAGCGTCCCGAGCTGGTCGACGTGCTGCAGGACGCCGTGGTCCGGCGCCGCAAGGTCCGGCTGGAGTACGCGAACCGCGCCGGTGATCGCACGCGGCGCCTGGTCGATCCGTGGGGCCTGGTCGACAAGGACGACATCTGGTACCTCGTGGCGGGCACCGAGCAGGGGCAGCGGACCTTCCGCGTCGACCGGATCCTCGGCACCGCGGTCACCGACCTCGATGCCGAGCGTCCCGCCGATTTCGCCCTGCCCGAAGCCTGGGACCGGGTCGTCGACGAGGTGGAGCAGCGGCGCTCGCTCGTCTCGGCGGCGGTGCTCGCCGAGGCCAGGTACCTGCCGGTCCTGCGCACGCAGTTCGGCCGGCATTGCGCGCTCGAGGACCGGCTCGACGACGGACGGGTGCGGGTGCGGGTGGCCGCGCCGACGCCCCTGATGATCGCGCAGCACCTGGCGGGCTGGGGTGCGCTCGTCGAGGTCGTGGACTCGGGCCCGGTCCGCGCCGAACTGGCCAGGCTCGGCGCGGAACTCACCGCGCGGTACGGCTGATCCGCGGCCCTAGCGGGGTTGTTCGGCGAGGCTCTTGATGCCGTGCAGCGTTTTCTCGATGGCGGCGCGCAGGTTCGCGAGCCGGTGCTCGACGATGGCTTCTTCCTGCTCCGGCATGCGGTCGATGTACTGGTTGAGCCCGGACCGGCCCGGGCCGAGCCGCGCGCCGTGGCGCAATCGGACGCCACCGCCCTCGGGGGTGAGTTCGAAGCGCCAGGTGGCCAACGGTTTCCGCGGTTCGGGGTCGCCGAACCGGCCGTCCGGATCCGACACGGCCCAGGCGAACGCCCGCGGGGCGTCGAATTCGACCACGCGCGAGACGGTCTTCCACTCCCCCAGCCCCGAGTTCTCGTTGCGGCCTTCGAACCGGGCGCCCATCGCCGGGCCTTCGGCGCCGTCGAGCCAGCGCACGCGCTGGAGTTCCGGGCTGAACCGGGCGGGCAGCTCGATATCGGTCACCAGTGCCCACACCCGGTCCGGGGTCGCCTCGACGAGCACCTCGCATTCGACCGCCGGACCGTCCGCGTATCGCACGTGGTCATCCCCCTCCCGACGCGGTCAGGCGTCGTACTTGTCGTGGTGGCGGAAATGGATGATCCCGGTGCCCTCCTCCTGCCGTCCCAGCGGGGTCAGATCCAGGAAGTGGTAGGTGCCCAGCACCATTTCGCCGCCGCGCGCGTAGGTCGAGTAGGTGTGGAAGACGGTGTCGCCGTCGCGCAGGAAGACGCTCAGCCCGGGGGCCTCGCCCTCGTCGCTCGTGACGTGGAAGTCGTGGTTGAAGTCGGTGCCGTGGGAGGACACCCAGGGCGCGGTCCAGCCCATGCGTTCCCGGAACCGCTCGATCTTCGGCAGCGGAGCCCGGGAGACGAGCACCAGCGCGGTGTCCCGGGAGTGCAGGTGGGACAGGTGACCGATGTTGTCGACCAGGAACGAGCAGCTCGAGCAGCCCTCGTCCCAGCTCGGGTCGAACATGAAGTGGTACACGATGAGCTGGCGGCGGCCGTCGAACAGGTCGAGCAGGCCGACTTCGCCGTCCGGTCCCTCGAACACGTACTTCTTGTCGATGGCGACCATGGGCAGCGCGCGGCGTTCGGCGCTGAGCGCGTCGTTCGCCCGCATGGCCGCCTTCTCCTTGACGAGCAGGTCCTCGCGCGCGGTGCGCCATTCCTCCCGCGAAACGATTTTGGGCAGCGTCATCTCGTCCTCCTTCGATAGCCGTTCGCTCCGCCGACGAACGACTCTGCCCGCTTTCGACCTTCCCGGTCGGGTCAGTTCCGCGTTTCCCACCATTGGCGCAATGCGGCGAGTTCCTCGGCGTCCAGGACGACGTCGAGGCCGCGCAGGATCTCCTCGAGGTTCGCCGCGGTCACCGGGGTGCGCTCGACCCGGCCGTCGGCGTGCTCGACGGTGAGTGTGTCGCCGACGAGGCGCTTGTTGACGCCGTGGTCGAGGCGCATGACGACCAGTTGGCCGTAGAACGGCGACCGCGGGTGAGTGGAGACGTAGTGGTGGAAGACCTCGTAGTCGATCGGCCGCTGCGGCGTGCCGTCGAACTCGTGCAGGATCTCCCAGCCTTCGCCGGTCCGCTTGGCCAGTGTCCACAGTGCACCGTCCCGGGTCACCCGGTGCTCCCAGCCGGCCTGGTCGATCAGCGCCCCGTCGCGCAGCGGCGCCGGGTACAGCTGTCCGGCGCCGAAGCCGACATCGACCAGGTGCTCGATGCCGTCCGCGCGCACCACGAGGATCATGTGCGTGCGCGGCCCGGAACGGTCCGGCTGGACCCGGGCGACGCTGCGCCGCACCTCGAAGCCGAGGTTCTCCAGCACCGCGGCGAACAGCAGCGCGTGTTCGTAGCAGTAGCCGCCGCGCTGCCGCCCCACCAGCTTGCCCGCCACCACGTCCAGCGCCAGCCCGCGGTGCCTGCGCAGGATCACGTCGATGTTCTCGAACGGGATGGCGCGAACGTGCGCCTCGGTCAGCGAGCGCAGGGCGGCGGCCGAGGGTTCGACGCGGGGATGGCCGATGCGCCTGAGGTAGGCGTCGACGTCGAGGGCGGTGGTGTTCCACTCGTCGGTTTGCGACTTCTCTCCGGTCAGTGTGCTCATGTGATCACTGTGGAACCTCCAGTTCGGTGGAGGTCAAGCAGTTCCCGATATAGGTCAGTTTTCGTCCCCTATCGGTGGCATGCTGAACGGTATGACCGATACCCCGGCGCGCTTGCTGAGCCTGCTGTCCCTGCTCCAGACCCCACGGGAATGGCCCGGCAGCGAACTCGCGCGCCGGTTGGCGGTCAGTCCCCGCACGATCCGGCGGGACATCGACCGCTTGCGGGAACTGGGTTATCCGGTGCAGGCGACCATGGGCGCGGAGGGCGGCTACCGGCTGGTCGCCGGGTCGGCCATGCCCCCGCTGCTGCTCGACGACGAGGAGGCGGTGGCCATCGCGGTCGGGTTGCGCACCGCGGCCGGGCAGGCCGTGGACGGCATCGAGGAGGCGTCCGTGCGGGCGCTGACGAAGCTGGAGCGGGTGCTGCCCTCGCGGCTGCGCTACCGGGTCGGCGCGCTGGGCGCGGCGACCGTGCCGGTGCCGGGAACCGGGCCGACGGTGGATCCGGAGAGCCTGACCGTGCTCGCCGCGGCGATCGCCAACCGGGAACGGGTGCGGTTCGGGTACGAGTCGAACGACGGCGAGGAGAGCAGGCGGCACGCCGATCCGCATCGGCTGGTGACGGCCGGTCATCGCTGGTACCTGATCGCGTTCGACAACGACCGCGAGGACTGGCGGACCTTCCGCGTCGACCGGATCCGGAAACCTCAGGCAACGGGAGCGCGCACGGACGGGCGTGAACTGCCCGGGAAGGACGCGGCCGCGTTCTTCACCGACAAGCTCTACTCCCTGGCCCCCACCTACCGGGTCGTGGCGACGCTGCACACCCCGATCGCCCGGGTGGCGCGGCAACTGGGCGGCCGAGGCGAGTTGGCGGCACTGGACGAGCACACCTGCCGGTGGCACGGGCACGCCGACACCCTGGAATGGCTCGCGTTCCGCCTCACCGGACTCGGCTGCGAGTTCGAGGTGCACGAACCGGCGGAACTCACCGAGTACCTGCGCGAGCTCGGAACCCGGGTGCTGCGCGCCGCGGGCACTTCGGCGCGCTGAGGAAACTGTCGGTCCCGCGTGGTTGCCTTGCGGGTATGACCGAATCCATGCCCGCTCTGGTCCGCCGCTGGCAGGCGGGCTGGGGTCTGGCCAAGGGGCTCCACCCCGCCGCGGAGGCCCGCGGCGCCCTGCACGTGCCGATCGGATTGCCCGGACAGCACGTCGAGGTCGTCGTCCTGGACCCCGACGAAGACCCGGATTCCTTGCGCGCGCTGGCCGCCGAGGTCGCCGAGTGCGCGCACGCGAACTGGCTGACCGTCCCCACCCGGCAGCCGGAGGCGGTCGGGCCGATCCTCAAGGCCGCCGGGCTGGAACCGTTCGGTGAGCCGGAATGGCTGATGACCGCCGATCTCCGGGAGCATCCGTCGCGGACCCCGCCCGCGGGCTACTCGAGCGCGGTCACCGTCCACGGGCTGGTGCTCGAGGCCAACGTGACCCACGCTTCCGGCGAGCGTGCGGCCTGGGGCACCGCGGCCGTCGTCGGCGCCGACACGGTGGCGCACGACATCGGCACGGACCCGGCGCACCGGCGGCGCGGGCTGGGCAGCGCCGTCATGGGCGCACTGGTTGTCGCGGCCCGGGATCGCGGTGCCACCACGGGGCTGTTGGTGGCGACTCCGGACGGGCAGCATCTGTATCCGACCTTGGGCTGGGTCCACCGCGCGACCATGGTGGTGGCCCGCAGGCCTCGCGACCGATGAGGTCCGTTTCGCCGTGACCCAGCAGAACATCCTGGTCTCCGGGACTATTCCGGTTGAACCCGCGTCGGGCGGTTCGCTAGATTGCGGCGGCGCCCTCGACCGAGCCGGAGGAGGTGGGAACGATGATCACCAACACGATCATGCGCTCCCGCCCCGCTTCGAGGGCCCCGCGGATCTGACCGGGAGCGCAGTCGCCTCTCCGGAAGGAATCCCATGACCGATCTGGTCATCCGCCCGCTGCGCGCGGGCGAGGAACACCTCTTCGACGCCCTGCCCGATCCCGGACTGGTCGGCTTCGCCGCGTTCGGCGGGCGCTACGACAAGCAGAACTACCGCCCGGAATGGACCTGGGTCGCGTTGCGCGGGGACACCGTGGTGGCCCGCGCGGCCTGGTGGGGCGGCCCGGACGACGACGAACCGGTCACCCTCGACTGGTTCGACTTCACCGACGCGGACGCCGGAACTGCCTTGCTGCGCACCGCGCCGCTACCCACCGAGTACGAGCTGCGGCTGCCGCCGGGGTGGCGGGACGATCCGGCCGTGCGCGCGGCGGCCGAGGCCCGGATCGGAGCCGCCGGGCGAGCGGGCCTCACCCCGCTCGTCGAGCGTTACCGGTACCGCTGGACGCGCGAGCACGGCCTGCCACCGCGCCCGAGGCGCCTCGAATTCCGCCCCGAACCCGACGACTCGGTGATCTTGGACGTGTTCCGTCGCTTGCACCGAGGCAGCCTGGACGCCCATGCCCGCCGCACGATCGCCGCGTCCGGCCTGGACGCCGCCGCGCGGGAAGACCTCGGCTACCTGCGCTGGATGCCCAGCCCGCGCGACTGGTGGCGGCTGGCCTACTCCCCCGCCGGTGACCTCGTCGGGCTCGCCGCACCCTGCCACCACTACAGCGACCCGGTCATCGGGTACATCGGCGTGGTCCCCGAGCACCGCGGGCACGGGTACGCCTACGACCTCCTGGTCGAAGCCACGCACCTGCTCGTCGAACACGGCGCCGACCGGATCGTCGCCGGAACCGACGTGACCAACACCCCGATGGCCGCGGCTTTCGCCAAGGCCGGGTACCCGGTCGAGCAGCATCGGATCGATCTGGTCCGGCCGTGAGCGGATCGCGCGCGAAGAGGAGATGATCTCTGTCGGTCCGGGGCGCTCCCGTTCGTCGGAGTCATACCGAAGCCCTGCGAAGGAGGAACTGGTGCGATACGTGCTCATGATCGGCGGCGAGGAAATCGGCGGGCCGCCGTCGGTGGAGGTCTGCGGCCGGGAGGAGGTCCGCGCCTGGATCGAGGAGGTGGAACGCCGGGGCATGTACCGCGGGGGTGAACTCCTGCATCCCAGCAGCGACGCGACCACCGTGCGGGTCCGCGACGGCGAGGTACTGCGCACCGACGGGCCGTTCGCCGAGACCAAGGAACAGGTCGGCGGCCTGTGCCTGCTCGAATGCGCCGACCTCGACGAAGCGCTCGAGATCGCGTCGCGGCACCCGGTCGCGCGGTTCGGGGTCATCGAGGTGCGGCCGGTGTGGGAAGCATGAGGCGCGCCGAGACGACCGTCCCGGTCGGCGGGGCGGAACTCCGCGTCGAGACGTTCGGCGACGCGGGCGATCCGGCCGTCTTGCTGATCATGGGCATGAGCGCCGCGATGGACTGGTGGGAGGACGAGTTCTGCACCCGCCTCGCGAACGCAGGCCGGTTCGTGATCCGCTACGACCACCGCGACACCGGCCGTTCGACGAGTTACCCGCCGGGCGCGCCGGGCTACACCGGCGAGGACCTGTTCACCGATCCCGTGCGCCTGCTCGACGGCCTCGGGGTGGCCCGTGCCCATGTTGTGGGCCTGTCGATGGGCGGCGCCATCGCCCAGCTGGTGGCGCTCGGGCACCCCGGCCGGATCGCCTCGCTCACCCTGATCGCCACCAGCGGCGGCCCCGGTGATCCGGACCTTCCGCCCAGCTCACCCCGGCTGCACACCGGTGAGCTGCCCGAACCGGACTGGGCGGACCGCGCGGCCGTCCTCGACTACCTGGTCGCCGATTTCCGGCGGTACGCGGCCGAATCCCGGCCGTTCGACGAGGCGGGGTGCCGGGCCGTCGCGGAACGCGTCCTCGACCGCACCCGCGACATCGCCGCGTCCATGACCAACCACGGGCTCCTGAGCGGGGGCGAACCCTGGCGATCCCGCCCTGGTCGTCCACGGCACCGAGGATCCGCTGTTCCCGCTCGGCCACGGCACCGCGCTGGCCGCCGAGATCCCCGGCGCCCGGCTGCTCACCGTGGAACGCATGGGACGCGAACTCCCGCGCACCGCCTGGGACACCGTGCTGCCCGAGCTGATCCGCCATACTGCCGCCGACACCCGGGCCCGATGAGGAGAATCCCGTGCGATACCTGCTGTTGATCTGTGGCACCGAGGAATCCGGCCGGCGGATGGCCGCGGAGGTCGACGGCTGCGGCGGCTGGGGCGAGGAGATGGAACGCCGCGGCGTGGTGCGCGGCGGCGCGGGCCTGCGCCCACCGCCGGAAGCCAAAACGGTCCGGGTCCGTGACGGCGAAGTGCTGCTCGCCGACGGGCCGTTCGCCGAGACCAAGGAACAGGTCGGCGGTTACACGGTGATCGAGTGCGGCGATCTCGACGAGGCCGTCGAGATCGCCGCACTGCACCCGGCCGCCCGGTACGGCATGGTCGAGGTGCGCCCGATCTGGGAATGACGCCCGGATTCGGGTGACCCGGTCCTGGCGCGGGTCACCCGAATCCGGTCAGGCGTTCACGTAGCTCCGCAGATGCTTCGCGGTGAGCGTCGAGCCGTCCGCCACGAGTTCGCCCGGGGTGCCGGTGAAGACGATCCGGCCGCCGTCGTGACCCGCGCCCGGGCCCAGGTCGATGATCCAGTCGGCGTGCGCCATCACGGCCTGGTGGTGCTCGATGACGATCACCGTGTTGCCGTCGTCGACCAGCCGGTCGAGCAGGGCCAGCAACTGGTCCACGTCGGCGAGGTGCAGGCCGGTGGTCGGTTCGTCCAGCACGTACGTCGTGCCGCTCTTCGCCATGTGGATGGCGAGTTTGAGCCGCTGCCGTTCACCCCCGGACAACGTGGTGAGCGGCTGGCCGAGGCCGAGGTACCCGAGCCCCACCGCCACCAGCCGGTCCAGGATCGCGCGGGCCTGGCCGGTGGTGAAGAAGTCGCGCGCCTCGGCCACCGGCATGCCCAGGACCTCGCTGATGTTCTTGCCCCGCAACCGGTACGCCAGCACCTCCCGGGTGAACCGCTTCCCCTCGCACTTCTCGCACACCGACGCCACCTCGGCCATCATCGCGAGGTCGGTGTAGATCAGGCCGATGCCCTTGCACGCCGGGCACGCCCCCTCCGAGTTCGCGCTGAACAGGCCGGGCTTCACGCCGTTGGCCTTGGCGAAGGCCGACCGGATCGGGTCGAGCAGGCCGGTGTAGGTGGCCGGATTGCTGCGGCGGGAGCCCCGGATCGCCGACTGGTCGGCGACGATCACCCCGTCCCGATCGCCGAGCGAACCGTGGATCAGGGAACTCTTGCCGGATCCGGCGACCCCGGTGACGACGGTGAGCACGCCGAGGGGAATGTCGACGCTGACGTCCTGGAGGTTGTGCAGGGAGGCGCCGGTGATCGGCAGGTATCCGCGCGGCGAGCGCACCTGCTCGCGCAGCCGCACGCGGTGGTCCAGGTAGCGCCCAGTCAGCGTGCCGGACTCGCGCAACCCGGCCAGATCGCCCGCGAAGCAGATCCGGCCGCCGTTGACACCCGCCCCCGGCCCGAGATCCACCACGTGATCGGCGATCTCGATCGTCTCCGGTTTGTGCTCCACGACGAGCACGGTGTTTCCCTTGTCGCGCAACTGAAGCAGCAAACCATTCATGCGCTGGATGTCATGCGGGTGCAGCCCGACCGTGGGCTCGTCGAAGACATAGGTGATATCGGTCAGGCTCGAGCCGAGGTGCCGGACCATCCGCACCCGCTGGGCCTCCCCGCCGGACAGCGTGCCGGACTCCCGGTCCAGGCTCAGGTAACCGAGGCCGATCTCCACCAGCGAGTCCAACGTCTCGCGCAGGGTGTCCAGCATCGGTCCCACCGAATCGTCCTGGATGCTCCGGACGAACTTCGCCAGATCGTTGATCTGCATGGCCGAGCACTGCGCGATGGTGTGGCCGCCGATCTTGGCCGACCGCGCGGCCTCGTTCAGCCGGGAACCACCGCAGGCCGTGCAGCCGGTGAGCTTGACCGCCCGATCGGCGAACGCGCGGGCCTGCGGCTGCATCGACTCCCGGTCCTTGGTGAGGTAGAGCCGCCGGACCTTGGTGATCAGCCCCTCGTAGGTGAGGTTGTTCGACCCGACCTTGACCTTGGTGGCCGGCTTGTGCAGGAAGTCCTCCCATTCGCCCGCGCTGTACTCCTTCAGCTTCCGATCGGGGTCGAAGAACCCGGAGTGCGCCATCACCTGCCAGTACCACGAGTCCACCGCGAACCCGGGGACCGTGATCGCGCCCTCGTTCAACGACAGCTCCCGATCGACGAGCTGGTCGACGTCGATGTCGATAACCTTGCCCAGGCCCTCGCATTCCGGGCACATGCCTTCGGCCCGGTTGAAGCTGAACGCGAAGGGCGGCCCGACGTGCGGGGTGGCGATCCGGCTGAACAGGATCCGCAGCATGGTGTGGGCGTCGGTGGCCGTGCCCACGGTGGACCGGGCGTTGGCGCCCATCCGTTCCTGCCCGACGATGATCGCCGCGCTCAGATTGCGCAGCGAATCGACGTCCGGCCGGCTCAGGCTCGGCATGAAGCCCTGGATGAACGCGGAATAGGTCTCGTCGATCAACCGCCGCGACTCCGCGGCGATCGTGTCGAAGACGAGCGAAGACTTGCCGGAGCCGGACACCCCGGTGAACACGGTGAGCCGTCGTTTCGGGATGTCGAGGGAAACACCGGTCAGGTTGTTCTCCCTCGCCCCGCGGACCTGGATGACGCCGTGGCTGTCCGCGGCGGTGTGCTCTGCTGATTCGAACAAAAGTCGACCTTCCTCGTCTCATATGGTCCGTTGCAGGGCTTTTTCCCGGCGGGCGGCCACGCTGGAACCGGATTCGCGCCGTGCCATCCTGCGCAGCACCACCGGCGCCAGCAGGAATCCGATGACCGCCCACGCCCCGAGCGCGCCGATCGTCTCCAGGGATCGCCAGGACTCCCCTATTTCCACGCCCGCCAACGCGTCCGGCAGCAAGGCCGACCGCAACCCCAGACCCAGCCAGTAAATCGGGAATGCCTGCGCGATCCACTGTAGCCACTCCGGGAACGCGGAGATCGGGTAGAACACGCCGGAAATCCCGGTCAGCGCCATCATCGGCAACGTCACGATGCTCATGCCCTGCGCGCCGGCGAACAGCGAGCCGACGATCGCCCCGAGCGGCAGGATCGCGAGCAGGCCGAGCGCCAGCACCCACACCAGCGTCAGCCAGGACGACAGGCGGCCCAGTTCCAGCCCGCCGAACAGGAACGCCGCCGGAACCAGCACCACGAGCAGGCTCGCGACGGTGGTCCCGGCCCGGCCGAGCACCTTTCCGGTGAGGTAACCGAGCATGCCGTTCGGGGTCGCCTTCGCGCGCAGCAGCGTGCCGTCCTCCCGGTCCATGGTCAGCGCCATGGCCAGTCCGATGAGCCCGACGAGCACGGCGTTCATCCCGAGGATGCCCGGAACCGCTTGGGAGCCAAGGGAAAAGTCCGTGCCCGGGACGGTGTTGTCCTTCAGGACGTACATCACGATCAACGAGATGGCCGGGAAGTAGAGCGCGGCCCAGATGTCCTGCCCGCTGGTCGCGCTCTGCCGGAACTCGATCCAGCCGCGCTGCAGTCCCGCGCGCAGGGCGACGGCGCCGGGGTTCATACCGCCACCTCCGCCAGATCGTTGAGCGCCTCGGTGCGCCGGCCGGTTTCGAACTCGCGGACCAGGGCGAGGTAGACGTCCTCCAGGCGCGCCCGGCGCACCTCCAGATCGCCGATCGCCTCGCCGTACCTGGCGAACAGTTCCCGCACATAACCGGTGGCGTCCTCGAGGGACCGCACTTCGGGCTCGCCGTCCCGGGTGAACCGGACCTCCGCCCTCCCGGCGGTCCGCCGCGCGAGCTCCGCCGCGCTGCCGTTCGCCACGATCCGGCCGCCCGCCAGGATCACGATCCGGTCGGCGAGCTTCTCCGCCTCGTCCAGATCGTGCGTGGTGAGCAGGATCGTGGTGTCCTCCAGGCCGGACAACCTGCGCACCAGGTCGTGGAATTCCTGCCGGCCCTGCGGATCGAAACCGACGGTGGGCTCGTCCAGGAACAGCAGATCGGGTTTGCCCACGATGCCGATCGCCACATCCAACCTGCGCCGCTGCCCACCGGAGAGCCTGCCGATCGAGGTGTTCGCCTGCTCGCTCAGGCCGACCAGCGACACCAGTTCGTCCGCGTCGTAGGGCCTGCGACGATCCCGTGTGCTGTAGGGCGGGTAGAAGCGACCGAAGTGGTCGAGCAGTTCCCGCACCCGCCATTTCCCGTGATCCCGCCAGGACTGCAGCACGACGCCCAGCCGCGCCCGCCAGGCCTCGTCCCCGCGGTCCGGATCGGTGCCCAGCACACGCACCTCACCCACGGACCGCTTCCGGAAGCCTTCCAGGATCTCGATGGTGGTCGTCTTTCCCGCCCCGTTCGGTCCGAGCAGGGCGAGCACCTCGCCCCGGTGCACGCGGAGATCCACCCCGTGCAGCACATCGGTCGTGCCGTACCGCATCCGCAACCCCCGGGTTTCGATGACCGGTTCGGCTCCGGACGCTCCTCGTTTTCGTTGGTTTTCCGTGAGATCCATGCCTTCAAGTGTTTCATTGAACTGCCCGTGGAAACTTGTGGCGGAAGGAGACTCCACAGGCTGCGTACCTGGACGCAAAACCTTCAAACGGCGGTGAACCCGAGGCGAGGTCGGCAAGGTGGGTCAGGGCGAACGGAAACGTGGTCGCCTGAATCGCGCACGGAAGGGAGGATGGTCATCGGTGGTAATGGAGCAGAGGAACCCGTTGAGCCGGGCTACCCCTCCTTGGGCCGCAGCGGCACGGCGGCCAACTCCGCGCGAGCCGCCGCCATCCGGCGGGTCAGCTCGTCGATTCTCCGCGTCGCCAGGTCGAGGATGTCGGCCTGACCCCGGAGGTAGCTCTTGGCGATGTCGTCCCAGTCCCACCCCGACCGGTCCTTGACATCGTCCGGGTTTTCCTTCCGCTTGGGTTGCACCAGTCCGACGACTGTCTCCCAGAGATGATCCACCGCCAGGGTCGCGATCTTCGCCGGTCCGCCCAGCCACGGTTTGATCTTGTCGAACACCTTCTCCTTCAGCTCACCGAGGACGAAGGTGATGACGAAGGCCAGGACCGCGCTTCCCTCGGCTTCCTTGGGCAGTTTGCTGTCGAAGGTCCGCACGACGTTCCTGGTGGACTCGTCCAGGGCTTCGCGGGTCTTCTTGATGGTCATGGTGTATTCGGCCAGTGCGACGACCAGCGACACGTTGATGATCTCGGCGATCTTGGCGAGGATGTCCGCCGCTTCGGCAGCCAGTCTCCGGAAGGTGTCTCCGTTGCCGCTCTCCCATCCTTCGGTGGGGACGGCCGCGATCTGGTGGTTGTGATCATCGGTGGACCATTTCGCCACCGCCAGCGCCGCCGCGGCGCCCGCGAACAGCGAGTCGGAACGTTCGACCCGCTGCGTCGACACCGCGCTCTGGAAGCCGAAGAACTGGGCGAACTCCCACCGTTCGAGCACCGACTCGTACGGGTAGTAGTGGGCGACGTTCCAGCCGGGAAGCCGGCCGTCCCTGCCGGGCATGGTCGTCGGATCGTGTTCGTTGGGCGGCGGCGGTGTCGTTTCGGTTTTCTGGGTCGGAAGGTTCTGGTCCATCTCGTGCCGGGCCCCCGACTCCTCGATGATGGAACGCGCGCCGATGTGCTCTTCCGGGTGCAGCAGCCACTCGATCCACGAGCCGAGCTCCGGCGCCGTCTTGAGCCGGGGGTTGTCGATGAGGTTGACCTTCGGGTCCCGCAAGTATTCGAGGTACTCGGGGTGCCGCGGTTTGTCGCCCCGGTTCGGCGGTGGTGTCATATCGGCCTCAGTCCAGGTTCTGGAGGAGCTTGTTCAGGATGTCCGCCGCTTCCTGGTCCCGCTGCCGGTAGGCGGCCATCGCCTTACTCCCGGCAGACACGACCGTTTCCAGGTTGCCGGTCGCCAGCGCGAACTTCTCCAGTATTTCCCGGTAGAGCTGGACGGACTCGCGGACGAAGCCCTCGCACGCGCGGTGGAAATCCTGTGGGCCTCCGGAATGCGGCGATGCCTTTCCGGCGAGGTCTTCGAGCCAGCTCGATTTCGTCTGCGGGTCGTGGTCGGTGAGCATCTGCTGCACGGGTTTGAGCAGCTCGAGAGCTGTCTTGACCTTGCCGATGTAGATGTCCACTTCGGTCGTATTGACCGCGAAACCCGGTGCCATGGTAATGAGGGTATCGACGGTCCTTAATGTATTCTTTCGGTATTCTTGAAGTTGATCTTGCGCCGAGGGGCTGCTCAGGCGCCGACGGTTCCGTCGATGCCCTCGCGCAGGAAATCGGCGTGACCGTTGTGCCGGGCGTACTCGTGAATCAGGTGCAGCATCACCAGCCGCAACGAAACGTGCTCGCCCCACCGGGGCTGGTAGCCGGTCACCTCGAGCGAATCCGCCGCCTCCTCGATCCGGCGGGAATGCCCGACCTCCGCCTGCCAGGCGGCGAACGCCTCGGACCGGGTGGCGGTGCTCGCGTCGTAGGCCGCCTGGAAGTCGCCCTCGGCCGACCACACGAGCGGGATGTCCTCGGCGTTGATCACCCGGCGGAACCACGTGCGCTCCACCTCGGCCATATGCCGCACCAGGCCGAGCAAGGACAGCGTCGAAGGCGGCATCGACCTGCGGCGCAGCTCCTCGTCGGAGAGCCCGTCGCATTTCATCGCGAGCGTCGCGCGGTGGAAATCGAGGAAGGCACGCAACATCTCCCGCTCGCCGCCGGTCAGGGGCGGAGCGATTCGTTCGGTGGTCACCGGGAAACTCCTCTTCGGTTGATCACCGAATCGTGCCATCCGGCATGCCACCGGCCCCTGGCTGGTCATTCTCCTCGGCCGGGGGTTCGGGAGCGCGCTCCTCGGGCGGCTCGGGTTCGGCCACCATCCGCGCGGCGAGCAGCCGGTCGAAGCGTGCGTTGAGCTCGGCCAGTTCGGCTCGCGCGTCTCCCAGCCCGGACTCCGCGGTCGCCGCGCGCGCTTCGGCCAGGCGACGCGCGGTGTGTTCCTCCGCGAGCCGGGCCTGGCGGTCGGCGGCCTCGGCTTGGCGGGCCGCGGCTTGCTCCCGTGCTTGTTCGGCGTCCCTGCGGGCGTGCTCGAGCGAGGTCTCGGCGGCCGACACCTGGGAACGTGCGGCATCCAGTCGCTCGCCGCGCAGTGCGTGTTCCGCGGCCAGGTCGCGCAGCTGCGTGCGTGTCTCGGTGAGTTCGCGGACCGTCGCGGAATGGGTTGCGCGCAGTTCGTCGAGCTGCTCCCGCGCGCCGCGGACCGCGGTGGCCAGCTCGTCCCGGTTCGCGGCGGCGGCTGTCGCGGCCGCTTCGGCCGCGCCACGAGCGCGTTCGTGCTCGGCGACCTTCGCCCACGCCTCGCGCTGGTCCTGTTCGGCCGCCGCGACCACTCGCTGGGTGGACGCCTCGAGTTCGGTTCGCGCCGCCCGGTCGTCCCGCGCCTGCGCGAGCGCGCGGTCCCTGGCGCGTTCGGCCTGTTCCGCCCGGTGGATCGCGGCTTCGGCCTCGGCGCGAGCGGTGTTCGCCTGTTCCTCGGCCGCCCGGACCTGAGCCAGCGCACCGCGTTCGGCCTCGGCCAAGCGGGACCTCATCTCGGCCAAGGCGTCCAGGATCGGCGCGGTCGCCGGGCCGAACGCCTCGGCGACCTTGCGCAGCTCGACCAGCGGATCGACCACGATCGCGGTCTGCACCGCCCGGCGAGCCCGCGAGGCGGCATCCGCATGCGCCTTGCAGCAGTACGACGACGGCCGACCACCCTTGCGCCGCCCCTGCTCGTCCACCGCCGGTCCGGGCAACGGGTTGTCGCACCCCTCCAGGGCGCACACCGCCACTTCTTCTGCGTCCGATTCCGGCTCGCTGACCAGGTCGTTTTCCATGCGACCAGCGTACCTTGTTTCGCGTACGCGTTAGTGAAACCAGTTGCGCGTGTCGCGAAACAGTGAAACATACGAGACCGAAGGCACCGTGATAATGCCTCTTATGACGGATAGTGCGGATCGGCGGCGAACGGCACGTACCAGATGACGCCCGAGCAACGGGTCGAGTGGGAGGCGGAGGTGCGTTCGCTCTACGACGGCATGGTCCGGATCGTCGTGACCCCGACGTGGGCGAAGCTGATCGACTTCGAAACGACCCTGCCGAGCGCGGTCGAGGAACTGGCCCGGCAGCGGGACGCGCGGAGTTCTTGGAACTCGCCGAGAAATTTCGCGGCGGGATGTCGAGAACCCGAACGCGGCTCCGTCCCTGGGGCGAACACGGCCAGAATGGGCCGTACCTCACCAAGGAGAACATGATGGCCAAGTACCTGCTGCTCAAGCACTACCGGGGCGCCCCGGCGCCGGTCAACGACGTGCCGATGGACCAGTGGACCCAGGAAGAGATCTCCGCCCACATGCGGTACATGGAGGACTTCGCCGCGCGGCTCGAAGGCACCGGCGAGTACGTCGACAGTCAGGCGCTCTCCCCGGAGGGCACCTGGGTTCGCTACGACGGCGAGGGGCGGCCGCCGGTCACCGACGGCCCGTTCGCGGAGACCAAGGACCTGATCGCCGGCTGGATGGTGATCGACGTCGAGACCTACGAGCGGGCGCTCGAGCTGGCCGGCGAGCTGTCCGCGGCTCCGGGCGCGGGTGGGAAGCCGATCCACGAGTGGCTCGAGGTGCGACCGTTCTACGGCGTGCCCCCGACCATCACGGAGTGACGCACGGTGGACGAGGCCCTGCTGCGGACCCTCACCCCCACGGTGATCGGCATCCTCGTCCGTCGCGGAGCTGACTTCGCGGCGGCCGAGGATGCCGTGCAGGAGGCGCTGATCGAGGCCGTGCGCGGATGGCCGGACGACCAGCCGCGGGACCCCAAGGGATGGCTGGTCACCGTGGCCTGGCGCAAGTTCCTCGACGCCGTGCGCGCCGACAGCTCCCGGCGGCAGCGCGAGGTGCGGGTCGAGGAAGAGCCGGTGCCCGGTCCCGTCGAAGACGTGGACGACACGCTCCAGCTGTACTTCCTGTGCGCGCACCCGTCCCTGACACCGGCGTCGGCCGTCGCGCTCACGCTGCGCGCGGTCGGCGGCCTGACCACGCGGCAGATCGCGCAGGCCTACCTCGTGCCGGAGGCGACCATGGCCCAGCGGATCAGCAGGGCCAAGCGGACCGTCTCGGGCGTCCGGTTCAACCAGCACGGTGACGTCGCCACCGTGCTGCGCGTGCTCTACCTGGTCTTCAACGAGGGCTACTCCGGCGACGTCGACCTCGCCGCCGAGGCGATCCGGCTCACTCGCCAGCTGGCGGCCAAGACCAACCACGAGGAGGTCGCGGGCCTGCTCGCGCTCATGCTGCTCCACCACGCGCGGCGCCCGGCGCGGACCGGCCCCGACGGCAGGCTCGTGCCACTTGCCGAGCAGGACCGCGGCCGGTGGAACACCCGCCTGATCGCCGAGGGCGTCGACGTCCTCCAGACCGCCCTCGCCCGCGACCGCCTGGGTGAGTTCCAGGCCCAGGCCGCCATCGCCGCGCTGCACGCCGACGCGCCAACGGCCGAGGAGACCGACTGGGTGCAGATCGTCGAGTGGTACGACGAACTGGTGCGCCTCACCGACAGCCCGGTGGCCCGCCTCAACCGGGCCGTCGCGATCGGCGAGGCCGACGGCCCGCGGGCCGGGCTGGCCGCCCTGGCGGAGCTGGACCCCGCCCTCCCCCGCCACACCGCCGTCGCGGCGTACCTGCACGAGCGCGACGGTGACCCGGTCACCGCGGCACGGCTCTACGCCGAAGCCGCCCGAGCGGCGCCCAACCTCCCCGAACGCGACCACCTCACACGACAGGCCGCACGGCTCAACGCGCGGCTGCGCGGTTGAGCGCCCGGTCAGCCGCCGACGTAGGCCGCGAGGTGCTCGCCGGTGAGGGTGGAACGGTCGGCGACGAGGTCGGCGGGAGTGCCCTCGAAGACGATCCGGCCACCGTCGTGACCGGCACCGGGACCGAGGTCGATGATCCAGTCGGCGTGTGCCATGACCGCCTGGTGGTGCTCGATGACGATGACCGACTTGCCGGAGTCGACGAGCCGGTCGAGCAGGCCGAGCAACTGCTCGACGTCGGCGAGGTGCAGGCCGGTGGTCGGCTCGTCGAGGATGTAGACGCCGCCCTTTTCCGCCATGTGGGTGGCCAGCTTGAGCCGCTGCCGCTCGCCGCCGGACAGCGTGGTGAGCGGCTGGCCGAGGCTGAGGTAGCCGAGCCCCACCTCGGCGAGCCGGTCGAGGATCTTGTGCGCGGCCGGGGTGTGCGCCTCACCGGCGCCGAAGAACTCCTCGGCCTCGCTGACCGACATCGCGAGCACCTCGCTGATGTCGCGGCCGCCGAGGTGGTATTCCAGCACCGAGGCCTGGTACCGCTTCCCCTCGCATTCGTCGCAGGTGGTGGCGACGCTGGTCATGATCGCCAGGTCGGTGTAGATGACGCCGACGCCGTTGCAGTTGGGGCAGGCGCCCTCGGAGTTGGCGCTGAACAGCGCCGGTTTGACGCCGTTGGCCTTGGCGAACGCCTTGCGAATCGGGTCGAGCAGTCCGGTGTAGGTCGCCGGATTGCTCCGCCGCGACCCGCGAATGGGCGCCTGGTCGACCGACACCACGCCCGCCGAGGCCGGAATCGAGCCGTGCACGAGCGAACTCTTCCCGGAGCCCGCCACACCGGTGACCACGCAGAGCACCCCGAGCGGGATGTCGACGTCGACGTCGCGCAGGTTGTGCGTCGTCGCGCCGCGGATCTCCAGCTTGCCGGTGGGCGTGCGCACCGACTCCTTGAGCGCGGCCCGGTCGTCGAGATGGCGGCCGGTGATGGTGCCGCTGGCCCGCAGCCCCTCGACGGTGCCCTCGAAGCAGACGGTGCCGCCCGCCGTACCGGCGCCGGGGCCGAGGTCGACGACGTGGTCGCCGATCGCGATCGTCTCCGGTTTGTGCTCCACGACGAGCACCGTGTTGCCCTTGTCCCGCAGCCGCATCAGCAGGTTGTTCATCCGCTGGATGTCGTGCGGGTGCAATCCGATGGTGGGCTCGTCGAAGACGTAGGTGACGTCGGTGAGCGAGGAGCCGAGGTGGCGGATCATCTTGACGCGCTGCGCCTCGCCGCCCGACAGCGTGCCCGAGGCCCGGTCGAGCGAGAGGTAGCCCAGCCCGATCTCCACGAGCGAGTCGAGCGTGTGCAGGAGTTTGCCGAGCAGCGGTGCGACGGACTTCTCGCGCAGACCGCGCACCCACTCGGCCAGATCGTCGATCTGCATCGCGCAGGCGTCGGCGATGCTGATCTTCTTGATCTTCGACGACCGGGCCAGCTCGGACAGCCGGGTGCCGTCACACTCGGGGCAGGTGGAGAAGGTGATCGCCCGGTCCACGAACGCCCGGATGTGCGGCTGCAGCGCTTCCCGGTCCTTGGCCAGCATCGACTTCTGGATTCGCGGGATCAACCCCTCGTACCAGACGTTGACGCCGTCGACCTTGATCCTCGTCTGGCTCTTGTAGAGCAGGTCGTTCAGCTCGCGCTTGGTGTACTTGCGGATCGGCTTGTCCGGGTCGTGGAAGCCGGACTTCCGGAAGATGGTGCCGTACCAACTGTCCCCGGTGTAGTTGGGGATCAGCAGCGCACCCTCGTTGAGCGACTTGCTGTCGTCGTAGAGCTGGGTGAGATCGAAGTCGGAGATCCTGCCCGCGCCCTCGCAGCGCGGGCACTGACCGCCGACGATGTTGAAGTCGCGGCGCTCCTTGACGGTCCGGCCGCCGCGTTCGAACTGCACCGCGCCGGCCCCGCTGATCGAGGCGACGTTGAAGGAGAAAGCCTTGGGCGAGCCGATGTGCGGCTTGCCGAGCCGGCTGAAGAGGATGCGCAGCATCGCGTTGGCGTCGGTGGCGGTGCCGACCGTGGAGCGGGCGTCGGCCCCCATCCGCTGCTGGTCGACGATGATCGCGGTCGTCAGCCCTTCGAGGACGTCGACCTCCGGCCGCGCCTGCGTCGGCATGAAGCCCTGCAGGAAGGCGCTGTAGGTCTCGTTGATCATCCGCTGCGACTCCGCGGCGATCGTGCTGAACACCAGCGAACTCTTGCCCGAGCCGGAGACGCCGGTGAACACCGTCAGCCGGCGCTTCGGGATCTCGATGCTGACGTCCTTGAGATTGTTCTCGCGCGCGCCGTGCACGCGGATCAGATCATGGCTGTCGGCAACGTGCGGTGCGGGCGACCGCGTGCCCGTTCTCGGGGCCGTGCTCATCGTCTCTCCATGCTTGTCGGGCGGGGTCGTCTTTCGCGGCCGCGCGGCTCAGCTGACCTCGAAGATGCGGATCATGCTGCCCGCGGGATCGCGGAAGGCGCAGTCGCGCACGCCCCACGGCTGGTCGGTCGGCTCCTGGACGACCTCGGCGCCGCCGGCCTGCAGGTGCTCGAAGGTGCTGTCGAGGTCCTTGGTGGCCAGGTTGATCCCGGCATAGGTGCCTTTGGCCATCATCTCGGCGATGGTGCGGCGCTCGTCGTCGGTGATACCGGGGTCCGCGGCTGGCGGGTTCAGCACGATCGATGTGTCGGGCTGACCCGCGGGGCCGACCGTGATCCAGTGCAACCCGTTGTATTCGACGTCGTTGCGAACCTCGAAGCCGAGGATGTCGCGGTAGAAGGCCAGCGAGGCCTCCGGGTCGTTGTGCGGGAGGAAAGCGTTGTGAATGGTGAGGTCCATGGCGATCACACTAAGTGCGCGTCGAGGACCGCGCTTCTTGATTCCTGATCGGTCTGGTCACCTGTTTCGCGACGCACGGCGGCATCCCCGCCGTCGCACGCGTCGCCTGGCGCCGGTAGGTGCTGGGCGACATCCCGACCAGCTCGGTGAAGCGAGTGCTGAAGGTGCCCAGTGACGAGCAGCCGACCGCGAAGCAGACCTCGGTGACGCTGAGGTCGCCACGACGCAGCAGCGCCATCGCGCGCTCGATCCGCCGCGTCATCAGATAGGAGTACGGTGACTCCCCGTAGGCGAGCCGGAACTGGCGGCTGAGGTGCCCGGCCGACATGTTCACGCCGCGGGCGAGCGCCTCGACGTTCAGCGGTTTGGCGTACTCCCGGTCGATCCGGTCGCGGACGCGGCGCAGCAGAGCGAGGTCGCGCAGGTGGTGCGCCGCGGCGGGTCTGCTGGTCACCCGCGAATCGTGCCACATCGCGCCGACCAGCGGTCGAGCGCTCGCCGCACAATGACGTGGTGACCCCGATCGGTATTCGCCTCGCGGAGGAAAGCCACCTGGCCGCCGTCGCCGAGCTTCGGTGGCGCTGGGAGCTGGAGTACGGGGGACCCCAGGCCGTCCCCCGCGATGACTTCGTGCGTCACTTCGTGGCCTGGGCGCGGGAGAACGCTTCCTCGCACCGGTGCCTGGTCGTGGTCCGCGGTGAGGTGGTCCTCGGCATGGCGTGGTTGGCGATCATCCGGCGAGTGCCGACCCCGCGTGCCCTGGAACGGGCCTCCGGCGACGTGCAAAGCGTGTACGTGGTGCCGGAAGAACGGGATTCCGGGCTCGGCGGCCGGTTGATCAAGGCGATCCTGGAACTCGGGCGCCAGCTCGGCCTCGAGCGGGTGACCGTGCATTCCAGTGACCGGGCGATTCCGGCCTACGCCCGGCACGGGTTCGCGCACTCCCCTCGGCTGCTCCAGGCGAAGGTCGTGCAGACCGATCGGAGACCGCGGGCCACGGGGTGACCGGGCCGGCGGCCTTGAGGGTGCGCAGCACCGGCGCGGTCTCCAGGGTGCGGATCGCGTCGAGGCTGCCCAGCCGGTGGGTGAGGTAGTGGTGCAGGGCGGCGGGATCGGGGCACAGCGCGTGCGCGACCAGGTTGGTGGGGCCGGTGGTGGCGGCGACGAAGGCGAGTTCGTCGTGCCGGGCCAGCGTGGTGGCGACGCGTTCGAGGTGGGCCGGGGTGACGGCCATCCAGAGCAGCGCATGGGTGGTGGCGCCGAAGAACACGTCGTTCAGTTCGACGTCGAAGAAGATCGCCCCGCCGGCCGTGAGTTCGGCGAGGCGGCGCGCGACGGTGGCCGGTGACCAGCCGGTGGCCGCGGCCAGTTCGGCATGGCTCGCCCGGCCGTCGCGCTGGAGCGCGGTCAGCAGGTCGTGGTCGCTTTCGGCCACGACCTGCCGCGGTTTCGCGGCACCGGTCGGCGGCTTCAGGTCGCGTTGCTGGCGGTCGGTCAGCGCGTCGACGTGGGCGCGCCACGTCGTGGGGCCGCCGAGGTAGGTGTGCAGCACGTAGTGGGCGGAGACCGCGGTAATGCTGGCCGTGCGCGGGATGTCGCGCACCAGGAGCGGATGGTTGCCCGCGGCGCCGACCGGGGTGTGGATGACCGTGACGATCTCGGTGCCGCCGGAGGCGAGCTTGACCCACGAGCTGTCGGCCCGGCGGGCCAGGGCGTGCGCCACCTCCTGCGCGGTGTGCGGGCTGACAGTGAGCCGGACCAGCCACCGCGCGCGGCCCGCGCGTTCGGGGTCGGCAAGCCCGACCACCCGCAGCGAAGCCTCGGCCCGCAGGCGCCGGTAGCGGCGGGCCACGGTCTGGGTCGACACCCCGAGCACCGCGGCGATCCGGCTGAACGGCGCCCGCCCGTCCAGGTGCAGCGCGTGGACCAGAGCGCGGTCGAGGTCGTCGAGCATGGACATATTCTGCACGTGAGCCCGATTCGTGGAACAAAACCATCAAGTTCACGCCACGAGTGGAACGGGTTCCCTTCCGTCAGCACGCTCGGTCCCGCACGGGCCACCCGCTCACCGAAACCGGGCCCCGAAAGCCCGGACATCAGAGCGGGGAACGCCGGGCTGTGCTGGAAGGAATGCCCATGTCCCAGGGCTTGTTGGCGCCAACGCCCTACCGCCTGCGCTGGGCCGCGCTGGCGACCTTGCTGGTCGCCGAGGCGATGAACGTGCTCGACGCGACGATCGTGCAGGTCGCGGCGCCGGTGATGCACGCCGAACTGGGCGGCCCCGACTCCGATATCCAATGGTTCAGCGCCGCTTACACGCTGCCGTTCGCGGTGCTGCTGATCACCGGCGGGCGCCTCGGCGACATCGCCGGGCGCAAGCGGGTCTTCCGCGCCGGAATCGCCGGGTTCGTCCTCGCCTCGCTGTGCTGCGCCCTCGCCGGTTCGGCCGGATTCCTGATCGCGGCCCGGGCCGTCCAGGGCGCCGCGGCCGCGATGGTGATCCCGCAGACCATCGGCCTGATCCGCGGCATGTTCAGCGGCGGCGAACTGGCCAAGGCGCTGGGCTGGAACGGACCGGTCGTCGGGCTCGCCGCGGTCTGCGGGCCCGCGCTCGGTGGCCTCCTGACCCACGCCGACCTCCTCGGTTCCTCCTGGCGGGCGGTGTTCCTGGTCAACCTCCCGTTCGGCGTCGCCGTGTTCTGCGCGGCGGCGCTGCTCCGGGAAGACCGCGCCGCCCGGCGGCCCCGGCTCGACCTCGCGGGCACCGCGCTCGCGGTCGTGGGCACCAGCCTGATCGTCTACCCCCTCATCGAGGGCGGCACCGGCTGGACCTGGCCCGCGTTCGCCGCGGGCGGCGCGGTGTTCGTCCTCTTCGGACTCCACCAGCGTCGCCGGGCGCGCGGCGGGCACAGCACGCTGGTCGAGCCGAGCCTGTTCGGCAATCGCGGTTTCCCGGCGGCGCTGGCGAGTTCCACCTTGTTCTTCGCGGTGCTGAACGGGCTGACGACGGTCGTCGTGCTGCAACTCCAGATCGGCCTGCACGCCGATGTCCGGACCGCCGGGCTCACGCTGCTGCCCTGGTCCTGCGGGCTCGCGGTGTCCTCGTGGTTCGCGGGCACCTACCTGGTGCCGCGGTTCGGCCAGCGGATCATGTTCGTCGGGCTCGCCGTTCTGCTGGCCGGTGTCCTGGCCGCCATCGCGGTCTACACCACCGGTTCGGCCACCGCCTTCCCGTGGCCGCTGCTCGCCGCGCTCGCGGTTTGCGGGCTGGGACTCGGCCTGTTCACCGTGCCGTTCTTCACCACCGCGCTGCACCGGGTCCGCCCGCACGAAGCCGGTTCGGCCGCCGGGCTGCTCAACGCCGTCCAGCAGTTCGGCGGCACGCTCGGGGTCGCCCTGCTCGGCAGCGTCTTCTTCCGCACCCTCACCGCGGGCACGGCACTGGACGCCGCGCGGGACGCGTTCTGGGTCGCCGCCGGTCTGCTCGCCGCGACCACCGCCGCCGCGTGGTGGATGTCGGAACCGGAGAATCGGCGTCGACGTTCCGGCTGACAGCATGCCGGAAAACTCGCGGAGGCAGCGGTGAAGTACCTGATCCTGATCCACAGCAACCCCACGTCCCGGGCGGCCTGGGAGGGGCTTTCCCATCAGCAGAAGGTGGAGTCCGGCCGGGCGCATCTCGCCCTGACCGAGGAACTGGCCGCGTCGGGTGAACTGATCGTGTCGGAGGGGCTGGCCGATCAGGCGCTGGCCAAACGCGTCTCGGTGCGGGACGGGAAGGTGCTGCACACCGACGGGCCGTTCGCCGAGGTGAAGGAGTACCTCGCGGGGTTCTACCTGATCGAATGCGACAGCATCGACCGGGCCCTGGAGCACGCCGCGAAGCTGCCCGACGCAGTGCTCAACGAGGTCGAGGTACGCCCGGTCCTGGATCTCAGCGGCCTGGAGATGTGAGCACCGGGGGCCGGGGCGCGACTCACGCCCCGGCCCCCGCCACGGCGGACTCGACCCCGTCGAGGACGACGTTCAGTCCGGCTTCGAACGCCTGCCTCGCCTTCCGCTCCAGGTAGGGCGCGTCCGAATCCGGTTCGGGCCGGGCATCCGCGCCGCCCTCGAGCCAGGAGAAATGCGGAAACCGTTCGGCGAAGTCCGGCGCGACCTCACCCAGCACGGCCGCCCGGGCGAACCACCATTCCTCGTCGGAGACGCCGGTCGCCGTGGGCGCCTGCCGCGATTCCGCGATCGTCTGCGCCGCCCCGCGCACGACCTGGACCACGGTCGCCACGACGGGTCGCAGCTCGTGCGTGGCCAGCCCGGTCCCGCGGAGGATGCGTATCAGGGTCTCCAGGACGCCGAACTCGTTCGGCCCGAGCACCGGTCGCGCCTGCGACACCTGCAGAACCCAGGGATGCCGGAGGCAGAACGCCCAGTAGTCGGCGGCCCAGGAAGTCACCGCCGCCCGCCAGCCCGGTTCGAGGTCGTACTCCGTCGGCAGTTCGGCGAGCGCCCGGTCGTACATCAGGTCGACCAGTTCGCTCTTGCTGGGCACGTAGGTGTAGAGGGCCATCGCGGTCCGCCCGAGCCGTTCGCCCACCGCGCGCATCGACAGGCCCGCCATCCCGTCCGCGTCGGCCACGGCGATTCCCGCGTCCACGATGGCGTCCACGCTCAGCCGGGGCTTGGGACCGGGGGCCGTCCGCGCCGAGTCCGAGCCCCACGCGCGCCACAGCAGTTCCATCGAACGGCGCGCGTCACCCTGCCCCGCGAAGACGACCACGCACAATCCCTTTCATCTCTTTACGCGATAAAGTACCAGCGCTTATCGGCCGCCCGCCTCGCCGGTCCAGATCGGACGGACTTCCACCGCGCCGAACCGGGCGTCGGGGAACCGGGCCGCGAGTTCCGTGGCACGCTCGAAACTCGCGCAGTCGAGCAGGAAGTACCCGGCCAGGTGTTCCTTCGCCTCGGCGTAGGGCCCGTCCGTGGTCGCCGGGACGTCCCCGCGCACCCGCACGGTCCGGGTGCTTTCCGGCGCGGCCAGCGCCTCCCCGCCGATCAGCTCGCCGGACTCGGTGATCTCGTTCATCAGCGCCTCGAACTGCGCGCTCATCTCCGCGCGTGCTGCCTCCGGCATCGCGTGCGCCTCGGGAACCCGCAGGAAACTGGGATGTCCCCAGCCCCGCGGATTGCTGTAGATCAGCACCAGGTACTTCACGGCGTCTCCTCGTCCTCGTGGCGCCCGGAACGGGCGCCGTCAGGCGTTGGTCGGAGCGGAGGCTTCGACTTCGACATCCGCTCGCCTCAGCGGGCGGGCGCCTTGCCGTCGGCGCAGGCGGCGGCGCGCTCGAGCAACAGGGCCCGTTCGCGTTCGTTGCGGGTCAGCGTCGCCGCGCGCTCGAACTCCGCCCGCGCCTCCTCGAGGCGATCGAGCTTGGCGAGGAAGTCACCGCGCACACTGGGCAGCAGGTGGTAGGCCTTGAGCGACGGTTCGGCGAGCAGCTGATCGACCAGCTCGAGACCGGCGGCCGGGCCGAAGGCCATCGACACCGCGACCGCCCGGTTCAGCTCGACGACCGGGGACGGCGTGATCCCGGCGAGCGCCTCGTAGAGCGCGGCGATCCGGATCCAGTTGGTCTCCTCGGCGGTGCGCGCCCGGGCGTGGCAGGCGGCGATCGCGGCCTGCAGGTAGTAGGGCCCGCCGGTGCCGCCGAGTTCCTCGGCCCGGGTGAGCGCGGCGAGACCGCGGCGGATCAGTAGCTGGTCCCAGCGCCCGCGGTCCTGCTCGAGCAGCAGCACGGGTTCCCCGGACGGGCCGATGCGCGCCCGCGAACGCGACGCCTGGATCTCCATCAGCGCGACGAGCCCGTGCGCCTCCGGTTCCTTCGGCATGAGCCCGGTCAGGATCCGGCCGAGGCGCAGCGCCTCCTCGCACAGCGCGGGCCGCATCCAGTCGTCCCCCGCGGTCGCCGAATAGCCCTCGTTGAAGACGAGGTAGAGCACTTCCAGCACCGAGGACAGGCGCTCGGCGAGTTCCGGCCCCTGCGGCACCTCGTAGGGCACCTTCGCCTCGGCGAGGGCGCGTTTGGCGCGGACGATCCGCTGGGCGACCGTCGACTCGGAAACCAGGAAGGCCCGGGCGATCTCCGGGGTGGTCAGGCCGCCGAGCAGGCGCAGGGTGAGCGCGACCCGGGCCTCGGTGGACAGCACCGGATGGCAGGAGGTGAACACCAGCCGCAGCAAATCGTCGCCGAAGTCCTCCTCGAGCACCGCGTCGAAATCGGCCGTGGCCGCGTCTCCCCCGGTTTCCAGGTCACGCCCGATCTCGGTGACCTTGCGGTCGAACCGCTCCTTGCGGCGCAGGTGGTCGATCGCGCGGCGCTTGCCGGTGGCCATGAGCCAGGCGCCCGGGTTCTTCGGCACGCCCGATTCCGGCCACTGCTCGAGCGCGGCGACCAAGGCGTCCTGGGCCAGTTCCTCGGCCAGGCCGACGTCGCGCACCATCCGCGCGAGCCCGGCGATGACCCGGGCCGATTCGATCCGCCAGACCGCCTCGATCGTGCGTTTTGTCTCGGTTGCCGTCACGGCCACCAATCAGAGCACTGTGTCTTCCACCGCGGCAAGGCGGGCCGGGCCACCGTTCGTCGCCGGACGGAAGAATCTTCGTCGCGGTTGTCGATTCGGCCGCCATCCCTTCGACGCGTTGGTAGAGCGCGGGTCAACCGGCCCCGCCCCACGAATCGAAAGGACTCCTGCGATGAGCGAGGCATCCGCCACCACGACCACCACCACCCGCGGCCAGATCTCGACCGCACGGCTGCACCGCGCGGCACTGGCCGCCGTGCGGATCGTCGTGTCGTTCCTGTTCGCGTGCCACGGCGCCCAAGGGCTTTTCGGCGCCTTCGGCGGGGTCGACGGCCAGGGCACGGCCGTGCCGTTCGGGATCTGGCCCGGCTGGTGGGCGAGCGCGATCGAGTTCGCCGGCGGCGTGCTCATCCTGCTCGGCCTGGGCACGCGGCCGCTGGCGGTGCTGTCCTCCGGGGCGATGGCCTACGCCTACTTCGTCGTCCACCAGCCGATGGGCCTGCTCCCGTTGCAGAACATGGGCGAGCAGGCGGCCTTGTTCTGCTGGATCTTCCTGCTGATCGCGGTGCTCGGACCCGGTTCGTTCGCTGTGGACAACCTGCTCCGGCGGAAACGCCGATGAGCGGTTGACCCGGTCAGAAAACAGATCCAGACAAGAAGTTACCTCGGTTGAACACTGCGTTAGCATGCCGGACGTGAGCGAACAGGGCCTGCGGGAACGCAAGAAGCAACGGACGCACCGGGCGATCTCGGACGCGGCGATCCGGCTGTTCCTGGAGTCCGGGTTCGACAAGGTCTCGGTCGCCGAGATCGCGGCGGCCGCCGAGGTGTCGAAGCCGACGCTGTTCAAGTACTTCCCCACCAAGGAAGACCTGGTCCTGCACCGGTTCGCGGACCACTCCGAGGAGGCCGCGACCGTGGTGCGGGAACGACCCGCCCGCCAGCCGCCCCTGGGCGCGCTGCGCGGGCATTTCGTCGCGGGACTGCGCGCACGCGACCCGATCACCGGGCTCAGCGACGACCCCGAGGTGCTGGCGTTCAGCCGGCTGCTCTACGGGACGCCGAGCCTGGTCGCGCGGTTGTCGCAGTTCACCGACCGCTCCACGCTCGCGCTCGCGGACGCCCTGCGCGAGGCGACCGGCACCGGCCCGGAGGATCTCACCGCGCTGCTCGCCGCGGGGCAGATCATCACGGTCCAGCGGCTGCTGGCGCTGGAGAACTACCGCCGGATCGCCTCCGGCCAGAGCAGCGACGAGCGCTACCCCGCCGCGATCGCCGACGCGAACCGGGCGTTCGCCCTGCTGCGCTCGGGGCTCGGCTCGTTCTGCGGCTGACCTAGGCCCGGTAGAGCCGCAGGAACGTTCGCACCCCGTTCGTGACGATCCGCTCGACCTCGCCCTCGGGCAGCGGGATCGCCCCGAAGAACGACCGCTGGTTCACGTCGGTGATGGTGAGCAGGTTGAAGTGGTTCGCGGCCTCGTCGGCGTCCTCGATCACCAGCAGGCCCCGCTCGGCGATCCGGCTCAGGTAGGGCGCGAGCCGGAGGTGCGCGGTGAGCGGTCCCGCCTCCTTCCAGGCCGCCAGCACCTTGGCCGGGATCCGCGGCGCCTCCGCCTGGATGGTCCGGACCAGTGCGAAATGGTCCGGACGGGCGGACACCGCGGCCACCCGGTCCAGGCCGAAGGCGACGAGATCCGCCTCGAGATCGACGATCTTGCGCAGATGCCGGTCCATGATCTCGGCGATCGTCTCGGTGACCTCGGTGGCGCCTTCCAGGGCGACCGAGAGGAACAGGTTCTCCTTGTCGGTGAAGTGGTTGTAGATGGTGCGTTTGGACACTCCGGCCTCGGCCGCGATCGCGTCGACGCTGGCACGGGTGTAGCCCTCGCGGCCGAACACGCGGCGGGCGGCCACCGTGATCGCGCGGCGCTTCTCCGGCATTCCGTACGGCGCGGCTGGGGACAGCACGTCCGGTTCGGCCATGGGCGTCCTCTCGCCGGTGCTTGCACTGCTCGGCGCAGCCTAACTTTCCCGCTCTCGCGTACCTGCCAGGCCAGGTTACACCAATCAGTGTTGCGGTAACACTAGTCGGTGTAGTTTCATCGTTGCACTCACCGGTTTACCCCCAGTTCTTCGAGGAGAGACGATGACCCGCTCGCTCGACCGCCCGGCGGCGCCCCGGCTCGCCATCCCCGAACGCGCGCGGCCTCGGGAGGTCCCCGGGTGGTGGCTGGCGTTGCTGGCCGCCCCGCTCGCGACCGGCTCGAACAGCCTCGCGCTCGTCCTCCCCCGCGTCGCCGGCGACCTCGGCGCCGGGGTGGGCACCGCGACCTGGCTGGTCACCACGTTCGGCTGGGCGGTCGCGATCGGGACCCCGCTGATGGCGGGGCTGGTCCGCCGCCGCGGCCTGCGCGTCACCCTGCTGTTCGGCGCGCTGCTGGTCACCGCCGGAGCGCTCCTCGCCGGCTTGGCCGCCACGTTGCCGTTGCTGTTGCTCGGCCGCGCGTTCCAGGCGATCGGCGGCGCGGGACTGGTCACCGTCGCGATGAACCTCGCGGGCTCGACCAGGCGGATGGGCCTGATCACCGCGAGCTTCGGCGCCTGCGGAGCCGTCGGGCCCCTCGCCGGATCCCTGGTGGCCGACGCGGCGTCCTGGCACCTGTCCCTGGCGCTCTCCGCGGTGAGCCTGCTCGCGGTGCCCGCGGTCACCCGGTTCCTGCCCGCGGCGATTCCCGGCAAACCGGTGGGGCGCTTCGATTCCTCCGGCGCCCTGCTGCTGGTGGCCCTGGCCAGTGCGCTGGTCTTCGTGCCGCGCTTCCCACCGGCGGCCGCCGCCGCGGTCCTCGCCGCCGCCCTGCTCGCGTTCCGGATCCGGGCCCGGCCGGACGGTTTCGTCCCCGCGTCCGTGGTGCGGGAACCCGCCTTCCTGCTCGCCGCCGGTATCGCCTGCGCACTGTCCACTTCGTACTTCGCGCTGCTGTATGCCGCGCCTGCCCTGATGAAGCACGATCTCGGCTGGACCACCGGACAGGTCGGGGTCGCGCAGCTGGTCGCCCTGCTCGCCGGTTCGGGGCTGTCCCTGGGGTTGTCGGCCATCTCCGCCCGGATGAGCCGGCCGGTGCTGCTCACCGTGCTGATCGGCCTGGGCGCGCTGGCGGCGCTGATCGCCGCGACCGGGCCGTGGCCGTTCCTGCTGCTGGCCGTGCCCGCCCTCGCGGTGTTCGCCGCCTCGGCGGGACAGGCGACGCTCGCGGTGTCGGCCACCGCCGCGGTGCCCGGCGAACACCGGCCGACCGCGATCGGCCTGTTCAACCTGTGCTATCAGCTCGGCGGCGCGTTCGGACCCGCCATCGCCGCGTTGCTTGCGCTGGGTTGAGCCGTGGCGCTGGGATACTGCCCGCATGACCGAGCTGAGCAGGACACCCGCGGGCGCCGCGGCGCCCGCGACGCGGGAGCAGGACCTCGCCGAGGCCGTCGCCCTGCTCCCGGCGCTGCCCCCGGCCGACCCGCTCGACCGGTACGCGATCCGGCACGTGACCGTGCTCTGGCTGGCCGCGGACAAGAGCGAACACACCAGGCGCGCTTACTACGCCGATCTGGCCGCCTGGCTGAGCTGGTGCGATCGGACCGGGCTCGATCCGCTCGCGGCCCGGCGCGCGGACGTCGACGCCTGGAAGGCCACGCTCACCGTCACCGGCCGGGACGGGCTGCCCCGGCCCGCGGCACCGTCCACAGTGGCCCGCACGCTCGCCGGGGTGTCCAGCTGGTACCGCTACCTGCAGTCCAACGACGTGGCCGACCGGAATCCGATCGGCGCGGTCACCCGGCCCAAGCGGGCCAAGGTGTCCCCGTTGCCCGCCCTGGACGAGAACGCGACGGCCACGCTGCTCGACCACGCCGAAACGCGGGCCCGGCGCAACGACACCGAGGCTTCCTGGCGGGACGCCGCCCTGATCGCGTTGCTGTTCTACACCGGGCTGCGGGTTTCCGGCATCACCGGCGCCACGGTGGACGATCTGGACACCGATTCCGGCCACCGCATCCTGCGCTACACCGGTAAAGGCGGGCAGCGCGACTTCGTCCCCCTGGTCGCGCCCGCGCTCCGGCCCCTGGACCGCTACCTGCGGGTGCGGGCGCGGCGGGAACCGATGCCCACCGGCCCCCTGCTGGCGACCACCCCGCATCCGCACGATCGGTCGAAGCCGGGCGGGAAACCGTTGCGGCAGCGGGATGTCTGGCAGACCCTGCGTAAGCTGGCCGAGGCCGCGGGAATCGCGGGCGCGGCGCACATCAGCCCGCACACCGCCCGGCGCACCACCGGCACGCTCCTGCTCGCCCACGACGTGCCGGTGCAGAAGGTGCAGGACCTGCTCGGCCACGCCGACATCCGCACCACCCGCGACCGGTACGACGCCCATCGCCACAAGCTGGACAGCTCCCCGGTGCACGTGCTCGCCCAGTTGCTCGCCGAACACCGGGATTAGCGTGCGCCTCGCGCGGTCAGCCGACCACCTTGTCCAGGAACCCGGCCAGATTGGCCTTGGTTCGCTCGATCTTCTCCGCCGGCGTGAGCGATTCGTGCAGCCGCGCGCCGAATCCGGCGTCCTTCTTCCCGCGCAAGTAGAGCGAGCAGGCCAGATCGGTGCAGAGGTAGGAACCCACCGAGTTGCCCTGCTGCCCGGTCCGCCCGCCTTTGCGCGCGGTCATCAACGAGACGCCGTCGCCGGAGTGCGTGGTCAGGCACAGGGAGCACATGGTGCGCCGGGCCTGCCCGGTGTGCGGGGCGGCCAGGCGCAGCGCCACCCCGACGAGCCCGTCGCCGGATTCGGCCACCAGGTAGGCCCGCTGCGGCGAGGCCGGGTCCCGCCACCCGAGGAAGTCCAGGTCGTCCCACCGGCGCGCGGCCAGGTCCCGGGGCACGGCCAGGCGTTTGGCCTCCCCCTTGGTGCAATTGACGAATGACGCGCGGATCTCGCGCTCGGTGACTGGTCGCATGGGTGGGACGCTAAACTGCCTAGGGGTATTAGGCAAATGGTTAAGTGCTCTAGCTGGAAGAAGGGTGACCTATGGCACGCGCGGGGCTGACCGCCGAACGCCTGACGCGGGCGGCGGCGGAGCTGGCCGATGAAGTCGGCTTCGAGAACGTGACCGTCTCCGCGCTCGCGCGCCGGTTCGCCGTCAAGGACGCGAGCCTGTACTCCCACATCAAGAACGCGCAGGACCTGCGGGCCAGGGTGGCGGTGCTGGCCCTGGCCGAACTCGCCGACCGGGTCGCCGCCGCACTGGCCGGCCGCGCGGGCAAGGACGCGCTGGTGGCCTTCGCGAACGCCTACCGCGACTACGCGAAGGAGCATCCCGGCCGGTACGCCGCGACGCAGTTCGAACTCGACCCGGAGACCGCGGCCACCAGCGCGGCGAGCCGGCACGCGGAGATGACCCGGGCGATACTCCGCGGCTACGCACTGTCCGAACCGGGCCAGACGGACGCCGTCCGGTTCATGCACAGCATCTTCCACGGCTACGTGAGCCTGGAGGTGGCGTTCCGGTTCCGCTACCAGCCGCGCGACGTGGACACCTCGTGGACCAGGGCGCTCGACGCCCTCGACAGCGCCCTCCGGAACTGGCCCCCGGCCTGACCACCGCTGGACGAGTGTTCCGACCGGCCGACCGGTTCTATTTGATGCGTAACTCAATTATGGCGTGGTCGTTGGTTATGGTGTGAAGGTGACTGTGGTC
>NZ_VTHK01000030.1 GCF_009765355.1 Amycolatopsis anabasis | reverse complement strand
GTCGATGTGGCAGTTCGGCTGCTCCCGGGCCAGGATGTCGGCCGCGTTCCGGTACGCCTTCAGCGCGGTGCCCGGAATCCCCAGCGGGCCGTTCGGGAGCTCGTACGCGGGAAGGGGCAGGGGCGTGGGCGCCGAGGGGAGGCTGCCGTCCACGCCGATCTGGTTGATGCCGGGGTCGTAGCCGCCCTCGAGGGCGGCGTTGTCGGTCTGTTCGGTGCTGACCCGGTTGGTCCAGCTCGCTGCGCCATTGCTCGCCGCCACGGCGGGCAGCACGGCGAGCGTGCCGCTGACCACCGCGACGATCGTCTTGTGACGCAGCCCGATTCTTCGTGCCGCACCGGCGATGTTTCCGGTCACTCGCGACGCACGCACGCCTGCACTCTCCCCTTACGGCCGCCCATGGTGCTCGATGCTTTGATAGTCATCCGCCCGGTGTGAAGATTCCGTAGTAAGACTGCCGCAGCGGTCTGCCGGTTTCACCCCCGCCGGCGGCCCCGGGTTGCCCCGGACACCCAGATTCCCCCACCTGGCCCAACTATCTCCGCCGCCCGCCCCATCGTTACGCGCGAATCGGGAGCAAGGGACCTTTACTACGGAAGATCGGGAGCGGGGGACCTTTACTACTGTAGAAACGCAGCGAATCTCCCTTGCGTTTTTTCGGGCAACCGGTCGGGCGGCCATCCGGCCCCCTTCACGCGGGGTACCACGACCACGGCAACCCTCCCCGCCCGGCACCTACTCGCCGGACGGGGCGCAGTCACCGGAGGGCCAGCCGGTTGCCTTCAGCAGGGCCAGGGTTTCGTCACCGAACGGGTTGACCCCGGGACCGCACGCGAGCGTGTGCGCGAGGTGCACGTGCAGGCACTTGACCCGCCCCGGCATGCCACCCGCGGTCACCTGGTGACCGAGCGGCTCGATGGCGTCGCGCTGCGCGAGGTACGACTCGTGCGCGCGCCGGTACCGGTCGGCCAGTCCGGGATCGGCTTCCAGGCGCTCGGTCATCTCGCGCATCAGCCCGGACGCCTCCAACCGGCCGACCATCGACGCCAGCCGGGGGCAGGTCAGGTAGTAGAGCGTGGGAAACGGGGTGCCGTTCTCCAGGCGGGGATTGGTCTGGACGACCGCGGGATGGCCGCTGGGGCACCGCGCGGCGACGGCCCGCAACGCCCGCGGCGGGCGGCCGAGCTGTTCCCGGATGACCTCGCGGTCGGCATCGGTCACGGGCTCGAACTGGGGCGTTCCGGTGCTGCTCACGGCTACGAAGGTTAACGGGCGGGCAGACGGCACTAACCGGCGACGCCGCGCCAGAGGCGTTCGTACCACGCGCCGAGCGGGATCGACTGCTGCCCCGGCGCCTGGGGCTGCGAGGCCGGTTTGTCCTCGGGCAGCTGCACCATGTACGGCGTCTCCCCGGGCATCACGTACCGCAGGCGGCGCCGCGCCTCGGCCTCGATCTGCGCGGGATCGGAGAGCTGGTTCTTGCGCGCCTCGAGCTCGGCCACCTCGGCCTGCAGCTGCGCCCGGCGCTGCTGCTGCTCGGACACCTCGGAGCGCTGGGTGAGGTAGGTGCGCAACGGCACCGCGATGGTGAACGCCAGCGCGCACACCACGATGGCCACCACCGCGGCCCGCCGCGTGGTGGACATGCCGAGCACCTTGGCCGCACCGGAGGCCCGCTTCGCGCTGAGCCCGCGGCGCAGCCGTGCCTTTCCGGAGCCGTCCCGCCGGGACGCGGTGTCCCGCCGGGAACGCTCCGGGCGGCGGGCGGACGCGCCTTCCGCACGGCCGCCGCGCCGGCTGCGCTCCCTACCCCGCTCGGCCATGGGGGATCAGGGTTCCGGAGTGAATCTCGGGAAGGCCAGATCCCCGGCATACCTCGCCGCGTCGCCGAGGGTCTCCTCGATGCGCAGCAACTGGTTGTACTTGGCGACCCGCTCGCTGCGGGCCGGGGCGCCGGTCTTGATCTGGCCGACCCCGGTGGCCACCGCGAGGTCGGCGATCGTGGTGTCCTCGGTCTCGCCGGAGCGGTGGCTCATCATGCTCTTGTAGCCGTAGGAGGTGGCCAGGTTCACCGCGTCCAGCGTCTCGGACAGCGTGCCGATCTGGTTGACCTTGACCAGCAGCGCGTTCGCGGCGCGGCGGTTGATGCCCTCCTCCAACCGGTCCGGGTTGGTGACGAAGAGGTCGTCGCCGACCAGCTGCACCCGCTCGCCGATCTCCGAGGTGAGCCGCACCCAGCCGTCCCAGTCGTCCTCGGCCAGCGGGTCCTCGATGGAGACCAGCGGGTACGAGTTGATCAGGTCGGTGTAGTACCCGGCGAGCTGCTCGGCGCTCTTCTTCGCGCCTTCGAACGTGTAGGCGCCGTCGGCGAAGAACTCGGTCGCGGCCACGTCCAGCGCGAGCGCGACGTCGCGGCCCGGCGTGTACCCGGCCTTCTCGATCGCGGAGAGGATCAGGTCCAGCGCCTCGCGGTTGTTCGGCAGGTCCGGCGCGAACCCGCCCTCGTCGCCGAGGCCGGTCGCCAGCCCGCGGCCCTTGAGCACCGACTTCAACGAGTGGTAGACCTCGGCGCCCCAGCGCAGCGCCTCGCGGAAGGACTCGGCGCCGATCGGCGCGATCATGAACTCCTGGATGTCGACGTTCGAGTCCGCGTGCGAACCGCCGTTGAGGATGTTCAGCATCGGCACCGGCAGCACGTGCGCGTTCGGCCCGCCGAGGTAGCGGAACAGCTCCAGTTCGGCCGAGTCGGCCGCGGCCTTGGCCACCGCCAGCGACACGCCGAGCAGCGCGTTCGCGCCGAGGCGGGACTTGTCCGGGGTGCCGTCCAGGTCGACCAGCTTCTGGTCGACGATCCGCTGGTCGACGGCATCCACACCGGTGAGTTCGGGGCCGATCTCGTCGAGCACCGCGGCGACCGCGCGCTCCACGCCCTTGCCGCCGTAGCGCGCCGGGTCGCCGTCGCGCAGTTCGACGGCCTCGTGTTCGCCGGTGGACGCACCCGACGGGACCGCGGCCCGCGCCAGCGTGCCGTCCTCGAGGGCCACCTCCACCTCTACGGTCGGGTTGCCACGCGAATCCAGGATTTCGCGCGCGCCTACCTGCTCGATGACCGCCACACTCTGCTCCTCACCCGGTTGTGCCAGCGACGACGGCACCCAGCGTAGCCGTAGCCGATGATCACCCGTTGGAGGCACGCAGGCCAGTCGCGTTCGTCACGCGCCGTCGGTCATTCGGGGCGGACCTCCTGCCAGCCGGACGGCAGATCCACGGTGTCCGAGATCTGCTGCCAGAACGTCCAGCTGTTGCCGCCGATGTCCGGCACGGTGAACACCCGCGCGCCGTAGGGCTGGTCCTGCGGCCGGGACACGTCGGCGCCCTCGCCGAGCGCGGCGCACACCCGCTCGTACTGCGCCTCGACGTCGTCCACGTAAACGATGTTCAACTGGCCGACCGGGCCGTCCACGCCCTTGGCCTCCCAGTAGTCCGAGCCCACCCCGGCCAGCTGGATCTCCGCGTTCCCGGCCAGCACGGTCGCCTGGAACACGAGTCCGGCCGAATCGACGAACCGCACCTTCTCGGTGAAGCCGAAGACGCGGATGAGCCACTCCAGCGCCTCGGTGGCGTCTGCGTAGTAAAGGTAGGGCGCCAGGCCGAGGTACTCGGCGTGCCGCACATCCTGTTCGTCGCTCATGGCGGCCTAGTCCATCATGCCGACGCCCGAGCCCGACACCTCCCCTGGGCTTCTCGCGCCCAGCGGTTTTCTGTCGGTGGCCGGTGGCACCCTCTGGCCATGCCAGCCACCCCCGAGATCCCCGGCCGCGAACTACTCCCGGCACAACGGTCACGCGGACCTCCCGCGCGAGCGGATCGACGGCGCCACCGGGTACTGGCGCGGCCGTGAGAAGGGTCGAGAAAGTTACGCTTCGCAGGTAACGTCGAGTGGACCATGGTTGACGAGGAACCCACCCGGGATCATGCCGGCGAGGCCCGGTTCCAGGCGTTCCGTCAAGCAGAGGCGTTGGTCGAGCAACGACGCCCGCTGGACGCGCTGAAGGCACTGGAACCGGTGCTGGACGCCGAGCCGGACAAGCCCAGCGTGCAACTGCTCGCCGGACGCGCCTACTTCCACTCCGCCCAGCTCCGGCACGCCGAACAGGCCCTGACCCGGGTGGTCGAACTCGATCCGTCGGACCACTACGCGCGGTTCGTGCTGGGCCGGACCCTGCAACGGCTGGGCCGCCTGGTCGAGGCGCTGGCCCAGTTGCGGATGGCGTCGGCGATGAACCCGGTGCCCGCCTACCAGGAGGCGCTCGGCGAGGTCAGCGCGCGGATCGCGACCCAGAGCGGCTGACCTCGCACGCTCGGGAGTTTGTCAAACCGGCAAAGAACTTTGCCAACCTGGCCGCGGCTGCGGAAACTCGGTCGCATGAACGACACACAGAAATACGACGTGGCGATCGTCGGCGGCGGCCCGGCCGGGCTGAGCGCGGCACTGGTGCTGAGCCGGGCGCGGCGGCGGGTCGTGGTGGTGGACGCCGGAAATCCGCGCAACGCCCCGGCCGCCAACCTGCACGGCTACCTGTCCCGGGACGGCCTGTCCCCGGCCGAGCTGCTGCGGATCGGACGGGCCGAGGTGCGCGGGTTCGGCGGCGAGTTCGTCGAGGACACCGTGCTCCGGGCGCGGCACGACCGGGCCCTCGAACTGGCCGGTGGCCGGGTGATCGAGGCGCGGCGGCTCCTGGTGACCACCGGACTCACCGATGAACTGCCGGACATCCCGGGCGTGGCCGAGCTGTGGGGCGGCGACGTGCACCACTGCCCGTACTGCCACGGCTGGGAGGTGCGCGACCGGCCGGTCGGCGTGCTGGGCTCGGTGCACCACGCGCTGCTGCTGCGGCAGTGGACCGACGACCTGATCTTCTTCCCGCACACCGGCGAAATCGGTGACGAGGACGCCCGGCGGCTCGGGACCACCCGCGTGGCGCCGGGCAAGGTGGAGCGGCTGGTGATCGAGAACGGGCGGCTGGCCGGGATCGCGCTGGCCGACGGGACCGTGGTCGCGCGCGAGGCGCTGTTCGTGCGGCCGGTGTTCGTGCCCAAGGACGCGCTGCTCGGCTCGCTGGGCTGTGCGCGGGACGGCGACGGTCTGGTCACCGTGGACCGCACCGGGCGGACCAGCGTGCCGTGGGTGTGGGCCGCCGGGAACACCGTCGATCCGGCCGCCTCGATCATCACCGCGGCCGGCGACGCGGCCCGCGCGGCGGGCGCGCTCAACGCCGATCTGGTCGAGGAGGACGTCACGCGGGCGGGTTAGCGGCGGCGTAGGCGTCGGCGCCGCTGAAGACCTCCTGCCCGTAGGCCACCGACTGGTTGTAGGTGAGGACCGCGCCCCACCAACCGTCCGGAGTGGACAGATCGGCGCCGCCGGAGCACAGGTACCGCGCCGCGGTGAGCGCCGAATCGTCGATGTTCTGCGGATCCGCCGGATTGCCGTCGCCGTTCGCGCGGGCCGCCCAGCGCTGCCAGGTCGCGGGCAGGAACTGCATCGGACCGACCGCGTGGTCCCAGGTGGCGTCGCCGTCCAGCCGGCCGCCGTCGGTGTCCCGCACCGCCTGCACCCCGGGCGAACCGTCCAGCACCGGCCCGACGATCGGCTTGGTCAGGCGTCCGTCCGCGCCCACCTCGGCGCCGTTGAAGTGCCCGTGCTGCGATTCGACCCGGCCGATTCCGGCCAGGGTGACCCAGGAGAGCTTGCAGCCGGGCCGGTCCGACCGCATCCACATCTCGGCCCGGCCGTAGGCCGCGAGCACCCGCGCGGGCACCTGGATGATCCGGGTGATGCGCTTGGACCACGCGTCGAGCGCCGCCTCGTCGGAGGCCTTCGGCCGGTCCTCCGGGGCGGCCAGCGCCGGCCGGGGCGCGGTCGCCCCCGGCGGCGGTTTGAGCTGCGGCACCACGAACTCCGGCTGCGGCGGCTCGGGTTCCGGATCGTCCCTGGTGATGCCGATGGTCAGGACCAGCACCAGGCCGGTCACGATGAGTGCACCGGCGAGGACCAGCCGGGCGACATACCGGCGGGGTGGCCCGGGAGGCATCGGCGCCGGAGCGGTACGCGACTGGGTGGGTTCGACCACCCGAACAGGTTACTGGCCCGGGCGCTCCGAAAGTGCGCGCACTTTCGGATCAGCGCGGCCAGTAGCGGCGCCAGCCCTCGGCTTCCAGGGTCGCCGGGTCGAGGCCGTCGGCCCGGGCGGCGCGTTCGGCGGCCCGCACTTGTCCGGCGAACCGCTTGGCCACCGCGCGCAACTCGCCCTCCGGATCGATCCCGGCCCGTTTGGCGCCCGCCGCCACCCGGAACAGCTGGGCGGCGGGTTCGGAACCGCCCGGGAACAGGTCGAACGGGATCCCGGCGCGGCCGGTGCGCTGCCCGAGCTTCCCGGCCAGCGCGGCCGCGGGCTGGCCGAGCGCGACTCCGTCCACAATGGACTCCCGCCGCTTCTCGGCCTGCTTGAGCTCCTCCCACTTCACTTCCTGGTGCTCGGCCGTGTGCACCCGGGCCGCGTCGGCGAAGACGTGCGGGTGGCGGCCGACGAGTTTGGCCACCAGTTCCCCGGCGACCTCGTCGATGTCGAACGGGTCCTGCGCGTGCTCGGACGCGACCCGGGCGTGGAAGAGCACCTGGAGCAGCACGTCCCCGAGTTCCTCGCGCAGGGCGGCGCGGTCGTTCTGCTCGATCGCGTCGAGGAGTTCGTAGGTCTCCTCGACCAGGTACTGGCGCAGCGATTCGTGCGTCTGCACGGCGTCCCACGGGCAGCCGCCGGGCGAGCGGAGCCGGTCCATCACCTCGGCGGCCTCGAGCAGGCCCGAACCGGGCCACCGCGGCGACTCGACGCGCCGCGCCCCGGCCGAAAGCAACGCCGCCGCACCCGGTTCCGCGGGCGACGCGGCGATCAGCACGACCGGCTCGGCGAGGAGTTTCTCCGGATCCGGCGCCGGTTCCACGCCGAACTCGGCCGGATCGGCGTCGGAGGCCGCGTACACCGGCCGCGGCCCGCGCAGTTCGGGCACCGCGGCTGCGGGCAGCACAGACGGCGCGCCCCGGGCGATCAGGACGACGGTGCTTTGCGGGCTCACGGTTGCGCGGCGCGGGCGGGGTACAGGTAGCCCACGGTCTCCTCGGCGCGCGGCGCGACCTTGTTGCCGATCGGGTCCCAGACGCCGTAGCGCGGACTGACCTGCACGTTCAGCTCGGGCACGACCCGGGACACCAGCCGCCTGCCGATCTTGCTCAGCAGGCCCTCCGGGATCTCCGGGACGATCTGGGCTTCCTTCTCGGTGAGCGCCGCGTTCTCGTTCCGGTTGGTGATCAGGCCGACCACCCAGGCCGTGCTCGCGCCGCCTTCGGCCGCCTGGCCCATGCTCTGCGAACTGAGCGGGAAGGCGACCACGGTGCCCGGCGCCGAGCTGAACAGCGCGCTGCTGGAGAGTTCGAACTCCTGGTTCCGGGACACCAGCAGGCCGCTGACCAGGCTGAGCGTCTCGTTGTTCAGCGGCCGGGCGCCGTCCTGCCCGGACGCGGCGATCACCTGCTGCGCGTTCGCCGGTTCGGCGGCGAGCTGCGCCGCGAGTTTCTTCGCGACGGTCCTGGTGTCGCCGCTGTCGATGAGCGCGCCCTCGAAGGTGACCGCGAGCCGCTGCAGGTACTTGGCGCCGAGTTCGCCCTGGAGCACCTCGTTGCGCACCACCTGGGTGGTGTCGAAGGCGGCGTCGGCGGCCAGGCCGAGCTGCGCCTCGATGCCGTCCTGGCCGATCTGCTGCGCGAGCGCGGCCTTCGCGGCCTCGCGCTGCGCGACCATCCCCGCGAGTTCCTTCTCGTCGACACGCAGGCCCTCGCGCTGGGCCGCCTTCTCGGTGGCCTGGTAGAGGACCTCGCGGGTGAGGATCTCGCGCGAGAGCAGATCCAGCTTGTGCTGCTGGGCGAGCGTCCTGGCGAAGTCGCTGGACGCGAGCACCTTGTCCACCCGGGACTGGATCTCGTCCACGGACACGGTCTCCCCGCCGGTGATGACCGCGGTGTTCATCCGGCCCGGCCCGGAACCGCAACCGGCGAGCAGCAGGGAGGCGGCAAGAACTGCGAGCAGCGCCCGGGGGCGGCCGATGATCCTCATCACAACCCCAACCCTCTCACAACCGCACCGCGTGAACACACCCCCACGCGCTGTTCGCCTTGTCCCCCGCGGCATTCGGTCACGAGCCGACGGGAGCGGGGGACTTGGTGAGCTGGGTGAGGAGTTTCGCGCACCAGTCGAGGAGGGCCTCGTCGCGCAGCGGGGGCGCGCCCATCCGGCCGCCCGCCGGGCCCTCGGTCGGCTTGGGCACCGACACCGTGTTGGTCACCGCCTTGAACACGGCCTTCGGGTACAGGCGCTTGAGCCGGACCAGTTGCGAATCGGCGAGCGGCAGCGGGGCGAACCGGATCGTGTTGCCCTGGGTGGACACCTCGGTGACCCCGGCGGCCCGGCAGGCGTGCCGGAACGTGGCCACCGCGAGCAGCCTGCGCACCGGCGCGGGGGGCTGGCCGTACCGGTCGATCAGCTCCTCTTCCACCGCGTGCAGGCCCTCGGCGTCCGGCGCGGCGGCGATCTTGCGGTACGCCTCCAGCCGCAGCCGCTCCCCCGGCACGTAGTCGTGCGGGATGTGCGCGTCCACCGGGAGATCCACCCGGACCTCGGTCGGCGTCTCGTCCTCCCCGGCGGGTTCGGCCCCGGCGTGCTTGCGGAACACGTCCACCGCCTCGCCGACCAGCCGCACGTACAGGTCGAAGCCGACGCCCGCGATGTGCCCGGACTGCTCGGCGCCCAGGATGTTCCCGGCGCCGCGGATCTCCAGGTCCTTCATCGCGACCGCCATGCCCGCGCCCAGTTCGGTGTTCTGCGCGATGGTGGCCAGCCGGTCGTGCGCGGTCTCGGTCAGCGGCGCCTCGGGCGGGTACAGGAAGTACGAGTACCCGCGCTCGCGCCCGCGGCCGACCCGGCCGCGCAGCTGGTGCAGCTGCGCCAGGCCCAGCAGATCGCCGCGCTCGACGATCAGGGTGTTCGCGTTCGAGATGTCCAGCCCGGTCTCCACGATCGTCGTGCAGACCAGCACGTCGAACTCGCGGGCCCAGAACCCCTCGATGATCTTCTCCAGCTTGTCCTCGTTCATCTGCCCGTGCGCGGTGACCACCCGCGCCTCCGGTACCAGCTCGCGCAGCCGCCGCGCGGCCTTCTCGATCGAGGAAACCCGGTTGTGCACGTAGAAGACCTGGCCGTCGCGCAGCAGCTCGCGCCGGATCGCGGCGCCCACCTGCTTGTCGTCGTACGCGCCGACATAGGTCAGGATCGGGTGCCGGTCCTCGGGCGGGGTGAGGATCGTGGACATCTCCCGGATCCCGGCCAGCGACATCTCCAGCGTCCGCGGGATCGGCGTCGCGGACATGGTGAGCACGTCGACGTGCGTGCGCAGCGCCTTGATGTGCTCCTTGTGCTCGACCCCGAACCGCTGCTCCTCGTCCACGATCACCAGGCCGAGGTCCTTGTACCGGATTCCGGTCTGCAGCAGGCGGTGCGTCCCGATCACGATGTCCACCTCGCCCGAGGCCAGCCCCTCGAGCACACCGTCCACTTCGGACTTCACGGTGAACCGGGACAGGCCCTTGATGGTCACCGGGAAGGACCGCATCCGCTCGGTGAACGTGTTCAGGTGCTGCTGCGCGAGCAGGGTGGTGGGCACCAGGACGACCACCTGCTTGCCGTCCTGCACCGCCTTGAACGCCGCCCGCACCGCGATCTCGGTCTTGCCGTAGCCCACGTCCCCGCAGATGACCCGGTCCATCGGCACGCCGCGTTGCATATCGGCCTTGACCTCGTCGATGGCCGCGAGCTGATCGGCGGTCTCGACGAACGGGAACGCGTCCTCCAGTTCGGACTGCCACGGGGTGTCCGGCCCGAAGGCGTGCCCGGGCGCCGCCTGCCGCGCCGCGTAGAGCTGCACCAGCTCGGCGGCGATCTCCTTGACCGCCTTGCGCGCCTTGGCCTTCGTGTTCTTCCAGTCCGAGCCGCCGAGCTTGTTCAGCGTCGGCAGTTCGCCGCCGACGTACCGGGAGACCTCGTCGAGCTGATCGGTGGGCACGAACAACCGGTCGCCCGGCTGGCCCCGTTTGGACGAGGCGTACTCCAGCAGCAGGTACTCGCGGGTCGCGCCGCCGACCGTCCGCTGGACCATTTCCACGAACCGCCCGATGCCGTGCTGATCGTGCACCACGTAGTCGCCGGACTTCAGCGCGAGCGGATCGACCGCGTTGCGCCGCCGCGACGGCATCTTGGTGTTCAGGTCCCTTGTGGACGATCCGGCGCTCGCGCCGCGGCCGGTGAGATCGGCCTCGCTGAGCACCACCAGGCCCAGTTCCGGCGCCACGAACCCGTCGGACAGGCCGCCGCAGGTGACCGTGACCACCCCGGTGGCGGGCGCGGCGGTCACCCCGTCCTCCGCGAGGGTGGCCGGGACCTCGGCCCCGGAGAGCTGCTCCACCGCGCGCGCCGCGGTGCCGTGCCCGGCGACCACCAGCACCGCCGCCCCGCCCGCCGCGGTGTGCGCGCGCAGCTCGGTCGCCGCCCGCTCGAGATCGCCCCGGTAGGCGGGCGCGGCCTCGATGCCGACCCGGTGGACGTCCGCGTCCTCGGAGGTGAGCTGGGACAGCGTCCACCACGGGCGCCCGGTCTCGCCCGCGTGCTTGGCCACTTCGGCCAGATCGCGGTACGCGGACGCGCCGAGGTCGATCGGCGCCTGGCCGCCGCCCGCCGCGGTGGTCCAGGACGCCTCCAGGAACTCCTGCCCGGTCCGCACCAGATCGTGCGCCCGCGCGCGGATCTTCTCCGGATCGCACAGCAGCACGTGGGTGCCCTTCGGCATCGCGTCGGTGAGCAGTTCCAGCTCGCCGTCGCACAGCACCGGGATGAGCGCTTCCATTCCCTCGCAAGGGATTCCGTCGGCCAGTTTGGTGAGCATCTCGGCCAGCTGGGCGTCCGCCGCGTGCTCGGCCGCCAGTTTCGCGGCCCGCGCCTTGACGTCGGCGGTGAGCAGGATCTCGCGGCACGGCGGCGCGACGACCTCGCCGATCTCGCCGGGCAGCGAGCGCTGGTCGGACACCGCGAACGCACGGATCTCGCTGACCTCGTCGCCCCAGAACTCCACCCGGCACGGGTGGTCGGCGGTCGGCGGGAAGACGTCCAGGATCCCGCCGCGCACCGCGAACTCGCCGCGCTTCTCGACCATGTCGACACGCGTGTAGGCGAGTTCGACCAGCCGGTCGAGCACGCCTTCGAACTCCTGCTCCTCGCCCACCCGCAGCTCGACCGGGGCCAGCGCGCCCAGGCCGGGCGCCATCGGCTGGATCAGGCTGCGCACGGTCGCGACCACCACGCGCAGGCCGCCGTGGCCTTCGCCGGTGAGCCGGTGCAGCACGTCCATCCGGCGGCCGACGGTGTCCGCACGCGGTGACAACCGCTCGTGCGGCAGCGTCTCCCAGGACGGGAAGTCGGCCACCGCGGCCGCGCCGACCAGCCCGGACAGCGCGGCGGTCAGCTCGTCGGCCTCGCGCCCGGTGGCGGTGACCGCGAGCACCGGACGGCCGGCCCCCTGCTCGGCGGCCAGCGCGGCGGCCACCAGCTGCCGGATCGTGGTCGGCCCCTGCAGGTCGAGCAGTGGCGCACCGGCGCGCTCGAGGACCCCGCGCAGCGCGGGGTCGCCGAGCACGGCGGACAGCAGTCCGGAAAGAGCAGCGTCGGTCACCGAAAAGTCCCCTTTTGACCAAGACGGGCGCACGCCCGCCCGGGCCGGATCCGGGCGGGGTGTCTCGCGTCCAGGGTACGTCGCGGCACCGACAGCCCGCCGACCCCGCTAGTCGAGGTAGTCCCGGAGGGGCTGAGCCCGGGAGGGATGCCGCAGTTTGGCCATGGTCTTCGACTCGATCTGCCGGATCCGTTCGCGGGTGACGCCGTAGACCTGGCCGATCTCGTCCAGGGTCCGCGGCCGCCCGTCGAGCAGGCCGAACCGCAGCCGGACCACGCCCGCCTCCCGTTCGGACAGCGTGCTCAAGATGCCGTCGAGCTGGTCCCGCAGCAGCTCGAACGACACCGACTCCACGGCGTCCACGGCCGAGGTGTCCTCGATGAAGTCGCCGAGCGGGGTGTCGCCGTCGTCGCCGACGGTCTGGTCCAGGCTGATCGGCTCCCGGGCGTGGTCCTGGATCTCCCGCACCTTCTCCGGGGTGAGTTCGGCGGCGTGCGCGAGTTCTTCGACGGTCGGGGTGCGGCCGAGGTCGAGCAGCAGTTCCCGGTGGATCCGCCCCAGCTTGTTGATCACCTCGCCGAGGTGCACCGGGATCCGGATGGTCCGCCCCTGGTCGGCCGTGGCCCGGGTGATCGCCTGCCGGATCCACCAGGTGGCGTACGTGGAGAACTTGAAACCCTTGGTGTAGTCGAACTTCTCGACCGCGCGGATCAGCCCGACGTTCCCTTCCTGGATCAGGTCGAGCAGGTCCAGGCCCCGGCCGGTGTGGCGCCGGGCGAGCGAGACGACGAGCCGCAGGTTCGCCTCCAGCAGGTGGTTCTTCGCCCGCCTGCCGTCGGCCGCGACCCGTTCGAGATCGCGCCGCAGTTCCGGGCCGAGCGACCCGCCCGAGCGCAGCCGCTCACCCGCGTACAGCCCGGCCTCGATCCGTTTCGCGAGGTCGACCTCCTGTTCCGCGTCGAGCAGCGCCACCCGCCCGATCTGCCCGAGGAACGCGCGGACCGAATCGGTGGCGCTCACCTCCACCGGAACTCCCGGTTCACCTTCGCCCGGGCGCGGAACAGGTGCACCGAGACGGTCGCGGGCTCGCAGCCCAGGATGTCGGCGATCGATTCGCGGTCCAGTCCGAAGTAGTGGCAGAGCAGGTACGCCACGCGCTGCCGGTCCGGGAGGGTGTCGATGAAGTCGAGCGCGAGCCGCAGTTCGGGATAGCGGTCGACCGGCAGCACGGCCACCTGCCAGGTCTGCTCGGTCCGGTCGTCGAGCGGTGCCTCGGCCTGTCGCTGGCGGTGCCGCTGCCGCCAGCGGTCGAGCGCCTGCTTGCCGACGATCGCCAGGTACCAGCCGCGCGCCCGCCCGGGATCCCGCAGGGTGTGGATCTTGCAGGCCGCCTTGACGGTGGCGTCCTGGAGGATGTCCTCGGCGTCCTGCGCCGACCCCAGGATCGACGCGGCGGCGGCGAAGGCGGCGTCGGCGTGCTCGAGGTAAAGGGGCTCGACCAGCGCCCAGTCGGCCAGTGCGGCGCTCATGGCTCTCCTCCGTGGATCCGCGGACCGCACCCCCGGCGGCCCCTTCACCTCTTCAGACGTTGCCCGCCGCTCAACGCTTTACCGCTCGCGCTGATTCCCCGGGGTCGCCGGTGAGCACCAGCGCGGCGAGCGCGCGGATCCCGTCGCGCAGCCTGGCCAGGGAGTAGTCCCCGGCGAGGGCCTTGCGCTGGTCGGACGCGAGCGGGGCGAGCAGCATGTGCGCGAAGAAGTCGGCGTCGAGTTCCGGCCGTGCCTCGTGCACGAGCAGTTCGGTGTGCCGGTGCCAGAACGCGTACGCGCCGACGCGGTACCGCGCCCCCGCGCTGGCGGTCTCCGACATGTGCACCAGATCGAGGTTCGCGTCGAGGAAATCCGCGTACGTGGTGAGGAAGGCGAGCAGCCGGTCACCCGCGGGCGCGCCGGGACCGAGCGGTGGCGCGCCGCGCAGCACGGCTTCCTGCAGTTCGCTTTCCCGCGCGCCGAGGAGTTCGGCGGCCAGGCCCGCCTTGTCCCCGAACCGCCGGAACAGGGTCCCCTTGCCCACCCCGGCCTCGGCGGCGATCTGGTCCATCGACACCGCGCCGACCCCGTGCTCGGCGAACAGCCGCTCGGCCGCCTGGACGATCCGCTCGCGGTTGCGCGCCGCGTCGGCCCGTTCCCGGGGCGGCTTCCTGCCGATGGACAGCAGCTCCCTTGCATAACCGGACTGTGGTCCGTTATCGTCGTTCATCAGATACGGACTCTAGTCCACTTACCTGGGAGGAGCACTGCTCATGACGGAACTGATCAGCCGCGCGGACCTGCGGGCGGCCATCGAGGCCGGTGCGGTCACGGTGATCGACGCGCTCGGCGAGCACTACTGGGCGAAGCAGCACCTGCCCGGCGCGGTGCCGCTGGTCGCCGACGAGGTCGCCGAGCGGGCGGCCGGGCTGCTGCCGGACAAGGCGGCGGCGATCGTCACCTACTGCTCGAACCCGGCCTGCGGCAACAGCCAGGCGGTCGCGTCGAAACTGGAGGGCCTCGGGTACACGAACGTGCGCAAGTACCGCGAGGGCATCGAGGACTGGACCGCGGCGGGCCTGCCGGTGGAATCCCGGTAAGCGATTCCCTGGAAATCCGCGGTGGAAACGATCCGCCGGGGGTGAAAACCGGGCGGAGCGGGGACAATCGGTCGTATGCGCAAGATCGTGCCCCTGCTCTGCCTGGTGGCCGTCGCGTCCGGGTGCACCGCCGAGCCGCCCGCGTCCGCGAGGCCATCCGCCGCGACCGTGCCGACCGCGCCGCCCGGTGCCGTCGCGCTGCGGGTGGACGAGGTCACCGGCGGCCTGGAACACGGCTGGGACATCGGCTTCCTGCCCGACGGCAAGGTGCTGGTGACCCAGCGGCCCGGGCGGCTCGCCCTGCTCGCCGGGACCGCACCCGGTTCCGCGGTCACCGAGGTGGCCGCGGACTTCGGGGACGTGCTGGTGCGGGGCGAGGGCGGGCTGATGGGCTTGGTGGTGCATCCCGACTTCGAGCGTTCGCGGCGGTTCACCACCTGCCAGACGCACACCGAGGGCGGCCGCGCGGTGGACGTCCGGCTGGTGACCTGGACGCTGGCACCCGACGGCCGGAGCGCGGCGCGCGCCGGGGACCTGCTGACCGGGCTGCCGGTCAACCCGAGCGGGCGGCATTCGGGATGCCGCCCGACCCTGGCGCCGGACGGCGCGCTGCTCGTCGGCACCGGCGACTCGGCCCGCCCGGCGATCGCGCAGGACCGGCACAGCCTCGGCGGCAAGGTGCTGCGGATCGACCTGAACACCGGGAAGGGATTGCCCGACAACCCGTTCGCCGGTTCCCCCGATCCGAACGAGCAGCGGCTCTACACCTACGGGAACCGCAACGTCCAGGGGGTCGCGGTGCGGCCGGGCACCGATCAGGTCTTCCTGTCCGAGCACGGGCCGACGGTGAACGACGAGATCAACCCGCTGCGCAAGGGCGGCAACTACGGCTGGGACCCGTCCCGCGGCGGCACCGAGGACTCCTACGACGAGAGCGTCCCGATGACCGACACCGACCGGTTCCCGGACGCCATCCGTCCACTGTGGACCAGCGGCGGGATCACCGAGGCCATCTGCGGCGCGGCCTTCGTGTCCGGGCCGCAATGGGGCCCGCTCGACGGGCGGCTGGCCGTGGTCGCCCTCAAGGGCCAGAAGCTGCTGATGTTCACCGTGGACGGTGGCGGCCAGGTGACCGAGGTGTGGCTGCCGCGCGAGTTCGACGACAAGTACGGCCGCCTGCGCGCCGCCCGCACCGGCCCGGACGGCGCCCTCTACGTCACCACCTCCAGCGGCGGCAACGACAAACTCCTCCGCGTCACCCCCGCCTGATCAGATGTCATGAGGGGTCCCCTCCTAACACCGGCTTTCATGAGGGGACCCCTCCAGACAAAATTTGTCCGGAGGGGTCCCCTCATGAAAGCTGTGCGACTCGCGGATCAGTGGCCGAGGTGGGCGCCGCCGTTGACGTGGAGGATCTGGCCGGTGACGTGCCGGGCGCCCGGGGAGGCGAGGAAGGCGACGGTTTCCGCGATGTCGTCGGGTTCGCCGGGGCGTTTGGTGCGGGTGTTCTCGACCAGCTTGGTCCGGAGTTCGTCGCTGAGTTTGCCGTGGAAGAACTCGGTGTCCACGATCAGCCCGGGCGCCACGACGTTCGCGGTGATGCCGCGCGGGCCGAGGGTGGTCGCCAGTTCGGCGTTCCACGCCTCCACCGCCGCCTTCGCCGCGCCGTAGGAACCCGCGCCCGTGCGGGCGGCGATCGAGCCGATGGTGACCAGCCGCGCGTGGTCGGCCAGCCGCGGGGTCAGCGCGGCGGTCACCAGAACCGCGGAGAGCACGTTGGCGTCGAAATTCGCCCGCCAGCCCGCGGCGAGCGCCGCGAGATCGGTTTCCGCGGGGCTTTCCGCCCGCAGATCGGTGTTCCCGCCCGCGTTGTTCACCAGGACGTCGACGGTCGCGGGCAGGTCCGCGAGCGCGCCGGTGACCGCGGCCGGATCGGCGGCGTCGAAGGCGACGTACTTCGCGCCCAGCAACATCGCCGCCTCGGCGAGCACCTGTTCGCGCCGCCCGGTGATGGTCACCCGGTCGCCCAGCTTCGCGAATCGGGCGGCGATCGCGTAACCGATTCCCGTCCCGCCACCGGTGACCACGACTTCTCTTGCCTCAGTCAAAACCCCAAGTCCTTTACTGTTAAAGTAACTACATGAGCGACGCTACGCCCGGCTCCGGGAAACCGTCAAGCGACGAGGTGGACGCGATCCAGCGGGCCTGGCTGCGCGAACGTCCCGGCACGCCGGTGTCGTCGATCGGCGTGATCACGCGCATCTGGCGGATCGCGAAACTGCTGGACGAGGACCGGCGGCGGACGATGATCCGCCTCGAGATGGACGCCGCCACCCGCGACCTGCTCAGCACCCTGCGCCGCGCTGGCCCGCCCTACCGGCTGGCCTCCGGCGAACTGGCCCGGCGCGCCCTGGTCAGCGCGGGCGCGATCTCCCAGCGGGTGGCCCGCGCCGAACGCGACGGCCTGGTGCGGCGGGTGCGGTCCGGTGCGGACGGCCGCGGTGTGCTGGTCGAACTGACCGACCGCGGCCACGCCCTCATCGAACGGACCGTGGACGATCTGCTGCGGCACGAGGAATCCCTGCTCTCCGCGCTTTCGGCGGACCAGCGCGAGCAACTCGCCGATCTCCTCCGCGTGCTGCTCGCGGATTTGACCGAACGAGTGGAGAGTTAGCGGGTCAATCGTTCGCGCTGCGCACAAAACTCCACGTCTCCCCTCCGAACGGGTGATAATCATCCCTTTTCCCGGTCGCCGGGTTTTAATTGGCGCCGGGGAGGCGGCCGCCGCGCGGTTGGGGGAGTCGAGCGATGGAATTCCGGGTCCTGGGCCCGTTGGAAATGTGGGTCGATGATCGCCGGGTGGCGCTGGGCTCGGCCAAGCAGCGCTGCGTGCTGGCCGTGCTCCTGATCGGCGCGGGCCGCCCGCATCCGGTCGAATCGCTGATCGACCGGGTCTGGGGCGAGGATCCGCCGACCCAGGTCCGCGGCGCGCTCTACAGCTACATCAGCAGGCTGCGGCGGATCCTGCGCGACGCGCGGACCGGCCCGGAGATCGCGATCCGGCAGCGGGGCGGCTGCTACCTGCTGGACTGCCCCGCCGAGCGGATCGATCTGCACCGGTTCGAGGCGCTCACCCGCCGGGCCCGCGACGTCGCGGATGCCGCCGAGCGGGCCGAACTGCTGCACCAGGCCCTCGAACTCTGGGGCGGGCCACCGCTGCAGGACCTCGCCGGCCGGTGGGCCGAGGAGATCCGGGAAAGCCTGCGGCGGCAACGCGTCCGGGTGTGCGCCGCGTGGGGCCAGGCGATGATCGACCTCGGGCGGTACGCCGAAGCGGGCGAACGGCTCGAACGCGAACTCGGGGAAAGCCCGCTGGCCGAACCGCTCGTCGGTCAGCTCATGGTTTCCCTGTGGCGGCAGGGCCGGCCGGCCGAGGCGCTGGCCACCTACGCCGCGCTGCACCGGCGGCTGGACGGCGAACTCGACGTGGAACCGGGGCCCGCCCTGCAGGAACTGCACCGGCGCATCCGGTCCGCGGCCACCCCACCGGCCGCCGATCTCGGTTTCGCACCGTCCTGGACACCGGATTCCCGGGAAGTTCCGGCCCCGGCCGCCGAACCGGTGCGATCCGCGCCGCCGGAGCGCCGCGTCCCGGCGGGCGAGGCCCCCTACCTGGGCCTGCGCACCTTCCAGGCCGAGGACGCCGCGCGCTTCTTCGGCCGCCAGGCCCTGCTGGACGAACTCCTGGGCCGCCTGGCGGACCAGCGGTTCCTCGCGGTGTTCGGGCCGTCCGGCAGCGGCAAGTCCTCGCTGCTGCGGGCGGGCCTGCTCGCCGCGATCCGCGCGGACCGGGTGCCCGGGTTCACCGGCTGGACGTCCGTCCTGCTCACCCCGGGCGAGCACCCGCTGCGCGAACTCGCCGCCCGCCTCGCCGCGGCCACCGGCACGCCCGCGGCCGCGCTGCACCGGAACCTGACCGCCGATCCGGCCTGCCTCGGCCCGCTGCTGCGCGGGTCCGGGACCACCGGATCGGCGGCCCTGCTGCTGATCGACCAGTTCGAGGAGATCTTCACCCTGTGCGCGGACGACCAGGAACGGGCGCACTTCATCGAGGCGCTCCTCTCGGTCGTGAACACCCCGTCCGTCCCCGCCCGGGTCGTCCTCGGCGTGCGCGCCGACTTCTACCCCTCGTGCGCGGAGTTCCCCGCGCTCATCGCCCTGTTGCGCGACCAGCAGGTGCTCGTCGGGCCGATGGCGGAAGCCTGCCTGCGCGCGGTGATCGAAGAGCCCGCCCGGTTCGCCGGGCTGACCGTGGAACCGGCGCTGGTCGAAACCGTGCTGGCCGACGTGCTCGGCGAACCCGCGGCGCTGCCGCTGATCTCCCACGCGCTGCTGGAAACCTGGCGGCGCCGGGACGGCGACGTGCTCACCGTCGGCCACTACGTCCGGGCGGGCGGCGTCCGCGGCGCCATCGCGCAGAGCGCGGACGAGGTCTACGCCGGTCTCGACCCCGGGCAGCGGGCGATCGCGCGCGAGGTCTTCCTGCGGCTGACCGTTCCCGGGGAAGGCCCCGAGGACACCCGGCGGCGCGCCCACCGCCGCGAACTGCTCGGCCGGGCCGATTCCGGCGAGGTCGCCGAGGTGCTCGCGCATCTGGCCGACGCCCGGCTGATCAGCCTCGACGAGGACACCGTGACCGTCACCCACGAGAGCCTGATCCGGGGCTGGCCGACCCTGCGGAACTGGATCAACGAGGACCGCGAACTGCTCCGGGCCCACCGCCGCCTGACCGAGCACGCGCTGGAATGGGACCAGCACGGCCGGGACGAGGGCATGCTCTACCGCGGTTCCCGGCTGGCCCTGTGGCGCGACCGCGCGACCGATCGGCTCAACGACGTGGAACGGGCTTTCCTCACCGCGAGCCGGCGCCACGCGGAACGGGAACTCACCGCGCGCCGCCGCCGGATCCACGCCGCGCTCGCCGGGCTCGGCGCCGCCCTGGTGGTCCTGCTCGTGCTCACCTCGGTCGCGCTGGTGCAGGCCGATCGCGCGGCACGCGAACGCAACCAGGCACGGGTGGGCCAGCTGATCGCCGACGCCCGGAACCTGCTGCCGCTGGATCCCGAACTCTCCTTGGCACTGGCCGGAAAGGCGGTCGAACGCGAGCCGAGCGAACCGGCTCAGGCCGTGCTCGCCCAGTCGCTGGTGGAATCCCGGGTGCGGGCCACCTTCACCGGTCACCAGGGGCCGGTCCTGGGGGTCGACGTCAGCCCGGACGGCGCCCGGGTGGCCGGGGCGGGCGCCGACGGAACCGTGCGGATCTGGCCGGTCGCCCGCGACCGCGAGCCGGTCGTGCTCACCGGTCACCGGGGTCCCGCGCTCGCCGTCGCCTTCAGCCCGGACGGCACGCGAGTCGCCAGCGCCGGTGCCGACGGAACCGTGCGCGTCCGGCGCGCCGACGGCACCGGGGAACCCGCGATCCTGACCGGCCACCAGGGCGCGGTGGCCGCCGTCGCCTTCAGCCCGGACGGCACGCGAGTCGCCAGCGCGGGCGCCGACGGAACCGTGCGCGTCCGAACCGCCGACGGCACCGGGGAACCCGCGATCCTGACCGGCCACGCGGGCAAGGTGCTGGGCGTCGCGTTCGATCCGCGGGGTGCGCGGGTGGCCAGTTCCGGCGCGGACGGCACCGTGCGCGTCTGGGATCCGGCGAGCGCACGCGCCCTCGCCGTCCGGGCCGATCCCGGTGGCCCGGTCGCGGCCGTCGCCTTCAGCCCGGACGGCGGGCGCGTCGCCGCGGGTGGCGCGGACGGCCGGATCCGGATCTGGCCCGCGGCGGATGACGGGCCGCCGGTGGTGCTCTGGCCCCACCGGGACAGCGTCAAATCGGTGGCGTTCGGCCAGGACGGGCAGCACGTGCTCAGCGGCGGGCAGGACCGCACGGCCCACGTCGTGCAGGCCGAGGACCGCGGGGACGCGGTCGTCCTGCGCGGGCACGGCGGGCCGATCCGGGCCGTGGCGTTCGGCCCGGGCGACCGGCTGGCCGCCACCGCGGGCGACGACGGCACCGTGCGGCTCTGGGATCCCAGCCCGAAACCGGGACTCCGCGTCCTGGCCGGGCACCCCGGAGCCGTCCAGGACGTGGCGCTGAGCCCGGATTCGCGGCGGCTGGCCACCGCGGCCGAAGACGGGACCGCGCTGATCCACCGGATCGACGGCTCCGCGCCCGCGGTGCCGTTGCGCGGCCACCGCGGTCCGGTCCGGGGCGTGGCGTTCGGCCCGGGCGGGCGGCTGGTCGCGACCGCGGGCGACGACGGCCAGGTGCGCGTCTGGGACGGCGACCGGCCCGTCACTGTCCTCAGTGGACATAAAGGTCCGGTGTGGAGTGTCGCGTTCGGACCGGACGGCCGGATCGTCGCGAGCGGCGGCGAGGACGGCACCGTGCGGATCCGGCCGATCGACGGGAACGGCCCGGAAACCGTGCTGCACACCGGCGGGGGCGCCGCCCGGGACGTCGCGTTCAGCCCGGACGGCGCCCGGTTGGCCGCCGCCGACGCCACCGGTGTCGTGCGAGTGTGGTCGTTGCCCGGCTCCGGCGCGCCGCGGATCCTGCCCGGGGCCGACGGGATGCGGACCGTGGCGTTCAGCCCGGACGGCGCGTTCCTCGCGGGCGCGGGCAACGACGGCACGATCCGCGTCTGGCCCAGCCGCGGCGAGGGCGCGCCGGTCCTGCTCACCGGCCACTACAGCCTGGTCTTCGGGCTGGCGTTCAGCCCGGACGGCCAGTTCCTGGCCAGCGTCGGCAACGACGCGAAGGTGCGCCTGTGGCGCTGGGCCACCCGCCGGGAACCGGTCGTGTTCGAACGGCACGTCCCGGCCCCCGTCACCAGCGTGGCGTTCGGCGCGGACAACCTGCTCACCGTCGGGCGGGGCGACGGCACCACCGACGCCTGGACCTGCGAGGTGTGCGTCCCGGCCGATCGGCTCAGCGCCCTCGCCCGGCAGCGCCACCCGCGGGAACCGACCCCGGCCGAACGCCGCCAGTACCTCCACGACGAACCGTGACGGCGAGCTCGGCCCACTCCCCTGTGGCGGGCCGAGCTCGCGCCCCCAGGCCCCCCCAGGCCTACTGGTCCCCGCAGACCCGCGCGATCCGCAGCAGCGCCGGGGCGTAGCCCGCCCTGCTCTGCAGGATCTCGATCGGGTCGGTGACCGGTTTGGTCGCACTCGCCTTGATGGCCGCGTAATTGGCCTCGGCCTTCGCGCAGTCGTACGGCAGCAGGCCCGCGTTCGCGCCGCTGGCGGGCCAGTTCCGGAAGTGACCCGCCAGCGCGGGCTTGCCGATGCTGGGATCGAGTTCGTTCATCGCCGCGACGGTGGCCGCGTTGTGCCACACGTCCTGGCGGCCCGAACTGCCCGCCTGGTAGGTCCAGGCGCCCGAGCCAGCGTCGAAGTGGCCCCGCACGTGGTCCCGCCAGGCCCGGACCTTCGCCAGCACGGTGTCCGCGATCAGGCCGCGCTTCTGCGCCTGCCACAGGAACCAGGCGCCCGCCGCCGAAACGTTCCACACGCACGGCTTCCCGGCGTCGTAGCGGTGCTCGGAATAGGCCGCGCACTTCCCGCCCGCCGCGAGCGGGATCCGGTCCAGCCAGCCCGCGATCTCCCGCATCCGGTCGGCGGGCACCCCGCCGCCGTCGTACCCCGCGATCAGGGTCCAGCCGACGTGCCAGGCCCCGGTGATCGTGTAGGCCGTGGTCGCGGGATTCGTGGTCCCGTCGCCATACGCGTCGTAGGCCGCCCCGAGCCCGTAGGCCGTGGTGGGCGTGCGCAGCCCGTAGAGCCGGTCCAGCCAGTCCCGGGTCCGCTGGTCCTGCCACCCGACCTTCTGCCCGGCGTACCACGCGAGCGAGGCGACGAACTGTGCCCGGACGTACCGCCCGGACGTGTCCGCCCTCGCCACGGCCGCGACCGATTCGTCGTAGGTCTGGTCGGCCAGTTGCGTCCACTTGCCACCGGCCGCCGACGCGGTGACCGAGCCGAGGGCGCACACCGCCAGCGCCGCCACGAACGCCTTCCTGAAGAACCCCATGACACCTCCCGATTGCCCTGCCGGACACCCTCGGGGGTGGACCTTGCAAACACCTTGAATCAGTGCAGGCGCAGTTTCGGTTTGTGTTCCAGATGGGACAGGCCGTTCCAGGCCAGGTTCACCAGATGGGCGGCGACCTCGTCGCGTTTGGGCTTGCGGGCGTCCAGCCACCACTGGCCGGTCAGGGCCACCATGCCGACGAGCGCCTGCGCGTACAGCGCGGCCAGCTTCTCGTCGTACCCGCGCGCCGTGAACTGCTGCCCGAGAATATGTTCGACCTGACTCGCGATGTCGTTGAGCAAAGTGGAGAACGTCCCGGTGGAACTGGCGACCGGCGAATCGCGCACCAGTATCCGGAAACCGTCGTGCGAATCCTCCACGTAACTGAGCAGCGCGACCGCGGCCTGTTCGAGCATCGCCTTCGGATGCCCACCGTGCAAAGTGGACACCATCCGGTCGAGCAGCGACTGGGTCTCCCGGTCGACGACGACCGCGTAGATCCCTTCCTTACCGCCGAAGTGCTCGTACACAACGGGTTTCGACACGTTCGCCCGGTGCGCGATCTCCTCGATCGAGGCGCCGTCGAACCCCTTCTCGGCGAAGAGCTCTCTCGCCACGTTGAGAAGCTGTTGCCTGCGCTCGGTACCGGTCATCCGCACCCGAGTCACCGGAGCAGCAGGTCGCGCTCCGGTGGCCTCGCGTTTCGCCCGCCGTCTAGCTGCCACAACGGGCAGCCTAGACCTCCGCGCTATTTGGTTTCGGCCGCCAGCCGAGCAAGCCGCTGCGGAGTGGGCCAGCGCACGTTGTAGGCCCACCCGAACTTCTCGAACAGCCAGATGATCCGCGCCGAGATGTCGATCTGGCCGCGCTGCACGCCGTGCCGGGCCGAGGTCGGGTCCGCGTGGTGCAGGTTGTGCCAGGACTCGCCGAAGGAGAAGATCGCCAGCGGCCAGAAGTTCGCCGACTTGTCCCGCGCGGTGAACGGGCGCTCACCGATCATGTGGCAGATCGAGTTGACCGACCAGGTCACGTGGTGCAGCACGCAGACGCGCACCAGTCCGGCCCAGAAGAACGCGGTCACCGCGCCCCACAGCGACCAGGTGAGCAGGCCGCCGAGCAGGGCGGGCACCACCAGGCTGAGCAGCGTCCACAGCCAGAACAGGTCGTCGACCTTCTTGATCGCCATATCCTTGAGCAGATCCGGGGCGAACCGCTCCTGGTTGCTGCGGTCCCGCTGGAAGAGCCAGCCCATGTGCGCGTGCCAGAAGCCCTTCGCGATGGCCACCGGCGTGGTGCCGAACGCCCACGGCGAATGCGGGTCGCCGTCGCGGTCGGAGAACGCGTGGTGCCGCCGGTGGTCGGCGACCCAGGTGATCACCGGCCCCTGCACCGCGGTGCTCCCCGCCAGCGCCAGCGCCACCCGCAGGCCCTTCTTGGCCTTGAACGAACCGTGCGTGAAGTGGCGGTGGTAGCCGACGGTGACCCCGGCGCAGCCGATCGCGTACATCAGCACGAACAACCCGACATCCACCCAGCTCAGCCCCCACCCCCAGGCGAACGGAACGGCGGCGAGCAACGCCACCAGCGGTGCGATCACACCGGCGTACACCGAGATCTGGACGGGGAAGGGCCGCTTGCCGTCCAGGACGGGCTTGGGGCCCTTGGCGGAAGGTTCTTCGGAACCGGGGGAACGGTCGAGGGTGGCCGTCATGCACTTCACTTCTTCCTGCGCGTCACGCCCTACCAAGGGTCGCCTTACCTACGATGCCGTAAGTTACGGTACAGGAGCTTCGCCTCGCTGTGGAGTGCCCGGAACCACCGGCGTCCACACCACCGAATCGGGGTGAAACGCCCAGTAGACGCGCCGGAAACCCCCAGAAGACGGGCCGATGGCGAGCCGACTATCCTGACCAGGCGCGATCCGCCGTAGTGTAATCGGCAGCACTTCAGATTTTGGTTCTGACAGTTCAGGTTCGAATCCTGGCGGCGGAGCTGTTTCGACTCGGATGAGCTAGGGGGTGGCTGCGGCGACCGGCGAAGCGACGGAACAGGGAAACAACAGGCGGCCGGCACTGGTCGAGCTGTCCGACGCCTGGCTGGTCGGTCGCGCCCGGGAACTGATCGCCGCCGTCCAGCGCACCGATCACGCCGAGCAGCTCGACATCGTCAAGACCCTCGACGAGCTGCTCGAGGAGACCCAGCGCCGCGGCGAGCCGATGCTCGTCGCCCAGTTGCTCCGGGCCGCGGCCCTGGCCCGCCTGGTCACCCGCGGCCTCGCCGCCGAGGCCGAACCGCTGCTCGACGAGATGCTCGCGCACACCCGGCGCCACGGGCTGGCCCTGCTGCGCGCCGACGCGCACGCGCTGCGCGGCCGCCGCCTGGTGCTCGCCGAGCAGGAGGACGCCGCGCTCACCGAGATCGCGCGGGCGCTGGCCATCCTCGACGATTCGGAGACCCCGGACGTCCACATCGGCAAGCGGGCCTGGTCCAAGTTCCAGGCGTCCGCGCTGGTCGACTGCTGGCTCGTGCTCAACCAGCTCGGCGTCTACGAGGCCGCCGAAGAGGTGATCGCGCGGGCGCACCAGGCCATCCGGGAGAGCGCGGGGCCGCACGAGATCACCCTGCAACTGGTCAACCGGGTCAAGATGCTGCTCGGCTGGGGCCTGCGCCTGGAGCGGGTCAACCGCCACGACGAGGCCGCCGACAAGTTCCGCACCGCCGCGTCGATGGCGGTCGCGGTGGAGGCGCCGTTCGCCGAGTCGCTGTTCCCGCGCCGGGTGGGCGTCCCCGCGGTCGACCAGGTCGGCGTGCTCGCCGCGGCACTCGCGTTCGCCACCCCGGACGGCGCGCACATCGAACGGTTGCAGCGGCTGTCCAGCGAACCCGCCTACCCGCACGAGGCGGGGATCGTGACCGTCGCCCTGGCCCGCTGCCTGGACCAGGTCGGCCGCCGCGACGACGCGCTGAAGGCGCTCATCGCCGCGCGCAACAACCTCGCCGAGGACAACTCGCAGCCGTCCATGCGGCTCAACCTCGCGCGCGAACTGGCCCGCCTCGACCACGACACCGGCACCGAGGCCACCCGCTCGCTCATCGATTACGCCGCGGCGCTGGAGAGCGAGCTGTGGACGCTGCGCGAGTCGCAGATCGCCACCCTGAACACGCGCCGCGAGCACGAACGGCTCTCCGCCGAACACGGCGCGATCACCCAGCAGGCGCTGCAGGACCCGCTCACCGGCCTGCCCAACCGCCGCGCGCTCGACGAGCACCTGCGCACCCTGGCCTCCACGGCGACCGCGCAGCCCCTCGCGGTCGCCCTGGTGGACCTGGACGGATTCAAGGACGTCAACGACCGGCACTCGCACGCCGAAGGCGACGACGTGCTGCGCGTGGTGGCCAGCACGCTGCGGGACGCGCTGCGCGGCGACGACATCGTCGCCCGGTACGGCGGGGACGAGTTCATCGTGCTGCTGCCGGGCGCGCCGGTCTCCGCGGCCCGGCAGGCGCTCGGCCGCGCCGTGACGGCCGTCGCTCAGCTGCCGCACCACCTCTCGCACGGGGTGACGCTGTCGGTGGGCCTGGTCTCGCTGCGCCCGCAGGAGCGCGCCGACCAGGTGCTCTCCCGCGCCGACGCGGCCATGTACCAGGCGAAACGCGGCGGCGGCAACCAGATCGCCTCGGCCACCTCGTCGGCCGGGGAAACGGTGGTCAGCTGGCCCGACGAGGGCTCGCAGACCGACCCCACGTGGGGCCTGGAAGAGCACACGTAGGATCGTGCCCCGGTACAGGTAGCCGTCTGGAATCTTGGGAGCGCCGTGACCACCGGCCCGCTGAGCACGCTGATCCTCGCCGCGGGTGAGGGCACCCGCATGCGATCGAAGACCCCGAAGGTGCTGCACCCGATCGCCGGGCGGCCGCTCGTCGAGCACGCGGTGCGCGCCGCGGCCGGGCTGGACCCGGAAAACCTGGTGGTGGTCGTCGGGCACGGGCGCGAAGCGGTCGGCGAGCACCTCGAACTGGTGGGCAAGGCGCTCGGCCGGACCGTCACCACCGCGGTGCAGGAGCAGCAGAACGGCACCGGGCACGCGGTGTCCTGCGCGCTGTCCGCGCTGCCGCCCGGCCTGGGCGGCACCGTGCTGGTCGGCTACGGCGACATTCCGCTGCTGGACACCGAGACCCTGGCCGCGCTGCTCGCCGAGCACTCCGGCAGCGGCAACGCGGTGACCGTGCTGACCGCGGTCGTCGAGGACCCGACCGGCTACGGCCGGATCGTGCGCGACGCGGGCGGGGCGGTGACCGGGATCGTCGAGCACAAGGACGCGACGCCCGAGCAGCTGGACATCACCGAGATCAACTCCGGGGTGTACGCGTTCGACGCCGCCGTGCTCGCCGACGGCCTGTCCCGGCTGTCCACCGACAACGCGCAGGGCGAGCTCTACCTGACCGACGTCCTCGGCATCGCCCGCGGCGACGGCCGGTCCGTGGGCGCGCTGGTGATCGACGATCCGTGGCAGGTCGAGGGTGTGAACGACCGCGTTCAGCTCGCCGCGCTCGGCGCCGAGCTGAACCGGCGGATCGTGCGGCGCTGGCAGCGCGCCGGGGTCACCGTGGCCGATCCCGCCACCACCTGGATCGACTCCGGGGTCACGCTGGCCCGGGACGTGGTCCTCGAACCGGGTGTGCAGCTGCGCGGCGCCACGACCGTCGGCGAGGACGCGGTGATCGGCCCGGACAGCACGCTCACCGACGTCCGGGTGGGCGCGGGCGCGAAGGTCGTCCGCACGCACGGCTCGGACGCGGAGATCGGCGACCGCGCGAACGTCGGCCCGTTCGCCTACCTGCGCCCCGGCACGAAACTGGGCGAGAAGGGCAAGATCGGCACGTTCGTCGAGACGAAGAACGCGGACATCGGCGCCGGTTCGAAGGTGCCGCACCTGACCTACGTCGGGGACGCGACGATCGGCGAGCAGAGCAACATCGGCGCGGCCAGCGTGTTCGTCAACTACGACGGCGTGCACAAGCACCACACCACCATCGGCTCCCACGTGCGGACCGGCTCCGACAACATGTTCGTGGCCCCGGTGTCCGTGGGCGACGGCGCGTACAGCGGCGCGGGAACCGTGATCCGGCGGAACGTCCCGCCGGGCGCGCTGGCCGTCTCGGGCGGGCCGCAGCGGAATATCGAAGGCTGGGTGGTCCGGCGCAGACCGGGCACACCCGCGGCGGAGGCGGCCGAGGCCGCGCTCGCCGAGAAGGAGGAAACCGAGAAACCCGACGGGGAGTCGCAATCATGAGCCCGAAGTCCGGCACGCCGAAGAAGAACCTGATGCTCTTCTCCGGCCGCGCGCACCGCGAGCTGGCCGAGGAGGTGGCCGAACACCTCAATGTGACGATCACCCCGCAGACCGCGCACACCTTCGCCAACGGCGAGATCTTCGTCCGGTTCCAGGAGTCCGTCCGCGGCACCGACGCCTTCGTGATCCAGAGCCACCCCAGCCCGATCAACGAGTGGGTGATGGAGCAGCTGATCATGGTGGACGCGCTGAAGCGCGCGAGCGCCAAGCGGATCACCGTGATCATGCCGTTCTACCCGTACGCACGGCAGGACAAGAAGCACAAGGGCCGCGAGCCGATCTCGGCGCGGCTCATCGCCGACCTGTTCAAGACCGCGGGCGCCGACCGGATCATGACCGTGGACCTGCACACCGCGCAGATCCAGGGTTTCTTCGACGGCCCGGTCGACCACCTGCTGGCGCAGAGCGTGCTGTGCGAGCACATCGAGAAGACCTACGGCGGCGAGCAGATCACCGTGGTGTCCCCGGATTCGGGCCGGGTGCGGCTGGCCGAGAAGTGGGCGGCGCAGCTCGGTGACCGGCCGATCGCGTTCATCCACAAGACCCGCGACCCGGACAAGCCGAACCAGGCGGTCGCCAACCGGGTCGTCGGCAAGGTCCAGGGCCAGCTGTGCGTGCTGATCGACGACATGATCGACACCGGCGGCACGATCGTGAAGGCCACCGACGCGCTGCTCGACGAGGGCGCGGCGGACGTGGTCATCGCGTCGACGCACGGGATCCTGTCCGATCCGGCGACCGACCGCCTGAGCAACTGCAAGGCGCGCGAGGTCATCGTCACCAACACGCTCCCCATCCCGGAGGAGAAGCGCTTCCCCGGGCTGACCGTCCTGTCGATCGCCCCCCTGCTGGCCCGCGCCATCCAGGAGGTCTTCGAGGACGGCTCGGTGACCAGCCTCTTCGACGGCAACGCCTGACCTGGCCTTTCGCCGGGGTGCCCGAAAGTGCGCGCACTTTCGGGCACCCCGGTAACCGAACTCAGTAGGCGACGGTGAACCGCCGCCGCCGGTGCGCGGGCTGCTCGATCTCGTCGAGGAACGCGATCGCGTAGTCGTCCCCGCTGATCGTCGAAACACCCTGGTCGTCGACCAGCAGCACGTCGCCGCCGACCCGGTACTTCCCGGTCCGTTCGCCCGGGACGTACGCGCCGAACTGGGCCGCCGGGCTCACGTAGAACCAGTCGACCCCCTCGGGCAGCTCGCGGAACGCGTCGAGCACCTCGGCGTGGCTGCTCGCCTCCGGCTTGTACTCCGCGGGGAACTCCGGGTTGTCGATCACCCGCGGCCCGCCCTCGGAAACCCGCAGGCTGCCCGCGCCGCCGACCACGCCGATCCGCACGCGGAGGTCCTGCGCCGCCTTGGCCAGCGCGGGCACCGCCTCCAGCAGGCGGCCGCCGTCCTCCATCGGGCGGGCGGGGATCGCGCTGATCAGCACGTCGGCCCCGGTCGCGACCTCGGCCAGCAGGGCGTCGTCGTGGATCGACCCGGCTCGCACGGTCAGGCCGTCGCGGGGCGCCAGGGAATCCGCGTGCCGGGCCACCGCGACGACCTCGTGCCCGCGGCGCAGCGCCTCCTCGACGATCTTGCCCCCGGCGTATCCGGTCGCCCCGAACACCACCAGCTTCGCCATCTTCGAACTCCTCACGTTCAGTGATCGATTTCGTCGGGGCCGACGGTAACCACTGGTTACCGAGTACTTCAACGTGCTATAGATACCTGGTGGTTACCAACGAGGCAGGCGAGCTGATCCGCGGCGACGTCACCGATGCGAACTGCCCGACCCGGATGGTTCTGGACCGCATCGGCGACCGGTGGACCGTGCTCGTGGTGCTGCTGCTCCGGAACGGCCCGATGCGCTTCACCAAGCTCCGCGAGGGCATCGGCGTCGCCCCGAAGGTCCTCACCCAGACCCTGCGGGCGCTGGAACGGGACGGCCTGGTGATCCGGACCGTGTACCCGGAAATCCCCCCGAAGGTGACCTACGAACTCACCGAACTGGGGCACTCGATGCGCGCCCCGATCGACGCGATCACCGAATGGGCGGAACTCAACGTCACCGCGATCCTCAAAGCACGCGAGGCCCACGACGCGAAGACGGAGTCGTGAGTGTTCGGGCCGGTTCTAACCGGCTTGTCCGCTCACGACCGCTCAGCCGCCGAGTGCGGAGAACTCGGTGCGCACCTTCTGCTTCAGCGCCTCCGCGTCGAGCTGGGCCAGCAGGTCGCCGGTGATCGTGGGCAGCGCCACCACCTGCGCCGAACCCGAGGTCCGCGGCAGGTCGAACTTGACCGTGCAGGACAGCCCGGTGACCGTGTTCGGCGCCGCGACCGCTTCCTGACCGCAGTCGCGCAGGCCGAGCCCCTCGGCGGTCACGACCGACCTGAGCACCACCCGCACCGACACCCCGGTGGCCGCGCCGCTCACCGTGTTCCGCACCTGCACGGTCTCGGTGCACGCGCCGGTGCTCACGCAGTCCAGTTTCTTGTCCTCCACGGCCGTCTGCACCACCGATCCCGCGACCAGCGGCTGCCCCAGGTTCGCCGCGGCCCCTTCGACCTCGGTGCCCAGCGCCCGCACCGCGTCCCCGGTGAGCGCCTGCGGCCGCACCGAACCGCCCACCCCGAACGCCTGCCCGACGGCCGCGCCGAAGAGCGTCGGTTCCGCGCTCACCACCCGATGCGGTTTCGCGGTGCTGACCTCCAGCCGCCCGGCGCCGGTGTTGAGGTCGAACACCTCGGTCCCGTCGGCGAGGGTCCGCCGGATCGGCTCGGCCACGTGGTCCATGGTCGCCAGGCTGCCGCGCAAGGCATCGGCCGCCGCGGCCGGGGTGAGCGCGGCCCCGGGGTCGAGCGGGAGCCGTGCCGGATCGGCGCGCACCCACCGGGTCGCGTACTCGCCCGCCTTGGCCGCGTCGATCCCCTGCGACTGCCAGTAGGCCGCGGGCGCGGTCAGGTACAGCTTGCCGTCCACCCGGACCGCCTTGACCTGCTGACCGCCGGCCGGGAACGAACCGGAAACGGTGCCGTTGCGGGTGACGTTCAGCGTCAGCTCGAGCGGGTTGCCCCCGGCGTCCGTTCCGGTGACGCGATAGGCGATCGCGCCCTGTCCGGACAGCGTCCGCAGGGCCTCGTCGACCGCGGCTCGCTGGACTGCGCGCCGGTCGGCGCGCACCCGGTCCGCGGCGGACACGTCCCCGCTGCCGGATACCGCGACCGAACAGGCACCGAGGAGGGTCGCCACCGCGACGGCCAGCGCCGCTGGCAGGACTACTCGAACTCGCATGGAACACCTCGTCGATCAGTATCCGACCCGTGCATAGTGGTCTGACGCCACCGTCTGACGAAGGTTCCGTCACCCGCCTTACCAGGTTCTTACGTGGCCGGGCGACCCGGCGCAACCGGGGTGTGACCGCCTGCTCTACACTGTGCAGGTTGTCTCGGCGAGGCGGGCTCCGTGCGCACCCGGTGTCCGACGTGATCGACGCGGCGGCTTGAGTAGCCACGCGCTGTGCACGTTGTGGAATTCGCCGCCGAACAGCCCAGAACAGCAGATTCACAGCCCCATCCCCCGCCGCCACATCTGTGCCGATTTGAAGGAGTGCAACACCGTGTCCGAGGTACGTCTGTCCGTCGAGCCCCGCACCGAGTTCGGCAAGGGCGCCGCGCGTCGCACCCGTCGCGCCGGCAAGATCCCCGCGGTGCTGTACGGCCACGGCTCGGACCCGCGTCATCTGGCCCTGCCGGCCATCGAGTTCGCGCGCGTGATCCGGGAGAACGGCAGCAACGCCGTGCTGACCCTCGACGTCGAGAACACCGACGGCAAGGGCACCGAACTGGCCCTGACCAAGACCATCACCGTGCACCCGCTGAAGAACTACATCGAGCACGTCGACCTGCTCGTGGTCAAGCGCGGCGAGAAGGTCACCGTGGACGTCCCGGTCGTGCTGACCGGCGACGCCGGCCCGGGCACCCTGGTGAACCAGGACCTGGACACCCTGTCGGTCGAGGTCGAGGCGCTGCACATCCCCGAGCAGGTCGAGGTCTCCATCGAGGGCCTGGGCGCGGGCACCCACATCAACGCCGGCCAGGTCGCCCTGCCCGCCGGGGCCGAACTGCTCACCGACCCGGAGGCGCTGGTCGTGGCGGTCAACGAGGCGCCGAGCGAGGCGTCCATGGAGGCCGAGGCCGACGCCGAGGGCGCCGGTGTCGTCGAGGACAAGCCGGAGACCGGCGGCGACGCCGAGTAACCCACCACCATGGGTCAACCGACCGACCTCCCCGGGGCCGGCGAGCAGGTGCTGCTCGTCGGCCTCGGCAATCCCGGTCCCCGGTACGAGGGCAACCGGCACAACATCGGTTTCCTGGTCCTCGACGAACTCGCCGCCCGCGTCGGCGGGAAGTTCAAGGCGCACAAGGGCGGCGCCGAGGTGCTCGAGGGTCGTCTGGCCGGGCGCAAGGTCGTGTGCGCCAAACCGCGTTCGTTCATGAACCTCTCCGGCGGCCCGGTCGCGGGCACCGCCCGGTTCTACAAGGTCGCCCCGTCCGGGGTCGTCGTGGTGCACGACGAGCTGGACCTGCCCTACGGCGCGCTGAAGCTCAAGCTCGGCGGTGGCGACAACGGCCACAACGGACTCCGCTCGATCACGAAGTCGTTGGGCACCAAGGACTATTACCGCGTTCGCTTCGGCATCGACCGTCCGCCGGGCCGGATGGACCCGGCCGACTACGTCCTCAAGGACTTCTCGACCGTCGAGCGCAAGGAACTCGCGCTCAACATCGACCGCTGCGCCGACGCGGTCGAGGCGCTGATCCGCGACGGCCTCACCGCGGCCCAGAACACCTTCCACGCGGGCTGACCGCCCCCGGCGAACGCGCGAATGTGAAAGCGCTCACATCAGCGCTGCGTAGCCCGGGCTCACCCGAAGGCGTGTGTTCCCACCCCTGATCGAGTCGACGAATCGGCGAAGTCTTCCCCGGAGCCCCGCGCGGCGGCTAGCAAGGTAGGCGGCGACAGCGTCGACCCGAGCCCTCGGATCTGGGAGAGTTTCATGTCCTTCACGCCCGAAGACGTCCACAACGTCGAATTCTCGAATTCGCCGATCGGAAGGCGCGGTTACGCCAAGGGCGAGGTGGACGAGTTCCTCCAGCGCATCGCGAAGACGCTGGCCGACGAGGACGATCTGACCGCCGCCGAGGTCCACCACGTCATGTTCGGCAAACCGCTGATCGGCAAGCGCGGCTACGACGAGCGCGAAGTCGACGAGTTCCTCGACGCGGTCGAGGAAGAGCTGGCCAATCGCACCGGGCGGCGGGTCCACGAGGTGCCGCTGGCCCGCGAGCAGTCCCAGGCCACCGCCGAGCGCGCCGACTGGCACGACTCACCCACCACCGCCCGCATCGAGCACTTCCAGGACAGCTGATGACACTGACCGCGGACGACGTGTACGACGTCCAGTTCGCCCTCGCCGCGATCGGCACCCGCGGTTATTCGGTGGCGGACGTGGACACCTTCCTCATCCGGGTCGCCGCGACCCTGCGCGGTGAGGACACGGTGACCCCGGAGGAGGTGCACAGCGTCTCCTTCGGCCGGCCCGCGCTGGGCAAGCGCGGGTACGACCAGGCCGAGGTCGACGTCTTCCTCCAACTGGTGGAGAGCACGCTGGCCGGACGCGCGGAGACCGCGACCGAACGGTTCCACATCGCGCCCGCGCTGGAGCACTCGCACACGCGCAAACCGCTGTGGCGGCGGAAGGTCCGCGGTTAGCTGGTCTTGGAGGCGTTCTCGATCCGGTCCGCGAACTGGGTCGCCGTGGCCGCGCGCTTGACCTTGCCCGAGGGCGTCTTCGGCAGGCTGCCGGTCGGCAGCACCACCACGGCGAACGGGCGCATGTCCACAGCGTCCCGGACGCGGGCCGCGACCTCCTTGGCCAGCACGCGTTCGGCGTCGGAGTCACCGGCCAGTTTGGACTCGAGCACCACGGCGAACCGCTCCCGCCGGGTGCCCGCGTCGATCCGGACGGCGACCGCGTTGCCCGCGCGGACACCGTCCACCGAGGTGGCCGCGCGTTCGATGTCGGTGGGGTAGATGTTGCGGCCGCCCATGATGATGACGTCCTTGCGGCGCCCGCAGATGACGATCTGGCCGTCCACCAGGTAGCCCAGATCGCCGGTGGCGAACCAGCCCTCGGCGTCCTGAGTGGACACCGGGCCGTCCATGGTCAGGTAGCCGGGCGTGACGGCTTCCCCGCGCAGCCTGATCTCGCCGACTTCGCGCTCGCCGAGCCGGTTTCCCCGGTCGTCGACGATCTCCGCCTCGAGCCCGTCCAGCGGGCGGCCGAGGATCGCGAACGAGCGGACGTCGTCGGTGCCCCGGCGCGGATCGCCCTCCGGCACCGGCACCGCGCGGTTGTCGGCTTCCAGCGCGTCCGCCTCGACGAAGTCCAGGGTCAACCCGGTGAACAGCGGCGCGAACGACACCGCGAGCGTCGCCTCGGCCATGCCGTAAGCCGGGAAGACGCACTCCGCGGGCATCTTGAACCGGGCGCCCGCGTCGGTGAACGTCTTGACCGCGGTCTCGTCGATGGGTTCGGCGCCGTTGAGCGCGATCCGCAGCGTGGACAGGTCGAAGGCGTCGTCCTCGTCGACCCCGTTCATCCGCCGCCCGACGATCGCGTAGGCGAAGTTCGGCGCGGCCGTGGTGGTGGCGCGGTACTTGGTGATCAGCCGCGGCCAGATCAGCGGGCCGGAGAGGAACTCGACCGGGGTGATCTTGATCAGCTCGACGCCGAAGGTCATCGGCACGGTGAGGAACCCGACCATGCCCATGTCGTGGAAGGTGGGCAGCCAGGACACCATCACGTCTTCGTCGAAGACGAACTCGGCCCGGTCCACCATGGCCTTGACGTTCGAGTACAGGTTGCCGTAGGTGATCTTCACGGCCTTCGGCTCGGCGGTGGACCCGCTGGTGAGCTGCAGCAGCGCGAGCGAATCCTCGGCGCTGGGCACCGGTTCGGCGAGCGGCTCGCCGGAGAACAGGTCGGTGATCATGCGGAAACCGATGCCGTGCTCGGTGAGCACCGGGGCGAGCTGGTCGAACGGTTCGCCGAGCAGCACCAGCTCGGAGCCGATCATGCGCAGCACGCGGACCGTGTCCTCGGCCCATTCCGCGAGGTCGGTGCGCGGGGTGGGCTGGTGCAGCATGGTGACGCTGCCCCCGGCGAGCCAGACGGCCTGCACGGTCGGCGCGATCAGGGCCGGCGCCGCGGCCAATACGGCGACCGCGCTGCCCGGCCCGGTGCCGCCTTCGACCAGCGCGCCCGCGACGCGTTTGGCCTGCTCGTGCACTTCGGCCCAGGTCCTTCGAACCGGTTCGTGGGGCTCACCGGTGACCATGCCGCGCTGCTGACCGCCGCCGGCCGCGGTGGCGACCAGCGTGTCCACGAACCTACTCATGCGGAACACCTTATCCGCCGCCCGGAACGGCGTGCTCCGGTCGGCACATTCTGCCGGTTGTGCCCCCGGAGTACCCCGCCCGAAGGGGTTCCTCCCTAGCGCGCCCGCTATTCGGCCAGTTCCGAGGTCTCCAGCCAGCGCGACTCGACGTCGTCCTTCTCCGCGAGCACGGCCTTCAGCTCGGTGTTCAGCTCGATCAGCTTCGCCGGATCGGTGGCCGCCGCGGCGAGCGCGTCGTGGAGCTTGGTTTCCTTGTCGTGCAAGGTGTTCAACCGGCGTTCCAGCCGCGCGAGCTCCTTGCCCGCGGCGCGTTTCTCGGCCGCGCTCACCTTCTGCGCGCTCGGCTCGGCGGCCTTGCCGCGCTGGTTCGCCGCCTGCTGGTCCTCGGCGAGCCGCGCGCGGCGGGCGAGGTACTCGTCGATCCCGCCGGGCAGGTGGGTGATCCGGCCGTCGCCGAACAACGCGACCACCGTGTCGCAGACGCGCTCGACCAGGTAGCGGTCGTGCGAGACGACCACCATGCTGCCCGGCCACGAGTCGAGCAGGTCCTCGAGTTGTTGCAGGGTGTCGATGTCGAGATCGTTGGTGGGCTCGTCCAGCAGCAGCACGTTCGGCTCGCCCATCAGCAGGCGCGCGAGTTGCAGGCGCCGCCGCTCGCCGCCGGAGAGGTCCTCGACCGGCGTCCACTGCTTGGCGGGCGGGAAGCCGAGTTTCTCGGCGAGCTGGGAAGCCGAGAGTTCCTGCTTGCCGAGCACCACGCGCCCGGCGATCTGCTCGACGGCCTCCAGCACGCGGAGGTGCCCGGGGAGGTCCTCCAGTTCCTGGGTCAGATGCGCGAGCCGGACCGTCTTGCCCTGGATTCGCTTGCCGTACACCGGTTCCGTCTCACCGGCGAGCAGTTTCAGCAGGGTGGTCTTCCCGGAGCCGTTCACCCCGACCAGGCCGATCCGATCGCCCGGGCCGATCCGCCAGGTGACGTTGTCGAGCAGTGCCCGGTCGCCGACCCGCAGGGTGGTGTCCTCCAGTTCGAGCACGGTCTTGCCCAGGCGGCGTTTGGCGAAGGCCATCAGCTCGACCGAGTCGCGCGGTTCGGGCACGTCGGCGATCAGCGCCTCGGCGGCGTCGACGCGGTACCGCGGTTTGGAGGTCCGCGCCTTCGCGCCGCGTTGCAGCCAGGCGAGTTCCTTGCGGGCCAGGTTGCGCCGCTTCTCCTCCGCCGTCGCGGCCAGGCGGGCCCGCTCGGCGCGGCCGAAGACCCAGTCGGCGTAACCGCCCTCGTACTGTTCGACGCGGCCGTCGACGACCTCCCAGGTCCGGGAGCACACGGTGTCCAGGAACCACCGGTCGTGCGTGACGACCACCAGCGCGACCCGGCGGGCGAGCAGGTGATCGGCCAGCCAGCGCACCCCTTCGACGTCGAGATGGTTGGTCGGCTCGTCGAGCACGATCAGGTCCAGCTCACCGACCAGGGCCGTGGCCAGCGCGATCCGCCGCCGCTCCCCGCCGGACAGGTTCGCCGTCGGCGTTTCCAGCCCCAGCCCGGAAAGTCCCAGTCCGTCCACAATAGACCGGACGCGCGCGTCGGCCGCCCATTCGTGTTCGGCGCCGTAGGCGGACAGCGCCGCCTCGCGGACGGTCTCGCCGCGCAGTTCGGTCCGCTGGGTGACCACCGCCATCCGCAGCCCGCCGACCCGGCTCACCCGCCCGGAATCCGGCGGCGCGATCCCGGCGAGCACCTCGAGCAACGTCGTCTTGCCGCCGCCGTTGAGCCCGACGACCCCGATCCGGTCGCCTTCCCCCACGCCGAGGGAAACCGAGTCCAGCAGCGGACGCACGCCGTAGGACTTGGAAACCGATTCCAGGTTGATCAGGTTGACCATCAGCTAGCTCTCCACCGTCCACAGTGTCCGGTTCACGCGTGCACCTGGGGCGGCATGGGGCGCGGGGCGTCGTCGCCGCCGACCAGGCGGGCGCCGGGCACCGGGCCGTGCGCGACCCGGACCGTGCGGCACACCCCGGCGCCGGACAGCTCGGCGGCCACCTCGAGCGCGGATTCCGCGTCGGCGCAGAGGAACGCGCACGTCGGCCCGGAACCGGAAACGGTCCCGGCGAGCGCGCCCGCGTTCACCCCGGCCCGCAGCGTGCGCCGCAACCCCGGGCGCAGCGACACGGCCGCGGCCTGCAGATCGTTGCCCAGCAACAGGGCGAGCTGGCGCGGGTCGCCGGAAGCCAGCGCCTCCACCACCGGCGCGTGCGAACCGACGCGCGGCGGGTCGCCCTCGGCGCGCAGGCGATCCAGCTCGCCGTACACCCGGGGCGTGGACAGGCCGCGCTGGTCGAAGGCCAGCACCCAGTGGAACGTGTGCCGGGACAGCACCGGCACCAGCTGCTCGCCGCGGCCGGTGCCGAGCGCGGTGCCGCCGTAGATCGCGAACGGCACGTCGCTGCCGAGTTTCGCGGCGACCTCGGCCAGCTCGTCGCGGCCGATGTCCAGCTTCCACAGCGAGGCCAGGCCGACCAGCGTGGCGGCCGCGTCGGCGCTGCCGCCCGCCATGCCCCCGGCGACCGGGATGCCCTTGCGCAGCACCACGCGCACCTTCGGCTCGCCGCCGGCCTTGCCGACGTGCGCGGCCAGCGCCTGCACCGCGCGCCAGGCGAGGTTGTTCGCGCCGGTCGGCACCGACCCCTCGCCCTCGCCGTAGACCTCGACCCCCGGATCCTCGGTCGCGGCCACGGTGACCTCGTCGGTCAGCGACAGGGCATGGAAAACGGTGGTGAGTTCGTGGAAACCGTCCCTGCGGGGCTCGCCGACCGAGAGGTGCAGGTTGATCTTGGAGGGCACCCGGACGGTCACTGGCGGTGGTACGACGGCAAGCACGCCGCCAAGCCTACGTGGCGTCCCGCGACGGCCGCGGGGAAGCCAGCTCAAGCGCCACCTTCAGGGCGATCGTCGAGTCGACCCCGGTGGATTGCCCGACCAGGAACGCGGGGTTCGCGCCGAACAGCAGCGCCGCCAGCGCCAGCCGGGCGCGCAGCTGCGCCTCGGGGTCGCGCTCGTCGGCGCAGACCAGTTCGAACAGCTCCGTCATCCGCTCGCCGAGCCGGGGTTTGATGCCGAGGCTCTTCATCGCGGGCATGTTCTGCTGGATGAAGCTCAGCACCGGGCCGTACTGCCCCTCGGTGATCGCGGCGAACCGCCGGAGCAGTTCGATCCGGGTCTCGATGGGGTCCCCGTCCCGCGCGCGGCCCCATTCGACGAGTTCGCCGACCGCGCCCTCGAGGTCGGCGATCAGGCTCAGGACGATGTCTTCCTTGGTGCGGAAGTGGTAGTAGAGCGCGGCCTTGGTCACGTCCAGGCGCTCGGCTATCTCGCGCAGGGATGTCTTCTCGTAGCCGTTCTCGCTGAACAGCTCCAGTGCGACCCGCTGGATGCGCTCCCGGGTGTCGCTACGCCGCGCCGCCATCTCCCGCCTCTCTGAGAACGCTCGCAAACTTACTTGACGCCCGACTAGTTACCACTTACCTTACGGCAAGCTAGTTAACTAGTCGGCCGGTAAGTAAGCCTCGTCGCCGCAGCTTACCCGTGCCTGTTCACTCCTCACACTTCACAAGGGGACCCTCATGACGACTCTCGCTCCCGCGCCCGTGGCGGCGCCGGACCGGCGCAGATGGTGGGTGCTGGCCATCGTCGGGCTGGCGCAGCTGCTGGTCATCCTGGACACCACCGTGGTGAACATCGCGCTGCCCGCGGCCCAGCGCGACCTCGGCCTGTCCGATGTCGGCCGCCAGTGGACCATCAGCGCGTACACGCTCGCCTTCGGCGGGCTCCTGCTGGTCGGCGGGCGGCTGGCCGACCGGCTCGGCCGCCGGAACACCCTGCTGGTCGGCGTCGCGGGGTTCGCGATCGCGTCGGCGGTCGGCGGGGCGGCCACCGGTCCGGAGATGCTCATCGGGGCGCGCGCCGCGCAGGGCGTGTTCGCCGCGCTGCTCACGCCGTCGACCATGTCCCTGCTGACCACCACGTTCACCGAGACCCGCGAACGCGCGAAGGCGATCGGGGTGTTCAGCGCGATCATGATGTCCGGGGCCGCGGTCGGCCTGCTGGTCGGTGGCACGCTGACCGAGTACCTGGACTGGCGCTGGTGCCTGTACGTGAACCTGCCGATCGCGGTGGTCGCCGGGGGCGCGGGCTGGTTCCTGCTGCCGGACGTGGCGCGGCACCGCGAGACCCGGCTGGACTGGGTGAGCGGGCTGCTCGGCAGCGGCGGGATCGTCGCGCTGGTCTACGCGCTGTCCGAGGTCGCCACCCGCGGCTGGGGCTCGGGGCTGGTGCTCGGCCTGCTGGGCGCGGCCGTGGTGCTGCTCGCCGGGTTCGCGGTCCGGCAGGCCCGCGTCGCGAACCCCTTGCTGCCGCTCGCGGTGGTCGCCGATCGGAGCCGGGCCGCCGCGTACCTCGCGGTCGGCGCGGCGGCGTTCGGCATGTTCGGGATGTTCTTCTTCCTGACCTACCAGCTGCAGGTGATCATGGGCTACGGGGCGCTGGCCGCCGGGCTGGCGTTCCTGCCGCTGCTCGCGGGCAACGTGGTGGTCTCGACGCAGGTGACGCGCAGGCTGTTCCCGCGCACGGGACCGCGCCCGCTGCTGGCGGTGGGGCTCCTGCTGCTCGCGGGAGCGATGCTGGCGCTCACCCAGCTGACCCCGGCGAGCCCGTTCTGGGGCCTGATCATGCCCGCCGAACTGGTGCTGGGCATCGGGGCCGGGCTGGTCATGCCGACCGTGATGAACACCGCGACCAGCGGGGTCGCCGCCCGCGACGCCGGGGTGGCGTCGGCGTTCATCACGACCTCGCAGCAGGTGGGCGCGTCCCTGGGCACCGCGTCGCTGAACACCATCGCGGCGAGCGCGACCGCGTCTTCGGTCGGGATGACCGCGCCCGCCGCCGTGGTGCACGGCTTCGCCACGGCGAGCTGGTGGGCGACCGGCATCCTCGCCGTCGCGGCGGCTCTGGTCACCGCGCTGGCGCGGGGAGGGCGGGGGTAGGGGGCGCCGAGTGGGATGGGTCGTGAGCGTTCCGGCCGGTTCTAACCGGCCTGGCCACTCACGACCCCCAGCACCCGGTCACCAAACGACCCCCAGCACCCGGTCACCAAAAAAATAGCGGGGGACCTTTACTCCGGTCTAACCGGAGTAAAGGTCCCCCGCTCCCGTTGAGCCGTAGCGAAGGTCCCTTCCTGCCGCCGCTAAGCCGCGACGCCCTGGGGGCCGCGGGCGGTGTGGGTGACGTGGCCGCCGCGCTCGGCGATCCACGCGAGGGCGGCGTCGGCCTGCTGGCCCCGCACGCCCACCCGGAACCGGGCGACCGGGGTGTCGCCGACCCGGGTCAGGCCGCCGCCGATGGTGGCGAGTTCGACGTCGAAGCGGCCCGCCGCCTCCGGCAGCAGCGCCCCGACGGTGGCGAAGCCGATCAGCACCACGTCCACCGCGCGGTCGTACCGCGCCGACTGCGCCCGGGACGTCTCGATCGCCGGCAGCAGCGCCTGCGCGGTGCGGCTCGCCGGGTCGGTCACCAGGTCGAGCACCTTGCCCTGCTCCACCAGGCTGCCCTCTTCCAGGACCGCGACGTCGTCGCACACCCGGCGCACCACGCCGGCGTCCGGCGTGGTCACCAGCAGGGTCACCCCGAGTTCGGCCCGCGCGCGGTCGAGCACGGTCAGCACCGCGCCGGTCTCCTCGTGACCGATCCCGGCGGTCGGGTCGTCGGCGAGCAGCACCGCGGGCCCGGCGGCGAGCGCCCGGGCCACCGCGACCCGGCGCCGCTGGCCCGGGGTCAGCTCGCTCGGCCGCTGCGCGGCGCGCTGGGTGAGCCCGACCAGATCGAGCATGGCGCCCACCCGGCTCTTGCGCTGCGGCCCGTCCAGCCCGAGCTGCTCGAGCGGGGCCGCGATGTTGCCCGCGATGGTGCGCTCGGCGTGCAGCTCGGACTTCGCGTCGACCACCCCGACCTGCCGGCGGATCTCACGCAGCCGCCGGCCGTCGAGGGTGGCGGTGTTCAGGCCGTCCAGCCGGACCGTGCCGCGGTCGGGCCGCTCCTGCAGCGCGACGCAGCGGGCGAGAGTGGACTTGCCCGAGCCGGCCGGGCCGACCACGCCGTACAGCGCGCCCGCGTCGACGTCGACGTTCACGTCGCGCAGGGCGAGCACCGGCGAACCGTTGCCGGGGAAGGACTTGCTGAGATTCTCAACAGTGATCACGAATGCTCCAAGGACAGGCGCGCGCCAACCCGGGCGCGCGTCGACCGTCACAGAATTTGACCGTCTACTATGGACGGTTCAGCAGAATCGGTTGCGGCGAAAGGAAGAACTCAGGCGAGAGCGGTTGAGCGTCGACACGCACATACTGTGCGGCGGCACTCATCGACGACACGTCGCCTGGTGAGCATTCGCGTCCGATACACAGGTTCCTCCATCGGTCCTGGCGGTAGCACCTGCCTTCGAGGAGGTGGTTGCTGCGACTTCGGCGAGCCAGGTCTCTCGGTCGCTCGGGATGGATGCCAGATGAGTACACCCGATCAGGCGGACCTGACGCAAGTCTCTTGGCCCAGATCACACGTCTGGCCGTGCCCACATAGCAGGATCCCCAGTTCCCCACCCCGGGATCGGCACACACCGTCACAACGCCACCACTCCGAAGAGTGAAGCCGGATCAGAGCTGTGCGGCGAGGCGCGCGAAGTCCCGGACCGCCAGCTGCTCACCCCGGGTGCGCGGATCGATACCCGCCGCCCGGAGCAGTTCGCCCGCCCGTTCCGCCGAGCCCGCCCAGGACGCGAGCGCGGCCCGCAGGGTCTTGCGCCGCTGGGAGAACGCGGCGTCCACGAGCGAGAAGAGCACCTCGCGGTCGACCTCGGCCACCGGCTCCCCGCGTTCGAAGGCGACCAGCGCGGAGTCGACGTTCGGCACCGGCCAGAACACCGATCGCGGCACCGGGGCGACCTTCCGCGCGCGCCCGTACCACGCGAGCTTCACGCTCGGGACCCCGTAGACCCGGCTGCCCGGCCCGGCCGCCATCCGGTCCGCGACCTCGGTCTGGACCATCACCAGCCCGCGGGCGAGCGACGGAAGTTCGGCGAGCAGGTGCAGCACCACGGGAACGGCCACGTTGTAGGGCAGGTTCGCGACCAGCGCCGCGGGCGCCGCGGCGAGTTCGGCCGCCCGCAGGCGCAAGGCGTCCTCGGTGCGCACGGTCAGCCGGTCGGCGGCCTCCGGCGCGTGCTCGGCGACCGTGGCAGGCAGCCGGGCGGCGAGGACCGGGTCGATTTCCACGGCCACCACCCGCGCCCCGGAGCCGAGCAGGCCGAGGGTGAGCGACCCCAGCCCGGGACCGACCTCGAGCACGGTGTCCGCGGGGCCGACCCCGGCCAGTTCCACGATCCGCCGGACGGTGTTGGGGTCGTGGACGAAGTTCTGCCCGAGTTTCTTGGTCGGCCGGACGTCCAGCTCGGCGGCCAGCCCACGGATCTCGGCAGGCCCGAGCAGGTGTGTCACACGTGAAGCCTAGTGAACGGCCTCAGGCGAGCTTGCCGCAGTGCGGCCAGGCGCCGTAGCCGCCCCGCGCGTCGCGCATCTTGGTCGCCACGGCGATCTGCTGCTCCCGCGTCGCCTGGTGCGGCAGCGGCGCGTACTGGGTGCCGCCGTAGGCCTTCCAGGTGCTCGCGTCGAACTGCAGGCCGCCGTAGTAGCCGTTGCCGGTGTTGATCGACCAGTTGCCGCCGGACTCGCACTTCGCGATGCGGTCCCACGCGGAGCCGTCGCTGATGGCCGGCTGCGGCGGCTGCTTGGTGCCGACCTTGATGATCTTCGGCTTGGCCTCGGTGACGACCTGGGTGGAGATCTCCTCGCGGGCGGTCTCCTGGTTGTTCTTCTTGGTGACCCGGTAGGTGACGATCTTCTTGCCGGGGGTGCCCTGGTCGACGACGTTCTGCTTGCCCTTTTCCAGGGTGGGGTCGTCGACCTTCTGCTCCGGCGGGGCGATCTCCTCTTCCTGGTTGATCACCGACACGCCGGTGCGGGACAGGTGCACCTCGGCGCCGTCGGTCAGCTTGAAGTCCAGCCCGCCCTCGGCCGCGTCGTCCGGCCCGAGGGTCAGCTTCATCTCGCCCAGGAACTCCTTGGTGGTCACCGCGGTGGTGGTCACCTTGCGGGGCTCGCTGCCGCCGTCGTAGAGCGTGACGTTCTTGAGGGTCTTCACCTCGACGGTGGCGCCCTCCAGGGGCAGCTCACCGGACTGCGGCATGGAGAACCAGGTGCCCTGCTTGAGCAGGTTGGCCAGGCCGAGCTGGCCCAGCGCCTCGGTCAGGTTGGTCGCGCGGACCCAGGACTCCTGCGGGGTGCCGTCCACGACGAGGTTGAGCTTGCGCCCGCGCTCGAGCTTGATGGTGCCGCCGTCGCCGACCGCGGCCTGCGGGGAGGGCGAAAGCGAGTCGTGCTCGCCGACGGTCAGGCCGGCGTCCTTGAGGACCTCGCCGACCGTGTCGCCGAAGCTGTGCACGGTCTGCTGCTGACCGTCGACGTCGACGGTCACGCTCTTGTTCATCGCCATCGCGGCGGCGCCGCCACCGCCCAGGCTGATCAGCAGGGCGAGCGCGGAACCCCGGAGGAAGCGGCGCTTCCAGGTGCGGGTCGCGGCGGCCAGCCCGTCGTCGACGGCGACCTTCTTCGCCTTCTTGGCGGTCTTGTCCTCGACCGCCTCGTCCGGGATGACGATCGGCGGGAGCATGGTGGTTTCGGCGTTGATGAGCCGGATCAGCTCGTCGACGTCGACGTTCGCCTCGGCCATCAGGTCGCCGGCGTCCGGTCCCAGCGCGGCGAACACGTCCTGGCGCGTCACCTGCGGGTCGTCGGAGAAGTCCAGCTCGTCGAACTCGGGGCGCTCGAGGGTCGCGACCCCGCCGGAGCCCTCCTCGGCCGGAGCGAAGAAGCCCGAGAAGGAGGCGTCACGGCGCACGTCAGCCGGTCTACTACCAGTCACAGCGAGTCGATCCCTTTCAACAAAGGCCGTTGCCTTCATGTCGGCGCGCACGCGGCGCGCCATGCCATCCGGCTCCCGCAGTCAGCGCCATCCCTTGCGGCATCAGGCTTCGTTGCCCGTTCCGCATCCCCGACGTGCACCGACGTGACTGTGGGCGTTCCGGTGATCGCCTGGAACTCGCGACCCACCGGCACGATCACGGGACAGTAACGAAGGTGGCCGGGTTGCGCAAACACCGTCCGGAGTGTCGTGACGTTCGTCACTCGTCTGGCAGTGGAGGGTTGCCGCCCGAATGTCGCAGTCCGTTCAAGTCGATGTGACGGTGGGCAATCGGAACACGCGTTCCGCCGTGCGCCGGGCCGCCGAAGCGATCTCCGCGACGCTTTCTTCGCGCAGCTCAGCCAGGTTGCGCACGGTGTAGGCCGTGCAGTAGGGCTCGTTCGGCCTGCCCCGGAACGGATGCGGGGTGAGGAACGGCGCGTCGGTCTCCACCAGGAACTGATCGGCGGGCACCAGCTTCGCCGCTTCCCGCAACGCCCGCGCGTTGCGGAAGGTCACCGTTCCGGCGAAGGAAAGCACGTATCCGGAGTCCACGCACCGGCGGGCGATCTCGGCGTCCCCGGAGAAGCAGTGGAACACCACGTCGTCCGGCGCGCCTTCCTCGTCGAGGATCCGCAGCACGTCTTCGTGCGCGTCGCGGTCGTGGATCATCAGCGCTTTGCCGAGCCGCTTGGCGAGGTCGATGTGCCAGCGGAACGCCTCCTGCTGGGCGTCGGCCGGCGAGTAGTCCCAGTAGTAGTCGAGCCCGGTCTCGCCCACCGCCACCACCCGGTCGCCCCGGGCGAGACGCTCCACTTCGGACCGTTCGGGCTCGCCGAAATCCTTGGTGCGGGTGGGATGTATCGCCACCGCGGCGAACACCCGGGGGTCCCATGTGGACGCTTCGGCGGCCCAGCGGGCGGCGGCGAGGTCGTCCGCGACGGTGATCACCCGGGTCACCCCGGCCGCCTCGGCGCGATCGGCCATCGCCGACACGTCGGCCGCGGTGACCGCGCCGCAGGCGTCCAGATGGGTGTGCGCGTCGACCACCGGTTCCGGAAGGGCTTCCGGAACCGGTGGCAGTTCTCCCTTGCTCACGATTCGATCGGAGCCCATTCCGGGCCGGTCTCGCCGAGCTTCGGATCGAGCTTGGCGAACAGCGGGGTCGGCTTCTCCAGCGGGCGCCCGGCCTCGATCGGCGTGGACTCCCAGCGCGCCTGCTCGCCCGCGTAGTTCCCGGTGAGGATCGGGTTGATCCGGCCCTCGATGTCCAGGTCCGGCACGTCCTGCAGTTCCGGCTGCGCAGCCCACACCCCGGTGCCGCCCAGCGCCTCGTGCACCTTCTGCGCCGAATGCGGCAGGAACGGCGTGAGCAGCGTGTTGGCGTCCGAGACGACCTGCAACGCGGTGTGCAGCACCGAATCCCGCCGCTCGGGATCCTCCTTGAGCTTCCACGGCTCCTGATCGGAGAGGTACTTGTTCGCCGCGGAGACCACCCGCATGGCCTCGCTGATCCCGGCCCGGAACCGGGACCGCGACAGGTGCCCGCCGACGGTGTCGAAAGCCTGGCGCGCCAGGGCTTTCAGGTCCTCGTCGGCCTGCTGCGGCACCCGCGGGACCGGGACCCCGCCGTTGTTCTTGTGCGCCATGGAGATCGAGCGGTTGACCAGGTTGCCCCACTCGTTGGCCAGTTCGAAGTTGGTCCGCCGGACGAACTCGTCCCAGGTGAAGTCCACGTCCTGGGTCTCCGGACCGGCCGCCGAGATGAAGTACCGCAGCGTGTCCGGGCCGAACTCGCGCAGGAAGTCGTGCAGGTAGATCACGGTCCCGCGCGAGGTGGAGAACTTCGACCCGCTCATGGTGAGGAACTCGCTGGAGGCGATCTCGGTCGGCAGGTTCAGCACGCCGTAGGGCCCCGGCTCCCCGCCCCGGTCGCCCTGGCCGTTGTGGCCGAGCAGCAGCGCGGGCCAGATCTGGGCGTGGAACGTGATGTTGTCCTTGCCCATGAAGTGCACGACCTGGGCGTCGGGGTTGTTCCACCATTCCCGCCAGGCGTCCGGGTTCCCGGACCGGCGGGCCCATTCCACGCTCGCCGAGAAGTACCCGATCACCGCGTCGAACCAGACGTAGAACTTCTTCAGCGGCTGGTCCCGCCAGCCGTCCAGCGGGATGGTCACGCCCCAGTCCAGGTCGCGGGTGATCGGCCGGGGCCGCATGTCGTCGACCAGGTTCCGGGTGAAGTTCAGGACGTTGGGCCGCCAGTCGGTCTTGGTGGACAGCCACTTGCCCAGCGTTTCGGTGAACGCCGGCAGGTCCAGGAACAGGTGCTCGGTCTCGACGAACTTCGGCGTCTCCCCGTTGATCCGCGACTTCGGGTTGATCAGTTCGGCGGCGTCGAGCTGGTTGCCGCAGTTGTCGCACTGGTCGCCGCGCGCGCCGTCGTAGCCGCAGATCGGGCAGGTGCCCTCGATGTAGCGGTCCGGCAGGGTCCGCCCGGTGGACGGGCTGATCGCGCCGGTGGTCTGCTTCGGCACCACGTACCCGTTGCGGTGGAGGGCCAGGAAGATCTCCTGCACGACGTGCGCGTGGTTGCCGGTGGTGGTGCGGGTGTAGAGGTCGTAGGTGACGCCGAGGCCGCGCAGGTCCTCGGCGACGACGCGGTGGTACTTGTCGACGGTCTGCTGCGGGGTCAGCCCTTCCTTGTCCGCCTGGACCAGGATCGGCGTGCCGTGCTCGTCGCTCCCGGAGACCATCAGCACCCGGTTGCCGGCCATTCGCTGGTAGCGGGCGAAGACGTCCGACGGGACGCCGATACCGGACACGTGGCCGATGTGGCGGGGGCCGTTGGCGTAGGGCCAGGCCACCGCGGTCAACACGGGGGTGCTCATACCTATTTAGCCTACGGATGCTGTCTCGTGCATTGTTATCGAGGGAACCCGAGGAGGTCCGGTGTCGGCGACCCGGCTTTTGGTGCTCGGCGTCGTACGGATGTACGGCAAGGCGCACGGCTACCAGGTGCGCCGCGAGCTGCTCACCTGGTCGGCCGACAAGTGGGCCAACGTGCAGCCTGGCTCGATCTACCACGCGCTGAAGAAGATGACCGCCGAGCACCTGCTCGAGCAGGTGCAGGTCGAGCAGGGGGACGCGGGCCCGGACCGGGTGGCCTACCGGCTCACCGAGGACGGCGAGACCGAGTTCCAGGTGCTGCTGGCCCGGGCGTTGTCCGATCCGGCCGACCCCCGCCACGACCAGTCGGCCGCGACCGCCCTGATGACGATGTTGCCCCGCGGCCGGGTGGTGGCCCTGCTGCGGCAGCAGCTCGTGCGGATGGAGGGCGACCTGAGCGCCGCCCGCCTGATGACCGAGCACAAGTTCGGCGAGCCCGCGCACGTCGCGGTGCTGTACCGGCTCTGGGAGCTGCACGCCAACGCCAACGTGACCTGGCTGCGCGAACTCATCGCCCAGCTCGAGGCGGGCGAGTTCGTGATGGCCGACGATGCGGACCAGGTGATGGGCGAACCCGAAAATCCCTAGATCGCGCCAGTAATCAAGTTTGACTAGCGGACGATACTCAGGCACAGTGTCGGCCGACACTAGTCAAGTTTGACTACCAAGAGAGGGGATTTCATGATCACGGCACGCGGTCTCGCTCGGCGGTTCACCGCCCGCGGCCGCACCGTCGACGCCGTCAAGGGGGTCGATATCGATGTGGCCGAGGGGGAACTCGTCGGCTTCCTGGGCCCGAACGGCGCCGGCAAGACCACCACGCTGCGGATGCTCACCACGCTGCTGCGCCCGACCGCGGGCACGGCCACGGTGGGCGGCTGCGATCTGCTGAAGGACCCGCTGGGCGTGCGCAAGCGCATCGGGTACGTCGCCCAGGGCGGCGGCACCGCACCCGAGTGCAAGGTCATCGAGGAGATCGAACTGCAGGGCAGGCTCTACGGCCTGGCCAAAGCCGACGCCCGGAAACGCGGCGCCGAACTGACCGAGCGGCTCGACCTGACCGGTCTGGACCAGCGGCTCACCAAGACGCTGTCCGGGGGCCAGCGCCGGCGGCTGGACATCGCACTGGGGCTCATCCACGATCCGAAGCTCGTCTTCTTCGACGAGCCGACCACCGGCCTGGACCCGCAGAGCCGCGCCAACCTGTGGGACCACATCCGCCGCCTGCGCGCGGACCACGGTGTCACCCTGTTCCTGACCACGCACTACCTGGACGAGGCCGATTCGCTCTGCGACCGGATCCTGGTGATCGACAACGGCGAGATCGTGGCCGAGGGCAGCCCCGATTCGCTCAAGGCCCGCGTCTCCGGGGACGGCGTGACGATCGGCGTGCCGCTGGAGTCCGTCGCGGCGGCGGCCGAGCTCGCCGGGAAGCTGGAAGGCGCGCACGAGGTGGCCGTCGTGGAGGACACCGTGCGGTTCCGGGTCCCCCGCGGGGACACCGCCCTGCCGGAACTGCTGCGCGCGCTGGACGCGGCGGGGATCCCGATGGCCTCGATGCAGGTGCACCGCCCGACCCTGGACGACGTGTTCCTCACCCTGACCGGCCGCACCCTGCGCGACGCCGAAGCGGGCGCCGAGCCCGTGCCCGCCGAGGAGGCCACCCATGTTGCGTGACATCTGGCTGATCTTCCGGCGGGACATGGCGCTCTCGCTGCGCAATCCGGCCTGGATCGCGATCGGGATCATGCAGCCGGTGCTGTACCTGGTCCTGTTCGGACCGTTGATGGAGAAGATCGTCTCGAGCACGCCCGGTTTCCCGCCGGGCGACAGCTGGACGATCCTGACCCCCGCGCTGATCATCCAGCTCGCGCTGTTCGGCTGCTCGTTCGCCGGGTTCGGGCTGCTCGCGGACTACCGCAGCGGCGTGGTCGAGCGGCTGCGCGTGACCCCGGTCAGCCGGGTCGCGCTGCTGCTCGGCAAGGTGCTGGCCAACGCGGTGCAGACGGTCGTGCAGGCGATTCTGATCACCGTGCTGGCGTACCTGGTGTTCGATCTGAACGCGCCGATCGGCGGGATCGTGCTGAGCCTGGTGATCGTCGCGCTGACCGCGGTGACCCTGGCCTCGGCGTCGTACGCGGTCGCGTTGACCATCAAGAGCGAGGAGACCTTCCCCGCCCTGCTCAACGCGGTGCTGATGCCGGTGTTGCTGCTGTCCGGGATCCTCGTGCCGATCACCGCCGCGCTCGCGCCGGACTGGTTGTACGCGATCTCGAGGATCAACCCGTTCACACATGTGGTGGACGCCGAACGCGCCAGCTTCCGCGGCGACGTCACCCTGGACGCCATGCTCACCGGCAGCATCGTGCTGGTGGTCCTGGCCGCCCTCGCGGTGTGGTGGGGCGCGCGCACGTTCCAGCGCGAGAACGCCTGATCCGAGCCCGCGCGGCGGGCCCGATGGTGGTTTGTTCCCCCATTCGGCCCGCTTCGCGGGTTAGGGTCACCGCTTGATGACGGCTGACGAGGACGCGCGGGGCATCAACCTGTCCCTGCACGAGACCGTGGACGACTGGAGCGCGGTCCGTGCGGGCGCGTTCACGTTCGCCTCGATCACCGTCACCGAGAGCATGAACTGGAGCGATTCGGGGGCCGAACGCCAGGTCGGCCGCGCTCAGGAGGCGGGCCTGCACACCGGGATCCGGCACTACGCCCGGCCCGGCGCCCCGCAGGACCAGGCCGAGCACTGCGCGCGCACGGGCCGCCGCCTCGGCGCCTTCCAGCCCGGTTCGCTGGCGCCCGCGCTCGAGGTCCACGCGGCGGGCGTGGACGACCGGTTCATCAAGTCGTGGATCAAGGCGTTCCGGCACTCCTCGGGCATCCAGCGGGTGCTGGTGTACGCCGACAACGATCGCTGGCACCGGCTGCAGCCGGACAAGTGGGCGGACAGCGAGGTCGTGCTGTGGCTGACCAACCACAACGGCATCCCGGGCCGCCCGGGATGGTTCCACGCGCGGCTCGGCCTGCACCAGCACGGCAACGATCCGGTCGTCCCCGGCGTCCGCGGCCAGATCGGCCAGGACGCGCTCGTCTACCCGTTCACCCTGGCCGACGTCCTGCTCTAGGCCGCGCGGCAAGCCCGCGCGAAAGCCGAAAGTGCGCGCGCTTTCGGCGCTCGCGCCGCGAGTCCCCCGCTCCCGTCGCGCGAGTCCCGCGTTCCGGTCGTACGAGTCCCGCGTTCCGGTCGTACGAGTTCCCCATTCCGGTAGGCGAGTTACACACTCGGGCACGCGAGTTTCACACTCGGGTAAGCGAGTTACACGTTCGGGCACGCGAGTTCGACGTTCGGGGCGAAAGCCGGAAGTGCCCGCGCTTTCGGCGCCTCGGGTCGCACTTGGCCGACGAAGTGCGAACCCAGCCGCTCACGACTCCGACAGGCGGGTTCGCAGGAGGAACACGTTGTACGGGCCCCACTGCGACAGCAGGAAGTAGATCTCGTCGGAATCCATCGCCCACGGGTGCAGGTAACCGCCGTAGAGCGCGGGATAGTCCTGTCCGGACACCACCACCTCGCCGCCGGTCCACGGGCCCTCCGGGTGTTCGGCGGTGCGCAGCACGATCGCCGCCCGGTCCTCGTCCAGGTGCATGGCCAGCCACAGTCCGAAGTGGACGTTGTAGCCGACGGACAGCTCACCGACCGGCCCGGGGAAGACCGGCGCCGCCTCCTTCTCCCCGCGCGCCCAGCCGTCGCCGGTCCAGTACTCGTACGCGGAGACGTCGGCGACCCCGGCCGGGGACACCCGTGCCAGGTAGGCGTCGTCGAACCGCCCGTTCGTGGTGCCGTACAGGTACACGTGCCGCGCGTCCCGGGTGAACGCCCCGATCTGGAACCGGCTTTCCGCCCACCACCGGTTCGGCCAGCGCGCCGAACGCGGTTTGTCCCAGGTCCGGCCGCCGTCGCGGGACACCGCGATGCCCGCGTAGTTCGTCCGCCACCGGCCGGGCGGGCCCCATTCCCGCACGGACATGTAGTGCACGTACTGGACGCCGTCGACCGCGATCCCGGCGTTCGGGATCACGGTCGCCTCGCGCCCGCTCCCGGACGGGATGACCTGGGTCGCCGCGCCGTCCGGCCGGGCCACCACGTCCTCCAGGTCCAGCCCGTCACCCAGTTCGCGGGTGCGGGAGAAGGCGAGGACGTTGCAACGCCAGTCCGCGTCCGCGGGGCCACCGCCGTCGCCGCCCCAGCCGCGGCCGTAGGTGTCGCCGAAGAGGAGGTAGATCCGCCCGTCACCGCCGTCCCACGGGATGCCGAGATCGGTCGCGTGGATGCCGAACCGCTCGTCGGTGCGGCCGACCGAACCGGCCCCGGTCACCCGCGCGATCTGCCGCGTTTCCAGGGGTATCAGCCGTTTGGCCATAACCGCGAGGCTACAAGCCCGCGATCACCGCCGCCCGGTGAGCGGACTCACGCGGGGGTGGGCCGGGTCACCGGCGACAATGGGCGCCATGCGGGTGATGCGCAAGCGGTTGCGGTCGAGCGCGACGCCGGATCGGGCGTTGCTGCTGCTCGACGCGCGCGCCCGCGCGCTCGGGCTGGCCCCGCCCGCGGCGCTGGCCGGGGAGTGGTTCGGCGCCCGCGCGGTGCTCGCGCCCAGTGTGGACGCCGCGGCCGCGGTGAATCCGTTGGCGTGTCCCGCAAGGCAACCGAGCGTACGCGAAGCGCCACCGGATGTGGTCGGCGGCGGTTGGATCGGGTACCTGTCCTACGACCTGATCGATCCGTCCGGGCGCACCGGCGCGTTGCCGAAGGCCGTCTGGGGCTGGGCCGATCACGTGCTGCGCCTGGACTCCCGGGGCCGGTGGTGGTTCGAGGCGCTGGTCCCCGACGGCGCGCCGGAACCGGACGCGCTGGCCGCCGAACTCGCCTCGCTGCTCGCGGGCCCGCCGCCCGGGACCACCGGCTGGACCCCGGTGACATTGCGGCGACCGTTGCCCGCCGACCACCACGTCGCCGTGAAGTCGTGCGTGCACGCGATCGAGGCCGGGGAACTGTTCCAGGCCAACATCTGCACCCGGTTCGACGGCCCCTTCGACGGGGTGCCCGCGGAACTGTTCGCCGAGGGGGTGCGGCGGTTCGGGCCGCGGCGGGCCGCCTACCTGGCCGGGCGCTGGGGCGCGGTCGCGTCGCTGTCGCCGGAGCTTTTCCTCGCACGGCACGGGAATCGGGCGCGGTCCACGCCGATCAAGGGCACCCTGCCGCGCCGCGGCGCCGCCGACGACCACCTCGCCCAGCGGTTGCGCGAGTCCGAAAAGGACGTCGCCGAGAACGTGATGATCACCGATCTGGTGCGCAACGATCTCGGCCGGGTGTGCGCGGTGGGCAGCGTGCGGGTGCCCGAACTGCTGAAAGTCCGCCCCGCACCCGGGGTCTGGCATCTGGAGTCCACAGTGGAGGGACTGCTCGCCGGGGAGCGGGACGACGCGGATCTGCTGGACGCCCTGTTCCCGCCCGGTTCGGTCACCGGTGCGCCGAAGATCCGCGCGCTGGACCTCATCGCGGAACTGGAGCACACCGCGCGCGGGGTGTACACCGGCGCGATCGGGATGGCCTCGCCGGTCGCCGGGCTGGAACTGAACGTCGCGATCCGCACGCTCGAACTGCACCGGGGAACCGTTTCGCTCGGCGTCGGCGGCGGGATCACCGCCGATTCCGATCCGGAAGCCGAATGGCGCGAATGCCTGCACAAGGCCGCGCCGCTGGAAGACCTGCTGGCGCGCCCGCCCGCGTAGGACGGCTCAGCGGCGGGGGTCGAGGATCAGTTTGCCGACCGTGCCGCGGGAGCGCAGGGCCTCGTGCGCCTGGCGCGCTTGCGAAAGGCCGTATTCGCCACCCGCGATCGCGCGCACGTCACCGGCCCGCGCCAGGTCGAACAGCTCGTGCAACGCGGTGCCGAACACGTTGCCCGGCAAGGTGAACGCGTGCGGCAGCCACATCCCGGCGACCGTGGTGCTGTGCCCGAGCAGGTTGCGGAGTTCGACGGGCTTCGGCTGTTCCCGGCTGGCCATGCCGTAGAAGGCCAGGCGGCCGAACGGCGCGAGCGCGGCGATGCTCTGATCGGTCACCCGGCCGCCGGTCATGTCCAGGACGACGTCGACCCGGTTGCCGCCGTTGGCCTCGCGCAGCGCGGCGGTCATGTCCTCGGCGGTCGAATCGACGACCGCGTCGGCGCCCAGTTCCCCGGCGAGGGCGCGCTTGTGCTCGCTGCTCGCCGTGGCGATCACGCGGCCCGCGCCCCAGGCCTTCGCCAGCTGCACGGCGATGCTGCCGACCCCGCCCGCGGCGGCGTGCACGACCACCGATTCGCCCGGCTCCAGGTGTGCGTTCTTGCGCAGCAGCACCCAGGCGGTGACGCCCTGCACGATGAACGCGAGCGCGGTCAGATCGTCCACGCCGTCCGGGACGTCGAACGCGGTGGCCGGATTGCCCAGGGCCCGCTCGGCGTACCCGCCGCCGTCGATCAGCGCGACGACCCGGCGCCCGTCCGCGGTCCGGCCGACGACCTCGCCGCCGGGGACCAGCGGCAGCTTGCTCGGCGCGAGGTAGGAGTTCTCCGCCTGGTGCGTGTCGGCGTAGTTCACCCCGGCGTGGTCGACCTCGATGAGCAGCTGGCCGGCACCGGGAACCGGATCCGGCAGGTCGACGGGAGTCAGCACTTCGGGACCACCGAATTCGGTGACTTGCACAGCTCGCATGAGACGATCCTACGATATGTCTCATGACGCGACCAGATGCCCTGCGCGCCCTGGCGGTGGCCCGCGGCTGGTTCCTCGCCGGGCGGCGGGTCGATATGGCCGAGCTCGCCGCGGAGTTGGGGGTCGGCCGGGCGACCCTGTTCCGCTGGGTCGGCAACCGGGACGAGTTGCTCGGCGAGGTGCTCTGGTCGCTGGCCGAGCCGGTGTTCGACCGGAAGCACCGGGCGCGGCGCGAGGGCGGCGCGGACCTCGTGGGGCGGATCGTCGGCGACTTCGTGCGCGCGGTCCGGGCGGACGAGGCGTTCCGCGGTTTTCTGCGCCGCGAACCGGAACGCGCGCTGCGGGTGCTCACCACGAAGGCGAGCGTGGTGCAGCGGCGCGCGATCGCGAAGGTGGCCGAGGTGCTCGAACGCGAGATCGCGCGGGGCGCGATCGACCCGCCGCTGCCGGTGCCCGACCTCGCCTACCTGATCGTGCGGATCGGCGAATCCTTCCTCTACACCGACGTGATCACCGGCGGCGACCCCGACCCGGACAAGGCCCGCCAAGCCGTCCACGCCCTCCTCACCTGATCCCGCGAAGACACCAATGCGGCATTGGTGTCGCCCAACGCCCCGAATGCCGCATTGGGGGACTTTAGGTACTGGGTGGAGGCGCACTTCGGCGGCGAAGTGCCGAGCACTCGCGCGCGCAACCAGGGCACACTTGCCCCGAAGTGCCTTCTCCCAGCGAGCCGTGCCCCCAATGCGGCATTCGTAACCCTCAACGCCCCCAATGCCGCATTGGGGGACGTTGAATCACGCGCGGCGGGCGGCGAGCACGGCGTCGTACAGTTCCTTCTGGGACACGCCGGTGGCGGCGGCGACCTCCGCCGCGGCGGATTTGAGCCGCTCGCCCGCGGCGACCCGGTCGGCGACCTCGCCGACGAGGTCTGCGACGCTCACCTCGCGGGGTTCGGCCCCGGCGAGCACCACGGTGATCTCCCCGCGCACGCCCGCCTCGGCCCAGTCCGCCAGTTCGGCGAGCGTGCCGCGGCGGATCTCCTCGTAGGTCTTGGTCAGTTCCCGGCACACGGCCGCGCGCCGATCGTCGCCGAGCACCCCGGCGGCGTCGCGCAGGGTCCCGGCCAGCCGGTGCGGCGACTCGAAGAAGACCGCGGTCCGCGGTTCGCCGGCCAGCGTCTTCAGCCACTTCGCGCGCTCGCCCGGTTTGCGCGGCGCGAATCCCTCGAAGCAGAACCGGTCGCACGGCAGGCCGGACAGGGCGAGCGCGGTGGTCACCGCGGACGGGCCGGGCAGGCAGGTCACCGGCAGGTCCTCGGCGACGCACGCGGCGACCAGGCGAAACCCGGGATCGGACACGCTGGGCATCCCGGCGTCGGTGACCAGCAGGACGGTCCGCCCGGCGTGCAGCTCCTCGAGCAGCTTCGGCAGCCGGGCAGTCTCGACGTCCTCGTAGAAGCTGACCACCCGCCCGGTCGGGGTCACCTCGAGCGCGGCGGCGAGCGCGCGCAGGCGGCGGGTGTCCTCGGCGGCGATGACCTCGGCCTCGGCGAGCGCCGTCGCCAGGCGCGGCGAGGCGTCCCGGGCGTCGCCGAGCGGGGTGGCCGCGAGGACCAGGCGCCCGGAAGCCGCCGTCACGTTCGGCATGAGCCCAGCTTACGGGCGGTCACCTGGTCGCGATGACTCGGACGCCGACGACGAATTCACCTCCCGGGCCCTAGGATCAGACCCCGTGACCGCAACGCTGACCCGCCCGGACCCGGATCAGACCGCGTCACCGCAACCACCTTCGGACCGCGAGGCGACCCTGCTGGGCAAGCCGATGCCGGCCGATCGGCTGCGCGGCTGGGTGGTCACGCTGGTGCTCACGGCGATCGGCGGCGTGATCCGGTTGCAGAACCTGGGCTTCCCCACCGACAAGGGCGCCCCGGTCTTCGACGAGAAGCACTACGTCCCGCAGGCGTGGCAGATGCTGCGCAACGGCGGTTACGAGGACAACTACGGCTACGAGCTGGTGGTGCACCCGCCACTGGCCAAGCAGCTGATCGCGATCGGCGAGTGGCTGTTCGGCTACAACGGCTGGGGCTGGCGGTTCACCGCGGCGCTGGCCGGCACGGTGATCATCCTGCTGACCATCCGGATCGCGCGGCGGCTCACCCGGTCCACGCTGCTCGGCGGGATCGCGGGCATCCTGGTCATCTGCGACGGCGTGCTGCACGTGCAGTCCCGGATGGGGATGCTGGACATCTTCATCGCGATGTTCGTCCTGGCCGGATTCGCGTGCCTGCTGGTCGACCGGGAGCAGGTGCGGGCCCGGCTCGCGACCGTGGTGGCCGAAGGCTGGATCGACGAATCGCCGTTCGGGCCCCGGCTCGGTTTCCGGTGGTGGCGGTTCGCCGCCGGGCTGATGATCGGGCTCGCGTTCGCGGTCAAATGGTCCGGGCTCTACTACATGGCCGCGTTCGGCCTGCTGTGCGTGGCGTTCGACGTCGCCGCGCGGCGGGCGGCCGGGGTGGAGCGGCCGTGGGTGGGCACCTTGGTCCGCGATGTCGCCCCGGCGCTGTGGGCGTTCGTCGCGATCGCGTTCCTGACCTACCTGGGCAGCTGGTGGGCCTGGTTCGCCAGCGAAACGGGCACCGACCGGCACTACGTCGAGATCAAGGACATCGCCCCGGGGATCTTCGGGTGGATCCCGCCCGCGCTGCGGTCGCTGGGCGATTATTCGATGAACGTGCTGCACTTCCACGAAACGCTGCTCACGCCGAAGAACGATCCGCATCCGTGGGAGTCGAAACCGTGGACGTGGCCGATGGGGCTGCGGCCGATGCTCTACTACATCGAGACCGGCAGTTCGGCGACCGGCTGCGGCGGCTCGAACTGCGTGCGCGCGACGATGCTGATCGGCACCCCGGCGATGTGGTGGCTCGCGCTGCCGATGCTCGGCTGGGGTATCTGGCGGTGGATCTTCCGGGCGGACTGGCGCTACGCGGCCGTGCTGGTCGGCTACCTGGCCGGACTGGCGCCGTGGTTCCTCAACCTCGACCGGCAGATGTACTTCTTCTACGCCACCCCGCTGGCGCCGTTCCTGGTGCTCGGGCTGACGTTGGCGCTGGGGCAGATCCTCGGCCGCGCCAAACGCGGCTTCGAGCGAAGAGGCACCGGCCTGCTGGCCGTCGCGCTGTACACCGGGCTCGTGGTGGCGAACTTCGCCTGGCTGTGGCCGATCCTCAACGGGGACTCGATCACCAACGAGCAGTGGCAGTCCGAACTCTGGCTGCCGTCCTGGCGGTAACCGAGCACTGTCCGATTCGAACGGCTCCGGCCCGGGGTCCGCTATGTCGCGATGGTCTTTGTTGTCCTGCTCGCCGTGGTGCTGACCGGCGGCCAAACTTGCAGCAAGGGACCTTTACTCACGTTTAACCGTAGTAAATCTCCCTCGCTCCGGTTGAGCGATAGCGAAGGTCCCTTCCTGCCGCGGCGACGGCGGCCCGGGGCGGCGGGGTCACCTTGCGGCGAAGCCGCCAGTGACGTGGGGTCGTGAGCGTTTTGACCGGTTAGAACCGGTCCAAACGCTCACGACCCACCCCCGTCAGGCCGGGGGTTCGTCGAGGAGGCGCAGCAGCACGGCGGCTTCCGCGCGCAGCTGTTCGGCCCGTTCCGCGTGCGCCGTCCCGGTCAGGGTCGCCGCGGTTTCCAGCCGTTCGGTGGCCTCGGCTCGCACGATCTCCGCGATGCTGGTCTCGCTGAGTTCGCGCCGCGCCACCTCCGCGGCGCCGACGCCGACCGGCGAATGCTCGATCGCCCCGCCTCGCGATTCCGGCATGGGCACCGCTTCGGCGTTGTCCAGCGCGGCGAGGGCGGTGCGCAGGGCTTTGACGGCGACCCGGTCGCGGGCGCGCATCGCCTCCGGTAAGGCCGCACGCATTCGAGCACGCAATGACATGCCGGGACCCTAATGATCACGCCCCGGACCCCGCAATCGAGTTCCTACCGCAACGGGCGGCGCTGGGACGTGTGCTGCGGCGTGATGATCCGGGTGACCGGGCCGTCCGGCGACTTCCCCGCCCGCGCCAGCCAGCCTTCGACCTCGCGCCGGACCGCGGTGAGGGTCGGCCGGCGGCGCGGTTCGGAGTCCAGGGAGGCGATCAGCAACCGGTGGTGCACGGTCCGCTGGGGCAGCTTCGACACCGGTTCCGCCCGCGCGGCCGCCATCAACGCGGCCATCGGGGTTTCCCGGGTGCCCCGCGGCGGCTGCCCGGCGAGGGCGTAGCTCACCGTCGCGGCGAGCTGCCACGCGTCCGAGGCCGGGCTCGCCGGGGCTCCGGCGGCGGTCTCCGGGGCGACGAAGTCGGGCGTGCCGACCATCATCCCGGTCGCGGTGAGCGTCGAATCGCCCTGGCTGCGCGCGATCCCGAAGTCGATCAGGTGCGCCAGCCCGGCCGGGTCGATGATCACGTTCGACGGCTTCACGTCGCGGTGCAGCACGCCCTTGTCGTGCGCCGCGGCGAGCGCGCCCGCCATGGTCGCCCACAACCGGCCCGCGGCGATGTCGTCCAGCGGCCCGTTCCCGTCCACCACCGCGGACAGCGACTGGCCCTCCAGGTACTCCATCACCAGCGCGAGCCCGTCCGGTTCCTCGACCAGGTCGTACACCCGCACGCAGTTCGGATGGTTCACCACCGCCAGCGCCCGGGCCTCGCGTTCCATGCGCTGCTCGGTGTCCCGGTCCGGGGCGTGCGCGATCTTCAGCGCGACCGTCCGGCCCAGCTGGTTGTCCACGGCCTGCCAGACCGTGCCGAAACCCCCGTGGCCGAGTTGCCGGATCCGCCGGTACCGGCTGCTGCCCGCCGCGCTGGACCCGGGCGGCACCGGCACCGGACCGGGCGCCGCGGCCAGTTGCGGCTCCTGCGCCATCGCGGTCGGCGGGTACTGCTTCGGTTCCTGGGGCGGCGGTGGCGGCGGCCGGTACGGCTCGGGCTGCGGTTTCTCCGGCGGCCGCTCGGACCGGTTGATCGTCGACCACGCGGGCGGCCCGACCAGCGCCACCGGGATGATGCCGAGCACGCTGATCGGCACGAAGCCCAGCCACAGGTGCACGGCCGCGTTCGCCTCGACGCCGCCGGAGAGCACCACCAGCAGCACGAACGGGATCCAGAAGAACCGGGTCGGCCACTTCGGACCGCGGCGCATCGCCGCGTTCGCCTGCAGTTTCACGAACAGCAGCGCGAGTGCGGGCAACGCGATCAGCGCGATCAGGTAGTAGCCGTATTCGAGTTTGTCGTTGTGCGGGTAGAACAACGACTCGTAGATGTTCCGGCCACCGCCCAGGTACTGCTTCTGGTTCCCGATGAAGGAGCAGTAGTCGTTGTCGAACGTGGCCAGCTCCGCCGAGGAGAGCCCGGAGCTCTTGGGCTCGGACCGCGCGGCGCGGTAGGTGCTCGAGATGCCGTTGAGCAGCAGCCACGGGATCACCAGCACCGCGACCGTCCCGACGATCCCGATGGCCGCGGTGATCGTGGTGTCGTACCGGTTGCCGGTGCCCTTGCGGATGAGCGCGACGACGACCGCGCCGAGCACCGGGAACAGCGCGACCAGCGCCCCCGCCGTGCTGGTCGCCCACACCCAGTCACCCGGGCAGATCCCCGGCCCGAAAAGCTGGTGCGCGAACGACAGCAGCGAGCTCGCGAACGTGTCCACTCCCCGCTCCCCTCGTTCGATCGCCGTGCGTGTGCTACCGACACAGTATGTCGGCCGCATGCCTCGTGGACGCAGGTGGCGGCGATTCGTTGCCCCTGCCCCATCCGCTATACGTTCAGGCGCCGGGCTGCCAGACCACCGGCAACGCGCGCTCGGCGACCAGCCGCCAGCTCTCCCGCCGGTAACGCAGCACGATCGCGGCCAGCGCCGCGCTGCCCAGCACCCCGGCCGCCACCACGATCGGAATGCTTTCGAAAAGCGCGCCGAGCACCACCGCGAGCATGCCCAGGCAACCGATTACCACGGCCAGCGTCAGGGCGAGCGGCCGCCGCACCCACACCCAGCTCCGGCCCGCGCGCACCTGATCGCGCAGCGCCCGCGCGGACGCGGTGAGCCGCTCGTCGTCCAGATCAAGTTCGAGGATCCGGTTCGCCGCGTATTCGCAGATTTCCAGCTGCCGCCGGGTGGTGATCACGCGCACCCGTTCGCGGGTGAGGCTGCGCGCCTGTTCGGCCATGGTCTCCAGCGCGAGCCCCAGCCGCAGCCGCAGTTCGGCGTCCTCCGGATGGTCGGCCACCTCCCGCTCGAGCGCGTCGACCGGGGACGGCATCGCGTTGCTCATCCGAAACCTCCGAAACGGGCGGATATGGGGGTGATTCATGTTACTGTCATGCGCCCGCGAACATGCACTCTGCATCTTGCGTTCGCGAGATCCGACCAGGGGGTCCCATGCCAGATCCCGCGACGCAGCCTTCCTCCCGAACGGTCGCGTTGGCGGTGGCCGCCGCCAACCTCGTCCTGTGCGCGGCGGTCGGCGTCACGCTGCTGGTGGTCCGCGCGGAACCGGACAACGACGATCCTGCCGCCCTGCCCGGTCTTCCGGTAGAGGAAACGATCGTGGCGACGCGGTCCGAGACCTCGAAGCCGACCAGGAGCCGGTATCCGACGCGCAGCACCAGCGCGCCCGCCGTGCCGGACGGCTTTCGCCGGGCGTCCGGCCCGGGAAACCTGACGACGGTGGTCCCCATCGGCTGGGACCTGGAGAACACGGGCGGCCCGAACACCGTCCAGGCCACGGATCCCGCCGACTCCCGGCGGGTGTTCAAGTTCGGCGGCGGGCCGGTGGACGGGAAATCCATCCTGGACAGCCACGTCGAATACGAACGACAGGTCGCGCAGCGGTCCGGCTACGCACTCCAGGAACTGCGCGAGGCGACCCTGCGCGGCCACGAAGCCGTGGTCTGGGAGTTCGAGTGGGACGCGCCGGAGGGCCGCCGCCACGTCCGCTCGGTGTACTGGCGGACCGGCGGGATCGAGTACTTCGTCTACGCCGCCGCCCCGGTCGAATCCTGGTCCGCCACCCAGCCGCTGCACAGCACCATGATCGAGAACGCACGACCGTGACGCCGACAGGGAGCGAGATGACCCAGGCCGATCCGGACCAGAACAGTCCACAGTGGACACAGCAGGACGACACCACGCGGTACCTGTGCGCCGCCGCGCACCTCGACCCGGTGTTCGCGGACAACGCGATCCGGGAGTTCCTGGTCGAACCCACCCGCCCGGTGCCGCCGTCGCCGGGCCTGGACGCGGCCGCCGTGCTCGGCGAGGCCGTCGCCTCCCGAGTCCGGCGCAAGGTCCGGGACGCCGCCCTGCTGGTGCTGATGGCGCTGTTCGTCTACGTCGCGTGGAACGACGTCCTGCTCTACGGCTGGATCGGGCTGGCGCTGCTGCTGTCGGTGCCCGCCGCGCTGGGCAAGCGCGGCGCGCCGAAACCGGTCTCGGGCAAGGCTTTCGCCCTGGGCGCGGGGTTGCTGGTCCTGCTGCTCGTCTTCTCCGGCCTGCTCACCCGGCTGTGGAACGAACTGGAGTCGAGCTCCTCGAGCGGCTCCCGCTCGCGGTACCGGGACGAGGCCGTGCTGGTGGAAAGCCCGCCGGACGAAACCGTGTGGTCGGTGCTGGCCTGGGTGATCCTGCTGCTGACGCTGGGCATCCTGCTCGCCGATCGGCTCGTCGTCTGGCGCCTGCTGACCGTGCACTTCGGCCGCGGGGCGCGCACCCGGCCGCCGCTGCGGTTCCTCAACTCGGACCGGCCGCTGCTCAACCTGAGCCCGTCGCGTTTCCTGCGCCAGCTCACCCGCCACCTGGACACCGCACAGGAAGTGCCACCGGGCGGCGCGCCGCTGGTCGTGCACCGCGGGTACGACCCGTTCGTCGGCGCGGGCCGGTTCCGGCAGGCGTGGTCGATGGTGCTGCCGCTGGAGAAACTGGACGAGGAAACGAAACCCGACGGTTCGCCGTTCGACGAGCTGACCACCGAATCGCTCTACGAACGCGTCCGGGCGGAAATGGCGGTCCTGCAGTCGAGCACCTCGCTGTCCCCGGACCGGCGACTGCGCGGGATGCGGATCATCGACGCGGTGTACGCCTCGGCCAAGGAACTCATCGGCCATCTCGGTGAACCGGCCACCGTGCACTACCTCCCGGATCTGGACCGGCCGCCGAACGGCGCCCTCCCCGAGGCCGAGGTGACCGAGCTGCGCAAGCAGCCCCGGGAATGGTCGCGGTACTACCTGTGCTTCCAGGTCGAGACCTGGAACCGGGACCTGGTGATGGCGATGTACCTGCACGCCGCGGTCGACGAGAGCACGCTGTACCTCGAATGGACGCCGTGCGTGCTGCCGCCGATCCGGCCCGCGTACCAGGCGATCGACAAGCTCCCGCCGGATTCGCTGCGCCCGGTCGGGCAGGGCGTGCTGGACTGGCTCAAACTGCCCGCGACCGTCCCGGCCCGGATCCTCGGTGTGCTGTCCTGGCTGCGCCCGCTGACCCGGGAACGCGGCGTGATCGACCCGGATCGCTACGGATCCCTGAGCACGCTGCGGGAAATGGCCGCGGCGGCCGAGTACCGCAACTACTTCCAGGTCGTCGACGTCGACCGCTACGACAAGATCATGGAAAGCCGCCTGGTGCCCGCGATCAGCCAGATCATGCGGGACGCCGGATACTCGGCGGCCCAGTTCGAACAGCGCGCGCTGATGGTCGTCAACAACGACGTCAACATCAACGGCACCAGCAACGCCCCGATCATCCTCGGCGGCACGAGCAGCGGCCCGATCAGCGGCGGCACCGTCGGCCAGGCCAAACCCGCCTCCGGAGGGAAGAAGTGAGCAAGGAGCCTCGCCACCAGGTCAACATCCACGGGGTCAGCAACGCCCCGATCATCACCGGCGGCACCAGCAGCGGCGCGATCAGCGGCGGCACCTACTACGCGGCCCCGGAAGGCCGCGAGCAGGCCCTGGCCGAGCTGATCGAGCTGCTGGAACGGCTGCGAGCGGAAGTCGCCGATCGGGAACCGGCGGGCAGGGAGGTCCTCGAGGACAACCTCGCCGATCTCGTCCAGGACGCCCGGAATCTGGGCGATCCGGCGCGTGCCGAGGAGGTCGAACCGGCGGTCGTGCGCAGCCGGTGGGCGAAGGTCAAGGGGCTGCTGACCGAGGTGTCGCAGGTGAGCGAGGTCGTCGCGAAGACGAGCGAGAGCATCGGCCAGATCTTCACCTGAGTAGAGAGTTGCCTGTGGGCGATCTTCGGTTATGGTCGCCCGATGGGTGCCTACGCCGACACTTATCAGCGCAGTTTGGACGATTCGGACGGGTTCTGGCTGGCGGCCGCGGCGGCGATCGACTGGTCCCGCCCGCCTGCGCGCGCACTGGATTCCGCGAACGCGCCGCTCTACCGGTGGTTCCCCGACGGTGAGCTGAACACCTCGTACAACGCCCTTGATCGACACGTCGCACAGGGCAGGGGCGAGCAGACCGCGCTCATCTGGGATTCCCCGGTCACCGGCACGGTCACCAGATACAGCTACGCCGAACTGCGCGACGAGGTGGCCCGGTTCGCGGGCGCACTGCGTTCGCTGGGCGTCGGCAAGGGCGACCGGGTGATCATCTACCTGCCGATGGTGCCCGAGGCGGCCATCGCGATGCTCGGCTGCGCCCGGATCGGCGCGGTGCATTCGGTGGTGTTCGGCGGTTTCGCGCCGAAGGAGCTGGCGGCGCGGATCGAGGACGCCAAGCCGAAGGTCATCGTCGCCGCGTCGTGCGGGATCGAGCCGACCCGGATCGTGGAGTACAAGCCGATCATCGACGAGGCCCTGGCCGCCACCACGCACCAGCCGGACAAAGTCGTTGTCCTGCAACGCGAAGCCGCTCGCGCCGAACTCTCCGCGCGGGACATCGACTGGGCCGATCTGGTGCCCGGCGCGACCCCGGCCGATCCGGTCCCGGTGGCGGCCACCGATCCGCTCTACATCCTCTACACCTCCGGCACCACCGGGAAACCGAAGGGCGTCGTGCGCGACACCGGCGGGCACGCGGTCGCGCTGGCCTGGTCGATGGGCGCGGTCTACGACATCCAGCCCGGTGACGTGTGGTGGACCGCGTCCGACGTCGGCTGGGTCGTCGGGCATTCCTACATCGTCTACGCGCCTCTGCTGATCGGCGCGACAACCGTGCTGTACGAAGGAAAACCGGTCGGCACCCCGGACGCCGGGGCGTTCTGGCGGGTGATCTCCGACCACGGCGTGCAGGCGTTGTTCACCGCGCCCACCGCGCTGCGCGCGATCAAGAAGGTCGATCCGGATGCCGCCGAACTGGCGAAGTACGACCTGTCGAAGTTCCGCACGCTGTTCCTGGCGGGCGAGCGCCTCGACCCGGAGACCTACCACTGGGCGTCGAAGGTCCTCGGCACTCCGGTGATCGACCACTGGTGGCAGACCGAGACCGGCTGGCCGATCGCGGCGAATCCGCGCGGCCTGGAACCGATGCCGGTCAAACCGGGTTCGGCCACCAAACCCGTGCCCGGCTGGAACGTCGAGATCCTCGACCAGTCCGGCGATCCGCTGCCCGCCGGGCAGGAAGGCGCGATCGCGATCAAGCTGCCGCTGCCGCCCGGTTCGCTGCCCACGCTGTGGGGCGACGACGCGCGGTTCATCGAGGCGTATCTGTCCCGGTACGAGGGTTACTACCTCACCGGCGATTCGGGTTACCTCGACGAGGACGGCTACCTGTTCGTCATGGGCCGCACCGACGACGTGATCAACGTGGCCGGGCACCGGCTGTCCACCGGTTCGATGGAGGCGGTCCTCGCCGCGCATCCCGCGGTCGCCGAATGCGCGGTGATCGGCGTGCGGGACCAGCTGAAGGGCCAGCTGCCGCGGGGATTCGTGGTGCTCAAGTCCGGAGTGGACATTCCCGAGGAGCGGCTGCGCGAGGAGCTGGTCGCCGCCGTGCGCCGGGACATCGGCCCGGTCGCCGCGTTCCGCGATGTGTCCGTTGTGGACGCACTGCCGAAGACCCGCTCGGGCAAGATCCTGCGCAAGACCATGCGCGGCATCGCCGACGGCCGCGACGAACCGGTCCCCTCGACCATCGAAGACCCCGGCGTCCTGGACGCCCTCCGCACCATCCTCCGCGGCTAACCAACGCGCTCACCGAAACCCGAAAGTGGCAGCACTTTCGGGTTTCGGTGGAAATTCCGATTCTGTCGGGGCCGACTGCGACAATGGGGCATCCCAGCACAGAGAGGCCCCTGCGTTGTCCGGAAAGAGCAATCCCAATCGGCAGAAGCGCCGCCTGGGGCGCAAGCTCCGCGAAATGCGCCAGCGCGCCAACATGACCCTGGAAGAAGCCGCCGCCAAACTCGACAAGACCGGCTCCAGCCTGCACCGCATCGAGGTCGGCGAGACCCTGGCGGATGTACACCTGATCCGCACCATGATGGACATCTACGACGAGCGCGACGACAGCCTGCTCGACCTCTCCCGGGCGGCGAAGAAGAAAGGATGGTGGTACACCTACCTCGGCCCCAGCAACGAACCCAGCTACGTCGAAGACGAGACGGCAGCTATCCGCGTTTCCACGTTCGAGCCGCTCAGCATTCCCGGACTGCTGCAAACCGGGGAGTACACCCGGGCTCACTTCAGCGCGACAAACATCACCGGAAGCAACACTCGCGTAGACGATGTGGTCACCGTGCGACGCATTCGCCAGGAACGGCTTTCCGACAACGAGAAGCCACTGCTACTCCACGCGGTGATCGATGAATCGGCTCTGCGGCGGGTGGTTGGCGGCCGTGAGGTGATGCGGGACCAGATGCGGCGGCTCGTCGCGATGGCCAACCTGCCGACTGTGACTCTCCAGGTCCTTCCGATACGCATCGGCGCGCATGCCTCCATGGTCGGCGGGTTCACCGTGCTGAGCTTCCCGGAACCGGACGAGCCCGATGTGCAGTATGTGGAGTACCAAGGCGGTGCGTTGCGCATCGACAGACCCGATCGGGTGAGAAAGACTAGGCTGGTCTTCGAACACTTGTGCGCGATGGCCTTGACGCCGGAGGAGTCGATCCAGCCGGTAGAGGAGGTGATCGCCGAAATGTGATGCCCTGAAGGGAGCGGCGATGCCAGCAGCAGGCGCCGATCTGTCCGCCGCAGTGTGGCGCAAGAGCACCTGGACCAACACCGACTCGGATCAGAGCAACTGCGTCGAGGTGGCGTTCGTCGAGCCCGCGGTCGCCGTGCGGGATTCCAAGCGGCCCGAGGGTGGCGCGCTCGTCCTCCCGGTCACCGCCTGGCGGTACTTCCTGCGCTCAGTGGAGTCGTAACCGGCTCACGACTCCGAGATGAGGGCGGCCAGTTCCTCGGCCAGCGCTGGGGTCGCGGCCACCACGCCGGAGTAGCGGCGGGTCAGGTCCGGGTCGAAGGTGAGCGGGCGGCCGTGCGCGTCCAGCACCCGCCCCCCTGCCGCCGGGACGGTGACCATCGCGGTCGCCAGGTCCATGATCCGGTGCGTGTCCGAACCCGGATCACAGAAGGCGTCGATCGCGCCCTCGGCCACCAGCGCGGATTCCAGCACCGAGGTGGACAGGATCTTGACGCGTCCCGCGCGATCGGCGATCCGGGACCAGGTCTCGGCGCTCCGGGGCTTCGGGCGCAGCAGGCTGATCGACGCGCCGGTGAGCGCGTCCCGGCCGGAGGTCCGGTACGTCGTGAGCGTTCCCGCGACCGCGTGCCAGGCGCGGCCGGTGTCCAGCCAGGTGGTCAGCGCCTCGCGGGCTTCCTCGTCGGCGACCAGCACGCCGCCGAACGCGCAGAGCGGCACCCCGGCGGCCGCGTTCGCCGAACCGTCCATCGGGTCGACGACCAGGGTTTCGGCCGAACCGCGGTCGAGGAAACCCAATTCCTCGCTGAGGATGTTGACCCCGAACTGCTCGACGGCCTCGGTGATCGCGTCCTCGACGAGCCGGTCGACGCGCATGGTGGGGGTGCCGTCGGCGCCGTCCGCCACGGTTTCCGCCAGCTCGGCACGCGTGTGGTCGCGGCGCGCGGCGGCGTAAGCGGCCGACACCGCCCGGGCCGCGGCCGCGAGGGCGGGGTGCACGCCTTCGGGCAGCTCGGGTTCCGGGACCGGCCAGGGAATCCTGCTCACGGTGACTCAGTGAAACATTCCCGCACCGGCCCGTCCACTCGCGACGAATTCCATTACGCCGGTACGGAACATACCCCAGCCATAAACGGGTAATGGTTGGCAACGCAGCGTGCCGAAATATTGGGCTACTACGCCGATCGGGTGTTGTAAGTCACGACATATTGGTCTATACCTTTACGGACTCCTTAGTCCCCCATCGGAGGTGCTCCGTGAGGAAGCGCTTATCCCTGGTCGGTCTCCTCGGGGCCGCCGTGCTCGGGCTGTCGGTGCTGGGTACACCGGCACTCGCCGAGCCGGACACGGCCGCGGGCCAGACCGCCCAAGGTTCCAGGCTCACCGACGTGATCCCCGCGCCGGTCGAAGCGAAACCCAATGCGAACCGGGACTTCCGGCTCAGCCCGGGAACCGTAATCCGGGTCCAGCCCGGTTCCCAGAAAGCCAGGCAGACCGGTGAATACCTCGCCGCGCTGCTGCGCAAGTCCACCGGCTACCGGCTGCCGGTCGTCGCCTCGCACTACGGCGGCCCGTCGGCGATCTCGCTGGTCATCGGCCGGACCGACCGGGTCGGCGACCAGGGCTACCAGCTCGACGTGAACCGGAGCGGCGTGACGATCCGCGCCAACACCGGCGACGGGCTGTTCTCCGGCGTGCAGACGCTGCGCCAGCTCTTCCCCGCCGACATCGAGGGCGGGCAGCAGAAGTGGCGCAAGTGGACGGTCGCCGGCGGCAGCATCGTGGACTACCCGCGGTTCGCCTACCGCAGCGCGATGCTCGACCTGGCCCGGCACTTCCACACGCTGGACGAGGTCAAGGCGTACGTCGACGAGATCGCCCAGTACAAGATCAACTATCTGCACCTGCACCTGGCCGACGACCAGGGCTGGCGGATCCAGATCGACAGCTGGCCGAAGCTCGCGCCGGTCGGCGGCGGCCCGGGCACCGGGGTCGACGGCGTCGGCGGCGGCTACCTGAGCAAGGCCGACTACGCCGAGCTGAACGCCTACGCGGCCTCGCGGCACGTCACGATCGTGCCGGAGATCGACATGCCGGGGCACACCAACGCGGCGCAGTCCACCTACGCCGAGCTGAACTGCGACGGGAAGGCCCCGCCGCCGCGCACCGACATCGAGGTGGGCTACAGCTCGCTGTGCATCGGCAGCGAGATCACCTACAAGTTCGTCGAGGACGTCATCCGCGAACTCGCGGCCATGACCCCCGGGCCGTACCTGCACATCGGCGGGGACGAGGCGCACGCGACCACGCCCGAGGACTACGCGAAGTTCGAGGCCCGGGTGATCCCGATGGTGGCCAAGTACGGCAAGAAGCTGCAGGGCTGGCACGAGATCGCCAAGGTCAACCCGCCGACCACCGCCGTCCCGCAGTTCTGGGACACCGACGGTGAGGACGCGGCCACGGCCGCCGCGGCCGCGCGCGGGAACAAGGTCCTGCTGTCCCCGGCGAACAAGTCGTATCTCGACATGAAGTACGACGAGAACACCAAGCTGGGCCTGAAATGGGCCGGGTACATCGAGGTCAAGGACGCCTACGAGTGGAACCCCGCCACCGCGCTGAAGGGCGTCGGCGAGTCCTCGATCCTCGGCGTGGAAGCCCCGCTGTGGTCGGAGACCCTGCGCACGCTCGACGACGTCGAGTTCATGGCGTTCCCGCGCCTGACCGGCATCGCCGAACTGGGCTGGTCGCCGCAGGCCACGCACAACTGGGAGAACTACCGGGACCGCCTGGCCAAGCAGGCGCCGCGGTGGGTCCACCAGGGCATCAACTTCTACCGTTCACCGCAGGTGGACTGGAAGTAGGCAGGGGGAGTCGCGGGTGACCACCGGCGTGCGCACCCCAGGTCACCCGCGGCGCTCCTTTCCGGCCGGGGGCAGGAGATCCGGTTCGACGGCTTCCGCCCGGAGACGGCCGAGGATGCCCCGGCGCGCGCGGCGGTACGGCTCGTTTCCCCCGTGCAGCACCGAATGCGCGTTCGCCGTGCGGGCCAGGGCATCGATTTCGAAGGCCAGCTGGGCCGCCTCGACCCCCGATGCGAGGTGGCCCAGCTGAGCCGCTTCCGCGACCAGCCGGGTGAGCAGGTCCTGCCATTTCCGGGTGTACTCCGCGATCGCGTCGTGCACCGGCCCGGACCGCGCGTCGAACTCCGCGGCGGTGTTGAAGAAGAAGCAGCCGCCCGGGAAGATCCGCCGCTCCGAGTACTCCAGCCAGGTTTCGCACAGCTTCCACAGCCGCGCCAGCCCCGGCGGCGCGGCCAGCGCCGGGGTGACGACCTGCTCGGTGAAGATCTCGCTCGCCGCCTGGATCGAGGCGAGCTGCAGGGACTCCTTCGAGCCGAAGTGCGCGAACACCCCGCTCTTGCTGAGTTCCAGCTCGGTGGCCAGGCGCCCGATCGACAGCCCGTCCAGGCCCTCCACGGACGCGATGTCCACCGCCCGCCGCAGCACCACGCGCCGCGTCGCGTCGCCGCGGACGAGCCTCCCGTCAGGCGGCATGACCACCGTCCAGTCTCATCAGTTTGCGCAGGATCCCGGCGCGGAACTGCGCGGCGAGCGCGGGCGCGGCGACGATCCGTTCCCCGAGCGCCCGGTACGCGGGCAGCCGATCGCCGAGCGCGCCGGGATTGGCGAAGTAGACCAGGTACACCTCGGCTAGCGTAGGGCTCGCGGGATCCCGCTCCACCAGGCGCATCCGGCCCGAGGTCGGCACGGTGCCCGGCCGCAGCACGCGCAGGTACCAGCCGCTGCGCCCGGAGTCGATCATCGCCGGGATGGCGTCCTTGCGGCCGGCCTTCAGCGCGAACTTGAAGCACGGCGTGCGCGGCTGGCACACCTCGACCAGGGCGTCGCCCCATTCCCACACGTCCCCGAGGCGCACGGTCCGCTCGTCCGCGCCGCGCACGGACACGTTCTCCCCGACCGAACCCGGTTCCAGCGCGAACGAATCCGCCACCCAGCCGTCGTAGTGCTCGGCGGGGTAGACGTATACCGCCTTGTCCACGCCACCGTGCACGGTCCGGTCGGCCTGGTCGTCTCCCGCGAGGTTCAGCTCGTCCAGTGCCAACTGGCGGGCGGTGACCCGGTGTTTGGTGATCGCGCTGCGCACCGGCATCCCGCGCTGTTCGCCCAGCAGGCTCGGCTTACCGACGAAGACACCTTCGATCTCAAGCTCGTCCATGACTAGAAAATAGCACGACCGTTCGTATACATTCTTCGCCATGGACTTCAGCGAAGTGGACCGGCGGGCGATCGCCGCGACCGGACGGATCATCGAAGGACTCGGCGCGGCGGACTGGGGCCGCCCGACGCCGTGCTCCGGCTGGGCGGTGCGGGACGTGGTCGCGCACCTGATCGGGAACAACGAGAACTTCGGCGCGCAAGCGGCGGGCCGGACACCGCCGTCGCCGGTGGAGCGCCCCGACCACGCACTGGCCGGGGCCTACGCCGAAAGTGCCGCGCGGTATCTCGAAGACTTCGCCGGGGAAGGCGCGCTGGAGCGGCGGATCGTTCTCGGCGAGTTCGGCACGTTCCCCGGATCGGTGACGGCCGGTGTGCATTTCGTCGACGTGCTCGTGCACGGCTGGGATCTGGGCCAGGCGCTCGGCCTGGACTACCTGCCCGAGGACGACCTCGCGCTGCCCGCGCTCGCCTTCGCCGAGCGCTACCCGGACGCGGCCCCGGTGCGCGGACCGGGCGGCGCCTTCGCGTACCCGGTGGAGGTGCCCGAGGACGCCCGCCCCGGCGAACGGCTCATCGCGCTGCTCGGCCGTCCAATTCGGACAGTCCCCACTCGGTGAGCAGCCGGGACCGGACCAGGAACCGCAGCGGTTCTAACCGGCCTAGCCGCTCACGACCCGGGAGCCCGCGGCAGGAAGGGAGCTTTACTACGGTTATCCGATAGTAAAGGTCCCTCGCTCATGATTTCCGGGAGCGAATCTCCCTTCCTGCCGCCGCTGCTCGGCGCCCCCGGTATCAGAAAAATCCGAGGACCTGGTCCGAGTAGGACACCAGCAGGTGGTGCTCACCCATCGAGCCCGCCTGGACACCTGGTGTTCACCTGGTAGACACCGTCTACTCGATTTGGTAGACAGTGTCTACCAGGTGAACTCGGGGTGTCGGAGATCTGAATGAGCTACCAACGGTTCGTCGCGCTGGGCGACAGTTGCACGGAGGGCCTGGACGACCTCCATCCGAACGGCCTGCACTACCGCGGCTGGGCCGATCTGGTGGCCGCCCGGATGGCCGCGGACCAGCCCGGTTTCCGCTACGCGAACCTCGGCGTGCGCGGGCGGCGGCTGGACCAGATCGTCGTCGAGCAGCTACCGACCGCGGCCGAACTGCGGCCGGATCTGATCGCCCTGTTCGGCGGCGGGAACGACGTGATGACCCGGGGTTTCGACCCCGAGGTGGTGGCCGGGCGGGTCGACGAGGCGGTGCGCGGGTGCAGCGAACTCGGCGCGCGGGTCGTCGTGTTCACGCTCAGCGACCTGTCCGGGCGGATGCCGGTCGCGCTGCGGATGCGCCCGCGGATCGAAGCGCTGAACGCGGCGATCCACGCCGCCGCGCGCACTTACGGCGCGCTGGTGGTGGACCTGTGGGACGACGAGGCGGCCCGGGATCTGCGGTACTTCGGCCCGGACCGGCTGCACCTCGGCGAGCACGGCCACCGGCGCCTCGCCGCGCATCTGCTGCGCCGCCTGGACCTGCCGTACGAGCCCGCCTGGCTGGAGCCGCTGCCGGGCGCGCCCGCGCGGCCGGGCCTGCGCGCGCACGCCACCTGGGTGTGGCAGGAGGTTCTGCCGGTCGCGGTGAGCCGGATCCGCAACCGGATCGTCGGCCGCTCCCCGGGGGACGGCATGTTCCCGAAACGCCCCGAGCTGCTGCCGGTGCTCGCCGACGAAGTGGACGCATGGACTCGAGTCCCGGCGCCCGAGAACGCCTGATCTCGACCGCGGTCACCCTCCTCGCCGAGGAGGGGATCGAGGCGGTCAAACTGCGCCGGATCGCGCGGGCCGCGGGCGTTTCGCACGGCGCCCCGCTGCGGCACTTCACCGGGCGCGCCGAACTGCTGTCCGCGGTCGCCACCACCGGGTTCCGCGAGCTGCGGCGGCGCGGCCGGGAGTTGCCGCCCGGCGCGCCGCGGGACCGGCTGCGAGCGGCCTGCCGGGCCTACCTCGACTTCGCGCTCGGCGACCCGGCGATGTTCGAGCTGATGTTCCGGCACGACCTGGTCGACGCGCACGAACCGGAGCTGGCCGCCGCGAACAGCGCGGTGTTCGACCTGTTCGGCGAGCTGGTCGCGGCCGTGCAGGCCGAAGGCTGGCGGGCCGGAACCGAAACCCGCCTGCTCACCGGATCGCTGTGGGCAGCGTTGCACGGGCTGGCCGAGCTGTGGCTGTGGGGCGGGTTGTCCACCGCTGCCCCGGATCCGGACGCCGCGCTTTCGGTCACCCTGGACGTCTTTCTCGAGGGCGAGAGATCCGATGTATCGAGCGTCCATCCGGGTGCAAGTTAGCCAGAAACCGACCTGAGACGGTTTACATCGGATCTCTGTGTCCCTTACCGTCGCCTCCCGTCGAGCTTGTCGACCCCTCAGCGAGGAGGCGCCATGACCCGCCGCCCATTCATCCGAGCTGTGCTGTCCCTGGCGGCCGCCGCGATCCTGACCGGCGGCCTGCCCGCCGTCGCGCGGGCGGCGCCGCTGCCGTCCGGGCCCGGCACGAACTACGCCACCGACGATCCGTTCACCGCCGCCCGCACCCGGTGGTGGCGCGACGACCGGTTCGGGATGTTCATCCACTTCGGCGCCTACTCGCAGTTGCAGGGCGAGTACCGGCGCGCGGACGGGACCACCTGCCGCAACGCGGAGTGGATCCAGCGGCAGTGCCAGATTCCGCGGGAGGAGTACGAGAAACTCGCCGCCGGGTTCAACCCGTCCGGATTCGACGCGAACGCGATCGCGCGCACCGCGAAGGCGGCCGGGCAGAAGTACGTGGTGATCACCAGCAAGCACCACGAGGGCTACGCGATGTGGCCGACGAAGGTCAACCAGTGGAACCTGCGCGACCACTCGTCGTTCGACAAGAACCGCGACATCCTGGCCGAGCTGAAGAAAGCGACCGCCGAGCAGGGCGTGCGGCTCGGCTTCTACTACTCGATCTGGGACTGGCACGACCCCGATTTCCCCGATCCGGCGACGTTTCCCCGCTACAAGAAACGGATGTACGCGCAGCTGAAGGAACTCGTCGACAACTACCACCCCGCGGTGCTGTGGTTCGACGGCGAGTGGAGCACGGACCGGCCGAACAACCCGTGGACCGAGCGCGACGGTGAGGAGCTCGAGGCGTACGTCCGGAGCCTCGACCCGAACATCGTGCTCAACAACCGGGTGGGCAAGCGGCGCGTGGTGGACGGCGACACCGGGACGCCCGAGCAGGAGATCCCGGACCAGCCGGTGGCGGGCCAGCTGTGGGAATCGTGCATGACGCTGAACGGCAGCTGGGGTTACGCCGCCTGGGACCACGACTGGAAGTCCTCGACGGAGCTGACCCGCAACCTGGTGTCCATCGCCAGCCGCAGCGGCAACTACCTGCTCAACGTCGGCCCGGACAAGCTCGGGCGGGTGCCGCGGGAATCGGTGGACCGGTTGCGGCAGATGGGCGACTGGCTGCGCGCCCACGGTCAGGGCAACGCGGTGTACGGCGCGGGGACTCCCGGCGTGGTCGCCGAACCGGGCTGGGGCGTGGTGAGCCGCAAGGGCGACCGGCTCTACGCCTCGGTCTACCAGTGGCCCACCGCCGGTGGCTCGCTGGAGCTGAAGACCCTCGCGCCGTTCTCCGTCCAGTCGGCCCGGGTGCTCGGCAGCGGCCAGCGGGTCCGCGTCGAGCAGGGTGCCGGGACTCTTCGCGTTACACCGACCGGCAAGCCGGTCAACCCGATCGCCACGGTGATCGAACTGAAGATCAAGACACCGCCGGTCACCGCCCCGGGCAACGGCACCGGGCTGACCGCGCAGTTCTGGCCGAACGCGGACTTCTCCGGCGAGCCGACGGTGACCCGCACCGATCCCGGAGTCAACTACAACTGGAAGTTCACCGGCTCACCGGATCCCGCGATCCCGGCCGAGGCGTTCTCTTCGCGGTGGACCGGGAACGTAGTGCCCCGGGACAGCGGCGAGTACACGTTCACGACCGTCTCCGATGACACGGTTCGCTTGTGGGTCAACGGAAAGCTCGTGGTGGACAACACCGTGCCGCACGGGCCGGCGGTGCACCAGGGGAAGGTCTCGCTGACCGCCGGGCAGCGGTACGCGATCAAGCTCGAGCAGACCGAACGCGGCGGCGAAGCCTCGATGAAGCTGCTGTGGTCCAGCCCGAACACCCCGCAGCAGATCATCCCCGCGGCCCAGCTGCACCCGGCGAGCTAGGACACGCGTCCCACAAGTCAGGACGCTTGGCCCGCTTGCTGGCACGATCGTCCGAACTGCCCTGGACCGCGGGGGTCAGGGCAGTTCGGCGCGGATCCGGTGCCAGGCCTCGAGGACGTGGCGGCGTTCGGTGGCCGGGGCGCCGATCGCCATCCGGAGCAGGACGCGGCCGTTCACCTTGGTGTGGCTCAGGTACAGCGCACCGGAGTCGTTGAGCCGTTCCATCAGCGCCAGGGTCGCCGCGTTCGCGTCCTCTTCGGACAATCCGGTCCACTTCGGACGGAAGCAGACCAGGCCGAAGTGGTGCGGTTCGAACAGGACGAAATCCGGATCGGCGGCGACCAGCGCCGCGAACTCGTCGGCCAGGGCGACGCCGGTGCGGATGTGCTCGCGCAGCCCTTCGGCGCCGTACCAGCGGATCACCGACCACAGCTTCAGCGCGCGGAACCGGCGGCCCAGGGACACCTGCCAGTCCCGGTAGTCGATCACCTCACCGGTGTCGGTCGCCGAATTGCGCAGGAACTCGGGCAGGATCGAGAGCGCCTCGATCATCGGCGCGCGGTCGGCCAGCCACAACACCGTGCAGTCGAAGTTGGTGAGCAGCCACTTGTGCGGGTTCGTGGCGTAGGAATCGGCGTACTCGGCCACGCCGTCGTGGATCCAGCGCAGTTCCGGGCAGATCGCCGAGACCCCCGCGTACGCGGCGTCCACGTGCAGCCAGACACCGTGTTCGCGGCACACCCGGCCGATCTCGGTGATCGGATCGATCGCGGTGGTCGACGTGGTGCCGATCGTGGCGCAGACCAGGGTCGGCACCGCGCCCGCCGCCACGTCCTCGGCGATCAGCGCGCGCAGGTGCTCCGGATCCATCGTCAGGGTCGCCGGATCGACGTCCACCACGCGCACGTTCTTCGCGCCGATCCCGGCGATCCGGCCCGCCTTCTCCAGCGCGGAATGGGTCTGCGACGAGACGTAGATCGGGTAGCGGCCGCTGATCCCGTCGGTGCCCGCCTTCCCGCCACTGGCCCGGTGCAGCGCGGCCAGCACGGCGACCAGGCTCGCGCTCGACGCCGAGTCCTGGATGACCCCGCCGCCGCGGGAATCGGTGCGAAAGTGCTTCGGCAGGCCCAGCAGTTCGGCGAGCCAGTCCACCACGACGGTTTCCAGTTCGGTGCACGCCGGGCTGGTCGCCCACACCATGCCCTGCACGCCCAGCCCGGACGAGAGCAGGTCGCCGAGGATGCCCGGGCCGGACGCGTTCGCCGGGAAGTAGGCGAAGAAGCTGGGGTGCTGCCAGTGCGTGACCCCGGGCAGGATCGTCCGGTCGAGGTCGCCGAGCACCCGTTCGTAGGGCTCGCCGTGCTCCGGCGGGTGCGCGGGCAGTGCCACGCGCACCTCGCCGGGACGGACCTGCGAGCGCACCGGGTGCGACTCGATCGAACTCAGGTAGTCGGCGATCCAGTCGACCACTCGCCTGCCGTACTGCCGGAATTCCTCCGGCGACATGTGCCCGGTCACACTTCCCGTTCTACCTGGATCAGCCCGCGAACGGAATCTTGATGTCGCTGAGCCCCAGCACCGTGGAGATCTTGGTGCCGGCCGGGTAGCGCAGGGTGTAGTCCTGGTCGGTCACCAGCAGCACGACGCCCAGGCGGTGGCCCGCCTTGAGCTGGTACTGCCGCGGCTCCAGGTTCCAGCGGAACGAGTAGGTCTGGCCGGGCTTGATCGGCTCGGTGACCTCCTGCGAATGCCGGTTCCGCACGTCCACCCAGCCCCGGCTGACCACCTGGTAGTCGGTCTGCGCGGTGCTGTACTGGTACTTGGGCCGGCAGCCCGAGTTGCCTTCGACGCTGTCCCCGAAGCACCACTGGTCCTTGGCCGGGCCGAACCCGGTGATCCGGTTGTCCTTGCCGTAGTCGACCAGCAGCGCGCTCAGGTACGGCGACTTGCCGTCGACCGAAGCCTGCACGCTGATCTCCGGTGCGCCCGAGATCCGGACGTCCCGGGGCAGTGGATCGGAGACGTAGAGCAGCCGGTTCGGATCGGCCTTGTCCATCCCGGCGACCAGCGAATCGGCCGTGCGGCCCGGGTCGTCGGTGAAGTCCTGGCGCTGCCCGAATCCCGGCGCCCAGAACGGGGTCAGCACACCCGGCTGGCTCGGCGAACGCCCGGCGCCGAACCGCAGGGTCACGTTGTGCGTGCCCGGTTCCGGCCAGTTCCGGTAGTCGGTCCACTTGCCGGGTTCGGTTTCGAAGTGCACCTTCGGCTGCCGCATCACGCCGTTGTCGATGTTGTAGAGCCAGTGGTCGAACCACTGGTGCACCGAGTCGAGCCAGGCCTGCTCCGCGACGTACAGCGGGTCGTCGTGCGCCGCCTGGTGCAGCCACAGCTTGCGCGGGATGTGGTGCTGGCCCAGCGCCGACCACAGGTCGGTGAAGTTCTTCGGCTTCACGTTCCAGTCGTTGATCCCGGCCACCTGGAACACGCTGCCCTTGAACTTGCCCAGGTCCTTCGCGAAGTTCCGCTCGTCCCAGAACGCGTTGTAGTCACCGCTGACCCGGTCCATCGCGGTTTCCATCTCGCGGATCGGTTTGTCGCAGACCTGCGGGTTCTTCCTGGTCAGCACCACTTTGGCGTGCAGATCAGCGTCCTCGCCGACATACCCGCCCGGCGACACGACCGCGCCGTTCGCCCGGTAGTAGCTGTACCAGCTGGCGATCCCGGAGATCGACACGATCGTCTTGAGTCCTTCGACCCCGGTGCTGGCGACCGCGACCGGAAGCGTGCCGTTGTAGCTCTTGCCCGCCATCGCCACGTTCCCGGTCGACCAGCTCGCCTTGACCTCCTTGCCGTCGGCGGTGAACGCCTTGGCCTTGCCGGTCAGCCATTCGACGACCGTCTTCATGCCGGTCTTCTCGTCGTTGCCGATCGCGCTCGGGCACCCTTCCGAGTCGCCGGTGCCCAGGGTGTCCGCGGCGAGCACCGCGTACCCGCGCGAGACGAAGTAGTTGTCGTAGTACATCCGGCCGTAGTTCTGCCCCGGCTGCGGCCCGGTCGGCGGCGACCACGGCGCGGTCCGCGGGTAGTCGGTGACCTCGGCCGGGTGGTACGGCACGTCCAGGGTGCCCCGGAAGTACGGGCTCGGCTCGACGATCGTGGCGACCTTGAGCGAACCTTCGGTTTCCTTCGGCCGGGTCACGTAGACCGCGAGCTTGTCGTGCTTGCCGTCCCGGTCGCTGTCCACCGGGGTTTCCACGAAGACCTGCTCGCGCACGGCCTTGGTGTAGTCGTAGACCGGCTGGGTCTTGCCGTCCCGGACGACGATCTGCCGGGCCGGGTCGTCCGCCGGGGCGGCCTGCGCCGCCGTCACGGTGGACGCGAAGGAGACGCCGGCGAGTGCGACCACCGCCAGCGCGCGTGCTATCCGCATCGTTTGTCCTCTGTGCAGGTTGCGGTTCGGTGCTCGCGGCTCATCCGGTGCCCGCCGGGACATCAGGCGACCTCCCGCCCGGCGCGGTGAACGGAGGCACTTCCCCCAGGTTCCAGGTGCACTCTTTACCCGCGATCGTCTTCACGCAACCCGCTTTCGTCGTGACCGGTTCAGGGCGCGAGACCGGGCGTCGTGCGGATGCCGAACTCCCGGCGCAACGCACTGCGCGCCGCGAAGTACCCGCTCATACCGTGCACTCCCGGACCCGGCGGGGTGGCGGCGGAGCACAGGTACACCCCGCCGAGCGCGGTCCGGTACGGATCCCACCGCGGGGTCGGCCGGGCGAGCAGTTGCCGGACGGTGATCGCCCCGGCCGCGATGTCACCGCCCACGTAGTTCGCGTTGTAGGCGGCGAACTCGGCCGCGGTGATCGCACGGCTCGCCAGCACCGTGTCGGAGAAGCCCGGCGCGAACCGCTCGATCTGCCGGCGGATCGCCTCGGTCGGGTCACGCTCGTCGCCGTTCGGCACGTGGCAGTAGGCCCAGACCGGCCGCTTACCCGGCCGCCCGCGGGACGGGTCGACCACCATCGGGTCGGCGACCAGCACGAACGGCCGGTCCGCGCGCCTGCCCGAAGCCACCGCGCTTTCCGCGGCGAACACCTCGGCCTGGTCCCCGCACACGTGGACGGTCCCCGCCTCGCCGACCTCCGGCGCGGCCCACGGAATCGGCTCGGACACCAGGAAGTCGACCTTCGCCGCCCCCGGTCCGTACCGGTACGCCTCGAGCCGCCGCCGGTACCCGCCCGGCAGCAACGGCCCGGCGAGTTCCAGCAACCCACGTGGCGCGAGGTCGAGCAGCACCGCACGGACCCGGGCGAGCTCGCGGAGATCCGTCACCGGGCTCCCCGTGCGCACCACCCCGCCGTGCGCGAGGAAGTCGTCGGCGAGCGCCGCGGCGATGCTCCGGCTCCCGCCGACCGGCACCGGCCAGCCCGTCGCGTGCGCGAGGTGGCCGAGCAGGAGCGCGACCGCCCCACCGGGCAGGCTCGGCAACCGGGCGAACGAGTGCCCGGCGACCCCGGCGAGCAGCGCGGCCGCCTCGGCCCCGCCGAACGCGCGCCGGGCCAGCGGGGTGCCGTGCGCGAGGATCCGCGCGGGCAGCAGCAACGGCGCGAGCAGATCGCCGGGTATCCGGCGCTGGTCGGAGAACAGCAGGTCCACCAGGCCGCGGCTGCGCTCGACCAGCGGTGCCATCAGCCGCCGCCAGTTCGCCCCGTCCGCGCCCAGCCGAGCGCAGGTCCGCGCGAGACTCCGGTACGCCAGCCCGGCACGACCGTGGTCGAGCGGATGGGCGTAGGCGATCTCCGGCTGCCGCAGCTCCACCCCACGCGCGCCCAGGTCGAACTCGCGGAAGAACCGTCCCGCGACCGCCAGCGGATGCACGGCCGAGCAGATGTCGTGGACGACCTCGGAGTCGAACAACGGCACCGATCGCAGACCGCCGCCGATCTCCGCGGCCGCCTCACGCAGCTCCACCGCCAGTCCCGCGCGAGCCATGAGCACGGCCGCGGCCAGCCCGTTCGGTCCCGAGCCGACGACGACCACGTCGGGTTCGGCTGCCAGCCGAGCTCACCTCCTGCTACTCCGCCGTAACTGGACGAACACCTCGACCTTCGGCCGATACACGAGAAACCGTAACGGCCCCGGAGCACCCAGCGACAGGCACTGCGTCGCTGTCGCTGGAGTGGCGCACCGAGGAGGTGACATGCGCAGCATCGCCGAGCTCCGGGATTGCGCGCCCGCGCACCTCGACGCGTACACGGACCCGAACTCCCACTTCGCGTTCACCACCTACGACCAGCTCTACGGTTCGTCCGGCCGGCTCACCCCGCTGGACTGTTTCGCCGCGAACCTGCTCAGCCTGCGCCTGCGCCACGACCACGTGATTCCGCTGTTCCGCCGGACCCACGACGCCAGCACCGCGCTGCTCGCCGCGATGCAACGCGTACTGGACGAGACCACCCCGGACGCACCCGCCTTCGCCGATCTCGAAACGATCGAGGAGCCGCCGTTTCCCCTGATCCGCGAGGCGAACGCGCTCACCGAGCAGGTTCCACAGTGGACACCCGTGACCGTGTCGAAGGTGCTGCACCGGCTGCGCCCCCTGCTCGTACCGGTGTGCGACTCCCTGGTCCGCCGCTTCTACCAGGCCGCCAGCCAGTCGGCCGCGTTCTATCGCGCGCTGCACGCCGACGTACGTACCAATTCCCACCTCCTCACCGAACTCACCGAGGGCCGCTACACGGCCGACGGCCGCCCGCTTTCCCCGCTGCGGGCGCTGGACATCGTCATCGGGCACCACGAACGCTACGGTTGCGCGTCACGCGATCCCCGCCAGTCGAAGGACAACGTTTCCTGCTGATGGCCGCCGGTCGGGCGGTCTGGAAAAGACGGTAGCGAGGGGGACCGACAAAAACCGGGTGGGGAGTTTTCACCACCTCGAGCACGGGTGCGCGCCGGATGGGCACCGGCCCGGCAGATTCCTAGTTTTTCTTGTATGACAACGAAGTTCGTCCGTTCCGCCCTCGCGACCGTCTGCGCGGGTTTGGTGTTCACCGCGGTCGCCGCCCCCGCGACGATCGCCGCCGAGTCACCGCCCACCGTCGAGCACACCGCCCCCGGCCGAGGCGCGCTGGTCGCGATCGAGGCCGTCGCCACCCTGGGGAAGAAGACCCTCGCCGCCTACCTCACCGATCGGGGCTTGACCACCCCGTCCCCGGACCAGGGTGTGCACGCGTATCGCCTGATCTACCGCACGGTGGGCCCGGACGGCGCAGCGACCACGGCGAGTGGGCTCCTCGTGGTGCCGCACAACGACAACCGGGTTCTCCAGGTGGTCAGCTACCAGCACGGAACCAATTCTCTCAAGGACGGCGCGGCGACCGTGTCGGACGACCGGATCGATCGCGCGATCGCGATGTTCTTCGCGGGCGCCGGATACGCGGCCGTCGCACCGGATTTCCTCGGCCTGGGGTACGGCGCGGGGCCGCATCCGTACCTGGACGTCACCTCTGAAACCACCGCATCGGTGGACATGCTGCGCGCCGCCCGCACCGCGCTGGCGTCGCTTGGTCGTACTACCCGGCCGGACGTGCTGGTCACCGGCTTCTCGCAGGGCGGGCGGACGTCCATGGCCCTCGGCCGGGCGCTCGCCGAGGGCGCGGACCCCGATTTCCGGCTGGGCGCACTCGCCCCGGTGAGCGGCCCGTTCGACCTGCTCGGCACGCAACTACCCGCCGCGCTCGACGGTCGACTCGAACCCCATGCCGCCGCCTTCTACTTGGCCTACTTCACCGTCGCCTGGAACCGCCTGCACCACCTGTACGACACACCCGCCGAAGCCTTCGCCACCCCACACGTGGAGCCGCTATTCGACGGCACCCACGACGACCAGGAAATCGTGCGGCAGTTGCCCGCCCCGCATGACCTGCTCACCCCACGATTCGCCGAACGCCTACGCCACCCCACCGGCCCCCTGGCCGACGCCCTGCGCACCGGCGACTCCACCTGCTCGTGGCACCCACCCGCCCCGATCCGCATCTACGCTTCCCCGGCCGACCAAGAAGTCCCGATCACCAACTCCGAACACTGCCGCGACACCCTCCACACCCACGGCGCCAACCCCCAACTGACCATCCTCGGCGAGGCGGACCACCGAACCACCCCCATCGCCGCCCTCCCGGACATCCTGCGTTTCTTCCACACCACGACGCGTTCAACACCGCCCAGCGATGGAAGCCAGAATTAGCCAGCAAGATCCAAAAACTCCGCCCGCCGGTGGCACTCGCGATGCGGGGTGAATGAAACACTATCGACTCGCAGGGGGCGGCTTCGATCTTGAGAGACGCCGGCGCTCCATCGAACGGCGACACCTCGCACCCGAGCTCCAAGTGATCGGCTGCGCGGTCGACGCAGGGGAGCAGAATTCGGGGCGTCGAGCCAATCACGGACCTGCTTGTGTGTCTCCGATAACGGATTGCCAAAATGACTATATGGAGCGGCTGGAAACGACACCGAAGTTTTGTGTTCGCATGAGCAGGCAGAAGTCTCGGAACTTTCGCTGCGCAAAGGCCTGCACTCGGGTCGGGTTGCGCTGCCGGATCCACCGACGTCCGGTCAAGGGTGTGAGACGTGAGGCGGACATCGTCTTCGGCCCCATCCGGGTCGCAGTCTTCGTGGACGGATGTCTCGAGCACGTAAAGTAGCCTAATACTAACGCCGAGTTTTGGTGTGCCGCCATCGAGACAGTCGAAGGTGCCACCTCGACAACGACGCTCGCTTGGCGGGCGCAGGCTGGGTGACCGTCCGGGTGTAGGAGGTATGAGACCGCAGAAGCCGCCGACGATCGAGTGCTCAATGCCATCACATACCGCGGAAACCAGTAAAGTCCCTCGAAGGTATCCCTGAGCTGTGAGTCTTCCCGGCAGCCGATCAACCTTTCGTGCGCGTCAACCAGCATTTGACATGCCAGGGGAAGTCAAATTACAGTTGCCTCTCTCGGCCGGGTCCGATGGTCCGGCACGTGATCGACGAAGGGCGGCGACTGTGGTGGCCACGCACCAGGCAGAAAAGTTCGGCCCATGGCTGGCACGCCAACTCCGCCGGACTGGCATGTCCCAGGCTCAACTCGCCGACCGGGTCGGACTCACGCGTGCGGCGGTCTCCGCGTGGATCAACAACCGTGCCGAACCACGCGAGGACACCAAGAGGCTGATCGCCGCCGTCCTGGGCACCGACACGGCTTCACTTTTCAACCTCGCCAAGGATGTCGCGACCGAGTTACCCGTACAATGGTACCACCGGCTCGGTCACGCCGACGGCGGACGCGAATACGGGAATGCCGCGGCCTTCGCCTTCGATGCCGACCTCTCCGCGCTTGCCCGCGAAGCCACACAAAACACTCTCGACGAGCGCTACGACAACGACAAACCGGTTAGTGTGCGCTATACCCTGCACGAGCTGACCGGGGAACACCTCGATGCTTTCTTGCAAGCCTTGCATTGGGACGACTTGGAAGCTCACTACGAGCAGGCTGCATCCGCCGAACAGAAGGTTTCCCGCAGCCTGCGCGCTGCCCTCGACAACTTGGCTGAAACCAGGTCTTTGACCCTGCTGCGAGTCGACGACTACAACGCCACCGGCCTGACGGGCCCCGAATACGGCGACGGTCGTTACGCCGCAGTGGTACGCCGTCAGCTCGACAGCTTCAAACATGCCGATGGTCGCGCCGGCGGTTCGTACGGACTCGGCAAGGCCACCTTGTGGGCCGCCAGTCGCTTCGGCCTGGTATTGATCAACACAACCCTGTCGGCCCCGCAAGAGGGACGCACCGAACGGAGGGTCATCGGACGGCTCGACCTGCCTTGGCACGAAATCGCTGGGACCGCGTATGCAGGCCCTGCCTGGTTGGGCGAGCCCGACACCGAGCCTGACCACAAGGGAGTTTCGCGGTCATGGTGGGCCGACGAACAGACTGTCGAGACCCTGCACTTGGCGCGCTTGGGAACTGATCCCGGAACAACGTTTCTCATTGTGGGCGTGCACGACGCCTCGGGTTCCGCCGAGACGCTGCAACAAATGCACGACAAGCTCGTCGATTCGTTGGCCGACGGATTCTGGGCCGCGATGGTCGGCGGCCGAACGAAAGGACCGTTGCTGGAAGCTCGCGTCACCACGTTGCGCAACGGGCACGTTCTCATTCCCGAAACGCGTGTCGACCCGCACAACCATCACCCGGCGCTGAGCCGCGCCTTTCAGTCCTATTTGGACCATGAAACCGTCGCAGAACTCACCTCGGGAGACCAGGTGGCACAGGCTTCCGTGCCACTCGTAGTCCCGCCGCGAAAGGGAAAAGGGCGAGCGCGTGGCAAAGGATACGAACATCAGGCAGTTCTCCTGCTCACTCCCGCAAACGACGAAGACGACCCCCTCAATCGAGTCGTCTTCATGCGCGGCAACCGCATGACGATCGTCAGCCATCGCCCGCGCGAACTTCCTCTGGGGGCCTCGCCATTCCAAGCGGTCCTCCTCGCCGGTTACGCCACCGAGTCCGACGGCGAGGATGTCGACCTCGCCGAAGAGTTCCTGCGCGCGTCCGAGCCGCCCGAGCACAATCGTTGGGACCGCACCGAGGAACTGACCTCGCTGTACGAGCGCGGGGCGCTCACCCGGCTCAAGGAGTTCCGTACCGAAATCGACACGACAGTCCGCCGTCTGGTGGGACGCCGAGAAGCCGACAGCAACGGTGGACCGACCGTACTGCGAGAGCTGTTGAAGCTGGACGGCCCGGGCTCCAGCGGGATTCGCCGCGCACAGGGCATCCCGTCGATCCACAATGTGAGCGCCCATCTCGAGGACAGCGGGGCCTGGCATGTGAGAGTCGACCTCAAGCTGCCCGAAGTCGAGGATCCATGGCGGCTCACACCGGTCGCCAAATTCGACGTGCGCTCCGGCGGCCGCCCACAGGTCGACTGGAAGATTCTCACCCCGTCCGACAACTGCCGGATCGATGACGACAACGTCGTTATCGAAGCCGGTGTGCGGTCTGCAACGTTCGTCGGCGTGACCGACCCCGCCTCTCACCCGGTACAAGGCAGGCTGGCCCGGCTCATCGTCGACGTCCAGAAGGCCCGCGGAGGCGCGCTATGAAACCGGTTTCCCCCTACAAGACTCTCTTCGGGGAAGTCCTTCTCGACGTCGTGTCTGTAATCGTGGACGGCGCCGAGCTGCCCTATGCGAAGGTGTCCAAGGTCGAGCGTACTATTGCCCTGCACGAGACCGGTCGCGAGAAATGGGAAAAGGCTACCATCCGAGTGAAAGCCTCGCTTCCCGAGCAGGAAATCACAAAGGGTCCTTGGTCCGACATCCAATGTCTGGCCGTGCTTTCCGAGTCGGCGACAAACTCACGCCGAACCGCGCGTTTGACCCGCGGCCCTGGCGGCGATTGGGAAGGTACCATCGAACTTGTCCGCAGCCGCCATTCGAACCGCGCCTCACTTGCAATCGCCGTCGTCGCGACAATCGATTCGGTGGAAGGGCGAATAATCGGCACGACCGAGAAAAACTGGTATGCCGACCTGCGAGCCTCAAGACCGTTGCGTCAGCAAGAGATCGAGATCATCCAAGTGGATTTCAGCGGTGGCCCTCTCGAATGGCTGCGCGGTTACAAGGATGCGTTATGGATTGTCGAAACCACCGGCGAGATCCCGAAGGTATATCTCAACACCACCGCCGTCGACGGCTTGCTGGAGGTCATGAATCGCAAGGGCGGCACGCCCGAAGAACGGCTGCTGCGCGAAACAACGGCAAGCCAGATCGCCCACGACGCCTGGGCTGCCATGTTCCAGAGCGCCATCAGTGAACTGGACGAGGACGACGAGGGCAACCCGGTGCTGCCCGTAGGCTGGCGTGGCCGTGTCCTGCGCATGATGTTGCCGGACGTCCTGCCCGGACGACAGCTTGCCGATGCGCTCTACGAAATCCTGAAACGTCGCACCGAGAACTTCGGTTGGTCTGAACTCCAAACCGGTATCCACTACGCGGCAGGCAAGCGCAGTCGGATAACCAAGAAGCTGACCGACGCCGTCCGATCGGTCAGGGCCGAGAGAAATGAAAGCCGATGAGCCGCGCCACGACTGCCCTCGAAATTCCGCCCGTACTGGGACTTCTGCCTGACACCGCTGTCGTCAAGTACCTCAGCCATGGCATCCAGTCCGGCAAGGAGAAGCCACCCCAGGTCGCCCTCCGCAAGGCATCCATTCCCTTTCCGGAAGACGTCGCAAGGTGGCGCGCCGCGCCCATCCGCGAGCTGGTGGACGAAGCAATGCGTCGATTCGAAGATCGCCGGACGTCGAAGGCAAGGGCTGTCGCCGACGGCTGGCTCGCTCCGCGGCTGCACGCAACCTTGCGATTGACTCGAGCCGAAGCGGCGGACGCTCGTCTGTGGAACTTCATGGCATTGGTCGTCGCGCCGGACTATGTTGTGTGGCGCCACAAAGGCGGAGAAATCGCCACCTCGGAGCATTTCAGTGGCGCCCACTACAAGCAGGCATTCGCTCGCCTGTGGTGGACGGCGGAACTGTTCCGAAACGGCAAAGACTACCGAACGGTCGAACTGGCCTGTCGGTCACAGGACACCCTGAATACGACGCTGCGACTGGACATCATCGATCACCGGCCGACCGCCATGGCGCTCCTTCGCGTGGTGGAACAGCTCCTGGAAGCCCGCGTACATCGTCCCGGTGATCACATCAACGCGCTGTCCAAAGCCGTCAATGCGGCAGGCAGCACGTTGTTCTACGACGTGCTCGCACCCGATGAACCCCCCGACGACGACGTATTGCACAACTGGATCGCAGAATCCGCGGACATGCCGCCCGTGTCGTGGGAGCGACTCCCGGATGGACCGGACGACGGTGCAGCGAACGAAGTATCCGTGAATTCCTTGGTACCATTCTTCAAGAAACTACTGGACGAAGCACCGATTCGACACCGTCCGAGAAAGGCGGTTACAGGCTGAGATTCAATTGTTTACCGATGTTCTTCTCGGACGTGACCGTTGGCAGGGGTTCGGTCAGCACGGGGGCCGATCCACTGGTGTCGTCCCATTTGCCCTCGACGGCTTCGTCCAAAGTCGCGTCGATGGGTCTCCGCCCCATCGACGCGGCGAGGACGTGCACAGCGAGCCTCGGTGGAATGGCATTGCCGATCTGCTGCGCTCTGTCTTTTCCCGCCCAGGGGTAGTCCAGTGGAAAGGTCTGGAGCCGCCCGGCCTCGGCCAATGTGAACCGATCTTGAATGCCACGAGAGGTCACCAGGCGGTTCCGACTGACCTTCCCGGTGACCGTCGCGGCCGGATGATCAGATTCGCGTTGCCCACGAGCCTTCGGATCACCACCTGTACCGTAGTTGGATACGACTACGAACTTCTCTCGACGCTTGAGCGCAGCCCCCATCGACTCCCATGGTCGCAATCGGGGATCGCCTTCCGAGCGCGCCATTCCCTTCCGGTAGCGGCGATGCGTCGGCCGGGGAAGCTCCGCCGGGCTGTTGTGACGTGCGATCAGAATAGCTCGGCGACGAGTCTGCGGCACTCCGAATTCTTCAGTGTGCAGGATATCGAAAACCGCGTTGTAACCCTCTCCGGCAAGGACATCGGCTACTGCCTCCCACACCGGCAGGACCGCAGGAACCTGCTCCAACACGATGGCTTCGTACGGGCGGCCGGCGTCGACCGCTCGCAATGCCCACCGCAGAGGTTCGATCACGAGGCCTGTTCGCACGTCCGGCTCGCCCCGCACGTATTGCTCAGCGTCCAGCAGGGACAGATCTTGGCTGATGTCCTCCCGAGCTTCCATCCGTTTGACGAAGTCGAGCACGCGCTCCAACGCGCGACGGCCCGCACCGCCTCCGGCGACGGTGTAGGTCTGGCAAGGTGGGCCACCTGCAAGAATCGTGGCGTCGGAAAACTGCTCCGGTTCGTAATCGCGAACGTCACCCTGCGTGGTCCTCAGTCCAGCCTCTTCACGGGTGGCGCAGGCATTCGCATCCCACTCGATGCCGTCCACGGTGATACCGAGCCAACGCGCCGCCACATCCAACCCGCCCGGGCCGGCGAACAGGTCCACCATATGTGTTTGCCCAGGTGGCAGCCCTTCCGGCTGTGCGGGTGTCATGGCGCGAGATCTTATCAAGACGCCAAGATCGCAGCCCGGATTGCGTCACCCAGTGCGCGTCCGACCGGCGGCGGCGAAGCCTGGCCGACCTGACGGTAGCTGGCGGTCTTCCGGCCCGCGAAGCGCCAGTCCGGTGGAAACCCCTGGAGAAGTGCTGTCTGGTCGACGGTGAGCTGCACCATAGCGTCGCGTCCCGAGGATGGGTTCCAATCGAAGTCTGCGTCGGGTACGTGGTCGGCGACCGTGCCGCCATTCACCCCCATCCGCTCCCAGGCGGCCTTCGAACCTCTCGGCCCCAGATCTGCTCCACCTCGCCTCCAGGAGCCTCCGACCAACGTAGGTGCGACCCGGTCAGCTTGGACAGCCCACTCGGAAACCTTCGGCCAGCCACGCGCCGCCATCGACTCCTTCAGCACTTCACCCACAGTCTTCGGTGGTTTCGAGTCCGCGGTCGGTGGCTCGAAGGCATTCATCGAATCACCCTTGAACGCAACCAGGATCCCCTGCTTTCTGTCTTGGGGAACTCCGTGATGCATCGCATTGAGCACAAACCATTGGTACCGGTAGTCGAGGTGATCGAGTTCTTTGCCGATGTACTCGCGGATCGGCGCGTAGGTGTCCTTGGTGACGAGGTCCGGAACGTTCTCGATCAGAAGAGCGCGCGGTTGCACTCCGTGGGCCAGCAGGATCGTGGCCTCGAGCAGCTTGAGCTCGACCTCGCTGTCGTCTTCTCGGTTGACGGCAGCCGTGGCCTTCACACGGGGAAGGCCTGCCGAAAGCAAGTCGACGTCGTAGACCTGCTGGTGCTCGGCGGGATCGAAATCAAGCAGATCCGCCTCCAGGACTCGCCAGAACGGGCGGTTCATGCGCAGCGTTTCACACGCGACGGCGTTGTTGTCGATGAGCAGGACAGGATCGAACCCAGCCTGTTCCAGACCCAGTGCGAGTCCTCCCGCCCCCGCGCAGACTTCAAGCGACGAAAGCCGCTTCTCCGATGCATTGACTGCTGTCGGCCTTTCCACTACCCGCCCCTTACGTTTGTGTCCGATCCCCGATCGGGGTAAAGGATAGCGGAAATCACCGTCAAGTCGATGCAATTTGGACCGACACGGCGAAGCTCGTTCGCGGTCGCCTGTCTCAACGGGCTCCTCGACCTTGCTATGCCAAGGCACCAGGATTTCGCGACAAGCACCGTCTTCTTGTTCGCAATACCAGACGTCCCCCGAACAGACCTGAGCTGCTCCGGCTCCGTTGCCGCCCCACAATCGGTGGGCCGGTTGGACTCGACAGCAAACTGTCCGCCGCCCTGACGCGGCAGAACACCCGGAATGATTCACTGCGCGTGCAACCCTGGTTTTCGCGGCAGACACCGCAGTCGGCGGTCCGCCTGTCGACAACCATGCCTACGCCGTCCGGTTCCGATGTTCAGGGGCAGCGCGTTCGGACAAAGAGATGAGCGAAGAGTCCCGTGGTCAGTGCTCCAGCCGTAGTTCGCGATCATGATCCTGGGTGTTGAGATCGACGTTGGCACTGGCTGGTCTCGGCGCGGTGTTGACCGACCCGCTGACCCCGGTGGCCGCGAAACGGCCGCAGGGGTGGCGAACCGGCCAAGGCTGGTGCCCCAGCGGGTTTACCGCGATCGTGTTCGTTGCTGACCGGCAGGTGCACCTGGCGGCATCTGCTGCTACCGAATGGACCTAAGCCGGACTGTGGCGGAGTGCCGCCCTCGACGAACCCGGCAGCGAAGGAATGCTCGATGAGCTGGCCGGCGATGAGGTCGTGGCGGCTGCGGGGAGCCGGCCTGCGCGTCCGGGACCGTACCTGCCGACACCGCAGCGGGGCCGGATACCGGCACGCACAGTAGCGGTAGATCATGTTGCGGTCGTTGGCGCGGAAGCCGACCCGAGCCTCAGCGGAGAGGTCGAAGATCAGCCGCACGATCAGTGCCTCGTGCTCGTCGATCACGAGCTTGTGGGTGGTCTTGTTCATCTGGGCGCCGACAGGGGTTGTCGTACGTCCGCTCGTTCATGGCCGGCTTGCGATCCGTATCCGCGATGACACGATCGATGAGCGTGTCGCGCTCGAATCGGCGAACATCCCGGCGTACGACCTCGTCGGCGTCGAGGTGTCGAACGGCTCGTCGCCGACCGGAGCACACCCCTCTGGCCCAATTCGCCCAGCAGCATCACCATGTCCCCCGGATTGCGGGAGAACCGGTCCATCCAGTACACCAGCGGCACGTCGATCAACCTCGCGCACGCGGCGGCAAGTGCCACTGCAACCTGTCGAGTCCGACGGATAGCGCGTACTTGGTGGGGCGCGCCGCAGTAGAGCAGCAGGCTCCAAAGGGGCGTAGGAGACAACCCCGACCATCTCTTCGGACACTGTTCGTGGAATCCCTACTCGAGGTCACCTACCGGCCGTGCGCCGCACCTCGTCGAGGACGTGATCGAACAGGCCGGGCACGGCTCCTCCGCCCAGGACCAACTGGCGATCCAGGAGGCGATTGCCGGTCTCGCACGAGGTCTCGCTGACGAGCGCACAGCCGTGACAGGCGGACAGATTGAGGTGCGAAGAGCCTTGGCGGTCACTCTCGATGCACACCGGGTCGTTCGAGCAAACGTCCGCATCGCCCAGGGCGGCCAGCAGCAGCGGCATGAGCGTGTCGGGATGGCCGAGCCGCACGAGCCCCCCGAGCGTCCCCTGCGCATCCCCGGCCGCTGTGTAGATCAGGATGCCCGCGGTGCGGTCAGGCCGGTCGGAATGTGCGTAGATGCGCTCCTGGAGCGACGCCGACGAGTAACCACTTGCGAAGGCCAGTCGACGGATGAGGAGGTGAGCGATGGTGTGCAGTGCGACGAAGCGCGGTTCCGGTACGGCCAGGCGCTGAGCCCAAGGACTGGAGTTCCGGCGACCCATGAGAATCTCCGCACGAGCGCGGACTTCCGGCACACTCTCCCAATCGGACAGCTGATCCTCGTCGAAACGGATGAAGATGCCCTCTCCGAACATTTCGATGGCCGGGTAGATCGGCTTTCGCTTGCTGTCGGGACCGAGGTCGGCCTTGACGAACTCGGCTTCGGCGTCGTGCCGCCGGAAACCGCGGAGTGCCCGAACCTCGCGGACGCGGCGCACTTGGCCGACACTTGTCAGTTTGCTTGTCAGCGCCGGAGGCCAGCCGGATTCGGTGGACACCGGCCAACCGTCGACGACGAAGTCGCCGACGCCATGGTCTCGGCCGCACTCGAGCTTCTTGCAGAAGGCCGCCCACTCCCCGTCTTTCAAGTCGAGAAGTGGAGATTCCTCGGCGGCCTCTCCGTCCGCAGCGAGGGTGAGCACGTCCGATGCCGTTGCGCCGACTTCATCCGCGATCCATCCGGCTACCATTTCGGCCTGGGGGCCACCGTTGTCGGCGACCACCTTCTCGAAGTACACGTGGCTACGGATTTTTTCGGCTGTCTCGGCGGACTGAGGGGTTTCCTCGGGGATGTCGAGCGCGGACAGCTGATCAGCGATGTAATTGCCAGTGGCGCCTCGCTGAACGGCCGTGAGCCGATACTCGCACACGGTTTCACTCGTCGGCTCCTGCCAAGGCTGGCAGCCCGCACAACGGATACCGTCTCGTTGGAGCGATTCCGCGCCCACGAGCTCGGAAAGCGGGCGGGTTCGCTTGCAACCCGCGCAGTGGACGCTGAGCGATGCGAGGCCCTCGCCGCGTTGAGAAGATCGGATGAACTTCAATTCCTTGTAGGCACGACAGAAGCGCACAGATTCGGTGACTTCCGCGCCGTGGCCTCGATGTGCCCACTTGAACCAAGGTACGTCTTGAATATGGCTTCCTCTCTCACAAACGGCGACGTACCGCATCGGAACAAGCTTTCCACCGCACTCGCACCGGTTGGTCCAGCGGCCCTTGTTCTTGCCGCTGATCTGCGAGAGTCTCGTGCACCGCTCGCAGAACCGCCAGGCGGGAAAACGCCAGTAGAGCAGGTGCGGGGTTTCCCTGGCCGCGCGCCCGGCGTGTGCGGGCGGCTGTCGGAGGGCACCGGGACTGAGGCGAGCGAGAAGCCGATCACAGCTGATCTCGGGAGCGTACTTGCGATCCCACCAGGAGGTGTCGGCCGCAATCAGAGATTCGCCCAGCACGTCGACGATCGCGCCCACTCCGAAGGGCGTGATCGTCTCCGAGATGCGGAGATCATGCACGATTCGTTCCACCTTTGCCCCCTTCCATCGGCTCGCGTACCTGGACGGCGACGTTCGGCTCGACCGACCTCATCGAATCGGCGACGAGCCATCCCTCTCGATTGTGGCCGAATCGTTTGAGCAGCGCTTCGTCGTCTTGCTTCCGACGGTCGTACACCAAGGTTTCTCCGGCCTCACGCGCGCTCTCCGCGCGACGGTCCCACTCGCGCAGAAGCTGCCACACCTGATCCTCGGTCTCCTCCGCCTCGACACGGTCGGAGCAGTTCACCAGGTGCAGGAAGCGCGCCACCAGTTTTTCGATTGCCCCCGACATGCGATCGTCCTCGAGGTCCAAGCGCGACGCAGCGTCGTTCGCGGCGAGAGCCGGTAACGAGTGACGCAGCAATGCCACCAGCGCGCCGGCCAGGGAGCGTATTCGGGACGACAACGACCACGGAGTCACACTAGTCGGCTCGACATTGCGGTAGAGGGCTTCATGGTATGACCGGAAGCTCTCGAAGTGCGAGCGGTCACGCGCCCGGTTCGACCGGAACAGAGTGGTCACAATCCCGTTGTTTCGACCACGGCCCACCCTGCTGGTTGCCTGGATGTACTCGGCGGTCGTCTTGGGCTGGCCCACCATCAACATCAGCGCCAAGCGAGGGATGTCGATGCCGACCGACAGCATGTTCGAGGAAAGCACGACATCGATCGCCTCCGGCGAATCGTCGACGCCTCGCCCCAGCTCGCGGAGGTCGTTGGGCAGTTCGTCTGGTCCTCGGCGACTGGTGAGTTCCAGGAGCCGCTCGGCGCGCACCCGGCGCAGCGGCAATCCCAACCGTTCCGATCGCGGTTCGAGACGCCCGTTGACGTCGTCGACCACCAACGTTCCCGTGCGGCCGAGCTCGCGAAGGCTGTTGTGGTACATCACCAGCGTCCAGTACGAATCTCTCGTGGTGTGCGTGGTCGCATCCTCGACGAGCACCTCCGGTATCTCGACCAGAGGCGCCGTCGCGGCGACGACCGCGGACACTTGCGATATCGACTGCGGCATCAAACCCACGTAGAGGCGACCTTCGCCACTTTCCACCGGACGGGAGAAGAAGGTCCGGTCGCCGCGCAGCCCCGCCGGCGGGTACAGCGCGACCGAACGCCCGTACAGACCTCGGACCTGTTCATCCGAGGCACGGATCGTGGCGGTCGACGCGACTATCTTGGGAGCCGGACCGTCGTGGCTCAGGAGAACCTGGATGACGGCGTCGAAGACAGCTACCGTCGTGCCGAGCGGACCCGACAGCAGGTGCAGCTCGTCTTGGATGACCAGGGACGGTTGCCGGAACGGAGTACCGAGCCCGAGCAGCTTGCCCGCGTCCGGGAGGAACTGCAGACGCGCGAACTTGTCGACGGTCGCCAGGAGGATCGTCGGCGGTTCTTCGTAAAGGACGTCGTCGATCACGGCGACCGGGAGCTCGCGTTGGAACTCGCAGTTCGCTCGGGTGCAGTGGATGACCACGTCGTGGCCGACGTCGCGGAATCCGTAGCGGTCCGGAGCGGTGGGACCGGACCGCGGCAGGAGCGCGGCACCGCACCATGGACAGCTCTCGATCTGGAACTGGTTCGCTTCCTCGGGACGGGCGGCTTTGTGGAGGCGCTCGAGCGCCGCCTGCGCGTCCCGCCGCGTGCGAGGAGTGACTTCGTTTCCGACCCACAGGCCGATGGAGAACGGAGCCATTCCCTTCGCACGCGGATCTTGGTTCCGGAGTAACTCCATCGCACAGATGAGCGAAGCCGCCCGCTGAAACTGCTGCGAGGTCAAGAGTCGGAGTGTATACCGCGTGATCACGGCCGTTCCCGCACCCGAAATGCCATGGACTATGCGGCGCCGGAAGATCTCCACGGCGGCGAGGCCCAGGTAGGCCTCGGTTTTGCCGCCGCCCGTCGGGAACCAGATCAGGTCGACAAGTTCTCGATCGTTGTGAGTTTCATCCACCGTCGACGCCAGAGCCACCAACAGAAAGCCGAGCTGGAACGGACGCCACCGGGGTTCCTCGACAGCGGCCGGATCGGCGCCGTTCCTGATCGAGATCTGACGGATCTGAAGCCGCATTGCGGTCATGCCGAGTGCGAAGGCGGTCCTCAACGAGTCCTGACCGGGTGCGCGAAGGAGGTCGACACCAGCCTCCATCCGGCGCAAAGCGGCCTGCGCCCGGTCGGTGATGGATCGTGCGATCGGCGCGTCGGCTCCGAAGCCGTCGACACAGTCGGTCTGTTCGGAGACCCAGCGGGCATAGGCGTCGACGAAGGCGTCCAGTGTCGACGTCACTCGTTCCGTTTCCGAGTCGATCCGCGACAGGTTGTCGAGCAGGAGTGCCTCGGATTCGATGGAACCGGGTGCGAGGCCGGTCGTTTCGACAGCGGGTACCACGAAGGACGGCACCGGATCGAGGAAGACCCGTGTGCAGATGCCGTCGGTGAGGTCCCAGTCCGCCGCCATGCCGTGGCCGACCGCGTAGACCTTCTTGTCCCGGTATCGGAGTCGCAGCTCCGCGGATTCGGGATCGGAGTCGAACACATTGGTCCGGTCGTACTCCAGGATCCGGCCATCGAGTGCGGGGGCCACACTGAGAGCCACTTGAAAGAGCGTCAGGCCGATGTCACGTCGGTCGTCGTCGGTGGACTTGGCCGACACGCGAGCGTGCACCGTCACGAGGTGCGCGTCGCCGTAGGCGCGCCATCGCGATCCGATCTCGATCGGTACCTCGCCTGCGGTGAGGACGTGCAGGGGACGGCCCTGTGTGAGTACGAGGCTCTCGAATCGGAACGGAGCACGTTGCCAACGTGGGGGGCCATCGTCTTTGACCGGCTGGTAGGTTCCCCCGGAGAAGTCACACGAGACGCTCGGCTTGTCGGTGACGAACGATATCGCGACCGACGACGGACGCCAGTCCTCGGCGAGCGGGACGTTCGCGCCGGCCTCCTCCACCTCGCCTGCGGCCACTTCCGCTTCGATCTGCGGATCGCCCTCGGGGACGTCCGGGTCCGGAGGCAACGACGCTGCGGGGAACAGCATCCCCACGGCGTACTGACGATCGGGCAGGTTGAGGAGGACCTCCCGGTCACCACGATCGGGTCCGGCGTATGCCGTCCGGAGGTGGTGCAGCGCGACCTCCTGCGCCTTGGTGAGAGTCAATTCTTCTCCAACTGCTGTCTGACCAAATATTGGATGCGTCGCTTGTCTTCGCGGGAGAAGACCATGTCCAAGGAGACTCGTGCGCGGGTGACGGCGACGTAAAAGGCCGCGGTCCCCGCTTCGTCGAAGGATTCCGGAAGCTCACAGACGATCACGTGCTCCGCTTCAAGACCCTTGGCGTATTTGGGGCTCGTGACGACGAAACCTCGCTTGGTGTTTTCGGGCGGTGCACTCGAGTCCGTGCGGATGATCCAGATGTCGTCGGCACGAACTCCGTCGGCCACCAACTCTTCAGCCACCGATTCGGCCCCGGCCAGACTGGAATCGCCCTCGGTCGTCCGCCATCGGACCTTCTCTCCGTGGACGATGCCGGGGTCTCCCACGTCTGCGCCGAGGTACTCCTGGACTGTATGGACGATCGCCCGCGTGTTCCGGACGTTGAGACTCAGGTCGACCGGAAAGGCCTCCGCGGTGACGATTTCCAGGACATCCTCGTCGAATTGCCCATCCACGTGCGCCTGGTTGTTCTGGTCGAGGAACATTCGCCAGCGGCCGGCGCTCCGGCCGCCGACGATCGTCCCGTCGATGCGGTCCATACCGTCCGCTGTCATCAGGTCCTGTGCTTCATCGACGAACACGACATCGTAAGTCTTGGTGGGTACCAGTCGGTCGAACGGGAGGAGATCGATGTCGCGACCGATCACGTGTGGTGCAAAAAATCCCTCCAAGGCGGGGGAACGGAAAGTGATGAGAACGGATTTGCCTTGATCGGCCTCCTGCTTGGCCGCCTCCACGAGGACGAGTGATTTGCCTGTGCCCGCACCACCGAAGACCAGCACCCGAGGGTTACGTGCCAGCGATGCGAGAACCCTGGCCTGGCCCGCTGTGGCGCGGTTCTGCTCCTCGATCACCGCACCACGCTGTGCATCGATCACCGGCATGCGGGTGAAGTGACCGAACAGACGCGTCCGCAGGTCGTCGATTCTCGCGAGCTTCCGGTTCGCGGGAGGCTTCTGGGTATTCTCCGCGATCTTGTCGAAAGCCCGGGTCAACTCCGCGATGCTCATGTCGTTTCGCGCCAGCCAGTGGGTCGGCTGCCACTCGACCGAGCGCGGAGGAGAGTCGATGTCCGGAGTGATCACGACGGCCTCCTGCGCGAACCATCCGACTCCTTCCTCACGGAGGATGTTCCGCAGGGCGTACATCGCCGACTGTGCTTGCTCCATGGGTGAAGTGGCCAACTTGTGCCAGTCGCCCCGTCGGTCGATGCTGTACCAGTTGCCCTCATGTTTCCTGATGCCCCCGCCTTTGGCCTCGACGACGATCACGAGTTTCTTCCACAGCACGACGAAATCGGCTTCGGCCTGTTGCTTGTAGGTGTGGGACCGCAATTTCACCGAGTGGAAGGCGACTGCGTCGGGGTCACCGTCGATCTCCCGAAGCAATCGGGCGATCCTGCGCTCCGCCTCACTGGTCGCGTTCTTCTCGATGTCGGTCAGGTCAGGTACGAGAATCACGCGTGCTGCTCCTGCCAGAGGTCTTCGTATTCGCGGTAGCCGAGCCACTCGTTGAAGGCTCCGAAATTGTCCGCCATGTCCACGATCAAGCACTCTTCCTTTCCGCCGTTGACAGGGCCGCGGAGCCCGCGCCCGGCCATCTGGATGTAGGCGTTTGGGCTGAAAGTCGGGCGAGCGATGTAGAGAGCGCGAACACCGGGGGCGTCGAATCCTTGTGCCAGCAGGTCGCAGTTCGCAAGAACGCGGATCTCGTTGTTCTTGAAGCTCTCGATGATGTTGCGCCGCTCCTGTCTGCTTGTTTGCCCGCTCACAGCCGCTGCCGCGATATTGTGGCATCGCAGCGTCGCGGCGAGCACCTGGGCGGACAGGACGTTCGGGGTGAAGACCAGCACCGGCCAGGTTTTATCCAACTCCATGATGTGGTTGACGAGGATCGACATGCGGGCTTGATCGGCACCGACGCGGTCCATGACACGCGCCGGTAGCCTGCGCTGTTGCTCGGCTTCGGCAATCTCGTCCGGTTTGAGGATTACTTCGACGCCGGGGAGCACTTCATGCTGAACCCGCGCGAGTACTCTGAGTTCGACGAGTGAACGGTATGCATCGGTCGTGTCGAAGACGTTGAGCTTGCGCTTGCCGAACCTGCTGGCGAGCGCGGCGGTCGCTGTTTCGGACGTGCCTTTGAAGGGAGTCGCGGAGAGCCCGACAAGCGGACGTTCCCACCCTCGGCCCGCCACCCCGAGCCAATTCAGGATCCGCGTGTATCGCTCGGAGCCCCCTGCCCGGTGTCCTTCGTCGACAATGACCGCGGCCGCGTCGCTCAACCACGCGTACTCGGTATGGCCGAGGATGACATCGAGCTTGGCGTCCGTCGCCACGACGACCGAAAACTCGGTGTCCGGCTCGTGCACGGTGTTGTTTTCCCACAAACGACCCACCGTGAGCGGCCGATCGTCTCCCAGACCGCGCCAGACGGTGCTCCAGGTTTGCACAGCTTGTTCGCACAGTTCCTGCGACTGGGCGATCCAAAGGACCGGGCCACGAAGATCTCCATCGATGAAGAGCCTGAGTACGGTTTCGGCGGCCACACGTGTCTTGCCTGCGCCGGTGGGCAACTCGACCATCGCCTTGCGATGACGACCATCCGCCTCGCGGAGCGTGAGTACGTCCTTGAGCTGCCGACTGATTCTCTTTTGGAAATCGTGGAGGGGACTGAGCTTCACGGCACCGGGGACGACGAACTCGTCCTCTTGGTGCTGGGTGCGACGGCCGGCGTACTTGCTTCCGAAGCCCATCTTCCGCAGCCATGAGATGGTTGCCGCACCACCCGCCCATGATTTCGGAACATCGGCGAAACCGTCGTTCTGGAACTGGTCGGCGAGCTGTTTGATCGAGTCGGATCCGTACACCGTGAGGAAGAGATCGGCAACCGACGTCGAGTCGTCGACCAAGTTTTGCGCCTCGAGCGCTTGCCAGAGCCCCTTCGGCAATGCGTCGCGCAAGTCGTCCGGACCGAAGTAGACTTCGAGTCGCTCGGCATCGGTGGTCGCGGCTTTGGCTTCCTGCCGAAGCTTCTCGTGGTGGAGGTCCAGGCCCGCCCGCAAAACACTGTCGAGGTCGACGTTCGTGAGGCGCAGGTCGAAAGCTTCGTTGACGACCCCGAGCAGGCGACGCTCGTCGACATCGCTGCGTACCACCAGGGTCTGCCCGTCGAGGTGCCATTCGAGCGTCTGGTCCTCGACGCCGTCCTCGGTGGTCACCCGCTTGGCCACTCGGAGCGCCCGCGCGACCATCGCACTCATCACTTTGTCGACAACGTGCATGGCGCGAAGTCCGGGGAAGAGATCGACAATACGATCGCCGTCCTGTTCTCCTTCGATCACCATGGAGAAGGCGAAGCTGTCTTCGAATCGGCGGCAACCCATCGAGGTCCCGAGTTCGGCCACCCGATCGTCCGTGACCCGCAGATACGGGCGCTGACGGGAGGAGAGAAACTCCTCCTGCTCGTCAGTGGTGGCGAGGTAGACCGAGGACGGAGAACGTGCCTCGACCGCGCGTCTCACCCGGGCGGGGATGGTCGCAGGCCGCCCCTCGGGATAGGCGATGCGGCAGGCACTGGTGATGAATTCGACGAGCACGGTGTTGTCGAGGGCCGATGGGAACAGCTTCGCCTCGAGTGCGCTCCTGAGCACGGCAGCCGGTACGGCGTCCAGTTCGTCAGGAAGATCCAACGCATCGGCGACCTGGCGAGGTCCACGGAACAGCGGCAGGAGGTTTCTGTACTTGAGCATCGACGGGGCGACGACCTCGCCGGGTGGGCGGACCCCTTGGTCGGTGTCCAGCAAGCCGGCACGGTCCACTGCCCAACGAACGGGTGACTGCACTCGGTGGGAAATGCCCGTGTCCAGGTCTTCGCACGTCCATTCGGAGTCTCGGGCTTGGAGCAGTTCGGCGGTCCAGTGCACGCGTGTCCGGTCGGATGCTCCAGCATCGCGCAGGAGGAACAGCATGGAGAACGGGCCCGGACCTTCGCTCGGGTAGAGTTCGACGCGCTCGATCGGGCGCTCACCGGGCCCCTGCTGTGAGTTGAGGGTGGTCAAGACCCACTCGAGGTATCTTTCGCGCAGGGGCTCGTCCTCCGTGGAGTACTTGCTCACAGGGCGGTGCACGACTCCGAGCTGGTGCGCCACCTTGGGCATGCAGCGGTCGCGGTCCAAAGTCTTGGCTGCCAGCTCGGCGCCCAAAGCTACGTTGAGGTCGAAGACCTGCCTCGGCCACGCCCAGGCACCGTCCCGCGTCGGAACCTTGACCGTGGCCGGGTGGGCGGACAAGGCCTCCACCGCATCCGATTCCCCGACTCCCATAACCGCATCCCAGAGCTTGGAGAGCTGCTCTTCGTCGGGTGTCGTCGAGAGATTCGCCAAGCGGGCGTTGAGAATCGCGAGCGGATCCAGGTCGCGGAACCCGAACTCCCGGAGGATCTTGTCCACTCCTGGATGTGCCAGCAGACCGGGATCGACGAAGATCGCATGCTCGATTTCTATGTCCTCTTCCTGGTGCAGGAAGACGATTTTCCTGTCCTTCAGTGCCCGCATACCGCCGGTCGTCGGGACCACCTTGGCCTGTTCGACATTGGGCAGATTCCGGTGTACCAGGACAAATTTGAGCGCGCCGACGGCGGATGCGATGTCGTCACCTTCCGCCCATTCCCGAAGCCAGCTGAGAAGCCCCCGCTTGGGAAGTGAATCCAGCGTACGTTTGTCGTCCCTGCTGCTGTCGAGGAGGTCACCGGACGCCGAGGCCACGAACAGCTGGCGGAGACGCGTCGTTCGTTGTGGCGATGTGTAGCAACGCCAGTTCGGGACGTCGTCGGCAGTGTTCGGCGAACTGGTCCACGCGAGGTGGTCGCTTGCATCGATGTTTGCGATGCCGAAGTCCAGGGGACGTAGCCTCGTGGAGCGGGTCAGCGTTCCCGTCGCGTCGGGAATGAGGTCGAGACCTGCCGACAACTTCGGCACGTGTGTGCAGAGCAACTCATCACCGAAGGAGAGCGGCTCCCTACCTCGAGCGGGCATGTAGTCGAGATGCGAGGCGGGATCGTCGCTCGTGCTCACCCGTGGCAGCAGGTCGACGAACATACCGGCGAGGGTTCTCAGGATCTCCCGGTTGTAGTCGTTCTTGAGCAACGTCGTCCGGTCGTCGTTCACGCTCCAAGGGGCGTTGAACAGGGCCGACGCCGAAGTCTGGTCCTGGAGCGGGAAGTAAGACCAGAATTGTCCGATCCGCAGCCTCGCCTGGCGTTTCGGAATCGCGACGGTGACCTTGACCTTCGCACGTGACACGGCCTCACCGACTTGCTTGCGAGCCTCGGTCGAGGGCTCGTGCATGTGGTTTTCGACGATCCACTCGTCTCCGCTGCCGTCGGGACGTTCGATCTTGAGTACCCCGTTGCCGAAATTGCGGGACACGTGGGTGGTCTCGAACGGGTTGTTGCCGAGCACCCTCAGTCTGATCTGTCGGACGTCGCCGACGAAGAGGAGGAACTCCGACGGGAATTGTTCTATCTCCCGGCGGAGCCGCGCGAGACCTGCTGCCCGGGGAAGCTTGACGACTGTGGTCGCCCACTCAGTGAGGCTTGCCAGAATCGGGTCATCGGCGAACGCGGCCAAGGGATCGACGATGGTCGGAGTGCGGAGGACCGGACAGCGCTTCGTCGTCGGGTCTATCGCTGCGACTACGGCGCGGGCCTTGGGCGAGTTGAACTCGAAGGAGACCGAGCGGCTGAAGACCTGGGGAGCATCCGAAACCGCGAGCACGGACTTGAAGCCGAGCCCGAAGCGGCCGATCTCGTCACCGCGCTTATCGCTCAAATGAGCGTGCGTGATGGTAATCAGGCCGCTTCTCGAGAACGGCCGACCCACGTTGGCACAGTAGAGCGTCCGGTTCTCCGTGTCGAGGACGATCTCGACACGACCCGCGGAGTTCGGTTCACCTTCCACTCCGGACATGGCGTCGGCGCCGTTCTGGACGAGTTCGAGCAACGTTCGGTCCGAGTACCCGCCCACTCGGATCGATTCCTCGTGATTCGCGTGCTCCGAGACGAGGTTCGTGTTTGTCTCGTACACTCTGACTGCCTTGTCGAACTGCTCTTCGACGTATTGGATCAGGCGGGCGTCCGGCGTCCAGGACTGCGGGTTCATCACCATTGGCACACGCTCCTCGTGGCCGACCTCGGCTTACTGTTGTGGGCTGTGGTCACCCGATCTGTCCGGCCTCGTAGCCGCTGCTGTCCACGAACTTGTGGCCAGACGTTCGATCGTTGGCGGGCGACGTCGTTGTCCGCTCCTCCGGACCTGATCCAATTGTGCAACACGGACTCCATGGCCAGTATTCGTATGTAGGTACGTGGGTTTTCCCTATCACGGACAGCACGTGCTGTCCGTGCTTCTCGGGTGAAATGGGCTGCTGGGTGAAACCTGTCGGGCACCTCGGCTCCGGCAATCGGTGACGGTAAGCTTCGACACGTTTGCCACCCTGGAGATCGTCGAGTTCGCCTTCGCAGCCTGTTCTGGATGCCTGTCGAGGCGATCGAAGATCTGTAGCCGCGAACTGCCGGTCTGATTTGTCGATCACCGACCCTCCATTGCGTGTCCGGTCGTGTCGACTGGACAATCCACGCCGACGCAGTCCACGGTAGACTTGCTGGCGCCCTCATCAAGGCATCGAGAGAGCACCCCCTGATCGGACGACCATCCCCCGAAAAGGCGAACGCACCCCGTGATCGGTCACGTCGTGCGGACAGCTGACTTTGTTACTCCGTGTGATCATGAACGCGCCGCGCTGGTGTGAGCATCGAGTGAAGGATCCGGCCTGCTTGTCTGGTCGGTCGGGGCCGGTTCTCGTCGGACCTGCCTCATGAACTTCCATCCGTGATCGACGGACAGCCACTCTCGCCTTTGCCTACGCAGCTCTAGATGTGGACTTCTTCGCCGGTTCGAGCAATCTTGAGATGTCACCGCACATTGGCTCGGGGTGTCAGTGGCCGGGATCGAGTGGGACGAAGATACCTGCGTCACTCGCACGAAAGCCAGTCTTCACAGCAAGCCGGACCTTCTCACCCGACTACCCTGGTCTGGCGGGGCATCGCCCAGCAGATCGGGAATGCGAACCCGCCGCAGCTGGCTGCCAATGTCCTTGCTGCGGCGCTGGGCAAGGAGCTCGACGTGTCGGTCCTGGACCGGTCCATCAAGCGAAGCGGGAAGTGCACCTGCAACAGGTTCGACGGACTGTTCGACACCGACAAGGCCTGCGTCTCAGCGGCGGTCCCTGACCGCCGTGATGACCCGAGCCGCGGCGACCTCCACGGTCTCGTGCTCCCAGATCCGGAGGGCGAGCCAGCCGGCTTCGTGGAGCCTGGCGTCCGTATCGGCGTCCCGCTTGCGGTTGGTCTCGATCTTGACCCGCCAAAATTCCGCGTTGTTCTTAGGCCACGTGGCGTGCTCCGGGCACCCGTGCCAAAAGCAGCCGTCCACGAAGACTGCGACGCGGGCAGGGCCGAACACCAGATCCGCCTCGCGTCGTACGCCTTTGACCGGCCGGCGATGCACTCGGTAACGAAGGCCGGCGCTGTGCAGGGCCTTACGCAGCGCCAACTCGATCCCGGTGTCCCGGGACTTCTGCCTGCTCATTCGGACACGCACCGCGGACGCGGTCTCCAGACGCTCCACCCCCTCATTGTGGCAAATTTGCCGGGTCCATGATGAACCCGCACGGACAAGTGACTCAGCTATCCACGATGTGGCTGTCGATCACCGGGGGCTGCCCCAGGCTGGGTGCCCGCACTTCGCGTTCCGGGGCCCACCCGACCTGATCAGCCTTGAACATCCGAACATCAATCTTCCGCATTCGCCGCTGGCTCGGGTTGAGCCAACCTTCCCGCCGATTCGGTTCTGATCATGGCCACGAGCAGCCGAGAGTGTGCGGCCCGATGCGGAGACTCATGCGCAGCGTGCCCGCGGATATCAGGTCAGCCACGTTCAAGCCAGGGCCACCATGCTGGCGAAGATCAGCCGTCGGCGGGCTGGGTGCAATTGCGTCGATGAGCTGGGGATCGAGAGACCAACAGCAGGTGAGACGAGTAGAGCGCCCCAAAAGGGCGCGTCAAGACGGAGCGCGAGGTTGAGGACATTGCCGAAGCCGAACAGGAAGGTCAGCCCTGGGGAGGCCGATGATAATGGCGACAACCTGAACGACAACAGCCCCGGTCGACGGTCGACCGGCCCGGGAGTTGTTTCGATCGCGTTGGTGAAGCAGATCATTCGCCGTATTTCGATGTCGCGATTGAGGGAAGAGTGCGAATTCTCCCCATGCGTTGCGCCACAGTCAGATTCTCACACCGGACTTCTTGTCCCATTTCTCGTCGAGTTCATCCAGGGCAAGTGATACGGCGTCGGAATTGGGTAAGCTGTAGACATGTTTGATGCACCGCTCACCGCGTTCCAATTCTGACGGAACACGAGACAGAAAACTTTCCGAAGCAATTGGACAACGCAGGGTTGGGCAATGGCTTTCGGCCAGAAATTGGTCATGACCTCAGGCATGCCTTTGAGGCCGTCGCAGACCAGAAAGAACACGTCACGGACGCCGCGGTTCTTCGAGGAATCAGTGCGCTGATCCAGAACTTGTCACCCTCACCCCTCCGCCCATCCACAACCCAGCACGGCTACCCTGACGCCTTGTGGCGAGACGTGGTCTGAAGTCTGTGGCGCCGTTGATCGGTCGGTGGCGGATCGTGGCGATGAGTACCTGGGACCGCGACGCGATCGACCTGGTCGAGCCGGGTTTCATCGAATTCGCCAGGGGCGGGACCGGCCAGTTCGGTTTTATCGCCGTCCATGGTGCGCTGGACTGCCGCCCAGCCGAGCGGGACGGCCGGGTCGGTGTCGAGTTCACCTGGGACGGTGACACCGAAGGCGACCAGGTCAGCGGACGAGGCTGGGCGACTCTTGTCGATGACGTGACGGTCGAGGGTCATCTGTTCTTCCACCAGGGAGACGACTCGAGTTTCCGGGCGAAGCCTTTTACCTCTACCGATTGACTGGACGGATAGTGAGCACGTATCAGTACTACGAATTCCTGGCGGTCGACCGGCCGCTGGACGACGCCGAGCAGGCTGAGATCCGGTCGCTGTCCACCCGGGCGAGGATCACCGCCACCAGTTTCGTGAACGAGTACAACTGGAGCGATTTCCGCGGTAATCCCAACCGGTTGATGGAGCGCTATTACGACGCGCACCTGTATGTGGCCAACTGGGGCACGCACCGGGTGATGCTCCGCCTGCCGTGTGCTCTGCTCGATCCCGCTGTCGTCGAGGATTACTGCGTCGGCGACCAGGTGAGTGCCCGGGTCGCGGGCGAGTTCGTCGTGCTCGACCTCAACAGCGAGGACGACCACGACGAGTTCGAATTCGACTACGTCGCCGAGGCGTCGCTGTCGGCGATCGTCGGAGTCCGCGCCGAACTCGCCGCCGGTGACCTCCGGCCGCTCTACCTCGCCTGGCTGGCCACCTTCGGCGCTTGCGAGTGGGACGACTTCCACTTCGACGCCGACGACGAACTCGAGCCGCCTGTGCCGCCCGGACTGGGCACGCTCACCGCGGCACAGCGGGGGCTGGCCGACTTCCTCCGCCTCGATGAGGACCTGCTCGCGGTCGCGGCGCAGACTTCCCCGCCACTTGAGGAGATCATTGACGTTGACCTCGCCAACTGGGTCACTACCCTGCCGGTTGCCGAGAAGGACCGCCTCCTGGCGCGGGTCGTCCAAGGTGAAGCCGCGCGGGTGCGGATGGAACTGCTGCGCCGTTTCCGCGACACCGCCCCGACCGTCGACGTCCCGCCCCGCCGGACCGTGGCCGACCTGCTCGACGACGCGGCACGCCGACGAGCCGACCGACAGCGCCGACTGGCGGCCCAGCGCGCCGAAGAGGAGGCGCGCCAGGAACATGCGCGCGCCTTGGCCCGCGAACGGCGACTCGACGAACTGGCCGGCGAGGAGGACGCCGCTTGGGCGCGCGTCGAGGCGATGATCGCCACCCGGAAACCGGCCGAGTACGACGCCGCCGTCAAGTTGCTCACTGATCTCCAAGCGCTCGCCGAACGCGAGGACCGCTACGACACGTTCACGTTGCGCACCATCGCACTGCGGCAAACGCATGCGCGCAAGCCCACCCTCATCGAACGCTTCGACCGGGCACGCATCTGAGTGTCAGGTCTACGGTGGGTTCCGCGGACGACGATCTCCAGTCAGCGAAGATCGCGGAGGAACTCACGGGCTCCGCGCCGCTGACTCATCAGAAACTTCATCCGGTCGTCCGGCTAGCCCTAGATGACTGATTCCGTGAAGATCACGTGAAGGGAGCCGCTGTGCGGGCTCGGGAGGAGGGTGTCCAAGATCCAACCGTGACGAAAGAACTGAACACCCTCCTGACCGCACTGTACGTGCTGATCGATGACCACGTGGTGCCGCCTCGGATCGGCCGTGGGCGGCGACCGGAGCTGACCGACAGTGAGCTGATCACGATGGCCGTTGCACAGGTGCTGCACCGCTACGGCAGTGAGCGGCGCTGGATCCGGCACATCCACGCCGATGACGGGTGGCGCGCGATGTTCCCCGCGATGCTGACCCAGTCCGGCTATCACAAGCGACTGAAAACTGCGCAACCTTTGCTGTGCAAGGCAATCCTCACGCTGGCCGCGTGCTGCCCGTCCTGGTTCGACGACCTGTGGATCACCGACGCCACCGCTGTGCCCTGCGGTATGTCGCGGGAAACGGTGAAGCGCTCGGACCTGGCCGGGCACGCCAGCTACGGCTACTGTGCGTCGCACTCCCGCTGGTACTGGGGACTCAAGCTCTACCTCGTGTGCACCGGAGACGGGATGCCGGTCATGTGGTGCCTGGCCAACCCGAAACTCGGCGAACGCGAGGTGCTGGCCGCCCTGCTCGACCACCACCATCACCTCATCCGCGAAGGTCAAATCCTGTTGGCGGACAAAGGTTTCGCCGGTAAGGAGTTCAAGCAGCTGACCGGGGCGATGGGTATACGGCTGCTACGCCCCGACCGTAAGGACGAGACCTACCGCAACGGCAACCTCGGCGGCGTGCGCCAGCGGATCGAATCAGTCAACCAGACCCTCAAAGGTCAACTCGACCTCGAAGCGCACGGCGGACGCACCCCGGCGGGCGTGTTCACCCGAGTCGCCCAGCACCTGCTGGCCATGGCCGCGGGCATCTGGCACAACTGGACAACCAGCCTGACCAGCAAGCGATCACTGATCGCGTTCGACCACTAACACCAACTTCACGGAATCAACCATCTAGGCGATCGCGGCACACTGTGATCATGCGAAGCTGCAACCGCTCACATAGAGTCAACCCAACTGTTCGCCGGCGCGCTCAACGGGCTCCTGAATGCGCCGTGACGCAAGCTCAGCGAGCCGAACCCCATACCGATCGCCAGCTCGGTCTGCGCTTCCAATGGCTGGGCATCCTTGGCAACCTAATGGCGTTCTGCCTGGCGGTTCTCGTACTCGCCATAAACACCGATGGACTGATCGGAATCATCGCGCCCGTCGCGATCGGCATCGCACTTCTGACCGTGATGGCGATGTTCCTGATCAATTTGAGGCGAGCCGAACGACTGGCTGAACGCGTCCACGACCTGTCACGGCACCACCGTGGCCGCCGACGCGGTCTGCTTCTAGTTTGAAGCAGACACACTCCGCGAGCACTTACTCGAACTTCTCCCGGTCCAAGGCGACCGCTGCCGGGGGGCGGGGTTGAACCCCAATGTGATCGCGGAAACAAGAAAGGCTCGCGCTCTCCGCGAGCACGAGCCTGCCATCTGTGGAGCTGAGGGGAATCGAACCCCTGACCTTCTCGATGCGAACGAGACGCGCTACCAACTGCGCTACAGCCCCTCGTGGTGAAGCTCGATCAGCATAACAGCCGCCCGCCGAGCCCCAGGGAGGGGGGTGATTACTCCCCGGAGGCTCGCCGGAAGGGTTGCTGTCCCGGCTCGTCCAGTTCGTGGAACGCGGGGTCCTCGTCTTCGGGGTCGACGACCACGGCGCGTTGCCGGATCCGCGAACTGGGGGACGGCCGGCGTTCGGCGACGGGTTCGTGGCGGGGCTCGTCGACGACCTCGACGTCGTGCTCCGGTTCGGGCTGGACCCGGGCCCGGCGGACCGCCGGACGTGCGGGACGAGTGTTGTTGAGCCGGGCGAGGCGCCGTTGCCGGATCTCGTTCTCGATGCGCACCTGGCGGCGCAGGTAGCCGAGGTAGGCGACCAGTGCGACATCCACCAGACCGTGGCCCCACCACAGCATCGGCCACAGGAAACCGGCCAGCACCGCGGTCACCACGACGGCGATGATCATCCCCAGCACCACCCGCTGCCGGTGGGCGTATTTGGCGCGTGCGGCGATCTCGGCGGCTTCCGGGTCGAATCCGCCGCGCCCGGGGCGGTACGGGCGGCTCGGGGCGGGCTCCTCGTCATAAACCGAATGGGCGGCTGCCGGGCGCACGGGCTCGTCGGGCTCTTCGTCGTCGTAGTCCTCGAGCTGCCCGGCGCCGTCGACGTGCTCAAGCTCCTCCAGGTACTGGAGGTCCTCGTCGATCTCGTCGGCCTCCGCGGAGTCGACGACTTCGTCGTCCTTGCCTGCGGGCTTTGCGGTTTCGGACATCGCGAACTCCTCTCCCCCCTCGTGGCTCGCGCTTCCACTCCGGACAACGCGGGCGGCCATCGCGGAGTCGGCGGTCCGGGCGATCTCCTGGCGCTTGCGCGCGATCATCGGGACGAGGACGACCAGCCACGCTGCCGCCAGCGCGACGATGATCAACGAACTGGGCATCTCCCGTCACCTCCCCCGATCCACTGCTGTTAGTCACGCTAGCCACAGGAGTCACAGATCGGGCGGAGCCACGCCGCCCGGGATCTTGAAAAATAGGTCACTGGATTAGGTGAAAGTCCCGCGATGTGGTAACGCGGACTAAACACGCTCGGCGCGCCCCGCGCCGACCAGCCTGGTGACCAGGCCATCGCCGATTTCCTCGGCGGTGATCGCGAAGCAGAGATGGTCCCGCCAGTCCCCCGCGACATCGAGATAGCGCTCGAAAACACCCTCTTGGCGGAAACCCGATTTGGTCAGCACGCGGATGCTGGCCGCGTTCTCCGGCCGCACGGTCGCCTCGATGCGGTGCAGGCCGGCGCGGGTGAGCACGTGGTCCACGACGAGCGCCACGGCCGCGGTGGCCACCCCGCCGCCGATCGCGGTCGACGACACCCAGTACCCGACCCACGCCGAGCGCAGTGCGGCCCTGATCACGTTCCCGATGGTGATCTGACCTGCGTACGCGCCGTCCACGGTGATGGTGAACGGCAGGCACTGCCCCCTCCTGGCCAGCGAGCGCAGCGCCGCCCACTGCGGCGGCCACGACCACAGCGCGTTCCGCTCCAGCCAGGCGCCCGGCGCGGTCGGCTCCCAGCGCTCCAGGTGCGTCTTGTCGCGCAGCCGGATCCGGCTCCACTCGCCCCCGTCCCGCAGGCGGATCGGCCGAACGGCGACGACCCCGGCGGGCACGCGCAGCGGGCCGAGCTTGGCCGGCCAGCCCGGATGGCGGCTCTCCACCGTGTACGGCATACCCGGCGCGGGCTGCGACATCGGCGCCCTACCCGCGCTGGGCCAGGAAGGTCACCTTGACCTCTTCGCCCGCGGCCACCTCGGTGAGGTCCTCGTCCACGTTGATCAGGCAGTTCGCCTCCGCCAGCGACGCCAGCAGATGCGCCCCGGAGGTGCCGAGCGGCTGCACCAGGTACTCCCCGTTGCCCTCGTCCCGCAGCAGCTGACCGCGCAGGAACCCCTTCCTGCCCTTGGTGGACGTGATGGGCGAGAGCAGCCGCGCGCCGACCACCCGGCGATGCGGGTTCCGGGTCCCGCGGGCCGCCCGGATCAGCGGGCGGATCAGCACCTCGAACACGACCAGCGCGCTCATCGGGTTGCCCGGGATCAGGAAGGTCGGCACCGAATCCGGCCCGAGCCGCCCGAAACCCTGCACGGACCCGGGGTGCATGGCGACCCGGGTCATGTCGATGCGGCCGAGATCGGACAGCGCGGCATGCACCTCGTCGCCCGCGGTGCCGCCCGCGCCACCGGCGACGACCACCACCTCGGACATCAGCAACCGGCCCTCGACGACCTCGCGCAGTCGTTTCGGATCGCTGGAGACGATGCCGACCCGGCTGACCTCGGCTCCGGCGTCCCGCGCGGCGGCGGCGAGGGCGTAGGAGTTCACGTCGTAGACCTGACCGATGGACGGCGTGCGGTCGATGTCCACCAGCTCGTCGCCGACGGACACGATCGACACCCGCGGCCGCGGGTACACCAGCACCTTCGCCCGGCCGACCGCGGCGAGCAGGCCGACCTGCGCCGAACCGATGGTGTCGCCCTGGCGCACCGCCACATCGCCGATCTGCACGTCCTCACCGGTCCGCCGGACGTATCCGGCGGAGGGGACCGAGCGGTGCACGGTCACGTTGGCGTGGTGACCGTCGGTGTAGGCGGTCGGCACCACCGCGTCGGCCAGTGTCGGCAGCGGCGCGCCGGTCGCCACCCGGACCGCCTGGCCCGGCTGCAGCCGGCGAGGCTGCCGCGATCCCGCCGGGATCTCCCCGACCACGGGCAGCTGGACGACCTCTTCGCCGACCACGCGCACGTCCACGCTGCGCACCGCGTAACCGTCCACCGCGGCCTGGTCGAAACCGGGCAGCGCGTGTTCCGCGACGACCTCCTCGGCGCAGAGCAGGCCCTGCGCCTCCGAGATCGCCACCCGCACCGGCCGCGGGCGGACCGCGGCGTCCAGGGCGAGGGCGATCTGAGCGTCGACGGAGCGGAACTCCTGCTCGGTTTCGACGAGCTCCGGGGTGGGTTCGGTCATCAGCGTCAGTTCCCGATTCGGTCGGCCAGCCAGGTGCGCAGGGACGGCCCGTATTCGGGGTCGTCCAGCGCGAAGTCGACCGCGGCGCGCAGGAAGCCGCCCGGGTTGCCGAGGTCGTGCCGGCCGCCGCGGTGCACCACGATGTGTACCGGGTGTCCCTCCTTGATCAGCAACGCCACGGCGTCGGTGAGCTGGAGTTCACCGCCCGAACCGGGGGTGATCCTGCCCAGCGCGTCGAAAATCGCCCGATCGAGCAGGTACCTCCCGGCGGCGGCGAAGGTGGACGGCGCGTCCTCGGGCGCCGGCTTCTCCACCATGCCGTGCACCTGCTTCACATCGGGATCGTCGGTTTCCGAGACGTCGAACACACCGTAGGGAGAGATCTCGGCCTTCGGGATGTCGAACGCGCACAGCACGCTGCCGCCGTGCCGCGCCCGCACCGCGGACATCCGCTCCAGCACTCCGGCTGGCAGCACGAGATCATCGGGCAACAGCACGGCGACGGCCTCGTCCTCGTCGGTCAGGTTGGGCTCGGCCTGCGCGACCGCGTGGCCGAGGCCGAGCGCCTCCTTTTGGATGGCGACCTCGACATCGAGCAGTGCGGGAGCCCGGCGCACCTTGTCCAGCAGCTTGGACTTCCCCTTGCGCTCCAGCGCTTCTTCCAGCTCAGGGGCGTCCTGGAAGTAGTTGACCACGGATTCCTTGCCCGGCGAGGTGACGATCACCAGCCGGTTCGCTCCGGCCTGGGCCGCTTCGCTCGCCACGATCTCGATGCCCGGTGTGTCCACGACCGGCAGCAGTTCTTTGGGCACGGCTTTGGTGGTCGGCAGGAAGCGGGTGCCGAGCCCGGCGGCCGGCACGATGGCGGTTCGGAACGTCTGATTTTCTGCGGCGCCCGTCATGGGCGCAAAGCCTAACGTGGAGGCGTGCAGGTCGGTGGCAATGAGCAGAGTAGTAAGGCGGAGTGGCGCAAACGTTTGGCAGGCCAGCGCGCCGCCGTGTCGGTCCAGCAGCGTGTCGCCGAGGCGCACGCGCTGACCGGCGCGATCGCCGGAATGTCCCTGCCGGAGACGGTGTGCGGTTACGTGCCGTTCGGCACCGAGCCGGGGGCGCTGAGCCTGCTCGACGCGCTGCGGGAGGCGGGCGTGCGGGTGCTGCTGCCGGTGGTCCCGCCGACCCCGGCCGCCCTCGACTGGGCCGAGTACACCGGGACGTCCTCCCTGGCGGCGGGCCGATTCCGGGGTGTCCTCGAACCGGCCGGGCCACGGCTGGGCCCGTCGGCGATCGGCGAGGCCGGGCTGGTGCTGCTGCCCGCGCTCGCGGTCGACCACGCGGGAGTCCGGCTGGGCCGCGGCGCCGGGTACTACGACCGCTCCCTGGGACACGCCACGCCCGCGGCCCGGCTGGTGGCGGTCGTCCGCGACGACGAACTGGTCGAACGGCTGCCCTGCGAACCCCACGACGTCCGGATGACCGCGGCGTTGACCCCGGGAAAGGGCCTGGTGGCGCTGCCCCGCGCGACCTGATCCTGCACGGAATGGTGCGGAACAGCGACCGTGAGCAAGCTCGTATGTGATCCTCGGAAACCTCGTTTGACCTGCGCGGGAATGCTTAGGTATGGTCCAGTGTTAGCACTCGTGTGGATAGAGTGCCAACACGAAGGAGCACCTGTGCCCACCTACCAGTACGCCTGTAAGGAGTGCGACCACCGTTTCGAGGCGGTGCAGTCGTTCTCCGACGCCAGCCTGACCGAGTGCCCCGAGTGCTCCGGCCCGCTGCGCAAGCTGTTCGGCTCGGTCGGCGTGATCTTCAAGGGCAGCGGGTTCTACCGCAACGATTCTCGCTCCGACTCCTCGAAGTCGTCGAGCAAGTCGTCGGCCGGTGCGTCCGACAAGAGCGAGTCGAGCAGCAAGAGTTCGTCGTCCGATTCGAGCAAGTCGGACTCGAGCTCGTCCAGCTCGAGCACGTCGAGCAGCGATTCCTCGTCGTCGAGCGCCCCGAAGACCGCGGCCGCCGCGCCCTGATCCGGCGGTTTATCCACACCCACCCGGTTATCCACAGCCGCGCGAATCTTTCCTTCCGCGCACCCCGCACCCCGCCTAGCGTCGACCACAGCGAGCGACGGAATCCCGTCCTCGATCCGGAACGAACGCAGGGGGATCGATCATGGGCACGAACACACCGCGCCAACCGGATGGCGCCCGTCCGGCGCGGCCTTGGTGGGAGCGTCTCCGGCCGCGGGTGCGCGGCCGACCGCTCTCGTTGTTCCGCAAGGGATTGGCCGTGGTACTGCTGCTGGCCGCCGCAATCCTCGCCTTCCTGCCCGCCGCGGGCGGCGATTCCGGCACCGCGACGGTGGTGTCCGCCCGCGACCTTCCACCCGGCAGCACGCTGGGCGACACGGACGTCCGCACCGTGTCGATGCCGGGCCCGTTGCGGCCGCAGGGCGCGTTCACGAGTCCCGACGCGGTGCGCGGTCACCTGCTCGCCGGCGCGGCCCGGGCCGGGGAGCCCATCACCGACCTGCGCCTGGTCCGCTCGCCGCCGGCCCTCCCCGGCACGGGTGAATCGGGTAGCGCGACGGTTCCGGTGCGCCTCGCCGACGCCGATGTCGCGGAGTTGCTGCATCCGGGCACGCGGGTCGACGTGGTGGCGCTCGATGCCGGGGAGCAGGGGCGCAAGGTCCTGGCCAGCGGGGCAACGGTGATCACGGTCGTCGCGGAGGCTTCCGGCCGGGCCGGGGAACGCCGCGCCACGGGGACGGAAGCCAAGGGGCCGTTGGTACTCGTGGCGGTGCCCGCGGACCACGCCACGCAGGTCGCCGCCGCCTCGCTGGGGCGTCCGGTAACCGTTACCCTCCGGTAGCTGTTTCCCGTGTCCCTTGGTGGAGCGGGCAGGAGAGACCGGGGCGGCAGGTGACGCCCCATGGGCCAGAAAAGGAGCGCACCTTGCTGAAGGGCTTCAAAGACTTCCTCATGCGCGGCAATGTCGTCGACCTCGCTGTCGCGGTGGTCATCGGCACCGCCTTCACCGCCATCGTCACCGCGTTCAGCAACGGCCTGATCAAACCGCTGATCAACGCCATCGGTGGGTCGGATGCCGCGAAGGGGCTGGGTTTCAACGTCCTGAGCGGGAACGACTCCACCTTCCTGGACTTCGGCGGAGTGATCAACGCGGCGATCAATTTCCTGATCATCGCGGCGATCGTCTACTTCGTGTTCGTGCTCCCGGTGCAGAAGATCCAGGACCGCCGCAAGCGGGGCAAGGAAGCCGGCCCCGCCGAACCGACCGACGTGGAACTGCTCACGGAGATCCGCGACCTGCTTCGCGAGCAGCAGCGCAAGAGCTGACGCTGCTTGACAACTCGACATCGCGATCAAGCCCACGATTGACGGTGGCCTCAGCGGCCCGCCGTGGAGCCCGAGACCCCCGGAGTGCTCTTCCGGCGGGCTTGTCGTGGGCGGCTGGGGCGGCCCTGCCACCCTGGCCGTCCACGACCCCGCGATGACCTGCCCGCGCTAGCGGTCGTGGTGCGGCGGCCGGTTGTCCAGATACCAGGAGTCGCGTCGGTCACCGCCGCGCGTGGATTCCGGGTCGCGTTCGTCCGATGTGGTCTCCGGCAGCACATCGCCGAACACGGCGTCCAGGGTGCGCCGGTCCACCTTGCGCGGTCCGCGCTCCTTCTCGTCGTCCGCCATTCCTCCATGGTCCCACCGCCCACCGGCCGCGGCGGCAGCAAGGGACCTTCACTCCGGTTCGGCGATAGCAAAGCTCCCTTGCTGGCCCGAGGGCGCAGCGAAGGTCCCTTCCTGCGGGTTCAGGCGTCGTCGAGGCCGGAGAGCTGGTCGATGACGTGCGGAACCAGCGAGGAGAGCGTGGCCATACCGTCGCGCACGGCGGCCCGGGAGCCGGCCAGGTTGACCACCAGGGTGCTGCCGGAGATCCCGACCAGGCCGCGGGAGATCCCTGCGTCCACCGCACCGGCGGCCAGCCCGGACGAGCGCAGCGCCTCGCCGATGCCCGGGATCGGCCGATCGAGCACGCCCGCGGTGGCGTCGGGCGTGCGGTCGCGGGGCGAAACCCCGGTGCCGCCGACGGTGATCACCAGGTCCACCCCGCCGATCACCGCGGTGTTGAGCGCATTGCGGATTGCCACGGTCTCCGCGTGCACCACCACCACACCGTCTACGATGAAGCCGGCTTCCTCGAGCAGCTCCGTGACCAGCGGGCCCGCGGTGTCTTCATGTTCACCGTGTGCCGCGCGGTCGTCCACGATCACCACGAGGGCGCGGCCAAGCCGTTGTGCACTCCGTTCCATGGCACACACCGTAGTCGGTCGCGTGGATCAAGGTCACGTCGCGCGGATCACCCGGAGTCCTTACCGAAGGCTGACGGAAGGGGCCGACCGGCTGCGCTGGCCGGGTGCCGCGCCTAGCGTGACCGGCGTGCGAGTCCTCGTAACCGGCGGCGCCGGGTTCATCGGTTCCCACGTCGCCGATCTGCTGGCCGAATCCGGCGCCGAAACGGTGGTGCTGGACAACCTGCTGCCCACCGCGCACTCCGGCGGCACACCGCCGGATTACACCGCGGCGCACCGGTTCGTGCGGGGCGACGTGACGGACGCGCACCTGCTCCGGGGGTTGCTGGCCGGGGTGGACGCCGTCTGCCACCAGGCGGCGGTCGTCGGGCACGGCGTCGATCCGTCCGACGCGCCCGCCTACGCGCTGCAGAACGACTACGGGACCGCCGTGCTGCTCGCCGAGATGTACGCGGCCGGGGTGCGGCGCCTGGTGCTCGCGTCGTCGATGGTGGTCTACGGCGAGGGCCGGTACTCCTGCCCCCGCCACGGGGTCGTGCCACCGGCTCCCCGTCGGCAGTCCGATGTGGACGCGGGCCGGTTCGAACCCGGTTGCCCCCGGTGTGGCGGCGAACTGGCGCCCCGGCTGGTCCCCGAGGACGCCCCGCTACGACCCCGCAGCACGTACGCCGCGACAAAGCTCGCCCAGGAACACCTGGCCGGCGCCTGGGCGCGGCAGACCGGCGGGACGGTCTGGGCGCTGCGGTACCACAACGTGTACGGACCCCGTATGCCGCAGAACACGCCGTACGCCGGGGTGGCCTCGCTGTTCCGCTCCGCGCTGCTGCGCGGCGAGGCGCCGACCGTGCTCGAGGACGGCCGCCAGCGCCGGGACTTCGTCCACGTGCACGACGTCGCGCGCGCCAACGTGCTCGCCGTGGACACGCTGGGCGAGCCGGGCGAACTGGTCCCGGTGAACGTCTGCTCGGGCACTCCGCACACCGTTGGTGAGCTGGCCGAGGAGCTGTCCCGCGCGTGCGACGGCCCGCGGCCCCGGGTGGTCGGCGGGGCTCGCCCGGCCGACGTGCGTCACGTGGTGGCCGACCCCGCGCGGGCGGAACGGCTGCTCGGGTTCACCGCGCGGACCGGGTTCGCCGAGGGCATCGCCACCTTCGCCACCGACGAACTCCGCGCCCCGGTCACCACCTGACGAAGGGCCCGGCCATGTCATGAGGGGTCCCCTCCGGGCAAAATCCGCCAGGAGGGGTCCCCTCATGACATGGCCGGGGGTGGGGCCAGGGGCAGGCGTACTTCGAAGCGGCAGCCGGGGCCGTGGTTGTGCACGCCGATCCGGCCGCGGTGGGCTTCGACCAGGCCCTTGGCGATCGCCAGGCCGAGCCCGCCGCCGCTGCTCGCGCCGGACCGTTCGGGAGTTCGCGCCTGGGTGCCGCGGAACGCCACGTCGAACACCCGGCCGATTTCGTCCTCGGGGATGCCCCCGCACGAGTCGTCGACCGCGAGCAGCGCATCGGCTCCGTCGATGCCGATCTGGACCGCGACCGTGCCGTCCGGCGGGGTGTGCCGGATCGCGTTGGACACCAGGTTGCGCACCACCCGGGCGAGTTCCGGGTCGCTGCCCGACACGACCGGCCGCGCGAACTCGTTGGCCAGCAGGCGGACCCGTTTCTGCTGGGCCACCGGCGTCTGCGCGGCGACCGCGTCGCTGACCACGTCCCGCAGCGGCACCGCCGACATGGTCAGCCGCAGCGCGCCCGCGGTGATCCGGGACAGCTCGAACAGGTCGCCCACCATGTCCGACAGCCGGGTCGTCTCGCCGCTGATACGCCCGGCGTAGTCGGCGACCTCGCGGGGTTCGGCGACCACACCGTCGGCGAGCGCCTCGGCCATCGCGCGGATTCCGGCGAGCGGGCTGCGCAGGTCGTGGCTGATCCACGCGACCAGTTCGCGCCGGGAGGCCTCGGCGGCGCGCTCGCGCTCCCGGGCCTCGCGTTCCCACACGCTGCGCCGGGCCACCGCCCGGCCGAACACGATGGCCGCGGGCACGGTCACCAGCGCCACGATCAGGCACACCAGCAGCATGGTGGTGAGCGCCGGGGTGAACATGAACCCGCTGACGCCGAGCACGCCCACCAGGGTCGCCAGCACCGGGATGAGCACGAGCACGGTCAGCGTGGTGGCCAGCGAGCCCCGGCGCAGCACGTACAGCACCAGCCCGCCGAGCAGGGCGACCGGCAACGCGAACGCCAAGGCGAAGGGCAGGATGTGCCAGGCGTGCAGCAGCATCGCCTCGAACGACTCGCTCGGCTCGATCATCGGTCGCTCGGGTCGTAGCGGTAGCCGACGCCCCAGACGGTGGCGATCCGCACCGGTTTCGCCGGATCGGGTTCGATCTTCTCCCGCAACCGTCGCACGTGGACGGTCACAGTGGACTGATCGCCGAAGTCCCAGCCCCAGACCTTCTCCAGCAGGTCCGCCCGGGAAAACGCGGTGCCGGGGTGGGCCAGGAAGAACGCGAGCAGGTCGAACTCGCGGACGGTCAGGGACAGTTCGGCGCCGCCCAGGGTGGCCTGGCGGGCGCCCGGCTGCAGCCGGAGGTCGCCGTCCCGCAGTTCCGCGGCGGCCGGTTCCGGCCGGGGCCTTCGCGCCCGCCGCAACACCGAGGCGACGCGCAGGGCGAGTTCCTTCGGGCTGAACGGTTTGGTCACGTAGTCGTCCGCGCCGAGTTCGAGGCCCGCGATCCGGTTCTCCTCCTCGCCGAGCGCGGTCAGCAGCACCACGGGGACTTCGCTGACCTGGCGCAACCGGCGGCACACCTCCAGCCCGTTGATCCCGGGCATCATCACGTCGAGCACCACGGCGTCCGGCGGCCGCTCGCCGAAGCTGCGCAGGGCTTCGGCGCCGTCGCTCGCCTGTTCGACGGTGAACCCGGCGACTTCCAGGTAGCGGCGCACCACGTCGCGCACGGTTTCGTCGTCGTCGACCACCAGCACCCGGCCGGTCTGCTCGTTCACCACGCACCTCACCAGATCGTCAGCACCAGATGATTCACCGCGAGCGCGGTCACCGCCTGCCCGGCGAGCCACCAGCGGCGCGAGCCGGGCGGTAGCAGCGAGGTGGCCGGCAGCAGCCACACCGCGAACGGTAACCAAATCCGCTCGGTCTCCGCCTTCGAAAGCCCGGAAATATCGGCGCACGCGAGGGTGATTACCGCTGCGGCGGCCACGACGACCACCGGATCCCACCGGCGGCGGACCACCTCGGCACCGGTTCGGCGCAGACCGGCCGCGACCGCGGGCCCGGTGGCCAGCGCGAGGCAGGCGAGGTTCGCCCACACCCAGTACGCGTACGGCCGGGCGCTGGCGATGCCCTGGTAGTACCGCTCGACGACCAGGTGGTAGCCGTCGAGCCACCAGAAACCGGCCAGCGTGAACGCCGCGACCACGGCTCCCGCGCCGAGCGCGGCGGGCGCGAGCACCCGGGGATTCCGCCCGGCCAGCACCACGGCCAGCGCGACCAGGCCGAGCAGCACCAGGCCGAAGGACAGGTACAGCCCGAATCCCAGCAGCACCCCGGCCGCCGTCCCGAGCACGAACGACCGGCGCCGTGCGGCGAGGGCGAGCAAGGCGATGCCGGTCGCGGTGACCCCGGCGAACAGCCCGTCCGCGGAGACCCCGATCCAGACCGCGCCGGGGAACAACGCCGCGAACGGCACCACCGCGCGCGCCGCCTCGGCCCGGCCCAGCGCGGCGAGCGTGACCGGCACCGCGACCGCCACCAGGCACCCGGTCACCACGCACACCACCGCCGCCCACGCTCCGCCGGACAGGCCGATCCGGTCGAGCCAGACGAACACCAGGGTGGCCCCGGGCGGGTGGCCGGACACGTGCGTGGTCCAGGAATCGGGCTGGAAGTCCAGGATCCGCGCGGAAAACCCGCGCAGCATGGCCGGGATGTCGGTGATACCGGGCACCTCGTGCAGGTACTCGTGCCCGTTCGCCAACCGGCCCGCGAAGCCGCGCGACCAGCCGTCGACCATGGCCAGGGCGAAGGTCCAGCCGACCGCGGTCAGGTAGCCGAGCCCGAGCAGCCGCCGCCACGGCAGCCGGGCGGCCAGCGCGGGTCCCCAGCCGACCACGGCGAAGGCGATCAGCACGGCGAACGCGGAACCGGGCCCGACGTGCGGGAGCCAGTCGCCGTACAGCGGCGGGGCGAACGCCCAGATGACCACGCCGGAGCCCGGCCGGTTGAAGTAGATCCCGAGTGCGGTCGCGGCGGCGATCAGGATCACCACCAGCACGACCGTCACCAGATCGGCGCGCACCCCGGTGCGCCGCGCCGGTTCACGCACGGGTTTTCCGGCGAGCCGGGTGCTCGCAAGCTCGCTCATCGGTTCGCACGGTAGTCGCGAACGGGGTGCGAACCCAGCGGAACGGCCTACTCGTCAGAACTTGGTAATAACTCGCCACCCTTCGGCGCACGTCATTGTTTGGTAAGCACCGCAAGGGTTTCCGACCGTCCACCTCGGACTTAACGTGACCGGCGTGGAAGACGAGCGGATAGAAGTGGTGCTGCCTTGCCTGGACGAGGCGGGTGCGCTGCCGGGGGTGCTCGGCGCGTTGCCGCCCGGTTTCCGGGCGATCGTGGTGGACAACGGTTCGACCGACGGCTCCCCGGGCATCGCCGCTGATCTCGGCGCGAAGGTGGTGTCCGAGCCGCGCCGCGGTTATGGAGCGGCGGTGCACACCGGGCTGGAAAGCGCGACCGCCGAGATCGTGTGCTTCCTCGACGCCGACGGCTCGCTGGATCCGGGCGAACTGCCGCGACTGGTCGAAGCGGTGCGGGCGGGCGAGGCGGAGCTGGCGGTCGGCCGCCGTGTGCCGGTTGCGCGCGGGGTGTGGCCGTGGCACGCCCGGGCGGGCAACGCGCTGCTGTCGGCGCTGCTGCGCCGGCGAGGACTCGGGGTGCACGACATCGCCCCGGCCCGGGCGGTGCGGCGCGACGCGCTGCTGGCGCTCGGCGTCACCGACCGCGCGTTCGGCTATCCCCTGGAACTGCTGATCAGGGCGCGACGAGCGGGCTGGCGGGTGCGCGAGTTCGACGTGCGGTACGCAAGCCGCGCCCGGGGCACCCGGTCGAAGGTCTCCGGTTCGCTGCGCGGCACGCTGCGCGCGGTCCGCGACATGGCGAAGGCGCTCCGGTCGTGAACCCGTTCTGCCTGCTGGTGGTGGCGAAGGCGCCGGTGCCCGGGTTCGCCAAGACCCGGCTGTGCCCGCCCGCGACCGCGACCGAGGCCGCCGAGATCGCCGCGGCCTCCCTGCTGGACACCCTGGACGCGGTCGCCGCCACGCCCGGGGCACTGCCGGTGGTGGCGGTGACCGGGGATCTCGGCGCGGCGGCCGGGGGCGACGAGATCCGCCGGGCCCTGCGCGCCGCGACGGTGCTCGCCCAGCGTGGCCGCGATTTCGGCGAGCGCCTGGCGAACGCGCACGCCGACACCGCCGCCCGCCACCCGGGCCGCGCGGTGGTGCAGATCGGCATGGACACCCCGCAGGTCACCGCGGAACTGCTGGCGGACGCCGCCGAACGTCTGGCGCACGCCTCCTCCGGCGCGGTGCTCGGCCCCGCCGAGGACGGCGGCTGGTGGGCGCTGGGGTTGCGCGATCCCCGCCGCGCCCGGGTGCTCGCGGAAATCCCGATGTCCCGGCCGGACACCGGCGAACTCACCCGCGGGGCGATCGGCTCGTCCGGAACGCTCCGCACTCTGTCCGATGTGGACACCATGGCCGATGCCCGCCGGGTCGCGGAACTCGCCCCGCACGGCCGGTTCGCCGCGGCCGTGGCGCGGATCCGGGAAGCGGAGACGGCCCGATGAGCGTTCTGACCGGGAGCGAGTTCGACTCCGCGTTGCTCGGCGGCCGGTGCTGGCTCGAGCTGGCCACGGGTGAGCACGTCGAACTGCCGGTGCACCGGTGGCGCGGCGAAGCGCGGGACGGCGACGAGGCGATGCTCGGCCGGTGCACCGGGCCGACGCTGGACATCGGCTGCGGTCCGGGCCGGATGACCGCCGCGCTCACCGAACGCGGGGTGGTGGCCCTCGGCGTGGACGTCTCGCCCACGGCCGTGGCACTGACCCGGCGGCGAGGTGCGGTTGCCTTGCGGCGCAACGTTTTTGACCCGCTGCCCGGGGAAGGGCGCTGGCGGCACGTGCTGCTCGCGGACGGCAACATCGGCATCGGCGGCGATCCGGTCGCGCTGCTGCGCCGGGTCGCCCGGCTGCTCGGCGGCGACGGCAGCGCGCTCGTCGAGGTCGACCCGCCCGGCCACGGGCTCCGGCGTGACCGGGTCCGGGTGCACCGCGACGTCCACGGACCCGGCACCTGGTTCACCTGGGCGTGGCTGGGCACCGACGCGGTCGCCGAGGTCGCGCGGCACGCGGCCCTGCACCTGCGGTGGACCGGGCGCCACGGTCATCGATGGTTCGCCGAGCTGGTGCGCTCGTGAAACCCGCGTTCCGCGGCGCGGCCCATTCCGAGCGGGTCACCGCACGCATCGGGCTGTGGCTGGCGATCACGTTCACCGGGTGCTTCCTGACCGGACTGCTCAGCCATCTGATCCAGCATCCGCCGGGCTGGTTCGCCTGGCCCAGCCGGCCGGTGAACCTGTACCGGGTGACGCAGGGACTGCACGCGCTCTCCGGAATCGCGTCGATTCCCCTGCTGCTGGCCAAACTGTGGAGCGTCTATCCGAAACTGTTCGCCCGCCCGGTGATCCGCTCGCTCCCGCACGCGCTCGAACGGCTGTCCATCCTGGTCCTGTCGGCCGCCGCGTTCTTCGAACTGATCACCGGCCTGTTCAACGTGGCGCAGAACTATCCGTGGAACTTCTACTTCCCGGCCGTGCACTACGCGGTCGCCTGGATCGCGATCGGCTCGATCCTGCTGCACATCGCGGTCAAACTGCCGATCCTGCGGCGGGCGCTGACCCGGTACGACGCGACCGATCGCGAACCGCTCGGCGGTGGGCTGTCCCGGCGCGGTTTCCTGCGCACCACGGCGCTTTCGGCCGGGGTCGCCGTCGTGGCCACGGCCGGGGCCACGGTTCCCTTGCTGCGCAACGTTTCCGGGCTGTCGTGGCGGTCGGGCAAGGGGCCGCAGGGGGTTCCGGTGAACCGCACGGCCGCGGCGGCGGGCGTGCTGGCGGCGGCGCGGGCGCCGGACTGGTGGCTCGAGGTGCGGACCCCGGCCGGTGCGCGGACCTTCTCGCTCGCCGACCTGGCCGCGTTGCCGCAGACGACGGCCGAACTGCCGATCGCCTGCGTGGAGGGCTGGAGCCAGTCGGCGACCTGGACCGGGGTGGCGCTGCCGGACCTGCTGCGGGCAGCGGGGAGCGAGCCGGGGGTGTCCTTGCGAGTGACCTCCCTGGAACGCGGGGGTTTGTACGCCTCGAGCACCCTGCCCGGCGAGCACACCGCCGATCCGAACACGCTGCTCGCGCTGAAGCTGGGCGGCGACGTGCTCGACCCCGACCACGGTTTCCCGTGCCGGATCATCGCGCCGAACCGGCCAGGGGTGCTGCAGACGAAATGGGTCAGCACGCTGGAGGTGGTATGAAGCTCGTGCGCCTGCTCCTGGTCCTGGCCGGGCTGGCCGCGCTGGCCTGGGGCGCGGTGCTGTTCGCGGATTTCGCGTTCCCGCTCGGCCCGGAATCCTTCGCCGCGCTCGGCTGGCTGCTCGGCGGCCCGATCGCGCACGACGCGCTGGTCGCCCCGGCGGCCGGGCTCGCCGGGCTGGTCCTGACCCGGTTCGCGCCCCGGCCGTGGCGGGTGCCGCTGCTCGTCGGCGCGGTCCTGAGCGCCGTGCTCACCCTGCTCGCGATCCCGCTGCTGTGGCGGCCTTTCGGCGTGCCGGTCAACCCCGGGCTGCACGACGCGGACACCGGCGCCGGGCTGCTCGTCTCGCTGGCCGCGGTCTGGACAGTCGTGCTGGTCACCGGGCTGGTCCGGACGTTGAGGAGCCGCGTGAAACCGGACGAGGGGTGATCCGGTCGCACGCGGCTCCGCGGTTCCGGCCCGGGGGCAGCGGGTCGGAGTTGGTCTCGGCCGCGCGCTGCGGCCGAGCGTCTGGGGACTTAGTTGACCTCGACCGGCTTCCCGGCGAGCGTGATCTCGACGGTCCGCGAGTCGCCGACGGTCAGCTTCACCTTCTCGCCGGGCGCCTTGGCGCGGATGGCCGCGACCAGCGCGTTCGAGTCGTCGACGGTCCGGTCGTCGATCTTGGTCACCACGTCACCGGCCTTGAGCCCGGCCTGCTCGGCGGGGCTGCCCGGCTCGACCGAAGCGATCTGCGCGCCGCCGGACTGGGCGGGGCCGACCCGCGCGCCGATATAGGTCTGGGTGGCCTTGCCGGTCTTGATGATGTCGTCCGCGGTCCGACGTGCCTGGTCGATCGGGATAGCGAACCCGATACCCACGTTGCCGCCCTCGCTCTGCTGCCCGGGCAGGCCGCCGCCGGAGCCCGACCGCGGGCTGTAGATCGCCGAGTTGATGCCGATGACCTGGCCCGCCATGTTCGCCAGCGGTCCGCCGGAGTTGCCCGGGTTGATCGCGGCGTCGGTCTGCACGGCATCCATCACCGTGTTCTGGTCGCCCTGACCGCCCGCGGTGACCGGCCGGTGCAGCGCGCTCACGATGCCCGAGGTGACCGTGCCGGACAGCTCGAACGGCGAGCCGATGGCCACCACCTGCTGGCCGACCTTGAGGTCGTCGGAGCGGCCGAGTTCGACCGGGGTCAGCCCGCTGACGCCGTCGGCCTTGACCACGGCGATGTCGGCCGACGGGTCGCGGCCGACGATCTTCGCCGCGGCCTTCTTCCCGTTCTGGAACACCGCCTCGATCTGGCCGCCGTTCGCGGCGACCTCGACCACGTGGTTGTTGGTCAGGATGTAGCCGTCGTTGGAGAGCACGAATCCGGAGCCCTCCCCGGCGCCACTGCTCCCGGCGACCTGGAGTTGCACCACGCTCGGCGACAGCTTCTCGGCGACCGATTCGACCGTGCCCGCGGGCGCGTTGCCGGTCTGCCTGGCCGGTTTCGGCTGGTCCAGCGAGCTGATCGACGAGCCGCCGTCGCCCGCGCTGTTCGAGGCCAGGTAGCCGCCGAGCCCGCCGGCGGCGCCGCCGACGAGCAGCGCGAGCACGGCCACCCCGGCCACGAGCTTGCCGGTGCCGCTGGACGCCGGTCGCTGCGGGGGCGGACCGACCGGCGCGGCGAACGTCGCCGTGCCCTGCTGCTGGTCCGCCCAGCCGCCGGCGGGCGGCGCGTGCGGGTGGGTCTGCTGGGGGCCGGTCTGCCCGGCCGCGGAGCCGAAGAGCACGCCTTCTTGCCCGGTGCCGTACGGCTGTCCCTGGTACGGCTGGCTTTGCGGGGGTTCGTAGGTCTGGTGTCGCGGCGCTTCATACGGGTTGCTCTGCGCGCCCTGGGCCGACCAGGGGCTGGGCGCCTCCGCACGCGGTTCACCGCCGATCGAGTCCCCCGGTGATGGCGTGCCGGTTTCCGGCTGGGCGGGCTGCTCACCCGGTTCCTGCGGGACACCTTTGTTCTGCTGTGCACTGGGGTCGTTCTCGGTCATGTCACCACCATGCTCGTTGGTCCTGAGAGCTTCCTGAGCCGAACCTGTGGTTCCTGCATGAGTATGCCGGTTGACCGATCAGCGCACAGTCCGGCGAAGCCGCTCGGCGATCTGCTCCGGAGTGGCGTCATTGATCCAGACCGCCATGCCGGATTCCGATCCGGCCAGGTACTTCAGCTTGTCCTTGGACCGCAGCACGGAGAACAGTTCCAGATGCAACCAGCCCAGATCGCGGTCGCGGCGCACCGGCGCCTGGTGCCACGCGGCGATATAAGGCAGCGGGCGGTCGTAGAGCCCGTCGCACGCGCGCAGGACGCTCAGGTAGACCTCGGCGAAGTCGTCGCGTTCGGCGTCGGTCAGCGCGGGGATGTCCGGGACCTGGCGATGCGGAACGACCTGCACGTGCACCGGCCAGCGCGCGGCGGGCGGGACGAAGGCGGTCCAGTGGTCGCCCTCGGCGATCACCCGGGTGCCCGCCTTGCGCTCGGCGGCCAGGACGTCACCGAGCACGGCCCGGCCGTGCTCTTCCCGGTAGGCGCGGGCGACTTCGATCATCCGCTCGGTCTTCGGCGTGACGAACGGGTAGCCGTAGATCTGCCCGTGCGGGTGGTGCAGGGTCACGCCGATCTCCTCGCCCCGGTTCTCGAACGGGAAGACCTGCTCCACACCATCCACTGTGGACAGACCGCTGGTGCGGTCGGCCCAGACGTCGACGACCGTGCGGACCCGGCGCGGGCTCAGCCGGGCGAACGAGCCGTCGTGGTCGCTGGTGAAGCAGACGACCTCGCACCGGCCCCGCCCCGGCGCGAGCGGAACCAGCGGATTTCCGTCCACAGTGGACTCCTGTCCGGAGACGTTCTGGGAGAACGAGGGGAACCGGTTCTCGAACACCGCGACGTCGTAGTCGGCCTCCGGGATCTCGCTGGGCTTGCCCGGTTTGCTCGGGCACAGCGGGCACAGATCGGCGGGCGGTTTGTAGGTGCGGGTCTGCCGGTGCGCGGCCATGGCGACCCATTCACCGGTGAGCGGGTCGAGCCGGATCTCCGAGCTGGCCGCGACCGGCGGCAGGTCCCGGGTATCGGCGGCGGTGCGCGCGGGCGCGTCGGGATGTTCGTCGAAGTACAGGATTTCCCGGCCGTCGGCGAGCTGGCGGGCGGTACGTTTCACGCTTCTTCCGCTTCATCTTCGTCGGAATCTTCCCCGGCGACCGGGGCGATCATCAGCTCGCCCGCCTGTTCGGCGAGCGACTGCCGGGCATGTTCGGGCAGGCCGTCGTCGGTGACCACGACGTTGGCCTCGCTGAGGTCGGCGATCGTGGAGATGCCCACCGTGCCCCATTTGGTGTGGTCGGCGAGCACGACGAGCCTGCGCCCGGCCTCGACCAGGGCGCGGTTGGTCTCGCTCTCGGTGAGGTTCGGGGTGGTGAACCCCGGGCCGTCGGCCATGCCGTGGACGCCGAGGAAGACCAGATCGAGGTGCAGCGAGCGCAGGCTGTGCACGGCGACCGGGCCGACGAGCGCGTCGGAGGGGTGCGGACGCCGCCGGTGAGCACGACGGTCCGATCGGGCTGGCCGGACCGCAGCACGTCGGCGACCTGGATCGAGTTGGTCACGATGGTGAGACCCGGGACCGCACCGAGTGCCCGGGCGAGGGTCCAGGTGGTGGTGCCCGCGGAAATGCCGATCGCGGTGCCCGGGCGGACCAGACCGGCCGCCAGTTCGGCGATGGCCTCCTTCTGCGCGCGCTGGCGGACGGATTTCGCCTCGAAACCTGGTTCGTCGGTGCTCTTGCCGATCACCGAGGTCGCGCCGCCGTACACTTTCTCGACGAGGCCCCGGCTGGCGAGCACGTCGAGGTCGCGGCGCACCGTCATATCGGAGACGCCCAGCCTGCCGACGAGGTCGCTGACCCGGACCGCACCGGTCCGCCGCGCCTCTTCGAGGATCACCGCTTGTCGCTGCCGCGCCAGCACCGCCCACTCCGTCTCGCAAGAAACCGGTCTCGCAAACACCTCGCCAACTACACAAAATCCTACACGATCAAACAATCATGCGCCGGGAGCGTGAGCAAGGGACCTTTACTACACCCATACGGGAGTAAAGCTCCCACGCTCCCGTATATCGATAGCAAAGCTCCTTTCCTCCCGCCTCGGCTGGAGCAAAGGTCCCCCGCTATCGCCTAGATGACCTATTCCAAGGTCAGTGGTCGTAGGCGGTGAGGGATCGGTGGACCTG
>NZ_VTHK01000003.1:264675-414332 GCF_009765355.1 Amycolatopsis anabasis | reverse complement strand
TCATGGACACCCTCGCCTACGTCTTCGACCTCGCACCCCTTGGAATAGGTCGTCTAGTCGACGCACGGGCTGGTACGGCCGGTACGACGCAGGCGAACCCCGGTTGGATCCATTCGGGTGAAGATCGCGCGGCAGCGCTCGAACTGAGGTCAGCGAACCCCGGCGGTTTCCTGCCACCAGGAGAGCACCTCTTCGGCGACGTCCGGGGCGGCGACCAGCAGGCCGTCCGCGGGCAGCGCGGTGCCTTCGCCGCGCCGGTCCAGGACCACCGCCCCCGCCTCGATCGCCATGGCGACCGAACCGGCGACGTCCCATTCGTGGTAGCTGTGCAGCACCGCGGCGATCGCGTGGCCGAGGGCGACCTGCGCGATCGACAGCGCGGCCGAGCCGAGCACCCGGACCCCGGCGTGGGCGGCAGCCGCACGCTGGATGAACTCGCCCATCCCCGGCCACGGTCCGCTGCGGGTGAGCTCGGTGCACACGATCGCCCCGGCGGTGGTGGCCTCCCCGGACAACCGCACCGGCGTCCCGTTGGCGCGTGCGCCCCGGCCCCGGGCCGCCGCGTAGATCTGCGCGCGGTACGGATCGGCCACCACACCGACGACCGGCCCGGAGGCGTCGATCAGCGCGAGGCTGTACGCGCACCAGGGCACCCCGGCGACGTAGTTCGCGGTGCCGTCGACCGGATCGACCACCCACCGGTACTCGGCGACGTCCGCGCCGAGGTCGGCGCCGAACTCCTCGCCGACCACCGGGATCCCGGGAAACTCGGCGGTCAGCACCCGGCGGGTGTGCCGCTCCAGGATCCGGTCGGTGTCGGTGACCCAGTCGAAGGGCGAGTCCCTGACGTCGGGGCGGGCGCCACGACCGGCGGTCGCGGTGATCACGTCGGTAGCGTCGTTGGCCAGCCGCCCGGCGACATCGAGCGCGCGTGACAGCAGGCCGGGTTCAACCGGCTGGGACGGGCGCGAGGACAAGAGGGTCACGCCAGTCAAGACTGCGCGTTCCCGGTGTACGGAGTGCGACACCGAGATGACATGTCCGCGATCGGCACCCCAAGATCTCGAATCGGTTACTTTTGCCCCCTTTCATGGGCGTGTTCGGCGGGCATCGCCAACCTGATCACCCCGCTACAGGAATTTCCGGCACCGTTGGCCCGGTGGTCACGCGAGTTTCGCCGGGTGACTCGGACCGGCTGCGACAGTCGGGATGTGCGAATCGCCATCGTCACCGAAAGCTTCCTTCCGCAGGTGAACGGCGTGACCAACTCCGTCCTGCGGGTGGTCGAGCATCTTCGCGAGCGCGCGCATGACGTGCTCGTGATCGCGCCGGGCCTGGTCGGACCCGCCGAATACCGGGGCGCCCCGGTCGTGCGCATCCCGGCGGTCGAGTTGCCCGTGGTCAACTCGCTGCCGATCGGGGTGCCGACCAGAACCGTGCTCACCGCGATGGCCGCCTTCGGCCCGGACGTGGTGCACCTCGCCTCGCCCTTCGTGGTGGGCGCGCGCGGGCTCGCCGCCGCCCGGCGGCTGCGGGTCCCCGCGGTCGCCGTCTACCAGACCGACATCGCCGGGTTCGCCACCGCGTACGGCCTCGGCCTCGGCGCGCGGGCCGCCTGGCGCTGGGTGCGCCGCCTGCACTCCCGGGCCGATCGCACGCTCGCCCCGTCGACCGAATCGGTGCGTGAACTGCGCCTGCACGGGGTGCCCCGGGTGCACCGCTGGGGACGCGGCGTCGACATCGAACGGTTCTCGCCCGCCCACGCCGATCCCGCGCTGCGCGCCGAACTCGCCCCGAACGGCGAGCTGCTGGTCGGCTTCGTCGGCCGGCTCGCCCCGGAGAAGGAGGTCGACCGGCTGGTCGCCCTCGCCGGAGTCGACGGCATCCGGGTCGTGGTGGTCGGCGACGGCCCGGAACTCGACGGCCTGCGCGAGCGGATGCCCGGCGCCGCCTTCCTCGGCGCGCGGTACGGCAAGGACCTGTCCACGGCCTACGCCAGCCTGGACGTCTTCGTGCACACCGGACCGCACGAGACCTTCTGCCAGGCGGTGCAGGAGGCCATGGCCTCCGGGTTGCCGGTGCTGGCCCCGGACGCGGGCGGACCTCGTGACCTGGTGCTGCCCGGACGGACGGGCTACCTCCTTCCCGTCGACCGCGCGGGATTCGCGGCCGAACTCGTCACTCGGGTACGGGAACTGCGGGATGACGCGCTGCGCGCCCGGCTCGGGCAGAAGGCGCGCAAGGTCGTCACCGGACGGACCTGGCCGGCGGTGTGCCAGGAACTGGTCGGCCACTACGAGGCCGTGACCGGCCGTGCGGCGCGCGCCGCGTGAGCCATGCACATCGTCCAGCTGGCGAACTTCTACGGCCCGCGGTCGGGTGGCCTCCGGACGGCCCTGAACCACCTCGGCGCCGGGTATGTCGCCAGCGGACACCGGGTGACGCTGGTGGTGCCCGGTAGCCGGTACGCCGACGAGCTGCTGCCGACCGGGGTGCGGCGGTTCTCCCTGCCCGCGCCGAAGATCCCCGGCACCGGCGGCTACCGCGCGGTCGATCCGCACCGCGTGCGCGCGGTGCTGCGGCGCCTGCGGCCGGACCGGCTGGAGGTCTCCGACCGGCTCACCCTGCGCGGGATGGGCACCTGGGCCCGCCGCCACGGCGTGCCGAGCGTGGTCATCTCGCACGAACGCCTGGACCGGCTGCTGGAACAGTTCCTGCTCCCGTCACCGGCGGCGCGGCGGATCGCGGACGTGGCTAACCGCCGGATGGCGGGCAGCTACGACACCGTGGTCTGTACCACCTCTTTCGCCCGCGCCGAGTTCGATCGCATCGCGGTGCCCAATGTGCGGCAGGTCCCGCTCGGGGTCGACCTCGCTGCCTTCGCTCCGGCCAGGCGGGATACCGGCTGGCGGCATGCCCTGGCGGGAGGCGCGGACGCCCTGATAGTCCACTGTGGACGCCTGTCTCCGGAGAAGCATGTGGAGCGCAGCGTGGACACGGTCGCCGAGCTGACGGAATCGGGTGATCGGGTGCGGCTGGTGGTGGCCGGCGACGGGCCAAGGCGGCGGGCACTGGAGCGCCGGGCGCGGGGTCTTCCGGTGACATTCCTCGGTTTCCTTTCCGATCGGCAAGAGGTGGCGCGGCTGCTGGCGAGTGCGGACGTCTCGCTCGCACCGGGGCCGCACGAGACCTTCGGGCTGGCGGCGCTGGAGGCCCTGGCCTCGGGCACGCCCGTGGTGGTCTCGGCCTCCTCGGCGCTGCGCGAGATCGTGCGGCCGGGCTGCGGGGCGGCCGTGGACGATCACGCGCCGGCCTTCGCCTCGGCGGTCACCGGGCTGCTGGAAAGCCCGGAGAGCGCGCGGCGCGCGGCGGCGCGCGCCCGGGCCGAGGAGTTCGCGTGGCCGGATTCGGTGCGCGGGATGCTGACGGTGTTCGACGGCTGACGCCGCCGGTGGCTAAGGGAATCACCCTTCAAGTATCGAACGTATGTTCGAGACTGTCATCACTCGCAAGGAGGGCGTTTCCCGGTCGGATCGACTCCGTTCGGTGACCGCTGGGCAGGCGAAACGCGAAACGGCTTGCGGGTAAGCCGGGCACGCGGGCGCGCTCTCCGCACCCGCGGACTAGGCTTTCGTCATGTCCCGAGCGAGTCTGGACAAGGATCCGCACGAAGTCGCCGCCATGTTCGACGGTGTCGCGTCCGGTTACGACCGGGCGAACTCCTTCATGACCTTCGGGTTCGACCGGCGATGGCGCACCACCACCGCTCGGGTGCTCGACGCCCGCCGCGGCGAGAAGGTCCTCGACCTCGCCGCCGGCACCGGGGTGTCCACCCAGGAGTACGCGCGCGGCGGCGCCTGGTGCCTGGCCGCCGACTTCTCCCTCGGCATGCTGCGGGCCGGACGGCATCGCCGGGTGCCGATGGTCGCCGCGGACGCCCTCAACCTGCCCTTCGCCGACAACAGCTTCGACGCGGCGACGATCTCGCTCGGCATCCGGAACTTCGTCGACACCAAGGCCGCGCTGACCGAGATCGCCCGGGTGGTCCGCCCCGGCGGCCGGCTGGTCGTCTGCGAGGTGTCCACGCCCACCTTCGCGCCGATCCGGTTCCTCTACCGCAAGTTCATCCTGCGCGTGCTGACCTGGGTCGGCCGCCGGTCCTCCACCAACCCGGAGGCCTACGCCTACCTGGCCGAATCCATGCTGACCTGGCCCGCGCAGCGGGAGTTCGGCGAGATCATCGCGAGCGCGGGCTGGCAGGACGTGGAGTGGTTGAACCTCACGTTCGGCGTCGTCGCCATCCACCGGGCGACCAAGCCTTCCGTAGACTCCGACTCATGAGTAAGAGCCGCCGCGGTCCCGACCAGGATGCCGAAGTCATCGTCGTCGGCGCCGGTCCGGCCGGTTCGACCGTCGCGACCTACCTCGCGCGCGCCGGGATCGACGTGCTGCTGCTGGAGAAGACCGTGTTCCCGCGGGAGAAGGTCTGCGGTGACGGGCTCACCCCGCGGGGGGTCAAGCAGCTCATCGACCTCGGTATCGACACCAGCCAGGAGGCGGGCTGGGTGCACAGCCGGGGCCTGCGCATCCTGACCGGCGAGCTGACCCTCGAGCTGGACTGGCCGGAGCTCACCAGCTACCCGCCCTACGGTGTCTCCCGGACCCGGCACGACTTCGACGATCTGCTCGCCAAGACCGCGCAGAAGGCGGGAGCGCGGCTGTACGAGCGCACCGCGGTCACCGGCGCGATCACCGACGAACGCACCGGCCGGGTGGTCGGCGTCGAGGCCAAGGCGGGGCCGGAGAAGACCCCGGTCAGCTACCGGGCCCCGCTGGTGCTCGCCTGCGACGGGGTGTCCGCGCGGCTCGCGCTGAGCGTCGGCATCGGCAAGCACGAGAAGCGGCCGATGGGCGTCGCCGTGCGGCGCTACTACCAGAGCCCCCGCCACGACGACCCGTTCATCGAGGGCCACCTGGAACTGTGGGACCGCACCGATCCGCGCAGCCCCAAGCTGCTGCCCGGGTACGGCTGGGCGTTCCCGCTCGGCGACGGCACGGTGAACGTCGGGCTCGGCATGCTGTCCACGTCGAAAGCCTTCCGCAGCACCGACTATCGCGCGCTGCTGCGGCAGTGGCTGGACTCCACGCCCGAGGAATGGGGCTACCGCGAGGAGAACGCGGTCGGCAAGGTCGGCGGCGCCGGGCTGCCGATGGGGTTCAACCGCACCCCGCACTACCGCGACGGCCTGCTGCTGCTCGGCGACGCGGGCGGGATGGTCAGCCCGTTCAACGGCGAGGGCATCTCCGCCGCCATGGAGTCCGCGCAGCTCGCCGCCGAGTTCGTGGTGCAGGCGCTGGCCCGGCCGGAGGGGCCGTCGCGGGAACGTGCGCTGCACGGTTACCCGCTCGCGCTCAAGGAGTTGATGGGCGGCTACTACCGGCTCGGCAACCTGTTCGCCAAGGCGATCGGCAAACCCGCGATCATGCGCGCCGCGACCAAGTACGGGCTGCGCGTCAACCCGCTGATTCCCTTGGTGTACAAGGGACTTTCCGGCTGCTACGACGCCAAGGGCGGGGACGCGGTGGACCGGCTCATCTCGATCGCGTCACGGCTTACGCCCAGCCCGCGGTAGTGGGTTAGGTCACACACGTGAGTCCGGATTGTCCGGGCTGAAACGGGCTTCCTGATCGCTTTCGCGCAGGTCTCGGCACTGCTACCCGGTACGCCTGTCCGGTTGAAACCCACGAGGTTAGGTCACCCTTATAGCACGGGTCCTGGCGACAACACTGTGACTCGCGTCCTACACTGGGCCCATGCTTTGTGAACCGCTTCACAACTTCGACGAAGTGCTTGTGAACTTTTTCACAAGCGACCGCGAAGACTGGGGTGGATGAGCACGGCGAGTAAGGCTGCCCTAACCCTCGGACGTGTGACGTAGGTCCCTTAGGGTCGGCCCCAGGTAGTAGCACAGACCACAACGAAACGAAGAAGCAGCGGCGCGGAAAGGAAGGCGAAACCGTGCTGATGTTGGAAACGGCCGGGCAGCTGGCGCAGGACACCCCGGCGCCCGGGCTCCGGATGTACCTGCCACTCGTGTTGCTCTTCGTGCTGGCCGCGGCGTTCGCCGTGTTCTCCGTGCTGCTCGGCCCGCTGGTCGGCCCGAGCCGCTACAACAAGGCGAAGCTGTCGGCCTACGAATGCGGGATCGAGCCCTCGCCCCAGCCGGTGGTGGGCGGCGGCCGGATGCCGGTGGCCTACTACATCACCGCGATGCTGTTCATCCTGTTCGACATCGAAATGGTCTTCCTCTACCCGTTCGCGGTTTCGGCGGACGCCCTGGGCATGTTCGGCCTGGTGGAGATCGCGCTGTTCATCGCGACGGTCGGTTTCGCGTACGCCTACGTGTGGCGGCGCGGCGGGCTGGATTGGAACTAAGGGGGAACCCATGGGGCTCGAAGAGAAACTGCCCAACGGAATCCTGCTGGCCAGCCTGGAGGGCCTGGTCAACTGGGCGCGGAAGAACTCGCTCTGGCCCGCCACCTTCGGCCTGGCCTGCTGCGCGATCGAGATGATGACCACCGGCGGATCGCGCTACGACATCGCGCGGTTCGGCATGGAGCGGTTCAGCGCGACCCCGCGCCAGGCCGATCTGATGATCGTCGCCGGGCGGGTCACCCAGAAGATGGCGCCGGTGCTGCGCCAGATCTACGACCAGATGGCCGAACCGCGCTGGGTGCTCGCGATGGGCGTGTGCGCCTCCTCCGGCGGGATGTTCAACAACTACGCCGTGGTGCAGGGCGTCGACCACATCGTCCCGGTGGACATGTACCTGCCCGGCTGCCCGCCGCGGCCGGAGATGCTGCTGGACGCGATTCTCAAGCTGCACGCCAAGATCCAGGACGAGCCGCTGGGCCCGCGCCGGGCCGCGCTGCGCGCCGCCAGCGGTGCGCGGACCGAGCTGGTGCCCTCGTCCGTCAAGTACGCGAAGAAGTGATCGCCGATGCCTGAAGAGAAACCAGTGACCGGCGGCGAGCAGTCCAGCGCCGAACGCGCCGAGACCGGTTTGGAGCCGCGCGGCCCCAAACCCGCCGAGCCGGTCGTCGCGGGCCGCGAACGCAAGGGCATGTTCGGCGTTTCCGACGCCGGGGACACCTCCGGGTACGGCGGCCTGCGGCTGCCCGCCTACACCGCGCCGCCCGCCGAGCGCCCGTACGGCGGCTGGTTCGACGAACTGGCCGACGAGTTCTTCGCCGCCCTGTCCGACAACGGGATCCCGGTCGAATCGGTGCTGCAGGTGACCGTGGACCGCGGCGAGATCACCTTCTACGTGGCGCGCGAGCACCTGGTCGGGATCTGCCGGACGCTGCGCGACGACGCCGGGCTGCGGTTCGAGCTGTGCAGTTCGGTGTCCGGGGTGGACTACGGACCGGACGTGCCGCAGCGGCTGCACTCGGTGTACCACCTGACCTCGATGACCTACCGGCGGCGGATCCGGCTCGAGGTCACCCTGGACGTCGAGGACCCGCACGTTCCGTCCATTGTGGAGGTCTACCCGACGGCCGACTGGCACGAGCGGGAGGCCTACGACATGTTCGGGATCGTCTACGACGGCCATCCCGCGCTGACCCGGATCCTGATGCCGGACGACTGGGACGGGCACCCGCAGCGCAAGGACTACCCGCTCGGCGGGATCCCGGTGGAATACAAGGGCGCGGAGATCCCGCCGCCGGACCAGCGGAGGTCGTACTCATGAACGCCGAAGCACGCACCACCGCTGGAGGCGCAATGGGCGCAGCCAGCGACCACATCGCCGACGTCACCACCGGCACCGACACCACGGCCGCCGGTTCGGACAGCACCGGCGCCGCCGACTACGCGCAGGTGCGCGAGACCACCGAGGGGCCGATCTACTCGGTCAGCGGCGGCGACTGGGACGACGTGCTCTCCGACGCGGTGCACGACGAGCGCATGGTCATCAACATGGGCCCGCAGCACCCGTCGACGCACGGCGTGCTCCGGCTCGTGCTGGAGATGGAGGGCGAGACGGTCACCCAGCTCCGGTCGGTGATCGGCTACCTGCACACCGGGATCGAGAAGAACCTGGAGTACCGGACCTGGACCCAGGGCGTCACCTTCGTGACGCGGATGGACTACCTGGCGCCGCTGGCCAACGAGATGGGCTACTGCCTCGCGGTGGAGAAGCTGCTCGGCGTCGAGGTGCCCCGGCGGGCCCAGCTGCTGCGCGTGCTGCTGCTGGAGATCAACCGGATCGGCTCGCACCTGGTCTACATCGCCACCGGCGGGATGGAGCTGGGCGCGACCACCGCGATGACCCTCGGCTTCCGCGAACGCGAAGAGGTGCTGCACCTGCTGGAGCACCTGACCGGCCTGCGGATGAACCACGCGTTCATCCGGCCCGGCGGGCTCGCGCAGGACATGCCGGAGGACTTCCACCAGAAGGTCTCCGAGTTCGTGAAGGTGATGGACGAGCGGCTTCCGCTGTACGACAAGCTGTTCACCGGCCAGCCGATCTGGCGCAACCGGCTCAAGGGCGTCGGCTACCTGCCGGTGGACGCCTGCCTCGCGCTCGGCGTGACCGGTCCGGTGCTGCGGTCCGCGGGCCTGCCGTGGGACCTGCGCAAGGTGGAGCCGTACTCTCTCTACGACGAGTTCGAGTTCGACATCCCCACCGCCACCGAGGCGGACTGCTGGGCGCGGTACCTGATCCGGGTCGAGGAGATGCACCAGAGCCTGCGGATCATCCGGCAGGTGCTGAAGAAGCTCGAACCGGGCCCGGTCATGGTGGAGGACAAGAAGATCGCGTGGCCCGCGCAGCTGTCCATCGGCAGCGACGGGATGGGCAACTCGCTCGAGCACGTGCGCAAGATCATGGGCCAGTCGATGGAATCCCTGATCCACCACTTCAAGCTGGTCACCGAGGGCTTCAAGGTGCCGCCGGGGCAGGTGTACGTGCCGGTCGAATCGCCGCGCGGGGAGCTCGGCTTCCACATGGTCTCCGACGGTGGCACCCGGCCCGTGCGCTGCCACGTGCGGGAACCGAGTTTCGTGAACCTGCAGTCGATGCCCGCCATGGCCGAGGGTGGCCTGGTGGCGGACGTGATCGCGGCGATCGCCTCGATCGACCCGGTGATGGGGGGAGTGGACCGATGACCGCCGCATCCGAAACGCCGCGTCCGGGCGCGGACCAGGCCGAGCGGACCTTCGCCGCGGCCGGTGCGGACACCGACGTGGTGGCGATCGCGCCGGAGCCGGAGCACGCCGAAGGCATCCTCGAAGAGTCCGCTTTGGACGATCCGTTCGGGCCGGACGTGGTGGCGAAGGCGCAGGACCTGGCCGGGCGGTACCCGGAGTCGCGGTCGGCGCTGCTGCCGATGCTGCACCTGGTGCAGTCGGTGCAGGGGTACGTGAGCCAGGAGGGGATCGCCTTCTGCGCGCGGCAGCTGGACCTGTCCGACGCCGAGGTCAGCGCGGTCGCCACGTTCTACACCATGTACAAGCGGCGTCCCTGCGGCGAGCACCTGGTCAGCGTCTGCACGAACACCCTGTGCGCGGCGCTCGGCGGGGACGCCATCTACCGGAAGTTGCAGGAGCACCTGGGCGAGGACGGGAAACCGCTGGGGCACGAGGAAACCGTGGGCACGCCCGGGGAGCCGGGCTCGCTCACCATCGAGCACGCCGAATGCCTGGCGGCCTGCGACCTCGCGCCGGTGCTGCAGGTCAACTACGAGTACTTCGACAACCAGACGCCGGAGAAGGCGGTCGCCCTGGTCGACGCCCTGCGGGCCGGGAAGAAACCCGCGCCGACGCGGGGCGCGCCGCTGACCGACTTCAAGGGCGCCGAACTGCAGCTCGCCGGGTTCTTCCCGGAGGACGAGGAGACCTACCGGTCCCATGTGGACGGTCCTTCGCAGGCGGTGGAAACGCTGCGGGGCGCCCAGATCGCCCAGGAGCGCGGCTGGACCGCGCCGGTGATGACGGACGTCCCGCTGCCGGAAGTGGAGAAGAAGTAATGGCAGATCCGCTGACGCCGGTACTCACGAAACGCTGGCTGTCGCCGAACTCCTGGCGGCTGTCCACCTACGAACAGCTCGAGGGCTACACCGCGGTCCGCAAGGCGCTGGCCGGAACGCCGGAGCAACTCGTCCAGCTCGTCAAGGACTCGGGCCTGCGCGGCCGTGGCGGCGCGGGGTTCCCGGCCGGGGTGAAGTGGTCGTTCATGCCGCCCAACGAGGACAAGCCGCACTACCTGGTGATCAACGCCGACGAGGGCGAACCGGGCACCTGCAAGGACATCCCGCTGATGATGGCGGACCCGCATTCGCTCATCGAGGGCTGCATCATCGCCTCGTACGCGATGCGGTCGCACCACTGCTTCATCTACGTGCGCGGGGAGGCGCTGCACTGCATCCGCCGCCTCAACGCGGCGGTGCGCGAGGCCGAACAGGCCGGATACCTCGGGGAGAACATCCTCGGCTCCGGCTTCGACCTGAAGATCACCGTGCACGCCGGGGCGGGCGCGTACATCTGCGGCGAGGAAACCGCGCTGCTCGACTCGCTGGAAGGCCGCCGCGGCCAGCCGCGCCTGAAGCCGCCGTTCCCCGCGGCCGCCGGGCTCTACGCCAAGCCGACCACGGTGAACAACGTGGAGACCATCGCCAGCGCGCCGTTCATCGTCAACGGCGGCGCCGACTGGTTCCGCCAGATGGGCCGGGAGAAGTCGCCGGGCCCGAAGATCTTCTCGATCTCCGGGCACGTCGAGAAACCGGGCCAGTACGAGGCGCCGCTGGGCACCACGCTGCGCGAGCTGCTCGAGCTGTGCGGTGGCATGAAGGACGGCATCCCGCTGAAGTTCTGGACGCCCGGCGGATCGTCGACGCCGATGTTCACCGCCGAGCACCTGGACATCCCGCTGGACTTCGAGGGCGCCGCGGAGGCCGGGTCGATGCTCGGCACCACCGCGGTCCAGGTGTTCAACGAGACCGTGTCGGTGCCGTGGGCGGTGATGAAGTGGACCCAGTTCTACGAGCACGAGTCCTGCGGCAAGTGCACGCCGTGCCGCGAGGGAACCTACTGGCTGGCCCAGATCCTGGAGCGGATGGTCGAGGGCAAGGGCACCGAGGAGGACATCGACACCCTGCTCGACGTCTGCGACAACATCCTCGGCCGCTCGTTCTGCGCGCTCGGCGACGGCGCGGTCAGCCCGATCACCAGCGGTATCAAGTACTTCCGGGACGAGTTCCTGGCGTTGTGTGAGAAGAACAAGAAGGCCCAGCCCGAACTGGTGGGAGCGCAGGCATGACGATCGCGCCCGACAAGCCCGCTACCGAGGAGACCCCGGTCCCCGAGGGGTACGTCAAGCTGACCATCGACGGCGAAGAGGTCATCGCGCCGAAGGGCGAACTGCTCATCCGCACCGCGGAACGGCTCGGCACGGTGATCCCGCGGTTCTGCGACCACCCGCTGCTCGATCCGGCCGGGGCCTGCCGCCAGTGCCTGGTCGAGGTCGAGATGAACGGCCGCCCGATGCCCAAACCGCAGGCGTCCTGCACGATGACGGTCGCCGACGGCATGGTCGTCAAGACGCAGCTCACCTCGCCGGTCGCCGACAAGGCGCAGCAGGGCGTGATGGAGCTGCTGCTGATCAACCACCCGCTGGACTGCCCGATCTGCGACAAGGGCGGCGAATGCCCGCTGCAGAACCAGGCGATGGCGCACGGGCGCGCGGATTCGCGGTTCGTCGACACCAAGCGCACGTTCCCGAAACCGCTGCCGATCTCCAGCCAGATCCTGCTCGACCGCGAGCGGTGCGTGCTGTGCCAGCGCTGCACCCGGTTCTCCGCGCAGATCGCCGGCGACCCGTTCATCGAGCTGCTCGAGCGCGGCGCGCACCAGCAGATCGGCACCGCGGAAACGGCCGACGTACTGGACATGGCCTCGCGCACGACCAGTGGGCAGCCGTTCCAGAGCTACTTCTCCGGCAACACCATCCAGATCTGCCCGGTGGGCGCGCTGACCAGCGCCGCGTACCGGTTCCGGTCCCGCCCGTTCGACCTGGTGTCCTCGCCGAGCGTGTGCGAGCACTGCTCGTCCGGTTGCGCCGAGCGCACCGACTTCCGGCGCGGCAAGGTGATGCGCAAACTCGCCGGGAACGACCCGGAGGTCAACGAGGAGTGGATCTGCGACAAGGGCCGCTTCGCGTTCCGGTACACGACCGCGGCGGACCGGCTGCGGCGCCCGCTGGTGCGCGACGCGGAAACCGGTGAGCTGGCAGAGGCCCCGTGGACGCAGGCGCTGCGGGTCGCGGCCGAGGGGCTCGCGAAGGCGCGGGACGGCAAGGGCGCCGCGGTGCTGCCCGGTGGCCGGTTGACCGTCGAGGACGCCTACGCGTACGCGAAGTTCGCGCGGATCGCGTTGCGCACCAACGACATCGACTTCCGGGCCCGGCCGCATTCGGCCGAGGAACTGGACTTCCTCGCCTCGCACGTGGCGGGCACGACCCCGGCGGACGGGGTCACCTTCGCCGAGCTGGAGCGGGCGAAGACCGTGCTGTGCGTGGCCTTCGAACCCGAGGACGAGGCGCCGATCGTGTTCCTCCGGCTGCGCAAGGCGGCGCGGAAGAACGGCACCAGGGTTGTCCACTTGGGACAGTGGACCACCTCCTCGGTGCGCAAGACCTCCGGGGAACTGCTGGCCTGCGTGCCCGGCGCGGAAGCGGCCGCGGTGGAAGGAATCGCGCAGCACGCCAAGGACCTCGACGAGGCGCTCGCCGGCGAGGGCGCGGTGGTCCTCGTCGGCGAGCGGGCGGCCGAGATCCCGGGCCTGTTCACCGCGCTGCACCGGCTGTCCGCGCGCACCGGAGCCCGGCTGGCCTGGATCCCGCGGCGCGCGGGCGAGCGGGGCGCGCTGGAGGCCGGGGCGCTCCCGGCCCTGCTGCCCGGTGGCCGCGCGGTCACCGACGAGGCCGCGCGCGCCGAGGTGGAAAGCGCCTGGGGCCTGGCGGCCGGGACGCTGCCCGCGGAACCGGGGCGCGACACGGACGGCATCCTCGCCGCCGCGGCGGCCGGGGAACTGGACGCGCTGGTCGTCGGCGGAGTCGACCCGGATGACCTCGCCGATCCCGAGGCGGCCCGGAAAGCCTTGGCGCAGGCCGGTTTCGTGGTGAGCCTCGAACTGCGGGCGAGCGCGGTCACCGAGCACGCGGACGTGGTGCTGCCGATCGCCCCGGCGGTCGAGAAGGCGGGCAGCTACCTCAACTGGGAGGGCCGCCGCCGCGAGTTCGACGTGACCCTGGAAGGCACCGGCGCGCTGCCGGACTGCCGCGTGCTGGACACCCTCGCCGTGGAGATGGACGCGGACCTGTTCACCCAGACGCCCGCCGCGGCGGCCGGGGACTTCGCCCGGCTGGCCACCGCGAAACGCGACGGCGCCGCGCCGGACGTGCCGATCGGGCCCTCGCCGGAACCCTGGGACGGCCTGGTGGTGCTGGCGACCTGGCGGCAGTTGCTGGACAACGGTTCGCTGCAGGAGGAGGAGCCGCACCTGGCCGGGACGGCCCGGCCCGCGGTGGCGCGGCTGTCCGCCTCGACCGCGCAGGGCCTCGGCTCGAAGGTGACGGTGTCCACCGAACGCGGCTCGATCACGCTGCCGCTGGAGGTCGCGGACCTGCCGGACGGGGTGGTCTGGCTGCCGGGCAACTCCGACGGTTCCCGCGTCCGACGCGAACTCGGCGTCGGTCATGGGGCTCTGGTGTCGATCAGCGGAGGGGAACAATGAGTCCGTTCCTGGCTCAGGCGCCGGAACAGTTGACGCGGGCGCAGCTGCTCGCGGACGACCCGGTCTGGCTCGTCCTGATCAAGGCCGTGGTGATCCTGCTGATCGGCCCGATCCTGACGATCTTCCTGATCGTGTGGGAGCGCAAGGCGGTCGGCCGGATGCAGAACCGGCCCGGCCCCAACCGGGTCGGCCCGGGCGGTTACCTGCAGTCCCTGGCGGACGCGATCAAGCTGCCGTTCAAGGAACAGGTCATCCCGGACACCGCCGACCGGAAGGTGTACTTCCTGGCGCCGGTGCTGTCCGCGGTGCCCGCGCTGATCGCGCTCGCGGCGATCCCGTTCGGCCCCGAGGTGTCGATCTTCGGCGAGCGGACCGTGCTGCAGCTGGTCGACCTGCCGGTCGGCGCGCTGGTGATCCTGGCCTGCTCCTCGGTCGGGGTGTACGGGATCGTGCTGGCCGGGTGGTCGTCCGGTTCGCCGTACCCGCTGCTCGGCGGGCTGCGGTCGGCGGCGCAGGTGATCTCCTACGAGATCGCGATGGGCCTGTCGATCGTCGCGGTGATCCTCTACGCGCAATCGCTGTCCACCGGGGACATCGTCAACTCGCAGCAGGGCGGCTGGTACTTCTACCTGCTGCTCCCGAGTTTCGTGATCTACGTGATCTCCATGGTCGGCGAGACCAACCGGGCCCCGTTCGACCTGCCCGAGGCGGAATCCGAGCTGGTGGGCGGGTTCCACACCGAGTACAGCTCGATGAAGTTCGCGATGTTCTTCCTCGCCGAGTACGTGAACATGGTGATCGTCTCGGCGTTCGCGACCACGATGTTCCTCGGCGGCTGGATGTTCCCGTTCGTCGGGCTGGACTCCCCGCTGAACCAGGGCTGGCTGCCGATCATCTGGTTCTTCGCCAAGACGTTCCTGCTGCTGTTCGGGTTCATCTGGCTGCGCGGCACGCTGCCGCGGTTCCGGTACGACCAGTTCATGAAGCTGGGCTGGAAGGTCCTGGTCCCGATCAACCTGGTGTGGATCCTGGTGGTCGTCACGATCCGGGCGATCAAGAACTCCGGCGGGCTGTCCACCACCCAGATCCTGGTCGGCGGCGGCATCGTGCTCGTGGTGATCGTGCTGCTGTCGCTGCTGCTGCCGGACAAGCGGGTCCCGATCGACGACGACCGCGTGCCGATCACCGGCGGTGGGTTCCCGGTGCCGCCGCTGGACCTCAAGGTGCCGCAGGTGCCCGATCGCAACGCGCCGAAGAAGGGCCGCCGCAAGGTGCGCGCTTCGCAGAAGGCTCAACCGGCCGCGGTCGGTGCAGGGAAGGAGCAGTCCGATGGGGATGTTTGATCCCATCAAGGGTTTCGGGGTCACCTTCGGGATGATGTTCAAGAAGGTGGCGACCGAGGAGTACCCGGAGATCGGCGCACCCGCCGCGCCCCGCTACCACGGGCGGCACCAGCTCAACCGGCATCCGGACGGGCTGGAGAAGTGCGTCGGCTGCGAGCTGTGCGCGTGGGCCTGCCCGGCGGACGCGATCTTCGTCGAGGGTGGGGACAACACCGAAGAGGCGCGGTACTCGCCCGGTGAGCGGTACGGCGCGGACTACCAGATCAACTACCTGCGCTGCATCGGCTGCGGGTTGTGCGTCGAGGCCTGCCCGACCCGTTCCCTGACGATGATCAACTTCTACGAGCTGGCCGACGACGACCGGCAGCGGTTGATCTACACCAAGGAGGACCTGCTGGCCCCGCTGCTGCCCGGGATGGAGCAGCCGCCGCATCCGATGCGGCTGGGAGACAACGAGCAGGACTACTACGTGAACGGGCCGCAGCTCGAAGCACGCTTTACCGCTGAGAGCGAATCAGCACAGCTGGCCCGGCAGCAAGGGCAGCAGGAAGCCGAGGCGGTCAAATGATCGCTCTGCTCGCCCAGGCGCCCGCCCTCGAGGCCACGGTCTCGACCGGCGAGGCGATCGCGTTCTGGGTCCTCGCGCCGGTCGCGCTGGCCGGGGCGCTGGGCATGATCTTCGCGCGCAACGCGGTGCATTCGGCGCTGTGGCTGGTGCTCACCATGCTCTCGCTCGGCGCGCTGTACATGATCCAGAGCGCGCCGTTCCTCGGGTTCACCCAGATCATCGTGTACACCGGCGCGATCATGATGCTGTTCCTGTTCGTGCTGATGATGGTCGGGCGGGAATCCTCGGACTCGGTGGTCGAGGTGCTGCGCGGGCAACGGCTCGCGGCGGCGCTGCTCGGCATCGGCATCGCCGGGCTGATCGCCGGGGCGCTCACCCGTTCGCTGACCGACGTCGTCCCGGCGCAGCCGCTGCCGCAGCAGGGCGCGGGCGGGCTCGGCAAGTTGATCTTCACCGACTACCTGTTCCCGTTCGAGCTGACCTCGGCGCTGCTGATCACCGCGGCGATGGGCGCGATGGTGCTGGCGTTCACCGACCGGCATGGTAAGGGCGGCAAGCGGTCGCAGCGCGAACTGGTCGAGGCGCGGTTCCGCGGCGAGTACGAGCGGCCGTCGCCGAAGCCCGGTCCGGGCGTGTTCGCCACCTCGCATTCGGTGTCCACCCCGGCGCTGCTGCCGGACGGTTCGATCGCACCCGAATCGCTGTCCGCGATCATCGAGTCCACCCCGACCGCCCAGCTGGAAGCCGAACGCAAGGCGGTGGCCGGTCAGGAACCGAAACCGGACGCGCACGCTTTGGTCGGCGGAGAAGGCGAGGGGGAGAAGAAGTGACCCCGACTTATTACCTGTTGTTGTCGGCGCTGCTGTTCTCCATCGGCGCGGTCGGCGTTCTGGTGCGCCGCAACGCGATCGTGGTGTTCATGTGCATCGAGCTGATGCTCAACGCGGTGAACCTCACGCTGGTCACGTTCTCCCGGATCAACGGCGGGCTGGACGGCCAGGTGATGGCGTTCTTCGTGATGGTCGTCGCGGCCGCCGAGGTCGTGGTCGGCCTGGCGATCATCATGTCCATCTTCCGCACCCGCCGCTCGGCCTCGGTCGACGACACGAACCTGCTGAAGTACTAGAGGGGCGATAGTGACCGCATCATCGTGGCTGCTGGTGGCCTTCCCTGCCCTCGGCGCGCTCATCCTGCTGGTCGGCGGGAAGCGGACGAACCGCTGGGGCCACCTCCTCGGCTGTGCGACCGTGACGGCGTCCTTCGTGTACGGACTGCTGCTGTTCTTCACCACCACCGGTAAGGGCGAGCTGGAGCGGGTCAGCGACACCAAGCTGTTCTCCTGGATCCCGGTGGACGCGCTGCAGGTCGACTTCGGGCTGCGGATCGATCCGCTCTCGGTCACCTTCGTCCTGCTGATCACCGGGGTCGGCGCGCTGATCCACTTCTACTCGATCGGCTACATGGCCGAGGACGCCGACCGCAGGCGGTTCTTCGGTTACCTGAACCTGTTCGTCGCGGCGATGCTGATCCTGGTGCTGGGCAACAGCTTCGTGACGCTGTACCTCGGCTGGGAGGGCGTCGGCCTCGCCTCGTACCTGCTGATCGGCTGGTACACCGACCGCCCGTCCGCGGCGACCGCGGCGAAGAAGGCGTTCCTGATGAACCGGGTCGGCGACGTCGGGCTGGCGCTGGCGATCTTCCTGATGTGGAAGTACATCGGCAGCACCGGCTACACCGAGGTCTTCGCCGGAATCGGCGGCCAGTCGCCGGGCGTGATCACCGCGATCGCGTTGCTGCTCCTGCTCGGGGCGTGCGGCAAGTCCGGCCAGTTCCCGCTGCAGGCCTGGCTCCCGGACGCGATGGAGGGCCCGACCCCGGTCTCCGCGCTGATCCACGCCGCGACCATGGTCACCGCCGGGGTCTACCTGGTGGCCCGGGCGAACCCGATCTTCAACGAGACCGCGGACGGCCGCCTGGTCGTCACCCTGGTCGGCGCGGTGACCCTGCTGATCGGGTGCATCATCGGCTGCGCCTACGACGACATCAAGAAGGTGCTCGCGTACTCCACGGTCAGCCAGATCGGGTACATGATGCTCGCGGTCGGGCTCGGGCCGGTGGGCTACGCGCTCGGCATCATGCATCTGCTCACGCACGGCTTCTTCAAGGCCGGCCTGTTCCTCGGCGCCGGTTCGGTCATGCACGGCATGAACGACGAGGTCGACATGCGCAAGTTCGGCGGGCTGTGGCGGAAGATGCCGATCACGTTCGTCACCTTCGGCCTCGGCTACCTCGCGCTGATCGGCATCCCGCCGTTCTCGGGCTTCTTCTCCAAGGACGCGATCATCGAGGCCGCGTTCGGTCAGGAAGGCTGGCGCGGCTGGGTGTTCGGCGGCGCGGCCATGCTCGGCGCGGCGCTGACCGCGTTCTACATGACCCGCCTGGTGCTGATGACGTTCTTCGGCAAGGCGCGCTGGAAGGAGATCAAGTCCAGCGACGGCCGGGAGTTCCACCCGCACGAGTCGCCACCGGTGATGACCGTGCCGATGATCGTCCTGGCGATCGGTTCGATCGGGGCGGGCGCGTTCTTCGCACTCGGCGACCGGCTTTCCGGGTGGCTCACCCCGTCGCTCGGGGAACTCGCCGAGGCCGAGCACACCGTGTTGCCGCACGCGCTGATCCCGTACCTGACCATCGCGCTGTCCCTGCTGGGCGTGCTCGTCGCGTGGCTGGTCGTGGGCCGCCGGGACGTTCCGGTCGAACGGCCGGAACGGGTGTCCGCGGTGGTCAAGGCGGCCCGCAAGGATCTGTACGGCAACACGCTGAACGAGACGCTGGTCGCCCGGCCGGGCACCTGGCTCGCCCGCGCACTGGTCTATGTGGACAACCGGGGCGTGGACGGCGCGGTGAACGGGCTGGCCGCGGCGCTCGGCGGCGGATCCGGGCGGTTGCGCCGGATGCAGACCGGATTCGTCCGCTCCTACGCGCTGTCCATGCTCGCCGGGTCGTTCGTGCTCGTCGCGGCACTCCTGCTGGTGAGGTTCTCATGACTTGGTTGTTGGCCGTCATCCTGCTGCCGCTCGTCGGCGCGGTCGTGCTCGCCGGGCTCCGGCGGAACGACCGGCTGGCGACGCTGGTCGCGCTCGGCTTCTCGGTGCTGGAGCTGCTGCTGATCATCCCGCTGTGGGCGAGCTACCGCCCCAGCGGCGACCGGTTGCAGCAGGTGTCCTCAATGGACTGGATCCCCGGATTCGGCATCCACATCTCGTTCGGCATCGACGGCATCGCGCTGATCATGATCGCGGTGATCGCGCTGCTGGTGCCGATCGTGGTCGGCACGCTCGGCGTCACCGACAAGCTGCCCGCCGGGCGCAGCGCGGGCGGGTTCCTGTCGCTGATCCTGGTGCAGGAGGCGATCACCGTCGCGGTCTTCGCGGCGACCGACGTGTTCCTGTTCTACGTGCTGTTCGAGATCATGCTGATCCCGATGTACTTCCTGATCGGCGGCTACGGCGGCGCGAACCGGCAGTACGCGGCGGTCAAGTTCTTCCTGTACTCGTTCCTCGGCGGCCTGATCATGCTGGCCTCGGCGATCGGCGCCTACTCGATGGCGTCGGACGAACTGGGCAAGGGCACGTTCGACTGGGCCACCCTGGTGCGGGTCGTGCACGACGCGCCGACCGGGACGCAGATCTGGCTGTTCCTCGGGTTCTTCCTCGCGTTCGCGATCAAGGCGCCGCTGGTGCCGCTGCACACCTGGCTGCCGGACGCGGCCTCGCAGGCGCCGATCGGCGTCGCGGTGCTGCTGGTCGGCGTGCTGGACAAGGTCGGCACGTTCGGCTTCCTGCGCTACAACCTGCCGATGTTCCCCGAGGCCAGCAAGACCCTCGCGCCGCTGGTGCTGGTGCTCGCCGTCGCGGGTGTCCTTTACGGATCGATTCTCGCCGCCGGGCAGCAGGACATGAAGCGGTTCATCGCGTACGTGTCGATCGCGCACTTCGGGTTCATCGCGCTGGGGATCTTCGCGTTCACCCAGCAGGCGACGGTCGGCTCGGTGACCTACATGCTCAACCACAGCCTGGCGACCGGGATGCTGATCGTGGTGATCGGCATGATCGTGGCGCGCGGCGGGTCGACCCGGATCTCCGACTACGGCGGGATGGCGAAGGTGACCCCGATCCTCGGCGGCATGCTGCTCGTCGCCGGTCTGTCCACCTTGTCCCTGCCCGGGACGAACTCGTTCATCAGCGAGTTCCTGGTGCTGCTGGGATCCTTCGACTCCCGGCCGGTGTACGCGATCCTCGCCACGGTCGGCATGGTGCTGGCGGCGGCCTACGTGCTGTGGCTCTACCAGCGGATCATGACCGGGCCGGTGCGCGGCGACGCGCTGCTCGGCGCCGGGGGAGGGCCGGGCACCGCGATCGCCCCGGAACTCGGTGCGAAGAAAGCCATCCGCGACCTCGGCGGCAAGGAGATCGCGATCCTGGCCCCGCTGGTCGTGCTGATCATCGGACTGGGTTTCTACCCGAAACCGATCCTGGACACGGTGACTCCATCGGTGCAGGCGACGCTGAGCGCCGTGCAGGGAGGAAACTGAAGTGCTCGACGTTCTTCTCGCGCAACAACCGCAGCAGATCGCCACGCCGCAGATCGACTACGCGGCGATCCTGCCGGTGCTGATCATCCTCGGCGCGGCCTGTGTGAGCGTGCTGTTCGAGGCGTTCCTGCCCAAGCACATGCGCTGGCCCGGCCAGGTGGTGCTCAGCCTCTTCGCCATCGCGGCGGCCGGAGTGTCGCTGGTCATCTACCTGACCGGCGCGCCCGCGGCGGGGCTCACCACGCTCAAGGGCTCGATCTCGGTCGACAAGCCCGCGCTGTTCCTGTGGGGCACGCTGCTCGCGCTGTCGATCGGCGCGGTGCTGCTGATCGCGGACCGGTCGGTGGAACCCGGGGGCGCGTTCGTCGCGCAGGCGGCGATCCGGCCGGGCACGTTCCAGGACCGCGCGCAGGCCGGATCGACCGGGATGCAGACCGAGGTGTTCCCGCTGACGCTGTTCGCGCTCGGCGGGATGATGACGTTCTGCGCGGCGAACGACCTGCTCACCATGTTCATCGCGCTGGAAGTGCTGAGCCTGCCGCTGTACCTGATGTGCGGCCTGGCCCGGCGCCGCCGCCTGCTCTCCCAGGAGGCGGCGGTCAAGTACTTCCTGCTCGGCGCGTTCTCCTCGGCGTTCTTCCTGTACGGCCTCGCGCTGCTCTACGGCTACGCGAACTCGGTGAAGCTGGCCGACATCGCGAACGCCGCCGCCGGGACCGACCGCTCCGACACGCTGCTCTTCGCGGGCCTCGGCCTGCTGGTGGTGGGCCTGCTGTTCAAAGGATCCGTGGGCCCGTTTCACACCTGGACCCCGGACGTCTACCAGGGCGCGCCGACCCCGGTGACCGCGTTCATGGCGGCCTGCACCAAGGTCGCCGCGTTCGGCGGGATCCTGCGCGTGCTCACCGTCGGCTTCGAGTCCACGAGCTGGGAATGGCGCGGGGTGCTGTGGGCGGTGGCGATCATCTCGATGGTGATCGGCGCGGTGCTCGGCCTGACCCAGACCGACGTCAAGCGCATGATCGCGTACTCGTCGATCGCGCACGCCGGGTTCCTGCTCGTCGGGTCGATCGCGATGACCGAGCAGGGCCTGTCCGGCACGCTGTTCTACCTGCTGTCCTACGGTTTCACCACGCTCGCGGCGTTCGGCGTGATCAGCCTGGTCCGCGACTCCTCGGGCGAGGCGACGCACCTGTCGGCGTGGGCGGGACTGGCGAAACGGTCGCCGGTCCTGGCCGGGGTGTTCACGTTCCTGTTGCTGGCACTCGCCGGAATCCCGTTGACGAGCGGTTTCGTCGGCAAGTTCGCGGTGTTCTCGGCGGCTTTGTCGGACGGGATGGCCCCGCTGGTGGTGGTGGCGCTGGTGGCGAGCGCGGTGGCCGCGTTCTTCTACCTGCGCGTGGTCGTGCTGATGTACTTCTCCGAACCGGCGGCCGACGGCCCGACCGTTTCGGTGCCGGGTGCGTTCACCACGGCCGCCATCACGCTCGGGGTGCTGGTCACGCTGCTGCTCGGCGTGGTCCCGGCATTCGCCCTGAACTGGGCGGGTGGCGGCGGTTTCGCATTCTGACAGGTGATTTCCGGGGACTGCCACCCATTGTGAACACCATGGCTGTGGTATTTACCCGGTGAGGGGCGCCACAGCAGACTTTCTTCTCGGAATCGAATCCATACATTTCCGATTCGTTCGAAGCTTTCGCTTTCAGCCGAGAAGGAGACAACCGTGGGTCGTCACCGTAAGAGCAAGAACCGGGGCCGCCACGCCGTTCCGCCGAAGGTCCGCCCGCTGGCGGTGGCCGTCGGCGGCGCGGTCGCCGGCGGCAGCCTGCTGTTGCCCCTGGCGGCGACCCCGGCCATGGCGGCCGAGGCGCCGGTCCCGAGCGTGAACCCGGTGGCGCAGGCGGTGCCCGCGCTGGCCACGCAGAACGTCATCGGCGGCGGGGGTGCGGACGGCTTCGGCGATCTCGCCGGGTTCGGCGCCCTGGGTGGCCTCGGTGATCTGGGCGGCTTGGACACGCTGGGCGGGCTGGGTGACCTCGGCGGCTTGGGTGGTCTGGGCGATCTCGGTGCGGGCGAGGAGTCCGGAGAACTGGGCGACCTCGGCGGGTTGCCGGATCTCGCCGGTGGCGCGAAGGGCCAGGACGCCAAGGGCGGTGCGGGCGGCGAGGACCTGGGGAAGGTGCTCGAGCAGGCCAAGAAGATCGCGGACTCGCTGAGCAAGGCCGCGGGCGAGGCCAAGGAGGAGGGCAAGGACAAGTCCGCGGAAAAGGCCGAAAGCAAGCCCAAGGCCAAGGCGAAGAGCGAAAGCGGCGCCGACGCGAAGGAGTCCTCGTCCGGAAAGCACGCGCTCAAGGGCGAGGGCAAGCACGCGGCCAAGGCGAAGAGCGCCGAGTCCTCCGGTAAGCACACGCTCGAAGCCAAGGGCGAGAACGGTTTCCGCGACTTCGGAATGGCCGCGGGCAAGGAGATCGGCGGCAACCTCGGCGCGTTCGCGGGAAGCGCGGTCGGCGGCCTGGCCACCGCGATCCTCAACAACGGCGACGATTCGGCCAAGCAGAAGGCCGAGGAGTTCGGCCGCGCCGTGGGCACCGCGATCGGTGATGTCGGGGGTGCGACCGCCGGTGGCGCGGTCGACGGCGGGCTCGGCGCACTCGCCGGAAACCCGAAGGGCACCGCCAAACCGCTGAGCGAGATGGGCAAGCAGATCGGCGGCGGGGTGGGCGGCGCGATCGGCGGCGCCGCCGGGAGCGCGATCGGCGGGGCCATCGGCGGCCCGGCGGCCGGACCCGCGGGGGCGATCGGGACCACCATCGGCAAGACCGGCGGCGAGCTGATCGGCACGGTCGGCGGCGGGGCGCTCGGCGGCGGCATCGACGGTTTCGCGGCCGGGCTCAAGGATCTCCAGGAGAACAACGCGGACGCGGGCGCGAAGGCGGAGGCGAGCACGGACGTCGACGCGTGAGCACGTCACTCGATCGGCTGGTCCGGGGAACTCCGGTGCTCGGCGGGCCGACCTGAAAGACGACCCCGATCCCGTATCCGAGAGGCGAACCCCACCGATGACCGAAGCCATCTACACCGTCAACGGCATGAGCTGCGGGCACTGCGTGTCCTCGGTGACCGAGGAGGTGCGCAAGCTCGACGGCGTCATCAAGGTCGAGGTCGATCTGCCCGCCTCGCGGGTCGTCGTCACCAGCGACGCGCCGCTGTCCACCGAGCAGATCTCCTCGGCCGTGACCGAGGCGGGCTACCAACTGGTCACCAGCTGACCGATATCCGATCTCGCATTCGGATACAGGGTTGTATCTTGGCTGCATGACCACGCTGCGCACGTACCGAGTGCTGGTAAAAGGCAAGTTCGACCGGCCCGACGCCGAGACCCGGTCCCGCATGCTCGCCGTGCTGCGGGACGGCGGCCTCCCTCCGCTCGGGTTCACCGAGGAGGGTGCGCTGTCGTTCGGCGAGCACCTCGCGGCCTTCTCGTTCCGCTGCGTGGTGCGCGTCGAACCGGGCGAGGCGGAGGAACGCGAGGCGCGCGACCGCGCCGAACTGCGGGCCATGGAGGCGCTCGAGGCCGCGGGTTACCCGTATCGGGACCTCACCTCGAGCGCCACCGCCATGGACGACATCAAGATCCGCCGCCGGCGATGACCCCGCGGACAAGGTACAGCGCGGCGGCGGCGACCACCCCGGCCAGCGTCAGCATCGCCGTGCCCAGCACCGCGCCGAACTCGCCGGTGCCCAGGATCGTGCCGACGATCGCCACCCCGAGGGCACTGCCCAGTTCCCGGGTCATGCCCTGCAGTCCGGAACCCAGCCCGGCGCGGCTGTGCGGCAGGGCGGCCATGATCCCGGCGGACGCGGTCGGCATGACCAGGGCACAGCCGCACGCGACCACCAGGGTCCCCGCGGCGTACCAGCCGTACCCGGTAGCCGAGTCCACAGTGGACACGCAGACCAGGCCCGCGGCGAGCAGCGCCAGACCGGCCGCGGTCACCCGCGGGCCGCCCAGGCGCGCGGCCAGCCGGACGATGAGCCGGGGCAGCACCAGCAACGGGATCGCCACCGGCAGGACGCCGACGCCCGCGAGGAACGGGGAGAAGCCCTTGACCGTCTGCAGGTACTGGCCGTTGACGTAGAAGAGCCCGAACATGCCGAGGAACGCGGCGGCCATCGCGAACGAGTTCGCGCGCAGGGTGCGGACGCGGAACAGGCGCGGGTCGAGCATGGGGTGCTCCGCGCGCAGCTCGTAGGCGGCCCAGCCGGTGAGCAGGACGACCGCCGCGGCGAAACCGGTGAGCACGGTGGCCGATGCCCAGCCCGCGCTCGGTCCGAGCGTGATGCCGATCAGCAGGGCCACCACGCCGCCGGTGAACAGCAGCGCGCTGACCGGTTCGACCGGGCGCGGATGGCCTGGCAGGCGCGGGGTGAACAGCGCGACGAGGCCGAGCACCACCACGGCGATCGGCGCGACGGTGAGGAACAGCGCGCGCCAGGACCCGGTCTGCAGCAGGGCGCCGCCGCCGAGGTTGCCGACCGTTCCGGCGACCCCGGTGGCCGACGCCCAGACCGCGATGGCCTTGGGGCGGGCGGATTCGTCGGCCGTGCCGATCAGGATCGCGAGCGTGGCGGGCATCACCGCGGCCGCGCCCAGGCCGGAGAGCACCCGGCCGGCCAGCAGCAGCGGGATGTTCGGCGCCACCCCGGAAAGCAGCGCGCCCGCCGCGAAAACGGCCAGTCCGGTGAGCAGGGCTCCCTTGCGGCCCAGGCGATCCCCGAGCGCGCCCGCCGGGATCAGCAGGCAGGCGAAGACGATCACGTACGCGTCGACGACCCACACCAGCGTCGAATGCGACGGGTGCAGCGCGTCGGCGGACAGGCTCGGGATCGCGAGGTTGATCGCGGCGACCATGCTCACCACGAGCACGACACACAGGCACATGAGTGCGGTCGGCGGCCCTTGCCGGGTTCGGGTTTCGGGCACGGCGATATCCATGACTGCCTTTCTGGGGAAGGAAGAACGCGAGCAGTTCGCGGTTCCGGAAGCCACGGTAGGAACGCGCCGGGCATGCGTCCAGTGCAATGATGGCAACCAAGGATTGCGTCAACTGGAATCGAAGGGTGGCGTCGTGGCCGACGTGGATCTCAACCTGCTGGTGGTGCTCGACGCGCTGCTCACCGAGGGCAGCGTCACCGGGGCGGCCGAACGGCTGCACCTGTCCGCACCCGCCACCTCACGCGCGCTCGGCCGCCTCCGCCGGACGCTCGGCGATCCGATCCTGGTGCGCGCGGGCCGGACCATGGTGCCCACCCCGGCGGCGATCGCACTGCGGTCGGAGGTGCGCGGCCTGGTCGAGCAGGCGCGGGGCGTGCTGCGCCGCACCGGCGAGGTGGATCTGGCCACGTGCGAACGCACGTTCGCCATCCGGGCCAACGACGCGTTGATCTGTCAGCTCGGTCCCGGGCTGGTCGCCGCCGCGCGGGCGCAGGCGCCGCACGTGCGGCTGCGGTTCCTGGCCGAGGGCGAGGAAGACGTCCAGCCGTTGCGGGACGGCGTGATCGACCTCGACCTCGGAGTCATCGACGACCTCGGCCCGGAGATCGAGGTGGAACCGTTGTGGCAGGAGGGAACCGCGCTGATCGCCGCGCCGGGGCACCCGATCGCGCGCGGGCGGATGACCCTGCGGCGGCTGGCCGCGCTACCGCACCTGGCCATCTCCCGGCGCGGCCGCAGTCACGGTCCCCTCGATGAACTCCTTGCGGCACAAGGACTTTCCCGGGAAGTCGTGGCCGTGGTGCCGACCCCGACCGCGGCGATGCACCTGGTGCTGGCCACCGAACTGGTGTGCCTGGTCAACCGCGACTTCGGCGAGTTCGCCGCCCGCGCCTGCGGGGTGCGCCTGCTCTCGGTCCCCGGCGACCTGCCGGTCAAGTGGATGTCCCAGGCGTGGCACCCCCGGCTCACCGCCGACCCCGCGCACCGCTGGCTGCGGGAGCAGGTTCGCCGGCTGCGGGCGGGGCGATGACCTCGGGTGCGTACCGCGGGTGACCGGTCCGGCACACAGGCGGCCCCTGTCGTGTTCGTCACCTCTGACCAGTGCCGGTGGACCGACCGGGGTTGGTGGCTTGCCATTACGCTGGGAGCAACCGAGTGTCGAGAGGGCGGAGCGACGTGTCAGTTCAGGGTGGTGCCATCGACGACCTGCGCGCGAGCGTCGGGCTGGAGATCGCCGACGAGCACCTGCTGCGGACGCTGGCCGGCGGGCTGAACGACGTCGAGAACCTGCTGCGCGAGACCGTGCACAGCGACGTCAAGGCCGTGCACGACGCCGCGTCGCACCTGGTCGAGGCCGGGGGCAAGCGGTTCCGGCCGCTGTTCACGCTGCTCGCCGCGCAGTTCGGCGGCGGGAACTCGAAGAGCGTGATCACCGCGGCCGCCGCGGTCGAGCTGGTGCACCTGGCCACGCTCTACCACGACGACGTGATGGACGAGGCCACCATGCGGCGCGGCGCGCAGAGCGTGAACGCGCGCTGGGACAACACCATCGCCATCCTCACTGGCGACTTCCTCTTCGCGCACGCGTCCCGGCTGGTCGCCGACCTGGGCACGGATGCCGCGCGGATCATCGCGGAGACCTTCGGCGAGCTGGTCACCGGCCAGATGCGGGAAACCGTCGGGCCGGCGGCCGGGGAGGACCCGGTCGGCCACTACCTCACGGTCATCGCGCAGAAGACCGGTTCGCTGATCGCCACCGCCGGCCGGTTCGGCGGCATGATGTCCGGCGCCGACCCCGCGCACATCGACGCGCTGTGCCGGTTCGGCGACATCATCGGCACCGCGTTCCAGATCTCCGACGACGTCATCGACATCGCCTCGCCGTCCGACGAACTGGGCAAGTCGCAAGGCACCGACCTGCGCGAAGGCGTCCGCACGCTGCCCATGCTCTACGCGCTGGCCGACTCCGGCACCGATTCCCGCCTGGTCGAGCTGCTCTCCGGCCCGGTGACCGAGGATGCCCTGGTCACCGAGGCGCTGGGCCTGCTGCGGGAGTCCAGTGGCCTCGAACGGGCGAGGGTCACCCTTTCCGACTACGCTTCTCGCGCAAGAGCCGAGCTGGCGGCGCTGCCTGCCTCACCTGCGCGCGACGCGTGCGAGTCGGTCGCCGACTACCTGGTCGCGCGGACGAACTGAGGTAGCCACTCCGCCGCGTCATGGGCTTGCCGTCCGGGGCTTGCTGAAGGGAATCCCGGGGGCAAGGAGGAAAGGACAGCGCGGATATGAACCTGTTCGGACAGGTTTGGCTGTGGAGTCTGCTCGCGTTCTTGGTGGGCGTGCTGCTCACCTGGATCCTGCTGGTCCGCCCGGCGCAGGCGAGAAGCCGCGAGCTGGAACGCAGGCTCACGGCCGCGCACGCCGAACGGGCCGCCGCGGCCCCGGTCGCCGAGCAGCCCCCGGCCAGGACGTTCGCACCGGAACCCACGCGCACCTGGGCGCCCGAGCACCCGCCGACCCGCACCTTCGAGCCCGAACCCGAACCCGAGCGGCCCGCGTTCGAACCCGAGCCTGAGCCCGAATCGGAGGAACGGCCGGAAACCTGGTACGCGCGGGAAGACGCGGAGGAGACGACCTCCTTCGCCAAGCCCGCGATGGCGTCGCACCTCGAACCACCGGCGGAGACCGAGGAAACGCGGGCGCCGCTGTTCGAGCCGGAGCCGCCGCGCGAACCGGAGTTCCCGCACGAGCCGCAGCTGCCGCGTGCGTACGAACCGGAGCCGCCGCACACGTTCGAACCGGAATTCCCCCGGGAAACACCGCCCCCGCGCGAACCGGCCACCGAGTTCGGCTCGGTGAGCGCGAGGCTGGATCCGCTGCCCGAGCCGCCCGCGGAACCCGAGTTCCCCGCCGAAGCCGAGTTCCCCGCCGAAGCCGAGACCGGCGCCGAACGCGAAGCCGAGAAGACGTCCATCTTCACACCGCACATCGAGCCCGGCCCGCCCTCCTACGCGCTCGACGAGGAGCCGCCCGCACCCGAACCGGACGAGGCGCAAGCCGATCCGATCGAAGAGGCCGAATCCGCGCTGCCCAAACGCCAGCCCCGGCAGTCGCCTCGCGGCGGCTTCGAACCGCCCCGGCCGATCCAGCCGTCGATGCGGCCCATCGAACGCCGCGAACCGATTCCGGAGGTCGAGGGCGGCCGCAGCGGCTCGCTGTTCGAACCGGCCGTCCGGCCGAATCCGGCCGCCGCGGGACCGGCCGAGCCGCCGCCTCCGGCGCCCCCGGCCCGCGATCCCCGACCCGCGGATCCGACCGTGCCACCGGGTCCGTTCGGCCCGGGCTCCGCGATGCCGCGGCCCGGCGGTGGCCGCCCGTCCGAGGAATTCGGCGTGAAGGCCAGCGTCACCGCACTGCGCTACTGCACCGAGGAATCGCCGCAGTTCCCGCGCATGGTCGCCGAGGTGTGGTTCCGCACCGCCGCCGACGCCGAACGCGTGGGCTTCCGCCCCCTCGCCTGACTTTCATGAGGGGACCCCTCCAGACAGAATTCGTCCGGAGGGGTCCCCTCATGACAAAGAGAACTAGGCGACCGTCCAGGTGTCCTTGCCGCGCAGGAGCGCCTGCAGGTCCGGGGTCTTGGCCTCGCGGGCCTGCTCGACCTGGGCGCGGGCCTGGTCGTCGTAGGTGGCGCGCTTGACCTGGCGGAAGATCCCGGTCGGGGTGTGCGTCAGGTTCTGGTCGCCGAGGCGGGAAAGCGCGAAGGCGTACGAGGTGTCCGCGATGGCGGGATCGTGGACGACCACGTTCTCCTCGCCGATCTCGGAAACCTTGGCGACCTCCAGCCCGCCCCACGAACTCCGCGTGACGCCGTACTGGTTCTCCGGCCCGAACACGATCGGTTCGCCCGCGCGCAGCGGGATGAGCCGTTCGGCGGCCTCGTCCTTGTCCTTGAGCACGTCGAACGCGCCGTCGTTGAAGATCGGGCAGTTCTGGTAGATCTCGACCAGCGCGGAACCGCGGTGCTGCGCGGCGGCGGTGAGCACCTCGGTGAGGCCCTTGCGGTCGGAATCCAGCGCCCGGCCCACGAACGACGCCTCGGCGCCCAGGGCCAGCGAGATCGGGTTGAACGGGGTGTCCACCGACCCCATCGGCGTGGACTTGGTGACCATGCCCTGGTCGCTGGTGGGCGAGTACTGGCCCTTGGTCAGCCCGTAGATCCGGTTGTTGAACAGCAGGATCTTGAGGTTCACGTTCCGCCGCAGCGCGTGGATCAGGTGGTTGCCGCCGATGGACAGCGCGTCGCCGTCGCCGGTGACGACCCACACCGACAGATCCGGCCGCGTGGTGGCCAGGCCGGTGGCGATCGCCGGGGCGCGGCCGTGGATCGAGTGCATGCCGTAGGTGTTGAGGTAGTACGGAAACCTCGACGAGCAGCCGATCCCGGAGATGAAGACGATGTTCTCGCGCTTGAGGCCGAGCTGCGGCAGGAACGCCTGGACCGCGTTGAGCACGACGTAGTCACCGCAGCCGGGACACCACCGGACTTCCTGGTCCGACTTGTAGTCCTTGGCCTTCTGCGGTTCGTCGGTCGCCGGAACGAGGTCGATCCCCCCGAGTTCCGGTAGCCCCAGATCAATCGCGGTCACTTCGCCGCCTCCTCGCTGGTTGCGGTGATCACGTCGGTGAAGACGCCCTGCAGTTCTTCGGCCTTGAAGGCCATGCCCGCGACCTTCGTGTAGCTCTCGACGTCGACGAGGTAGCGCGCCCTCAACAACATCGCGAGTTGCCCCAGGTTCATTTCCGGCACCACGACCTTGTCGTAGGAAGCGAGGACAGCACCCAGATTCGCCGGGAACGGGTTGAGGTGCCGCAGATGCGCCTGCGCGATCGGCATGCCCTGCTTGCGGACCCGGCGGCAGGCCGCCCCGATCGGCCCGTAGGAGGAGCCCCAGCCCAGCGCGAGAACGCGGGCCTTGCCGCCGGACGGGTCGTCGACCGCGACGTCCGGCACGGCGATGCCGTCGATCTTGGCCTGCCGCAACCGGACCATCTTGTCGTGGTTGGCCGGGTCGTAGGAGATGTGCCCGGTGCCGTCGGCCTTCTCCAGCCCGCCGATGCGGTGCTGCAGGCCCGCGGTGCCCGGTACGGCCCAGGCGCGGGCCAGGGTCTCCGGATCGCGGACGTACGGCCAGAACTCGCCGCTGTCGTTGGTGGCGTTGGGTTCCGTCGCGAACTCGACGCGCAGGTCGGGCAGGTCCTCGACGTCCGGGATCAGCCACGGTTCGGAGCCGTTCGCGATCGCGCCGTCGGACAGCAGCAGCACCGGCGTGCGGTAGGTCAGCGCGATCCGGGTGGCCTCCAGCGCGGCGTCGAAGCAGTCGGCCGGGGTGCACGGGGCGACGATCGGGACCGGGGATTCCCCGTTGCGGCCGAACATCGCCTGCAGCAGGTCGGCCTGTTCGGTCTTGGTGGGCAGACCGGTCGACGGCCCGCCGCGCTGCACGTCGATGACCACCAGCGGGAGCTCGGTCATCACGCCGAGCCCGATCGTCTCGGACTTCAGCGCGACACCCGGACCCGAGGTGCTGGTGACGCCCAGCGCGCCGCCGTACGAGGCGCCCAGTGCGGCGCCGATCCCGGCGATCTCGTCCTCGGCCTGGAAGGTGAGGATGCCGAAGTTCTTGTGCTTGGACAGTTCGTGCAGGATGTCGCTGGCCGGGGTGATCGGGTACGTGCCGAGCAGGATCGGCAGCCCGGACTGCTGCCCCGCGGCGACCAGCCCGTAGGCGAGCGCGGTGTTGCCGGTGATCTGGCGGTAGGTGCCGCGGGCGAGTTTCGCGGGGGCGACCTCGAACGTCGTCGCGAACGATTCGGTGGTCTCGCCGTAGTTCCAGCCCGCGCGGAAGGCCAGGATGTTGGCCTCGGCGATGTCCGGCTTCTTCGCGAACTTCTCCCGCAGGAAGCGTTCGGTGCCCTCGGTGGGCCGGTGGTACATCCACGACAGCAGGCCGAGGGCGAACATGTTCTTGCAGCGCTCGGCGTCCTTCTTGCCCAGGCCGGTGTCCGCGAGCGCGCCCTGGGTCAGCGTGGACATCGCCACCTGGTGCACCTGGAAGGACTCCAGCGCACCCGAATCGAGCGGATCGGCCTCGTAGCCGACCTTGGTCAGGTTGCGCTTGGTGAATTCATCAGTGTTCACGATGACCGTCCCACCTTGTGGGACATCGCCCAGATTCGCCTTGAGCGCGGCGGGATTCATCGCGACGAGCACGTCCGGGCGGTCGCCCGGGGTGAGGATGTCGTAGTCGGCGAAGTGCACCTGGAAGCTGGAGACCCCGGGGATGGTGCCCTGCGGTGCGCGGATCTCCGCGGGGAAGTTCGGCATCGTGGACAGGTCGTTGCCGAAGGCCGCGGCTTCCGAAGTGAAGCGGTCACCGGTCAACTGCATACCGTCACCGGAGTCGCCGGCGAACCGAATCACCACCCGGTCCAGTTGGCTGACCTCGGTCGGACGGGTCGCCGACAGGGCACCGTTGCCGCTGCCGTTCGCGCTGGTGGTCATGGGTCAGGGAACCCTCTCTCCCGACTGAACCGCACCCCGGTTTTTGTTACTGGAGCGCAGTCATCGTGCCGCAGATACCTCGAGATTACTTGGTGTTTCGTTGTCACGTGTTGCGGTGTGACCCCACTTACCTCCGGGTGTGACCGCGCTTACCTGTGACCGATGGTAACAGTTACTTTCCGCTGCCGGCGGTGACGCTCCTCTCAGCGCGTCCGGGCTAGCGGCCGCTGATCCGGGCGCGCATCGCACGCAGCCGCTCGGCGAACTCCGGTGACTCCAAAGAGGCCAGTTGAGGGGTGATTTCGACGTTCACGGCGGCCGCGTGCTCGGCCAGGGCGCGGGTCGCGCGCATCGACCGTTTGGTGGCCAGCAACACCTCGCGCGGCGCCTCGGCGGCGGGCGCGGCGAGGGCGAGCGCCGCTTCGAGCAACGCTTCGTGGTCGCCTTCGACTGTCCGCATGGTGAGACCAGCGCTTGCGGCGGCCTCGGCGTCGAGCACTTCGCCGAAGAGCGTCATCGCGGTGGCGCGCTGGGTGCCGACCGCGTTCTGCAGCATCCAGGTCATCCCGCCGCCGGGGTGCAGGCCGAGTTCGAGGAAGCGGGCGACGAACTTCGCACGCGGCCCGGCGATCCGGACGTCGGCGGCGAGGGCGAGGTTCAGCCCGGCGCCCACGGCCGCGCCGCCGACCGCGGCGATGGTCGGCAGCGCGCACCGGGCCACCGCGAGGAAGCCTTCGTAGATCGCGCGCAATCCCTCCTCCTTGGCGGCGCCGAGCGCGGACAGATCCGCGCCCGCGCAGAACGCCGGGGGCGCGCCGGTGACGACGACGGCGTGCACGTTCCGGTCGTCCTCCGCGTCCCGCACGGCCGCGGCGAGCTGCGCGGACAGGTCCAGGGTCAGGGCGTTGCGGCTCTGCGGGGCGTCCACGGTGAGCACCGCGACCTTCCCGGAATGCTCCACATGGATCCGATCGGTCATGCGGCCATCATCACTTGTCCGGTGTGGGCGGCCGCTCGAGCATCCGGGAAAGCACCACGGTCGACACCGTCCGGTCGACGATCTCCAATCCCCGCAGGCGTTCGAGCGCGGTCTCCAGCTGGTGGATGTCGGCGGCGCGCAGGTGGACGATCGCGTCGGCGGCGCCGGTCACCGTGTACGCGGCGACCACCTCGGGCAGCGGTTCGAGCCGGGAGCGGATCCGGCCCGGGGTGACGTTGCCCTGGCAGTGCACCTCGACGAATGCCTCGGTGCCCCAGCCGAGCGCCTCCGGATCGACCACCGCGGTGAACCCGCGCAGCACGCCGGTTTCCAGCAGCCGGTCGACCCGGCGTTTGACGGCCGGAGCGGACAGCCCGACGACCTTGCCGATCTCCGCGTAACTCGATCGTGCGTTGGCCACCAGGCACGAAACGATTCGCTGGTCGATAGTGTTCACACGCAATGTTTAGCAGGTATCTCCGCAAGAAACCTTGATTGCTTGCGTCTGTATCGAGCCATACCTTTATGGCATGGAGGTTTATGGCATGGAGGTTGTCGCGCCTGTGCCGCCCGTGACCCGGGTGCCCACGACTCGCCGGTATCTCATGTGCCCGCCGCGGTACTTCGCGGTGAACTACTCGATCAACCCCTGGATGGACCCCAGCCAACCGGTGAGCGCGGAACGCGCGCTCGCCCAGTGGACCGAACTCCGGGACACCTATCGCCGCCTCGGTCACACCGTCGAGGAGATCGAACCGCGACCCGGGTTGCCGGACATGGTGTTCGCCGCCAACTCCGGCACGGTGATCGACGGCCGCGTGCTCGGCTCGCGGTTCCGGGCCGAGCAGCGGGCCGCCGAGGCCGAGCACTTCCGCCGCTGGTTCGTCGAACACGGGTATCGCGACGTCGTGATGCCGACGAAGATCAACGAGGCCGAGGGCGACTTCGCGTGGACCGGCCGCGAACTGCTCGCGGGCACCGGGTTCCGCACCGACCCGGAGGCGCACGCCGAGGCGCAGGAGGTCCTCGGCGTCCCGGTGGTCTCGCTGCGCCTCACCGATCCGCGCTACTACCACCTGGACACCGCGCTGTTCGTGCTCGCCGAGGCGACCGACACCACGCGCGCGCAGATCGCCTACTATCCGGACGCGTTCTCCCCGGGTTCGCGCCGCGTCCTGGCGCGGCTGTTCCCGGACGCCGTGCTGGCCGACGCGGACGACGCCGCGTGCTTTGGCCTGAACGGCGTCTCCGACGGCCGCAACGTCGTGCTCCCGCTCGAGGCGACCACCCTCGCCGCCCGCCTGGCCGACCGGGGCTACGTGCCCTACCACGTCGACATCTCCGAACTCCGCAAGGCCGGTGGCGGCCCGAAGTGCTGCACCCTGGAGATCCGCAAGTAGCACGGCATGCCGAAAGTGCTGCCACTTCCGGCTCCCGCGCTGTAATGCCGGGGCCGGGGCCGCGATTAACGGGGCAACGCGCTTCGAGGAGGCCCCGGTGACCGTCGTCAACCTGACCGTGCACGGCATCGGCACGCCGGTGCGCGAGCTGGAGCCGGGGGAGGACCGGACCTGGGTCACCGTCGGGCAGTTCGAGCAGGTGCTCGACGCCGTGGCCGGGGACGAGCGGGTGCGCATCACGTTCGACGACGGCAACGCCTCCGACGTCGAGATCGCCCTGCCCCGCCTCGTCGAGCGCGGGCTGACCGCCGAGTTCTTCCTGCTCGCCGGGCGGATCGGGCAACCGGGCAGTGTGGACGCCGACGGCGTTCGGGCCCTGCTCGCCGCCGGGATGCGGATCGGTTCGCACGGCTGGGCGCACCGCGACTGGCGGCGGCTGGACCACCAGCTGGTCCTCCAGGAATTCCTGGACGCCCCGAAGGCGCTCGCCGAGCTGACCGGGCAGCCGGTGACCCGGGTCGCGGTGCCGTTCGGGTCCTACGACCGCCGCGTGCTCACCCGGCTCCGCCACGCCGGGGTCACCCGGGCCTACACCAGCGACGGCGGCCCGGCGCGCGAGCACACCTGGCTGCAGCCCCGCACCAGCCTTCGGCACGATCTTGGTCCACAGTGGATCAAAGACGTGCTCGCGGGCGCGCCGGGGCTCAAGCGGCAGGCGCGGCGGGCTTGCGCCAAGTTGGTGAAACGTGTCCGAGGTTGACGCGGAATCCGTTGGGCGGCAACGGAAACGTAACGAGGGCACGCCTCGCGGCGATGACCGCACCGTGACCGATGCGGGGTTCCGGGTGGCCGTGGTGATCGTGACGCACAACAGCGCGGACGTGCTCGCCGGTGCGCTCGCGTCCGTGGCGGACGGCACGCGGGGCGTGCGGCTGGTCGAGGTCGTGGTCGCGGACAACGTCTCCCGCGACGACACCGTGGCGGTCGCCCAGCGCGAGCACGGGATCCCGGTGCGGGTGCTGCGGATGCCGCACAACGCCGGGTACGCGGCGGCGATCAACGCGGCCGTCGCGTCCTGGCAAGAGTCCGATGTGGACGGATACCTGGTGCTGAACCCGGACGCCCGGCTCACTCCGGGTTCGGTCGCCGTCCTGGCCGCGGCGCTGCGTGAACCGGGCCGCGGGATCGTGGTGCCGCGGCTGCTCAACCCGGACGGTTCCCTGCAGCCTTCGCTGCGCCGCCCGCCGACCGTGGTCCGCGCGCTCGCCGAAGCGGTCATCGGCGGCAACCGCGCGGGGCGCCTGGGCGCGCTCGGCGAGCTGATCACCGACGAAACCGCTTACCACCGCCCGTGTGCCGCGGCCTGGGCCACCGGGGCGGCGATGCTGATCTCCACCGAAGCCCAGCGCGGCATCGGCCCGTGGGACGAGTCCTTCCTGCTGTACGGCGAGGAAACCGAATTCGCGCTGCGGGCCGGGGACCGGGGCTGGCGGCTGTGGTACGAACCAGCCGCGGTCGTCGAGCACGAAGGCGGCGAATCCGGGGTGAACCCGGTGCTGTGGGCGCTGCTGACGGTCAACCGGGTGCGGTTGTTCACCCGCCGCCGCGGTCCGGTCGCCGGGGCCGCCTACTACCTCGCGGTCCTGCTCGGCGAGGCCGTGCGCGCGCTCGCCGGGCGGGTCACCGCGCGGGCCGCGGTCGTCGCGCTGGCCCGCCCGTCCCGCCGCCTGCGCGCGCTCCCGGGCTGAGCCGATGCGCCACCGACTCGTCTCCTTCGACGCGCTCACCACCCGCGAACTCGATGCGTGGCACGGATTCCTGGCCGCGAATTCCGCTTTGGACAGCCCGTGCTACCACCCCGGGTTCGCCGCTTCGGTGCACGCGGGCGGGCGCCCGGTGCGGGTGCTGGTGTCCGAAGAGGACGGTGTGGTGCGGGCCCTGCTGCCGGTGCAGCTCGACGGCGGGCTGGCGCGCCCGGCGGGCTGGCCCGCGGCGGATTTCCAGGGCCCGGTGCTCGCCCCGGGCACGCGGTTCGAACCGCGCGCGCTGCTCGGCGCGGGTTTGCGCGGTTACGCGTTCGACCACCTGCCCGCAGGTTACGGCGAGTTCGCGCCGTGGGTGGCGCACTCGCGGCCGTCCCCGTTCCTCGACGTCTCCGGTGGGCTGGACGGTTACCTGGGCCGCGTTTCGCGCAGCGGCAAGGACAAGATGGGCGAGGCGCGGCGGCTGACCGCGAAGATCGAACGGGAGCACGGGCCGGTGCGGTTCACCGCCGACTCCCGCGATCCCGCCGCGCTGGACCGGGTGATCGAACTCAAACGCACCCAGTATGCCGCGACCGGGGCGCGGGACTACTTCGCCGACCCCGCGCGGGCCGACTGGCTGCACCGGTTGCTGCGCACCACCGACCCCGCGTTCGGCGGTCTGCTGTGCACTGTCCACATCGGACCAAAACTGGTGGCCGCGCACTTCGGGATGCGGGCCTCCCATGTGCTGCACTGGTGGTTTCCGGTGTACGACAAGGAATTCGCGCGGTTGTCGCCGGGCTGGATCCTGCTGCGCGAGGTGATCCGGGCGGCGCCGGGCCTCGGCCTGGAACGGATCGACCTCGGGCGCGGCGAGGACGACTACAAGCGGCGGGCGATGACCGGGCAGGTCATGGTGGGCGAGGGCCTGGTCGCCGGGGGCGTGCGCCGCGCGCTGCACGGGGCGAGCCGGTCGGCGGTGGCCGCGGTCAAGGCTTCCCCGCTCGCCCCGAAGCTGCGCGCGGTCGCCCGCCGGTTGCGCTCCTGACGGGGTCGTGAGTGGACAGACCGGTTAGAACCGGCCGGAACACTCACGACGTCTTGCCCGTGAGCAGAAGGTAGACCAGCGCCAGGGCGGCCACGGCCGCGCTCATCCCGTACAGGGCGGGTGCGCCCAGGGTGAGGACGAGCCCGCCGAGCGCGGTGCCCGCGCCGATGCCCAGGTAGATCGCGGACGCGTTGAGCGCCACCACGAGCGGCGCCTCGCGCGGGGCGGCCGCGATGAGCCGGTGCTGCTGCGGGGCCGACTGCGTCCAAGTGGTCGCGCCCCACAGCAGCACCAGCGCGCCCACCGCGAACCCCGGGGACGCCCCGGCCGCGGCGATCCAGCCGAGCAGGCCGAGCGCGACGGTCATCCCGGCGTAGCCCACGGTCAGCACCCGGACCGGGGTCCAGCGGTCGGTCGCGTAACCGGAGCCGAAGTTGCCGAGCACCGCGCCCAGCCCGTACAGGAAGAGCAGCAGCACCGAGGCGGATTCCGGGATGCCCACCGCGTGCAGCGCCGGAACGCTGTAGGCGTACACCGTGTAACTCGCGCCCATGCCGAGCACGGTCAGCGGCAGCACGGCCAGCACGCCCGGATGCCGCAGCACGGCGAGCCGCTCGCGCAACCGGACCCGCGGGCCGCCGGGCAGCGCGGGCATGATCGCGAAGACGCCGCCCGCGACCAGCAGGCACAGCGCGGCGACCAGGCCCAGTGCCATCCGCCAGCTCGTCCAGTGGCTGGCCAGATCGCCCAGCGGAACACCCAGCGCGGTCGCGATGGTGAGGCCGCCGATGACCACGGCCAGCGCCCGCGCGCGGAGTTCGGGGCGCACCAGCGCCGCGCTCACCGCCCCGGCCGTCGGCGTGAACGCGGCCGCGCCACCCGCGGCGAGCACCCGGGTCACGATCAGCACCGGCAGGCCGGGGGACAGCGCCGAGCCGAGGTTGGCCAGGCCGAGCAGGAGCAGCGCGCCGACCAGCAGCGTCCGGCGCGGCAGCCGCGCGGTCAGGGTCGCGACGATCGGGGCGAGCACGGCGTAGGCGACCGCGAACACGGTGACCGACTGCCCGGCCGCCGCGGTGGTGACGTGCAGTTCGGTGGCCATGTCCGGGAGAAAACCGGCGACCACGAAGGCGTCGGTGCCCACGGCGAAGGTGCCCAGCCCGAGCACGAGGGTCGAGGTCAGGCCGCGGGGTTCGGTGGCGGCTCCGGGGTACGTCGAGACCATCTCGGCTCGCCTCAGCCCGCGGCCGGGGCGGTGACCGCCATCAGATCGACCTCGATCAGGAACTCCGGTTTGGACAGCCGGGTGACCCCGATCAGCGTGCTCGGCGGGCGCCCGTCGCCGTAGGCGGGCAGGTCCCCGTCGGCGAAGATCTTGAAGAACTCGTCGACGTCCCGCACGAACATCCGGCGGAACACCACGTCGTCCCAGGTCGCCCCGGCCGCGCAGAGCTGGACGTCCAGGTTGTCCATGACCTGGCGGTACTGTCCTTTGTAGTCACCGGGGGCGACGCACTCGTAGTTCTCGTCGGTCGGGGTCTGGCCCGCGACGAAGACCAGCTTCAGGTCGCCCTGCACGGTCACCACCCGCTTGAACATCGGGTGCCGGTACAGCTCCGGCGGATCGATCTCCTCGCGCTCCATGGCACACTCTCCCTTGAATCACGACATCTAATATCCAGATTTATGACAAAAGCCAGTCCGGGCGGTGGTTCTGCCGGAATTCAGCTGCTCACCCGGTCGTACCAGCGCCGCGTGCGCTCACCGGCGGTCGCCGGGGCCGCGGCCATCACGTCGGCCAGGGTGTGCGCGGCGAGCTCCCGCCGCCACGCCAGCTCGGCCTTGCGCATCACGGTGCTGACCGCGCACGGCCGCTGGAACTCCCGCGCCGGAGTCCCCTCCGCGCCCGTGCCCTGCTGCCGGATCTCGGTGCAGCGGAACGCCTCTTCCGGGCCCTCGATCGCCGCGACGACGTCCATCACGGTGATCTTCTCGGGCCGCCGGGCCAGCCGGAACCCGCCCTTGACGCCCGCGGTCGAGGTCAGGATCCCGGCCCGCACCAGCGCCTGCAGGCGCTTGTTCAGGTAGGCCGGGGGCAGGTCGAACCGCGCCGCGAGTTTCGCGGTCGGCACCGGTTCGTCGCCCGGGAGCCAGGCCAGCGTGAGGCAGCAGTGCAGCCCCCACTCGACCCCTTCGCCCATCCGCATAACCAGGACACTACACATCCAGGTTTCGGCGTGTCCACCCGCCCGCAGCGATGCCCCCAATGCGGCTTTCGGAACCTTCAACGCCCCGAACGCCACATTGGGTACCTTCAACGCCCCCAATGCCACATTGGGGGAAGTTCGGTATCGGGGTCAGCGGCGGCCCAGGCCGATCCAGTCGAAGCCCGCGCGGCGGAGGACGTCGGGGTCGAGCAGGTTGCGGGTGTCGACCACGATCGGCCGGCGGGCCGCCTCGGCCAGCCGGGGCCAGTCGAGGGTGCGGAACTCCGGCCATTCGGTGAGCAGCACCAGGGCGTCCACGTCCTTGGCGACCAGGGACGGATCGTCGACCACGCTCACCGAGCCGAGTTCGGGGCGCAGGGTGTCCGGCGGGACGACCGGGTCGTAGGCGACCAGTTCCGCGCCCGCCTGCCGCAGCAGCGCGGCCACCGCCAGGGCGGGCGAGTCGCGCAGGTCGTCGGTGTTCGCCTTGAACGTCAGGCCGAGCAGGCCGAGCCGGACGTGCGAGAGCGAACCGGTGCGCCGCCCGGTGACCGCGAGCCGCACCTTGTCCACGATCCGCTGCCGTTGCCGGGTGTTCGTCTCGATCGCGGCGCGCAGGAGCCGGAACTCGAAGTCGGCGGAGTCCGCGATCTGCAGCATCGCGTGCGTGTCCTTGGGCAGGCAGGAACCGCCCCAGCCGGGCCCCGGGGTGAGGAACGACTGCCCGATCCGGCGGTCGTAGCCCATTCCCTCGGTGATGTCGTTGATGTCCGCGCCCAGCCGCTCGCACAGTTCGGCCATCGCGTTCACATAGGACAGTTTCATCGCCAGGAAGCAGTTCGCCGCGTACTTCACCAGTTCCGCGGTGGCCGCGTCGGTGAGCACGGTCGGCGCGCCCAGCCGCGCGTAGAGCGACGCGACGCGTTCCGCGGCGTCCTGCGCGTCGCTGCCCACCACGATCCGGTCGGGTTTGAGGAAGTCCTGGACGGCCGAGCCCTCGCGCAGGAACTCCGGATTGCTCACCACGGCCACGTCGTCCCGGCCGATGAGTTCCTTGGTCCGCTCGGCGGTGCCCACCGGCACGGTCGACTTGTTGACCAGGACCGAACCGGGGCGCAGCAGGGGCCGCAGTTCGTCCAGCACGGCTTCCACGGTGCTCAGATCGGCGACCCCGCCGACGCCCATCGGGGTCGGCACGCACAGGAACACCACCTCGGCGCCGCTCTCGAACATCCCCAGCGCGGTCGCCGCACCGACCACAAAGGACAGCCGCCCGGCGGCGACGCCCTCGGCGACGAGTTCGGGCAGCCCCGGTTCCAGGATGTCCACCTCGCCCCGGCGCAGCCGCTCCACCTTGGCCGCGTCGACGTCGGCGCAGACCACCTGGTGCCCCAGCGAGGCGAGGCAGGCCCCGGTGGTCAGGCCGACATATCCCGTGCCCACTACGACAATGCGTCTGGCGAACATGATCACTTCCCGGTCAGTGCGTGTCGTGGCGATTCGGTTGCCACGCCCAGCAACTCGGCGTAAATGGAGAGGTAGGCCGCCGACTGCGGCGCCCAGTCGAGTTCGCGTTCCGCGCGCACGCGGCCCGCCTTCCCGAGCCGTTCGGCCCGTTGCGGGTCGTCCAGCAGCTCCACCAGCGCGGCGGCGAACCCCTCGGTGTCGCCGGGTTCGCGGTACACCGCGCAATCCCCGGCCGAGACCACGGTTTCGGTGAGCCGGTAGGCCAGCACCGGCAGGCCGTAGGCCATGTACTCCATGGTCTTGTTCATCGTGGACACGTCGTTGAGCGGGCTGAGCGGATCGGCGGACAGGCCCAGCGACGCGGTGGACAGGTAGTCGGTGATCTGCTCCGGCCCGACCCGGCCGGTGAACTCGACGACGTCGTCCAGGCCCATCTCGGTGCACTGCCGTTTCAGGTCTTCCAGGCAGTCGCCGAAGCCGAGCAGCGCGAAGGCCACGTCGTCCCGGCCGTGTTCGCGCACGACCCGCCGGGCGATTTCGAGCACGCCGTCGACGCCGTCCTGCGGCCCCATGATGCCCAGCCACACCACCAGATGCGCCTTGCCGCGGCGCAGTTCCGGCTTCGGTTCGCCGGGGCGCATCACCGAGGTGTCCGGCCCGGAGCGGACCACGGTGGTGTGCTCGGCGGGCACGCCACCGCGTTCCAGTGCGATCCGCCGGTACGACTCGTTGGTCGAGATGACCCGGTCCGCGGTGCGGAAGGTGTTGCGCTCCAGCCAGTACAGCCCGGCGAGCTGAGCCTTCGCCGCGACTCCCGAGGGCTCGCCGAACCGCGACCGGAACACCTCCGGGTTGAGGTCGTGGTGATCGAAGACGAACCGCACCCCGCGGGCCTTCCACAACCGCGCGAGCGCCCAGTAGGTGTCCGGCGGGTTGCACGCCTGTATGACGTCGAACCGCCTGTGTCGCCATATCCGGCGGGTGAGCCAAGCGGTGCGCAGCCAGCAGTAGGCGAACTCCCGCAGGTAGCCGAGCGCCCCGTCGGCCTGCGGCGGCGGCGAGTACTTGTACAGGTGAACGCCGTCCAACCACTCGTACCCCGGATCGCCGGGGCCCTTCGGGCAGATCACCGAAACCTCGTACCCGGCGCCGGCGAGCGCCTGGCATTCCAGCCACACCCTGCGATCCAGCGGTACCGGGAGGTTCTGCACGATGATCAGCACGTGCCGAGCATTCGGAGATCTGGACACCCTGCGCCTCTTTTCGCGAGTAGGGCTGACGTCCGTTATTCGCGGAAAGGTGCGATTTCATTACGCACGAAAATGGTTCCCCGGAAACTGGCCGAAATTCGGTGGAAGGTGACGTGTTTCGCCCCTCACGCGAAGTGACCGAACAGGACGGTCGTGGTCACCTCTTGTTTCAGGGCAACACATCCGGGCGATATGACGGAAAGCCGCCAACCGGCGGAGCGTTACCTCGATCCGACAGTTTCGCATGATCTTTCATCGAAACGTAACCGAACCGGGGGTCGACCGAATTTGGCGGTAATACCCGTAGCAAGTGCCCCGTGGCGTGTTCTGGGCATAACGAGTTCATCTATTTTCTCTACTCTCGGTGCGCGAGGTCGGGTCGGCTGCCCAGATGGACGCCGAACCGTGCCGATCGCGCCAGCGGCTGAGCAGCCGTTCGGCGGCGAGCACTCCGAGGAACACCGCCGCGTCGGAGATGGGGACCTCCCCGCGCCGCACCCGCGCGGCCAGATCCTTCGGGGAGAGCGCGGATTCGCCCGCCCGGCGGCCCAGCCGGTCCAGTTCCCGGTTGCCCAGCCGCACCCGGGCGCGCCGCCGGATCACCGCGCCGAGCGTGCGCGCGGGCCGCACCGCGGACCGGGCCCCGGGCACCTGCGCGCGTTCCTCGGGCGTGAAGCCGCGGTGCACGTACCCGTCGTCGGAGATGACCGAGGGCAGCGGGAACACCCGCGCGTGGCCCGCTTCGCCGAGCACGTAGACCCCGGCGCCGGTGAGCCCGCGCCGGCCGGCGAGCAGCTGCTCCACGACCCGGTGAAACCGTGCGGCCAAGGCGGAAACCGCGGACAAGTCGTAGTGCGGCACCGGGGAACACGCGAGCAGCCCCGGGACGGTGTCCAGCGCGCGGACGAGCGCGCGCAGCGAGTCCGCGTCCAGTTCGACGTCGGCGTCGAGGTACGCGCGGGGGAACGTCCGGCATTCGCGGTCGCCGATCACCAGGGCGTTCGCCTTGCCGGGCACCGGGGTCTCGTACACCCGGGCCCCGGCGGCACGGGCGAGCGCCGCGGTCCGGTCGGTGCAGCCGTTCGCGACCACCACCACGTCGATCTCGTCCGGCGCGGTCCCGGCGGTCAGCGTGCGCAGGCACCGTTCGATCACCGCTTCCTCGTTGTGCGCGGCGATCACCACGCTCGCGATCGGGGTCATGCGGGGCGGACCGGGGCGAGCGTGTCGTCGCGGTAGTTGCCCTCGGCGGTGATCGTGCCGTCGGTGACGTCGAACGGGCCGAACCGCCAGTCGGGGACGATCCGGTTGCCGATCACCCGGACGTTCTGCGGGAAACCGTGGCCCTGGCTGCGCACCTGCACCGCGAAGTTGCCACCGGCCAGCAGGTTGTCCTCGACCGTGAAGTCGTGCACCGGCGCCTGTTCGGTCGCGATCCGGACCGCCGCGTTCTTCCCGCTCGCCTGGTTGGTGAACGTGTTGTGCCGCAGCACCGCGTTGCGCGCGCCGTTGGACTGGATGGCGTCGTTGTGGCAGATGTCGCAGCCGACCAGATCGTGCACGTACGAATCGGTGATGAGCACGTCGCCGCCGAGGTGCGGGCCGTCCTGCACGTGGTGGATGTCGGCGCGGCGCAACGTGTACCCGTCGAAGCCGACGGCCGCGTTGCCGATCGGCGAGTTCAGCCCGTCGATCTCGACGTCCTCCAGCAGCACGTTCTTGAACCCGGCGAACACCTGCACCGGGTAGTAGCTCGCGCACCGGATCCGGCTGCGCTTGATGGTCACGTCGTCCGCCTTGATCGACACGCAGCCCTGGATGTCCTTCGCGTCCAGGACCGTGCCCGGTTCGGTGATGATCAGCTCGCCCTCTTCGGTCAGCTTGACGCCGTCCGCGGTCGGCGTCACCCCGGTCGGCCGCCACCCGGTGTTGGTGGCGTCCGGGTACCCGCAGCGGCTGGGCTGGGCGATGCAGCCGGTGGAATCGGATTTCGACGGGGGCGTGGGCACCACCGGCTGGGCCGCCGAGGGGGGTGGGCTCGGCGGCCCGGAGGTTTGGCTGTCCCGCGCCGATCCCTCGGGGGTGCAGCCGGTCAGCGGGGCGGCGGCGAGGCAGCCCGCCGCGGCCAGTGCGAGACGTCGTGAGCGAGCGTGCATCCTGCTCACCTTCTTCATCGGACGGGTACCGGTGACGCCGCGTTCGGGATCACCATGCGGGCGGGCGCGGAACCGTCCGCGGGCACGAAGAACACCGAACTCTTCTGCTGCCCGCCGGCGGTCGCGGCGTAGGCGAGGTTGTGCTCGTCCAGCCAGGCGGCCTGGTCGTCGATCCCGGTGGTTTCCGGCAGCACGCGTTCCTCGCCGGTCTTCAGGTCGTACACCGCGAGCTGCCACACCCCGAGCCGGTTGAGCCGCTTCTTGTAGGCGACCTTCGTGCCGTCCGGGGAAAGCGACGGGCATTCGGCGTTCTGCCGCAGGCCTTCGACCGTCTTCGCGGCCAGATCGCCGCGCACCAGCCAGGTCCGGCCGCCCGAGGCGAGCGTGGCGTAGAAGGTCCGGTCGTCCGCCGCGACGGTGACCCCCCAGTAGTTGATGTCGGCCGAGCGGTACGCCGAACCCTCGAGCGTCGCGGTGAAGTGCTCGAGCGATTCGGCCAGTTCGCCGGTGCGCAGGTCGAGCGCCCCGGTCCGGGTGGAGAACCCGCCCGGGGTCGAGTACGAGTCGCCGGTGACGAACGAGGTCCAGGACACCACCTGGCCGCTGCCGGAAATCCGGGCGCGGCTGGGAATTCCCGGCAGCGCCACGGTTCGCCGCGCACCGCCGTCCGCGGCCAGCACCGCGGCCTCGTAGGACGGGCCGGGCCCGGCCAGGCGCAGGCACACCGTGGTCCCGGCCGACCGGTAGACCCGCTGGCACCGCAGGCCGGTCGCGCCGCGCGGGCCGTCCGGGCGTTCCACCCGGGTGGTTTCGACCCGGTCCTGCCCGTCGGCGAGGTCGACGAACATCAGGTCGCCGGTGGCGGGCGGTTTCGCGTCGGCGACGCCTGCCTGGCGACTGGCCGTCCAGCCGACGTACCCGCCGCCCGCGAGCACCACCACGACGATCGCGGCGACGCCGAGCCAGATCCTGCGGCGGGAGAGGTTCACGCGGAAGCCTGCTTTCGGACGAGGAAGGCGACCGCCACCAGGGCCGCGAACATCGCGACCACGAGCGCGAGCACCGCCGAGGTCAGCGCCATCCCGGCGAGCATGAACCCGAACACCATCGAAGAGGCCAGCCGGGCCACCGCCTGCCCGGTCTGCATGGTGGCCATTCCGGTGCCGCGCAACGATTCCGGCAGCATCCCGCCGGCGTACGCCATGAGCACGCCGTCGGTGCACGCGTAGAACGCGCCGTGCGCGAGCAGCGCGACGACGACCATCGGGTACCCGCCGCCGGGGAGCAGCAGGGTCACGTAGACCACGAGGAGCAGCACGTGCCCGGCGAAGAACACCGGCCACCGCCCGATCCGGTCGGACAGCCGCCCGAGCGGCGCCGCGGCGAGCAGGAACACCAGCGCGGTGCCCAGCGGCAGCAGCGGCAGCAGGCCGATCGGTACGTGCGCGGCCTTCTGCAGGACGACGAACACGAACGCGTCGCTGATGGTGACCAGGCCGAGCAGGGTGGCGGCGATCGTCGCGCGCCGGAAGGCGCGTTCCCGCAACAGGTTCAGCCCGCGCCTGATCGATATCTTCTTACGCGCCGCGGGTTCGACCGGCCGTTCCCGCACGAACGCGGCGAGCACGATGAGTCCGAGCACCGCGAAGCAGAAGCTGACCACGAACACCGGTTCCGGCGAGGAGCCGAGCTTCGCCAGGATCAGGAAGGTCAGCAGCGGGCCGAACAGCGCGCCCACGGTGTCCATCGCGCGGTGCACGCCGAAGGCCCGGCCGAGCCGGTCCGGCGGGGTCACCAGCGAGATCAGCGCGTCCCGGGGCGCGGTGCGCATCCCCTTGCCCGCGCGGTCGGCGGCCAGGATCCCGCCGATGCCCGCCGCGGACGCGCCCGCGAGCGGGAACAACACTTTGGTCACGGCCGACAGTCCGTATCCGAACAGTGCCACGAGTTTCGGGCGCCCGAGCCGGTCCGAACCGTAGCCGCCGACCAGCCGCAGGATCGCGGTGGCGCCGTTGTACAACCCGTCGAGCAGTCCAAACTGGACATACCCCACCTGGAGCGTGTACAGCAGGTAAACCGGGAGGAACGCGGTGACCATTTCCGCGGAGACGTCGGTGAGCAGGCTGACCGTGCCCAATGCCAGTACGGTTCCCGGAATCCGGCCTTTGCCGTCACCTTCGCGCTTGGTACCGCCACGAATGCGTGTGGAGGCCACGTACAACACGGACCTCCTGGGAACGAGTAACGAGAATGGTGGGCGGAAATCGCTTCCGCTGCCTGCACATCGGCCTTTGCGGCCGGGTCGTTAACGTCAATGTCGAGTTGTTACCACTGGCGGTGCCAAGCTCACCCGTTTGCGTCGTGGGCCCCGGCACACCCGGCGTGAACAGGCGTAACGAAGCACCCTTTCGAGCGATTCCAACGCTGACGGGCCGCAGGGCGCTCGGTGATCGGGGACGAGATGGATTTCTGGAAGACGCTCGCGGTCTTGTTGCGCCGCTGGTACGTCGCGGTGCCGACGCTGGTGCTGTCGCTCGGTTTGGCCGCCGGGGTCTACCTCTCCGTGCACACCGACTACCAGTCGACCGGCACGATCGTGCTGGCTTCCTCGGCCGAGGGCGCGCGGGCGTCGGCGGGGGACAACGCGAGCGCCGACCGGGTCAACCCGATGCTCGCCTTCGACGGCAGCCTCAACACCTCGGCGCAGATCATCATCCAGACCCTGCAGGACCCGGCGATCCAGAAGCAGATCCTCGGCGAGGGCGACAGCGTCAAGTACGAGGTGGGCAACGGCGAGCTGTCCGGTCCGTTCATCGTCGTGGTCGCCACCGGGCGTTCGCCGGAACTGGCCAAGGACACCGTGGCCAAGGTCCTGGACCGCGGCAAGGCCGAACTGGCCGACCGGCAGAAGTCGCTGCACGCCCCGGAGACCACGTTCATCACGCCCGTGCAGGTGGTCGCCCCGACCCCGGCGGAGGCGAAGACCGGCGGCAAGACCCGGTTCGCCGCGGTCGCCCTGGTGCTCGGGTTCGTGGCCAGCCTCGGCGGCGCCTACGCGTGGGAGAGCTTCGCCGAAGCCCGCAAGCGCAAGGCCGCCAAGGCGGCCCCGGCGAACAAACCGGAGGAGAAACCCGCGTCGAACGGCGCCCTCCGCGCCGACGAGATCGCGAGCGGTTCGCACCCCACGGTCCGGTTCCGCCCGGTCTCCCGCGACCGGACCTAGCCCCGTGCGCACCGTCCCCAGCGTTGAACTCGCTTACCTGAGTGTGCAATTCGGTTACCTGAGTGTGCGGTTCGCGTGCCCGAGTGTGCGGTTCCCGAGTTACACGCTCGGGCACGCGAGTCGCACGTTCGGGGAAGCGAGTCGCACGTTCGGGGTGGGGGGTTAGCGTGCGGGCCGTCGAGTTCTCGGCGCGGCAGCGGGCGGACGGGGCGACGCTGGCCTGCGGGTTCGTGCTGATTCTGCTGATCATCCCGGCCCGGCTGGTGTTCAGCGGGATCCCGCTCTCGGTCACCCCGGCGACGCTGTTCGGGCTGGGGCTCGGCCTGGTCTGGTTCTGCTGCCAGCTGGTCACCACGCTCGGCGTCGCCAAAGGGCGGAACGTGGCGCGCACGGCGCTGTTCCTCTACGCGATCTCGCAGCTGGCCACCTACGGCTACGCCACCCGCAACTACCTGCCCTCGGACGAACTCGACAGCGCGGACCGCACGCTGGTGGTGACCCTGTCCACGATCTGCGTGGGCATCGCGGTCTGCGACGGGGTTCGCGGCCTCGCCCGGCTGGACACGCTGCTGAAGGTCACGGTCGGCGCGATCACGTTCGTCGCCGTGGTGGGCGTGCTGCAGTTCGCGATCGACCTCGACCTCACCCGGTACCTGGCGATCCCCGGCCTGCGCCCGGCGACCCAGGACGGGTTCGTCCTGGCGCGCTCGGAGTTCCGGCGGCCCTCGGGCACGGCCGGGCATCCGATCGAATTCGGTGTGGTGTGCGCGATCGGCGTGCCGCTCGCCGCGCACTACGCCTACCGCGCCAAGGACGCCGGGCTGCCGTCGCTGCGCTGGTGGGCCTGCCTCGCGGTGATCGCGGCCGGGGCGATGACCTCGCTGTCCCGGTCGGCGATCCTCGGCCTCGCGCTCGGCGGCCTGATCCTGCTGGTCGGCTGGCCCGGCCGCCGCCGGGTGCAGGCGTTCGTCGCGGCGGCCGGGTTCGTGGTCGTGCTGCGGATGGTGGTGCCCGGCCTGGTCGGCACGCTCTACAGCCTGTTCAACAACATCGACTCCGATCCGAGCATCAAGGGCCGCACCGACGACTACGTCAGCGCGGGCGCGCAGATCGCGCAGCACCCGCTGCTCGGCCGGGGGAACGGCACCTACCTCGCGGAACGGTACGGGCCGCTGGACAACCAGTACCTCGGCACGCTGGTGCAGACCGGGTACATCGGCCTGGGCACGCTGATCTTCCTGTTCCTGGCCGGGTTGTACGCCGCGGGCCGCGCGCACTACCTGAGCAAGGACCCGCTGGTGAAGGATCTCGCGCTGACCCTGATCGCGTGCCAGGCGATCGTGATCCTCGGCGCGGCGACCTTCGACCTGCTGTGGTTCTCCACGGCGACCGGCCTGACCTTCGTCCTGATCGGCGCGAGCGGCGCGCTGCTGCGGTCGGTGCGCGAGAACGAGTGGGTGTCCACAGTGGAGGTTCCCCGATGACGGCCGTTGTCGCCCGCGCGAGGCTGCTGGACCGGATCGAGGCGCACGCGGGGCGGATCGCGCTGGCCGCGGTCGGGCTCGCGGTGGTGCTGTCGGCCGGGTACGCGATCGTGCTCGGCGGCGAGCTGCGGTACCTCGACGAGCACGTCTACACCGAACTGACCCGGTCGATGGCGCACGGGCACGGGTATTCGGCCGACGGCAACGTCACCGCCTACCGCCCGCCCGGGTACCCGTTCCTGCTGCTGCCGGTGTACCTGCTCAGCGGTGGCGCGGTGTTCGCGTTGCGGCTGGTCGGGGTCGCGTGCCTGGCCGGTTCGGTGTGGTTCGCCTACCTGCTCGGGCGCCGGATCACCCCGGCGGCCGGTGCGCTCGCGGCGGTGGTCCTGGCCTGCTACCCGCTGCTGGTCTACACGGCGACCGCACTCTACCCGCAGGTTCCCGCGCTGCTGATGCTGCTCGCCATGACCGAGTTCGCCCTGCGCTGTCGTCCACTATGGATAGTCCTCAGCGGACTCTGCGCGGGATCGCTCATCCTCACCGTGCCCTCGTTCGCGCCGTCCCTGCTCGTCCTGGCGGTGTTCCTCGGGCTCCGGAAGAACTGGCGGTCGATCGTGCTGCTGTTCGCGGTGGCCGCGGTCCTGCCCGGGCTGTGGTGCGTGCGCAACGCCGTGCAACTGCACGCGTTCGTGCCGGTGTCCACGAACAACGGGGTCAACCTGTTGCTGGGCAACAACCCCGGCGCCACTCCGGGCAGCGGGACCACAGTGGACATCTCGGCGTGGGATAGCCGGGCGAAGGAACTGCGCCTGGACGAGGTCGGCATCGACGGCTTCTACCGGGAGGCGGCGGTCGACTGGATCACCGCGCATCCCGGGGACGCGGCGGCGCTCTACCTCGGCAAGGTGGCGCACACCTTCGCGTACAGCGATTCGCTCAAGACCTCCGGCCAGGGCGCCTCGGACCTACTGGCCGCGCTGACCTATTACCCGGTGCTGGCGCTGGCCGCGCTGCGGCTGCTGCTCGTGCGGCGGTTCCCGATGCACCGGGTGGAAAAGCTGGCGTTGTGGTTCATCGTGCTGAACGTGCTGCTGCTCGCCGTGTTCTTCACCCGCGTCCGGTTCCGCGTTCCGCTGGACGCGCTGACCATCGTGCTCGCGGCGTCGGCGGTGGCGCACCTGTGGCGCGGGCGAACGGAGGCCCGGTGACCACGACCGCCAAGCACCGCAAACCATCCTCGCCAATCCGGCGGGCGCTCAGCATGAGCGCCCTCAACACGGTCGTCGGCCGCCTCGGCACGTTCCTCACCGGGATCGTGCTGGCCCGGTTGCTCACCCCGGCGGATTTCGGCGTCTACGCGGTCGCGTTCGTCGCGTTGATCGCGTTGCTGTCGCTGAACGAACTGGGCGTGAGCCTGGCCGTGGTGCGCTGGCCGGGGGACCCGGAGCGGATCCTGCCGACCGTCACCACGATCTCGTTCGTCGCCAGCGCGCTGCTGTACGTGGCGTGCTTCTTCGCGGCGCCCTCGTTCACGCACGCGCTGGGCGCGGAATCGGCGACCGGCGTGGTGCGCGTGCTGTGCCTGTCCATGGTGGTCGGCGGGCTCACCGCACCGGTGGCGCAGCTGGTGAACCGCGAGTTCCGGCAGGGCGTGCGGCTGGTCGTCGACCTGGCGAACCTGGTGGTCACCACCGCGGTGACGGTGAGCCTCGCGGCGACCGGGCACGGCGCCTGGAGCCTGGCGATCGGGCAGCTGCTGGGGAACGTGGCGATGGCGGTGGCGCTGTTCGCGCTGACCCGGCGGTGGCCCCGGCCCGGGTTCGATCCGCGGCAGGCGCGCGAACTGCTCGCGTTCGGGCTCCCGCTCGCCGGGTCGAGCCTGCTCGTGGTGGCCATGCTGAACATCGACTACGTGGTGACCGGCCGCCTGCTCGGCCCGGTCGCGCTCGGCTTCTACCTGCAGGCGTTCAACCTGGCGAGCTGGCCGGTGAACGTGTTCTCGGTGGTGGTGCGCCGGGTGTCGCTCGCCGCGTTCGCGCGGGTGCAGGAGAACCCGGACGAACGCGAATCCGTGCTGGCGCGGATGGCCACCCTGCTCGCGGTGCCGACGTTGCCGGTGTGCGCGCTGCTCGGCCTGCTCGCGCTGCCGGTGGTGACCACGCTGTACGGCACCAAGTGGTCGGAATCGGCGGCCGTGCTGCAGTTCCTGGTGATCCTCGGCCTGGTGCGGGTCGCCGCCGAACTGGGTTACGACTTCCTGGTCGCCCTGGGCAAACCGCGCGCGACGCTGTGGTTGCAGGGCGGCTGGCTGGTCGCGCTCGCCGTCGCGCTGCCGGTCGGCGCGAGCCTCGGCGGCATCCAGGGCGTCGGCCTCGCGCACGCCGCGGTCGCCGTGCTGCTGGTGCTGCCCGCGTTCGTGCTCGCCGTCCGCGGCACGGGGGTGCGGGTGGCCGGGCTGTGGCGCGCGGTGTGCCGGCCGGTGCTCGGCTGCCTGGTGCTCACCGCCGTGGTGCTGACCGTCCGGCTGCTCACCCCGGCCGGATTCGTGCAGCTGCTGATCGCCGGATCTCTCGGTGCGCTGGCCTACCTCGCGGTGGTCTGGCCGCTCCGGCACGAACTCAAAGCCGCGCGATGACCGTGTTCGTGTACCAGAGGTGCGCGGCGCTGACCCGCTGCGGAACGCGCAGCGGCGAGTAGGTCGCGTCCGGCCGGAGCGGATCGAGGATCCGCAACCCGGCCTGCCGGTAGGCGGGCCGCAGCCAGAGTTCGTCGTAGGCCACATTGGACTCGGGATGTTCGGCGTCCTTGAGCCGGTGGTGGTCCCGCGCGAACGGCCACGCCTTGCGCAGGCTGCGGCCGGGCAGCGCCTGTTCGGACCGGCGGTTGTACAGGTTCCAGGTCGCCGCGAACACCCCGCCGGGGCGCAGCACCCGCGCGACCTGCGCGAGGTAGTTGGCCGCCGCGTCCGGGGTCAGGTGGGTGAACAGCGATCCGGCGTACGCGAGATCGAACGAGGCGTCCGCGTACGGGAAGACGTAGTCGGCCGCGTCCACGCCCGGATCGTGGCCGATCGAGGTCCGCACGTCGGCGTGCGTGAAGTGGAAGTGGGGATGCCGGGCGGCGATGTTCCGCTCGCACCAGTCGACCAGGTACGGCAGCACGTCGAACCCCTGGTAGCCGCCCAGCGGGCCGAGCACCCGGGTCAGCGGGAGCGCGAGCCGCCCGACCCCGCATCCGATGTCGAGCACGTGGTGGTTCGGGGTGAGCCCGCAGAATTCGGTCAGGAACCCGACCTGGTCCCGGCCGGTCCGCCCGAAGTCCAGCCAGAGCGGGGAGATGTCGCCCCGGATCCGCCGGGGTGGCCGGCGGGTCACCCTGGTCACCACGTCGTTGGCCTTGTCGCGTGCCGTTCTCGCCTTCGATCGCCAGGTGGTCGTCACCACGCCCCCACGGGTCCGATGGTCGTGTCGCTTGTTAGTCGAGGGGCGTGACGACGCGGTTACCAGGCGTTTGTCGCAATTCGATGCGTCCGGGTGCCGGATTGTCCACCGGACAGGAACCCGGACATTTCCGGCAGGGGCTTGAACTCGGTCACGCTCGGGAGCATCCTAGGTGCGCATCGTCAAAGTAAGGAAAGTTTCCTAACTAAGGAGATGTGATGCGGAAGCAACCCCTGCTCGCTTCCCTGCTGTTCCTCCTGGCCCTGGCCCCCTCGGCGGTGGCCGCGGCCAGCCCCCAGCCTCCCGCGCCCGCCGCGGCGGCCGGGCCGTCCGCGGCCGAACTGCTCGCGAAGACCCAGGGCTGCAAGCAGATCTCGAACGGCAAGTACAAGACCGACGCCGAGGCCGGGCGCACGATCCCGGTGTGCGACGCGAACGGCGCGGTCTTCTGGAAAGCCGATATGGACATCGACTGCGACGGCCAGCCCACGGCCCGGTGCAACAAGAACACCGACCCGTGGTTCCAGCCGGACACCGCGTTCCACCGCTCCGACGGCAAACCGCTGATCGCCGACCAGACCCCGTACCTCGTGGTGCCCAGCCCGAGCAGCACCTGGAAGTACACCTCGTCCGGGCTCAAGGGCGCCGGTTCCTGCGCGGTGATCTACCAGGACAAGGTGCTGTACACGGTGATCGGCGACACCGGACCGGCCGACATCATCGGCGAGGCGTCCTACGCGACCGCGAAGGCGCTGGGCATCGACCCGGACCCGGCGAACGGCGGCACGGATTCCGGCGTGACCTACATCTGCTTCAAGAACTCGCAGGTGTCGCCGATCGAGAACCACGACAAGGCGACCTCGGTCGGCGCGGGCCTGGCCGCGAAGTTCGTTCAGGGCAACTAACCAACCCACGGGCAGGAAGCGGGACGGAGGCGTGGCGGCGGCCGTCCCGCTTCCGTCTCTTCGCGCCCGGACTCCACAGTGGAGTGCCCGGGCGCGAAGACTGGGGTAGTTCCCAGTACCGGGCCGTCCCCTTGCGATCACTTCCGGCGGTGAGCAGGATGCCGGAAATATGAGGAATGCCGAGCCGGTGCTGCCCGCCGCGGTCGCGGGGAGTCTCGACAAGCCGTCCGCCGCCCGGCTCTACGACTACTGGCTCGGGGGTTCCAACAACTACGCGGTCGACCGCGAGTACAGCCGGAACGTGCTCGAACCGATCACCGCGGACGTCCGGATCTACGCCCAGGAGAACCGCAAGGCGCTGCGGCGGGCCGTGCGGTACGCGATGGACCAGGGCATCCGGCAGTTCGTCGATCTGGGCTGCGGCCTGCCCACGGCCGGGCACGTGCACGAGGTGGCCGACGAGCACACGCCCGGCGCCGCCCGCGTGGTGTACGTCGACAACGAACCGATCGCCGCGGCGCACGCCGAGATCCTGCTCGACGCGCGGGCGGACAGCGGCCGGCACCGCGCCCTCTACGGCGACATCCTGGACCGGGACAAGCTGTGGGAACGGGTCCTGGCGACCCGGGTGATCAAACAGCAGCCGATCTGCCTGCTGCTGGTGGCGGTGCTGCACTTCATCAAGGACGACCGCGATCCCTGCGATCTGGTCGGGTTCTACCGCCGCGCGCTCCCGTCCGGTTCGCTGCTGGTGATGAGTCATTTCACCGACACCGGCATCGCCACCCCGGAAGAGGCCGCGAATCAGCGGCGCCTGGTGGACGCGTACGAGCGCACCACGAATCCGGGGCAGACGCGCACCCGGGACGAGTTCACCGAGTTCTTCGGCGGCTTGGAGATCGTCGCGCCCGGGATCGTCTACGCCCCGGAATGGCACCCGGACCCCGAGGACGAACCGGAATGGGAGGGCCCGCCGAGCCGCTCCCGCATCCTGTTCGGCGTAGGCCGCAAACCCTGAGGTCGTGAGTGGTGCGGCCGGTTCTAACCGGCCGGAACGCTCACGACCCCCAGTACTTGGTTCCCCTACACGAGACGGTGACCGGCCTGGGCGTGCAGGCGCCGCCTGACTGCCACCCGGATGCTCGTCGCACTGTGTCGGCCAAGAGGGACCGCAACGAGGCCGCGCTCGTGGGGGTGCCCGGGGCACCTACCGAAATGGGGTACCCGGAGGACACCAATGTGGCTTTCGGGGCGTTGCAGGTACCGAACGCCGCATTGGGTACCTCCGAGCACCACCACCCGCGCGGTGTCGCACTTTGTCGGCCAAGTGCGGCTCGTCGAACGGAAACGCCAGGTCACAAGTAGGTGACCAAATGAGAGTCCGGTTCTAACCGGCCGGAACACTCACGACCCGGTGCAGTGCTGGTCGCCGCCGGGCAGGGTGCCGTCGGCCAGGTACCGGTTCACCGCCCGGTTCGCGCAGTCGCTCGGAAAGTTCGCGAAGATCGCGTGCGTCCGGGCCTCGACGGTGACCAGCCGCGAACCCCTTAGCGCGCGGTGCGCGGCCAGCCCGTCCGCGTAGGGGGTGCGGGTGTCCCGGGTCGCCTGCAGCAGCAGCGCGGGCACCCGGTTGCCGATCTCGGTGGCGCGTTCGGCCGGGGGACCCCAGTACGCGCACGGCATGATCGAGTTGAGCAGCGGGCCGAACAGCGGCTGGCTCACCCGGGCGTGCTGGACGGCGTGCCAGGAGGACTCCGGATCCGCCGGGGCCGCCTGATCCCCGCAGAGCACCGCGAGCGTGGCCGCGTTCTGCGCGGCGCCGCGCACCGGGCGGGCCAGGAAGTCGAGCAGGTCCAGCAGTTCCGGCGACGGCGTCACCGGTTCCCCGGCCGCCGCGCCGGCCAGCGTGCGCACGGTTTCGGCGAGCCGCTCGTTCTGCCGCTCGTCGGTCGTGTGCAGGTAGAACACGTACGGCAACGTGTGTTCGTCCACCCGGTATCCGCCGATCCGCAGCGGTTCCGCCGCCGCGTCCCGGACGAGCCGCTCGAGCAGGCCGCGGACCTGATCGGGCGTGCTCCCCAGCCGGGAATCGCGGCCAGCCGCCCAGGCCGCGAACTCGTCGACCGCCTTCTCGTTGGCGGGCCCCATGTCCCGGAACAGCCCGACGCCGACCCGCCGCGGATCCGGTGCGCTGTCCAGCACCAGCCGATCAAGATTGCGGCCGAACAGCTGGGCGTACACCGCGCCGAGGTAGGCCCCGTAGGACTGCCCGAGGAACGACGTCTTCCGCTCGCGAAGCGCGCCTCGGACAAGGTCGAGATCGCGCGCGATGTTCCGGGAAGTGATGTGGGGCAACAAGTCCGGGTACTTCTCCCGGCACCGCCGGGCCTCGTCCCGGGCGAGCGCGGCGGTTTCGTCGAATCCCCGCCGGTCGAGCCCGGCCGAGCGCAGCCAGATACTCGACCGCAGACCGCAGTCCAGCGGCGAACTCCGGCCGAGCCCCCGCGTGTCCATCCCGATCAGGTCGTACCGCGCGGCCGCCTCGGGGGTCAGCGCGGCCCGCACGCGGATCGGCATGTCCAGCCCGAATCCGCCCGGGCCACCGGGGTTGGTCTGCAGGATGCCGCGTCGCCGCGCCGGATCGGTGGCCGCGAGCCGGGAGATGGTCACCGTGATCGTGCGTCCCCGCGGCGCCCGGTAGTCCAGCGGCACGGTGATTTCCGCGCAGCGCAACCCGGCTCGGTCCAGCTCCGGGTCGGCGCATCCGGTCCAGCGCACTTGCTGGCGGTAGAACCGCTCGAGGCCGGAGTCCGCCCGCGCGGGCGAGGTGAAACCGGCCACCGCGAGGAGGGTGAGGACGGCCGCGAGGAGAGTTTTCATCCGCTTCTTTCGTTCGCCACGGCCAGTGTAGCCAGTAGAACTCACCCGGCGGGGAGCGGGAACTCCTTTGCCGCTAAGGGAAACTCGCCTACGCGTCCCGTCTCTTCAGGCCGTCGCCGGAGCGTTCGTAGCCGGTTCCGCAGTCGTCGCAGTTCAGGGTGTCGTCGAGGCGGTAGCCGCACGCGCACACCCAGCCCTTGCGCACCGCGGGATTCCCCGCGACGAACGCGTGCGCCGGAACCGACCGGGTCACCACGGATCCCGCGCCCGCGAACGCGTATTCGCCGATCTCGATCCCGCAGACCACCACGGTTCCCGCGCCCAGCGACGCCCCGCGCCGGACCACCGTGGGCAGGAACTCGTCCGGCCCCTTCCTGATGTGCGCACGCGGCCGGAGATCGTTGGTGAACAACACGTTCGGCCCGAGGAAGACCTCGTCCTCGCAGGTCACCCCGGTGAACACCAGGGTCCCGTTCTTGACCGTCACCCGGTCGCCGAGCACCGCCCCGGTTTCCACGAACGCCCCGTCGCAGATGTTGCAGTCCTGGCCCACCCGGGCGCCGGGCAGCACGTGCGCGAACGCCCACACCCGGGTGCCCTTGCCGACGGTGTCGCTTTCGCACAGCCCGCGCGGATGCACCCGCACCCCGGTCGCCAACATCAGATCGCCTCCGCGAGTACGTCCACCACGCGTTCCTGTTGCGCGGCGGTGATTTCCGGGAACAACGGCAGCGACAGGATCTCGTCCGCCATCTTCTCCGCGAGGGGAAAGGCGCCGCGCGGGTAGCCGAGGTGCGCGAACGCCCCGGTGAGGTGGACCGGGGTGGGGTAGTGGATCCCCGCCCCGATTCCCTCGGCCCGCAACTGCTCCAGCACCCGGTCCCGCTCGTCGACCCGCACCACGTACAGGTGCCACACCGGTTCGTTGCCCGGCAGCACGACCGGTCTTCGCACCCCGGGCAGCCCGCTCAGCAACGCGTCGTACCGGGCCGCCGCGACCCGCCGGGCCGCGTTCCAGTCCGCCAGCCGCCGCAGTTTCGCGGACAGCACCACCGCCTGCAGGGTGTCCAGCCTGCTGTTGAACCCGAGTTCGGTGTGCTCGTACTTCCGCGGCGACCCGTGCTCCCGGAGCAGCCGCACCTTCCCCGCCAGCTCCCGGTTCCGGGTGACCACGGCGCCGGCGTCCCCGTACGCGCCGAGGTTCTTGCCCGGGTAGAAACTGGTCGCCGCGATCGTGCCCAGCCCGCCCGCGGCCACCCCGTCCCGCCGGGCGCCCTGCGCCTGCGCGGCGTCCTCGAGGATCGGCACGCCCGCGGGCAGCGCCTCGACCGGCGCGGTCTGCCCGTACAGGTGCACCGGCACGATCGCCCGGGTCCGCGGGCCGGTGACCGCGTGCACGGCGTCGACGTCGATCAGGCCGGTTTCCGCGTCGCAGTCGGCGAGCACGACCCGCGCCCCGGCGCGCGCCACCGCTTCGGCCGTGGCGATGAACGTGTTCGCGGGCAGTACGCATTCGTCCCGGGGGCCGACGCCGAGCGCGCGCAGCGCGAGTTCCAGCGCGTCGGTGCCGTTGGCGACGCCGACGCAGTGCCCGACCCCGCAGAACTCGGCGAACTCCGCTTCGAACGCGGCCACCTGCGGCCCGCCGACGAACGCGGTCGCCTTGAGCACCTCCGCCCAGCCCGCCGCGACCTCGTCGGCCACCTGGTCGTGCTGCGCGGCCAGGTCCACCAGTGGAATTCCCGGCATTCCTCACCCCTCTCTCCGCGCCGGTCCGGCGAGCGGACGGGCATTGGCGTCATCGGTCGCGACGGCGCCGCCGCGCCACCGCCGGTACTTGCGGGCCAGCGTGCTGCCGACGATCCCGGCGCCGCTGCGTGCGATGTCGGCGAGCAGCGCGGCTTCGCCGACCCGGTCGGACAGTGCGCGCAGGTACTCGTGTTCCTGTACGTCCGCGGCGCGCGCCAGGCTGAACCGGTCGGTCACCAGCTTCCGGGCGTACCCGCCCAGTTCCCGCCGCAGGCCGGGGGAATCGGCGAGCCGTTCCAGGGCGCGGCGCAACGCGGGCGCGCCGGAGCCGAGCGTGCCCGGCCCGAGCCCGTACCAGCCCTGCCGCAGGAACAACGGCGTGCTCTCCCGGGTCAGCGTTTCGCTGAACCCGTCCTCCCCGACGACCACCAGCGGCGCGCCGAAGGCCATGCCCCGCAACGCGGAACCGCCCATCCCCACCAGGATGTCCGCCGCCGCGTAGGCGGGCCGGGGATCGGCGATCTCCCCGGTCAGCAGCACGGCTTCCCGCCCGGCCTGGGCGTTCGCCTTCGCGGCCCGCTCGGCGATCTCCGCGCGGCACCGGCCGTCGCCGACGATCGCCAGCCGCACCCGCCGCCCGGACGCGGCCAGTTCGCCCACCGCGTCGCACGCGGCGAGCAGGCCCTCCCGTTTCAACTCGGGCACCAGGCGGCACACCATCGCGATCACGATCTCGTCCGGCGCGATCCCGTGCGCGGCGCGGAAACCCCGGCCGTCGACGACCGGCGAGTCGGATTCGGTGTCCACCCACGGTTCGAGCAGCGTGACCCGGCGGTGCCCGGCCGCGACCGCGGCCTCGCGGATCCGCTCGGTGCCCACGATCAGCGGGACCGTGCGCGGGAAGAACGGCACCACCGACATCGACATCACCGTGCCCAGCACCGGAACCGCGCCCAGCAGTCCGGGGCCGAACAGCGCCTCGACGACCGGCGGCCATTCGTAGCCGTGCACGAGATCGATCCGGCGTTCCCGGACCAGCCGCGCCAGCGTGCGCAGCACCTCGGGGGAGGGGCGCCTGCGGTCGAGCGGGATCTCGACGTGCTCGAGCCCGAGTTCGCGCACGCGGTCCACGAGCGGACCCGGTTCGGAGACCACCAGCACCCGGTGCCCGCGTGCGGCCATCACCCCGGCGAGCTGCACCGCGTTCAGCTGCGAGCCGCCGATCTCCATCGCGTGCGGGTAAACCAGGAGTCTCATGCCAGCCTCCGCGCGGGGGAGCCGACCCAGATCTCGCCCGCCGGTACGTCCCGCAGCACGACCGCCCCCATCCCGATCACCGCGAATTCGCCGATCTTCAGGTTCTCCCGGACGAGCGCGCCCTGCCCGAGGTAGGCACTCTGTCCGATGTGGACACTCCCGGCCAGGGTGGCCCGCCCGGCGAGGGTGACGAAGTCGTCGACCTGATCGTCGTGGGTGAGCAGGACGTGCGGCATGGCCACCACATGCGCCCCGATCCGTTGCGGCGCGGTGACCACCACCCCGGCGAGCAGCAGCGTGCCCGGCCCGATCTCGGTGCCCGCCGCCACCGAGGCCGCCGGGTGCACCAGGGTCGCCCAGCGCTCCACCGGCAGGTCCAGCCGCGCGACGAGCCGCGCCCGGCTGCCGGGCCGCCGCACCCCGGCCATGCAGGCCAGCACCGCGGCTTCGGGGTGGTCGTGCACGAGTTCGCTCCCGCCGAGCACGGGAATGCCGTCGATCTCGCGGCCGTGCTGGGTGGGGTCGTCGTCGAGCGCGCCGATCGGCGCCCAGTCCCCGGGCATCGTGCGCGCGGTGGCCAGGGCTTCCCGGGCCAGGCCGCCCGCGCCGAGCAGCAAGAGCGGTCGTGGGCTCATGCCACGGCTTCCACGGCGATCGCGTCAGTCAGCGCGCGCACCACGGTTTCCTGGTCCGCGGCGGTCATCTCGTGGTGCAGCGGCAGGATCAGGGAGCGTTCGGTCAGCAGTTCGGTCGCGGGCAGTTCGGTGTGCGGATGCCCGGCATAGGCGGGTTCGGTATGCGCGGCCATGATCCCGCGCCGCGCGGAAACCCCGGCCGCGGCCAGTTCGGCGAGCACGGTGTTGCGGTGCACCCCCACCCGGTCGCTCAGCAGCACCCAGAACGACTGGTAGTTCGTCGTGCCGTGCGCCGGATCCCGGACCGGCGCCACATCGTCCACATCGGACAGCAGCCGGTGGTAGCGCGCGGCCAGTTCCCGCCGCCGCGCGATGATCCCGTCCAGCCGGCCGAGCTGCACCAGGCCCATCGCCGCCTGGATGTCGGTCATCCGGAAGTTGAACCCGGTCTCGGTGTACGCCTCGACGATCGCGCCCCCGGCGGCGTGCCGCTCCGCCGCGGACACGTTCATCCCGTGCTCGCGCAGGCGCCGCAACCGGGCCGCGAGTTCGCCGTGGTCGGTGGTGATCATGCCGCCCTCGCCGGTGGTGAGCAGCTTGCGCGGGTGGAACGACCAGGACGCGAGCAGCGCGCCCGCGCCCACCGGGCGGCCCCGGTAGGTCGACCCCGCCGCGCACGCCGCGTCCTCCAGCACCGGCACCGCGCCGCAGCGGTCGCGGATCGCGTCCACGTCGGCGGGCACCCCGCCCTGGTGCACGAGCAGGACCGCCTTGGTCCGCCCGGTGAGGACCCGGCCGACGGTTTCCGCGGTCAGGTTGCCGGTGGTCTCGTCGACATCCGCGAAGACCGGGGTCGCGCCGCAGTACCGGACCGCGTTCGCCGTCGCGATGAACGAGAAGGACGGCACCACCACCTCGTCGCCCCGGCCCACGCCGAGCGCGTACAGGCTCAGGTGCAGCGCGGTGGTGCAGGAGGACACCGCGACCCCGTGCCCCGCGCCGACCCGCTCGGCGAACGCCGCCTCGAACTCGGCCACGCGCGGGCCCTGCGCGACCCAGCCCGACCGCACCACCTCGGCGACGGCCAGTGCCTCCTCTTCGCCCAGCACCGGTCGCATCACGGGAATCACGATTGGCTCCTAGTAAGTAAACATCCCGACAATCAGAAAATGCTGCCACTTCCGGGCAAACCGGCGAGTTCGGCGAACTCCGCGGCTCGCGCTTGCCAGGAATGTCGCTGGGCCACCGCCAAACGTTGCGTAACATTTTCGGGTTCACCCACCCGCCCGGCCGCCTCCCGGACCGCGCGGGCGAACGCGGGCGCGTCCGCCGCGAGCGCCACCTCTTCGGTCTCCGCGCGCAGCCGCCTGCTCGCGGGCAGCGCGGTGCTCACCACGGGCAGCCCGGCGGCCAGGTATTCCAGCGTCTTCAACGGAAAGGACGCCCGGTTGAACGCGGTGTCCGCGTACGGTGTCAGGCCCACGTCCATCCGTGCCATCCAGCGCGGCAGCTCCTCGAACGGCACCGGCCCGGTGTGGTGCACGTTCGGCCGCGCCAGCAGGTTCGCGACGCGTTCCGGTTCCCACCCCGGTTCGTGCGGGCCGACCAGCAGCAGCCCGATCCCCGCGTCGGCGACCGCCTCGAGCAGGCCGATCTCGATCCGGTCGGTCAGCTGCCCGACCAGTCCGGCCACCGGCCCGCCCAGGTCGGGCAGCGGGGCGGGCTCGACGCTGCGGACGTTCCGGTACGCGCCGGGATCGCAGCCGTTGGGGAACTCGCGCGGATCGGCGCCCAGGTCGCGCCAGCGCCGGGCCAGTTCGGGCCCGACCGCCAGCACGAGGTCCGCCCGGGCCAGCGCGGCCCGTTCCTGGCGGGCGACCCGGCGCGGGTCCTGGCGCATCAGTTCCGCCCCGGCCACCCAGTCGTCGGTCCCGTAGAGCACGTCCACGACCTCGTCGCCCCAGTACCCGAGCAACGCGTGCTGGGAGCAGGCGACGAACGCGGCCGGTCTGCGGGCGCCCTGGTACAGCGCCCAGCGGATCTGGGCCCGCACCAGCGGCCAGGTCACCGACCGGATGCCCGGCCGGGTCCAGCCGGGCGGGCCGATCGGCGTCAGCCGCCGCAGTTCGGCGGACATCGGCCGCAGCCGGGGCCACCAGTGGCGGCCGCGGCCGCCGATCCCGCGGAAACGCCGCGGGGTCAGCGGGGACACCGGCGGATCCACCCACAGCACGTCCGCGTACCGGGTCACCGCCTCGGCGAGCTGGCGCTCGGAGCCCTTGACCCCGTCCCAGTTCACGCCGGAGGCGATGACCACCAGCGGCCGTTTACCCACCGAGCACCACATCGACCCAGTAGTTCCCGCCCTGGTAGGTCGAGGCCGGGAAACCCGGACCCACCTTGTAGACGCCGTTGGCGGTACCGGGCGCGGTCGCCGGCGCGCTCAGCGGCGCGCTGGTCACCGCGGTCCGCTGGAAGTAGCCGCCGTCGGCCGCGTAGCGCCCGTTCGGCGCGGTGTAGGAGGCCACGTAGCTCTGGCCCGCGGTCACCGGCACCGGGGTCGCGAAGGTCAGCGTCTGCCAGCCGGTCGCGGTCTCCCCGGTGAACGTCCCGGTGGCCAGCAGCTGCCCGCCCGCGGTCCACAGCGAACCGGTGTGCGTACCGGTGTTCCCGGCGCCCTTGTAGAACTTCACGCCGGTGACCGATCCGTTCGCCGAGGTGGTGAACCGGACCCCGAGCTCGTAGTTGCCCGCGTCGTCGGCCGAGGTCACCGTGGGCACGGTCGCCGCGCTGAACAGCGAGCACGGGCAGGTCTGCGTCGCCGCCGTGGTGAACGACCAGGTGGTCGCCGCGGGCATCAGGTTCCCGTTCACGTCCGCGATCTTGATGCTCGCGGTGTAGGCGTTGCCCGGGTTCAGCCGGGCCGCCGGGGTCCAGGTGAGCGTCTTCCTGTCGGTGGACAGGGCCGCCGTGCCGGTCAGCTTCGCGCCGCCGGAATCGGCGAGCGAGAACTGCGCGGTGGCCAGGTCGACCGGTTCGTTGAACGTCATGGTGACCGGTGCGGTCAGCGAGACGTTCGCCGCGCCGGACGCGGGGTTGGTCGAGGTCACCGCGGGCGGCGTGCTGTCCCCGTTGGCGCCGGGCTGCCAGATCGCGTCGACCCAGTAGTTGCCGGCGTTGTAGGTGCTGGCCGGGAACCCGCCGCCCGCGCCGTACCGGTAGACGCCGTTGCCGCCGTCGGCCCCGTTGGCCAGCGCGTGCATCGCGCCGTAGTCCGCGCCGCCGCCACCGAAGTAGCCGGCGGTGTTCGCGTACCCGCCGTTCGGCGCGTAGTAGGACACGACGTACGTGGTGCCCGACTGCACGTCCACCGGATTGGCGAACATCAGCGTCTGCCAGCCGCTGGCCGATTCGCCGGTGAAGGTGCCGGTGGCCAGCCGGGTCCCGGACGCGCTCCACAGCGAACCGGTGTGCGTGCCGGTGTTGCCCGGTCCCTTGTAGAACCGGACGCCGAGCACCTGGCCGCGGCTGTCGAACCGGACCTTGGTGCCGACCTCGACCGCGCTGTCCGGCGCCGAGGCGACCGCCGGGGTGGCGAAGTCGTCCCAGATCGTGCACGGGCAGGTCGCCGGCCGCGGGCTGCCGGTTTTGAACGTCCAGGTCACCGGGGCGTGCGGCAACGCGTTGCCCGCGCCGTCCGAAGCCCGCACCGAGGCGGTGTAGCTGGTGCCGCCGGCCAGTTGCTGGCTCGGGGTGAACGTGGCGGTCAGCCCGTCCGCGGACAGCGCGGTGGTGCCGGTGACCGCGCCGCCCGGCCCGGTCAGGGTGAGCTGCAGCGAACTCGGCGCGATCGGTTCGTCGAAGACCACGGCCGGGACCGCGTTCAGCGCGGCGCTGGTGTGCCCGTTGCCCGGCGACAGCGACGCGATCTCCGGCGCGCGGGTGTCCGGGCCGGGGTCGTAGCCGAACACGACGTCCACCCAGTAGTTGGTGTTGCCGTAGCTGCGGTCCGGGAATCCGCTCGCGCCCACCTTGAACACGCCGTTCGGATCGGTCGTGGTGGATCGCGGGGCGGTCAGCGGCTCCAGGCCGCTGGGGGAGTTGGCGAAGTAGTCCGCGTCGGCCGCGTAGTGCCCGGTGTCGGTGTGGTACGAGGCGACGTACGTGGTGTTCGCGGTGATCGGCACCGAGGTCGGGAACGTCAGCGTCTGCCAGCCGTTCACGGTCTCGCCGGTGAACGTGCCGGTGGCGAGCCTGGTGCCGTCCGCCTTCCACAGGCTGCCGGTGTGCGTGCCGGTGTTGCCCTGGCCCTTGTAGAACTTGACGCCCCGGATGTACCCGTTCGCGTTGGCCTGGAACTTCACGCCCAGCTCCAGCGCGCCCGAGTCGCTGGCCGACGGGTTCGCCGGGACGCTGGTGTCGGTCCAGATGCCGCACGGGCAGGGCCGCGGGTTCACGGTGACCGTGCGGGTCACCGGCGCGGACAGGTTCGCCGAATCGTCCACCGCGCGGACCTGGTAGGTCGCCTGCCCGGAACGCGCGGGCGTGTAGGTGTAGCTCCAGTTCCCGCTGCCCGCCTGCCAGTTCGCCGCGCGCCAGGTGGCGCCGTTGTCCACCGAGACCTCGACCCCGGCGACCTTCCCGGCCAGATCGCCGACCGTCCCGGTGATCGTGTACGGCGCGGCCACGGTCGGCGACGGCGTGGCGCCGATGCTCAGCGTCGGCGGGGTGAGGTCGGTGCTCTTGGTCGCCGGGACCAGTCCGGTTTGGAGGGTCACCGGCTGGGTGTCCATATCGGCGAGCAGGTTCACCGTCGCCTGCTGCATCCGGATGTCCGCGGTCGGGGTGGCGGTGCGGAAGAGGTGTTCGTTCTCCACGCCCCACGCCCACTGCACGGTTCCCGCGGCGAACACGAGCGCCCCGCCGGCGTGCCGGTACAGCGTGAGCGCGTGCGTCTTGGTGCCCGAACCGTAGACGTCACCGTGGTTCTGCAGCACGTACTGGCCGCTCATGGTGACCGTGGTGCGGGACAGCTGCGCCACGCCCGGCGGCTGGAAACCGTTCTCCTCCACGGTGTTCCACTCGTAGCCGAGGGTGCCGGGCTGGAACGTGTAGCCGGTGTTCGAGGTGGCGAGCGGGGTGTTGCGCCACAACCGCATCTTGCCGTAGGCGGCGGGCACGCTCAGCGAGTCGTCGCGGCGGCCGTTGACCGTGAAGATCTGGCCCAGCAACGAGTTCTCCGGGCGGCCGCCGTCCTTCGGCGGGCTGTACCGCGGATCGCGCCAGGTCCCGGTCCACTCCGCGGGGTTCGGGTCCACCTGCCCGGCCTTGGTCTCCTTGTAGCAGACCAGGGTGCGCCACGCGGTGTTCGAACCGTCGACGCTGTTCTCCCACCGGGTCTTCCAGAAGATGTCGTTTCCGGTCAGGAACGCCATGTGCACCCCGGCGTTACGCGCGTTCTCCACGTTGGTGCGCTGCTCGTTCGACCAGTACTCGTCGTGGCCGACCGGCATGAACACCTTGTGGTTGGTGATCAGGTTGCCGCGCCGCGCGGTGTCCACATCGGTCGTGTAGGAGAGGTCGTATCCGTTGGCTTCCAAGAACTTCAGCATCGGGTACTCGGCGTTGAAGATGAAGTTCTCGGTTTCGCCGCCGATGATCGGGCGGTTGTAGCTGACCTTGTACGCCGAACCGCCGTTGCCCGGGCCGATGCCGCTGTAGAGGCTGCTGCCGCCGCTGGGCTGCGTGCCGTTGCCGTAGGTGTTGTAGGCCTGCCAGGTGCTGTCCGAGGTCTGGAACAGGATGTCGGACTGGCTGGTGTCGTCGCGGATGACGAACGCGATCTCGCTCTCGCCGCCGGTGTCGTTGCGGTGCAGCACCGCGTAGTAGAGGCCGGACACCGCGTCGGCGGGCACGGTCCAGCTCACCGAGGTCGCCCAGTTGCCGCAGTCCAGCAGCTGGGTCGAGGGATCGGGGACCAGGCAGTTCGGCTGGGTCTGGCGGGTGCTCCGGGTCAGCGACTGCACGAGCCGCGCGCCCGCGCCGCCGTAGTAGCCGAGCCGGTAGATGTTCACCGCGTACGAGCTCGCGTCGGTTTTGACCTTGAAGTTGACGGTGTTGCCCGGCGCGTAGCTGATGTCGTGGGTGAAGCCGAGGATCGAGTCGTCGATCGCGGCGACCACCCAGTCCGGGTTGCCGGGTTTGGTGTTCTCGCACGCCACCTTGCTCACGATCGGCACCGCGCACGGACCGGCCGCGGCCGCCGGCGGGGCCAGGGTGAGCGAGGCCACCGAGAGCACCACGGGGAGCAGGACCGAGAAAGTGCGCCGGCGCCGGATGAGTCCGCTGCCGCCCCCGAACGAAAAGAACCGCATCTGGTGCTCCACCCGCCGTATTCGGTTACCGCATCTGGTCGGTTCCAGAATCGACAGCCAGGCGCACCCCGTTACGGTTTCTTCCGGGAAAGACAGTCGAAAAACCGTCGCGGTTGGATAACGGCCGATTCGGCAACCGGATCTTCACTGACCGTTCTCGTTGCCGGAAAACTGGATCATTCCGTTGCCCGGTTATCGCGCACCGGCGGTTTGACCCCGCCACCAGGAAACCAGGTCGCGCAAGCCGTCGGCCAGTTTGATCTCCGGATGCCAGCCGAGGTCCCGGGCGGCCGCGCCGATGTCGGCGAGGCGGCGGGTGACCCCGTTGACCTTGCGTTCCGGGCCGTGCTCGGGTTCGAGGTCCGAGTCCATCGCGGCGAGCAGGTCGAGCGCGAGCCCGCGCAGGCTGGTCTCGATTCCGCTGGCGATGTTGTACACGGTGTCGGTGACCGGGGCCCGCGCCGCCAGGATGTTGGCCCGCGCGATGTCGTGGACGTGCACGAAGTCCATGGTCTGCGCGCCGTCGCCGAAGATCAGCGGCGGTTCGCCACGACCGATGCGCTCCATCCAGCGGATCAGCACCTCGGTGTAGAGCCCGTGCACGTCCATTCGCGGCCCGTACACGTTGAAGTAGCGCAGGGCCACGTAGTCCAGGCCGTACATCGCGTGGAAGCTGCGCAGCATGCCCTCGTTGAACGCCTTCGCGGCGCCGTAGAAGGTGTCGTTGTTGTACGGGTGGTGCCGCTCGGTGGTGGGGAAGGTCTCGGCGAGCCCGTAGACCGACGCCGAGGAGGAGGCCACGACCTTGCGCACCCCTGCCGCGGCCGCGGCCTCCAGCACGGTGAAACTGCCGTCCACCAGGGATTCCAGCGCGAGCCGGGGCTGTTCGGCGCACTGGGTGATGCGCAGCGCGGCGAGGTGGAAGACCACGTCCTTGCCCGCGGTCAGCTCGTGCACCAGCTTGACGTCGTTGATGTCGCCCTCGACCAGTCGCAGCGCGTCACCGGCCCGGTCCCGGGCTTCGGCCAGGTTCTCCCGGCGGCCCCGCACCAGGTTGTCCAGCACGACGATCTCGGCCGCGCCCGCGGCGACCAGCTGGTCCACCACCGCCGAACCGATGGTCCCGGCGCCCCCGGTGACCAGGAACCGCTGTCCCACGATCGGTTGTGCCGCGTTGCTCACTCGCCTTCCCCCTGCTCGACGTTCACGAAGATTCCCCCTTGTGCCAAGCTTTGCGTCGCCGCCTCCAGCAGCGCCAGCACCCGCAGCCCGGACCGGCCGTCGGTGAGCGGGCGGCGCCCCTGGACGATCGAGTCGGCGAATTCGGCCATCACCGCGCGCAGCGCCTCCTGCTCGGTGAGCGCGGGCGCGACCATGTCCCCGACCCGGTAGGAGACGATCGTCTGCTCGCGTTTCTCCGCGGGCAGTTCCTCCGGGTCGCACCGGTCCACGCCTCTGTCGTAAATGGACAGTCGCTGGCTCGGGTTGAGGTCGTCCCACACCACGGTCCTGCCCGATCCGCCGATCACCATGGTGCGGATCTTGGTGGGGGACAACCAGTTCACGTGCACGTGCGCCATCGCGCCGCCGGTGAGCCGGATGGTGAGGTGCGCCACGCAGGCGCGCCCGGCGCCGATCGGGTCGCTGCCGTGCGCGGCGACCGCGACCGGTTTCACGTCATCGGGCAGGATCGCGCCGAACACCGACAGGTCGTGCGGCGCGAGGTCCCAGAGCACGTCGACGTCCGGTTGCACCAGCCCGAGGTTGATGCGCACCGAATCGAGGTACTGGATCTCGCCGAGCCCGCCACCGCGGACGAGTTTCCGCAGTTCCCGCACGGCGGGCGTGTAGCAGTAGGTGTGGTCGAGCATCAGCACCAGCCCGCGCGCTTCGGCGGCTTCGACCAGTTGGCGCCCCTCGGCGAGGTTGGCGGCCAGGGGTTTCTCCACCAGCACGTGCTTGCCCGCCTCCAGGGCGGCCATGGCGACCTTGAGGTGCGTTCCGGCCGGGGTGGCGATGGCGACGGCGTGCACGTTCTCGTCGGCGAGGACCTCGTCCAGCGCGGCGCTGGCCCGGACCGTGGAGTATCCGCCGAGCACCTTGCGGGCGCGGGTGATGTCGAGGTCGCACAGGTATTCCAGCCGCAGGGCCGGGGTGGCCTGGGCGTTGCGGACCAGATTGGGTCCCCAATAACCGGCGCCGATCACCGCGAGACCGATGCGATTCAACGTCTTCCCCGTTCCCGCCGGCTCTCCGATGGCCGTGGCACGCCCGTTGATTCGCGGTTTTCGCCGGTGTCGTTACAGGAGTTATCAGGCGGTTATCTCCGCCAGTTCCGCGATCCCGTCACGTTCGGCGGCGTAAATGTCACGCAGGCGCTCGCCGAGGTCGGTGAACAACGTACGCGCCTGCTTTTCGGTGAACGGGGTTTCCGCGTCGTAATAATTGCGCAGCCGCCACAGCTCGGCGGCCGATTCGGCGACGCGTTCGCGCCCTTCGTCCCCCGCGCGCACCCCTGCGGTCACGGCCGCGGTGAGCCCGCGCATCCAGTCGAATTCCGGCAGTTCCGCGGTGCTCGCCGCCGCACCGAGCCGCCGCCACTTTTCGCCGATCTCCCGCCACTTTCCCGCGTTCCGCTCCAGCGCGGGCAACTCCAGCAGCGGCGCGGCCTCGGTGAGCCCGTCGGCGAACAGGTCGCGCAGGTGCCCGCCGGTCATCCCGTCCGGGCTGACCCCCTCCCAGATCGACAGCAGCGCGCCGACCAGCCCGCGCCGGTCGGCGAACACCGCGGGCCAGCCCTTGACCGACCGCTCGTCGGTGAGCAGCTTCGCCCACTTCCCCCAGGCCGGAACCGAGAACGACGTGGACTTGTCCGACAACCGGCTGACGCAATCGGCCAGCCCCGCCCGCACCGACCCGGCGAGGTCCGGCGGCTGCCCGCCGCCGATCGACACCAGCAGGTTCTTGTACGACCCGACCCGGCCGCGCGCCCGGTCGAGCACCTTCCGCTCGACCGTCAGCGGCGCGAGGTTCCGATCGTCGACGAACACCCGGCCGTTTTCTTCGGCGTAGGCGACTACGAAGTGCCCACCACCCCCGTCGAACGCCTCCGGCAGCTCCCAGTACCCGAGCGTGTACCGGTCCGGCAGCACGAGCACCGGATTCCCCGCGGCCAGCTCCTTGGTCAGCCGCTTCCGGGTACCCCCGCCGGTCCGCACCGCGGCCTCGACGCCCAGCCTGTCCACAGTGGACTGGATCCACTCCCGCGGGCTCTGCCAGCGGCTCCGGAACCCGAGCAGGAGCGGTTTGCTCCCGCCGTGGCCGAACTCGGCCAGGAGGCACCCGGCGCCGATGCCACCCGAGGCGAGGAACACCAGCGGCTCGCCGATCGGCCCGTCATCCGGCCCGGTCACCCCGCGCTGCGCGAGCACGTTCCGCACCGCGGCGACATCCGCCTGCCGCCCGCCCCGGAGCCGGTACTCCCGCCGCTCGCCCATGCTTCCCAGCCTCCCCCAGCCCCCGTTCGCCCGAAGTGAAGCCCGAGTTTCATGAGGGGACCCCTCCGGGCAAAATTCGTCAGGAGGGGTCCCCTCATGACACCTCGCGCCGCTCCGGGGGCGGCTCAGAAGCCGGTGATCACCGAGACGAGGTCGTGCAGGGGATCGGTGACGTAGACCGCGCCGGTCCGCTGGTGCACCGCGACCTCGCCCGGGTTGATGCCGAGCGAGAGTTCCCCGGCGAGTTCGCCCTTCGCGCCGTCGATCTTCACGATCCCGTTCGGGCCGCCGTTCGCGTACACGGTGTTGGTCCGCTGGTACACCGCGGCCGAGGACGCCTCGCTGCGCAGCAGCACGGTCTTGCGCTCGGTCCGGGTCCAGCCGTCCACGACCGAGAGGTGGTGGATCCCGGCATTGGCCACGTAGATCGTGTTCGACGTGCGGTGGAGGTCCAGCCCGGCCGGGGCCTTGCCCACCTTGATGCTCGCGACGAACTTCTTCGCGTTCGCGTCGAGGACCTCGACCGTGTCCGTGTTCACGCTGGAGAAGTACGCCAGCCTCCGGCCCGGATCGACGCGCACGCCGGAGAAACCGCTGCCCGGGCCCGGGATCGTCGCGGTCAGCGTGCTGCTCACCCCGTCGATCACGCCGACCGCGCCGCCGTCCTTGCTGCCCGCGTAGATCTGGTTGACGGATTCGTCGACGCCGAGCACCGCGGTGCCCGGGCCCGCGGCGACCGTCCCGGCCACCGTGTTGCTCGCGCCGTCGAGCACCGCCACCGTGCCCGCCGCCGGGAGCGCCACGTAGACGCGGTTGGTGAACTGGTTCACCGCGACCGCGCTGGGCCCCTCGCCCACCGGGACGGTCGCGGTGACGGCGTTCTTCCGGCCGTCGACCACCGAGACCGTGCCCGCGGCGGTATTCGCCACGTAGACCATGCCGGTCGCCGAATTCACCCCGATCGGGCCGGGCCGATCACCGACTCGGACGTTGACGACCTGTGCGGCCGAGGCCGGGGGCAGCACCCCGATCGCACCGGCCACCAGGGCGGTGAACAGGACGAACAAGGCCCGGCGAGGGAATATCGGTCCGCGCACCTCGGCCTCCCGAGTGGTCGTCGTCTCACTCTTTCGTGGGGCTTCTGGTGAAACCTTAACCCGGCACCGGGAGCCGTGTGGAGTGAAACGAGCATCGGAGTGAGTTGTGCGCACGGCCGTACGAAGATCACGAAGGAACTTCGTGTCCCCTGCACACGTTTCACCGGGTAGACGACGAGCGGGGAAAGGAGGCACAGCGCACGTGCACAGGCACCAGAACGGGCTGAAGACCGCGCTGCTGCTCGGCCTGCTCAGCGCCATCATCATCGGGATCAGTTCCCTGTTCGGCCGGGGTGCGCTGATCATCGGGCTGGTCGTCGCGCTCGCGATGAACGCGTACGCCTACTTCAACTCCGACAAGCTCGCCCTGCGCGCCATGCACGCCCGCCCGGTCTCCGAGGCCGAGCAGCCCGCGATGTACCGGATCGTGCGCGAGCTCGCCACCAGCGCCCGGCAGCCGATGCCCAGCCTGTACGTCAGCCCGACGCAGGCGCCGAACGCGTTCGCCACCGGCCGCAACCCGCGCAACGCCGCGGTGTGCTGCACCACCGGGATCCTGGACCTGCTCGACGAGCGCGAGCTGCGGGCGGTCCTCGGCCACGAACTGTCGCACGTCTACAACCGCGACATCCTCATCTCCTGCGTCGCCGGGGCCCTGGCCAGCGTGGTCAGCGTGATCGCGAACATCGCGATGTTCGCCGGGGCGTTCGGCGGCAACAACCGGGAGAGCGGGAACCCGCTGGTCGCGCTGCTGCTGGTGCTGATCGGCCCGATCGCCGCCGGAGTGGTGAAGATGGCGGTGAGCCGCTCGCGGGAGTACCAGGCCGACGCCTCCGGCGCCGAGCTGACCGGCGACCCGCTGGGCCTGGCGTCCGCGCTGGCCAAGCTCGACCGCGGCACGCGCGCCGCGCCGCTGGCGCCGGAGCCGCGGATCGTCTCCCAGTCGCACCTGATGATCGCGAACCCGTTCCGCCCGGGCGCGGGCCTGTCCAGGCTGTTCTCCACGCACCCGCCGATCGCCGACCGCATCCGCCGCCTGGAAGAAATGGCCCGCCAGGGCCGCTGAGTTCCCAGCACGTGGAACCCGGAATCCGCGACCGGCGGCGCCGGTTGTGCGGGGCATGGTCACCGGACGTCCCCAGCTCCACCTCGGCGCCGCCCTCGACGGTGCCGGTCGCCATCCCGCCGCCTGGCGGGTTTCCTCCGCCGACCCCGCCGCGCTGTTCACCTCGGCGCACTACCTCGCCCACGCCCGGCTCGCCGAGTCGGCGCTGCTCGACTTCGTCACGCTCGACGATTCGCTCGCGATCCAGCCGGGTGACGAAGGCGTGGTCCGCGGCCGCCTGGACCCGCTGCTCACCTTCGCCGCGATCGCCCCGCTGACCCGGTCGATCGGCCTGATGCCGACCGTGACGACCACGCACACCGAGCCGTTCCACGTGTCCACCGCGGTCGCCACCCTCGACTACGCCAGCCGCGGCCGCGCCGGGGTGCTCGCGGTGCCCTCGGTGACCGAGGCCGAGACCCGGCACTTCGGCCGCCGCCCGGCGCCCGGCGAGGCCGCCGCGCAAGCCGAGAACGCCGAGGTCACCGACGTCATCGCCCGCCTCTGGGACAGCTGGGAGGACGGCGCGATCATCCGCGACGAGGCGACCGGGCGGTTCATCGACCGCGCGAAGCTGCACTACGTCGACTTCGCGGGCCGGTTCTTCGCGGTCAAGGGACCGTCCATCACGCCGCGGCCGCCGCAGGGCCACCCGGTGATCGCGGTCTACGGCGACTCCCCGCACGCGGTGCCCGCCGAGGTCGTGCTCACCGAGGCCGCCGATCCGGCCGCGATCCGCCGGGTCGCCGACCGCGCGCCCGGGGCGAAGGTCTTCGCCACCGTCTCCGTCCTGCTCGCCGACACCGAACGGGAAGCCTTGGCGCGCAAGGAAGAACTCGACGAACTGCACGGGGAGGCGGTGCGGCCGGACGGGCTGGAGTACACCGGTGACCCCGCCGGGCTCGCCGAGGCGCTGCCCGCCTGGGCCGAAGCCGCGGGCGTCGACGGGTTCCTCGTCCGGCCCGCGGTGCTCCCCGAAGACCTGCGCCGGTTCGCCGAAGACGTCGTGCCCCGCCTGCGGCGCGCCGGTGCGTTCCGCGATGCCTATCCCGCCGCCACCCTGCGCGAGAACCTCGGGCTGCCGGTGGCCGTCAACCAGTACGCAGGGGCCTCCCGATGACCAAGCAGATCAAGCTCGCCGCGCATTTCCCCGGGGTGAACAACACGACCGTGTGGAGCGATCCGCGCGCGGGCAGCCAGATCGACTTCGCGTCCTTCGAACACTTCGCCCGGACCGCCGAGCGCGGCAAGTTCGACTTCCTCTTCCTCGCCGAGGGACTCCGCCTCCGCGAGCATGCCGGGAAGATCCTGGAACTCGACGTGGTGGGCCGCCCGAACACCGAAACCGTGCTCGCCGCGCTGTCCGCGGTCACCACCCGGCTCGGCCTCGCCGGAACCCTGTCCACCACCTACAACGAGCCGTACGAGATCGCGCGCAAGGTGTCCACTGTGGACCACCTCTCCGGCGGGCGGGCGGCGTGGAACGTGGTCACCTCGCCGGACGCGTGGACCGGGGAGAACTTCCGCCGCGGCGGCTACCTCCCGCGCGAGGAGCGCTACCGGCGCGCGGAGGAGTTCCTCACCACGGTCCGCGAACTGTGGGACAGCTGGGCGCCGGACGCGGTGACCGGGGACCGCGAGCGCGGGATCTTCGTCCGGGACGGCGGCATCGGCCACTTCGTCCACAGTGGACCCCAGTTCGACATCGAGGGCGAGTTCACCGTGCCCCGCTCGCCGCAGGGGCAGCCGATCGTCATCCAGGCCGGGGATTCCGACGAGGGCCGGGAGTTCGCCGCGAAATCCGCGGACGTGATCTTCTCCCGGCACGGCACGCTGGAGGACGGGCAGCGGTTCTACACCGATGTCAAACGCCGGTTGGCGAAGTACGGCCGCGCCGAACGAGAGCTGTTGATCATGCCCGCGGCCACGTTCGTGCTCGGCGACACCGAGGCCGAGGCGCACGAGTACGCGCGCGAGATCCGCTACCAGCAGGTCCGCCCGGCGACCGCGATCCAGTTCCTCGAGCAGGTCTGGCGCCGGGACCTGGCCGATTTCGACCCGGACGGCCCGCTACCGGACTTCGACCCCGATCCGGACGCCGAACCGCTGACCTGGGGCCGGGTCCGGCACGAGCGGGACCAGGTCGCCCTGGCCGCGAAGTGGCGGGCGATCGCCGAGGAGAAGAAGCTCTCCATCCGCGAACTGGTGATCGAGGTGACCGCGCGGCAGCAGTTCGTCGGCACCCCGCGCCAGGTCGCCGAGACGATCAACGACTACGTCCAGTCCGACGCGGCGGACGGGTTCGTGCTGGTGCCGCACCTGACCCCGACCGGCCTCGACCCGTTCGTCGAGGGCGTGGTGCCGCATCTGCAGGAACTGGGCGTGTTCCGCGCCGACTACACCGGAACCACCCTGCGCGAGCACCTCGGCCTCGGCTGACGCTCAGCCGGTCGCGCCCGCGGCCAGGGCGACCGACATCACGTAGTCGCCGTAACCGGATTTGGCGAGTTTGCCGCCCAGGGCGTAGCACTGGTCCGCGTCGATGTACCCCATGCGCAGCGCGATCTCCTCGAGGCACGCGATCCGGACCCCGGTGCGGTGCTCCAGCACCTGGACGAACTGGCCCGCCTCGAGCAGCGAATCGTGCGTGCCGGTGTCCAGCCAGGCGAACCCGCGGCCGAGGTCGACCAGTTTCGCCCGGCGCGCGCGCAGGTAGGTCAGGTTCACGTCGGTGATCTCCAGCTCACCGCGCGGGGAGGGCTTGAGCCCGCGGGCGATCTCGACCACCTGGTTGTCGTAGAAGTACAGCCCGGTGATCGCCTTGTTCGACCGCGGCTTGGCCGGTTTCTCCTCGATGGAGACCAGCTGCCCGGCCGCATCCACCTCGCCGACGCCGTAGCGCTGCGGATCCTTCACCGGGTACCCGAACAGCACGCAACCGTCCAAAGTGGATACCTCGGCGTGCATCCGGCCGGAGAAGCCCTGGCCGTAGAAGATGTTGTCGCCCAGCACCAGCGCCACGTCGTCGTCGCCGATGAAGTCCGCGCCGATCACGAACGCCTCGGCCAGGCCGTTCGGGCTGGGCTGCTCGGCGTAGGAGATCGCCAGCCCGAACTGGTTGCCGTTGCCGAGCAGGCGGCGGAAGTTGGGCAGATCGGCGGGGGTGGTGATGAGCAGGATCTCCCGGATTCCGGCGAGCATCAGCACCGAGATCGGGTAGTAGATCATCGGTTTGTCGTAGACCGGGAGCAGTTGTTTCGACACCGCCTGGGTGATCGGGTGCAGCCGCGTTCCGCTGCCCCCCGCCAGCACGATCCCCTTCATGCCCGAACTCCGTCCTCGCCTGTGTCGCGTCCCGGGGAGCAGGGTATCGGTTCTTTACATACGTACTGTATGTATGTAACTCTGGAGTCCCGACGAAGGAGGACGTCATGCTGGAACGGTCCGGTCAGGTCACCCTGTCCGCGGGCATGCTGCACTACGCGGAACGCGGCGCGGGGCGCCCGGTGGTGTTCGTGCACGGCCTGCTGGTCAACGCCGATCTGTGGCGCGACGTGCTGCCCGCGGTCGCGGACGCCGGATTCCGCTGCCTGGCCCCGGACTGGCCGCTCGGCTCGCACCGCACGCCGATGGCCCCGGACGCCGACCTGACCCCGCCCGGGATCGCGCGCCTGATCGCCGAGTTCCTCGAGGCGCTCGACCTGACCGGCGTGCTGGTGGTGGCGAACGACACCGGCGGCGCGATCACCCAGATCCTGATGGCCGAGCACCCCGAGCGGATCGCGGGCGTGGTGCTCACCCCGTCGGACAGCTTCGAGCGCTTCTTCCCGCCGATCTTCGCCCCGCTGCCGCGGCTCGCCCGGGTGCCGGGGGCGACGTCGGTGCTCGCCGCGGCCCTGCGCAGCCGGTTCGTCCAGCCGTTGCCGATCGCCTTCGGCTGGGTGGCCAAGCGGCGGGTGCCGCGCGAGGTGGTCGGCTCGTACATCGATCCGGTGTGGCGCGACCGCGGGGTCCGGCGGGATCTGCGCAAGTTCCTGCGCGCGGTCGACCGGCGGCACACCCTGGCCGCGGCCCGGAAACTGCCCGCCTTCGACCGCCCGGTGCTGCTCGCCTGGGCCGTCGAGGACAAGCTGTTCCCGCTGTCGCTGGCCCACCGGCTAGCCCAGGCGCTGCCGGACGCGCGGCTGGTGGAGATCGAGGACAGCTACACGTTCGTGCCGGAGGACCAGCCCGCGGCGCTCGGCGGGCACATCATCAGGTTCGCGCGCCAGGAAGTTTTCCGCTTGGCACACTGAGGCCTTATGCGCCGCACCCAGTCCGACCGCTCCAGCACCACCAAGTCAGCGCTGCTGGCCGCCGCCCGCGAACTGTTCGCCGAACGCGGCTACTCCGCGGTGCCCGCCGACGAGATCGTGCGGGCCGCCGGGGTGACCCGGGGCGCGCTGTACCACCACTACGCGGACAAGCAGGCGTTGTTCCGGGACGTGGTCGAGCAGGTCGAACGGGAGCTGACCGCCACCGTGCGGGCGGCGCTGGACGGGGCCCCGGACTTCGCGACCGGCATGGTGATCGCGCTCGGGGCGTTCCTGGACGAGTGCGGGCGGCCGGAGATCCGCCAGATCGCGCTGATCGACGCGCCCGCGGTGCTCGGCTGGCAGGTGTGGCGCGAGATCGAGGCGGAACACGGCCTGGGCCTGCTGGCCGAGGTGTTCGACCGGGCGATCGAGGCGGGCCTGGTCACCCCGCAGCCGGTCGGCGTGCTCGCCCGGCTGGTGCTGAGCGCGGTGATCGAGGCCGCCCTGCTGATCTCCTCCGCCGAGGACCCGGCCCGGGCCCGCGCGGAAGCCGAACAGGCCCTGGGCACCTGGCTCGGCGCCCTGGTCGTCCCGGGCTAGCTAGCGGGAGGGGCCCTTGCCGAAGTAGGCCTTGCACACGCCGTTGTCGTAGTCGGCGGCGATCTCCAGCACGTTCGCGCCGCCGTCCACCGGCAGCAGGGTCGAGCTGTAGTTCGGGCACCAGTCGTCGTAGGGCCGCCCCACGTGCACCGGCGCCGGGACCTCGTACCACGGGCCCGCGCCGAGGTTGTCGTTCGCCAGCAGGGTGCGCCCGTTGCCCGGCAGCGGGACGCCCTTGTCGTTGACGTAGATCTGGCCGACCATCAGCAGCCGCGTCCCGTTCGGCCCGCCCGGGAACAGGGTGACCGTCTGCGCGTGCTGGAAGTGGTTGCCGTTGGCGGTCGCGATCTGGTTGCCCGGCGCGACCGGGTCGCCGAAGTTCGCGCCGTCCGGGGAGATCTTGTAGTACGGGTCGCAGAACCGGTGACCGTAGTTGCAGATCTCGTACCCGAAGTAGAACCGGCCGTCGGGCAGCCGCCGCACGAGCGGCATCCCGGGCCGGACCCGGTGCGGCGGGATCGCCATCGTGCGCTGCTTGGTGCCCCAGGTGACGCCGTCGGTCGAGGCGACCCGGTTGAGCACCTGCGCGAACTGCGGGGCCTCGGTCTCGTCGGCGTAGTGCATCCAGAGCGTGCCGCCGGCGTCGACGGTCAGCTCCGGCTCCCAGACGCCGTCGCGGTTGTGCGACCGCGCGGCCTCGGACAGGAACGACCAGGACCGGCCCCCGTCCCGGCTGGCCCACACCTTGATCCCGATCCGGCGGGCCGCCCCGGCGTTCTGGCCGTAGCTGGCCGCCCACAGCAGGGTGCCCGCGCGCAGGCGCCCCACCTGCCGCGGCAGCTCGTACAGCGTGCCGCAGCACATCCCGTTGGGGCCGCCTTCGGGATCCCGGACCTCGCCGATCTGCTTGAAGCTGCGGCCCTCGTCGGTGCTCTGGAAGATCGGCGCGAACCGGCCGCGGGCGTCTTCGCTGGTGATCGCGGCGACGATCCGGCCGTTGCGCAGCCCGGAGTGCTCGAGGCGGATCAGCCGCGGATAGGACCCCATGCCCTCGGTCAGCAGCTTGCGTTCGGTGGCCGGGGCCGCCGAGGCGGGCGCGACCAGACCGGCGACCGCCAGCAACGACATCAGCAGCGCGAGGCTGGTTCCCAGGCGGCGCATGCTCTTCCTCCCGTACGGCAACGTCGTGATTACACCATGGGGTGACAGATTTGGGTGGTTTTTCACTCGTTTTGCGGCATTCCAAGTGCGGGAATTACCCTCTTTTTGGTCTAGTCCATTAACTCGATCGAGTGTTAGCGTGCAAGATCCGGTACCTGATTCGGAGGCGGCGGATGGGCGCGCGGATGCGATCTACCAGGCTTTTTCTCGCGGCTCTGCTGGCGGTGACGGGGGCGCTCACCATACCGGTCACCGCGAGTGCGGAGACCGTCACGGTGCCGAAGGTCTGGCCGACGCCGCAGGAGGTGCAGCCGAAGCGCGGTGCGGTCACCGTGCCGAAGACCGTGGGCGAGGTGCTCGGCGAGGGGACCGATCCGGCCACGCGGGCCGTCGTCGAACAGGTCCTGAAGGCCGCGGGGGCGGAACGGTTCGTACCGGGCGAGGCCGCGCTGACCGTCTACCTCGGCGGGCCCCGGGAGAACCCGGCGACCGCGGGCGCGCTCGAGCGCCTCGGCGCCCGCGGACCCGACGGCCTGCCCGCCGGGGGCTACGCGCTCGCCGCCGGGCGCGGCGTGCTCGCACTGTCCGGAGTGGACGCCACCGGCACGTTCTACGCCGCGCAGACCCTGCGCCAATTGGTCACCGGCCGCAAGGTGCCCGCGGTGAGCGTGCGCGACTGGCCGGCCACGCCGTTGCGCGGGGTCATCGAGGGCTTCTACGGCGCCCCCTGGTCGCACGCGGACCGGTTGTCCCAGCTCGACTTCTACGGCCGCACCAAGCAGAACATCTACGTCTACTCGCCCAAGGACGATCCGTACCTGCGCGAGCGGTGGCGGGACGCCTACCCGGCGGACAAGCTCGCCGAGATCAAGGAACTGGCCGGCCGCGCGGCCGCCAACCACGTCGAGTTCACCTACGCCCTCTCGCCGGGGCTGTCGGTCTGCTATTCCGCCGACAACGACGAGCGCGCGCTGGTCGCGAAGTTCCAGTCGCTGTGGGACATCGGCGTGCGGTCCTTCGCGATCCCGCTGGACGACATCTCGTACACGACGTGGAACTGTGACGCCGACAAGGCGAAGTTCGGCACCGGCGGCGCCGCGGCGGGCGCCGCCCAGTCGTTCCTGCTCAACCGGGTCCAGGGGGACTTCGTCGCCACCCATCCCGGGATCGAACGGCTGCAGATGGTCCCGACCGAGTACTACGACCTCGCCGACACCGGATACAAGAAGGCCCTGCGCGAGCAGCTCGATCCCGCGGTGCTCGTCGAATGGACCGGGGTCGGCGTGATCGCCCCGCGGATCACCGAAGCGCAGGCGCGCCAAGCGAAGCAGGTCTTCGGGCACGACATCCTGGTCTGGGACAACTACCCGGTCAACGACTACGTCACCCCGCGGCTCCTGCTCGGGCCGTACGTCGGCCGAGAACCCGGGATCACTGGCGCCCTGGCCGGGGTGACCGCGAACCCGATGGTGCAGGCGGAGGCGTCCAAGATCGCCGAGTTCACCTCGGCCGACTTCCTGTGGAACCCGAGCGGGTACGACCCGGACGCGTCCTGGGCGGCCGCGGTCGCCGATCTCGGCGGGCCGGGCGCGGGCGCGCTGAAGGTGTTCGCGGAGAACAACTTCGCCGGGGTCCTGGAGCGGTTGGACACCGGCGCGAAGGACCAGGACTCGCCGGTGCTGCGCCCGCTGCTCGACCGGTTCTGGGCGGCGCCGGAGCAGGCGGCGGGCAGGCTCGACGCGTACCTGCGGCGGCTGGCCGCGAACCCGGACGAACTGCGTCGCGGGATGGCGGCCAACCCGGCGTTCCTCGACGAGGTCGGGCCCTGGCTGGACAAACTCGGGTTCTACGGGCAGGCCGGGCGGCACGCGGTGCGCATGCTGCTCGCCCAGCGCGCCGGGGACGGCGCCACCGCCTGGGCCGAGCGCGCCGCACTCGTCGCCACCCGCGCCCGGGCCGACGCGATCACCACGCCGACCGCGAACGGGCCGAAGAAACCGCAGGTGTGCGTGGACGTGTGCGAACCGTTCTTCGACCGGGCCCTGGCCACCGTCGACCAGGGGTTCGGGCTGCCACCCCGGGTGCTGGCGACCACGTCGATGGGGACCTACCAGGACCACCCGCCCGCGGGGATGACCGACCGGAACCCGGCGACGTTCTACTGGAGCGATCGCGCGCCGAAACCGGGTGACCAGGTGGGCGTGGACCTCGGCGCGGTGCGGCCGGTGACCCGGGTCGAGGTGACCATGGCCAAGCCCGGCAGCCCCGGCGACTACGTGCACGCGGGGGTGCTCGAACGGTCCGCCGACGGGCGCCAGTGGACCCAGGTGGCCGAGGTCACCGGCCCGGAGGTCGCCGCCGACCTGCCGCCCGGCACCCAGGCGCGCCACCTCCGGATCCGGGTGACCGGGGAGCAGGCGAACTGGCTGGTCGTCCGGGACTTCACGGTGACCACGGCCGACGAGCACCGCGCTACCGTGACCGGCGGCCCGGCGCCCGCCCCGGGTTCGGTCCTGCCCGCCGCCGCGGACGGCGACGCGGACACGGTGTACACCGCCGCGGCCACCCCGCGGGCGGGCGACGCGCTCGTGGTGACCGCGACCCGGCCCGTGGACCGCGTGGTGGTGCTCGGTTCCGGCGCGGCGGACGTGCAGGCACTCGCCGACGGCCGGTGGCGCACGATCGGCAGGCTGCGCGACGGCTACACCGAGCTGCCGGTCCGCGGCGCGGTCACCAGCTCGATCCGGCTGCTGTGGCGCCCCGGCTCACCGGCGCCGCGGATCCACGAGGTGGTGCCGCTGAGCCGGTGACCAAGCTCACCGGTAGTTGGTGAACTGCAGCGCGATCTCGAAGTCCTTGTTCTTCAGCAGCGCGATGACGTCCTGCAGGTGGTCCTTCTTCTTGCCGGACACCCGCAACTGGTCGCCCTGGATCTGCGCCTGGACGCCCTTCGGGCCCTCGTCGCGGATGTACTTGGCGATCTGCTTGGCCTTGTCCGAGGCGATGCCCTGGATGATCTTGCCGTTGACCTTGTAGATCTTCCCGGAAACCGCGGGCTCCCCGGCCTCGAACGCCTTGAGCGAGATGCCCCGCTTGATCAGCTTCTCCTTGAACACCTCGACCGCCGCGAGCGCCCGCTCCTCGGTCTCCGCCTCGATGGTGATGGCTTCCTCACCCGCCCAGGCGACCTTGGCGTTGACGCCGCGGAAGTCGAAGCGGGTGGAGAGCTCCTTACCGGCCTGGTTCAGCGCGTTGTCCACCTCCTGCCGGTCGACCTTGCTCACCACGTCGAAAGAGGGATCCGCCACGTGTCCTCACACCTCGCACTCGGCTCGTTCAGGTTGCCCAACCCTAGCCCTGTCGATCGGCACCGGGACGAAAAGCGTGCCCCGGCGCGTGCAGCTGTCCCCGGCGGAAGGCTCCGGAAGGCCCTGCCGCCCCCGGCCGGGTATACCGGTTGCAGCCCCCGCCACGGCGTTAGGTACTCTCTTCGTCGGCCGGTTCGTCCGGCCCCGGCAGGTTACCCAAGCGGCCAAAGGGATCTGACTGTAAATCAGACGGCTCAGCCTTCGGGGGTTCGAATCCCTCACCTGCCACCCACAACCAGCGACCGAATCGGAACGGTTCAGGTACTGCCTCGAGGCGGTCGTAGCCGCTCACCAGGTTTTGCAGAACCTGGCCGCGGCTACGGGGCCGCGCACATCGTGCCTCTTGGTCAGCAGTTGTCGCTGCTCCCGATAACCGACGCGTTGTCCGACGCGGTCGCCTACCTCGAAGCCGAGTACTTCGGCGGGGCAAGCTCGGAGACCGCGCAGGTATGGGATGGCGGGCACGTTGTCCTCGGTCCGCTCCACCTCGCCGAGAATGAGCCGCCGCCGGCCGACGGCAGTCCGATCTCCCAAGCGCTCCGGCGACTCGGCGTCGACAAGCGCGACCATCACGACGAGTTCGATGCCGTCGGACTCGGTCGATTCCGCGAGACCGACGATTGGCTCGATCACCCCAATTAATGCGTTGACGAGGAATCGCCGGTGACGCACACTGGTATCAGTTCACGCGATTGAAGGGGAAGTGACCATGAACGCGACGCGGTGGGTGCGGATCCCGCGACAGCCGGTGGCTGTGGCGGCGCTGCCGCGCGTCCCGATGATGGGGCGGTCGTGGGGCTTCCGCCTGCAAGAACAGCGACTTGAGGGGCTCGGCTCCCCGAGTGTGACGTAACGCGTCAGCACATCAGGGAGCCGCCCGTCGGGAAACCGATCAGGGCGGCTTTCTTTATTCGCCGTGCCGGAAAACCATTCTTTTCGCGGTGATCACGCGCGCCCTTTTTCGGGTGCGGTTGTTTGAGAACTACACAGTGGAGCGGTTTCACAGACCCCCGTAGCTCAGTGGGACAGAGCGCGGCGCTACGAACGCCGAGGTCCGAGGTTCAAATCCTCGCGGGGGTGCTGACACGAGCGAGGCGCAGTCGTCCAGTGGCCGAGGATTCCGGGTTTTCGCCCCGGGGACACGGGTTCGAATCCCGTCTGCGCTGCCGGGAACGAGGGAGACGGCAACCCGCCTGATTTGGGATCAGGAGACACCCCGTTCGACTCGGGGGTTCCCGACGCCGGGCGCGTTGGTCCAGTGGAACGGATACCGGACTCTCGATCCGGGGACGCGGGTTCGATCCCCGCACGCGCTGCGCCCCGGCACCCCCGCGCGTGGGGGTGCCGGCTCCACCCGCCCCTGTAGCCCAACTGGTAGAGGCACCGGATTCAGGATCCGGCCAGTCCAGGTTCGACTCCTGGCAGGGGTACTTCGGCAGTCCCGGTTGGTGTAGCGGCAGCATCCCGGACTTTGGATCCGGGGAGCCAGGTTCGAATCCTGGACCGGGAGCCGCCGATGCCCGTTGGTCAAGCTGGCACTGACGCCGGATTCTGAGTCCGGAGACCGAGGTTCGAACCCTCGACGGGCAGCACGAACTCCGCCCTTGTGGTCCAACGGACACGACGCCGGCTTCCGGAGCCGGAGATCCGGGTTCGACTCCTGGCAGGGGCACGATCCACCGCGCACGGTCCGGCGGCCACCCGGGATTCATGTCCCCGGGGTGCCTGGTTCGACACCAGGGTGCGCGACCGGGAAGCTCCACTGGGCCGAGGGGCTGACCTCGCCGGGGGATTGCGCTACCGTCGAGTCCTGTCCCGATTACCGATCGTGACAGGTTCTTGAGTGGGTGGCAGGGGGTTTCCGGGTTGGCGTCGTTCGGTGCGACTCTGGAAGAAATGGACATTCTGGACGAGGATCTCGGGCTCGGCCGGTTGGTCTACCCGTACGAGATCCCGTACGTGAGCCCGACGTTCACCGAGCGCGCCGAGCAGCGGGCGCGCACCTGGCGGCGGCTCCGCGAAGACGGGCTTGCCGATCAGAACGGGGCCCGCGAGGACCTGGCGAAGCTGCTCAAGGCCTGGTCCGCACCGCGGGTGCTGCTCACCCAGGTCGCGGAGGTACTGGAAACCGATTCGCGTTATCTCTACCGCGGCGGCTGGCTGGGCGACCTCGGTTTCCTGTGCAGCCAGCGCGGCGAGCGGCTGGTGATCGACCGGATGCGGCCGGAGCACGTCGTGCCGGAAATGGTCGCCGTGCTGCCGGACTGGCGCGCCCGGCTCGGCGGCCCGGTCACTGTGCTGGTGCCCAAGGAGACCGGCCCGGCGGAGCCGACCCCGTGGGTGGACGAACCCGCCGACGACCCCCGGATGCAAGCGATGCGGCCGGTGGAGCACTTCTTCGCGGCCCCCATGCTGCGCTACGGCGTGATCGAATGCTCGGTGCGCGAGCCCGACACCCAGGTGCGGCGCGGTAAGGAGGTCCCGGTGGCGGCCTTGAACTGGTTCGACACCACCGAGGGCCGGTTCTTCGTGGCGACCGAGGACCTGCCCGACGGCGCCCGGCGGCACACGTTCACCCCGGCCGACCGGTCCCGGATCGCGCAGTGGCTGCGGGAACGGCTCAACCGCGCGCTCGGAGGCTGAACACTGTGCGAAACGGCAGACGCGGCCACCGCGCCGTTGCTACCGTAGGTATACATCTGGTAACGCGGATTCGGGCATTCGGGGAGGAATGACGTGGCGGACGGAGACTCGGGCAGCGCGTTCCTGCAGTCGGTCGTCGGCGGGTTGGGCGATGCCAAGCAGGTGAACGCGTTCGCCGACGGGGCCAAGGACCTCCTCGGCAAAGCCAAGGCCGGCGGCTGGGCCATCAGCGAAGAAGGCGGCGCCCACTTCCTGAACGCTTTGAAAGCGGCGGAGAAGCAGCACCAGGACATCTCGAAGAGATTGGGGCAGCTTCAGCAAGCGCCGATGCTGGGCAATGATCAGTACGCGCAGACGGTCGCCAGTCATGTGTTGACCGCGATGGACTCGGATGAGCAGTCCCTGGTGCAGGTGATGCTCAAGTTCCGGGAAGGGCTGGACGCCATTCGCGAAGCGATTGAGACCGCGAAGAAGAACTACAACGCCGCAGACGAAGCCGCTACCAAGCGCCTCGGTGTTTTCAAGGACTAAAGGACTAGGTGATTATGACCAGCGCCCGTACCCTCCACTGTCTTGGAGCGTCTGTTGCCGTGTGTGCGGTGCTGGCTATGGCGGGGTGTTCGAGCAAACAGGTTGGCACGGCGCTGCCCGCTGCGACGCCTGCGGCGTCCAGCGCTGGTAACCAGGATGTCTTTGCTGAAATGAATGCCTGCGAGGTGCTCGATGATCTGCTCGCCGGTCAGGGCTTTGACCCGGGAGTGAACAAGACTTCCCGCAACGAATGCAATACTGGGAAAATCGATGCCTGGGCCGTCGGACTTGCTCTCGATCCGGTTCAAGGTTTGGCGGAGTTCACCAAGACCGACCCTAACGCGACGAGTACCGACATCAACGGTCGGCGCGCATTGCAGTCGGCGAAGGCGGGCGGTAACTGTGACATCGCCATCGAGGTCGCCGAGCACGCGAGGGCCGTCATTGGGGTAACCGCCGGTGTGCATGACGACGGATGCCCCATTGCCAAGCAATATGCGGAAAAGCTCGAACCGAAACTGCCGAAGGTTCAGTGACCAGGGGAGGGTTCGACCATGACTGACCCTTATGGACCGACCAAGTACGGCCGCCGACGCTACGAAGCCGAGGTCTATGCCGATGAGTCCGGAAACGTGTTCGGTGGCGACCCGGGCCGAGTGGCGGGTAGTTACTCGGTCGAAGAAGGGCAGCGGCTCGAAGCTCAGGTGGGGTCGCCGTTCGCCCAAGGATTTCGGGAGGGGCTTGACCCGTCGGACGCGGATTATCGTGCCGTGCCGCATCAGCAGCTCGTTTCCTTTGTGCGCGACGGTGTGGATCCGAACGCCGTGGACGAGCAGGGGATGATCCTCAACGATCTCGGTAACGCGCAGAAGGAATTGTCCTTCAACTTCACGCAGGCCGCGGCGAAGGAGGAATCGCTCTGGCAGGGGCCGGCCGCCGAGCAGGCGCACGGGTTCTTCGGGGAGTTGGCCAAGTGGACCGACTCTTCCGGTGACTCCGCTTTCCTTGCCTCCAACCGGTTTTCCCAGCAGTCCGCGGCGCTCGTCGAGGCGCAGAAGCAGATGCCGCCGCCTGCCGGGCGGAGTGTCAACGAGTCCATGGATCTCGCCAAGGAGCAGATGGCGGGTGGCAAGGTCTTCGACGCGCTGAGCACCTGGTCCGATATGAACCAGCAGGCGCAGCTCCAGCGGCAGGCGCACGATCAGGCCGCCGCGGTGGTCAGTGGCCGGGATCAGACCTTGTTCAGCACCGGGTCCACCCAGCCTTCGTTCGCGCAGCCACCCAAACTCCCGTTCTCCGGGGCGGTCGAGACGCCGATCGACGGGCGGACGCAGGTTTCCTCGGTGGATCCGGGCATCGCCAAACCGCCGGGCACCAGTTCGGTGACGCCGCCGGGGTTCATCGGCGGCGACGTCCCGCCGGGGCGCCCGAACGACCTCCGGCCGGGCGTGGACTCCGGCCGGGGTCAGGTTCCGGGCATCACGCCGCCCGGTTACCAGAACCCTCCGGGCTGGACGAGGACCCCGGCACCCGGGCTCGGGCCCGCTGCCGCGCTGGGCGTCCCCGCGCCCGGGCTCGGACAGTTGGGCAGTGAGCAGGTTCGCGAGGGCAACCGGCGCGGGTTCCCCGGCAGCGCGGCGCGCTCCGCGGGCGGGCGGATCTCCGGGTTCGCCGGTGGCGCCAAACCCGGCGCCAAACCCGGCGCCCAGCCCGGGACACCCGAGGGCCCGAACGCGGGCAAGGGCACCGGATCGGGCGCGCCCGGCGCCCGCGGGGCCGCCGAGGTGGCGGCCAAGGGCGGGGCGGCGGCCGGGGCCAAGGGCGCCGCGGGGATGCCCGCCGGCGCCGCGGGTGCGGGCGGCAAGGGCAAGGAGGAGGACAAGGAGCACAAGCGCGCCGGGTTCCTCCAGGAGAACGATCCCAACGAGTTCTTCGGCACCGAGGGCCTGGACCGGACCACCCCGCCGGTGATCGGCCAGTAAGCGCCTACCCCAGATACCCGCCCATGGTGCGGAAGTACTCGGTCGCCGGGTACTCCGTACCGTCCTCGGTGCGGACCCGCTCGAGCAGCAGCCCGTGGTTGCGGCCCCGCCGCGCGTCCGCGCCGGCGACGATCACCACGCCGTCGCCTTCGCGGATGAAGATCCGGCCGGGTGTGCCGCCGTAGCGCCCCTTCGACACCGAAGCCCGGACCACGCGCAACCGCTCGCCCTTGTGGACCGTGAACGCGTTCGGGTACGGGTCGGACTGCGCGCGGACGAGCCGGTCGAGGTCCTCGGCGGGCCAGGTCCAGTCGATCCGACTGTCCTCAATGGACCGTTTGTGGAAGAAGCTGGCCTTGGACCGGTCCTGCGGGGTGAGTTTCGCCTCGCCCGAGGCGAGCAGCGTCAGCGCGTCCACGGTGATCGGGCCGATCAGGTCGACGGTCTTGTGGAACAGGTCCGTGGTCGTGTCGCGCGGACCGACCGGCACCGCGCGCTGCAGCACGATGTCACCGGCGTCCAGCCCCTCGTCCATCATGTGCGCGGTCACGCCCACCTCGGGCTCGCCGTTGATCAAAGCCCAGATCAGCGGCGAGAAACCGGCGTAGGCGGGCAGCAGCGAGTCGTGCACGTTCAGCGTGCCCAGCCGCGGCAGCGAGTAGATCTCCGGCGGCAGCCAGGTGCGCCAGTTGTTCGCGACGATCAGGTCCGGATCGGCTTCCTTGAGCCGGGACAGCAGTTCCTGATCGTCGGGACGGTTGCGGATCAGCACCGGCACGCCGTGCGCCTCGGCCAGTTCGGCGACCGAATCGGACCAGATCTTCTCGTAGGCGTGCTCGCTCTTCGGATGCGTGACGACCAGCACCACCTCGTGTTCCGAGTCCAGCAGCGCCCGCAGCGTGCGGTGGCCCCAGGTCTGGTAGCCGAACATCGCGACCCGCATGGGTCCTCCTCGCATAGGGATGAACGTCACGATCGAATGTAGTAGTTGAGCCTCCCCTAAGTTAGGTTAGGGTCACCTCTGCCCACGCGTCGACGGATCGGACAGGTATGTCGCTTGCACTTCCCGCATCGCCCGCGGTTCACGACCTCGTCGGAGTCGGCTTCGGCCCCTCGAACCTCGCGCTCGCGATCGCGCTGACCGAGCACAACGCGAGCGGCGGCACGCCAGTCACGGCCCGGTTCCTCGAGCGCCAGCCCCGGTTCGGCTGGCACCGCGGCATGCTGCTGGAGAACGCGACCATGCAGGTGTCCTTCCTCAAGGACCTGGCGACCATGCGGAACCCGACCAGCGAGTTCAGCTTCCTGAACTACCTGCACAGTCAGGGCCGGCTGGTCGACTTCATCAACCACAAGAACCTGTTCCCGCTGCGCATCGAGTTCCACGACTACTTCGAGTGGGCCGCCGCCAAAGTGGACGACCTGGTCACCTACGGCCAGGACGTCACCGCGATCGAGCCGGTGTTCGAAGACGGTGACTTCGCCTGCTTCGCGGTGCGCACCGCCGCGGGCGAGACGCTGCACGCGCGCAACCTGGCGCTGGGCACCGGCCTCCGGCCGAACCTGCCCGAGGGGATTACTCCGAGCGAGCGGATCTGGCACAACAGCGAACTGCTGCACCGGGTCGAGCGGCTGGACGAACGGGATCCGTCCCGAGTGGTCGTGGTCGGCGCCGGGCAGAGCGCCGCCGAGGTCACCGCGTTCCTGCACGACCGCTACCCGCGCGCCGAGGTGTGTTCGGTGTTCGCCCGCTACGGCTTCAGCCCCTCGGACGACAGTTCGTTCGCGAACCGGATCTTCGACCCGGAGGCGGTCGACGCGTACTACGGCGCGCCCGAGGACATCAAGCAGCGCCTGATGAACTACCACGGCAACACCAACTACTCGGCCGTCGACCTCGACCTGATCGACGATCTGTACCGGCGCGTGTACTCCGAGCGGGTGCGCGGCGCCCAGCGCCTGCGGATGTTCAACACCTCCCGGCCGATGGACGTCACCGAGACCGGCGACGGGGTGCGCGCGACCATCGAATCCCTGACCACCGGCGAGAAAACCGTGCTGGACGCCGAGGTCGTGGTCTACGCGACCGGTTACCTCCCGGCCGATCCGACCGACCTGCTCGGTGAGCTCGGCCGGAAGTGCCGCCGCGACGAGCAAGGACGCCTGCGCATCGAACGCGACTACCGGCTGCGCACCGATCCCGAGGTGCGCGGCGGGCTCTACCTGCAGGGCGGCACCGAGCATTCGCACGGGATCACCTCCTCCCTGCTGTCCAACACCGCGATCCGGGTCGGCGAGATCCTGGCGTCGATCCTCGACCGGCGCGGCGCCGAGGTCGCGCCGCCGCGTGAATACGCCGTGAGCGGCAACGGAATCCAGTAGAGCGGCGAGGAGTCCTGGTGTCCTACGAAGAGGAATCTTTCGGCGCGGCACTCGATCCGCTGCTCGCGGTGGCGCGGCTGGCCCGCGCCGGTGACTTCGGTGACCACCTGGCGTACGAGACCGCGGGCCGGTGGGTCTTCGCCGCCGGTGAGCTGGCGAGCGTGTCGCTGGACGCCGAGCACGTGCGGATCCGCTTCGACGGCGCCGAATCCGTGACCCCGTGGTCCGGTTCGCCGGGCGCGGCGCTGCACCGGGCGCTCGATTCCTTGCCGATCACCGGCTGGAACGCCTACGGCCGCGTGGAATTCGGCTTCGCCGGGGTGGTCCCCGCGCTCGCCGCGCTCGGCGCCGAATCACCCCGGGGCGAGCTGGCGCGGCTGATGATCCCGCGGCTCGAGGTGCGCCTGGACACCGCGGGCGCGGTGATCCGGGGTGCCGGAGCCGTTCCCGCGCGCGTGCGCGAACTCCTGGCACAGCCGGAAAACCGCGAGTGCGCCGCCACGCCGATCGACATCCGCACCGGCGGCGCCGACTACCGCGAACGCGTGGCGCAGGCGGTCAAGGAGATCCACAAGGGCGAGTACCAGAAGGTCATCCTGTCCCGGACCGTGCCGATCCCGTACCCGCCGGACCTGGTGTCGACCTACGTCCTCGGCCGCCGCGGCAACACCCCGGCGCGGTCGTTCCTGCTCCGCCAGGGCGGGCTCGAGGCGGCGGGTTTCAGCCCGGAGGTGGTGGTGACGGTCGGCGCGGACCGCAAGGTCACCACCCAGCCGCTCGCCGGGACCCGCGCGTTCGGCCGCGGCCCGGAGGCCGACGCCGCCGCGCGCAGCGAACTCGAATCCGATCCGAAGGAGATCTTCGAGCACGCCGTCTCGGTGCGCACCGCGCAGGACGAGCTGCGCCGGGTGTGCCGCCCGGGTTCGGTCGGGGTCGGCGACTTCATGGGCATCTCCGAACGCGGCAGCGTGCAGCACCTCGCCTCGCTGGTCAGCGGCACCCTGGACGAGGGGCGCACGGCGTGGGACGCGCTGGAGGCGCTGTTCCCGGCGGTCACCGCCTCGGGCATCCCGAAACGCGAGTCGCTGGACGCGATCTTCCGCCTGGACGAGCCGCGCGGCCTGTACTCGGGCGCGGTGGTCGCCGCTTCGCACGACGGTTCGCTCGACGCGGCGCTCGTGCTGCGCGCGGTCTACGCCCGCGACGGGCGCGGCTGGTTGCGCGCCGGTGCGGGGATCGTCGCGGAGTCCACGCCGGACCGGGAGTACGAGGAGACCTGCGAGAAACTCTCCAGCGTGGCGCCCTTTGTGGTTCAGGCCGACTGAGCGCGCTGCCGCCACAGCAACCAGCCGAGGTAGGCGCCGCCCAGCGCGGCGGTGGCCACCCCGACCGGCAGCGTGGCCGAACCGCCGACCCGCTGCGCGGCGAAGTCCGCGGCCAGCACGAGCAGCGCGCCCATCCACGCGGCGGGCAGGACGTTGGGACCGGTCGACCGGGTGAGCCGTTTGGCCAGTTGCGGCGCGGTGAGCGCGACGAACGCGATCGGCCCGGCCGCCGCGGTCGCCACCGCGCACGCCGCGGTCCCGGTGATCAGCAGGTACAGCCGGGCGCCCTCGACCGGGACGCCCAGCGAACGCGCGGGCTCGTCGCCCATTTCCAGGATCCGCAGCCACTTCCCGCCGAGCAGCACCGCGGGCAGCACGACCGCCAGCGCGATCCCGACCGGAACGGCGTGCTCCCAGCCGCGGTTGTTGAGGCTGCCGGTGATCCACACGGTGGCGCGCGAGGCGTCGGCGAGGTTGGCGTTCACGATCAGGTAGAAGTTGATCGACTGCAGGATCGCGCTGACGCCCACGCCGACGAGCACCAGCCGGTACCCGCGCACGCCGCGTTGCCAGGCGAGCAGGTACACCAGCAGCGCGGTGACCAGCCCGCCGCCGAGCGCGCCGAGCGACACCGTGGCCGCGCTGCCCCCGGCCAGCAGGATGACCATCAGCCCGCCGGTGGTCGCGCCGTAGTTGAAGCCGATGATGTCCGGGCTGCCCAGCGGATTCCGGGACAGGCTCTGGAAAACCGCGCCGCTGATGCCGAGTGCCGCGCCGACCAGGACGGCCGTCACCGCGCGCGGCAGCCGCAGTTCGAGCACCGCGAAATCGGTCAGCTTGCTGCCGTTGCCCAGCAGCGTCCGCACGACGTCCAGCGGTGCCACGGAAATCTGGCCGGTGCCCAGGGTTATCACCGCGACCACGGCGAGCGCGGCGACCAGGAAAACGCTCACCAGCAACGGCCGCGGCACGCGGCGGATCGGCACGACCGTCACGGTTTCGCCGCCCGGTTCCGGCGGACCAGCACGATGAACAGCGGCGCGCCGAGCAGCGCGGTGATCACACCCACGTCGATCTCCTGTTTCGCCACGACCCGGCCGAGCACGTCCGCGGCGAGCAGCAGCACCGGCGCGAGCACCACGCAGTAGGGCAGCACCCAGCGCTGGTCCGGGCCGGTGATCGCGCGGACCATGTGCGGCACCGCGAGCCCGACGAACACCAGCGGCCCGACCGCTGCGGTCGCCGCCCCGGCCAGGAGGGTGATGGCGACCAGGGTCAGCACTCGGGTGCGTCCGAGGTGCGCGCCGAGCGCGCGGCCCGCGTCGTCGCCCAGCGCCATCGCGTTGAGCGGGCGCGCGAGCAGCAGCGCGAGGATCAGCCCGGCGCCGAGGAACGGGGCCACCCGGGCCAGCGTCGCCCCGTCGATCCGGTTCAGCGAACCGACCGTCCAGAACCGCAACTGGTCCAGCGTCCGGGAATCCAGCAGCATCGCGCCCTGGGTGATCCCGGTGAGCGCGGCGGACACCGCGGTCCCGGCCAGCGCGAGCCGCACCGGGGACGCGCCGCCCCGCCCGCCGCTGGCGATCAGGTACAGCACCGCGCCCGCGACCGCCGCCCCGGCGAACGCGAACCAGATGAACGCGCGCAGATCGGTCAGCCCGAACACGCTGACCGCGAGCGCCGCGGCCGAGGACGCGCCCGCGTTGACCCCCAAAAGGCCGGGATCGGCGAGCGGGTTGCGGGTCAGCGACTGCATGAGCGCCCCGGCGACACCCAGTGCGGCGCCGACCGCGATCCCGATCAGCGTGCGCGGAACCCGCAGGTCCCAGACCACGTAGGCGGCGTCCGAGTGGCCGCCGGAGAACAGCACATCGACCACAGTGGACAGTGATACGGACCGCGCGCCGACGGCGATGCTGACCAGCGACACCGCGATCAGCACCGCGAACGCGGCGACCAGCCCGAGCGCCTTCGCGGTGTGGCGGCCCCGCGCGGGGGCGGGCGCCTCGACGACCTGCGCGGTCACTCGGTTTCCAGCAGCTTCCCCAGCGCCTTCTTGCTGACCTTGCCGACCGTGGTGAGCGGGAAGGCGTCGAGCACCTCGATCCGGTCCGGCAGCTTGTACGCGGCGACCCCGCGTTCGCGCAGGAAGGCGGTGACCTCGCGCAGCGTCGGCGCCTCGCCCTTGACGATCAGGAACGCGCAGGTGCGCTCGCCCATGATCTCGTCGGCCATGCCGACCACTGCGGCGTCGTGCACCGCGGGGTGCGCGAGCAGGTGGTTCTCCAGTTCCTCGGCCGGGATCTTCTCGCCGCCGCGGTTGATCTGGTCCTTCACCCGGCCTTCGACGACCAGGTGGCCGGACGGCAGGACGCGCACCAGGTCACCGGAGCGGTAGAAACCGTCCGGGGTGAACGAGCGCGCGTTGTGCTCCGGCGCGCGGTAGTAGCCGCGCAGGGTGTACGGCCCGCGGGTGAGCAGTTCGCCGCTCTGGCCGGGGGCGACCTCTTCGCCGTCCTCGTCGACGACCCGGATCTCGTCGCTTCCGGACATCGGGCGGCCCTGCGTGGTGATCACCAGCTCCGCCGGATCGTCCAGGCGCGTGTAGTTGAGCAGGCCCTCGGCCATCCCGAACACCTGCTGCAGCGCGCAACCCAGCGCCTCCGGCACGCGGCTCGCCGGTTCCGCGCTGAACTTCGCGCCGCCGACCTGCAGCAGGCGCAGGCTGGACAGGTCCTCGTCGGCGAATTCGGCGGCGTCCATCCACAGCAGGGCGACCGGCGGGACGACCGCGGTGATCGTGACCTTTTCCCGTTCGATCAACGGGAAAACGCCGTCCGGGCTGGGATCCGGGGCCAGCACGACCGTGCCGCCCGCGGCGAAGGTGCCCAGGATTCCGGGGCAGGCGAACGCGAAGTTGTGCGCGGCGGGCAGCGCCACCAGGTAGACGGTGTGCTCGCCGAGCCCGCACACCCGCGCGCTTTCCCGCGCGTTGTAGAGGTAGTCGTTGTGGGTGCGGGGAATCAGCTTCGGCGTGCCGGTGGTTCCGCCGGACAGCAGGAACAGCGCGACCTCGCCGGGGTCGGGTGCGGCCAGGGCGATCGGTTCGGCCTCGGGCAGCGCGGTGAACTCCTCGGGGTCCCCGACGACCAGGACGTGTTCGACCGACGGCACGGATTTGCGCACGCTCCGCGCGAGCGCGCGGTAGTCGTATCCGGCCTCGTCGAAATCGGCGATCACGTAGGCGACGGCCTCGCTGAGCTCGCACAGCGGCGCGATCTCGCTCTCCCGGTGCGCGGGCAGCGCGAGCACCGGCAGCGCGCCGATCCGCAGCAGCCCGAAGATCAGCACGACGAATTCGGGGATATTGGGCAGTTGCACGACGATCCGGTCACCGGCGCGCAGGCCGAGCCCGTGCAGCCCCGCCGCGACCCGGTCCGCGCGCGCGTCGAGTTCGGCGTAGCTCCACCGGGATCCGGCCGCGTCGACCAGGGCGATCCGGTCCGGATGATCGCGGGCGCCGTCGCGCAGGAGCACGTCGAGGGGTTGCCCGGCCCAGTGGCCCGCGGCCCGGTAGGCGTCGGCGAATTCCGTGGGCCAGGGCACGCACCCGTCCAGCATCGTCGGCTCCCAGCGGCTCGTAAGGTAATCCAAACTTAGGTTAGGCTACGGACAGTTCTTATACCGGAAGGGGACCCGTGCGGCTCGGAGAGCTGGTCATCGACGTCAAGCCGTTACGGACCAGCGCCGGATACCGCCTCGTTTTCGGCGCGCAGACGCTCACCGTGCTGACCACCGCGCTGACCAACGTGGCGATCAACCTGCACGTGTACCAGCTCACCGGGTCTTCGGTGCAGGTCGGACTGGTCGGCCTGGTGTTCGGGCTGGCCCTGCTGGGCGGCCTGCTCGCCGGGGGTGTGCTCGCCGACCGGATGGACCGCCGTCGCCTGGTGCTGAGCACGCGGGCCGTGGTCGCCGTCGTTCTCGCCGGGCTGGCGATCAACGCGGCGAGCCCGAGCCCCCTGCTGTGGTTCGTCTACGTGGCCGCGGTGCTCGCGGGCGGGATCAACGGGCTCGGCGGCTCGGCGCTGATGGCGGCCATTCCCGCGCTCGTCGACGCGAAGCAGTTGGCCGCCGCCGGGGCCCTGCTGACGACGACCAGCCAGTTCGGCGCGATGGTCGGGCCGACGATCGCGGGTCTGGTGGCGGCCGGCCCCGGGGTGGCGGTGTGCTTCGCGGTGGACGCCCTGGGGTATGTGGCCGGGGTCGTGCTGATGTGGTTCCTGCCGCCGCTGCGCCCCGCCGACGCGGACGCGTCCCAGCAGCATCCGCTGCGGTCCCTGGTGGAGGGGCTGAAGTTCGTGCGCCGCAACCAGGTCGTCGGCGGGCTGCTGCTGATCGACGTGTGGGCCATGGTGTTCGCGATGCCGTACGCGCTGTTCCCGCAACTGGGCACCGAGGTGTTCGGCGGCGGGCCGACCGCGGTGGGCCTGCTCTACACCGCGCCGGCGGTCGGCGCGTTCCTCGGCGCGCTGGGCAGCGGCTGGACCGGCCGGGTCCGGCACAGCGGGCGCGCGCTGATCGCGTCGGTGCTGGTGTGGGGGCTGGCGATCACCTGCTTCGGCCTCAGTGGACAGTTGTGGATCGGGTTGCTGTTCCTGGCGCTGGCCGGGCTCGGCGACACGACCTCGGAGATCCTGCGCCGGGCGCTGCTGCAGCACTACACCCCGGACAACCTGCAGGGCCGGGTCGGCAGCCTGTGGCTGGCCCAGGCGACCAGCGGCACGGCGGTCGGCAACGCCGAGGCCGGGTTCGCCGCGCGGCTGATCGGCGCACCGGGTGCGGTGGTGGCCGGTGGCGTGGTCTGCGTCCTGGGCGTGTGCCTGGTCGCGGCGACCATGCCAGGCTTGCGGAGGGCGAGCCTGCTGTCGCCCGCCGACGAAGATGGGGCGGAGGACTTGGCAAAGCACTGAGGGTGAAGGCAGAGCGGCCCAGGGCCGCGCGCCTCGGCCGAAGGCCTCGTGAACGCGGGTGCGGGTCGCCCATGTGCTTGAGGTGAGCGGATCATGTAAAGGAGCGATCCGTACACGCGTTCGTCGACCGCGCGGCTCGAAAGATGGAGAGAAATGCCGTTCTGCCAAGTCAACGGGATCAAGCTGAGCTACGACGACACGGGTTCGGGGGAGCCGGTCGTCCTGGTCATGGGCACCGCGGCGAGCGGCCGGGTGTGGCAGCTGCACCAGGTGCCCGCGCTGGTCGGCGCGGGGTACCGGGCGATCAGCTTCGACAACCGCGGGATCGCGCCGACCGACGAATGCCCCGAGGGGTTCACCATCGGCGATCTGGTCGCGGACACCGCCGGGCTCATCGAGCACCTGGGGCTGGGACCGTGCCGGTTGGTCGGCACGTCGATGGGCGCGCAGGTCGTGCAGGAGCTCGCGCTGGCCCGGCCGGATCTGGTCACCCAGGCGGTCCTGATGGCGACCCGCGGGCGGCAGGACGCGATGCGCGCCGCGATGCGGGACGCCGAATCGGAGCTGCGCAACGGGGACTTCAACGTGCCCGCGAAGTACGAGGCCGTGGTCCAGGCCGTGCACAATCTCTCACCGGCCACGCTCAACGACGACGCCAAGGTGCGGGACTGGCTGGACATCTTCGAGCTTTCGCCCACGGCGTGGACCCCCGGGGCCCGGGCGCAGCTCGCCCTCGATCTGGGCGCCAGCAGGCTCGACGCGTACCGCGCGATCACGGTCCCGTGCCTGGTCATCGGGTTCGCCGACGACATGCGGCTGCCCGCGTACCTCGCCCGCGAGGTCGCCGACGCGATCCCGTCCGCCCGGTATCTCGAGCTGGCGGACTGCGGTCACTACGGCTACCTGGAACGGCCCGAGGCGGTCAACGAAGCGATCCTCACGTTCTTCCGCACCTGACGGCGGTGGACTCTGTCCGAATCGGTGCTTAAGGTAAGGCTCGGCTAACTTGGCTGAGCCTTACCTTAGGAGTGACACCGGTGACCAACCCGTTCGATGACGACTCCGGCCGGTTCTACGCGCTGGTCAACGACGAGGGCCAGTACTCGCTGTGGCCCGCGTTCGCCGAGGTCCCGGCCGGGTGGCAGATCGTCTTCGGTGCGGACAGCCGCCAGGCTTGCCTGGACCACATCGAGGCGAACTGGACCGACATGCGGCCGCGCAGCCTGGTCGAGGCGATGGGTGGCGAGTCCTGAGGGTGGCGGGCGCGAACGTCGAGGACGTCCTTCCGCTCACCCCGCTGCAGCAGGGCATGGTGTTCCACGCCCTCGGCGGGCGGGACGTCTACACCGTGCAGACGGTCCTGCGGCTCGAGGGTGAGCTGGATGCCGAACTGCTCCACCGCTGCGCGCATGCGCTGGTGGATCGGCACGCGAACCTGCGGGCCGCGTTCCGGACCCAGTCCTCGGGCCAGTTCGTCGGGGTGGTGCGCCGCCGGGTGCGGGTGCCGTGGCGGGTGGTGGCGGAACCCGCCGATTTCCCGGCGCTGCTGGACGCCGACCGGGCCGAGCCGTTCGACCTCGCCCGCCCGCCGCTGCTGCGGTTCACCCTGGTGCGAACCGGATCCCGGCAGCACGCGCTCGTGCTTTCCGCGCACCACCTGCTGTGGGACGGCTGGTCCGCGCCGATCCTGGTGCGGGAGCTGTTGCGGCTCTACGCCGCCGCGGCGGACCCGGGGGCGCTGCCGCGGGTGCGGCCGTTCCGCGACTACCTGGCGTGGCTGGCCGGACAGGATCGAGCCGCCGCCGAACACGCCTGGGCGCAAGCGCTTGCGGACCTCGACGAGCCCACACTGCTGGCCGGACCGGAGCACGTTCCGGCCGGGGCGCCCGCACGTCATGAGGTCACCCTGCCCGCGGAGTTCACCGAGCGGCTGTACCGGGCGGCGCGTTCGCGGGGGCTGACCGTCAACGCGGTCGTGCAGGGCGCGTGGTCGCTGCTGCTGTCCGGGCTCACCGGGCGGGACGACGTGGTGTTCGGGGCCACGGTTTCCGGGCGTCCGGCGGAACTGCCCGAGGTCGAGTCCATGGTGGGCTTGTTCATCAACACGGTGCCGGTGCGCGTGCGGCTGCGGGCCGGGGAGTCGCTGGCCGGGCTGTTCGGCCGGATCCAGGCCGAGCAGGCGGAGTTGCTAGAGCATCAGCATCTCGGGCTGGCGGACATCCAGCGCGCCGCGGAGCAGCGGAGCCTGTTCGACACGCTCGTGGTTTTCGAGAGTTACCCGGCGGATCAGGCGGAACTGGCGCACGCGGCCGGCCCCGGCGGGCCGGTGCTGACCGAGGTTTCCGTCCGCGACGCCACGCACTACCCGCTCGCCCTGGTGGTCGTGCCCGGCGCGGAACTCCTGCTCCGCTTCGACCACGATCCCACCCTGTTCGGCCACGCCCACCCCCGGACCGATCCTTCCGAGAGCACCGCTCTCGCCGAACGTGCTGAAAGCGACGCCTCCGAGAGCACTGCTCTCACCACGCGTACTCAGGTCGGCGTTTCCGAGAGCACTGATCTCACCGAGTGTTCCGTACTCGGCATCTCCGAGGGCACTGCTCTCGATGGTGAAGCTGGGCGTGCCAATTTCGAGAGCACCGCTCTCGCCGAGCGTGCTCGGGGCGGTGTTTCCGAGAGCGCTGCTCTCGTCGAGTGGCCCCCGGATGGTCTTCCCGAGATCACTGATCTCGCCAAACGCTTTCGGCGCATTCTTGAAGTTTTCCTTGCCGCGCCTGAAAAGTCGGTTGCCGCCCTCGATCTTCTCTCCGCTGCCGAGCGCTGTCAGGCCGTCATCGCGCCGAACCGCACTGCTGTCGATGTGCCCCGCTCTACTTTGAGAGCACTGCTCTCGGATCAGGTTGCCCGCTCTCCGGAGAGGACAGCGCTCTCATTTGAGAGCGCCGCTCTCTCTTATGCGGAACTGGATCGGCGGGCGGAGGCGTTGGCGGCGGTGTTGGTGGAGTGGGGGGTGGGGCCGGAGTCGATTGTGGGTGTGCACCTGGACCGCTCGGTCGAGCTGGTGGTGGCGCTGGTCGCGGTGCTGAAGGCCGGGGGCGCGTATTTGCCGTTGGATCCGTCGTATCCGGTGGATCGGTTGCGGTTCATGGTGGGGGATGCGGCGCCTGTGGTGGTGCTGACTACCGCTGGGGGTAGTGCGGCTTTTGGGGATGCGGTGTGTGTGGAGGTGGCCGGGTGGGGTGGGGTTGTGAGTGTTTTGGCCGGTTCTAACCGGTCTGAACGCTCACGACCCCGTCAGCAGGTTCGGCCGGAACATCCGGCTTACGTGATCTATACCTCCGGTTCGACGGGTCGGCCGAAGGGTGTGGTGGTGTCGCATGGGGCGATCGTCAATCGGCTTCGGTGGATGCAGGCGGAGTTTGGGCTTGGCGTGGGTGATCGGGTGTTGCAGAAGACGCCGTCGAGTTTTGATGTGTCGGTGTGGGAGTTCTTCTGGCCGTTGATCACCGGCGCCGAACTCGTGCTGGCCAAACCGGAAGGGCACAAGGATCCCCGCTACCTGGCCGATCTGATCGAAACCGAGCGCATCACGACTGTCCATTTTGTTCCGTCGATGTTGCGGGCGTTCGCGGAGGAGGCGGAGGGGCGGTGTTCGTCGTTGCGGCGGGTGATCTGCAGCGGTGAGGCGTTGCCCGCCGATCTCACCCGGCGGTTCGACAAGCTGCACAACCTCTACGGCCCGACCGAGGCCGCGGTCGACGTCACCGCGTGGCCGTGCGGCGTGGAAACCGATCCCGTCCCGATCGGCCGCCCGGTGTGGAACACCCAGGTGTACGTACTGGACTCGTTCCTGCGTCCGGTTCCGCCTGGCGTGCCGGGCGAGTTGTACCTCGGTGGCGTCCAGTTGGCGCGCGGCTACCTGAATCGGGCTGGGTTGACCGCATCTCGGTTCGTGGCGAATCCGTTCGGGCCCAAGGGGGCCCGCCTGTACCGCACCGGCGACCGCGCGCGGCTTCGTCCCGACGGCGCCCTGGAATTCCTCGGTCGTGCCGATGATCAGGTGAAGATCCGGGGTTTCCGGGTCGAGCTGGGTGAGGTCGAGGCCGCGCTGACCGCGCTCGACGGGGTGGCCTCGGCCGCGGTGGCCGCACGCGCCGAACGGCAGCAGCTCATCGGCTACGTCGTCCCGGCACCGGGCGCCGGTCCGGACCCCGCAGCGCTCCGCCGGAAACTGGCGGAAGCCCTCCCCGAGCACTACGTGCCTTCCGCGTTCGTCCTCCTCGACGAACTTCCGCTCACCCCGAGCGGCAAGCTCGACCGCAAGGCACTCCCCGAACCGGATCTGCCCGACGGCCCCGGTGGCGAACCGCGGAACCCGCGCGAGGAGATTCTCCGCGGCCTGTTCGCGGACGTCCTCGGCCGGGACCGGATCGGCGTGCACGACGACTTCTTCGCGCTCGGCGGGCATTCCATCCTGGCCACCCGCCTGGTCGCCCGGATCCGCCGGAACCTGGGCGCGGACCTGGAGATCCGGTCCGTCTTCGACGCGCCCACGGTCGCCGGGCTCGCGCGCGCACTCGACGGCGGCGGCTCCCGTCCAGCCCTCGAACCGCGCCCGCGCCCGGAACCGATGCCGCTGTCCGCCGCGCAGCGCAGCCTGTGGTTCCTCTACCGCCTCGAAGGCCCCAGCCCCACCTACAACCTGCCGTTCGCCGCCCGGCTCACCGGCCCGCTCGACCGCACCGCGCTGCGCCACGCACTGTCCGATGTGGCCGGTCGGCACGAGTCCCTGCGGACCGTGTTCCCGGAGACCGACGGCGAACCACGCCAGCAGGTGCTCGAGCACGCCGAAGTGCCGCTGAGCCGAACGGAATGCGCCGACCACGACCTGCCCGCTCAGCTCGCGCGGATCAACGGGCACCGGTTCCGGCTGGACGCGGAACCCCCGATCCGGGCCGAACTGCTCGAACTCGGCGAGCACGAGCACGTACTCGTGGTGCTCGTGCACCACATCGCCGGGGACGAATGGTCCGCCCGCCCCCTGCTGCGCGACCTCGGCGAGGCCTACGCCGCCCGAGCCGGTGGCGCCGAACCCACCTGGCGCCCGCTGCCCGCGCAGTACGCGGATTACACGCTGTGGCACCGGGAACTCCTCGGCGACGAAACCGATCCGGCGAGCCTCGCGGCCCGGCAGCGCGCCTTCTGGCTGCGGCGGCTGGAAGGGCTGCCCGAGGAACTCCCGCTCCCGGCCGACCGCGCCCGCCCCGCGTCCCCGACCCACCGGGGCGCCGAGGTCGCCGTGCCGATCCCGGCCCCGCTGGCCACCGCCGTGCGGCGGCTCGCGCGGACGCTCGGCGCCAGTGACCTGATGATCGCGCAGGCCGCGGTCGCGGTGCTGCTGCACCGGCTCGGCGCGGGGGACGACATCCCCCTCGGCGCACCCGCGGCCGGGCGCGGCGACGACGCGCTGGACGAACTCGTCGGGTACTTCGTGAACACCCTGGTGCTGCGCACCGATGTCACCGGCAACCCGTCGTTCCGCGAACTCATCGCCCGGGTAAGGGAAGCCAACCTCGACGCGTACTCGAACCAGGACCTGCCCTTCGAGCGGGTGGTGGAGGCGGTGAACCCGGCGCGATCCGCCGCACGGCACCCGCTGTTCCAGGTCATGGTCTCGCACCGCGACCCCGCCGGGGCGGAACTCGCCTTGCCCGGCCTCACCGCGACCCTTCTCGATCCCGGCGTCGAACACGCCAAGTTCGATCTCGCCTTCCACTTCGGACAGTCCGAATGCGTCATCTCCTACGCCACGGACCTGTTCGACAAGTCCACTGTGGAGGGATTCGGCGCGCGCCTGCTCCGCCTGCTCGACGCGCTGGTCACCGATCCGGATCGGCGGATCGGCCTGGTCGACGTGCTCGGTCCGGACGAGCACGCGCTCCTGCGCTCGTTCAACGACACCGCCGAAACCCGGCCGGAGGCGACCCTCACCGAACTCGTCGAGGCCCAGGTGGCGGCCACCCCGGACGCGGTCGCGGTCGAGTTCCACGAGCAGCGCCTCACCTACGCGCAGCTCAACGCGCAAGCGAACCGGCTCGCCCGGAAGCTCGCCGACCTCGGGGTGGGCCCGGAACGCTGTGTCGGCGTGCACTGGGAACGTTCCCCGGAAATGGTCGTCGGCCTGCTCGCCGTCGAGAAGGCGGGCGGCGCTTTCGTGCCGCTCGAACCGTCCTGGCCGCGCCTGCGGATCGCCGAAGTCGCCGCGAGCGCCCGGCTCACCGCCATCCTCAGTGGACAAAACCATGACGAACCGGTCCGCGAGCTGAACATCCCGATCGTCGACGTCACCCTCGACGAGACCGAACCCGACCCCGGGAACCCGGCGATCGCGATCCAGCCCGAGGGACTCTCGTACGTCATCTACACCTCCGGCTCGACCGGAACCCCCAAGGGCGCGATGATCCGGCACCGCGCGATCACGCACCGGCTGCTGTGGCAGCGGGAACTGCTCGGCTTCGGCGCCGGGGACGCCGCGTTGTTCAAGGCGCCCCTGGGTTTCGACATCTCGATCAACGAGGTGTTCCTGCCGCTGACCACCGGCGGCCGCCTGGTCATCGCCGAACCCGGCGGCGAACGCGACATCGACTACCTGCTCGGCCTGATCGAGCGGCACCGGGTCACGTTCACCTACCTGCCCTCGTCGATCCTCGACCTGCTGCTGCAACTGCCCGGGTTCGCGGCGAAGGCGCGGTCGCTCAACCACGTGTGGTGCGGCGGCGAGGTGCTGACCCCGGAACTGTTCGGCCGGTTCCGCGCCGCCAGCGACGCGGTGATGTACCACGGTTACGGCCCGGCCGAGGCGACCATCGGCGTCTCGCACGTGGTGTACCGGGAGAAGTCCGCGATCCGCGGCGCCATCTCCATCGGCGGCCCCAACGGCAACACGCGGCTGCACGTGCTGGACCGGCACCTGCTCCCGGCGCCGGTCGGCGTCCCGGGCGAGCTGTACGCGGGCGGGGTCTACCTCGGCCGCGGTTACGTCAACGACCCGGGCCGGACCGCCGCGCACTTCGTCGCGGATCCGTTCGGCCCGCCCGGTTCCCGGCTGTACCGCACCGGCGATCTGGCCCGCTGGCAGCCGGACGGCACCCTCGAATTCCTGGGCCGCGCGGACAACCAGGTCAAGATCCGCGGGATGCGGGTCGAACTCGAGGAGATCGAAGCCGTCCTCGAGCAGCAGGACCTCGTCCGGCGCGCGGTCGTCCTCGTCCGCGAGGATCAGCCGGGCGCCAAACGCCTGGTCGGCTACTGCCTTGCCCCGGCCGAACCGGGCCTGGCGGACCGCGTCCGGGACTGGCTGCGCACCCGCCTGCCCGAGCACATGGTGCCGCAGGCGTTCGTGTTCCTCGACGACTTCCCGCTCCTGCCGTCCGGGAAGGTGAACCGCCGCGCGCTGCCCGAACCCGAACCGGAACATCCGGCCGACGGCCGCGCCCCGGCCACCGACACCGAACGGGTCCTGTGCGATCTCATGGCCGGGGTGCTCAAACTCCCCGCCGTCGACCCGGACGCGAGCTTCTTCACCCTGGGCGGCGACAGCATCCTCTCGATCCAGCTGGTGAGCCGGGCCCGTGCCGCCGGTATCCCGCTCTCGCCCCGCCAGGTCTTCGAACACCAGACCGTCGCCGCCCTCGCCCGGGCCGCCGGACCGGCGGCGGCGAAGTCCACAGAGGACGGTTTCGAGCGGGCGAACGGCGTCGGCACGTTCCCGTTCACCCCGATCATGCGCTGGTGGGCGGAAACCGCCGATCCGCACCTGTGCCAGTCCGCCCTCCTCCGCGTCCCGGCACTCACCGCGGACGTGCTGGACGGGATCCTGCGGGACCTGCTGGACCACCACGACGTCCTGCGCGCCCGGCTGGACGCCGACTCCCTCGAGGTCCGCCCACCGGGCGCGGTCACCGCGCGGGACGTCCTGCGCCGGGTCCCCGCCGAGGCGGACCTGGAAGCCCAGGTGGCCGCGGCTTACGAAACCGCGGTCGCCGAACTCGACCCCGCCGCCGGTTCGCTCGTGCGCGCCGTGTGGTTCGACTTCGGTGCCGAGCGGCCGGGGCGGCTGCTGCTCGTGCTGCACCACCTGGTGGTCGACGGGGTGTCGTGGCGGATCCTCGCCGACGACCTGGCCCGCGCGTGGACCGAACGGTCGGCGGGCCGCCCCGCGAAACTCGAACCCGTCGCCACCTCCTTCCGCTGGTGGGCCACCCAACTCCCCACCCTCGCCACCACCCGCCTCCCCGAAGCCGCCTACTGGCGCCAAATCACCGAAGCCCCCAATGCGGCATTGGGGACGTTCAACGCCCCGAACGCCGCATTGGGTACTTCCAGTGCCCCGAAAGCCACATTGGGGGAGCCCGGGGAGTTGGTGGTGGAGCTGGCGAGTGGCGAGGTGGAGCCGGTGCTCACCGAGGTCACGGCCGCGTTCCACGCCGAGGTGCGGGACGTGCTGCTCACCGCGCTGGCCCTGGCGCTGGGCGAGACCGCGGTCGTCCAGCTCGAGGGGCACGGCCGCGAGGAACACCTGGTGCCCGGCGCCGACCTGTCCCGCACGGTCGGCTGGTTCACCACGGTGTACCCGGTGGTGCTGGACCTCGACGGCATCGACGTCGCCGCGGCCCGGGACGGGCAGGCGGCGGCCGGGGCGGCGCTGAAGCGGATCAAGGAGCGGTTGCGCGCGGTGCCGGACAACGGGATCGGGTTCGGGCTGCTCGAGTACACCGGTCAGCGGCCGGAGGTCCGGCCCGCGGTGAGTTTCAACTACCTCGGCCGGTTCGACGTGCGCGGTGTGGACGGGTTCTGGGTCCCGGCGGGGGAGCGGGTCCCGGACGGTTCCGCGCCCCGGCACGGGCTGGAGGTCAACGTCGTCGTCGAGGACCGCGCGGGCGGGCCGGTGCTGCGCGCCACCTGGGCGTGGGCCGGGGACGGGTGCGTGCGGGCCGATGCCGAGGAGTTGTCGCGGAACTGGGTGCGGGCGCTGCGCGCGCTCGTCCGGCAGGCGCGGGACGGCGAGACGGCCGGGTTCACCCCGTCGGACGTGCCGCTGGTGTCGCTGAGCCAGTCGCAGTTGGACAAGATCTCCGCGAAGTGGGGCAAGAAGAAATGAGCGTTGCCGACATCCTGCCGCTTTCCCCGCTGCAGCAGGGAATGCTGTTCCACGCGGTGTTCGACGCCGAGGCCGACGACGTCTACACGGTCCAGTTCGTGCTCGGGCTGGCCGGGGACGTCGACGCCGAGCGGTTGCGGCGGGCGGCGAACGAACTGCTGACCCGGCACGCCAATCTGCGGGCCTGCTTCGTGCACGAGGACGTCGACGAGCCGGTGCAGCTGGTGATCGACGGCGTCGAGCTGCCGTGGGCGGAGGTCGATCTGTCCGGTGTGGACGATCGCGAGGCGGCGCTGAACCAGTTGCTGGCCGAGGATCGGCGGGTTCGGTTCGCGCTGGACGAGCCGCCGTTGCTGCGGATGACCCTGGTGCGGTTCGGGGCCGGGGATTTCCGGCTGGTGCTGTCGAACCACCACATCCTGCTGGACGGCTGGTCGGTCCCGCTGCTGGTGCGCGAGCTGCTCGAGCTGTACGCCGGGCGGGCGCCGCGGCCGGTGCGCCCGTATCGCGACTACCTGGCCTGGCTCGCGGCCAGGGACGACGACCGGGCGCGGGAAGCCTGGGCCAAGGCGCTCGCGGGGGTCGAGGAGCCCACCTTGCTCGCGCCGGTCGAGCCGTCGCGGGTGCCGGTCCGCCCGGAAAAGCTGCGGCTGGCGTTCGGCGAGGACGCGACCGCGCGGCTGTACGCCGTGGCGCGGGCGGCCGGGCTCACCGTGAACACCGTGGTGCAGGGGCTCTGGGGGCTCGTGCTCGGCCGCCGCACCGGCCGCGACGACGTCGTGTTCGGGGCGACCGTGTCCGGACGTCCGGTTGATTTGTCCGGTGTGGACTCGATGATCGGATTGTTCATCAACACCGTGCCGGTGCGGGTCCGGGCGCGGGCCGGGGACGCGGTGCTCGACGTGCTGCGCGCGGTGCAGGGCGAGCAGTCCGGGTTGATCGACTTCCAGTACCTGGGGCTCACCGAGATCCAGCGGGCACAGGGCATCGGCGACCTGTTCGACACGCTGGTCGTCTTCGAGAACTACCCGATCGACACGGATGCCGTGGCGGACGGGGAGAGCGGCGCCGGGCTGCGGATCACCGGGGTCGAGATCGACGACGCCACGCACTACCCGCTCGCCCTGGCGGTCGCCGCCGAGGCCACGCTCGAGGTGACCTTCGAATACCGGCCGGACGTCTTCGAAACCGCGCCGATCGAGGCGCTCGCCGGGCAGTTCCGGCGCGCGGTGGAGGCCCTCGCCTCGGGCGCGAACCCGACGGTCGCGGGGCTGGACCTGCTGGACCCGGCGGAAAGCGGGCGACTGCGCGCATTCGGCACCGGCAAGCGACTGTCCACACCGGACGAAACGATGGCCGCGGTGTTCGCCGAGCAGGCCGCGCGCACCCCGGACGCCACGGCCGTGGTGTCCGGGGACCGGCGGCTCACCTTCGCCGAGGTCAACGCGCACGCCAACCGGCTCGCCCGCGAACTCGCCGAACGGGGCGCCGGTCCGGAGCGGATCGTCGCCCTCGCGTTGCCGCCGGGACCGGACTTCCTGGTCGCCCTGGTCGCGGTGCTCAAGGCCGGGGCCGCCTACCTGCCACTGGATCCGGAATGGCCCGCCGAGCGGATCGAGGTGATGATCGCCGACGCGAAACCGGTGGTCGTGCTGACCGAACTGCCGGAGGTCACCGCGCGGTCCGCGGAAAACCTCCCGCCCCTGGCATCGCCGGACAATCCGGCGTACGTCATCTACACGTCCGGTTCGACCGGGGCGCCGAAGGCCGTGGTCGTGCCGCATCGCTCGATCGTCAACCTGCTGGTCAGCCACCGGACCGACCTGTTCGATCCCGCCCGGGAACGGCTGGGCCGCCCGTTGCGGGTGGCGCACGCCTGGCCGATGGCGTTCGACGCGTCCTGGCAGCCGATGCTGTGGATGTTCGCCGGGCACGAACTGCACCTGGTGCCGCCGGACGTGCGCCGCGACGCGGATCTGCTGCGGGACTTCCTGGCCCGGCACGGCATCGAGTTCGTCGAACTGTCGCCCTCGCTGCTGGCGCAGGTGGCCGCCGAACCCGGCTGGCGGGCCGGTCTCCAGGTGCTCGGGGTGGGCGGCGAGGCGGTCCCGGCCGAGCTGTGGCGCATGCTGCGCGCGGAACCCGGATTGTCCGTGTACAACCTCTACGGCCCGACCGAGTGCACAGTGGACTCGGCGGCCTGCGATTTCGCGCTCGGCGACCGCCCGTCGATCGGCTCGCCGGTCGGCAACGCGCGGGCCTACGTGCTGGACCGCCACCTGAATCCGTGCCCGGTCGGGGTTTTCGGCGAGCTGTACCTCGCCGGGGCCGGGCTGGCCCGCGGCTACCTCGGGCGGGCCGCGACGACCGCCGAACGGTTCGTCGCCGATCCGTTCGGCGCCCCGGGCGAGCGCATGTACCGGACCGGGGACGTGGCGTGCTGGACCGCCGACGGGCTGCTGGACTGCCGGGGACGGGTCGACGACCAGGTGAAGATCCGCGGTTTCCGGATCGAACCGGGTGAGATCGAGGCCGCGCTGCTCGCCGACGACCGGGTCGAGCGGGCCGTGGTCGTCGTGCGCGAGGACACCCCGGGGGTGCGGCGGCTCGTCGCCTACGTCGTGCCGCGTTCGGGACTCGACGGGCTCCGCGAGGCCGTCGCCGCGAAGCTGCCCGAGTACCTGGTGCCCGCGGCGATCGTCGAGGTGGACGATTTCCCGTTGACCCGCAACGACAAACTCGACGTGGGCGCGTTGCCCGCGCCGGACTGGACCCCGGCCGGGGAGCGCACCGAACCGCGCACCGAGGTCGAAGCCCGGCTCGCCGCGTTGTTCGCCGAGGTGCTCGGCGTGCCGGCGGTCGGGATCGACGACAGCTTCTTCGCGCTCGGCGGCGACAGCATCGTGTCGATGCGCCTGGTCGGCAAGGCCCGCGCCGCGGGCTTCCGGTTCTCGCCCCGGGACGTGTTCGACCGCCGCACGGTCGCCGAACTCGCCCTCGTCGCGGAGGAGGCGGTCGCCCCGGCGGGTGACGATCAAGGTGTCGGTGAGGTGCCGCTGACGCCGATGCTGACCTGGCTCGCCCGCCAGGACGCGCCGCACGATCGGCTCAGCCAGGCCCGGTTCCTGTGCACCCCGGCGGATCTCGACCTGCCCGCGCTGCACGGATTGATCCGGTCGCTGCTCGACCGGCACGACGTGCTGCGGGCGACCTTCGCGGATTCCGTCTTCACCACCCGGCCGCGCGGCGCGGTCGACGTGGAGTCCATTGTGGACCGGATCGACGCGAGCGGGCTGGACTACGACGAGATCGCCGCGAAACTGCCCGAAGTGCTGGAAGAGGCGCTGGGGCGGTTGCGGCCCGCGACCGGGGACATGGCCCGGTTCGTGTGGTTCGACACCGGGCCGCGGCGGCCGGGACGGTTGCTGGTCCTGCTGCACCACCTCGTGGTGGACGGGGCTTCCTGGGGCATCCTGGTGCCCGAACTCGCCGATCTCTGGCGGGGGCGGGACCTGCCGCCGGTGGCCACGTCGTTCCGCACCTGGGCGCGGGCGCTGCCCGCGGCCGCCCGCGAACGGGCCCCGGAACTCGGCCTCTGGCGCGAAATCCTGGACGGTCCGGATCCCGTGCTCGGCGCCCGGCGGCTCGATCCGCGCGTCGACACCCGGGCCACCGTGCGCTCGGCGCGGACCGCGCTGGACGCGGACACCACGGCCGCGCTGCTCACCTCGGTGCCCGCGGAACACGGGGTGGGCGTCAACGAGGTGCTGCTCACCGCGCTGGCCGTGGCGGTTTCCCGGTGGCGAGGCGACGGCGACACCTCGCTGCTGCTCGCGCTCGAAGGCCACGGACGAGAGGAACAGCTCGTCGAGGGCGCGGACCTGTCCGGCACGGTCGGCTGGTTCACCAGCGTCTTCCCGGTCCGGGTCGATCCCGGGGAGTTGGGCCGAACGGGCGTCCACAAAGGACTTTTGCGGGTGGCCGAGCAGCTCGCGGTCCCGGACAAGGGCATCGGGCACGGCCTGCTCCGCTACCTCAACCCGGATACCGGTCCGGTCCTGGAAGCACTGCCCGAACCGCAGGTCGAGTTCAACTACCTCGGCCGCCTGACCGCGGGCGAAACCGGTGGCGAACCGTGGTCGGGCGCCCCCGAGGCCGGCGCGATGGGCGGCGGTGTGGACGACGCCGCGCCCGCGCCGTACTGCCTGGTCCTCAACGCCCTGGTGCGAGACGGCGCCGAAGGTCCGGTGCTGGAAGCCGACTGGCAGTGGCCGGGCGCGCTGTTCACCGAGGAGCGGATCCTCGCGTTGTCGCGGGAGTGGTTCGCGGCGCTGGCACTGGTGCGGAAAGGGGATGGCGCGTGAACAAGCCGGATTTGGCCGCCCGCAAGCGGGAACTGCTGCGGCGCAGGCTCGCGCAGGCCGGGTTGACCGGGAGCACGCGGATCCCCAAGCGGGAGAGCGACGACGACCTGCCGTTGTCGTTCGCGCAGTCGCGGATGTGGTTCCTGCAGCAGCTCGATCCGGGCAGCGCGGCCTACAACGTGTGCCTGGCCATCACGCTGCGCGGCGCGCTGGACACCGCCGCCCTGCACCGGTCCTTCCAGCGCCTGGTCGAGCGGCACGAAATCCTGCGGACGCGGTACGTCGCCGGGGCCGACGGGGAGCCGCGGCAGGTCGTCGACCCGTATTCCGTGGTCACCATGGCGGAAACCGATCTGCGGGGGCTGCCCGCCGCCGAGCGGGAACGCGCGGTCGGCGCGATCGCCCGGCAGGAGTCGGCGCGGGCGTTCGCGCTGGACGCCGACCATCCGATGCGGCTGCGGCTGCTCCGGCCCGGGGACGACCACTACGTGCTGGTCCTGGTGGTGCACCACATCGCCTGGGACGGGTTCACCTTCAACGCGCTGTCCGCCGACCTGTCCGCGCTGTACCGCGAGGACACCACCGGGCGACCGTCCGGTTTGGACCCGTTGCCGGTGCAGTACGCGGACTTCGCGGTGTGGCAGCGGAAGACGCTGACCGACGAGCGGCTCGCCGGTGACCTCGAGCACTGGCGCCGGGCGCTCGACCCGCTGCCCGAACCCCTGCCGCTGCCGGTCGACGCGCCGCGCGGCGCCAACCCGTCGGCGCGGGGTGACCGCCGCTTCCACACCTTCGACGCGGATCTGACGCGGCGGCTCACCGCGTTCGCGAAGGAGCGCGGCACCACGCCGTTCATGGTGGTGTTCGCCGGGTATGCCGCACTGCTGCACCGCTACACCGGGGTCACCGACGTGCCGATCGGCTCGGCGTCGATGAACCGGGACGCGGGCGAGCTGGAGCGGCTGATCGGGAACTTCGGCAACACGCTGGTGCTGCGTGCCGATCTGTCCGGCGATCCGGGTTTCGGGGAGTTGGTGGATCGGGTGCGCGCGGTGTGCACCGCGGGGTACGCGCATCAGGACCTGCCGTTCGACCTGCTGGTGGAGCGGTTGCGGCCGCCGCGGCAGGCGGGCCGGTCGGTGCTGTTCGACGTGATGCTGCTGTTCCTGACCCAGGGGTTGCAGGGGCTCGAGCTGCCCGGGGTGACCGCGAGCTGGGAGACCGTGCACAACGACACCACCCAGTTCGATCTGGCGCTGGAGGCGTTCCTCACCGACGGGCGGCTGCGGATCGAGGCCACCTATCGCAGTGAACTGTTCGCCCGGGAGACGATCGACCGGTTCCTCGGGCACCTGGAGAGCCTCCTCGCCGCCGCGCTCGACGATCCGCGCCGCGGCGTGAGCCGCCTGGAGTACCTCGGCGAATCCGAACTCGACCGCATCCTGACCTCCTGGAACCGCACTTCCACCGATGTTCCCCGCCCTACTTTGAGAGCACTGCTCTCGGACCAGGTCGCCCGCTCTCCCGAGAGGACAGCGCTCTGCTTCGAGAGCAGTGCTCTCTCTTATGTGGAGTTGGATCGGCGGGCGGAGGCGTTGGCGGCGGTGTTGGTGGAGCACGGGGTGGGGCCGGAGTCGGTTGTGGGTGTGCATCTGGATCGTTCGGTTGATCTTGTGGTGGCGTTGGTCGCGGTGGTGAAGGCGGGTGGGGCGTATTTGCCGTTGGATCCGTCGTATCCGGTGGGTCGGTTGCGGTTCATGGTGGAGGATGCGGCGCCTGTGGTGGTGCTGACCTCGGCGGGTGGCAACGCGACCTTCGGGGGTGCGGTGTGCACGGAGGTGGCCGGGTGGGGTGGGGTCGTGAGTGTTTTGGCCGGTTCTAACCGGTCTAGTCACTCACGACCCAGTCAGCAGGTTCGGCCTGAGCATCCGGCTTACGTGATTTATACCTCCGGTTCGACGGGGCGGCCGAAGGGTGTGGTGGTGTCGCATGGGGCGATCGTCAATCGGCTTCGGTGGATGCAGGCGGAGTTTGGGCTCACTGCGGGTGATCGGGTGTTGCAGAAGACGCCGTCGAGTTTTGATGTGTCGGTGTGGGAGTTCTTCTGGCCGTTGGTCACGGGGGCGGAGTTGGTGCTGGCCCGGCCGGAGGGGCACAAGGATCCCGCGTACTTGGTGAAGTTGATCGAGGAGGAGCGGGTTACGACCGTCCACTTTGTTCCGTCGATGTTGCGGGCGTTCGCGGAGGAGGCGGAGGGGCGGTGTTCGTCGTTGCGGCGGGTGATCTGCAGCGGTGAGGCGTTGCCCGCGGAGCTGGCTCGGCGGTTCGACAAGCTGCACAACCTCTACGGGCCCACGGAAGCGGCCGTCGACGTCACCGCGTGGCCTGCTCAGGCGGGGGTGGATTCGCCGACGGGTTCGGTGCCGATCGGTCGTCCGGTGTGGAACACCCAGGTGTATGTGCTGGATGCGTTCCTGCGTCCGGTTCCGCCTGGGGTGGCGGGGGAGTTGTACCTCGGTGGCGTCCAGTTGGCGCGCGGCTACCTGAATCGGGCTGGGTTGACCGCGTCGCGGTTCGTGGCGAATCCGTTCGGTGCGCCCGGTTCCCGGCTGTACCGCACGGGTGATCTGGCGCGGTTCCGGGCCGATGGGGTGCTGGAGTTCCTGGGGCGTGCCGATGATCAGGTGAAGATCCGGGGTTTCCGGGTCGAGCTGGGTGAGGTCGAGGCCGCGCTGACCGCGCTCGACGGGGTGGCCTCGGCCGCGGTCGTCGCACGCGCCGAACAGCAGCAACTCGTCGGTTACGTCGTGCCCGCGCCGGGGGCGCGGCTCGAGCCCGCGGCGGTTCGCCGGGAGCTGGCCGCGTCGCTGCCCGATCAGCTGGTGCCGTCCGCGGTGCTCGTGCTGGACGCGCTCCCGCTGAGCCCGAGCGGCAAGCTCGACCGCAAGGCCCTGCCCGAACCGGATTTCGCCGAGGCGACCACCTCGGCCGAACCCGCCACCCCGCGCGAGCAGGCCCTGTGCGACCTGTTCGCCGAACTGCTCGGGCTCGACCGGATCGGCGTGCACGACGACTTCTTCGCGCTCGGCGGGCATTCCATCCTGGCCACCCGCCTGGTCGGCCGGATCCGCACCGAACTCGGCATCGAGGTGCCCATCGGCACGGTGTTCGACGCGCCCACGGTCGCCCGGCTCGCCGCGGTGCTCACCGACGACGGCCAGAAGCGGCCCGCGCTCACCCCGATGCCGCGCCCCCGCCGGATTCCGCTGTCCTCGGAGCAGCGGCGGCTGTGGTTCCTGTACCGGCTGGAGGGGCCGAGCCCCACCTACAACATCCCGTTCGCCGTGCGGCTCGACGGCCGCCTGGACATCGACGCGCTGCGCGCCGCACTGTCCGATGTGGCCGGTCGGCACGAGGTGCTGCGGACCGTCTACCCCGAGTTCGAGGGGAAGCCGTACCAGCGGGTGCTCGACACCCCGCCCGCGCTGAGCGTCGAACCCTGCACCGAAGACGCGCTCGCGGACCGGCTGCGCGACGCCGCCGCGCAGGCGTTCGCCCTCGACCGCGAACCGCCGTTCGCGCCTCGCCTGTTCACCCTGGACGACCGCACGCAGGTGCTGTCCCTGCTCACGCACCACATCGCCAGTGACGGCTGGTCCGGCGAGCGGCTGCTGGCCGATCTGACCACCGCGTACGCGGCGCGGGAACGCGGTCGCCGCCCGGACTGGACACCGCTGCCGGTGCAGTACGCCGACTACGCGCTGTGGCAACGGGACCTGCTCGGCAACGAGGCGGATCCGCGGAGCCTGCTCGCGACCCAGCTCGCCCACTGGACCGAACGGCTCGCCGAACTGCCCGACGAGCTGACCCTCCCCGCCGACCGGCCTCGCCCCGCGACGCCGACGTTCGACGGGGACGCGGTCGCCTTCACCCTGCCCGCCGAGGCGCACGCGGCACTGGCCGCACTCGCCCGCGACACCGGCGCGACGGTGTTCATGGTGGTCCAGGCCGCGGTCGCCACGTTGCTGCACCACCTCGGCGCGGGCGAGGACATCCCGCTGGGCACCCCGGTCGCCGGCCGGACCGACGACAACCTGGACGGCCTGGTCGGGTTCTTCGTGAACACGCTCGTCCTGCGCACCGACCTGTCCGGGGATCCGACCTTCCGGCACCTGGTCGAGCGGGTGCGCGGGACGGACCTGGACGCCCTCGCGCACCAGGACCTGCCGTTCGAGCGGTTGGTCGAGGCGTTGAACCCGGCCCGGTCGATGGCCCGGCACCCGTTGTTCCAGGTGATGATGGCCTACCAGCGGGCGCCCGGCGGCCCGGTCCCGTTCGGCGCGCTGTCGCTGCGCGAGGAGCACGTCGGCTTCTACGCGGCCCGGCTGGACCTGTCCTTCCACCTCTTCGAACGGGACGGCGCCGCCGGGATCGACGGCTGGCTGGTCTATAGCCGCGACCTCTTCGACCGGTCCACAGTGGAGGGTTTCACGAACCGGCTGGTGCGCCTGGTCGCGGACCTCGCCGCGGCGCCGGACCGCCCGTTGTCGGCGACCACCGTGGTCACCGAGGCCGAACGCGCGGAACTGGTGCGCACCCGCAACGCCACCGACCACCCCCTGCCCGCCGAAACTCTGAGAGCACTGCTCTCGGAACAGGTCACCCGCTCTCCCGAGAGGACAGCGCTCTGTTTCGAGAGCAGTGCTCTCACCTATGCGGAACTGGACCGGCGGGCCGAGGCGCTGGCCGCGGTGCTGGTGGAGCACGGGGTGGGGCCGGAGTCGATCGTGGGCGTGCACCTGGACCGCTCGGTCGAGCTGGTGGTGGCGCTGGTCGCGGTGCTGAAGGCCGGGGGCGCCTACCTGCCGCTGGACCCCTCCTACCCGGCGGACCGGCTGCGGTTCATGGTGGAGGATGCCGCGCCCGCGGTGGTGCTGACCTCGGCGAGTGGCGGCGAGGCCTTCGGGGATGCGGTGTGCGCGGAGGTGGCCGGGTGGGGTGGGGTCGTGCGTGTTCTGGCCGGTTCTAACCGGTCTGAACACTCACGACCCCAGCAGCAGGTCCGCCCCGACCACCCCGCCTACCTGATCTACACCTCCGGCTCGACGGGCAGGCCCAAGGGCGTGGTGGTCTCGCACGGCGCGATCGTCAACCGGTTGCAGTGGATGCAGGCCGAGTACCGGCTCACCGCGGACGACCGGGTGCTGCAGAAGACCCCCGCCGGTTTCGACGTTTCGGTGTGGGAGTTCTTCTGGCCGTTGATCACCGGCGCCACGCTCGTGGTCGCCCGCCCCGAGGGGCACAAGGACCCCGCCTACCTGGCGAACCTGATCAAAGCGGAACGCGTGACGACCGTTCACTTCGTACCGTCGATGCTGCGGGCCTTCGTCGAGAGCGAGCCCGGTCCGCTCGGCTCCCTGCGCCGCGTGCTCTGCAGCGGTGAGGCGCTGCCGTCCGGGCTCGCGCGCCGGGCGAGCGCGGAACTCGGCGCGGCGGTGCACAACCTGTACGGTCCGACCGAGGCCGCGGTGGACGTCACGTCCTGGCCCGCGGATCAGGGCCTCGGCACGGTCACCGTGCCGATCGGCCGACCCGTCTGGAACACCCGGGTGTACGTGCTCGACTCCGCCCTGCGGCCGGTGGCTCCCGGGGTCGCGGGCGAGCTGTACCTCGGGGGCGTGCAACTCGCCCGCGGCTACGCCCGGCGCGCCGGGCTGACCGCGTCCCGGTTCGTCGCGGACCCGTTCGGGCCCAAGGGGGCCCGGCTGTACCGCACCGGCGACCGGGTGCGCTGGACGGACGCCGGGGCGCTGGAATTCCTCGGCCGCGCGGACGATCAGGTGAAGATCCGCGGCTTCCGGGTCGAGCCCGGCGAGATCGAGGCCGCGCTGGAACGCCTCGACGCGGTCCGGCACGCGGTCGTCGTCGCCCGGCGCGAGGAGCAACGGCTGGACGCCTACGTCGTCGCGCCACCGGACACCGATCCGCTCGCCCTGCGGCGCGAACTCGCCGCGACGCTGCCGGTCCACCTGGTGCCCGCCGCGATCGTCGTCCTGGCCGAGCTGCCGCTCACCCCGAGCGGCAAACTGGACCGGAAAGCCCTGCCGGAGCCGGACTTCGGGCGGCTCGCCGGGGCGGCCGAACCGCGCACCGAGCGGGAAGCCCTGCTGTGCGGGCTGTTCGCCGAAACCCTCGGCCTGCCCGAGGTCGGCGCGGAGGACAGCTTCTTCGAACTCGGCGGGGACAGCATCGTGTCCGTGCAACTGGTCAGCCGGGCCCGGCGGGCCGGGATCGTGTTCACTCCGCGGCAGGTCTTCGAACTCCGCACGCCCGCCGGGCTGGCGGCGGTCGCGACGGAATCCGCCGAAGCCGAGGCGCCCGCAACGGCGTACGGCCGGATCGAACCGACGCCGATCATGCGCTGGGCGTCCCGGAACGATCCCACCTTCGGCGGGCTCAGCCAGGCACTGCTGCTGGTCGTCCCGGCAGACCTGCGCGAACCGGAACTCGTGCGCGCGCTCCAAGCCGTGCTCGACCGCCACGACCTGCTGCGCGCGCGGTGGGCCGGGGGCGGGCTGGTCGTCCCCGAACCGGGCGTGCGGCCGGTCCTCACCCGGGCGACCGGATCCCTGGACGCCGAACTCCGCGCCGCCCGCGACCGGTTGTCCCCTCCTGCCGGACGGATGTTCGAGGCGGTGTGGTTCCGGCCCGGCCGCCTGCTGCTCGTCGCGCACCACCTGGTGGTGGACGGGGTGTCCTGGCGCCTGCTCGCCGAGGACCTCGCCGAAGCCGCCCGCGGGCGGGAACTGCCGCGTACCGGTACCTCGTTCCGGCGCTGGAGCCAGGTTCTCGCCGAACAGGACCGCACCGGTGAACTCGAGCTGTGGCGTGGCATGCTCGACGGCGCCGACCCGGTTTTCCCCGCGCCCCAAGGGATCGCCGCGGACGTCCGGGACACCGAACTCACCGTCGGGTTGCCCGCGGGCGCCGAGCAGGCGGGGGTCCAGGAGGTCCTGCTGACCGCGCTCGCGAAGTCGTTGCGGGTCAAGGGAGACGTGGTGGTCGCCGTCGAAGGCCACGGCCGCGAGGAGCAGCTCGGCGCCGATCTGTCCGCGACCGTCGGCTGGTTCACCACGATGTTTCCGGTCCGCCTACCGGCGGGCGCCGATTTCAAGCGAGTCAAGGAAATCCTGCGCGGACTCCCCGATCACGGCCTCGGCTACGGCCTCCTCGCGCACCGCGACGGCGCGCTGGGCGGCCTGCCCGAACCGGCGATCGTGGTGAACTACCTCGGCCGCGTCCGCGCGGGTGACGGGTCGCCGTGGTCCGTCGCGCCGGAAGCGCCGATGCTGCGCGTGCCGCCGCGGCCCGACCGCCCGGTGGACTTCGCGCTGGAGATCAACGCGGTGACCATCGGGTCCGAACTGCGGATCGGCCTGGCCTGGCACGCCGGAACGCTCGATCAGTCCGATGTGGACGAACTCGCCGCGGCCCTGCGCGTGGAACTGGGCGGTTTCACCGAGGACGACCTGGCGGGCCGGGTCCTTCTCGATCTGACGCTGGCCGACGTCAGCCAGGACGACCTCGACGAATGGGAAGAAGAGGAGACAAGCACGTGGTGAGTCAAGCGCAACCGACCGCGGGGGAACTCCTGCGGGAGGTGACCGATCTCCTGGGGCCGGAAGCCGAATCGCTGACCGAGCGGGACAGCCTCATCGAGTTCGGGCTCGACTCGATCCAGCTCATGCGGGTGGCGAACGGCTGGCGCCGGCGCGGGATCAAGGTCAGCTTCGCCGAACTGGCCAAGCACCCGACCCTGGCGCAGTGGCGCGAACTCCTCGAGGCGCAGCCGGGCGTGGAACCCGAACCGGCCGTCGAGATCGACGTCGACGAGACCGAACCGTTCCCGCTCGCGCTCATGCAGCACGCCTACTGGATCGGCCGGGACGAGGAGACCACCCTCGGCGCGGTCGCCGCGCACCTGTACGTCGAATTCGACGGCCACGAGGTGGATCCCGGGCGGCTCGAGCGGGCGGTCGAAGCGCTCGTCGCGCGGCACGGCATGCTGCGCGCGCGGTTCGGCGACGACGGCACCCAGCGCATCCTGCCCGCCCGCGAGCAGCCCGCCCTGGTCGTGCACGACCTGCGCGGCGACGACGAAACCGCTGTCGAGGCGGAACTGGAACGCCTGCGCGAACGGTCCTCCCACGCGCGCCTGGACGTCGCCGCCGGGGAGGTCTTCGCCATCGCGCTCAGCCTGCTGCCCGGCGGGCGGACCCGGTTGCACGTCGACGTGGACATGCTCGCCGCCGACGCCCTGAGCTACCGCGTGCTGCTCACCGATCTCGCGCGGTTCTACCAGAACCCGGACGAGAAACCCGCGCCGATCGGCTACAGCTATCCGCGCTACCTCGCGGAAAAGGCGGCCGCCCGGGGCGACGAGACCGAACGCGCCCGCGAGTACTGGCAGCGGCGGATTCCCGAACTGCCGAGCGCGCCCGATCTGCCGCTCGTCCCGGACGCCGAGCGCGCCAACCCGACCCGGGTGACCCGCCGCCACCACTGGCTCGCCCCCGAGGACCGCAAGAACCTCGCCTCGCGCGCGCACGAACACGGCCTCACCCCGGCGATGGTGGTGGCCACCGCGTTCGCCGAGGCGCTCGCTTGCTGGAGCGCGCAGCCGCGGTTCCTGCTCAACCTGCCGATGTTCGACCGCGCGAGCACCCACCCGGAAGTCGACCAGCTGGTCGGCGACTTCACCAGTTCGATGCTGCTGGACGTGGACTTCGGCGAACCGGGCACGTTCGCCGAGCACGCGCGGGCGGTCCAGGACCGCTTGCACGCCGATGCCGCGTACTCGAGTTACTCGGGCGTCGAGGTGCTGCGCGATCTGTCTCGGCACGCACGCGAGCAGGTGCTCGCGCCGGTGGTGTTCACCAGCGCGCTGAACCTGGGCGAGCTGTTCGGCGCGGGTGTGCGGAGCTGCTTCGGCGAGGCGGTGTGGATCATCTCGCAGGGCCCGCAGGTGCTGCTCGACGCGCAGGTGACCGAGGTCGACGAGGGCCTGCTGATCAACTGGGACGTTCGCGAGGACGCCTTCCCGGCCGGGATGATCGACGAGATGTTCGCGGCCTTCCACGAACTGATCACGCGGCTGGGCCAGGACGGCGAGGCGTGGCAACGCCCGGTCGCCGACGCGCTGCCCGCCGCGCAGGCCGAGGTCCGCGCCCGGGTCAACGCGACCACCGCGCCGCGCAGCGGGAACCTGCTGCACGACGGGTTCTTCGCGCACGCGGCCCGGAATCCGGACGCGCCCGCGGCCTTGTGGGGCGCCGACGGCGAGCTGACCTACGGCGAACTCGCCGACCGCGCGTTGCGGATCGCCGCGCACCTCGCCGAACGCGGCGTCCGCCCGGGCGACACCGTCGCGGTGAGCCTGCCGAAGGGGCCGGACCAGGTGGCCGCCGTGCTCGGCGTGCTCGCCGCGGGTGGCGCGTACGTGCCGATCGGGGTCGACCAGCCCCCGGCCCGCCGCGCGCGCATCCACCGCACCGCGGGCGCGGCCGTCGAACTGACCTCGATCGAGGACGCGCTCACCGCGGCGCCGCTCGCCGAACCGGTTCGCGTGTCCGAAGAGGACAGTGCGTACGTGCTGTTCACCTCCGGCTCCACCGGGGAACCGAAGGGCGTGGAGGTGCCGCACCGCGCCGCGATGAACACCATCGAGGACCTGAACGACCGGTTCGCGGTGGGGCCTGGGGATCGCTGCCTGGCGGTGTCCGCTTTGGACTTCGACCTGTCGGTGTACGACCTCTTCGGCATGTTCTCCGCCGGGGGAGCCGTGGTGCTCGTCGGCGAAGGCGACAAGCGCGACGCGCGGCCGTGGGCCGAACTCGTCGCCACCCGCGGAGTGACCCTGGTCAACTGCGTGCCCGCGCTGCTGGACATGCTGGTGCTCGCCGCCCGGCCCGGGGAACTGGCCGGGTTGCGGACCGTGCTGCTCGGCGGCGACTGGGTCGGCACCGACCTGCCCGGCCGGGTCGCCGAGCACGCGCCCGCGTGCCGCTTCGCGGGACTCGGCGGCACCACCGAGACCGCGATCCACTCCACGGTGTGCGAGGTTTCCGGGCCGGTGCCCGCGCACTGGCGCTCGGTGCCGTACGGGACACCGCTGCGCAACGTGGCCTGCCGCGTGGTCGACGCCCGGGGGCGCGACTGCCCGGACTGGGTCGGCGGCGAGCTGTGGATCGGCGGCGACGGGGTGGCGCTGGGCTACCGCGGGGACCCCGGGCGCACCGCGGACCGGTTCGTCGAACGCGACGGGACGCGCTGGTACCGCACCGGTGACCTGGCCCGCTACTGGCCGGACGGCACCCTGGAATTCCTCGGCCGCCGCGACAACCAGGTGAAGGTGCGCGGTGTCCGGATCGAACTGGGCGAGGTGGAGGCGGCGCTCGCCGAGCATCCGTCGGTCCGGCGCGGGGTCGCCGGGGTGCACGGGAACCAGCTCGTCGCCGCGGTCGCCGGCGCGGTCTGCGGGGACGAGGTCCGGGAATGGATGTCGACCGTGCTGCCGCCGCACCTCACCCCGTCCCGGATCGTCGTGCTGGACGAGTTGCCGTTGACCGCCAACGGAAAGGCGGACCGCCGCGCGGTGGCCGCGCACTGGGAAACCGAGGCGGGCGCGGACTACGCGGCGCCGGAAACCCCGCTGGAGAAGGTGCTCGCGCTGGTGTGGGGCGAGGTCCTCGGCGCCGAGCGGATCGGGCTGGACGACCCGTTCTTCGCGCTCGGCGGGGATTCGGTGCTCGCCACCATGATCGTCGGGCGGCTGCGGGAGGCCCTGGACACCGCCGAGGTGTCCGTGCGCACGCTGTTCGCCAGCCTGACCGTCCGCGCGATGGCCGCCCGCCTGCTGGCGAACGAATCCACACCCGGCCGCCTCACCCAGGTCGCCGAGATCTACCTCGAAGTCGAGGCCCTCTCCGCGGAAGAACTCGACTCGGAACTCTCCTAGCTTTCATGAGGGGACCCCTCCAGACGAAATTCGTCCGGAGGGGTCCCCTCATGAAAGTGAGCCGGTGATCAGGTGAGCTTCCGCAGGCCGGGGTTCAGCTTCTCGATGACCCACGGGATGCCCAGCGCGGACGGGGCGCGCAGCTGGCTGATGGTCTCCATGTCGACCACCAGGTAGTTGCCGTTCTTCACGTTCTGCACGAGCTGGTTGTCCTCGAACGCCTTCCGCAGTTCGGGCGAGGTGAACGCGATGATCACCAGGTTCGACGCGAGCTTGTCGTACTGCTCGGGGGTGAGCGTGCCGGTCGGGCTGCCGGCCTCGTTCTTCGTGGCGTCGGCGACCGCCGGGTTCAGCGTCAGGCCGAGCTGCTCGACCAGCTTCACCGCGAAGTCGTCCTTGGACACCAGGGTGAAGATCTTGCCCGGCGCGTTGCCCACGGACGCGGTGAAGGTCTTGCCCTGCGCGCCCGGGTGGTCGGCCTTGGCCTTGGCGATCTTGGCCTCGGTGTCCTTGATCAGCGTTTCGGCCTCGGCGGGTTTGCCCAGCGCCTTGCCGACGACCTGGACGTGCTGCTGCCAGCTCTGGCCGCCCCATTCCTTCTCGAAACCGATGGTCGGCGCGACCTTGACCAGGTTCGGGTACTCGTCTTCCAGCCCGTAGTCGGCGGTGGCCAGGATCAGGTCCGGGCTCAGCTTGCGGACGGCTTCGGCGTCCACTCCGTTGGTCGCGTTGACGATCTGCGTCTTGGCCGGGTCGAGCTTGCCGGTCAGCCAGCTCGGCACCTTCTCCGGGGACGAGGTCTTGGAGAAGAAGCCGACCGGCGTGACGCCGAGGGCGAGGGCCGCGTCCAGGTCATCGGTGGACGTGCCGACCACCACGACCTTGGCCGGGGACTTGTCGATCGTCGTGGTGCCGAACTTGTGCGTGATGCTCACCGGGAACGCCCCGGGCTGAGCGGCGGGCGCGGACGACGGCTGGCTGGAGGAGTCCTGGACGTTGCCGCAGGCGACGAGGCCGAGGCTGAGGGCTCCCGCCGCGAGGGCGGCGAGCGAGGCGCGGGCACGGGCACGGAACAGCGGGGGGCGTTTTGACATGGCAGCAAGTGAAGCAAGGCTGCCCTAAGAAATCAATGCGTCCGATTGGGACGCGAGTCACCATTCGGTCACCTCCATTCGGGTTCTGACGTGCGGAAATAACGAGGTCGGCGGCTACGGGGTTGAAGCCTGCCTCTTCAAGTGTTATGCATGAGTCATGCATGAAAGCGGCGATGATGGGTGAACTTCTCGCCCTGGCCTCCGCGGTGTGCTTCGGCACCACGGATTTCCTCAGCGGGCTGGCGTCCCGGCGGGTCAACGGGCTGACCGTCGCGCTGTACGGGCAGCTCAGCGGCACCGCGCTGAGCGTGCTGGTGGCCCTGCTCGCCGGTCCGTCCACACTGGACTCTTCAGCGTTGATGTGGGGTGCGCTGTCCGGTCTGGGCACCGGGGTCGGGGTGGGCTTCCTGTTCCGGGCCACCGGCAAGGGCGCGCTGAGCGTGGTCGTGCCGCTGAGCGACGTCGGCGCCGTCGCGCTGCCGGTGGCGGTGGGCCTGGCCTTCCTCGGCGAACGCCCCTCGGCCCTCGCGCTCACCGGGATGGTGGCGGCGCTCCCGGCGATCTGGCTGGTCTCCCGCGGGGACGGCGCCCGCGCCCGCGGCGGGCTCGCCGACGCGCTCGTCGCCGGGGCCGGGTTCGCCGTGCAGTTCCTCGCCATGGCGCGGATCCCGGCGGAGGCGGGGCTGTGGCCGGTGGTCGTCAGCCGGGTCTCGTCGGTGCTCCTGCTCGCGGCGCTCGTCGCGGCCACCGGGGCGCCGTGGACGTTCCGCCGCCCGGGCCCGGTGTTCGCCTCGGGGGCGATCGGCACCGCGGCGATCCTGTGCTACCTCTTCGCCACCCAGCAGCAGCTGATGTCGATCGCGACCGTGCTCGCCGCCCTGTTCCCGGCGATTCCGGTGGTGCTCGGGCTGATCGTGCTGTCCGAACGGGTCAACCGCCGCCAGGTCACCGGCCTGGTCTGCGCCGGAGCCGCGATCGCCCTGATCGCCCTGCGCTGAACCGAACCGGCAGGAAGGGACCTTCGCTCTTCGAAAACGGGAGCAAGGGAGATTTACTACGGTTGAACGTGAGCAAAGGTCCCTTCCTGCCGCCGGGTGAGCCCGTGGTCAGGAGCCCAGGTAGCGGAGGACGGCGAGGACGCGGCGGCTGTACCCGGCGGTGTGCGACAGGTCGAGCTTGTCGAAGATCGAGTTCACGTGCTTCTCCACGGCGCTCTGCGACACGTAGAGGGCCGCGGCGATGCTCGCGTTGGTGTGCCCCTGCGCCATCTTCTCCAGCACCTGGCGTTCACGGTCGGTGAGCCGGGTCAGCGGATCGGTGTGCGTGGTCCGGGCGAGCAGCCGCCGCACGACCTCGGGATCGAACGCGGCCCCGCCCGCGGCGACCCGGTCCAGCGCGTCCAGGAACTCCCCGACCTGCGCGACCCGGTCCTTGAGCAGGTAGCCCACCCGGCCCCGGTCGCCGGTGATCAGTTCGGTGGCGTACCGCTTCTCCACGTACTGCGAGAGCACCAGCACGCCGATGTCCGGCCACGCGCTGCGGATCTCCAGGGCGGCGCGCAGGCCCTCGTCGGTGTGCGTGGGCGGCATGCGGACATCGGTGACCACCACGTCCGGCCGGTGTTCTCCGGTGGCGGCCACCAGCGCGTCGCCGTCGCCGACCGCGGCCACCACCTCGTGGCCTTCCTCGGCCAGGAGGCGAATGAGCCCTTCACGCAGAAGCGTGGAGTCCTCGGCCAGGATCACGCGCATAGCGGCTCCGCAGGGTGATGGCCGAGGACATGCGGGGGTCTGGGGGTCGCTCCCCAGATGGGCAGAGCTTCGGCGAGGATCACGCGCATGGCAGCTCGGCGACAACGATCGTGGGACCGCCCGGGGGACTGTCCACTGTGAACTCGCCGTCCGCGGCGGCGACCCGGCGGGCGAGGCCGGACAGCCCGCGGCCCTCGGGGCGGGCCCCGCCGATGCCGTCGTCCTGGATGCGCACGACGATCATCCTGGCCGCCCGCTCCACGGTGACCTCGATCCGGGTGGCGTTCGCGTGCTTGATCGTGTTCGTGACCGCCTCGGACACCACGAAGTACGCGACCGTTTCGGTCGCCGTGTCCGCCCGCTCCGGCAGCGCGTAGGTCAGCGTCACCGGCACGCTGGACCGTTCGGCGAGCGCCTCCAGCGCGGTGTGCAGGCCGCCCTCGTCCAGCGCGATCGGGTAGATCCGCCAGGTGACCTCGCGCAGTTCCCGCAGCGCCTCCTGGGCTTCCTCGTGCGCCTGGTGCAGCAGCGCGTTCCCGCGCTCCCGGTCGTCCGCGCGCCGGGCCCGGCCGAGCAGCATGCCGAGTGCGACCAGCCGCTGCTGCACGCCGTCGTGCAGGTACCGCTCGATCCGGCGGCGCTCGTCGTTGACCGCGTCGACCACCTCGGCGCGGGTCGTGGACAGCTCGGAAACCCGGCGCTGCAACAGCTCCTGCCGGGTCGGGCCGAGGAAGTGCCGGGCCAGGCGGCGGTCCAGCGCGGCCACCCCGATCGCCCCCTGCAAGGTCACGAAGACCAGCAGGGTGCCGAACAGCAGGAACGTGATCGGGTCGTACCAGTCGCGCGGCTCCGAGCCGCCGCCGAGCGACTGCCCGGTCACCAGCTGCCCGATCATCACCACCCCGGTCGCCGCGCCACCGGCGATGAGCAGCAGGACCCCCGCGCCGAGCCCGCCGACCAGCCAGCGCACCGCGAGGTATTCCAGCGCCCGCCGCCCGCTGAAGTCCCCGGAACTCCCGGCGCCCAGGTACTTCGCCACCCGGTGGCGTTCGAACTCGGCGAACCGGCGCGCGCCCGCGAACACCGCTTTCCGGGCCGCCGGGAACGCGCACGCGGGCAGCGCGGCCATGACGTAGGCCAGTTCGGCGAACGCCGTCCCGCCGCCGATCGCGAGCGCCGTCCCGACGCGCAGCACTCGGACCGCCAGTGCGGCGGGGTGGCGGCGGGCGAGCTCGGTGTCCGGCATAAGGCCAGGTTAGCCGGGGTGCGCGCGCGGTGGACTGAGGTTTTCCACAGGAAGTTCGGGTGCCGCACCTCATGGTCGGCGGGCGGCTGGATTCCTAGCTTCGACCCCGACGACAGCGATCTTCGAAAGGGCCGTTCATGAACCTGTATCTCGCCGAAGCCGCCGCCGAGCCGATGGGCGGGCTCGCCGGTTGGGCCGTCGACCTGATGGACCACCTCGGTGGCCCGGGGGCGGCGGTGATCGTCGGCCTGGACAACCTGTTCCCGCCGATCCCCAGCGAACTCGTGCTCCCGCTCGCCGGGTTCAGCGCCAGCCGGGGCACCTTCTCGCTCACCGGCGCACTGGTCTGGACCACTGTGGGTTCGGTGCTCGGCGCGGTCATCGTGTACTACCTCGGGCTGCTGCTCGGCCGGGACCGGACCCGCGCACTGCTCACCAAGATCCCGCTGGTGAAGGCCGCCGACTTCGACCGCACCGAGGCGTGGTTCCACCGGCACGGCACGAAGGCGGTGTTCTTCGGGCGGATGGTGCCGATCTTCCGCAGCCTCATTTCACTGCCCGCCGGAATCGAACGGATGCCGTTCTGGCGGTTCCTGTCCCTGACCACGCTCGGCAGCCTGCTCTGGAACCTCGTCTTCATCGTCGCCGGATATGCCCTCGGCGAGAACTGGCGGCTGGTCGAGAAATACGCGGACGTGTTCCAGAAACTCGTGATCGGCCTGGTCGCCCTGGCGATCGTGCTGTTTGTTGTGACGCGGCTGCGGGACCGTCGGAAGCAAACACTCAAAAAGTAGCGATTCCTTGTGATCGGCGATGTTTCGCCGCGCAACGGCCGCGTAAACGGATTCGCACCGCGGCCGCCGATTCGGCCCTCTGCCGTACCGGCCAGGGCCGTTCGGACGCGAATCCGTCACCCTTGAGCAGCAACCTGCCACGCCGATCTCACCGGCGCCGGAGATTGCGAAGTCCCTTCTTTTACGCGCAGTTCACGAAAGGAACATACCGCGAAACGCGGTAACTGGTTTGGTTCTGCCCCAGCTCAGTTGTCGTTCGCGGGCCCGGGGAAGTTCCCGGATCGCGTAAAACAAGGAGGAACCGGTGCCGGTGGGGCGGGAACACGTGATCGCGGCGAGTCTGGTGGGCGCCGTGGTGGTGGTCGTCGGCTACGCCTCGGGCCTGGGCCTCAACCCCGGTTCGAGCCCGCAGCCGCCCGCCGCCGCGCAGGAAGCCCCGCAACCCCAGCCCGCGACGCCGCCGCCCGGCGAGCAGCAGCTGCCGTCCAGCCAGCCGCCACCGCCGGGCGCGGTCCAGCCGTTGCCCGGGGTGGAGGTGCCCGGCGGCGACCAACCGGGAACGGTGGAGGTGTCCACGCCCCCGCCCACCGTGCCGCCGCCGGATCCCTCGACCCCGCCCGTGGTCCCGCCGCCGACCACCCCGGCCACGCCGCCCGGCCCGACGCCGCCCGGCCCGATCCCGCCGCAGCCACCCGGCACGCCGCCCGCCTGCGACCCCGGGCTCCTGCAGTCCACAGTGGACATCGTGGGCGCGTTGCCGTTGCTCGGCGGCCTCACCACCGGCCTCGGGGTGACCGGGCCGGACGGCCTGCTGCACGTCCTGGTCGGTTACTGCCCGCCGCCCGCGGTTCCCGCGACCCCGGTGCCGGGGGCGGGCTGAGCCATGGACCTGACCCCGGCCAAAGTCTGCTACGTGCTCGCGCGTTGCGCGGACTACCTCGGCATGACGTTGTTCCTCGGCGGCCTGTTCTTCCTCGCGCTGCTCTGGCCGCGCGGCGGTTCGGTCGCCAAGGCCCGCGGCGTGCTGATCACCGGTTGGCTGCTCGGATTCCTCGGCACGCTCGCCGGAATCGGCCTGCAAGGCGCCTGGACCGCGCAGCGACCGCCTTCGGCGATGTTCGACTGGCAGGTGCTCAGCCAGGCGCTCGATGTCCAATTCGGACGGATCTGGTTCGCGAAGGCACTGCTGTGGCTGCTGGGCGGTGTGGTGCTGGCCGATCTGCTGCAGCGCGGCGAACGCGCCGCGGTGTCCCTGGCCTGGCGGATCGGCGCGGCCGCCGTCGCGATCGGGCTGCTGCGCACCACCGGACTCACCGGCCACACCTCGGAAAGCGCCACCCCGCTGCTGACCCAGCTCGCCGATTTCGTGCACCTGGCCGGAATCTGCGCGTGGATCGGCGGGCTGGCGATGCTGCTGTTCGGGGTGCTCGCCCGCCGGGACCCCGGCGAACTGGCCCGGGTCGTGCCCCGCTACTCGAAGCTGGCGATGATCACCATGCTGCTCATCGTGGCCGGCGGGACGGTCCTGGCCGTGCCGCTGATCGGCTCGGTCGATCGGCTGTTCACCACCGGCTACGGGCGGCTGCTGCTGACCAAACTCGCCCTGCTCGTGGTCGTGCTGATCGCCGCGCAGGCCAGCCGCGCCTGGGTGTCCCGCCGCCTCGATTTCGCCGTCGTCCTGCGCGGGGACGCGGTGACCGTCCGGCCGTTCCTGGTTTCCGTCGCCGCGGAGACCTCACTCGTGCTCATGGTGCTGCTCGCGGCGAGCTTCCTCGTCACGGCCAACCCCGGCCGGTGACCGAACAACATCCGAAAGGAGTCCGTGCATGGACAACCCCGAATCCACCGAGCGGCCACCGGAGGCAGGTGGCCGCCGGCGGTGGCCGATCGCGGTGGCGATCCTGGCGCTGGGCGTCGCCATGTTCAGCCTGGCGACGCTGCGGAGTTCGGACACGCCCGCGCAGACCGGTGACGTCGACCTCGCCGCACTGTCCCAGCGGAGCCCGCTCGCCGTGCCGATCTACCAGCGGCTGTCCCAGCAGGGCGGGGCGGCTCCCGCGGCGGCCGGGGCGACCAGCGTCGAGGCGATGGACTACAAGTTCGCCCCGGCGAGCGCCAAGATCGCGGTCGGCGACACGGTCACCTGGACCAACCACGATTCCGCGCCGCACAACGTGGTGGTCACCGACGGGCCGGAGAAGTTCAGCTCGCCGCTGCTGCAGCAGGGGCAGTCCTTCAGCCACACCTTCACCCAGGCCGGGACGTACTCGTACTACTGCTCGGTGCACCCGGACATGAAGGCCACGCTGACGGTCGAAGGGTCGTCGACGCCGCCGACCACCGCACCGCCGACCACGCCGCCCGGCTCGGACCCGACGACGCCGCCGAGCACGGATCCCACGCCGCCGACCCACACGATGCCGCCGACCACACCGGCACCGGGCGGGCCGTGCGTCCCGAAGGCCGTGCTGCAGCCGATCATCGACCACATCAAGACCGCGCACCTGGAGACCTCGCTGGGGCAGCAGGTGCAGGACATCCTCAACCTGGACCAGCACCTCAAGACGCACACGGTCTGGTTGGAGACGGTGCTCAAACCGGTGTTCGACGGCAGCGTGGACAAGGTGCTCGTGGACACCCTCAAACCGATCCTGGACCACATCAAGACCGCGCACCTGGAAACCCCGCTGGGGCAACAGGTGGCCGATCTGCTGAACCTGGATCAGTACCTCAAGACGCACACGGTGTGGCTGGAGAACGTGCTCACGCCGTTGCTCGGACAGGCGACCTGCTAGCGGGGCATCGTCGCCGAAGAGGTGGCCCGGCCGAGGACCGTTCGGCCGGGCCACCACCCCAGTATGGAGGTGAGCGATGTCCGCGGACACCCGAGTCCTGACCTTGCGCCACTGCGTGGCGGAACTCTCGATCCGCGTGCTGGGCCGCCCGGTGGTCTGGGGCCGGTTCCCGGCGAGGCGCGGATGGCTCGATCTCGGCGAGGACGGCGACGAACCGGTGCTGGAAGTCGAGCTGGGCTCGAAATCCTTGCGCACCAACATTCCTTTGCTCCGAATGACACTGACCGGCGAGAGGGCGCGATGCGTTTCGGAATTTCGAGAGATCCGGTTCATCAGGTCCGGCCCCGGGGAGGTGGTGCTGCACGCCCGGGGCGTGCTGCGACGCCTGCACGTCGAGCTGGCCGCCGAGTTCCGGGCCGCCTGACCTTCCTGCTCGCCGCCCTGTTCGTCCTCAGTGGACTGTTCGCTCCGGCGGCGCGGGCGGCCACGCAGCAGGTGATGATGCGGAACTACGCGTACTCGCCCGCCTCGCTGACCGTGCGGGCCGGGGACACGGTGACCTGGATGCAGCACGACTCGGCACCGCACGACGTGGTGACCACGAGCGCGCCGGCGGCGTTCCGCAGCCCGCTGCTGTCGCAGGGGCAGAGCTGGAGCTACACGTTCCGGCAGGCCGGGACGTACTCGTACTACTGCTCGGTGCACCCGGACATGCGCGCGCAGATCACCGTGCTGCCCGCGGACACCCCGGCGCCCGCACCGGCCGCGCCGAAACCAAGTGCGGCCCCGGCGCCGACACGTCCGGCGGCGAGGCCACCGGTCTCGTCGAACCACGCGGTGGCCCCGCCCGGCCCGGCGCCCTCCGCCGGACCTGGTCCTTCGCTGCCTTCTTCCGTCCCCGCCGAGCCCGCGTCCCCGGCGCCACCGCCCACCGAAGGGGCGGCGGTGGCCCAGCAGGCCGCCACCGGGCCGTCGCTGGACCCGATGCTGCTGGTGGCCGGGGTGGTCACCGGGGTCGCGGTCTTCTGCTTGCTCTTGCTGGGATCCCGGCGACGGGAGTGACCTCAGGTCCGGAAGGGACCGGTGACCTCGTAGGTGATGCCACCGCTGGACGAGCCGGACGTGCCGCGCTGGGACGAGAAGTACAGCCGGTTCCCGGCCGGGGTGAACGCCGGGCCGGCGACCTCGGACGAGCTCTGCCCGTTGATCCGCAGGAACACCGAGATCTTGTCGTCCGGGGTGATCATGCAGATCTCCATGTTGCCGCCGTCCTCGGCGACGTAGAGGTCCCCGAACGTGGAACCGGTGATGTTGTCCACCCCGGTCAGCGGCGCCGGGCCGGGGTTGACCAGTTTGTCGTCGTAGGCGAGTTCGTAGGTGCTCGACGCCAGGTTGATCTGCCAGACCCGGTTGTCGCCCTTGGTGGTGAACCACGCGGTGTCGTTGGCGTAGTGCAGGCCCTCGCCGCCGTTGAACCGCTTGGCGCCGGAGACCTGGTCGCGGGTCGCGGTGGGGGAGCCGTCCGGATCGGGGACGGTGCCCCAGGTGAAGCTGCCCGAGGTCGCGGTGCCGGCCTTGAGCACCTGCAGCGTGCCCGCGGACAGGTCACCCCAGACGGTCGGGACGAACCGGTAGAAGCAGCCGTTGGAGACGTCCTCGGTCAGGTAGATGGCCTTGCGCACCGGGTCGGCCGCCGCCGCCTCGTGCTTGAACCGGCCCATCGCGGGCCGCTGCACGGCGGCCCCGCCCCACGGGTCCGTCTCGTACACGAACCCGAGATCGACTTCCTCGCAGGACAGCCATTTGTTCCACGGCGTCGCGCCACCGGCGCAGTTCCGCCGGGTGTTGGACAGGATCCGGTAGGCGCTGGTGATGTTGCCGTTGGCGTCGAACTTCACCGCGCTGGCGCCACCGCCGGGTTCGATCTCCGAGTTCGACACGTAGATCCAGCCGGAGCCGTCGGCGAACACCGCACCGCCGTCCGGGGCGTGGTGCCAGGTGTAGCCGGTATTCGCGACCTGCTGGCCGGACCGCGCGACCACCCGGCTGGTGAACCCGGCCGGGAGCTGGATGCCGTTCGCGTCGGCGGCCTGCAGCGGGCCGTACGGGCTCGGCGCGTTCTGCGCGGGATCGGCCAGGGCGGCGGGGGTGAACCTGTTGCCGAACACCGTGACCCCGGTGCCGACGACGGCCGCGCGCAGGAAGTTGCGTCTCTTCACTTGTGCCTCCAAGGATTCCGCTTCGTGGTGGTGCGGTCAGGAGCGGAACGGAGAGTACGTACGCAAGGCCGCGCGAACCAGACCCGCAGATGAACTACGGGCAAAAGCGGCCCCGAGTGGCGCGTGTGTCATGAGGGGACCCCTCCGGACAAATTTTGTCCGGAGGGGTCCCCTCATGACAGTTCGTGCTCGCGATCAGGCGGCGTGGGCGACCGGGGCGGTAGCCGGGGCGAGCGCGAGCTCGAGCACCTCCCGCACGCTCGCCACCGGGTGCACGTCCAGTTCGGACAGCACTTCGGCGGGCACGTCGTCCAGATCCGGTTCGTTGCGCCGCGGGATGATCACGGTCTTCATCCCGGCCCGGTGCGCGGCGAGCAGTTTCTGCTTCACCCCGCCGATCGGCAGCACGCGGCCGGTCAGCGACACCTCACCGGTCATCGCCACGTCGGCCCGCACGACCCGGCCGGTCAGCAGGGACGCCAGCGCCGTGGTCATGGTGACCCCGGCCGACGGCCCGTCCTTCGGCACCGCGCCCGCGGGCACGTGCACATGGATGCCGCGCTCCTTGAGATCGCCCACCGGCAGTTCCAGTTCGGCGCCGCGCGACCGCAGGTAGGACAACGCGATCTGCGCCGACTCCTTCATCACGTCGCCGAGCTGCCCGGTCAGCGTCAGCCCGGCGCCGCCGGATTCCGCGTCCGCGAGCGACGCCTCCACGTAGAGCACGTCACCCCCGGCCCCGGTGACCGCGAGCCCGGTCGCCACCCCGGGGATCGAGGTGCGCTGGGTCGACGCGGGCAGCGACGACTCCGGCAGGTGCCGCGGCCGCCCGAGGTAGGTGGCCAGGTCCTCGGCGTCGATCGTCACCGGCAGGGTGACCTCGTCCAGCGCGGCCTTGGTCGCGACCTTGCGCAGCACCTTCGCGATCGTCCGGTTCGCGTCGCGCACGCCCGCCTCGCGGGTGTACTCGGCGGCGATCCGGCTCAGCGCCGCGTCGGTGATCCGCACGTCGTCCGCGCCCAGCCCGGCCCGGTCCAGTTCCCGCGGCAGCAGGTGGTCCCGGCCGATGACGACCTTCTCGTGCTCGGTGTAGCCGTCCAGGGTGACCAGTTCCATCCGGTCCAGCAGCGGGCCGGGGATGGTCTCCAGCGCGTTGGCGGTGGCCAGGAACACCACGTCCGAGAGGTCCAGTTCGACCTCCAGGTAGTGGTCGCGGAACGTGTGGTTCTGCTCCGGGTCCAGGACCTCGAGCAGGGCCGCGGTCGGGTCGCCGCGGTAGTCCGCGCCGACCTTGTCCACCTCGTCGAGCAGGACCACCGGGTTCATCGACCCGGCTTCCTTGATGGCCCGCACGATCCGGCCCGGCAGCGCGCCGACGTAGGTGCGCCGGTGCCCGCGGATCTCGGCCTCGTCCCGCACGCCGCCGAGCGCGACCCGGACGAACTCGCGGCCCATGGCCTTCGCGACCGACTCGCCGAGCGAGGTCTTGCCGACCCCGGGCGGCCCGACCAGCGCGAGCACGGCCCCGGACCGGCGGCCGCCGACCTGGCCCTTGCCCGACTCGGCCCGGCGCTTGCGCACGGCCAGGTACTCGATGATCCGTTCCTTCACGTCGTCCAGGCCCGCGTGGTCGGCGTCCAGCACGGCCCGCGCGCCCGCGATGTCGTGCACGTCGGTGGTCCGGGTCTGCCACGGCATTTCCAGCACGGTGTCCAGCCAGGTCCGGATCCAGCCGCCCTCCGGCGACTGCTCCGAGGTCCGCTCCAGCTTGTCCACTTCGGACAGTGCGGCCTTGCGGACGTGCTCGGGCAGGTCGGCGGCCTCGACGCGGGCGCGGTAGTCGTCCTCGTCGGGGTTGCTGCCGTCCAGCTCGCCCAGTTCCTTGCGGATCGCCTCGAGCTGGCGGCGCAGCAGGAACTCCTTCTGCTGCTTCTCCATCCCTTCCTGGACGTCCTTGCGGATGGTGTCGGAGACCTCGAGTTCGGCCAGGTGCTCCCGGCTCCATTCCAGGGCCTTCTCCAGCCGTGCCGAGACGTCCAGCGCGCGCAGGAGTTCCAGCTTCTGCTCGACGTTCAGGTACGGCGCGTTGCCCGCGAGGTCGGCGATGGCCGAGGGTTCTTCGAGTTGACCGACGGCGTCGATCATCTGCCACCCGCCGCGCTGCTGCAGGATCGAGATGACCAGCGACTTGTACTCGGCGGCCAGGGTCTTCGCGGTGTCGTCGGACAGTTCGGCCGCGTCGGTGGCGTACACCCAGCGGGCGGCGCCCGGCCCGTCGCCGATGTCCCCGACGCTCGCGCGCCCGGTACCGCGCAGCAGCGCCGCGGCCTTGCCGCCGGGGACCCGGCCGATCCGATCGATGGTCGCCACGGTGCCGAGCTCGGCGTACTCGCCGTCGACCCGCGGCACGATCAGGACCTCGCCCTTGGCCGTGCTCCCCGACCGGATACCCGGGAAGGAGGCCGCGCTGGGCACCCGCGCCTGCGCGGACTCCACCGCGGCCCGCGTCTCGGTGTCGGTGAGGTCGAGCGGGACGACCATGCCGGGCAGGACCACGTCGTCGTCGAGGGGCAGGACCGGCAGGAGGCGTGTTTCGCTCATCGGTTGCGCTCCTTCTAGTTGAGTCTGATCAGCTCAACTTTCGCGAGCGCTGGTTTGTTTCCGCTGGTTGTTCGCCCGTAGCGAGCACCACTCCGGGAATAAAGCGGGCCCTACTTGTCGCGGAGGCGGCATGCGGCAGCCGCCAGCGTCGCGGGCACGTACTCGTGGCGGAAGGTCCAGTAGCAGTCCTCGAAGCTGACCGCGTCGCACGCGTCGTGGGCCAGCCACGGGTCGACGCCGTGTTCGGCGACCGCGAGGTCCATGCAGTCGCCGAAGCTGCGCGGAGCGGTCGACGCCGAAGCGGTGAGCGGAGCCGCCACCGCGGTCGCGGCGAGCAGCACTGCCGGAATGAACGTTCTGACCATGGATCTGAGCACGAGAACCTCCCTGATCGGCGCGCGGGATTTCGCGCACCGGCCAGTGCACCGCGACCGCCGCTCGACCCGCCAGACCAGGTCACCCGGCTGTGCGGGGACCTCACCGGGCCGTGCCGCACCACCGGGTGATCGTCACTTACCGTTCGCCCGGCCCCGGTTTCACCGCGACGCCGCACCAGGCGAACGGGCGGGCGATCTCCTCTTCCGGGGCCAGTTCACGGACCGGGCGCCAGTCCGGCAGGTGCGTCACCCCGGGTTCGGTCACGTCCCAGTCGGCGAACCAGGATTCGATCTCCGCGCGATCGCGCAGCCAGACCGGGTTGGTGGTGTGCCGGTACTGCGCGGCGAACCATTCGACACCCGCGGCGGCCTCGCCGGTCGCGTCGCCGACGGTCATGTGCGACAGCACGAGGCGGCTGCCCGGCGGGACCGCGTCCCGGTAGGCCGCCACCACCCCGCCCGGATCCTCGTCCGGGCCGACGAAGTGCAGCACGGCCACCATCAGCACGCACACCGGCCGGTCGAAGTCGATCAGCCGCCGAGTGGTCTCGTGGTCGAGGATCGCGTCCGGGTCGCGGACGTCCGCCTGCACCAGCCCGGCCCATTCGGTCGCGTTCTGCCGTTCCAGGATCAGCGTGGCGTGCGCGGCGGCGACCGGTTCGTAGTCGACGTAGACCACGGTCGCCCGCTCGTCGTCGGCCAGGTAATCGGCGACCACCTCGTGCACGTTGCCCGCGGTGGGCATTCCGGAACCGAGATCGAGGAACTGCCGGATCCCGGCATCCAGCGCGGCGCGCACCGCGCGGTGCAGGAATTCGCGATTGTGCCTGGCCCCGGGCTTGATCGGCGGCCACATCCGTTCGACCCGGCGGCCGAATTCCCGATCGACGGCCCAGTTCTGGGTCCCGCCCAGCAGCCAGTCGTAAACCCGCGCGGCAGAGGGCTTTTCCGTGTCAACGCCCTGCGGAGCCTCCGGCGCGGCGCTGCTGCTCTGAGTCACCCCCAAGTTGTAGCGCACCGCGGGTGGTCTGTACCAGCAGGTGCGCACTTTCGTTTCCGATCTCCGCCTAATCGGAATTCGGGTCAAGAACAACGGTCGGAATTGACGACCGCATAATGTGAACCTTATGCCCGCCCTTATCCGCCAAATGGCCCAAGGCCGGAAATCCGGTTACCGGACCGCGGGGCGGCGGTACCAGTATGTCCACAGTGGACGGTAGCCCTGCGCGTACCAGAACGGCGTCGAGCGGGGGTTGGCCAGCGCGTGGTGCAGCAGGACCGCCTCGATCCCCGCCTCGTCGAACACCTGGTGCGCGTGCGCGGCCAGGGCCGAGCCGACACCGGTCGAGCGCGCCTCCCCGGCCACGTTCAGCGCGGTCAGGTAGCCGACCCGGTCGGCCGCGACGAGCGGTTCGATCCAGCCCGACGCGGGCGGCAACTGCACCTGCACGATCCCCAGCGGCTGCCCGTACAACTCGGCGATCCACAGCGTCGGCTCGTCGGCGTCGAGCAGCTCGGCCAGTTCCGCGGTGACCTCCTGCTCGGCGTTCGCCCGCAGGGTCACGATGCCGAACTGGGCGTCGTAGCGCTCCAGGTCGAGCCGCAGCCGGACCGCGGTCGCCAGATCGTCGTGTTCGGCGGGCCGGATCCGCACCCCGGGCGTGGTGTCCGGGCCCGCCGCGGCGAGCCGGTCCGCGGGCCGCACCGCGACCACGCGGGCCGGGGCGAAACCGTGCCGCAGCAACTCCGCGGATCCGGTCGAATCCCGGCTCGGGCGCGGCACCACGGCGGCGGTGTCCCAGTCCCCGGAAGCCACGGTCTCGGCGAGGTGGGTCTCCCAGTCGGCGAGCAATGCCTCCATCGCGGCCGCCGGATCCGGACCGCCCAGCCGCACCTTCAGCCGGTGCTCGATGAGCGGGCGCCACAGTGCGTCACGGGCGTCCGCGGCGACTTCGGCGAAACTGGCGAGCCCGGCGGCGGCCGAACCCGCCGCGGCCGCGGTGAGCACGGTTCCCGGCGACTCCGGTCCGAACCGAGCCGGGGCAGGTAAAAGCGGGTCGACGTCGCGCAACCGAGTGGCGTGTTCGGCGGCTATCGCGTCCACGTTCATGCCGCCTATTGAAGCGGCCGGGCCGTTCCGGGGTCCGGCCAGGTCGGTTACCCATGGCAACCAAGGCAAACGCGAAGAATGCTCTCGTTTCACCCGGTGGTCGGCGCAGGTCAGCGCGGTTGGGTCAGTGTTAACCCTGAGGTGATCTCATCTCGGCCGGAAAGAGGCCGAAATACGCCCTCCGGGGTACAGTGAGGCCCACTTTCACGCGGCGGTTGGGACCGCTGCGTGAAGGCTTTGGGCGGCGGTGAACCGGTGCGTTGCCTTCGGGCGAGCAGCCGGGAAGGAGGTTGCATGCCGGACTCGGGTGGCAGGCCCGCGGGCCACATCCCGGCGGCAGCCAGCGACTCTGCCATGCGTGGCGGCGGTTCGCCGTCGGCGGGGCGCCGGGCGCAGCAGATCCAGGGCGGCGAGGCCCGTTCCGACGAGCGCCGGTTCCGGATCTACACCCTCAGCGTGCTCACCGTCGGGCTGGCCACCGCGGCCGCCGTATCCCTGTGGCTGCCGTTCGAGGGATCGGCGAGTCTGTGGTGGATCGGCCCGCTGCTGGCGCTTTCCTTCCTGCTCGCCGAACAGCTCGGCATCAACGTCGACGTGCGCAGCGGCATCTCGTGGACCATCTCGTTCACCGAGATCCCGTTGGTCATCGGCTTCTTCGTGGCGCCCTTCGAAGTCGTGCTCGCCGCGCACCTGGTCGCCGGGATCAGCACCCTGCTGGCCCGCAAGGTGTCCGGGCGCGTGCTCTACAACGCCGGCGCCTTCCTGCTCGAGATCACCAGCGCCTTCGCGGTCGCCGGACTGGTCAAGCAGGCCATGAACGCCCACGACATGCCCTGGCCCGCCGCGCTCGCGGGCACCCTCACCGCGCCGCTCACCAGCACGTTGCTCGCGCTGGCCGCGGTCCGCGTGCTGCGCCGCCGGATGCGGGTGAGCACCGCGTTGCGGCTCACCGGCCGGATCCTGGTGGTCGGCTTCGTCAACGCGTCGGTCGGCCTGTCCGGCTACCTGGTGATCTCCGGGACGCCGAAGGCCTGGCCGCTGGTGCTCGCGGTGTTCCTCGGCCTGTCCGCGCTCTACTGGGCCTATTCGGACCTGCTGCGCGAACAGCGCGACATGGAGGCGCTTTCCGACGTGAGCCTGATGGTCGCCCGGTCCGGGCAGCAGGCCGCCGCCCGGCCCGCCAGCCGCGCCGACGATCTGGTCGGCGGTGTCGATGTCAGCGAATGGGCCACCATCGCCGAACGGATCAAGGACCAGCTCGCCGCGGGCCGGGTGGTGCTGCGGCTCCGGCTCGAGCCCACCGAGGCGATGCGCGCGGTCGTCGCCGGGGATCCGCTGCCCGGTTACGAACCGCCCGCCGACGATCCGCTGCTGCGGCTGCCCGGCGCGCACGTCCGGCACTTCCGGATCACCGAGGCCAATCCCGATGTCCGCGCCGCCCTGCTCGACCGCGGCGCACAGGAAGCCCTGGTCGTCCCGTTGCGCAGCGCCAACCAGCTGCTCGGCGTCGTCGAGGCGCACGACCGGCTGTCCCGCTGGCGCGGTTTCGGCAAGTACGACGTGCAACTGCTCGGCACCATGGCCAGCCACCTGGCCACCGCGCTGGACAACCGCCGCCTGTTGGCCACCCTGCGCCACGACGCCTACCACGATCCACTGACCGGCCTGCTCAACCGGCCCGGCTTCCGCCAGGTGGCCCGGGAACCGTTGCGGGAGCGGGCGAATTCCGCGGTGCTGCGGGTGGACCTGGACGTGTTCTCCACGGTCAGCGACGCGCTGGGATACGTGTGGGCGGACCGGATGGTGATCGCCGCCGGCCGCCGCATCCGGGACGCGCTCGGGCCCGAGGTCCCGCTCGCCCGGCTGGAAGGCGCCTCGTTCGCCGCGCTGCTGATCGACTGCACGCCGCAGCAGGCGCACCAGGCCGCGGAACGGCTGCGCGCCGAACTGTCCGCGCCCTACCCGGTCGACCGGCTCACCGTCGAGGCCAACGCGATGGTCGGCTACGCCTCGCCCGCGCTGGAGGAGAACGGCGAGGCGGTGGACGTCGACGCGCTGCTGCAACGCGCCGACGTGGCGGTGCGCGCGACCCGCGGCGGCGAGGAGGTCCGCGGCTACGTGCCGAGCATGGGCCAGATCTTCATGCGCCGTTTCCAGATGGTCACCCAGTTCCGGCAGTCCCTGGAGGACGGCCAGGTCAGCGTGCACTACCAGCCGAAGGTCTCGCTGCCGAACCGGCAGGTGCAGGGCGTCGAGGCGCTGGTTCGCTGGCAGCATCCGGAATTCGGCAAGCTCGATCCGGACGAGTTCGTCCCGGCCGTGGAGGCCGCGGGGCTGATCGGCGTGCTCACGTCGTTCGTGCTCGAGCAGTCGCTGCGCCGCGTGCGCAAGTGGCTCGACGAGGGCCTGCGGATCTCCGCGGCGGTCAACCTGTCGGTGCGCAACCTCGCCGACGCCGACTTCCCGGGCAAGGTCGTCGAGGCGCTGCGCCGCTTCGACGTGCCACCGGAGCTGCTCACCTTCGAGCTGACCGAATCCGGTGTGATGGCCGATCCGCAGAAGGCGTTGCCGATCCTGCGCGAGCTGCACGCGCTGGGCATCGTGCTCGCGGTGGACGACTTCGGCACCGGCTACTCGTCGCTGGCCTACCTGCGGCAACTCCCGGTCGACCAGGTCAAGATCGACAAGAGCTTCGTGCTCGGCATGGGCACCGACCTCGGCGACCTCGCGGTGGTGCGCTCGATCGTCGAACTGGGCCATTCGCTCGGGCTGACCGTGGTCGCCGAGGGTGTCGAGGAGGACGTGGCACGCGATCAGCTGGAGGCGATGGGCTGCGACGTCGCGCAGGGCTACCTGATCTCGCGGCCGCTGTCCGAGGAGCGGCTGGAGGCGTGGCTGCAGGCACGAACGGCCCGTTCACCCGGTCGGCACCAGGAGACCGTGCTGACCCTGCTGACGTAAAGGGGACCCCCCTCGCGCTCGCTCGAACAGGCCATGTAATCTTTTCGAGGCTTGAACGTTGAGCTTGCCCCTTTAGCTCAGTCGGCAGAGCGTCTCCATGGTAAGGAGAAGGTCTACGGTTCGATTCCGTAAAGGGGCTCGGTGGCCAGAGCCGCGATGCTTGCACTGGTATCGCGGCTTCGACCATGTGAGGCGGTGTAGCTCAGTTGGTAGAGCAAGCGGCTCATAATCGCTGTGTCGTCGGTTCAAGTCCGGCCACCGCTACGCCGATAGCCCTGGGGCCGAGCCCCGGAACCCCGCGCAGGCGGGGACCAGAAACTTAGTTAGAGGAGCTTTGCTGTGGCTGCCACCGACGTGCGACCGAAGATCACGCTCGCGTGCGAGGAGTGCAAGCACCGCAACTACATCACCAAGAAGAACCGGCGCAACAACCCGGACCGCTTGGAGATGAAGAAGTTCTGCCCGAACTGCGGCACGCACCGGACCCACAAGGAGACCCGCTGAGCGCGTAGCGCGCTCGCGCCCGGTCGACTTCGCGAACAGGCCGTCCCTCATCGAGGGGCGGCCTGTTCGCGTTACCTATAAAACTCGGTGATCACCTATCTTTTGCCTCGTAACGACGAAAGTCGGTATCGGGACATCGTGACCCAGAACACCCTGGTGCGTACCGGATTTGCACCGGTGCCGGTCACGCACGAAGTGGCCGGTCAACCCACTGAACAGCGCGGCTCATCCGCGCCGCGCTTCCCTGCGAAAGTGAGTTGCCGGTATGCGCAAGATCGCAATCACGATGATCGCGGGCGCCGCGGCCATCGGTTTCCTGACCCCCTCGGTCGCCTCCGCGACCGCGGTGGCGGGCTACTCCAGTGACGTCCAGCGCTCGGCGGTGTCGTCGCTCGTCGCCGAACGCGGCATCACCGAAGCCGCCGCCGAACGGATCCTGAGCATCCAGGACGCCAGCGCGCGCACCGTCGAGGACCTCGACGGGCGCCTGGGCTTCCAGTCCGCCGGGGGATACCTCGACGACCAGGGCCTGCCCGTGGTGAACGTGCTCGACGGTGCGGCCGCCGACCAGGTTCGCGCGGCGGGCGCGACCGCCAAGCTCGTGAAGCACTCCACCGCCGCACTGGCCTCGGCCCAGCAGGCGCTGGAATCCGTGCCCGCGGTGACGCACACCTCGATCGGCCAGGACCCGAAGACCAACCAGGTCGTGCTGACCGTTTCGGATGCCGCGAAGGGCGATGTCGCGGGCCTGCTGGCCGCCGCGAACCGCCTCGGCGACCGGGTTCGGGTCGAGCGGGTCAGCGGCGAGTTCCACACCACCATCTACAACGGTGAAGCGATCACCGGCGGCGGCACCCGCTGCTCGGTGGGCTTCAACGCGACCAAGGGTGGCCAGCTCTACATCGTCGACGCCGGGCACTGCACCCGCGCGGTGTCGCAGTGGAACGTGGGCCCGTCGCAGGGCGCCAGCTTCCCGACCAACGACTACGGCCTGATCCGCAACACCACCGGCAGCGGTCCGGGCGCGGTGCAGCTGTACAACGGCCGCACCCAGAAGATCAGCTCGTCCGCGGCCGCGACCGTGGGCCAGAGCATCCAGAAGAGCGGCAGCACCACCCGGCTCACCTCGGGCTCGGTGCAGCGGGTGAACGTCACCGTGAACTACGCCGAGGGCTCGGTGCACCAGCTCATCCAGACCAACGCGCTGGCGAACCCCGGTGACTCCGGCGGGTGCCTGTTCTCCGGCAGCGTCGGGCTGGGCATCACCTCCGGCAAGGGCAGCGGCACCTCGTACTTCCAGCCGGTCGACGAGGCTCTGAGCGCCTACGGCGTCACGCTCGCCCCGTAGCGGCAAGCGGGCGGGGCGGGGTCGTGAGCGGCTGGGCCCGCTCACGACCCCGCCCGGTAATGTGCGGGCGTGCCTCTGGACCAGTCGTTCATCGGGCGGACGTACCCGCCGACCAGTACCTATGAAGTCAGCCGGGAGAAGATCCGGGAGTTCGCGGACGCCCTCGGCGACGACAACGCCTGCTACCGCGACCCGGAAGCCGCGCGCGCCGCCGGGTACCCGGACGTGATCGCGCCGCCGACCTTCCTGACGATCATCAACCTCGCCGCGATCAACGCGATCGTCGCCGATCCCGAACTCGGCCTCGACTACGGGCGGATGGTGCACGGCGACCAGAGCTTCACCCACGCCCGGCCGGTGCACGCCGGTGACCGGCTGCTGCTGACCACGTTCATCGAGAACATCATGGCCCGCGCGGGCAACGACTTCCTCAACGTGCGCGCGGAGATCAAGGACGAGTCCGGTGAGCTGGTGTGCACCACCCGCGCGCAGCTCGTCGTGCGGGGGGAGGGCTCATGAACGTCGAGGTCGGCACCGAACTCCCCGCCCTCCAGGTGCGGATCACCCGGGACCGCCTGGTGCGGTACGCGGGCGCTTCGCTGGACTTCAACCCGATCCACTACAACGAGCGGTTCGCCAAGGAGGTCGGGCTGCCGGACGTGATCGGGCACGGCATGCTGACCATGGCGCTCGCCGGGCGGATGATCACCGACTGGCTGCCGGATCCGGGCCGCGTCCTCGAATACGGCGTCCGGTTTACCCGGCCGGTCGTGGTGCCGGACGACGACGAGGGCGCGCTGGTCGAGCTGAGCGGCAAGATCGGCGAGGTGCGCGAGGACGGCACGGCCCGGGTGGACATCACCGCCCGGTTCGACGGGAAGACCGTGCTCGGCAAGGCCACCGCGGTGGTCCGCCTCTAGCCGAGCAGGTCGCCTCCGCCGGGACGCGCCGAAAGCGCGCGCACTTTCGACCCGCGTCGCGGCTCACGATCCGCTAGCTGATCACCTTGCGCACCGCGTCCGCCATCGCGCGTTCGCCCTTGGCGTTGGGGTGCAACGCGGCCGCGTCCACCGGGAGCACCCCCTCGGTCCAGCGCTGGGCGGGTTCGGCGCACATGTCGTGGCCCTTGCTCGGGGCCGCGGTGTCGGCGAACCCGGCCTTGTGCGCTTTGGCCTGCGCGGCGAGCATCCTGTTCAGCTTGTCCAGCGAATCGCGCAGGTAGTTCACGTCCGGGCCGCCGAACGGCAGGGACGGCCAGCAGCCGTTCCCGTCCGGCAGCACGGTCGGGTAGCCGACCACCACGACCCGCGCCTTCGGGGCCTTGGCGTGGATCTTCTCCAGCGCGTCGGCGATCTTCGGGGCGGTCGCGTCGATCCGCTCGGCGAGCTGGTCGCGCCCGCCCGCGGTGAGCTGGGCCCGGCACTTCGCGCTGTTCGGATCGCTCGTCGCGCACTGCCCGGCCAGGCTGATGAAGCCGACGTCGTTGCCGCCGATGCCCAGGGTGACCAGCGTGGTGTCGGCGTTCACCGCGTTCAGCTGCGGCGGGTTCGTGCCGTCGCGGGTCTGCTGGGCGCCGCCGAGGTTCCCGGTGACCGCCCCGCTGCAGCTGACGTCGGCGAACTCCTTCGGCTTGAGCGAGGCGGCGAGCAGATGCGGGTAGTTGTTGTCCGAACGCGCGCAGCCCGGCGGTTCACCCGCCTGCTTCCCGGTCCGCGGCGCCGAGGTGTACGAGTCGCCCAGCGCGACGTACCGCCCGGTGCCGCCCCCGGTCCCGGATCCCGGCTGCTCCGGAGCGTCCGAAGACGCGCCCTCCTGCGAGCGGTAGTACCCGAACCCGATCACCGCCGCCACGACGACCAGGAGCAGTAGGCACCCGCCGCCGCCCTTTTTCCCTGCCACGCGTCCTTTTTACGCGAGAACGGCTCCCCGGCCGCTCGCCGAACCGGGTGACGCTCACGCGATCAGCGCGCGCAGTCCGGCGGCCAGGTCGAGGGCGTGGTCGATCGAATCGGCGACGTAGTGCAGGTCGGCGAAGGCCTCCTCGACCCCGGCGGCCTCGGCTTCGGCGAACTGGTCGGCGAGCTGGGACAGCGCGGTCCCGCGCCGCGGGTTGAGCCGCAGCACGCGGCGCAGCGAATCCGGGTCGCGGCCCGCCCGCTCGGCGGCGGACCGCGCGATGTCCCAGAGCTTGCCCAGGGTCTCCGGTGGCATCCGCCCGGGCAGCCAGCCGTCGGCGCGCCGCCCGACCCGTTCCAGCGCGGCGTGCGAGAAACCGCCGAGCAGGACCGGCGGATGCGGCCGCCGCACCGGCCGTAGGTCCATTGTGGACGGTGGGATGCGCCAGCGTGGGCCGTCGTGCTGGACCGGATCCGCCGTCCACAGCGCGGTGAGCACGTCGAGGATCTCCTCGAGCCGCTTCCCGCGCCCGGCCCAGGGGACCCCGGCGGCCGTGTACTCGTCGCGCAGCCAGCCGATGCCCAGGCCCACGTCGAGGCGGCCGCCGCTGAGCACGTCCAGCGAGGTCAGCGTGCGCCCGAGCAGGACCGGCGGGTACAGGGTCGCGGTCAGCGTGCTGGTGCCCAGCCGGATCGACGTGGTGGCCGTGGCCGCGACGGTGAGTGCGACCAGGGGATCGAAGAACCGGGTGAACTCGGGCGGGTACGGCCGTTCCGGGGTGCCGCCGCCGGGGTACAGATCGCTCGGGGCGACCGGGGTGAGCACCCGGTCACCCGTCCACAGCGACGCGTACCCCAACTCCTCGGCGGCCGCGGCGAACCGCCCGATCCCGCCGGGGTCGGCGAGCGGACCGAAGTGCGGCAGGCCCAGCCCGATCCGCATCCCGGTGGCTACTTGGCCTCGGCGACCAGGCGCCCGAACCTGGTCACGCCTTCGACCAGGTCCGATTCGGCGAGCGCGTAGGAGAACCGGAAGTAGCCGGGCGTGCCGAACGCCTCACCCGGGACGACCGCGACCTCGGCCTCCCGCAGGACCAGGTCCGCCAGCTCCAGGGTGTCCTGCGGCCGCTCGCCGCGGATCTCCTTGCCCAGCAGGGCCTTCACCGACGGGTAGGCGTAGAACGCGCCCTCCGGCGTCGGGCATTCCACCCCGGGGATCTCCGACAGCAGCGAGACGATCTTCTTCCGGCGCGCGTCGAACGCCTTCCGCATCTCGGCGACGGCGTCCAGCGGCCCGGAGACCGCCGCGAGCGCGGCCCGCTGCGACACGTTGGCCACGTTCCCGCACAGGTGCGACTGGTAGCTCGACGCCGCCTTGATCACGTCCTGCGGCCCGATGATCCAGCCGACCCGCCAGCCGGTCATCGAGTAGGTCTTGGCGACCCCGTTGAGCACCAGGGTCTGGTCGGCCATCTCGGGCACCACGACCGGCAGCGACTCGGCCTTGACCCCGTCGTAGACGAGGTGCTCGTAGATCTCGTCGGTGACGACCCAGATGCCGTGCTCGTAGGCCCAGCGGCCGATCGCCTCGACCTGCTCGCGCGAGTAGACCGAACCGGTCGGGTTGGACGGCGAGTTGAACAGCAGGGCCTTCGTCCGCTCGGTGCGGGCGGCCTCGAGCTGCTCGACCGACACCAGGTAGCCGGTGGACTCGTCCGCGGTGACCTGCACCGGCACCCCGCCGGCGAGCGCGATCGATTCGGGGTAGGTGGTCCAGTACGGCGCCGGCAGCAGCACCTCGTCGCCCGGGTCGAGCAGGGTGGCGAACGCGGAATACACCGCCTGCTTGCCGCCGTTGGTCACCAGGACCTGGGTGGGCTCGACCGCGTAGTTCGAGTCGCGCAGCGTCTTGGCGGCCAGCGCCTCGCGCAGTTCGGGCAGCCCGGCCGCGGCGGTGTAGCCGTGGTTGGCGCGGTCGCGCACGGCCGCGGCGGCCGCCTCGACGATGTAGTCGGGGGTCGGGAAGTCCGGCTGGCCGGCGCCGAAGCCGATCACCGGGCGCCCCTCGGCCTTCAGCGCCTTCGCCTTCGCGTCGACCGCGAGGGTGGCCGACGGCCTGATGCCGGCGATCCGGGCGGAGACGCGCGAACGGGGGCTGGTGACGGTGGTTCCGGGAGTGGCCATGGCTACAGTTTTTCATGGTGAGTGTCAACGGTCGCGCGAGACCCCGGTACTTTGGTCGCCTTCTTCCGGGGGCGATCAAGGGCGCGGTTGCGAGTCCTCCGAGGGCTTGCCGTAGACTCTCGAACTTGGAACGCGTGAACCTGCTCTCCACCGGCCGGTGGGGAGGGTGGAATGCGGCCAATAACTTGACCGTCGGCTCCGCCGGATGTCGAGTTGAAGGGGTGTAGCTCAATTGGCAGAGCAGCGGTCTCCAAAACCGCAGGTTGCAGGTTCAAGTCCTGTCACCCCTGCGTAGTACCCAACTGGTGAAGCGGAGGAGTGGTCGTGAGCGACAGCGACGCCAGCGGCGAGAAGGACCAGGAGAAGGACGCCAAGCGCCCCTCCCGTCCGGTCACCGCCGCGGCTCGGCGCGAGCGCCGCGCCTCCGCGCGTCCGGCCGGTAAGGCCGGCGAGGCCAAGCAGGACGCCGACGGGGACAAGACCCGTCCCGCGGCCAAGGGCAAGGCGGTCTCGTCGGACAAACCGGCCAAGACCGGGGGTAAGGAACGGGCGACTCCCAAGCGGGATCGCAAGGAGAAGAAGGCCTCCCTGTTCGCCCGGCTGATGCGGTTCATCCGCGAGGTCTGGGCCGAGCTGCGGAAGGTCATCTGGCCGACTCGTAAGCAGATGGTCACCTACACCACCGTGGTGCTGGTCTTCCTGGCCTTCATGGTCGCGCTGGTCGCGTTGCTCGACTTCGCGTTCCGCAAGGGCGTGTTCTGGCTGTTCGGCTGACGGCCGGTTCTCCCGCCGCGAGCGGAACCAGGCCCGCCCGAACAGGACAAGCGATCAAGTGAGAGGACGGAACGTGACCTCCGAGAACGGCGCAGAAGCCGGTCAGGAACTGACCGGCCTTTCCGACGAACAGGTGTTCGCGGCGGCCGGTGACGAGGACTCGGAGCACACCGAGTCGGTGGAGGCGGCCGCCCCCGAGGCGGACGCCGAAGACGTCGCGGCCGCCGGACCGGAGGCCGTCGAGGAGTCCGTGGAGTCTTCGGAGTCCGACGACGACCCGGTGGCGAAGCTGCGCGCCGAGCTGAAGGCGGCGCCCGGCGAGTGGTACGTCGTGCACTCCTACGCCGGCTACGAGAACAAGGTCAAGACCAACCTCGAGACCCGTACCCAGACCCTGGACGTCGAGGACTTCATCTTCCAGATCGAGGTGCCCACCGAAGAGGTCACCGAGATCAAGAACGGCCAGCGCAAGCAGGTGCAGCGCAAGGTGCTGCCCGGCTACATCCTGGTCCGGATGGACCTCAACGACGCCTCGTGGAGCGCGGTCCGCAACACCCCGGGGGTCACCGGGTTCGTGGGCGCGACCTCGCGGCCCTCGCCGCTGACCATCGACGAGGTGCTCAAGTTCCTGGCCCCGCAGGTCGAGAAGGCCGCTCCGGCGAAGGCCAAGGGCGAGACCGCGGCCGAACAGGCCCCGCTCGGCGCCCCGGCGGTCGAGGTCGACTTCGAGGTCGGCGAGTCGGTCACCGTCATGGACGGCCCGTTCGCCACGCTGCCCGCCACGATCAGCGAGGTCAACGCGGACGGGCAGAAGCTGAAGGTCCTGGTGTCGATCTTCGGCCGGGAGACCCCGGTCGAGCTGTCGTTCAACCAGGTCTCCAAGATCTGACGGTCGCAACTTCGCGGCCGGCAGTCCTCGCGCCGACGGCAGGTGCGCGGGGAAACCTGTGCAGTGAATAGGAAATAGGAATGCCACCCAAGAAGAAGAAGCTTGCAGCGATCATCAAGCTGCAGATTCAGGCGGGTGCCGCGAACCCGGCTCCGCCGGTCGGCCCCGCGCTGGGTCAGCACGGTGTCAACATCATGGAGTTCTGCAAGGCCTACAACGCCGCGACCGAGTCGCAGCGCGGCAACGTGGTGCCGGTCGAGATCTCCGTGTACGAGGACCGCTCGTTCGACTTCAAGCTCAAGACCCCGCCGGCCGCGAAGCTGCTGCTGAAGGCCGCCGGGATCGAGAAGGGCAGCGGCGAGCCGCACAAGACCAAGGTCGCCAAGGTCACCTGGGACCAGGTCAAGGAGATCGCCGAGACCAAGAAGAGCGACCTCAACGCGCACGACGTCGACCAGGCCGCCAAGATCATCGCCGGGACCGCCCGGTCGATGGGCATCACCGTCGAATAGTCGGCGCCGACCGTGGAAGAGCCAAGCGCTGGCTCGCACCACAACTGATCCAGATCTACGAAGTTAAGGACAGAGCATGACCAAGCGCAGCAAGGCCTACCGCCAGGCCTCCGAGCTGATCGACCGGGAGCGGCTGTACGCGCCGCTCGAGGCCGTCCGGCTCGCGAAGGAGACGTCCAAGACCAAGATGGACGCCACCGTCGAGGTCGCGATGCGGCTCGGCGTGGACCCCCGCAAGGCCGACCAGATGGTCCGCGGCACCGTGAACCTGCCGCACGGCACCGGTAAGACCGCCCGCGTCATCGTCTTCGCCACTGGCGACAAGGCCGCCGAGGCCGAGGCCGCCGGCGCGGACGCGGTCGGCACCGACGAGTTGATCGAGCGCATCCAGGGTGGCTGGCTCGACTTCGACGCCGCGATCGCGACGCCGGACCAGATGGCCAAGGTCGGGCGCATCGCCCGGATCCTCGGCCCGCGTGGCCTGATGCCGAACCCGAAGACCGGCACGGTGACCCCCGCGGTCGCCAAGGCGGTCGCCGACATCAAGGGCGGCAAGATCAACTTCCGCGTGGACAAGCAGGCGAACCTGCACCTGGTGATCGGCAAGGCTTCCTTCGACGCCGAGAAGCTGGTGGAGAACTACGCCGCCGCGCTGGACGAGATCCTGCGCGCCAAGCCGTCCGCCGCCAAGGGCCGGTACGTAAAGAAGGTCACCTTCACGACCACCATGGGCCCCGGCATCCCGGTGGACCCGGCCCGGACCCGCAACCTCCTCGCCGAGGAAGCTGCCGTCTAAGGCTTTCACCGATAGGAGGGCGGTCCCGCATTCAGCGGGGCCGCCCTCTTTCGTTGTCCCGGCTCAGCGGGTCGGCGGGGTGCTGGGCGAGACCGGTGTGGCACAGGGGGAGGCCCCCGGCTCGTGCCCGGTGATCAGCCACTGCTCGCCCTTCACGTCGCCGCCCGAGGTGTCCTTGTGCTGCCGGGTGACGGTGAACGATCCGAGCGGGCGGCCGCCCTTGATGTCGTAGTCGCAGGAGCTGATCGGCACGACGTCCCCCGGCGGCTGGGACGAGCTGGTGAACGGTATCGACTGCGCGTACTCGCTCTTGTTCGTGACGAGCTTGCTCAGCTGTTCCACGGCCTGCTTGCAGTCGGCGTAGCCCATGTCCACCGCGAACTTCTGCTGGGTCGGCTTCGAGAAGTTGCCGCAGGCCAGGTCGGGCCGGTTCTGGGCGATCTGCTGGTACACCAGCTGAACGGCCCGGTACGGGTTGGGTTGCAGCAGCTCGGTGGCGCTGTAGGTCCCCTTGCCCGCGATGTCGGCGGGCAGGTTCTCGTCGGCGCTGGGGAAGAAGTGGTCGTAGGCGAGCTTGCCGCCGATCGCGAGCACGATGAGCAGCAGCAGCGCGCTGAGCAGTTTGCCGCCGAGGCGTTTGAGCCAGCGCGGCGCCTTCGGGCGGGGGAGCGGGGCGGGCAGGGTGTCCGGGCGGGCCTGGGGCGGCCCGCCGGGCGGTGGCGGCTGCGCCGGGAGCCACGCCTGCTGACCGGGGTCCGCGCCCGGGACGGGTTGCTGGGCCTGGGCGGGCGTCAGCTCGCCCCCTTGCTTCTGCGCCTCGGTGAACCGCAGGAACTCCTGGAACTGCTGAAACTGCTGGAACTGGCGCAGCTGTTCCGGGTCGAGCTGCTGCGGCTGCTGCTCGGGCGCGGCGGACTGGGCGCGTTCCAGCTCCGTCCCGTGCTCGCCGGGAGGCCGCCGCTCGTCAGGTCGCTGCTCCGCCACGTCACCCATGATGCCGGTCCCCCTACGGTCAGTGGGAGCCCGGGCACACGGTTAGCCCGCTAAACGAGGGCCGCGTGTTGGGGCGCAAGGGGGTCGCGTATTCTGGTCGACGGTTCTACCGAAGACCGCTGGTTTTCCCGGTGCCGAAGGGCACGGGGAACGAAGGCCCCGCGAGGTGCGGGCGGCCCGCGCAGGAGGAACGAGGCTCGCCGCGCGTGCACACGCGTGCACCACGACGCCCCGCGCCTGCTGCGCTGGGGCGTTTCGTCGTTTCCGGGGCTGGATGACCATCAGCGGTCACCTAGCCAAGAGAGGAGGCGACCCCATGGCGAAGCCCGACAAGGTGGCGGCCGTCGCCGAGATCGCGGACCGGTTCCGCACCAGCTCGGCCACCGTTGTCACCGAGTACACCGGCCTCTCCGTGACCCAGCTGTCCCAGCTGCGCCGCGCTCTCGGCACCAGTGCCAAGTACCGCGTTGCGAAGAACACCCTGGTCAAGCGTGCCGCCGAGGACGCCGGGATCGAGGGCCTGTCGGAGCTCTTCGTCGGTCCGACCGCGATCGCCTTCGTCGAGGGTGAGCCGGTCGACGCCGCGAAGGCGCTGCGTGACTTCGCGAAGGACAACGCCGCCCTGAAGATCAAGGGCGGCTACATGGACGGCCGTCCGCTCACCGTCGAAGAGATCCAGCAGATCGCGGATCTCGACAGCCGTGAGGTCCTGCTTTCCAAGGCGGCGGGCGCGTTCAAGGCGAAGCTGTCCCAGGCCGCGGCGCTGTTCCAGGCGCCGCTGTCCCAGGTCGCTCGCCTGGGCGCCGCGCTCGAGGAGAAGCGCAAGTCCGAGTCCGACAGTGGCGCTGCCGCGGCCGAAGCACCTGCCGAGAGCTGAACCGAAAACCCCACCCCGAACTCCCGAGTTCGTATCCAGAGAGGAACGCCACCATGGCGAAGCTGAGCACCGACGAGCTGCTCGAGGCCTTCGAGGGCCTGACCCTGCTCGAGCTGTCCGACTTCGTGAAGAAGTTCGAGGAGAAGTTCGACGTCACCGCCGCGGCCCCGGCCGCCGTCGTCGCCGCCGCCCCGGGCGCCGCCGCGGGCGCCGCCCCGGCCGAGGAGGAGAAGGACGAGTTCGACGTCATCCTCGAGGGCGCCGGCGACAAGAAGATCCAGGTCATCAAGGTCGTCCGCGAGGTCGTCTCCGGCCTGGGCCTGAAGGAGGCCAAGGAGCTCGTCGAGGGCGCCCCGAAGGCGCTGCTGGAGAAGGTCGACAAGGACGCCGCCGACGCGGCCAAGGAGAAGCTCGAGGCTGCCGGCGCGAAGGTCAGCGTCAAGTAACTCGAAACACCCGAAAGGGACGACCACTCGCCCGAGTGGTCGTCCCTTTTCGCATTTCAGAGCGCTGTTTGTGGGTAACCACCCGGGTATGCACTACGGTGCTGCGAGCGGTGGTGGCCCCGGTCACGGCCCGATGACGATGCCCCAGAGGGTGTTCCGAAATGAAAACTGGTGAGTAACCTGTTCGCACTCAGCTCGTTGCACCTGGTTGACGCGGGAAACGCGCCGGCTGCCGCCTGCGGCCACACCAGGTTCGCGGGCCGGGTACGTGCGACGACGCCGAACAGCTCCAGGAGGTGCGATGGGTGCCGAGGTGGTCATCGAGGGTCTGACCAAGTCCTTCGGTAAGCAGGCCATCTGGCGGGATGTGACGCTCACGCTTCCGCCGGGTGAGGTGTCGGTGATGCTCGGACCGTCGGGAACCGGTAAGTCCGTTTTCCTGAAGTCCATGATCGGCCTGCTGAAGCCGGACCGCGGCAGCTGTGTGATCAACGGCGTCGACATCGTGACCTGCTCCGAGCACAAGCTGTACGAGACCCGGAAGCTGTTCGGGGTGCTGTTCCAGGACGGCGCGCTGTTCGGGTCGATGAACCTGTACGACAACGTGGCGTCCCCGCTGCGCGAGCACACCAAGAAGTCCGAATCCGAGATCAAGCGGATCGTGCTCGAGAAGCTGGAGATGACCGGTCTGGCCGGTGCGGAGAAGAAGCTCCCCGGCGAGATCTCCGGTGGTATGCGCAAGCGCGCCGGGCTGGCCCGCGCGCTGGTGCTGGACCCGGAGATCATCCTGTGCGACGAGCCGGACTCCGGTCTGGACCCGGTGCGCACGGCTTACCTGTCGCAGTTGCTGATCGACCTGAACGCGCAGATCGACGCGACCATCCTGATCGTCACGCACAACATCAACGTCGCCCGGACCGTGCCGGACAACCTG
>NZ_VTHK01000003.1:0-264665 GCF_009765355.1 Amycolatopsis anabasis | reverse complement strand
CATGTTCGGCCCGCGCGAGGTGCTGCTGACCAGCGACGAGCCGGTGGTGGAGCAGTTCCTCAACGGCCGCCGCCTCGGCCCGATCGGCATGTCCGAGGAGAAGGACTCCGCGCAGATGGCCCGCGAGCAGGCGCACGCCGACGCGGGGCACTCCGACGGTTCGCCGCAGGAGGACGTGCGCGGGGTCGTGCCGCAGATCGAGCCGACCCCGGGCCTGCCCGAGCGCGAGGCCGTGCGGCGCCGCAAGGACCGGGTCATGAAGATCCTGCACACGCTGCCGCCCGCCGCGCAGGAGGGCATCATCGAATCGCTCACGCCGGAGGAGCAGCAGCGCTACGGCGTGCACGCGCACCACCTGGTCGGCGCGCGGACCCAGCACGGCACCGTGCCCAACCAGCACCAGGGCCAGCTGCCCGCCGACCAGATCGCGCAGGTCCCGGTCGATGGCGGCTGGCGGCCGCCGGAGAGTCAGAGACCGTCCGGTTCGCACCGGATGCGGCCACGTGATCCGGGGGCCGGTGGGGCATGAGTTCGACGGCCACTCCGGCCAAGGTTCCCGGGCTTGGCATGCTTCGCGAGACCGGGAAGCTGTTCGCACTCGGGCTCGACGTCATCCGCGGGTTCTTCCAGCGGCCGTTCCAGGTGCGGGAGTTCATCCAGCAGTCCTGGTTCATCGCCAGCGTGACGATCCTGCCGACCGCGCTGGTCGCGATCCCGTTCGGCGCGGTCATCTCGCTGCAGTTCGGTTCGCTGGCCCGCCAGCTCGGCGCGCAGTCCTACACCGGCGCGGGCAGCGTGCTGGCCACCGTGCAGCAGGCCAGCCCGCTGGTGACCGCGTTGCTCGTCGCCGGGGCCGGTGGCTCGGCGATCTGCGCGGACATCGGCGCCCGGACGATCCGGGAAGAGATCGACGCGATGGAGGTGCTCGGCGTCTCCGCGGTGCAACGGCTGGTGGTGCCCCGGGTGCTCGCCTCGATGCTGGTCGCGTTGCTGCTCAACGGCATGGTCAGCGTCATCGGCGTGCTCGGCGGCTACTTCTTCAACGTGATCCTGCAGGACGGCACGCCCGGCGCCTACCTGGCCAGCTTCTCCGCGCTCGCCCAGCTGCCCGACCTGTGGGTCGGCGAGATCAAGGCGCTCATCTTCGGGTTCATCGCCGCCGTGGTGGCCGCGTACCGCGGGCTGCACCCGGCCGGCGGGCCGAAAGGGGTGGGGGACGCCGTCAACCAGTCGGTGGTCATCACGTTCCTCCTGCTGTTCGTGGTGAACTTCGTCATCACCCTGATCTACCTGCAGATCGTTCCCGGGAAGTTGAGCTAATCGAGATGGCATCCTTCGGCCAGTCCGCGAAGCGGATCGCGAACCGCCCGCTCGAGACGCTCGACGTGCTCGGCGACCAGATGTCGTTCTACGCGCGGGCGCTCGCCTGGACCCCGCGCACGCTGCGCCGCTACCTCAAGGAGGTGCTGCGGCTGCTCGCCGAGGTGAGCTTCGGGTCCGGTTCGCTCGCGGTGATCGGCGGCACGGTCGGCGTGATGGTCGGCCTGACCCTGTTCACCGGTGTGCTGGTCGGCCTGCAGGGCTACTCGGCGCTGAACTCGATCGGCACCTCGGCGTTCACCGGGTTCCTCACCGCGTTCTTCAACACCCGCGAGATCGCGCCGCTGGTCGCCGGGCTGGCGCTGTCGGCGACGGTCGGCGCCGGGTTCACCGCGCAGCTGGGCGCCATGCGGATCTCCGAGGAGATCGACGCGCTCGAGGTGATGGGCGTGCCCAGCCTGCCGTACCTGGTGACCACCCGGATCATCGCCGGATTCGTCGCGGTCATCCCGCTCTACGTGATCGGCCTGCTGGCCTCGTATCTCGCCTCGCGGATGGTCGTTATCTATATCTACAACCAGTCCGCGGGCACCTACGATCATTATTTCGACCTGTTCCTGCCACCACAGGACGTGTTCTATTCGTTCATAAAAGTTCTCATATTCAGCGTATTGATCATTCTGTCGCACTGCTATTACGGTTACCGGGCTTCCGGTGGCCCGGCCGGTGTCGGCATCGCGGTCGGACGGGCGGTCCGGCTGACCATCGTCACGGTGGCGGTGGTGAACTTCTTCATTGGCTTCGCAATTTGGGGCACTGACGTTTCGGTGAGGATCGCGGGATGAGCACGAAAGGCGCAGTCGCCACGTTGCGCCGCCGGCTGCTCGGCCTGGCGCTGATCGTGGTCCTCCTGGGCGGCGTGGCCCTGAGCATCGCGCTGTACAACAAGAGCTTCAGCAAGTTCGTCACCGTCACGCTGAAGGCGGGCGACGTCGGCAACCAGCTCATCCGGCAGTCCGATGTGAAGGTGCGCGGCCTGATCGTCGGCTCGGTCAAGGACATCTCGGCGACCGCGGACGGCTCCGAGCTGACCCTCGCGCTCGACCCCGAATCGGCCAAGCTGATCCCGGAGAACGTCTCGGCGCGGTTCCTGCCGAAGACCCTGTTCGGGGAACGGTTCGTCTCGCTGGAGATCCCGGAGCAGCCGTCCGGGAAGACGCTCACCAGCGGGGACGTGATCCCGGAGGACCGCACCAGCAAGGCGGTCGAACTGGACAAGGCGCTCGACCACCTGCTGCCGGTGCTGCAGGCGGTGCAGCCGCAGAAGCTGTCCAGCACGCTCACCGCGATCTCCACCTCGCTGGGCGGCCGCGGCAAACCGCTCGGCGAGACGCTGACCGAACTCGGCCAGTACCTCGGCGAACTGAACCCGCACGTGCCCAAGCTGCAGGAGAACCTGCGGGAGCTGGCCACGTTCTCGGACAACCTCAACGCCGCCGCCCCGGATCTGGTGCAGAGCCTGGACAACCTGACCACCACCACCCGGACCGTGGTGGACCAGCGGCAGAACCTGCAGAACCTGTACGGCAACCTCACCAACGCCTCGCAGGACCTGCGCTCGTTCCTGCAGGCCAACTCCGGCAACCTGATCAATCTCGCGCACACCTCGCGGCCGACCGCGGAGCTGCTGGCGAAATACGCGCCGGAGTACCCGTGCTTCCTCGGCCAGATGGCCGACCTGAACGACAAGCTGAACGTCGTGTTCGGCAAGGGCACCGACCGCAAGGGCCTGCACGCCACCCTGGAGATCACCGCCAACCGGGGCCAGTACAAGCCCGGTCTGGACGAGCCGCAGTTCTTGGACAAGCGCGGCCCGCGGTGTTACGACATGAAGCAGTTCCCGATGCCGTTCCCGCAGGGCCCGCCGGACGGCTGGCCGAAGGACGGCAGCACGGTCCCGCCCGCCGCCCGCTCGATGAACGACGGGCTGCTCCCGCCGCACAACGCGGAGAGCGTGGTCAGCGGCGGCGGCGCGCCGAGCGGTAACCCGGCCTACACGCCCGCGGAGCACACCATGCTCGCGCAGCTGCTGGGCATGCAGCTCGACATGAACCCGCGGGACGTGCCGAGCTGGAGCGGCCTGCTGGTCGGACCGCTGTACCGGGGGGCGGAGGTGACGGTGAAGTGAGGGGCCTGCTCGCGCCGCTGATCAAGCTGACCATCTTCATCGTGGTCACCGTGCTGTTCACCACGGTGCTCGGCATCAGCATCGCCAACATCAACACCAGCGACACCAACAGCTACTCCGCCCGGTTCCAGGACGCGACCCTGCTGCTGCCCGGCGACGACGTGCGGATCGCCGGGGTCCGGGTCGGCCAGGTCGAGGACATCCGGATCGTCGACAAGCGGCAGGCCGAGGTCGTGTTCGGGGTGGACTCCGGGCGCCGGCTCCCGGCCGGGGTGACCGCGCAGATCAAGTTCCGCAACCTGGTCGGCCAGCGGTACGTCTCGCTCGGCGAGGGCACCGGCGACCCGAACAAGATCCTCCCCGCGGGCGGGAACATCCCGCTGGAGCGCACCAAACCCGCCCTGGACCTCACCGAGCTGTTCAACGGGTTCAAACCGCTCTTCCGCGCGCTGAACCCGGAAGACGTGAACAAGCTGTCCTACGAGGTCATCCAGGTCCTGCAGGGCGAGGGCGGCACGGTGGAGAGCCTGCTCGCGCACACCGCCTCGCTGACCACCACGATCGCCCAGAAGGACCAGGTGATCGGCCAGGTGATCGACAACCTCAACGGCGTGCTGGACACCGTGAACGCGCGCACCCCGCAGCTGAACGACCTGATCGTCAAGCTCCAGCAGCTGGTGTCCGGCCTCGCCCAGGACCGCAAGCCGATCGGCGACGCGATCCAGTCGCTGGGCGGCCTGGCCACCACGACCGCCGGCCTGCTCACCGAGGCCCGCGAACCGCTGAAGCAGGACATCGACGCGCTGGGCAAGCTCACCAAGAACCTCAACGACAGCGAGTCGCTGGTCGAGCACTTCATCAAGTTCCTGCCGGAGAAGTCGGAGAAGATGACCCGGACCGCCGACTACGGCTCGTGGTTCAACTTCTACGCCTGCGAAGCGACCGGGAGCGTCACCATTCCGGGCATCATGACCAAACCGATCGACCTGCCGTTGCTCCCCGCGAACAGGGAGCGGTGCACGAAATGAAGTCCTTCAGCCAGCGCAACCCCGTCCCGATCGCCCTCGCCGGTATCGCGGTGATCGTGCTCGGCCTGGTGGCCGCGCTGAACTCCGAGGACCTCCCGGTGATCGGCGCGGGCACCACGTACTCCGCCGAGTTCTCCGAGGCCGCCGGGCTCAAGGACGACGACGAGGTCCGGGTGGCCGGGGTCAAGGTCGGCAAGGTCTCCGGCATCGACCTCGACGGCGACAAGGTCAAGGTTTCCTTCAAGGTCAAGGACGTCTGGCTCGGCGACAAGACCACCGCCGCCATCAAGATCAAGACCGTGCTCGGCCAGAAGTACCTCGCGCTGGACCCGGTCGGCACCCAGGCGCTCAACCCGGACGCCGGGATCCCGCGGGAACGCACCATGGCGCCCTACGACGTGATCGAGGCGTTCAACGGGCTGTCGCAGACCGTGGACCAGATCGACACCACCCAGCTGGCGAAGAGCTTCGACACGCTGTCCGAGACCTTCGCCGACACCCCGGACGAGCTGCACGGCGCCCTGAACGGCCTGTCCCAGCTCTCCGACACGATCTCCAAACGGGACAACCAGCTGGCCACCCTGCTGGCCAGCACCAAGCAGGTCAGCCAGACCCTGGTGGACCGCGACCAGGAGGTCACCAAGCTCCTGGCCGACGGCAACAAGCTGCTCGACGAGGTGTCCCGCCGCAAGACCGCGATCGACGCGCTGCTGAACGGCTCCCGGACGCTGGCCACCGAACTGCAGGGCCTCGTCGACGACAACGACAAGCAGCTCCAGCCGGTGCTGGCCAACCTCGACCAGCTCACCTCGATGCTGCAGCGCAACCAGGATTCGCTCGCCGAGGGCATCCCGAAGTTCGCGTCGTTCATCCGGGTGTTCACCAACACCGTCGGCAGCGGGCGCTGGTTCGACAACTACATCTGCGGTCTCCTGCTGCCCTCGGCCGGCCCGATCAACGAAGAGGGGTGTTTCCAGAAATGAGTGACACCCGGCTCGGACAGAACCTCCTGAAGTGGGCCAGCGTGGCGGTCGTCCTGGCGCTGGTCGTCGCGGGCGCGCTCTGGTGGACCCTGCGCGACGCGAACAAGAACCACCTGACCGCGTACTTCAGCGGCGCCGTTGGCCTGTACGAGGGCAACAGCGTGCGGATGCTCGGCGTGGAGACCGGCACGGTGACCAAGGTCGAACCGCAGGGCGACCGGGTGAAGGTCGAGCTGGAGTACGACCGCAAGTACCAGGTGCCCGCCGACGCGAAGGCGGTCATCGTCGCGCCGTCCCTGGTCAGCGACCGGTACGTGCAGCTCGCGCCCGCCTACCAGGGCGGCCCGACGATCGCCGACGGCGCGGTCATCCCGCTGGACCGCACCGAGGTCCCGCTGGAAACCGACGACCTGTACAAGAGCCTGTCCCGGGTCAGCGAGGCGCTGGGTCCCAAGGGGGCCAACAAGAACGGCTCGCTGTCGAACCTGCTCGACACGACCGCGAAGAACTTCCAGGGCAACGGGCAGGCGCTGCACGACACGATCACCCGCCTCGGCGAGGCCGCGGGCACGCTGTCCAACAACAAGGACGATCTGTTCAAGACCGTCGAGAACCTGGCCTCGTTCTCCACCACGCTGGCCAACAGCGACGGCCAGATCCGCCAGTTCGAGCAGCAGCTCGCCGACGTCAGCGATTTCCTCGCCGGGGAACGCGGCAACCTCGCCGAGACGGTCAAGCAGCTGGGCACCACGCTGAACTCGGTGCAGGGCTTCATCGAGAAGAACCGCGGCCGGGTCAAGTCCAATGTGGACAAGCTGGCCAGCGTCACCAAGGTGCTGGTGGACCAGCGCGGCGCGCTCGCCGAAAGCCTGGACGTGGCGCCGCTGGCCCTGAGCAACCTGATGAACACCTACAACGCCTCGTCCGGCACGCTGGACGCGCGCCCGATCCTCAACGAGCTGACCCAGCCGCCGGTCGCGATGCTCTGCGGTTTCCTCAAGCAGGCGCCCGAGGCGTTGAAGTTCCTCGGGGACATCTGCGCCAAGGTGGCGCCGGTGGTGGACGGCCTGGTGCCGCTGCCGTCCTTCGCGCAGATCATCAACGGCCTCAACACCGGCCAGCTGCCGCCGCTGCCGCTGCCGATCGTCGGCCAGCTCTACGGTTCGCCGTCGGCCTTGGGAGGTAAGTGATGCGCTCCCGTTGGGTGCTGGCCGGTGCGGTCGCGGCGTGTACCGCGGTGCTCGCGGGCTGCTCCTCGTTCAACGGCATCTACGACATCCCGCTGCCCGGCGGGGCCGACCTCGGCGACCACCCGTACACGGTGAAGGTCCAGTTCCGGGACGTGCTGGACCTGGTGCCGCAGGCCGGGGTCAAGGTCAACGAGGTGCCGATCGGCCGGGTCGAGGCGATCGGGCTGACCAAGGACGGCTGGAACGCCGAGGTGACCGTGCGGGTCAACGGCAACGTCAAACTCCCCGCGAACGCGCTGGCGAACGTGAAGCAGTCCAGCCTGCTGGGGGAGAAGTACGTCGAACTGGCCAGCCCGGGCCCCGAGCAGGCGCAGGGGCAGCTCGCCGACGGCGCGGTGATCCCGTTGCAGCGCACCAACCGCAGCGTCGAGGTGGAGGAGGTGCTCGGTGCGCTGTCCATGCTGCTCAACGGCGGCGGCGTCGAGCAGCTCAACACCATCACCAAGGAACTCAACGCCGCCACCCAGGGCCGCGAGCCGGACATCAAGCACCTGCTGGACAACGCCAACTCGCTCGTGTCCAATTTGGACAAGCAGTCCTCGGACATCACCCGGGCCCTGGACGGGCTGAACCGGCTGACCTCCACGCTCAACGGGCAGAAGCAGCAGATCGGCAACGCGCTCGACCACCTCGCCCCGGGACTCGGCGTGCTGGAGCAGCAGCGCGGCCAGCTGGTCACCATGCTGCAGGCGCTGCAGAACCTGTCCGGCGTCGCGACCGACACGATCAACCGGAGCAAGGCGGACCTGGTCGCCGACCTCAAGGCGCTGCTGCCCACCTTGCGGAAGCTCGGCGAGGCCGGGGCCGATCTGCCCAAGTCGCTCGAGGTGCTGCTCACCTTCCCGTTCAACGACGCCGCGATCGACGGGGTCAAGGGCGACTACTTCAACCTGTTCGCCAAGATCGACCTGAACCTCGGCGAGATCATGGCGAACCTGGGCCGCAGCCGGCAGAACCCGCTCAACGGCCTGCTGCCGATCCCGGGCCTCACCGGCGGCCAGACGGGCACCCAGCCCGGTTCGCCGCCCCCGCTCCCGCTGCCGCAGTCCCCGTCCACCCAGGCTTCGCCGCAGGGCGGCCAGGGCGGCGGCGTGCCGCAGCAGCAACAGCAGCGGACCGGGGCCGCGGGCATCTTCGACGTGCTGGCAGGAGGTGCCGGCTGATGCTGGTGCGGAGGACGAAGTTCCAGCTGCTCGCGTTCGCCGTGATCGCGGTGGTCGCCGTGGTGTACGCGCTGATCCGGTTCGCCGGGCTCGGCCAGGTCTTCGGCGACAAGGGTTACCTGGTCCGGCTGCAGCTCGCCGAATCCGGCGGCATCTTCACCGGGGCCGAGGTGACCTACCGCGGCTTCAACATCGGCAAGGTCGGCCAGCTGAAGCTGACCACGACCGGGCTGGAAGCCGAACTGAACATCGATCCGGACGCCCCGCCGGTGCCCGCGGACCTGCAGGCCATCGTCGCCAACCGGTCGGCGGTCGGGGAGCAGTACGTCGACCTGCGGCCCACCAAGGCGGGCGGGCCGACGCTCACCGACGGCGCGATCATCACCGCGGACCGCACCAAGACCCCGGTCAGCACGGACAAGCTGGTGAGCGATCTGGACAGCCTGGCCACCTCGGTGCCGACCGACTCGCTGCGGACCGTGGTCGACGAGGCGTACCAGGCGTTCAACGGCACCGGCCCGGACCTGCAGACGCTGATGGACACCGCACGCGATTTCACCAAGACCGCGCGGGACTACCTGCCGCAGACCGTGCAGCTGCTCGACCAGGGCGCGAAGGTGCTGGACACCCAGAACGACCAGGCCGGGGCGCTCAAATCGTTCAGCGACGACCTGAACAAGCTCAGCTCGACGCTGAAGGGCTCCGACGGCGACATCCGCCGCCTGATCGACGTGACCCCGCAGGTCGCGCAGCAGGTCAGCGGGGTCCTCGCCGAATCCGGGCCCGGCCTGTCCGCGACCTTCGCCAACCTGCTCACCACGTCGAACCTGCTGTCCACCCGGCTCGACGGCCTGGAGCAGGTGCTGGTCACCTATCCGATCCTCGGCGTCGGCGCGGCCACCGTGGCGCCCGGCGACGGCACCGCGCACCTCGGCCTCGCGCTCAACCTGTTCGACCCGCCCCCGTGCACCAAGGGCTACCGCGGCTGGGACGAGTACCGCGGCGGCAACGGCGACAAGAACCTGGCCGAGCGGCCCGCGAAGTCGGATTCCTACTGCGCCGAGCCGAAGGGCAGCCCGATCAACGTCCGCGGGGCGCAGAACGCGCCGTACAACGGCGTCCCGCAGATCCCGACCTCCGAGGAGGTCGCGGCGAACAAGAACCGGCCCGCCGAGGAACTGGCCAGCAACCGGGCGACGCGCGGGGTGCCGGGCGTCGCGGGCGGTCCGGCGCTGACCGTGAACGGCCTCGGTCAGCTGCTCGGTTTGCCCTGATGAGGGGCGCTGACAGCGATATGACATCCGTTACCTACTCTGGAGTGTTATGAGTTCCGACGAGGTGGACGAGACCGTGCCCGCGCAAGACAAGTCCGCGGAACCGGTCGCCACCGAGTCCGCCGGCGCCGAACCGGAGACCACCGAGCCCGGGGAACCCGGAACGGCCGAGGCCGAGTCGAAACCCGCCGAGTCGCGGCTGCCGCACCAGCTGGTCCTGGGCGCCGCCGCGTTCGCGATCGCCGCGTTCCTGGCCGCCGCGGTGTTCGGCATCCTGTGGTGGATCGCCGCCGGGGACGACAACGCCGACCGCGCGGCCGCCCGCGAGGACGTGGTGCGGGTCGGCAGCGCCGCGGTGCGGGACTTCACCGAGCTGGACTACACCAAGCCGGACCAGTACTTCGACCGCGCCATCGCGGCGTCGACGAAGGAGGTCGGCGACCAGATCGCCGCCGGCCGGGACGCGAACAAGAAGACGATGGTCGAGGCCAAAACGGTCACCACCACGAAGGTCCTGGACATCGCGGTCGACGAGCTGAACACCGATGAGGGTAAGGCGCGTTTCCTGGCCGCCGTCCAGGTCGAGGTCAAACAGGGCGACAAGTCCGCGGTGAAGCCGATGCGGGTCGAGGTGCAGATGACCAGGCAGGACCAGAACGGCGAGCAGGTCTGGAAGCTGTCCGGGATCGACCCGGTGCCGGTCGTCAGCTCGGGACAGTAGAAACGGAGTCAAAGCGTTGCCACCTTCTCGCCGCAAGCCAGTCACGCCGCCACCGGCCCGCAAGCCGAAGGTGGCGGGCCTGCGCAAACCCACCGCCGGCACGCGGCCGAGCCCCAGCCCGCGCCCGCGTGCGGAAGCCGCCGAACCGGAGACCACGGACACCCCGGCAGAGCCGGAAGCCACCGCGGCTCCGGAGGCTCCGCCCGAGCCCGAGCCCGCTGCCGCCGAACCGGGCGAGGCGACCCGGGTCGACGCGCTGACCGGCGAACCGGAGGCCGAGGACGAGGCGCCCGCGGAGAAGCCCGCGCCGAAGCCGAAACCGAGCCCGCGTTCCAAGACCCGCGACAGCGGCACCCGGAAACCGGAGAGCGAGGCCGAGGCCGCCGGCGAACCGGAGCCCGCGCCGCGGGACCCGGAGCAGGCCGCGGCCGCCGCGAAACGCCGGAAGAAGTTCCTCCTGGCCGGGGCGCTGGTGCTGGTCGGGCTGCTGCTCACCGGGTTCGCGGTGTTCGCCAAGATCAAGCAGAACGAGCTGGACTCGGCGACCAGCAACACCGCGCTGCTGGACATGGCGAAGACCGCGCAGGTGAAGCAGGAGGTCAACAGCGCGGTCGAGGCGTTGTTCTCGTACAACTACAACGACATCGCCAAGACCGAGAACGCGGCGAAGGACCTGCTGGTCACCGACACCGTGCGGGACAAGTACAACAAGGAGTTCGCCGAGGTCAAACGGCTGGCGCCGGAGCAGAAGATGGTGGTCACCTGCAAGGTCACCCGCAGCGCGGTGATCCTGCTCGACGGTGACCGGGCGAAGGTGCTGGTGTTCGTCGACCAGACGTCGATCCGGACCGACAAGAACGAGAAGTCGGCGGGCGGATCGCAGCTGTCGGTGACCACGGAACTGCGGGACGGGAAGTGGAAGGTGACCGACATGGACGCCTACAACAGCTCCCAGCCCGCGGCGAGCGGACAGCAACCGGCCCCGTCCCTGCCCGGGGGCAACCAGCCGCCGCCGAGCAAGTAGCCCCGACCGACCGGGTTCACTCCTCCGGGTGGTCGTAGGGCTACCCCCGGATCCCTGCCGGGCCTTCCTGCCGTCGTAGTACGGTTGTTTCGCCCTGTGCGATCACGGGGCAGGGGCCGCTGAGCACACGCCAGGGGGTTGTCGATCATGCCCGACGGGTCGAACACGTCGTGGAATCCCGCGGACGTCACCCGCATGCCGAGCGCGCCACCACCCGGCGCGCCACCACTGCCGCTGCCGGCCACCGGCCCGGTGACGGTCACCCAGGGCACCCCGCCCCCACCGCCGCCGCAGGGCTACATCCCACCCGCGACGGTGTGCTACGCGCCGGGCCACGAACCGCCGCCACCCCCACCGCTGACCGGCGGCTACAAGATGGACGTCGACGAGATGCGCGCCATCCTCCCCCAGTGGGAAGCCCTCCGCGACAAGCTCCAGACCCTGAACACGAAGACCCAGGCAGGGGCCCAGATGAATCTGGCGCCCGCGGACGACGATGCCAGTACACGTCAGGCCGACGCCGCGCTCGCGCACGCGCAGGTTTACCGGCAGAGCCTGGCCCAGCAGTTCGAGTACGCCGCGCGATACGCCGAGACGCTGAAGGCGATGATCGACGCGACCGAGAAGCAGAACGCGGCCGCCAGGGACGGGATACGGAAGGCGGGGCAAGGGGCGTGATCCGATTGCGTACGTTGGCTGCGCTCGCCGCGGTAGGCGTGGTGCTGGCCGGGTGCTCCGACACCAAGGACGGGACGCCGTCGCCCGCGTCCCCGGCCGGACAGTCTTCCGGTGCCGACCCCGGCACTGGCGTTCCCCCGGTGGAGACACCCCTGGATACCGCGCGGTTCGAGCAGGACCCTTGCAGCCTGTTGACCAGCGCCCAGGCGCAGGAGATCGCGGGGTTGGTCAAGAGCACGCCGGACAACGCTCAAGGCGGACCGAGTTGTCAGTGGCAGGACCCGAGTGGATTTGGGATCAATATCGGTTTCATCCCCAATGGGCTGCGCAATCTCTACTCCCAACACAAGGCGGGCCGGGTGAGCTATTTCGAACCGGTCGCGAGTGTGGCGGGTTATCCCGGTGCTTTCGGCGCGCTTGGTGATGTGCGTGCGCAGGGAACCTGCACGCTCTCCGTCGGGGTGCGGAACGACCTGGCGATGTCGGTTGTATCGACCCTCGGTTCGCAGCGCGGCGCACAGTCCTGCCAGGTCGTCCTCAAAGCGGCCGAGACCGCGGTGACCACGATCAAGGGAGGTGCGTGATGGCCTACGACGCACCGAAGATCGTGGAGCTGATCCGGGGCGGCTCGGGACCGAAAGCCTTGTACAGCAGCGGAATCTCCTCGGCAGAGGCGGCGAAGCTGCACCAGGAGATCGCCGACGACATGCTCCGCCTGCAGGGCAAGATGGAGGGATTCTGGGAAGGACCCGCCTCCGAGCAGGCGCGGGCTGGTGCCGGGCCGCTCGTCGAGGCCTCCAAGGTGAGCGGCGAACACATGTCGAAGGCCCACGAGCTTTATGTCGGGCAGGGCAGTTCGTTCAGCGATCTGAAGATCAAGGTCGAGGAGAACGACCCGGGTAAGAAACCCGAGTCGACCTTCGCCAGCGACTACATGCCGATTTTCACCGATCGTGACGAGGAAATCGACAAGTGGAATGAGAAGGCGCAGAAGGTCGTCGACGGCTACAACGTCTACAACGACCAGAGCATGGACAACTCCGGTCGCTGGCCCACCGACTACGGGCAGCTCGGGCTGCCTCCCGGCGGTGCCGACGTCGCGGTGAAGAACCCGGAGACCGGTCCCGGCACGCACGTGAACACCCCGCCGGACACCTCCGGCACCGGTGGCCACGGCGGCCGCCAGTACACGCCTTCGGACACCGGGGGCCCGTCGAACCCGATCAGCCCGCCGCCGCAGACGCATCCCTCCGGCACGCCGCAGCATCCCGGTGGGCCCGGGACGCAGCACCCGCCCGCCGGCACCACCCCGTCGAACGTCGGCACCCTGCCGCCGCCGACCCCGACCCCACAGCCGCCGGTCTACGCGAATCCCCCGTACAACCCGCCCGGCCAGGGGCCCGGCTACCCGGGCCTCGCCCCGTTCGGTCCCGGATTCGGCCCGGGCGGATCGGGACCCAACAGCCCGGGATCCGGACGGTACGGCTCGGGCGGCTTCGGTCCCGGTGGCTCCGGTTCCGGTGGACCCGGCGCCGGGCAGCCGGGTTCGGGCCAGCCGGGCGCGGGCCGCGGGGTCGGCGCCGCGGCGCCGCATGCCGAGGGCGGTCCGGTCCGGGGCGGCCCCGCCGCCGGAGCGGCCGGTCGCGGCGGCGGCCCGGCCGGGATGGGCGGTATGGGCGCGGGCCGGGGTGGCCAGGGCGGCGAGGACGACGAGCACCAGCGTCCCGAGTACCTGCTCGAAGCCGATCCCGACGAGGTCTTCGGTTCCGACGAGCGGACCACGCCACCGGTCATCGGGCTGTAGAGGGGGCTCGCCTTGCGGCTGCTGAACCGCGAGGTCGTCCTCTCCCAGGACTGCCTCGACGTCGTCGCGAACTGGATCCGGGTCACGCTCCCGCCGACGCTCGCGCCGGAGCCGATCTGGCGCAGCGGCGAAGAGCTGCGCACCCGGGACGAACGCGCCCGGGCCGAGCTCGCCGAGCACGGCCTGCTCCGCGGCGCCTCGCCCGCCGAGGAGTTCACCGAGGCCCTTTCGGTGCTCTGCCGGGGTGGCACCGAGTTCTTCGCGTATGTCGAAAGTGACAACAACGAATACCGCCTGCACGCCGCCGCCAGCGGCCAGGACGCGATCTTCGCCTGTTACGTGCCCGCCAGCGGGAACGTGCTGCTGCGATCGGCCCGCTCCGAGGCGCTCGTCGAGGAGCTGGTGGCCGAGCTGCCCGAGTTCCGTCCCGGGCAGGGCGTGTCCCATTCGGTCCCGGAGCGGGAGCTGCGCGGCGCGGTGGCGGGCAAACCGGTGAGCCGGGAGGTGCGGCGGGTGCTGGACCTGCTCGACCTGCCCCGGCACGGCGGCGGCCAGGTGTCCGCGGGCGTGCGGGACGGCCTGGGCGCGCACCGGACCAGCCGCGGTTCCTCGTGCACCTACCTGGACACCGAGGCCGGGCGCTGGCTCTTCTCGTTCACCGAGCAGCCTGGCGGGGAGCGGTACGTGAACATCGCGCCCGCCCGGTTCGACCTCGTGGTCGGCAAGACCTACGAACTCGGCGCGGGGCTGCGACACGCGCGGTGACCGGAATCTCGTCACCGGGTCGATCGAGGCGAACACTGGCAAGCTCTAGGCAAGCAGGAGCGCCTGCGGTGACCCGGTGACGAGGAGGGGCCAGGTGGGCAATCCGTTCCAAGGCGCGGTCAGCTGGGATCGTCGCGGGGAGGACTGGATCGGCGTCTTCCACCCCGGCTACCTCGGCCTCTTCCGGACCACCGTCACCGGCCTGCACCGGCTGGCGCAGCGACGGCTCGACGAGCACGCGGCGGGCTCCGCGCTGGGCCGCCTGGACCGTCGATTGGACGCCGTGCTGTGGGTGCGGCGGATGGCCGAATCCATGCCGCACCTGCCCGAGCTCGAGGTCCTGCTCCCGGTCCGCAACCACCTGGACAGCCTCCTCGGCGCCCTGCCCGACGAAGGCGGCGTGGTCGTCCTGCACGGCTGGCCGGACCGGTTCCTGTGGGGCACCGTCGCGCTCGATCTGTGCGTCGCCCTGGACGCCTGGCTGCGCTCCTGGCGCTACGGCGAGGCCGTGGACGGGCTGACCTGCCCGGACGACGAGACGCTCGCCCAGTGGCAGGGCCACCGCGACTGGCTGCACAGCCAGATCGTGGTGCCGCTGCGGCCGGAGGCGGTCACCGCGTCGTAGAACGCTTGTGACGCTGTGCACAAGCGCGCGAACGCTCCGCCAACCGGCGGGAAGGGGGCGTGGCATCTTGACTCCGGGACCCGCTCGGGTCAGGCTTACTCCCAACGGCGATCGCCCTGCGGGAGGGCTCGCCGGGAGGCATACCTGAAGACGCAGCGATCGAGGTCGGGCCCCGTCTGGCGAGCCCCCTCGACAGGGCGCGTTTTGCGGGCTAGACTGCTTCTTTGCGCTGCCCTCTTTCAGGCTGCCCGGAACCGGTAGCTAGGATGGTTGGCACCACCGCACCCTTGACAGTCGCTTTGGTAGTTGCTAACGCGGCTGCTCACCGCTCATTGTCCCCGGAAGGACGCATCTTGGCAGTCTCTCCCGCGAACCAGGCCACTGCTGCGACCACCACGGCTACGGAGTCAACGGGAATTCCTGGAGCACCCAAGCGTGTCTCTTTTGCGAAGATTCGCGAACCCCTGAGCACTCCCAACCTGCTCGACGTACAGATCCGCTCGTTCGAATGGTTCACCGGCGACGAGGCGTGGTTCGAACGCCGCGTCAACGAAGGTGAAGAGAACCCGGTCGGCGGCCTCGAAGAGGTCCTCAACGAGATCTCCCCGATCGAGGACTTCTCCGGCTCCATGTCCCTGTCCTTCTCGGACCCGCGCTTCGACGAGGTCAAGGCCTCCGTGGAGGAGTGCAAGGACAAGGACATGACGTACGCGGCCCCGCTGTTCGTGACCGCCGAGTTCGTCAACAACAACACTGGCGAGATCAAGAGCCAGACGGTCTTCATGGGCGACTTCCCGGTGATGACCGACAAGGGCACCTTCGTGATCAACGGCACCGAGCGTGTCGTGGTGTCCCAGCTGGTCCGCTCGCCCGGCGTGTACTTCTCCCAGGACGTCGACAAGACCACCGACAAGGACGTCTTCAGCGTCCGGATCATCCCGAGCCGCGGCGCCTGGCTGGAGTTCGACGTCGACAAGCGCGACACCGTCGGCGTGCGCATCGACCGCAAGCGCCGCCAGCCGGTCACCGTGCTGCTGAAGGCGCTGGGCTGGACCACCGAGGCGATCCGGGAGCGCTTCTCCTTCTCCGAGACGCTGCTGGCCACCCTGGAGAAGGACCACACCGCGGGCACCGACGAGGCGCTGCTGGACATCTACCGCAAGCTGCGCCCGGGTGAGCCGCCGACGAAGGAGAGCGCGCAGACCCTCCTGGAGAACCTGTTCTTCAAGGACAAGCGCTACGACCTGGCCAAGGTCGGCCGCTACAAGGTCAACAAGAAGCTGGGCCTGTCGACCGCGTACGACACCGGCACGCTGACCGAAGAGGACATCGTCACCACCATCGAGTACCTGGTCCGGCTGCACGCCGGCGAGGACAAGATGACCAGTGGCGAGACCGAGGTCCCGATCGAGACCGACGACATCGACCACTTCGGCAACCGCCGCCTGCGCACCGTCGGCGAGCTGATCCAGAACCAGATCCGGGTCGGCCTGTCCCGGATGGAGCGCGTGGTCCGCGAGCGGATGACCACCCAGGACGTCGAGGCGATCACTCCGCAGACCCTGATCAACATCCGCCCGGTGGTGGCGGCGATCAAGGAGTTCTTCGGCACCTCGCAGCTGTCGCAGTTCATGGACCAGAACAACCCGCTGTCCGGGCTGACCCACAAGCGCCGCCTCTCGGCGCTCGGCCCCGGCGGTCTGTCCCGCGAGCGCGCCGGGATGGAGGTCCGGGACGTCCACCCGTCGCACTACGGCCGGATGTGCCCGATCGAGACGCCGGAAGGCCCGAACATCGGCCTGATCGGCTCGCTGTGCTCCTACGCGCGGGTCAACCCGTTCGGCTTCATCGAGACGCCGTACCGCAAGGTCGTCGAGGGCCGGGTCACCGACCAGGTCGACTACCTCACCGCGGACGAGGAAGACCGGTTCGTGAAGGCGCAGGCCAACGCGCCGCTCACCGGCGACGGCCACTTCGCCGAGGACCGCGTGCTGGTCCGGAAGAAGGGCGGCGAGGTCGAGCTGATCGACCCGATGGACGTGGACTACATGGACGTGTCGCCGCGCCAGATGGTGTCGGTCGCGACCGCGATGATCCCGTTCCTCGAGCACGACGACGCGAACCGCGCGCTGATGGGCGCGAACATGCAGCGCCAGGCCGTGCCGCTGCTGCGCAACGAGGCCCCGCTGGTGGGCACCGGGGTGGAGCTGCGGGCCGCGGTCGACGCCGGGGACGTGCTGGTCGCCGAGCAGGCCGGTGTGGTCGAGGAGCTTTCCGCCGACCTGATCACCGTCATGCACGACGACGGCACGCGGAAGAGCTACGGGCTGTACAAGTTCCGCCGCTCCAACCACGGCACCTGCTTCAACCACCGGCCGATCGTCTCCGAGGGCGACCGGGTGGAGAAGGGCCAGGTCATCGCGGATGGGCCGTCCACCGAGAACGGTGAGATGGCGCTCGGCAAGAACCTGCTCGTCGCGGTCATGCCGTGGGAAGGCCACAACTACGAGGACGCGATCATCCTGAGCCAGCGGCTGGTCCAGGACGACGTGCTCACCTCGATCCACATCGAGGAGCACGAGATCGACGCCCGCGACACCAAACTGGGTGCCGAGGAGATCACGCGGGACATCCCGAACGTCTCCGAGGAGGTGCTCGCCGACCTCGACGAGCGCGGCATCATCCGGATCGGCGCCGAGGTCCGCGACGGCGACATCCTGGTCGGGAAGGTCACGCCCAAGGGCGAGACCGAGCTGACCCCGGAGGAGCGCCTGCTCCGCGCGATCTTCGGCGAGAAGGCCCGCGAGGTCCGCGACACTTCGCTGAAAGTGCCGCACGGCGAGACCGGCAAGGTCATCGGCATCCGGGTGTTCTCCCGCGAGGACGACGACGAGCTGCCTCCGGGCGTGAACGAGCTGGTCCGCGTCTACGTGGCCCAGAAGCGGAAGATCCAGGACGGCGACAAGCTCGCCGGCCGGCACGGCAACAAGGGCGTCATCGGCAAGATCCTGCCGGTCGAGGACATGCCGTTCCTCGAGGACGGCACCCCGGTCGACGTGGTGCTGAACACGCACGGTGTGCCGCGACGGATGAACATCGGCCAGGTGCTGGAACTGCACCTCGGCTGGCTCGCCTCCCAGGGGTGGAAGGTCGAGGGCAACCCGGAGTGGGCGAAGAACCTCTCCGACGAGCTCTACGACGTCGACCCGGGCACCAACACCGCGACCCCGGTGTTCGACGGTGCCAAGGAGGAGGAGCTGACCGGGCTGCTGGCCTCCACCAAGCCGAACCGCGACGGCGACCGCATGGTGCAGCCGGACGGCAAGGCGACCCTGCTGGACGGCCGCTCCGGCGAGCCGTTCCCGTACCCGGTGTCGGTCGGCTACATGTACATCCTGAAGCTGCACCACCTGGTGGACGACAAGATCCACGCCCGGTCCACCGGCCCGTACTCGATGATCACCCAGCAGCCGCTGGGCGGTAAGGCGCAGTTCGGTGGCCAGCGCTTCGGTGAGATGGAGTGCTGGGCGATGCAGGCCTACGGCGCGGCGTACACGCTGCAGGAGCTGCTGACGATCAAGTCGGACGATGTGGTCGGCCGGGTGAAGGTCTACGAGGCCATCGTCAAGGGCGAGAACATCCCGGACCCGGGGATCCCGGAGTCGTTCAAGGTGCTGTTGAAGGAGTTGCAGTCGCTCTGCCTCAACGTGGAGGTCCTGTCCTCCGACGGTGCGGCGATCGAGATGCGCGACTCCGACGACGAGGACCTCGAACGCGCCGCCGCGAACCTCGGCATCAACCTGTCCCGCAACGAGTCGCCCTCGGTGGACGACGTCGTCCAATGACCCAGCCACCTGGGCGGGAGACACCTCCCGCGTCTCCCGCCCGGGTAGCCAACCCCCTCTTCTAGCCGAATCAACCCCAAGGGGATGCAAGCCACGTGCTGGACGTCAACTTCTTCGATGAACTCCGGATCGGCCTGGCCACCGCCGACGACATTCGCCAGTGGTCCTTCGGCGAGGTGAAGAAGCCGGAGACCATCAACTACCGCACGCTCAAGCCGGAGAAGGACGGGCTCTTCTGCGAGAAGATCTTCGGTCCGACCCGCGACTGGGAGTGCTACTGCGGTAAGTACAAGCGGGTCCGCTTCAAGGGCATCATCTGCGAGCGCTGCGGCGTCGAGGTGACCCGCGCCAAGGTCCGCCGCGAGCGGATGGGCCACATCGAGCTGGCCGCCCCGGTCACGCACATCTGGTACTTCAAGGGTGTGCCGTCGCGGCTGGGCTACCTGCTCGACCTGGCGCCCAAGGACCTCGAGAAGATCATCTACTTCGCGGCCTACGTGATCACCGGGGTGAACACCGAGCTGCGGCACAACGACCTCCCGACGCTGGAGAACGAGATCGGGGTCGAGCGCAAGAACATCGAGACCAAGCGCGACTCCGACATCGAGGCCCGGGCGCAGAAGCTCGAAGCCGATCTGGCCGAGCTCGAGGCCGAGGGCGCGAAGTCCGACGTGCGCCGCAAGGTCAAGGAGGGCGGCGAGCGCGAGATGCGCCAGCTCCGCGACCGGGCCCAGCGCGAGCTGGACCGGCTCGAGGAGGTCTGGAGCACCTTCACCAAGCTCGAGCCGCGGCAGCTGATCGCGGACGAGCTGCTCTACCGCGAGCTGATCGACCGCTACGGCGAGTACTTCACCGGTGGCATGGGCGCCGAGTCCATCCAGAAGCTGGCCGCCGAGTTCGACGTGGCCGCCGAGGCGGAGAGCCTGCGCGACACCATCCGCAACGGCAAGGGGCAGAAGAAGCTCCGCGCGCTCAAGCGGCTCAAGGTGGTCGCGGCGTTCCAGTCGACCGGCAACGACCCGCGCGGCATGGTGCTCGACGCCGTTCCGGTGATCCCGCCGGACCTGCGCCCGATGGTGCAGCTCGACGGTGGCCGGTTCGCGACCTCCGACCTCAACGACCTGTACCGCCGGGTGATCAACCGGAACAACCGGTTGAAGCGGCTGATCGACCTCGGCGCCCCCGAGATCATCGTCAACAACGAGAAGCGGATGCTGCAGGAGGCCGTCGACGCGCTGTTCGACAACGGCCGCCGCGGCCGCCCGGTCACCGGTCCCGGTAACCGGCCGCTGAAGTCGCTGTCCGACCTGCTCAAGGGCAAGCAGGGCCGGTTCCGCCAGAACCTGCTCGGCAAGCGCGTCGACTACTCCGGCCGTTCGGTCATCATCGTCGGGCCGCAGCTCAAGCTGCACCAGTGCGGCCTGCCGAAGGACATGGCGCTGGAGCTGTTCAAGCCGTTCGTGATGAAGCGGCTGGTCGACCTGAACCACGCGCAGAACATCAAGTCCGCCAAGCGGATGGTGGAGCGGGCCCGCCCGCAGGTGTGGGACGTGCTGGAAGAGGTCATCACCGGCCACCCGGTGATGCTGAACCGGGCGCCGACCCTGCACCGCCTCGGCATCCAGGCCTTCGAGCCGCAGCTGGTGGAAGGCAAGGCCATCCAGCTGCACCCGCTGGTCTGCGAGGCGTTCAACGCGGACTTCGACGGCGACCAGATGGCCGTGCACCTCCCGCTGTCCGCGGAGGCGCAGGCCGAGGCGCGGATCCTGATGCTGTCGGCGAACAACATCCTGTCCCCGGCGTCGGGCCGCCCGCTGGCCATGCCGCGGCTGGACATGGTCACCGGCCTGTTCCACCTGACCCGGTGGAACGACGAGGCCGAGGGCGCCGGGCACGCCTACGCCTCGCCCGCCGAGGCGCTGATGGCGTTCGACCGCAAGGCGCTGTCCCTGCACGCCCCGATCAAGATCCGGATCTCCGACCGGCAGCCCGCGAAGGCCGACGAGGCCAAGCTGGCCGAGAACGGCTGGGAGCCGGGCCGCCCGTGGCTGGCCGAGACGACCCTGGGCCGGGTGCTGTTCAACGAGCTGCTGCCGGCGGACTACCCGTTCGTGAACGAGCCGATGCCGAAGAAGCGGCAGGCCGCGATCGTGAACGACCTCGCCGAGCGGTACTCCATGACGCAGGTCGCGCAGACGCTCGACCGGCTCAAGGACGCCGGGTTCTACTGGGCCACCCGGTCCGGCGTGACCGTGGCGATCTCCGACGTCGTGGTGCCCCCGGAGAAGAAGGAAATCCTCGACAGCTACGAGGCCAAGGCCGACCAGGTCGAGAAGCGCTACCAGCGCGGTCAGCTCTCGCACGCCGAGCGCAACAACGAGCTGGTCAAGGTGTGGGGCCAGGCGACCGAGGACGTCGCCAAGGTCATGGAGGACCACTTCCCGGACGACAACCCGATCTCGATGATCGTGAAGTCCGGGGCGGCGGGCAACATGACCCAGGTCCGTTCACTGGCCGGTATGCGTGGTCTGGTGTCGAACCCGAAGGGTGAGTACATCCCGCGCCCGATCAAGGCGAACTTCCGCGAGGGCCTGTCGGTGGCGGAGTACTTCATCGCCACGCACGGTGCCCGCAAGGGTCTCGCCGACACCGCGCTGCGGACCGCCGACTCGGGTTACCTGACCCGTCGTCTGGTGGACGTGTCGCAGGACGTCATCGTGCGCGAGGTCGACTGCGGCACCAGCCGCGGCATCAAGATGAAGATCGGCCAGGACTTCGGCGACGGCAAGATCGTGCGCGAGCAGCACGTGGAGACCAGCGTCTACGCCCGCAACCTGGCCGACGACGCGACCGACGCGGCCGGCAACGTGGTGCTCAACCGCGGTGACGACCTGGGCGACCCGGCGATCGAGAAGCTGGTCACCAGCGGGATCACCGAGGTCAAGGTGCGCAGCGTGCTGACCTGCGAGTCGGCGGTCGGTATCTGCGCCACCTGCTACGGGCGTTCGATGGCGACCGGGCAGCTGGTGGACGTCGGCGAGGCGGTCGGCATCGTCGCCGCGCAGTCGATCGGTGAGCCGGGTACCCAGCTGACGATGCGTACCTTCCACCAGGGCGGTGTCGCCGGTGACGACATCACCACCGGTCTGCCGCGTGTGCAGGAGCTGTTCGAGGCCCGGGTGCCGAAGGGCAAGGCGCCGATCGCGGACGTCGACGGCCGGGTGCGCATCGAGGAGAGCGAGCGGTTCTGGAAGATCACGCTGATCCCGGACGACGGCAGCGAGGAGATCGTCTTCGACAAGCTGTCCAAGCGTCAGCGGCTCGCGAACACCCCGGACGGCCCGCTGCAGGACGGCGACCACGTGTCCGTCGGCCAGCAGTTGCTGGAAGGGACCCCGGACCCGCACGAGGTGCTCCGGGTCATGGGGCCGCGTGAGGCGCAGATGCACCTGGTGGACGAGGTCCAGAAGGTGTACCGGGCGCAGGGTGTGTCCATCCACGACAAGCACATCGAGGTGATCGTCCGGCAGATGCTGCGCCGGGTCACGATCATCGACTCCGGTTCGACCGACTTCCTGCCGGGCGAGCTGCCGGAGCGGACGAAGTTCGAGGCGACCAACCGCGCCTCGGTGGCCGAGGGTGGCGAGCCCGCCTCCGGTCGTCCGGTGCTGATGGGTATCACCAAGGCCTCGCTGACCACGGACTCGTGGCTGTCCGCGGCGTCGTTCCAGGAGACCACGCGGGTCCTGACCGACGCGGCGATCAACGGCCGCAGCGACAAGCTCGTGGGCCTGAAGGAGAACGTGATCATCGGTAAGTTGATCCCGGCCGGTACCGGGATCAACAAGTACCGCAACATCCAGGTGCAGCCGACCGAGGAGGCGCGGGTCGCTGCGTACGCGATCCCGTCCTACGACGACGGCTACTACACCCCGGATGTCTTCGGCACCGGCACCGGTGCGGCGGTCCCGCTGGACGACTACGACTTCGGCCGCGACTTCCGCTGACGCTGCACGCAACGAGCCCCCGGCCCACCCGGCCGGGGGCTCTTTGCTTGCCTCCCAACGGAATCCTCTCGTTTAGCGGGCTAAACGAGAGCCCGGCGCCCCGGCCGACCTACCATCCCCGCCCCGACCAGGGTGGACACGGTTAGCCCGCTAAACGAGAACCGGGGTGCAGGGAGTGCCGGGTGACGGGGAAGTCGAAGTAGGTGTCCGGGAAGGGTTCGTTCCGGAGGGTGTAGTGCCACCACTCCTCGGGCAGGTTCTTCATCCCGACGGCTTCCAGCGTGCCCTTGAGCAGTTGCCGGTTCGCGCGGGCCTCGCCGGTCACCCGGGGGTCGTCGGTGTGGGCGAGCGTGTCGAAGCAGTCGAAACCGGTGCCGGTGTCCACCGCGTTGTCCGGGAACCGGTCGGGCGCGTAGCAGGGCCGCAGCGGTTCGCCGGGGAAGTAGGGCCGCTGCGGTTTCGCGGGGAGCTTGACCAGGGTGAGGTCCATCGTGCTGCCCCGGCTGTGCCCGGACTTCGCGGCGATGTAGCCGTCCCGGAACAATGTCGTTTTGTCGATACGAGGGTAGAACTCGGCCTTCATGCGCTGGTCGGCGAGCCGCTCCGCCCAGCGGACGAAGTCGTCGACCGCGCGCTGCGGGCGGTAGCAGTCGTAGACCTTCAGCGAGTAGCCCAGCGGCACCAGCCGCCGCTGGGCCTCGCGCAGCGCCTCGGCCGCCGGGCGGGTCAGCAGGCACCGCGGCGCCAGGTACCCGTGCACCCGGCGGCCGACGAAGTTGTGCGGGGTGAAGTAGCGGATGTCGTGCAGGATCGTCGGATCGATCGCCCGCAGGTCGACGAACTCGCGGGGCGCCCGCCCGGGCGACGCCGCCGCCGGAACCCCCACCGCGGTGACCGACAGCAGCACGGCGAGCACCAGACCGCCCACCACGCGGAACCCAGGAATCCTCATCCCCCAGTCATAGCAACGATCCCACCTCGGATGCACTCGTTTAGCGGGCTAACTGAGGACCCGCGCCCGGCGGATCGGGGCGGGGGAAGGGAAACACGGTTAGCCCGCTAAACGGGAGTGGCGGGCCAGCCGGGGTGGCGGGTGGCGGTGAACCGCTCGGTGGCGGGCGGTTCGACGGGGCGGCCTTCGAACTGGGTGGAGGACCAGTCAGTGACGGTACTGCCAGGCGTGGTGCGGAATGCGCTCGAGCAGGCCGACCAGGAAATCGACCCGGGGGAGCAGGGACGCGGGATCGGCCGCACCATTCGACTCGGTGTACAGCAAACCGTATTCGAGCTGAACCGGATCGGTGAACCACTGAGCGTGCGCCGCGATCCATTGCAGCAGCTGATCGTTCAGCACGGCCGTGGCGAATTCCGCATTCGAGGTGGACACCTGAACCACGCCCCGATAAGCCTCGGGAATGGGGGCCGAGGCCCAGACGTCGGCCGGAACGGGACTCGCGATCGGCGGCCTGTCCAATTGCCGGGAAATCTGCAGGGAAAGACCGTTCTGGCGCACTGGAAGGAAATGCAGGCGAGGGCAGGAAGGTGTCGGAATCTCGACGACGTGGCTCCGGATATCGACCATTCCCGGGCTGTCGGTCGCGTTCCAGGAAGGGCGCGATTCGCGGCGGGAACCCTCGGCCACCCGCACCGGCCACCGGCCGCGCTGGAAATCGAGCGCGGATTCGTAACGCGTCATTCCCCAGACCCGTCCGGCGACCACTTCCGGCTGTCGCGCGGTCAGTGTGGCCGCGCGCGGCCGCGCCGCTTCCGGGCCGGTGTGCACGGTCCCGCCGAGTTGCCCGGCGAGGTTCGTCAGCGCGGTAACGCGTGCGGATTGCCGTCGCTGCTTGCGCAGGGCGCCGATGAGCGCGGCCAGGAGCATGATCGCCACCAGGGCGACGAGGACGATGACGCCGGTCGAATTCATCGGTCAGAAATCGAGCTGCTCTTCGGTCTGTTCCTTGCTCTGATCCTCGCCGACTTCGCCGTACTGGCCCGCTTTGTTGGCATTGTTCACGTGCCCCATCGGTTTCGCGGGCGCCGGTTTCCCGCCGGGCCCGATACCGACCTGGCCTTTCACGCTGCCCTTTCCGGCCTCGTACATCGATTTCGCGAAACCGCCGACCAGGCCGCCGTCGCCACCGGTGATCGCGGTCCCGTCTTCGTTCATCTTGTAACCGCTGAGCATCCGTTTCCCGACCGCGCCCTGATTGCTCCACAGTTTCGTGCTCGGCGACACCTTGGCGCCCTTGACCGAATTCCGCAGATCGCTGTGCAATGCGGCGCCCAGCTTCCGTTCCTGGTTCACCTTCTTGATCGCGGCGCCCGCGCGTTTGAGGAAGTCCTTCATCTTCGCCAGGAGTTCCTGGATCTTGTTCAGCAGCTTCTGCAGTTTGGAGACCTGCTTCGTCGCCTTGACGCCGGTCTGCGCGCCCTTCGCGGTGCTCACCGCCCCGGCCTCCGCGACGGACGCGCCGAAGGTGGGCACCGCCGCGGCCAGCGCCGGGATCCAGATCATGATCAGCCAGGTGATCAGCTCGGTCAGCAGCGCCTTGATGAAGTCCTCGATGACCGTCATGACCATGCTGGAGATCTGCAGCAGCTTCGCGATGTTCCCCGCCTCGCCGGCGATCCCGTTGACCCCGGCCGCGAACTCGGCGGTCCTCGTCGCGCCCTCGCCGGCCGCGTCGCCCTGCCAGCCGGACAGCGTCTTCTCCGCCTCCTGCTGGTACTTCGTCGCGAACTCCGCCAGGCCCTTGCCGATGCTGTTGAAGTTCCCGGCCGCGTTCGCCAGCGCCGGACCGTCGCCGCTGACCATGTGGATGAGGTCCTGCAGCGGCTGGACCAGGGTGATCAGGAAGTTCAGGCCCTGCCCGACCAGCCAGCCGATCGGATCGCTCGCGATCCCGGACACCGCGTCCGTGCAGGACTGGATGAACGACCCGGCGTCGGTCACCAGGCCGAACACCTCGGTGCCGGTCAGCTGGCCGTCCGACACCGCGCCGACCGTGTTGTCGACGCCCTTGACCAGCCCGCCCGCGACCGGAACGGCCTTGGCGACCTTCTCGCCGTACCCGTCTTCGGCGGTGATCGAGATACCGCTCTTCTCACCGGTCGTCTTCTCGCCCATGGCCGCCTCAGCTCTCGGGGTTCGCCGGGGCGCCACCGCTCGGGGCGCCGGTACCGGAGTACGGGTCGTCGAGTTTCTTGAGCAGGTCCTGCAGGAGCTTGGTGACGTCCTCCTCGAACCGCTGGTAGTGCTCGGCGGCGCCGGTGAACTTGTCCGAAGCGTGCTGGAGCCCCTCGGCCATGTCCCCGAGCAGGTCGTTCAGGTCGGCCAGCATGCTCGTGTAGTCCTGCTTGACGAAGATGCCGACCACGCCCCACGACTCGTTGCCCACATCGGACTGCTTGACCAGGTCGCCGATCTCGGTCGCGATGGCCTTCTTGTCCGCGAGGCTCTTCGCGTGCCCCTGGAGCGCGTCGACCGCGACGCCGAATCCGTCGGCCATCAGTGGTCCTCCTCGTCGAACAGGTTCTTCAGGAACCGGTCCCCGGCCGAATCGCCCGCCGCGGGCGCCGCGGGACGCGGGGTTTCCGGTTCCGCCCGGAGCACCGAACGCTGCGAGAAGTCGTCCGGCTGCTCGGCCGGCTTCGGGTGCTCTTCCGCCACCTTCGACCGCAGTTCGTCCACTGTGGTTCCGAGCAGTTCCGCCTGGGTCTCCAGGACCTGGTCGACGAGACTCAGGTCACCACCCATGTGGTCCTCGACGATCCCGGCCTGGCGGCGGGCCGATTCGGCCACCGCCTCGCGCAGGGTGGTCAGCAGCGCCGCGGACAGGGCCTGCGGGCGCTGCTTCAGCGCGTCCTCGGTGAACTGGATGTCCTTGATGGACCCGCCCGGGCCCGCGACCACGGTGATCGACCGGTCCGCGGAGGTGGCCGTGGCCTCCAGCCCGGTCAGTTCCTCCTGCATGCCGCCGAGGTGTTCCAGCCGGTCGTCGACGTTCGCCAGCTTGGCTTGGAACTTCTCGAACTGCGCGACGAGCTGCTCGAACTCCGCCGACACGATGCCTCCCCGTAGGCCGATTGCCGTGACTTGCGCCTCATGATGACCCATTCGGCCTGCTGCTGGGCGCCATCCGGGTGAATTGAGCTGCCCGAGCCACCCGTTCGGGCCGATAGGTAGCCTCACGCCCGTTGTGTTCACCGCAGGCGAGCAGAGGGAGGGCGACGTGAACGCCGACGAGAACACGGGGCAGGAGCAGGTCTGGGAGGAACCGCGGCCGCGCTCCACCGGCAAGCGGGCCGCGCCCGACGGCGCCGGGGTGCACCCGCTGATCGACCTGTCCCGCGACCCCAATCCGGGCAAGGCCGACCACGCCAAGCCGGACGAGGACTGACCAGCGGTTCTCGTTTAGCCCGCTAAACGAGAACCGATGGTCAGGGGCTTGCGGCGGTCCGGGTGCGCCGGGGGCGCCCGGGCCGTTCGCTGCCCTGCGTTCGGGGGCGATCCGGGGTACAGTGGACATTCGGCCGTGAAGTTGACCCCCGTTTTGCCGCCCCCAAGGCGGCCGGGTATCTTTGACGACCGTGCCCGGCACGCGTCGGGCCGCTCTGCGTGCCATTCGGCTTCGACGGGTGCTCCGGCGTCCGTTCGACGGCCCCGGCAAAGCGGAGTTCCACGGAAATCCCGACGGGAAGTTACCGGATCGCCAGATCCTGACGCGGGCCGACACGCCCGACCGCGGGGGCCGGGGAAGACCCGAATACAAGCAAGACGCGACAGAAAGCTGGTCCATTGCCCACGATCCAGCAGCTGGTCCGCAAGGGCCGCCAGGACAAGGCTGCCAAGCAGAAGACCGCGGCGCTCAAGGGGAGCCCGCAGCGGCGTGGCGTGTGCACCCGCGTGTACACCACCACCCCCAAGAAGCCGAACTCGGCGCTGCGCAAGGTCGCGCGTGTGAAGCTGACCAGCGGCATCGAGGTCACCGCCTACATCCCGGGCGAGGGCCACAACCTGCAGGAGCACTCGATGGTGCTCGTGCGCGGTGGTCGTGTTAAGGACCTCCCCGGCGTTCGCTACAAGATCATCCGCGGTTCCCTGGACACCCAGGGCGTGAAGAACCGCAAGCAGGCGCGCAGCCGGTACGGCGCGAAGAAGGAGAAGAGCTAATGCCCCGCAAGGGTCCGGCCCCGAAGCGGCCGCTGATCTCCGACCCGGTCTACGCCTCGCCGCTGGTCACCCAGCTGGTGAACAAGGTGCTGAAGGACGGCAAGCGCTCCCTGGCCGAGCGCATCGTCTACGGCGCGCTGGAAGGCGCCCGGGAGAAGACCGGCACCGACCCGGTCGTGACGCTGAAGCGCGCCCTGGACAACGTGAAGCCCACCATCGAGGTGAAGAGCCGCCGCGTCGGTGGCGCCACCTACCAGGTGCCGATCGAGGTCAAGCCCGGCCGGTCGACCACCCTTGCCCTGCGGTGGATCGTCGCCTTCTCGCAGCAGCGCCGCGAGAAGACCATGATCGAGCGCCTGCAGAACGAGCTGCTCGATGCGAGCAACGGCCTCGGGGCCAGCGTGAAGCGCCGCGAGGACACCCACAAGATGGCCGAATCCAACAAGGCTTTCGCCCACTACCGCTGGTGATCGCCGCCCGGCTGCCGACCAACGCCAGGCCGGGCCCCACGCTTCTAGACAGGGGAACACTGCAGTGGCACGTGACGTGCTGACCGACCTGAACAAGGTCCGCAACATCGGCATCATGGCGCACATCGACGCCGGTAAGACGACGACGACCGAGCGGATCCTGTTCTACACCGGGATCAACTACAAGATCGGCGAGGTGCACGACGGCGCCGCGACGATGGACTGGATGGAGGAGGAGCAGAAGCGGGGTATCACCATCACCTCGGCTGCCACCACCACCTTCTGGGCCGACCACCAGATCAACATCATCGACACCCCGGGTCACGTCGACTTCACCGTCGAGGTGGAGCGCAACCTGCGCGTGCTCGACGGTGCCGTGGCCGTCTTCGACGGCAAGGAAGGTGTCGAGCCCCAGTCCGAGCAGGTCTGGCGCCAGGCGGACAAGTACGAGGTCCCGCGCATCTGCTTCGTCAACAAGATGGACAAGCTCGGTGCGGACTTCTACTTCACCGTGCGCACCATCGAGGAGCGCCTCGGCGCCCGCCCGCTGGTCATCCAGCTGCCGATCGGCGCCGAGAACGAGTTCGAGGGCGTCGTCGACCTGGTCCGCATGAAGGCGCTGACCTGGCGTGGCGATGTGAAGAAGGGCGAGGACTACGAGGTCGAGGACATCCCGGCCGACCTCGCCGACCGCGCCGCCGAGTACCGCGAGAAGCTGGTCGAATCGGTCGCCGAGACCGACGACGAGCTGATGGAGAAGTACCTCGGCGGGGACGAGCTGACCGAGGCCGAGATCAAGGCCGGCATCCGGAAGCTCACCATCGCCCGCGAGGCCTACCCGGTGCTGGCCGGTTCCGCGTTCAAGAACAAGGGCGTGCAGCCCATGCTCGACGCGGTGATCGACTACCTGCCGTCGCCGCTGGACCTCCCGCCGGTCGAGGGCACCCTGACCGACGGCGAGACCCCGGCCACCCGGAACCCGTCGGTGGAGGAGCCGTTCTCCGCGCTCGCGTTCAAGATCGCCGCGCACCCGTTCTTCGGCAAGCTGACCTACATCCGGGTCTACTCGGGCAAGGTCGCCGCCGGCGCCCAGGTCATCAACGCGACCAAGGAGCGCAAGGAGCGGATCGGCAAGATCTTCCAGATGCACTCCAACAAGGAGAACCCGGTCGACGAGGCCCAGGTCGGCCACATCTACGCGGTCATCGGCCTGAAGGACACCACCACCGGGGACACCCTGGCCGACCCGCAGAACCCGGTCGTGCTGGAGTCGATGACCTTCCCCGAGCCGGTCATCAAGGTGGCCATCGAGCCGAAGACCAAGGCCGACCAGGAGAAGCTGTCGACCGCGATCCAGAAACTCGCCGAGGAGGACCCGACCTTCCGGGTCAGCCAGGACGAGGAGACCGGTCAGACGATCATCGAGGGGATGGGCGAGCTGCACCTCGAGGTGCTGGTGAACCGGATGAAGTCCGACTACAAGGTCGAGGCGAACATCGGTAAGCCGCAGGTCGCCTACCGCGAGACGATCCGCAAGACGGTCGACAAGCTCGACTACGTGCACAAGAAGCAGACCGGTGGCTCCGGTCAGTTCGCCAAGGTGATCATCAAGCTGGAGCCGCTGGCGACGACGGACGGTGCACTCTACGAGTTCGACAACAAGGTCACCGGTGGCCGCATCCCCCGGGAGTACATCCCCTCGGTGGACGCGGGCGCCCAGGACGCCATGCAGTACGGCGTGCTGGCCGGCTACCCGCTCGTCGGGTTGAAGCTGACCCTGTTGGACGGTGCGTACCACGAGGTCGACTCTTCGGAAATGGCGTTCAAGATCGCCGGTTCGATGGCGATGAAGGAAGCCGCGAAGAAGGCCAGCCCGGTACTGCTGGAGCCGATGATGGCGGTCGAGGTGACCACGCCCGAGGATTACATGGGTGACGTCATCGGTGACCTGAACTCCCGCCGTGGCCAGATCCAGGCCATGGAGGAGCGTTCGGGAACCCGTGTCGTGAAGGCACTGGTCCCGCTGTCGGAGATGTTCGGTTACGTGGGCGACCTGCGGTCCCGGACCCAGGGTCGTGCGAACTACTCCATGCAGTTCGACTCCTACGCCGAGGTTCCGGCGAACGTGGCGAAGGAGATCGTCGCGAAGGCGACAGGGGAGTAACACCCTGTAGTCGCGGGCTACCAGGGGTCCCCTAAGGTCCGCACAACCCGACCAGATCGATCAGGTCGCTGTCCGACAGCCACGTCGGCCGGTGAGCGAAGCTAAACAGTCCAGGAGGACATTCCAGTGGCGAAGGCGAAGTTCGAGCGGAGCAAGCCGCACGTCAACATCGGAACCATCGGTCACGTCGACCACGGGAAGACCACTCTGACCGCGGCGATCACCAAGGTTCTGCACGACAAGTACCCCGAGCTGAACGAGTCCCGGGCGTTCGACCAGATCGACAACGCGCCGGAAGAGAAGCAGCGCGGTATTACGATCAACATCTCGCACGTCGAGTACCAGACCGAGAAGCGTCACTACGCCCACGTGGACGCCCCCGGTCACGCCGACTACATCAAGAACATGATCACCGGTGCCGCGCAGATGGACGGCGCGATCCTGGTGGTCGCGGCGACCGACGGCCCGATGCCGCAGACCCGTGAGCACGTGCTGCTCGCCCGCCAGGTCGGCGTGCCCTACATCGTGGTGGCGCTGAACAAGGCCGACATGGTCGACGACGAGGAGATCCTCGAGCTCGTCGAGCTGGAGGTCCGTGAGCTGCTGTCCTCGCAGGAGTTCCCCGGCGACGACGCCCCGGTGATCAAGGTCTCCGGCCTGAAGGCGCTCGAGGGCGACGAGAAGTGGGCCGAGGCCGTTCTCGAGCTGATGAACGCCGTCGACGACAACGTGCCGGACCCGGTGCGTGACCTCGACAAGCCGTTCCTGATGCCGATCGAGGACGTCTTCACCATCACCGGCCGCGGCACCGTGGTGACCGGCCGGGTGGAGCGCGGCCAGGTCAACGTGAACGAAGAGGTCGAGATCGTGGGTATCCGCGAGAAGTCGACCAAGACCACCGTGACCGGTGTCGAGATGTTCCGCAAGCTGCTCGACTCGGGCCAGGCCGGTGACAACGTCGGTCTGCTCCTGCGTGGCATCAAGCGCGAGGACGTCGAGCGCGGCCAGGTCGTCGTGAAGCCGGGCACCACCACCCCGCACACCGAGTTCGAGGGTTCGGTGTACATCCTGTCCAAGGACGAGGGTGGCCGGCACACGCCGTTCTTCAACAACTACCGCCCGCAGTTCTACTTCCGTACCACGGACGTGACCGGTGTGGTGACCCTGCAGGAGGGCACCGAGATGGTCATGCCGGGCGACAACACCAACATCAGCGTCTCGCTGATCCAGCCGGTCGCCATGGACGAGGGTCTGCGGTTCGCCATCCGCGAGGGTGGCCGGACCGTCGGCGCGGGCCAGGTCACCAAGATCATCAAGTAGTTCGAACCGGAACCGGGGTGCGACCCACCCCGGTTCCGGCTTGAAAAATCGCGTATGCGAGACTATTAGGGTTGCTCGTCGCGGGGCGGCCGATCCGGTTTCGGATATCGGCCGCCTCGGCGCGAGCGGCCGGGGTTCGGACGCTGACGCGGACGGGCCAGGGGACGCCGAGCATTCGGCAGACCCCGTTGCGTTGAAGACCTAGGGCACGGCAAAGATCCTGCGGGATCGGTCTGTGCGGCGGGCGCGACACGCCCGACCGCGTGGACCGGGGAGCAGGGCCTGGACGTGCGAAAACTGGAGCAAAACGGCTCGCCGCTGAGCTTCCAGTGCGAGACAAGCGGCACGAGACGACAGACAGGAACGAGCAGCCATCATGGCGGGACAGAAGATCCGCATCCGGCTCAAGGCCTACGACCACGAGGCGATCGACTCCTCGGCGCGCAAGATCGTCGAGACGGTCACGCGCACCGGCGCCCGTGTTGTCGGGCCGGTGCCGCTTCCCACCGAGAAGAACGTTTACTGCGTCATCCGCTCGCCGCACAAGTACAAGGACTCGCGCGAGCACTTCGAGATGCGCACGCACAAGCGTCTGATCGACATCCTCGACCCGACGCCGAAGACGGTCGACGCGCTGATGCGCATCGATCTCCCGGCGAGCGTCGACGTCAACATCCAGTAAGCGTTGGGCGAGCGGCGGAGATAAGAGACTCATGTCTGACAGGCAAATCAAGGGCATCCTGGGCACCAAGCTCGGCATGACCCAGGTCTTCGACGAGAACAACCGGGTCATCCCGGTGACCGTCGTGCAGGCCGGGCCGAACGTGGTGACCCAGATCCGCACCAAGGAGAACGACGGCTACACGGCCGTGCAGCTGGCTTTCGGCGCTGTCGACCCGCGCCGGGTGAACAAGCCGCGGACCGGGCACTTCGAGAAGGCCGGGGTCACCCCGCGCCGGTACCTCGCCGAGCTGCGCACCACCGACGCCGAGACCTACGAGGTCGGCCAGGAGATCACCGCCGAGGTGTTCGCCGCCGGTGCGCAGGTCGACGTCACCGGGACCAGCAAGGGCAAGGGCTACGCCGGTGTCATGAAGCGGCACGGCTTCAAGGGCCAGGGCGCGAGCCACGGTGCGCAGGCCGTGCACCGCAAGCCGGGTTCCATCGGCGGCTGCGCCACCCCGGGCCGGGTGTTCAAGGGCCTGCGGATGGCGGGCCGGATGGGCAACGCCCGGGTGACCACGCAGGGCCTCAAGGTGCACGCGGTGCGTGCCGAGGACGGCCTGCTGCTGATCAAGGGCGCGGTGCCGGGTGTCAAGGGCAGCACGGTGTTCGTGCGGACGGCCGCGAAGGGTGGTGCGACCGAATGACCAGCGTTGAGCTGAAGACCCCCGCTGGCGCTGCGGAGGGCTCTGTGGAGCTTCCCGCCGAGATCTTCGACGTGCAGGCCAATGTGCCGCTGATGCACCAGGTCGTGGTGGGCCAGCTGGCCGCCGCGCGCCAGGGCACGCACGACACGAAGACCCGCGGTGAGGTTTCCGGTGGCGGCAAGAAGCCGTACCGGCAGAAGGGCACCGGGCGGGCCCGCCAGGGTTCGACCCGCGCGCCGCAGTTCGCCGGCGGTGGCACGGTCCACGGCCCCACGCCGCGGGACTACAACCAGCGCACCCCGAAGAAGATGAAGGCCGCCGCGCTGCGCGGAGCCCTCTCCGACCGGGCGCGCGCGGGCCAGGTGCACGTCGTCACCGAGCTGGTTACCGGTGAGAAGCCGTCCACGAAGGAAGCGAAGAAGACGCTGGCCGCGGTCACCGGGGCGAAGCGGGTTCTCGTGGTGCTGCACCGCGGCGACGAGCTGGCCTGGCTGTCGGCTCGCAACCTGCCGAACGTGCACCTGCTGTGGTTCGACCAGCTCAACACCTACGACGTGCTGGTCAACGACGACGTCGTGTTCACCAAGACGGCTTATGACGCCTTCGTGTCCGGGCCGGTCAAGGGCAAGGGCGCCAAGGCCAGCGCGCGTTCGAGTGAGGTTGAAGGGAGTGACGCGTAGTGAGCTCCGTGGCCATTCCTGACCCGCGCGACATCTTGCTCGCGCCGGTGATCTCCGAGAAGTCCTACGGGCTGCTCGAGGACCACAAGTACACGTTCGTGGTGCGCCCGGACGCCAACAAGACCCAGATCAAGATCGCGGTCGAGCAGGTCTTCGGCGTCAAGGTGGTCAGCGTGAACACGCTGAACCGCCAGGGCAAGCGCAAGCGGACCCGGTACGGCTTCGGCAAGCGCAAGGACACCAAGCGCGCCGTCGTGACGCTGTCCGCCGAGAGCAAGCCGATCGAGATCTTCGGCGGACCCGCCGCGTAAGGGACTGAGCAGACATGGGCATTCGCAAGTACAAGCCGACGACCCCGGGTCGCCGCGGTTCGAGCGTTTCCGACTTCGCCGAGATCACTCGGTCGACGCCGGAGAAGTCGCTGCTGCGTCCGCTGAGCGGCAGCGGTGGTCGCAACTCGTCCGGCAAGATCACCACCCGGCACAAGGGTGGTGGCCACAAGCGGGCGTACCGGCTGATCGACTTCCGCCGGAACGACAAGGACGGCGTGCCGGCCAAGGTCGCGCACATCGAGTACGACCCCAACCGGTCCGCGCGCATCGCGCTGCTGCACTACGCCGACGGCGAGAAGCGCTACATCATCGCGCCGGAGAAGCTCAAGCAGGGCGACCGGGTGGAGAGCGGCCCCCGCGCCGACATCAAGCCGGGCAACAACCTGCCGCTGCGCAACATCCCGGTCGGCACCGTGGTGCACGCGATCGAGCTCCGCCCCGGCGGTGGCGCGAAGATCGCGCGTTCGGCCGGCGCCAAGGTGCAGCTGGTCGCCAAGGACGGCCCGTACGCCCAGCTGCGGATGCCCTCGGGCGAGATCCGCAACGTGGACGTGCGCAACCGCGCCACCATCGGCGAGGTCGGGAACTCCGAGCACTCCAACATCAACTGGGGTAAGGCCGGCCGGAACCGCTGGCGGGGCAAGCGCCCCACCGTCCGCGGTGTCGTGATGAACCCGGTCGACCACCCGCACGGTGGTGGTGAGGGCAAGACGTCCGGTGGGCGTCACCCGGTGAACCCGAACGGCAAGCCGGAGGGCCGCACCCGCCGCCGCAAGCCGAGTGACAAGTTGATCGTCCGCCGCCGGCGTACCGGCAAGAAGCGCTGAGCAGGGAGGTAGAAGCACATGCCGCGCAGCCTGAAGAAGGGCCCGTTCGTGGACGACCACCTGCTCAAGAAGGTGGACGCGCTCAACGAGGCCAACAAGAAGACCGTGATCAAGACCTGGTCGCGCCGGTCCACGATCATCCCGGACTTCCTGGGACACACGATCGCGGTGCACGACGGCCGCAAGCACGTCCCGGTGTTCATCACCGAGGCGATGGTGGGTCACAAGTTGGGCGAGTTCGCCCCGACGCGGACCTTCAAGGGTCACATCAAGGACGACCGCAAGTCGCGCCGCCGCTGAGCGGGCACGAGACAGTTAAGGGAAGCAGATGAACGCCCAGAAGAACGCCACGGCTACGGCAGAAGAGCTGCCGACCGCCGTCGCGCGGGCTCGCTTCGTCCGGGACTCGCCGACCAAGGTGCGCCGGGTGATCGAGCTCGTCAAGGGTCGTAGCGTCAGCGAGGCCTTGGCCGTGCTCCGGTTCGCGCCGCAGGCGGCCAGCGGCACGCTCGCCAAGGTGATCGCCAGTGCGGCGGCCAACGCCGAGAACAACCTCGACCTCGACCCGGACACCCTCTGGGTCCGCAACGCGACCGCCGACGAGGGCCCGACCCTCAAGCGGATCCGCCCGCGGGCGCAGGGCCGTGCTTACCGGATCCGGAAGCGGACCAGTCACATCACCGTCGTGGTGGAGTCCCGGCCCGTGGAGAAGGCGAAGAGCAAGAAGAAGGCAGGTGGCCGGTAGTGGGCCAGAAGATCAACCCGCACGGCTTCCGGCTGGGGATCACCACGGACTGGAAATCCCGCTGGTACGCCGACAAGCAGTACGCGGAGTACGTGGCCGAGGACGTCAAGATCCGGAAGCTGCTGTCCACGGGCATGGAGCGGGCCGGCATCTCCAAGGTGGAGATCGAGCGGACCCGCGACCGCGTCCGCGTCGACATCCACACCGCGCGTCCGGGCATCGTGATCGGCCGCCGCGGCGCGGAGGCCGACCGGATCCGTGGCGCGCTGGAGAAGCTGACCAAGAAGCAGGTGCAGCTGAACATCCTCGAGGTGAAGAACCCCGAGGCCGACGCCCAGCTCGTCGCGCAGGGTGTCGCGGAGCAGCTGTCCAACCGCGTCGCGTTCCGCCGCGCCATGCGCAAGGCGATCCAGACGTCCATGCGTTCGCCGCAGGTCAAGGGCATCCGGGTGCAGTGCGGTGGCCGCCTCGGCGGTGCCGAGATGTCCCGTTCGGAGCACTACCGCGACGGCCGGGTGCCGCTGCACACGCTGCGCGCCGACATCGACTACGGCTTCTTCGAGGCCCGCACCACGTTCGGCCGCATCGGCGTCAAGGTGTGGATCTACAAGGGTGACGTGGTCGGTGGCCTGAAGGCCAAGGAGGCCCGGGACGCCGCCGCGGCCGCCGAGCGCGCGCCGCGCCGTGACCGTCCGGCCCGCCCGCGCCGGTCCGGCGCGTCGGGCACGACGGCGACCTCGACCGAAGCCGGTCGCGCTGCCGCCGCGGCCAAGACCGATGATGCCGCCGCGACCGCCCAGGCACCTGAGGCCGCGGCCCCGGACGCGGCAGAAAAGACGGAGGGCTGACGCGTGCTCATCCCGCGCAAGGTCAAGCACCGCAAGCAGCACTCGCCGAAGCGTTCCGGCGCCGCCAAGGGCGGCACCAAGGTCACCTTCGGGGAGTACGGCATCCAGGCGCTTGAGCACCACTACGTGACCAACCGGCAGATCGAGTCCGCTCGTATCGCCATCACGCGGCACATCAAGCGTGGCGGCAAGGTGTGGATCAACATCTTCCCGGACCGCCCGCTGACCAAGAAGCCCGCCGAGACCCGCATGGGTTCCGGTAAGGGTTCGCCCGAGTGGTGGGTGGCCAACGTCAAACCGGGCCGCGTCATGTTCGAGCTGAGCTTCCCGAACGAGAACCAGGCCCGCGAGGCGCTGCGCCGCGCGATCCACAAACTGCCGATGAAGTGCCGAATCGTGACCCGTGAAGGTGGTGAGTTCTGATGGCGAAAGCCGGAGGCGTTGCGGCGTCAGAACTGCGTGAGCTCACCGCGGAGGAGCTCGTGCTGCGGCTGAAGGAATCCAAGGAGGAGCTGTTCAACCTCCGGTTCCAGATGGCCACCGGGCAGCTCGACAACAACCGTCGGTTGCGCACGGTTCGCACGGACATCGCGCGGATCTACACCGTGATGCGGGAGCGCGAGCTCGGGCTGTCCGTGTCCCCCGACGATGCCGAGAGTGAGGGTGCGGCATGAGTGAGCCGACCGTCGAAGAGCTCGCCAAGGAGCCGGTGCAGAAGGCCGACTCCGGTCGTAACTACCGCAAGGTCCGTGAGGGTTACGTCGTTTCGGACAAGATGGACAAGACCATCGTCGTCCAGCTCGAAGACCGCAAGAAGCACGCCAAGTACTCCAAGGTCATGCGCACCACCACCAAGGTGAAGGCGCACGACGAGGAGAACTCGGCCGGTAAGGGCGACCGCGTGATTCTGATGGAGACCCGTCCGTTGTCGGCGACCAAACGCTGGCGTCTGGTGCGGATCGTGGAGAAGGCCAAGTAATCAGGGGCCTCGTTTTCAGCGAGTCCCATTCGTTCCGCCAGGCTCAGTTCGCTGAGAACCGGCGAGACATACAGGAGTTGACGTGATCCAGCAGGAGTCGCGACTGCGAGTCGCCGACAACACGGGTGCCAAGGAGATCCTGACCATCCGCGTGCTCGGTGGCTCGGGGCGGCGCTACGCGGGCATTGGGGACATCATCGTCGCCACCGTCAAGGACGCCATCCCGGGCGCCAACGTGAAGCGCGGTGACGTGGTCAAGGCCGTCATCGTCCGCACGGTGAAGGAGAAGCGTCGTCCGGACGGCTCCTACATCCGGTTCGACGAGAACGCCGCGGTGCTCATCAAGAACGACAACGAGCCGCGGGGCACCCGCATCTTCGGGCCGGTCGGCCGCGAGCTGCGCGATCGGAAGTTCATGAAGATCATCTCGCTCGCGCCGGAGGTGTTGTAAGTGAAGGTGAAGAAGGGCGACACGGTCGTCGTCATCGCCGGCAAGGACAAGGGCGCGAAGGGCAAGGTCATCCAGGCCTACCCGGACCGCGAGCGGGTGCTCGTCGAGGGCGTGAACCGGATCAAGAAGCACACCCGGATCACCCAGACCCAGCGCGGCGCGCAGTCCGGCGGCATCGTGACCCAGGAAGCCCCCATCCACGTGTCGAACGTGCAGGTCGTCGGCTCCGACGGCAAGCCGACCCGGGTGGGCTACCGCATCGGCGAGGACGGCAAGAAGGTCCGCATCTCGCGCAGGAACGGTAAGGACATCTGATGACCACCGCAGAGAAAGCCGTGCCCGCCGGCACCGGAGGCACGTACCCGGCGCCGCGGTTGAAGACCCGGTACCGCGACGAGATCAAGGGTGCGCTCCAGCAGGAGTTCAGCTACGAGAACGTGCACCAGATCCCGGGTGTGGTCAAGGTCGTCGTCAACATGGGTGTCGGCGACGCCGCCCGCGACAGCAAGCTGATCGAGGGCGCGATCCGCGACCTGGCCACCATCACCGGACAGAAGCCCGAGGTGCGCCGCGCCCGCAAGTCGATCGCCCAGTTCAAGCTGCGCGAAGGCCAGCCGATCGGCGCCCGGGTGACGCTGCGCGGCGACCGGATGTGGGAGTTCCTGGACCGGCTGCTGACCATCGCGCTGCCGCGTATCCGGGACTTCCGCGGGTTGTCGGCCAAGCAGTTCGACGGCAACGGCAACTACACCTTCGGGCTCTCGGAGCAGTCGATGTTCCACGAGATCAACCCGGACTCCATCGACCGCCCGCGCGGCATGGACGTCACCGTTGTCACCACCGCCACCACCGACGACGAGGGCCGCGCGCTGCTTCGCAAGCTCGGCTTCCCGTTCAAGGAGAACTGAGCCGATGGCCAAGAAAGCGCTGATCCACAAGGCCGCGAAGAAGCCGAAGTTCAAGGTGCGCGCCTACACCCGTTGCAACAAGTGCGGCCGGCCGCACTCGGTGTTCCGCAAGTTCGGGCTGTGCCGGGTGTGCCTCCGCGAGATGGCGCACGCGGGCGAACTGCCCGGCGTGAGCAAGTCCAGCTGGTAAAGGCTCGTACCGACTCTCACTTCGCCACAGGCCCCGGTGCTCGATCGGGGAACCAGGGCGAGAAAGGTTGACAGGTCACCATGACGATGACCGACCCCATCGCAGACTTCTTGACCCGTCTGCGTAACGCGAACTCGGCTTACCACGACGAGGTCGTGCTGCCCCACTCGAAGCTGAAGGCGAACATCGCCGACATCCTCAAGCGCGAGGGCTACATCGCGGGCTACCGCGACGAGCCGGGCGAGAAGCACAAGAACCTCGTCGTCGAGCTGAAGTACGGCCCGAACCGTGAGCGCAGCATCGCCGGTCTCCGGCGCGTGTCCAAGCCCGGCCTGCGGGTGTACGCAAAATCGACCGAACTGCCGAACGTGCTCGGTGGCCTCGGCGTCGCGATCATCTCGACGTCCGCGGGCCTGCAGACCGACCGGCAGGCGAAGCGCAACGGCGTGGGCGGCGAAGTCCTCGCCTACGTCTGGTAAGGGAGGGGAAAAGGTATGTCGCGTATCGGAAAGCTGCCGATCCCCGTCCCGTCCGGGGTCGAGGTGACCATCGACGGCCAGCACATCCAGGTCAAGGGGCCCAAGGGCACCCTGTCGCACACCATCGCCGAGCCGATCACCGTGGAGCGCGCCGAGGACGGCACGCTGGAGGTCAAGCGCCCGGACGACGAGCGGGAGAGCCGCGCGCTGCACGGGCTGACCCGCACGCTGGTAAACAACCTCGTCGTGGGCGTCACCGACGGCTACGAGAAGAAGCTCGAGATCCACGGCGTCGGTTACCGCGTGCAGGCCAAGGGCTCGGACCTCGAGTTCGCCCTCGGCTACAGCCACCCGGTGAAGATCGAGGCGCCGGAGGGCATCACCTTCAAGGTGGAGAGCCCCACGCGGTTCTCGGTGTCCGGCATCGACAAGCAGAAGGTCGGCCAGACGGCTGCGGTGATCCGCAAGCTGCGGCGCCCGGACCCGTACAAGGGCAAGGGCCTGCGCTACGAGGGTGAGCGCATCCGCCGCAAGGTCGGAAAGACGGGTAAGTGATCATGAGCGAAACGACATCAGTGTCGTCGAAGCGCAAGCGCGTTGTCGGCAAGGACATCTCGACCCGGCGTCGTGTCGCCAAGGCGCGCCGTCACTTCCGGCTGCGCAAGAAGATCAACGGGACCCCGCAGCGGCCCCGGCTGGTCGTGAAGCGCTCCTCGCGGCACATCACCGTTCAGGTCATCGACGACCTCGCCGGGCACACCCTGGCTTCGGCGTCCAGCCTGGAGGCCGACGTGCGCGCCCTGGAGGGCGACAAGAAAGCCAAGGCCGTCAAGGTCGGCGAGCTGGTCGCGGCCCGTGCGAAGAACGCGGGCATCACCAGCGTGGTGTTCGACCGTGGTGGCAACGCCTACCACGGCCGCATCGCCGCGCTGGCCGACGCCGCCCGCGAGGCGGGGTTGGAGTTCTGAGCATGCACAGCAATGAGGAAGGGAAAGCCTGATGCCGGGACGTACACGGCAATTCGGCGGCGGTCAGGGCGGTCCCGGCGGTCAGGGCGGCAACGACCGCAACGACCGTCGTGAGCGCAGGGACCGGCGCGACGGCGGCCGTGGCGGGGCGGCCCAGGACAAGACCCCGCACCTCGAGCGCGTGGTGGCCATCAACCGCGTCGCCAAGGTCGTGAAGGGTGGCCGCCGGTTCAGCTTCACCGCGCTGGTGGTCGTCGGCGACGGCGACGGCCAGGTCGGCGTCGGCTACGGCAAGGCCAAGGAGGTGCCCGCGGCGATCGCCAAGGGCGTCGAGGAGGCGAAGAAGAACTTCTTCCGCGTGCCTCGGATCGCCGGCACCATCCCGCACCCGGTCCAGGGTGAGGAGGCCGCCGGGGTCGTGCTGCTGCGTCCGGCGAGCGCCGGTACCGGGGTCATCGCCGGTGGCCCGGTGCGTGCGGTGCTGGAGTGCGCGGGCGTGCACGACGTGCTGTCCAAGTCGCTCGGCAGCGACAACGCGATCAACATCGTGCACGCCACGGTGGCCGCGCTGAAGAGCCTGCAGCGTCCGGAGGAGGTGGCGGCCCGTCGCGGCCTGCCGCTCGAGGACGTCGCCCCGGCTCGGATGCTGCGTCAGCGTGCGGGGCAGGGGGTCTGACATGGCTCAGCTGAAGGTCACCCAGGTTCGTAGCAAGATCGGTACCAAGCACAACCACCGGGAGTCGCTGCGGACCCTCGGGCTGCGCAAGATCCGGCAGTCCGTGGTGCGTGAGGACACCCCCGAGGTCCGCGGCCTCATCCACACGGTGCGTCACCTGGTGGAAGTCGAGGAGGTCAAGGCATGACGGCCATCAAGATCCACCACCTGCGGCCCGCCCCGGGCGCCAAGACGGAGAAGATCCGGGTTGGCCGTGGTGAAGGCTCCAAGGGCAAGACGGCCGGTCGCGGTACCAAGGGCACCAAGGCCCGGAAGAACGTGCCGGTCGGGTTCGAGGGTGGGCAGATGCCCATCCACATGCGGCTGCCGAAGCTGCGCGGTTTCAAGAACCGGTTCCGCACCGAGTACCAGCCGGTGAACGTGGGCGACATCGCCCGGGTGTTCGCCGACGGGGGCAAGGTCGGCCCGGAGGAGCTCGCCGCCCGCGGCCTGGTCCGCAAAGGCAAGCTGGTGAAGGTGCTCGGCAACGGCGACGTGAACGGCGTCAAGCTGGACGTCACCGCCGACGCCTTCTCCGCCTCCGCCAAGGAGAAGCTCGCCGCCGCCGGTGGCTCCGCCACCACCAACTGAACACGCTCCCCAAAGCGGCCCGCCACCCCCGTGGCGGGCCGCTTTCCTTTACCCCCACCCACCCCCGCCCCCCGGCTTCTCGTTTAGCGGGCTAACCGAGAACTTCTCTCCCCAGAACCCAGCGCCCCCGTTTAGCGGGCTAACTGAGGGCACCGGGTAGGCGGACCTCGACAGCCCCGCAGCGCGGCACACCCTCACCTTCCAGCCCTTCCCACCGCCGTGCTCTCGTTTAGCCCGCTAAACGAGAAGATCTGGCGCTACCGTGTGATCTTCTGGAGGTGATCGCCCGTGACCTGGCTGCTGGTGTTCTTCGGTGCCGCGATCCTGATCGCGCTGACCCCCGGCGCGAACAACCTGCTCGGCCTGCACCACGGCATGCGCCACGGCCTCGCGAAGGCCCTCGCCGGCCTCGGCGGGCGGCTGGCCGCGTTCGTGCTCATGATCGCCGCGGTCGCGGCGGGCCTCGGCCAGCTGCTCGCCGCCTCCGAACTCGCCCTGACCGTCATCAAATGGGCCGGGGTCGCCTACCTCGTCTGGCTCGGCGGCCGCCTGCTGTGGTCCACACTGCGCCACCGGGACGCCGCGCGGCCCGAACCGCCTTCGACCGAACGATCGGTGTTCGGCGTCGCCCGCAAGGAGTTCCTGGTCGCGATCACCAACCCGAAGGCCGTCCTGATCTTCACCGCCTTCGTGCCCCAGTTCCTCGACGCCACGCACGGCCCCGTGCCCTGGCAGGTCGCCCTGCTCGGCGCGGTCTACCTGCTCGCCGAATTCCTCGCCGGAGCCGTCTACATCGCCGCCGGAGCGCTGGTGAAATCCGCCCGGATGTCGCTGCGGGCCCGGCGCAACCTGGACCGCGGCACCGGGGTGGTCCTGCTCGGCATGGCCGGCGCGCTGGCCACCTCGAACCCTTGAGCTAACACCGATCCAACACAACTTGACCGATTTGGCTGAGTCGCTCCGCGCGCCGCTGTGCTACTCATCTCATCCGCCTACCGACGTAGGTCTGGAAAACCAGCATGCGGTGCGGCGCGCCTGGGCGAGGCTGTTAGAGTCGACGACACGCTTCGGGACGAGTGTGCCCCGAAGCGTTCCTGGCTTGTCCGCCAGTGATGTTGTGTTCCCGCCGGTCCCGTACCGGCCAAGCCGATCGCCGGCGAACCAGCCGGTGACGCCGAGGAGGTCCCCCGCGTGCTCAGCGCCTTCCGCTCGGCTCTCGCGACGCCGGACCTGCGCAAGAAGATCCTGTTCACGCTGCTGATCGTGGCCGTTTACCGCATCGGTGCGGTCACGCCGGCGCCCGGGGTGTCCTACCCCAACGTGCAGGCTTGCCAGGGACAGATGGAACAGCAGGGCATCTACTCGCTGCTGAATCTCTTCAGTGGTGGGGCGCTCCTGCAGCTGTCGATTTTCTCGACCGGCATCATGCCCTACATCACTGCCAGCATCATCGTGCAACTGCTCACGGTGGTGATCCCCCGATTCGAAGAGCTGAAGAAGGAAGGCCAGTCCGGCCAGAACAAGCTCACCCAGTACACGCGGTACCTGACGATCGCGCTGGCGATCCTGCAGGCGACCGGCGTGGTGGCGCTCGCGGACCGCGGCCAGCTCTTCCAGAACTGCGACAAGCCGGTCATTCCGGACAACAGCATCTACTCGCTCGCGATCATCGTGGTCACCATGACCGCCGGTACCGCGGTGATGATGTGGCTCGGCGAGCTGATCACCGAGCGTGGCGTCGGCAACGGCATGTCCGTGCTGATCTTCCTGAACATCGCCGCCCGGATCCCCGCCGAGGGCGCGAACATCCTGAACAGCCAGAACGGCCTCGTGTTCGCCCTGGTCTGCGTGTTCGGCCTGGTGATCATCGCCAGCGTGATCTTCGTCGAGCAGGGGCAGCGCCGGATCCCGGTGCAGTACGCCAAGCGCATGATCGGCCGTCGCATGTACGGCGGGACCTCGACGTACCTGCCGATCAAGGTCAACCAGGCCGGTGTCATCCCGGTGATCTTCGCGTCCTCGCTGCTGTACCTGCCGGACCTGATCAGCCGGCTGGTGGGCGACCCGAACGGCACCGCCGGCTGGCAGGTGTTCCTGAAGAACTACGTGGTCAACCAGTCCAGCTGGGTCCACATCCTGGTCTACTTCGCGCTGATCATCTTCTTCACGTACTTCTACATCACGATCACGTTCAACGTGGACGAGCGTGCAGAGGAGATGAAGAAGTTCGGCGGGTTCATCCCGGGCATCCGGCCGGGGCGTCCGACCGCCGAGTACCTGAGCTTCGTCCTGGGCCGGATCACCCTGCCCGGATCGATCTACCTCGGCCTGATCGCCATCCTGCCGAACTTCTTCCTGTCGCTGACCGGTGACGGGAACAACCAGAACTTCCCGTTCGGCGGCACTGCGGTGCTGATCATGGTCGGTGTCGGCCTCGACACCGTGAAGCAGATCGAAAGCCAGCTCATGCAGCGCAACTATGAAGGGTTCCTCCGATGACGCGCCTGGTTCTTGTCGGTCCACCAGGTGCGGGCAAAGGCACCCAGGCGGCCGCCCTGTCCGAGCGGCTGTCGGTGCCGCACATCTCGACCGGTGACCTGTTCCGCGCCCACGTCGGTGAGCAGACCCCGCTGGGCAAGGAAGCGAAGCGCTACCTCGACTCCGGTGAACTCGTGCCGGACTCGGTGACCAACGAGATGGTCCGCGAGCGGCTCACCGAAAACGACGCGAAGGCCGGTTTCCTGCTCGACGGCTTCCCGCGCAACACCAAGCAGGCCGAGGTGCTCGGGCAGATCCTGTCCGAGTCGGACCTGGCCCTGGACGCGGTGATCCAGCTCGAGGTGCCCGAGGACGTCGTGGTGCAGCGCCTGATGTCGCGGGGTCGTGCGGACGACACCGAAGAGGTCATCCGGCGCCGCCAGCAGATCTACCACTCGGAAACCGCCCCGTTGCTCCAGTACTACAACGACATCCTGATCACCGTGGACGGTGTCGGCGGGGTCGACGAGGTGTCCTCGCGAGTGCTGAACGCTCTGCGCGACCGCACGTGAACCTGGGTGGTTTACGTGTGCTGCAACTTTTCCGACGCGGCCGCATGATCGAGATCAAGTCGCGGGGCGAGCTCGAGGCCATGCGAGCCGCCGGTCTGGTGGTGTCGAAGACCCTCGCGCTGGTGACCGAGGCGGCCAAACCGGGCGTCAGCACCGCGGAACTCGACGAGCTGGCGGAGGAGACGATCCGAGGCGCCGGGGCGGTGCCCTCGTTCAAGGGCTATCACGGCTTCCCGGCTTCGATCTGCGCCTCGGTGAACGAGCAGATCGTGCACGGGATCCCGGCGAAGTCGACGGTGCTCGCCGATGGCGACCTCATCTCCGTCGACTGCGGCGCGATCCTCGAGGGCTGGCACGGCGACTCCGCGGTCACGATCGCGGTGGGCACGGTCACGTCCGCGGACCTCGCGCTCTCCGCAGCGACCAAGGCGGCCATGTGGGCCGGGGTGGAAGCGGCGATCGCCGGAGCCCGGCTCACCGACATCTCGCACGCGGTGCAGACGGCCGCCGAGCAGGCCGGACACGACGACGGCGTCGAATACGGCCAGATCGTCGAATACGGTGGTCACGGCATCGGGCGTCAGATGCACATGGACCCGTTCCTGCCGAACATCGGCAAGCCGGGCAAGGGGCCCCGGCTGAAGCCCGGGATGGCGCTCGCGATCGAACCGATGCTCACCCTCGGCGGCGGCGAAACCCTCGAACTCGAGGACGGCTGGACCGTGGTCACCGCCGACGGCTCCCGCGCTGCCCACTGGGAGCACACGGTAGCCATCACCGACGACGGCCCCTGGGTCCTCACCGCCCCCGCCTGACCCGGCGCCCTCAGTTAGCCCGCTAAACGAGAACACCTGCCCAGCACTGCACATGTTCTCGTTTAGCGGGCTAAACGAGAGCCTCGGGATCTGCCCAGCGTCGTAACAGTGTTACGAATGGGATGGCCGGAGAGAGGCAGGCTTACTTCGGGTGGACCCTGAAGGCCGCCCACCTCGCCCTTCACGCGATCGGGCGAAGGGGCTCGTCGCCAACTGCTCGCTCCCCGGGCTGTGACCGGCTCCTGGCTGGCCGCCAGCCTTGCTCAACCTGGCGATCTGCGCACTCCTGGTGGCGGCGAGCGGCGAGGCGGTGTATCCATGGTCCATCTGGGCCGCCGGTCCGTGGGGCTGACGATCGCCGGACAGCGCCCTGTTTCGCCTGCGGCGTCGCGCGGCCGTGTAGCATAGGTAACCCCCGTTTGGGGGCCACGCCACGGGTTGCGTACACTATCAAGTCGGCGTACTCATCGCGCCGGTTCCATCGTGCTCGTGAATTCTTGCGGCTTTGGAGTCGGGGTGGCGTGTGTGCCGGCACCACCGAGGTAAGCACTCACCGCTCAACCAATCACGCTGGGTCAAACTCAGGAAATGCGGAGGACATGGGCAAGAAGGACGGGGCCATCGAGGTCGAAGGCCGCGTAGTCGAGCCGCTTCCCAACGCGATGTTCCGAGTCGAGTTGGAGAACGGCCACAAGGTCCTTGCACACATCAGCGGCAAGATGCGGCAGCACTACATCCGCATCCTGCCGGAGGACAGGGTTGTCGTGGAGCTCTCGCCCTACGACTTGTCCCGTGGTCGCATCGTCTACCGCTACAAGTGATCAAGGCGAGCGAAGCACAAGCAGGAGAGCAGGAGACGTGAAGGTCCAGCCGAGCGTCAAGAAGATCTGCGACAAGTGCAAGGTGATCCGACGGCACGGCCGGATCATGGTGATCTGCGAGAACCTGCGGCACAAGCAGCGGCAGGGCTGATCGCCCGCACTCGTTCAGAGTGGATTGACAGCTAAATAACCTCCCCGCACCTGCCGGGCCGCACCACGGTCCGGTTCACCCTCGGACTTCAGGCCGAGGCCGGGACACCAGCCGCGCAAGCGGAGGGCATGACAGCGAGTCGGTCCCGGGACCGGACGGGGAGAAGACCTGGAGAGACGAAACCAGTAAGGAGCACCAGCGCCAATGGCACGACTCGCTGGCGTAGACCTCCCCCGCGAGAAGCGGTTGGAGATCGCGCTGACCTACATCTACGGCATCGGCCGTACCCGTTCCAAGCAGCTCATCGCCGCCACGGAGCTGAGCGCGGACACCCGCGTCAAGGACCTCTCCGACGAGGACCTGGTGAAGCTGCGTGACTACATCGAAGAGAACTTCAAGGTCGAGGGTGACCTTCGCCGCGAGGTGAACGCCGACATCCGGCGGAAGATCGAGATCGGGTGCTACGAGGGCCTCCGGTGGCGCCGCGGACTTCCCGTCCGCGGGCAGCGCACCAAGACCAACGCCCGTACTCGCAAGGGCCCGAAGAAGACGGTCGCCGGCAAGAAGAAGGCTGGCAAGAAGTGAGCGTCCGCGGCAAGAAGATCGTGCAGATGGGCGGCGCCCAGCGCCGCGGCACGAGTTCCTGTGTATCGCCGAAGGCTCTCTACGCCCGTCCGATGGCGCTGCGCCAGCTGTACACCGACGCCGGTTCCGTGATCCGGCGCGGGCAGCGAGAGGCCGCCGCCGCCCACCAAGAGAACTCGCGCTAACGAGGAGAATCACCCAGAAATGCCACCGAAGTCTCGTACCGCCGGGACCAAGAAGGTCCGGCGGAAGGAAAAGAAGAACATCGCGCACGGACACGCGCACATCAAGAGCACGTTCAACAACACCATCGTTTCGATCACCGACCCGACCGGTGCGGTGATCGCGTGGGCGTCCAGCGGGCACGTCGGTTTCAAGGGCTCGCGTAAGTCCACCCCGTTCGCCGCCCAGATGGCCGCCGAGAACGCCGCCCGCAAGGCCGCCGAGCACGGCATGAAGAAGGTGGACGTGTTCGTGAAGGGCCCCGGTTCCGGCCGGGAGACCGCGATCCGTTCGCTGCAGGCGGCCGGCCTCGAGGTCGGCACCATCCAGGACGTGACCCCGCAGCCGCACAACGGCTGCCGCCCGCCGAAGCGGCGCCGGGTCTGAGGAACGGGGAGGAGTAAGAAGAAATGGCTCGTTACACCGGCCCCGCGACCCGTATCTCGCGTCGCCTCAAGGTCGACCTCATCGGCGGCGACCAGGCATTCGAGCGTCGCCCCTACCCGCCCGGCCAGCACGGCCGCGGCCGGGTCAAGGAGAGCGAGTTTCTCCTGCAGCTGCAGGAGAAGCAGAAGGCCCGGCACACCTACGGCGTCCTCGAGCGGCAGTTCAGCCGCTACTACAAGGAAGCCGCGCGCCGCACCGGCAAGACCGGTGAGAACCTGCTGCAGATCCTGGAGTCCCGGCTGGACAACGTGATCTACCGCGCCGGCATCGCCCGGACCCGTCGCCAGGCCCGTCAGCTGGTCAGCCACGGGCACTTCCTGGTGAACGGCAAGAAGGTCAACATCCCCAGCTACCAGGTGGACAAGTTCGACATCATCGACGTGAAGCCGAAGTCCCTGGGCACGCTGCCGTTCGTGGCGGCCAAGGAGTCCTTCGGTGAGCGCCCGATTCCGGCCTGGCTGCAGGTCGTGCAGTCGAACCTCCGCGTGCTGGTGCACCAGCTGCCCGAGCGTGCGCAGATCGAGGTTCCGGTGCAGGAACAGCTGATCGTCGAGTACTACTCGAAGTGATCCCGGCCGGGCTTCGGCCCGGTGCGGATCGGGCGGCGGCGCCCACAGCGCGCCGCCGCTACGCCACACCTTTCGGCGTCATATGGCGGGCGCCGGCAGGAAAGGAAGAAAGAAAGTGCTGATTTCCCAGCGACCGGCCCTCGCGGAAGAGGCGGTCAACGAGACGCGGTCCCGGTTCACCATCGAACCGTTGGAGCCCGGCTTCGGTTACACGCTCGGCAACTCGCTGCGGCGCACGCTGCTGTCGTCCATCCCGGGCGCGGCCGTGACGAGCATCCGCATCGACGGCGTGCTGCACGAGTTCACCACCGTCCCCGGGGTGAAGGAAGACGTCACCGACATCATCCTGAACCTCAAGGAGCTCGTCGTCAGCTCCGAGGAGGACGAGCCGGTCACCATGTACCTGCGCAAGCAGGGCCCCGGTGAGGTCACCGCGGCCGACATCGTGCCGCCGGCCGGTGTCACCGTGCACAACCCGGATCTGCACATCGCGTCGCTGAACGGCAAGGGCAAGCTGGAGATCGAGCTGGTCGTCGAGCGCGGCCGCGGCTACGTGCCCGCCCTGCAGAACAAGCAGGCCGGCGCGGAGATCGGCCGGATCCCGGTCGACTCGATCTACTCGCCGGTCCTCAAGGTCACCTACAAGGTCGAGGCGACCCGTGTCGAGCAGCGCACCGACTTCGACAAGCTGATCCTCGACGTGGAGACCAAGCCGTCGATCACGCCGCGGGACGCGGTCGCGTCGGCCGGTAAGACGCTGGTCGAGCTGTTCGGGCTGGCCCGTGAGCTCAACGTCGACGCCGAGGGCATCGAGATCGGCCCGTCGCCGCAGGAGGCGGACACCATCGCCGCCTACGCGATGCCGATCGAGGACCTGGACCTCACCGTCCGGTCCTACAACTGCCTCAAGCGGGAAGGCATCCACACGGTCGGCGAGCTGGTCTCGCGCAGCGAAGCCGACCTGCTCGACATCCGCAACTTCGGTGCCAAGTCGATCGACGAGGTCAAGCTCAAGCTCGTCGGCCTCGGCTTGGCGCTCAAGGACAGCCCGCCCGGGTTCGACCCGACCGCGGCCGCGGCCAGCTACGACGGAGAGGGCTGGTCCGAGGGCGTCGACGGGATCACCGGCGGCATTTCGGACAACAGCCACGACGATGGCCAGGACTACGCAGAGACGGAGCAGCTGTAAGGCCCGCTACGGCTCCTCCACTGTGGACGGTGGGGGAGCCCGGCAGACCTTGAAGCTGTGCAGCTGAACGAGGAGAAGCAATGCCCACCCCCACCAAGGGTCCCCGTCTCGGCGGGTCGTCGGCCCACGAGCGGTTGATGCTGGCGAACCTGGCCACGTCGCTGTTCGAGCACGGCCGGATCACCACCACCGAGGCGAAGGCCAGGCGGATGCGTCCGCTCGCCGAGAAGCTGATCACCAAGGCGAAGCGGGGCGACCTGCACAACCGGCGCCAGATCATGCGGGTCATCCGCAGCAAGTCGGTCGTGCACAAGCTGATCGCCGAGATCGGCCCGCACTTCGCCGACCGCAACGGTGGTTACACCCGGATCACCAAGACGGTGCCGCGCAAGGGCGACAACGCCCCGATGGCGGTCATCGAGCTGGTGGCCGAGAAGACGGTGACCGCCGAGGCCGAGGCCGCGCGGAAGACGAAGTTCGCCAAGGACGCCCCGGCGAAGGGCGAGGAGACCAAGGCCGCTTCGACTGAGGCCGCGGAGGTCACTGAGGCCGCCGATACCGCCGCTGAGGTCGAGGAGAGCACCTCGACGGATGAGGCGCCGTACGGCGAGGGCAGCCACGCCGCCCTCGACGACGGTTCGCAGCCGGAGGGCTTCCCGATCAAGGGGAAGGAGAGCTCGAAGCTGTACCACACGCCGGAGAGCTCGCACTACGGCCAGACCGCGGCGGACGTGTGGTTCGCTTCGACCGAGGCTGCGGAGGCCGCCGGCTTCCAGCTGCCCCCGTCGCAGCGTCCGTCCGAGGACGAGTCCTGACCCCAGTTAGCCCGCGAAACGAGCCCGTCGCTCCCGAAGTTGGGGAGGGCGGGCTCGTTCGTCTGCGCCTGGACGTCAGCTACGACGGAACCGACTTCTCCGGCTGGGCCCGCCAACCAGGTCGTCGCACCGTACAAGGCGTCCTGGAGGACGCCCTCGCCAAACAACCCCCCGGCGCCGCCGTCCCCAAATCCGTCGTCGTCGCCGGCCGAACCGATGCCGGCGTCCACGCCACCGCCCAAGTCCTCCACGTCGACGTCTCTCGTTTAGCGGGCAAAACGAGAACAGGGCGCCTGGAAGTGGACGAGCACGGGATCCCTGACCTCGTACGCATGCGTCATCGGTGGAATCGGATCTTGCCTTCGGACGTGCGGGTACTCGATGCGCGAGTCGCGCCGCCCGGGTTCGATGCGCGGTTCTCGGCCGTTCGCAGGCACTATCGCTACCAGGTGTCGGACGCTCCGTGGGGGGTGGATCCGTTGCGGCGCAACGACACTCTCGCTTGGGGCCGCCCGCTTTCGGTGGACGCGATGAACAAGGCGTCGAGTGAGCTGCTCGGCCTGCGTGACTTCGCCGCGTTCTGCAAGCAGCGTGAAGGGGGGACGACGATTCGCGAACTGCAGCGACTCTCCTGGCGTCGCACCGGCGAGTACGCGGTCGAGGTGGCGGTCTCCGCGGACGCGTTCTGCCATTCGATGGTGCGCAGCCTGGTCGGCGCCCTGCTGCTGGTTGGCGACGGCCGTCGCGAGACCGACTGGCCCGCCCGCGTACTGGACAGCGGGATCCGGGACAGCGCGGTCGCCCCCGCCCACGGCCTCACCCTGGTCGGAGTCGACTATCCGCCCGATGCCGAACTGGCAACCCGCGCCGAACAAACCCGCAACATCCGCACCCCTCACTCCTGACCCCCCAACCACTCCGAGCCCAGCACGTTCTCGTTTAGCGGGCTAAACGAGAACCTCTTGGTTCCGGCAGCGATGTGGCGGGTTTGGTGACTGCTGGCTAGCAGGTGGCGGTGGCCCGGCGGGCGGCTTGGGTCTGCCTGGCCACACGGACTTGGTTCAGGATGCCGGCGTAGTCCGTCGCGAGTTGGTCCGCGGTGATGATCACGAAGATCCATCCCTTGGCTTCCAGGGACTGTCTTCGCGCCAGGTCTATCGCTCTCTGCTTGGGTGTCTCGTGCCAACGCCCGTCGTACTCGATAGCCACCTTGTCTTCCTCGAGCGCGAGATCGAGCCGCGCATAGCGTCTTCGTTTCCGGCGGACCTTCAACTGTGGCGTGGCGTAGATTCCGCCAGCGTCAAGGACGACTCGTAGCTCTGACTCGGGCTTCGATTCGGCGCGGGGATCGGACAGTTGCAGTGCTTGGCGTGCCAGGCGAATGCCACGGTTGCGGCGCCCGTAGAACAAAGGGAGGAGCGACGGCCATCTTACCAAGCCTGACCGGAGAAACGCGTCCAAATCCGGGACGCCGATCCGCAGACGCCTGACCCACCCGCGCTTTCGAGGGGACAGCCGGAGCAGGAGGTCCAGGGCGATTCGCCGTGGCCGGGCTATGCGGACGCCTTGCCAAGGGCGATATTCGTCCGGCTTGACTTCCGTGCGTCGGATATGGATTCCCACGATGGGTCCGAAACGGTGTTTCTCAGGGACGATGAATTCGACGGGATCGTATGGATTGGCAAGCGCCACACCGAGAACGGTCGCGGCTGAGCGACCGGTGAGGACCGCTTCCGGTGGAGCCAGCAGTGCCGCGCCCCGGCAACGGAGTTCGTGCGTCACGACTACGTCAGCACGTGCGTACACGTCCTGGAACAGTCGCCTGACCGAGTTCCCGCGTAACTCCCACTCGGTGATGAGCCCCGCTTTGCGGGCCTCCGATCCGCGGAAGACCTCGGGAAGTGTGCGTGGTTTGAATGTATTCATCACGCTGCCACGGTCGCGGTGACCGCCGACAATCCCGGTCGTCATCGGCGGCAGGCAGCCGAGTTATCCACCACGCCCTCAGCCATCCACAATTTGCGGCCCATACCTTGACAAAACCGCAGACAACCAACCGTCGCCAAACCTCAGGCGAAACGAACTCAGTTAGCCCGCTAAACGAGAACCCGTGTCGGGCGGGTGGGTGGCGCGGCCTCGTTTAGCCCGCTAAACGGGTCCGGCCTGGGTGAGGGGGTGGGTGGGTTAGTCGCCGCGGCGGACGGGGCCTAGGAGTTGTTGTTCCTTGGCGGTGGTGACCAGGCGGAGGGGGCGCCACAGGTTTCGGCCGAGGGCGACGACCTGGTCGTCCTTCAGCGTGGTGAGCTGACGCATCATCTGCGGCGGCAGCCGCCACAGTCGTGCGGCCAGCTCGGCCTGGCCCACCGGCAGGCGCTGCATCAGCACCAGATCGGCCGCGTTCGCCGTCGCGCCCGCCTGCGGGTGCAGGTAGGGGAGCACGTACACCGTGGTCTGCCACGGCGACCGCGGCGGGAACAGGTCCTGCGGCGTGGGGCCACCATCGGTCACCACGAGCAGCGGGGCGTCCTCGGATGGGCGCGGGAGCTCGACCGGCGACAGCCGCCGGATCTGCACCAGCGGCGAGGGTCGCCCGTTCGGCTGATTTCCGGCGGCTTTCGGCAGCATCTGCCAGGCGGCCGGACGCCCGGTCGCGATGACGACCCAGGCGCCGACGGCCATCGCCCGCAAAGCCACCTGCCGCGCCAGGTACAGCCCGCCGACCAGGACGATCCGGGTTGGCATCGACCGCAGCGCGGAGATCGTCAGCGGTTCACCCTTGAGCCCGGAACCGAGCACGATGCCGCCTCGGTCCCCCGACGGGCTGATCGCGTCGAGCAGCGCCGGGTCGACGGTGAACTCCGGTGCGACGCCGGTGTTGTGGCCCGCATCCCGTAGACGCGAGGTCATGCCGTGCCTCCCATCGGCATAGTCGCCGCGAGTCCGTCGACCTGCAGCCCGCGCAACGGCGTCAGCGTGACCCCGAGCCGGTTGGAGATGCTGCTCAGGCGGTTGTCGGCGGCACCGAGTTCACGCGGGTTGCGGGCGCTCAGCCGCACCACGCCGCGGAGCCCGATCTGGCCTTCGTCGGCCGCGGGTGAGATCGACATCGCCACCGTCGCGGACAGCGCGCGGACGCTGGTCAGCGCGTTCAAGCTGTTGGTGATCCGGCCCTTCGGCCAGCCGGTGATCGCGTAACTGGCGTGCCCGATCCCGGCCGCGGTCACGCTGGTCCAGTTCTCCTGCAGGCCGACCCGGTTCCCCGAACCGGCGACCGCGGTGAGCTCCGCGGCCGAGATCCCGGCCCGCAGCAGTTCGTCCGGGTCGAGCGGCCTGGTCGGCACCCCACGCGATTCGAGCGCGTTCCGCACCCGGGACAGCGCGCCGATCAGCGCGCGGTGCGCGCCGACCACGCCGCCACCGCGTTCGCGCACCGCGGCCGCGCACCGGCGCGGGTCCAGCCGGATCGCGACCCAGGTGGTGCGCCGCGCCGCCGCGGGCAGCGGGCCGAGCACCTCCATGTACGAGCTGAGCGCCGGGGAGTCGGCCGGAAGGGCCGCGCTACCCGGGTAGCAGTGCCAGATCATCTGGATCGAGTCGAGGACCACACCGCGGTCCTCGAGACAGGGGGCCAGCGCGGACAGCGGCAGGCTCGGCGCGCCACCCGCCTGGGTGATCAACGCCGGGGTCGGTTCGACCAGCAGCACGGCGGTCCAGGTGCCGTCGTGCCAGGCCAGCCCGACCTGCTGCCGCTCGTGGTCGATGCCGTGCGCGACCACCAGATCCGGAACCACGAGCCGGAGCAGGCTGACCCGCGCGTCGTCGGGCCCGGTGACGGTGGAGTCCTCGGTGGCAATGGACTCGATGCTGGACGGCGGGGGCGGCGTCGCCACCCGGCCATGACTACGGAACGTGTAGCGGAGGGTGAGACCCACCCATTGGGTGAACCACTTGCCGCGCCACCACAGCAGCGCGATCACCAGCGCCACCGCGAGCACGCCGATGCCGACGTACAGCAGCGACTTGTTGATCGCGAGCAGGATCAGGCCGATCGCGAGACCGACCTCGAGCACCACGAGGTTGACCACCGGCAATGGGCCCAGACTCGCGCCGAGCGTGCGCCGTCGAGCCGGTGCGGCGATCGCGGGCGGGGGCGGAGTCGCGCCTGAGGGCGGCCCCGGGGGACCGCCCGGGCCACCAGGGCCTCCTGGACCACCAGGTCCGCCGGGGCCTCCCGGTCCACCCGGGCCGCCTGGTCCACGCGGCACGCCGGGACCACCCGGGCCGCCTGGCCCACCGGGTCTGCCCTGACGGGGCGGCGGCCCCGGCGGCCGTCCCGGCGGCTGGGACCCCGGCGGTCCCGTCGGTCGTGGAGGAGTGGTGACGGACATCCGCGCTTTCTCTTCCCCTCGTGCGTGCTGCGTACCCAGAAAGCCGGTCCCGGGAAAGCTGGCGTCAGCTGGAGTTGGTAGAAACCCACACCAGACGGTCCCCGTACGACTATCCTGCGGAACCGTACCGCGACTGGGAGAGCTGTAGGTCGAGAATGCCGTCAACACCGACAACAAAGTCTCAAGTCCAGGCGTACCAGTTCGTGCTCCGCCGCATGCAGTCGGCACTGGTCCGCAGGGATGCCGTCATGCTGCACGACCCGATGCGCACGCACACCCGTGCCACGATCGTGGGATTCGTGCTCGCCGCCCTGGGAGTGCTCGGCTTCGTCATCTTCGGCCTGATCAGCCCGGCGCCGACGGCGCCGAAGTCCGGCATCGTGATCGCCAAACCCTCGGGTGCGATCTACGTCAAGACGGAGAACCCGTCGATGCTGATCCCGACGTTCAACCTCGCGTCCGCGCGGCTGCTGCTCATGGCGCAGCAGCAGAACGGCCAGCAGGGTGGCGCCCAGTCCGGGGGCGCGCAGCAGGAGGTCAAGCAGCCGGACGTGGTCCCCGACGAGCAGCTGAAGGACATCCCGCGCGGCCGGCTGACCGGCATCATCGACGGCCCCCAGCTGCTGCCCAGCAAGGACCAGCGCGTCTCGGACAACTGGTCGGTCTGCGACAACACCAAGATCGACCCGACCTTGCCGAGCCAGGAAGGCCTGCGGCAGGCCAAGACCGAGACGACCGTGTTCGCCGGTGTCGCCAGCCCCGGCCGGGAGATCAGCACCAAGGAAGCCATCCTGGTCAACGCCGACGACGGCCGTACCTATCTGATCTACCGGCTGCAGAGCAACCCGAACCTGCCGAACGCCAACACCGTGCGGGCCGAGGTGGACAAGACCAAGACTTCGGTGTGGTCGGCGCTCAAACTGTCGTCGGCGCAGCCGCGGCACATCTCGATGGGCATGCTCAACGCGATCCCGCCCGTCGGCGTGCTCACCCCGCCGACCATCCCGGGAGCGGGCGAGAAGAGCCAGTACGACCTGGACAGCCTGCCGGTCGGCCAGGTGTTCAGGACCACCCGCTCGGACGGGACGGTCGACACCTACGCGATCCTGCGCAACGGGATCCAGCAGGTGACCCCGGCCGTCGCCGACATGATCCGGTTCGAGCGGAACGCCAGCCCGGGGCCGATCGCCGATCTGAGCCCGGACAAGGTCAGCCGGGCGAACATCGTGCCGGCCTCGGATCCGAGCGCGTTGCAGGTCGGCACCTTCCCGCAGGACGTGCCGACCGTGCTCGAACCGGCACGAAGCCCGGTGGCCTGCCTCGGCTGGAACATCGTGGACGCGGGCACACCGAATGAAGATGGTCACACCGCGGTGTTCGTCAACTCGCAGCTGCCCGACACCAAGGGCGTGGCGCCGATCGACATCGGACAGTCCAGCCCGGACGGGGTGCAGATCGACAAGTTCTACATGCAGCCCGGGTTCGCGGCGGTGGTGCGGTCGGCGACGTCGAAGGCGTCCTTCACGACCGGGCCGATCAGCCTGATCTCCGACCGCGGGCTGCGCTACGGCGTGCCGGACGTGGCGACCGCCAACGCGCTCGGGCTCGACAATCCGCGGCCGGCGCCGGAGGCGATCATCAAACTGCTGCCGACCGGGGCACTGCTGAACACGACCGACGTGCGCCGAAGTTACGACTCGGTGCCCATCGATCCCAAGGCCGGGACGTTCCCGAGCCAGGCGCCGCAGGCAGCCGGGAGTGCGCCGCCCGGGAAGTGACGCGGGCCGGAACCGCGGGCGGAGGCGTACCGTCACAACTCCCGACAGCGGAAACGGGAGAGTGGTCGTGGCCGGCTTCAGGATGGACGCCGAGGTCGTCGGCGGGTACGCGAAGACCGTCGACGCCGCCGCCGAGGAGCTCGGCGGCGCGGTCGGCGGGTTGCGGGACGGCGCGCTGACCGAGGAGACGTTCGGAACACTGGGCAAGGAGCTCGGTCTCGTCGAGTCGTACGCCCGTGCGGCGGCGGCGCTTCGCGGGCAGTTGGAGCACGGCGCGGTGGCCTTGCGGTCGGCGTCGGAGGCACTGCACAAGGTGACCACGAACCAGTCCGGTGGCGACGGCGACGCGGCAGTCCAGATCAAGAAGGCCGGCGAGCTCTGAACCCGTCCGGCACCCGGCGACCCCTGGAGGCCTTTTGTTTCCCCACAACGAGAACTTCTCGTTTAGCGGGTTAAATGAGAACCCCCAGGTGGGGGCGTCCGCGGTGGCCGGGACGGCGCGTTCGGGCGAGGTTCCGGACGGGCCGGACGGTGCGGGTATTCGCGCGGACGCCGCGTCGCATCTGGCGTACCTGTCCCAGCTGGCGGGGCAGCTCGGCGTGATCGATCCTGTCGAGGCTTATTTCGAACCGGTCGCCGGCCGCTGGTCCGATCTGCACGAGGAGGCGGAGCGCTGGCGGGCTGCCGCACGGGCGGCGGCGCACGTGTCCGAGGAGCTCGGGAAGCCGCTCGGCGGGCTGGATGCCGGTTGGGAAGGCAAGGACGCGGACGCGTTCGTCGCCTACATCCGCGAGATCGGCGTCGCGGGCGGGGATGCCGAGGAAGCGCTGAACACCATGGCCGATGCGCTCGACGAGACCGCCGCGGGAATCCGCCAGATCGCGCTCGACCTGGCGGATCTGCTGATGGACACCGCCGAGGTGACCTCGGAGTCGGCGACCCTCCCGGTCGGTGGCGAAGAGCGCGCGCGGAGCCAACTGGTGGAGGCGAGGCAGTCCGCCAAGGCGTTGTTCGAGTCCGCGCGAGACGTGCTGGAATCGTTCGGCCGGTTGTGCGACGGCGTTGAGGACGGCGATGCGTCCACGGCCCCGGGCATCGAGATGGCGCACCGGTATCCGGAGGAGAAGTTCAAGCTGGAAGAGGACCGTTCGGCGGCGGGGCCCTCCAGCGCGCCAGCCCGGGAAGAGGCCGGGGAGTCGTCCAGCTCCGCGAGCACCTCGCCGGCTGCGGACCACGGTTCGAACGACGCGGCACCCGGCGGCTCGGCGACGACCGAAGCGCCGCTTCAGGTCGGGCACCAGACCGCTGCGGCACCTCCGGCCGAAGCCGTCGCCGCGGCGGTGACCGAACCCGATGCGCACGCGAACCCCGGTAAAGGCGCGCAGCAGGCGCCGATGGGCGGCATGGTGCCGATGATGGGCGGCATGGGAGCCGGTCAAAGTGGGGGCGACCGCGAGCACAAGGTCAAGGCCCGGGTGCCCACCGAGCCGGTGGACCTGTTCGGCAAACCGGATCAGGTGGCCCCACCCGTCATCGGGAAGGACTAAGCACCGGCTCTCTCGTTTAGCGGGCTAAACGAGAGAGCCCGGTACCCGGGATGCAGTGGGGCCGCGTGTTCTCGTTTAGCCCGCTAAACGAGAACACGGTGGGTCAGGTTGCTTTGCGGGGGCGGGGATCGGGGTCGGGGCGACCGCGCCGGATGGTGTGCACGACGAACAGGGTCACCAGCAGGGCGACCAGGCCGCCGCCGGTTCCGGACAGCGCCACGATCATCGGCGTCCAGTCCTTGTTCGACGCGGGCGGCAACCCCGACGGAAGCTGCTTGGGCGCCGCCGGAGGGATGTTCTCCTCGCCCGGGATGACCGAGGTCAGCGCCGCCATCGGGTTCACCACGCCGTAGCCGACGAAGTTGTCCCGGCCGCCCGCCGCGCCCGGATGCTGCGCGGTCACCTTGATCCGGTTCATCACCGCTCGGGCGGACAGCTTCGGGTACATCGCCCGCACCAGCGCGACCACACCGGACACATAGGGCGCCGCGAAGCTGGTGCCCTGGATCGGCTGCGCCTGACCGCCTTCGATCGTCTGGTTGGCGAGCAGGTCCGAGCCCTTCGCCGGGTCCAGCGAGATGATCTCGGTACCCGGCGCGGCCACGCTCACCCAGGGGCCGTTGACGCTGAACGGCGCGATGCCGCCGTCCTGCTGGATGGCACCCACCGAGAGCACGTCGTCGGCGAACCACGGCGGCGTGACGAGCACGTTCGGCTTGTTCGGATCGGGGCCGTTGTTCTGCACGCAGTTGTTCGAGGTGTTCCCGGCCGCGGCGACCACCACGATGTTCCTCTCGACCGCGTACCGGATCGCGGCCTGCAACTGCTGCTCGCCCGGTGTGATGATCTGGCCGAGCGCCTTCCGGCAGTTGTCCACCGACATGTTGATCACGTTCACGCCGTCGTAGTCGGCGGCCCGCCGAACGGCCATGGCGAGGGACTCCACGTCCCCCGCCGTGCCTTCCTGGCCCTGCTCGCGACCGCCCTTACCGCCCTGCTGCGGTCCGGTGCCGCCGGACGTCCCGCCACCTTCCTGGGACGGCGGCAGTTCCGAACTCGGTGCCTGCGGCGAGGACGGCGGAGCCGATTGCCCGGGTTGCCCCGGCGTGCCGGTCTGCGGAGGCGGCGTCGCCTGCTTGTCCGCCGGTTTGAAGTTCTGGCTGGACTGCCGGATCGACACGATGCGCGCGTCCGGGGCGACCCCCTTGAAGCCGATCGTGCCCGGGGTGTTCGCGGCGATGATCCCGGCCACTTCGGTGCCGTGGCCGTCGCAGTCGAGCAGGCCGCGGTCGCTCTCCTGGACGTAGTCCCCGCCTGCCTCGACCCGGTCCTGCAGGTAGGGATGCTGGGTCACCCCGGTGTCGATCACCGCGACCTTGATCCCGCCCCCGGAACTGCCCCGGGCCGACTTCGTCAGCTTGTGCAGCTCCTCGATCTGCAGATAGCTCTGCGCCCACGGCTTGTTCTGCAGCAGCGTGTTCTGACCGAGTTCCCGCTCGACGCACTTCTTGCTCGGCTGGTACGGGTCCTTCGGCTTGCCGCCGTTGTCACCCGGCGGCGGCGCCGTGACCGGGGGCGGAGCCCAGCTGTTCGCGCCCGCCGCGGGCACGTCGTTCTGCGCGATCGCCTCGTTTAGCGGGCTAACCGTGCCCGGCGCCAGGGAGGCGACGGTGGCGGCCAGGAGGACGGTCGCGGTCCGGCCGGGGACACCCGGCGCGCGGACCCGGGCCGTCCACCTGCTGCGTGAAGATGCCATGAAACTCGAGTCCGATCAGCCGAAGTCGATGTGCCGCAGCGTCGCGTAGAGATCCATCACCGCGAGCGCCAGCGGCAGGACCGTCGCGATGCAGATCGCCTCGATGATCTCGACGGTCCGCCGCAGCGGCGGCGAGAACCGCTGGCCCGGGAATACCACGCCGACCACCAGCGACCCCGCCGCGACCAGCACCAGGGTCCCGAAGACCCACAGCAGCCGGCCCAGCGTGCTCTCCGTCCACATCCACTGCAGCAGGATCCCGCCGCCGGACACCATGCCCGTGGTCAGCAGCGCGACCGCCTGGCTGCCGTTGGCGTACGACCGGGCGCGCAGCAGCAGCACCAGCGTCGCCACCGCGCCCATGATGATGCCGAACACGCTCGGCGAGGACGCCGCGATGATCGACGAGATCGCGGTCACCGAACCGCAGCCGATGAGCAGCCCGGTCATGTAGTTGTGCGCGATGTTCGTCCGGCGTTCGATGGCCGTGTAGTCGGGGAAGCCCGCGTCCTCCTTCAGTTCCTCCGCGCTGCCCGGCACGTGCGGCAACGGTAGTTTCGCGAGCCAGATCGTCGCGCGCGGCAGGATCGAGATGCAGGCCAGCGCGATCGCGGCGGCCCCCGCGGCGATCCCCGCCGCCGGGTGCGCGATGAGCGTGCCGACCGCGAACGCGATCACCCCGAACACCCCGGCCGTCGCGGCCGCGATGAACGTGGTGATGCCCGAGCCGATCACCAGGATCGACACCCCGGCGATGATCACCACGAGCCCGCTGGCCAGCAGCAGGTTCGCCCGGAGCGACAACCCGGGCACGATGGAGAAGCCGGAGACGAACGCGAACGGCAGGCCGCCCGCCGCCGCGATCAGCACCCCGGTGGCCTCGGCCTGGTACGCCTTGGCGAGCGTCGCGCCGATCGCCACGCAGGCGATCGCGCCCACCCCGCCGGCGATCGCCGCGGTGAGGCTGCTGCCGCCGAAGAACGAACCGCCCAGGAACAGCGACAGCGCGGCCGCGATCAGCGCCAGCCCGCCCGCGATGTGCCCGATGCGGCGCGCGGTCTCCGGCGTCCACGGCCGGAAGCTGTCCGGGTCGGACTCGGCGATCGCGTCGACCACGTCGTCGTACAGCGGCGGCGGCGGGTTCTCGTTGCGCTTGCGGAGCTGCAGCAGCTCACCGTCGACGATGCCGAGCGACGCCAGCGTCCGGCTGGGATCCAGCGGAGCGTCGCCGAGCTTGGCCAGCGCCCAGCCGCCATGCCGGGCGCCACCGTCCGGGGTGGCCTCCTTCGCCATCTCCAGCAACATCGGCAGCAGGTCCGCGACCGCGACATCGGCCGGCAGCGCGACGTCGATCCGGGTGCGCGGCGCCACCACCGTGACCCTGCTGAATACCGTCGTGCCCGTTGCCACTTTCTCGGCCCCCTACCTGGAGAGAATCTGCGGGGTACTTATACCCGAACACCCGCGCCCACATCATTGTCGAACCGTTCCGGAGTGTCGGTAGGCGGTCCTAGTATTAACGCACCGGAGCTCGCCGTGGTGCTGCTTTGGCAGAACCGGACCGGGTTGGGCGGTATTCGCCCGGACACGCGGTTCGGTTCGCTACCGTGTGGGTCGGCCGTGGGCCAGGCCGCCCACCGTCGCCGAGTTGAAGAGGGGTCCTTCGGTGAGCACGCTGCAGTTCAAGAAGTCGCCGCGCCTCGCTGCGCCGCGGCCGCCGGGTGGCGAGGTCCACCTCGAACCGCCGCCCGAGGTCCCCAGAACGATCCCCGGCAACATCGTCATGAAGCTGATGCCGGTGGTCATGGTCGTCGGCATGCTGGGCATGGTCGTGGTGATGTTCACCAGCGGCGGCGCGGCCGCGCGCAACCCGACCACGCTGATGTTCCCGCTGATGATGCTCATGGGCATGGGCGGGATGTTCGCCGGCGGTGGCCGGGGCGGCGGCCAGAAGAAGGCCGAGATGAACGAGGACCGCAAGGATTACCTGCGCTACCTCGGCCAGATGCGCGACCGGGCCCGCGAGGCGATGGTCGACCAGCGCGCCGCGCTGGAGTGGGTGCACCCGGATCCGCAGATGCTGTGGTCGCTGGCCGCGAGCCGCCGGATGTGGGAGCGCCGCCAGAGCGACCAGGACTTCCTGCACCTGCGGGTCGGCCGCAGCTCGCACCGGCTGGCCACCCGCCTGGTGCCCCCGCAGACCGGCCCGGTCGACGAGCTCGAGCCGATCGCCACGCTGGCCCTGCGCCGGTTCGTGCGCGCGCATTCGATCGTGCCCGACCTGCCCACCCAGATCACCCTGCGCGGGTTCGCGGCGGTCAGCATGGCCGGCGACCGCGAGCTGACCCGCGGCCTGGCCCGCGCGATGGTCGCCCAGCTGGTCACCTTCCACAGCTGTGACGACGTGCTGATCGCGGTCGCCTCCGCCGGGCGGGCCAAGGAGGAGTGGGAGTGGGCGAAGTGGCTGCCGCATACCCAGCACCCCGAGCTTTCCGACGGCATCGGCCAGCTGCGCATGATGGCCGGTTCGCTGGCCCAGATCGAGCAGTGGCTCGACGGCGAACTGCGTGACCGGCAGCGGTTCTCCCGGAACGCCACACCGGCCCCGGACCAGCCGCACGTCGTGATCATCATCGACGACGCCGAGGTGACCCGCGAAGAGCAGATCATCCTGGAGGAGGGCCTGGTCGGCGTCACACTGGTCGACCTGTCCGACTCGCTCGGCAACCTGGCCGCCCGGCGCGGCCTGCGGCTGGTCGTCGAGGAGGACCGGCTCGGCGCGCGCAGCGCGGGCGGCGTGGAGTGGTTCGGCCGCCCGGACAAGCTGAGCGTGGTCGAGGCCGAGGCGCTCGCCCGCAAGCTGTCGCCGTACCGCGTCGGCTCCGCCGCGCAGGAGGCCAGCGAGGACGAGCCGCTGCTGTCCAACCCGACGCTGCTGGAACTGCTCGGCATCCCCGGCGACCCGATGACGTTCGACGTGCAGCAGGCGTGGCGGCCCCGGCCGGTCCGCGACCGCTACCGCGTCCCGTTCGGCGTCGGCGAGTACGGCCAGGCCGTCGAACTGGACATCAAAGAGGCCGCGATGGAGGGCATGGGCCCGCACGGCCTGTGCATCGGGGCGACCGGTTCCGGTAAGTCGGAGTTCCTGCGCACCCTGGTGCTCGGCATGCTCGCGACGCACTCGTCCACGACGCTCAACTTCGTGCTCGTCGACTTCAAGGGTGGCGCGACCTTCCTCGGGCTGGACAGCGCGCCGCACGTCTCCGCGGTCATCACCAACCTCGCGGACGAGGTCACCCTGGTCGACCGCATGAAGGACGCGCTGGCCGGGGAGATGAACCGGCGGCAGGAAGCGCTGAAGAACGGCGGTAACTTCAAGAACGTCTGGGAATACGAGAAAGCCCGCGAAAACGGCGCCGACCTCGACCCGCTGCCCGCGCTGTTCATCGTGGTCGACGAGTTCTCCGAGTTGCTGTCGGCCAAACCGGACTTCATCGACCTGTTCGTCGCCATCGGCCGGCTGGGCCGGTCGCTGCAGATGCACATGCTGCTCGCGTCGCAGCGGCTGGAAGAGGGCAAGCTGCGCGGCCTGGACTCGCACCTGTCCTACCGGATCGGCCTGAAGACGTTCTCGGCGGCGGAGTCCCGCGCCGCGATCGGCGTGCCGGACGCGTTCGAGCTGCCGTCGATCCCGGGTTCGGGCTACCTGAAGTACGACACCTCGACCATGGTGCGCTTCAAGGCGTCCTACGTGTCCGGTCCGTACCGGCCGTCCGGGATCAAGACGGCCGGCCCGGTCGCCAGCGTGGTCCGCGCCGACAAGCGCCCGCAGCTGTTCGTGCCCGACTACGTGGAACTGCCACCGGAGCCCGAACCCGAGCCGGATCCGGTCCAGCAGAAGCCGGAACAGCCCCATTCCGACGAGGCCGTCGAGCCGAGCGAGCTCGACGTCATCGTCGGCCGGCTGGTCGGCCAGGGCCCGCCGGCGCACGAGGTGTGGCTGCCGCCGCTGAAGGAACCGAACTCGCTGGACACGCTGCTGCCGAACCTCAACCCCACCGAGGACCGCGGCCTGTCGCCGGTCGGGTTCTTCGGCAACGGGCGGCTGCAGGTTCCGATGGGCATCGTCGACCGGCCCTACGAGCAGCGCCGCGACCCGCTGTGGGCGGACTTCTCCGGTGCGGCCGGGCACGGGGTCCTGGTCGGCGGTCCGCAGTCGGGCAAGTCGACCATGCTGCGCACGCTGATCATGTCGATGGCGCTCACGCACACCCCGGAGGAAGCGCAGTTCTACTGCGTCGACCTCGGCGGTGGGACGCTCGCCGGGCTCTCCGACCTGCCGCACGTCGGCGGGGTCGCGGTCGCCCGGCGCGAGCCGGACAAGGCCCGCCGGATCGTCGCCGAGCTCAACACCCTCGCCAACGAGCGGGAGGCGCGGTTCGGCGCGCTCGGCATCGACTCGATGAACGACTTCCGCAACCGCAAGCGCCGCGGCGAGATCACCGCGGAGCAGGACCCGTTCGGCGACGCGTTCCTGATCGTCGACGGGTGGCGCGCGCTGCGGGACGACTTCGAGGAGCTCGAACCGCAGATCACCAAGCTCGCCAACCAGGGCCTCACCTACGGCGTGCACGTGATCATCGCGGCGAACCGCTGGGCGGACATCCGCCCGGCGATCAAGGATCTGCTCGGTACCCGTTTCGAGCTGCGGCTCGGTGACCCGACCGAATCCGACATCGACCGCCGGGTCGCGGCGAACGTTCCCGAGGGCCGGCCCGGCCGCGGGCTGACCCGCGACAAGCTGCACTTCCTCACCGGCCTGCCCCGGATCGACGGTTCCAGCGATCCCGACTCGGTCGGCACCGGGGTGGCCGACGCGGTGGCGAAGATCTCGTCGGCGTGGCGCGGCAGGCACGCGCCCCAGGTGCGGCTGCTGCCCGAGCTCATCACCTACGAAGAGGTGCTGGCCCAGGACACGCGCCGGGACACGAAGCTTGTCCCGATCGGGGTCAACGAGGAAGACCTCGCCCCGGTCTACCTCGACTTCGACGCCGACCCGCACTTCATGGCCTTCGCCGACGGTGAATCGGGGAAGACGAACCTGCTCCGGCAGATCTGTCGCGGGATCACCGAGCGGTACACGGCCAAGGAAGCGGTCGTCATCCTGGTCGACTACCGGCGCACCATGCTGGGCTTCATCGAGGGCGAGCAGCTGCTCGGGTACGCGGTGTCGTCCGCGCAGCTGGAGTCCATGGTGGACGACATCGCGGGCTCGATGTCGCGGCGCTTGCCGGGGCCGGACGTCACCCCGGAGCAGCTGCGCAACCGGTCCTGGTGGACCGGGCCGGAACTGTTCCTGGTGGTCGACGACTACGACCTGGTGGCCACCCAGACCAACAACCCGCTGCGGCCGCTGGCCGACTACCTGGCGCAGGCCAAGGACGTCGGGCTGCACATGATCGTCGCGCGGCGCACCGGTGGCGCCTCGCGGGCCCTGTACGACCCGGTCGTCGGCAAGCTGAAGGAGATCGCCGCCCCGGGTCTGATCATGAACGGCTCGCGGGACGAGGGTGTGCTGCTCGGCACCGTGCGGCCCAGCGCGATGCCGCCCGGCCGGGGCATCATGGTCAGCCGCAAGGTCAGCAAGCAGCTCATGCAGATCTCCTGGATCCAGCCGGAATGAGGCTGGCTGGGAAAGGCGGAGGCGGGGACAGCCCGTGACCCTGCGGGTGGCGGTGGACTTCGGGACGTCGAGCACCTGCGTGGTGGCGTCGATCAACGGCCGGGAACCGCAGGTGGTCGTGGTGGACGGCCAGCCGCTGATGTCCTCGGCGGTGTACGCGGCGCCCGACGGCACGTTGTTCGTCGGGCAGGAGGCCGAACGCCAGGCGGCGATGGACCCCTCGCGCTACGAGCCGAACCCGAAGCGGCGGATCGACGAGGGCGAGCTGCTGCTCGGCGACACCGTGCTGCGGGTGACCGATGTCGTGCACGCGGTGTTGCGGCGCGCGGTGACCGAGGCGCGCCGGCTGGCCGGGGGCGCCGAGGTGGACCTGCTCGTGCTGACCCACCCGGCGGACTGGGGCGCGATCCGCACCCGGTTGCTGCGGCAGGCGGCGGGGCGGCTGGCGCACGAGGTCGCGCTGGTCCCGGAACCGGTCGCGGCCGCGGTCTTCCACGCCGCCACCTTCGCGCCGACCGAGGTCAACCAGGAACGGACCGTCGAGTTCAGCGGCCGCCCGGGCGACACCCTCGCCGTCCTCGACCTCGGCGGCGGAACCGTCGACGTCAGCGTCGTCACCCGTGCTCCGGCCCAGCTCTCCTCGTTTAGCGGGCTAAACGAGAGGATCGGTCGCCGGGGTGGGTTTCAGGTGCTGGCGACCCGGGGGGATCCGAGTTTCGGGGGCGCCGACGTCGACCAGATGCTCCTGGAGCACGTCGGCGGCCTGGTTTCGGCGGCGGACCCGGACGCGTGGCGGCAGCTGGTCGAGGGCCGGGAGCTCGCCGACCGGCGTCGGCGGCGCGTGCTGCGGCAGGACGTGCGCGGCGCGAAGGAGACGCTGTCCCGGCACGCCTACACCGACGTGCCGATGCCGCCGCCGTTCTCGGACGCGCACGTCACCCGGGAGGACCTGGAACGGCTCATCGCCGCGCCGCTCGGCCGGGCGGTCGAGCTCACCGTCGCCGCGATCGACGAGGCCGGGCTGCGCCCCAAGCAGCTCACCGCGATCTTCCTGGTCGGCGGGTCGAGCCGGATCCCGATGATCTCGCGCCTGACCCACGAACGCACCGGCGTCGTCCCGACCACCCTGGACCAGCCGGAGACCGTAGTCGCCCGCGGGGCGCTCCGGGCGGTCCAGGTCGACCCCGATCGCACCGGCGCGCTGCCCGGCGCCTCGGCGCCCCGGCCCGGCCTGCCACCCCGGCCGGGCGATCAGCGCACCGAGGTCGTCCGCCCCGGCGACCGCCCCCGGCCCGCCTACACCCCCGCCCCACCACCCCGCCCCGCCGCGCCGCCCCCATTTAGCCCGCTAAACGGGCCCGGCCCAGGTGGCGGGGCAGGCAGGGGGCCGGTGCAGGTGCCGTCGCCGCCGCGGGGGATGCCGGCCACGGCCCTCGCCGAGCCGGGGAAGCGGCCGGCCCGCAAGCTGCCCTGGCTGATCGCCGGCGCCGTGGTGCTGGTCGCCGCGGTGGCCGCCGTCCTCATCGTCACCCTGAACCAGGGGAGCGACCAGCCGACCGGCCGCACGGTCGCGGCGTACGAGTACAAGTTCCTCGCCCCCTCCGACTGGGCGCAGACCGGCGGCAACGTGCAGGAGCGCCGCGTCGTGGTTCGCCCCAGCGACGCCCAGAGCGGGGACGACCTGGTCGCCGTCCAGGAGATCGCGATGGACTACGACGCCACCGCGGACCGGGCGAAACTCGCCGGGGAGTTGCGTTCGCTGACCGAGCAGGCGACCCAGCAGGGCGCCGCCCAGTACTCCGGCTTCAACGCCGACGCCACCTACGCCGGGAAACAGGTCATCTACTACCGCGAGACCAAGCCCGCCGCCGTCGTCGACTGGTACGTCCTGGCTCAGCGCACCATCCGGGTGCACGTGGGCTGCCAGTACGCCGGCGCGGTGCCCAGGGACCGGGTCGCCGACTCCTGCGAGCAGATCGTCCGCACCCTGGAGATCATCACGTGACGGCCCGCCCCGGTTCCCCGGAGCGCGGCGCGGGCGAGGAGCACGCCGCCCGAGTCCGGGACGCCATCACCTACACCCGGCGCGTGAGCCGGGAGGCACGAGCCCGCGGCGATCGGCATCGGGTGGAGAACGCCGAACTCGCCGCCGAGTTCCGCGCTCGCCGCCTGGCCGGAACCGCCACCGAGGCGACCCCGACCAGCGTGCGCGACGCCGCGAAACGGTTCCGGCTGGCCAACGGGCTCCCGGTCGCGGACCTCCCCGCGGCCGGCGAACTGGTTCCGCCGAAGCGCCGTCCACGGCCGAAGACAACACCAAAGAGTGAAGACGACGAGGACTTTTCGCAAGAGCGAATCATGATCCGCGGCGACTGAATGACGCTCGCGCCGGTTTCCTCGATTGCCGGAACCTGTTGGCGCACAACGGTTTTTCCGGACCCGGAACCGGAAAAACGACCACCCGGGAATGGTGCTTCCCGGCCGGTTCCACCCTCGGGCATTCACTCTCGCAACTACTTGCCCGCAAATCGCGACACGGCGGAACCGCTCGTGGCATGGTCTTCGTCGTAGGTCCGTACGAACAAACACCGCATGGACAACCACTAACGAAGGGGGTAGCTCCCAATGGCTGAAGGCTTTACCGGAGAAGTTGCTCAGTTCACCCAGGCCGAGAAGGACGTCACCGCCTGCCGCGACCAGATGGACCAGCGGCTGCTGAAGCTTCGTGGCGAGATCGAAGCCACCCAGGCCGGTTGGGACGGCGAGGCCGCCCAGGCGTTCCAGAACATCATGATGCGCTTCAACGAGGCCGGCCGGAAGCTGAACCACGCGCTGTTCGGCATCGGTGAGCTCCTCGAGCAGGCCGGTAGCACCTACCAGGCGTCGGAGCAGCAGCAGCAGGACTTCATCAAGGCCAAGGCCGCCGGCATCAGCTCGGTGCTGGGCTGACGCGACCACACAGACTTTTTCGGGATAGGGAGAAACATCAATGGCCATCAAGGTTCAGTACGAAGTCATCCACCAGGCGGCGAGCGACTGCACGTCGACGCTGAACTTCCTCAAGGAGTCCTTCGGGGACCTGAAGAAGCAGCTCACCCCGCTGACCGAGACGTGGACCGGTTCCGCGAAGACCGAGTACGAAAACCTGCAGCGTGAGTGGGACAAGGGCTTCGAGGAGCTGACCCAGCTGCTCAACCAGATCGCGGTCGCGCTGCCGCAGATCGCCGACGGTTACCAGCAGACCGAGGGTGACGTCACCAAGCTCATGGGCAACCGCTGATTCTCGATCGGCGACCCAAGCGCCGGCCCGGCCTCCCGCCGGGCCGGCGCTTTTTTCGTCCGCGTGGTTATTTCGGGGCGCCCACTTCGAACTCGGGCTTGTCGTTCAGCACCCGGATCGCCACTTTCTTCTGCTGCCCCGCGACCGTGACCGAGCATTCGAACGTCGTCCCGGTTTTCGTGGCCTGATCGTCGGGGCAGCGCGCGTCCTTGACGTCGCCTTCGCCGTAACTTTCGCGCAACACCTTGAGCACGCCGTCCTGCAGGGACCCCTGGTCGAGCACCTCGCCCCGGAAAGCGCCCAGCAGCCAGGCCACCACGCCGCCGGCCGCCAGCACCAGCACGACCGCGCCGCCGATGATCCACGGCTTCTTCGAGCGCGGCCCCTTCTTTGTCTGGTCCTCGCCGCCGAACGCGCCGAGCCCGCCGTAGGCACTGGACTGCTGGAACCCGCCGCCGAACCCGGAGTACTGGCCCTGCGGCGGGGTGCCCGGCGCGGGCTGGCCCGGGTATCCCTGCGGCGCCGCGGGCTGTTGTTGCTGCGGTTGCCATTGCGGCTGGGACTGGGGCCCCTGCTGCCACTGCGCCGGGGACCCGGGCTGTTGCCACTGGGGCTGGGCCCCCGGTCCCGTCGGTGGCTGCCCCCACCCAGGCTGCTGGTTGGGTGGTTGGGTCATCGGCGGTCACCTCGCGCGCTGGTCAGGAGTTTTCGGTAAGTGGTCATCCGGTGCGGGCCTGGTCGAGCCGGCGGTAGAAATCGTCCACCGCCGCCTGGTCGGGAAGAACGGTGATCTGCGCGGCGTCCGGCAGTTTCGGAAAGTCGTTCGGGCTCGCCTTCCCGGTGAAGTGGAACTCCTCGCGCAATTCGATGCGGTGGCCCTCGGCGGAGATGTTCGCCTCCATGAGGATCTGCTCGAGGGCGCCGCCCGGATCCAGGGTGATCGTGGTGGGCACGATCTGTTTCCGCATGGTGTCGGTGATCTGGCCGAGAACCGAATCCGGCAGGACCTCGACCCGGGCCCGCAGGAACGCGTCCAGCGTCACGTCGGCACGCAGTTCGGTGCGCCCGCCTTGCCGGCTGCGCGCGTTCGTCGCCGCCTTTTTGTTGGTGTTGAAGGTGATCGCCACCGCGTTGGCCATTTTGCAAGCGGGCAGGATGCCGGCCCACGCGCACGCGGGCGCGGCCCGGCCGTCGGTTTTCGGCAACGACACCCAAGCCGTCGGCGCGACGTTCTTGTACACCGGGCCGAGATACACGAACTGGCGGTCGCCGTCGGCCGGGCTGAAGCTGTCCAGGAATTCGTCCGGATTCTTTTCCGAACGGTTGTGCGTGACCCGGCTTTCCGGCGATCCCAGGCGCGCCGAAACGATCGTGTTGTGCGCCCATTTCTCGTCGAACCGGAAGTAGGTGTCGTTCGACGCGGTGGTGTCGCGCTGCTCGCCGAGCGATTCCTGGAGCCGGTTCAGTGCGCTTTCGAATTTGGCGCTGACGTAGGTCGCCGCGTCTTCCCCGTCGGGCAGCGCGGCGCCCGCGCGGGCCTGGCCGCAGGCGGCGGTGAGCGCGAGGGCCGCACCCAGCAGCCCGATCACCCGGAGATGCCGTCTCATGCCATGCCCGCCGGTCATCCGCCCTGCAGCTGGCCGAGCCGGTTGTAGAAGTCCCGCTTCGCGGCCTCGTCGGCGAGCACGGTGACCTGGGACGCGTCGGGGACCTTCGGCAGATCGTTCTCGGTCGGCTGGCCGTCGAGCCGGTAGTGCATCTTGATCTCGACCTCGTGGCCGTCGCCGGCGATCTTCCCGCTCATCTCGATCTCGGTGAGCTTGCCCCGCGGATCGAGCACGATCCGGGTGGGCAGCACCTCGTTCTTCATCTTGTCGCTGATCCGGCTCAGCAGCGTCTCGGGGATGACGATCACCCGTTTCTGGATGAACTCCGCGAGGGTGACCTCGGCGGTCAGTTCGACGCTCCCGTCCGGCCGGCTCTTCGCGGCCTTGGCCACCTGCCGCTTCTCCACCGAGGAGGCGACCGCGTTCAGCATCTTGCAGACGTCCTGCGCGCCTTCCCAGACGCATTCGCTCTGCGAGCCGCCGGTGTAGGGCATCGACACCCACTCGGTCGGCGCGAGGCTCTTGTAGACCGGGCCGAGGCGGGTGTACTCTACCGGGCTGTTCGCCGGGTGGAACACGTCCAGGTACTCGCCGGAGTCGGTGTTCGAATGGTTCTTGGACAGCCGGGCCGGCGGGCGCCCGACCTGGACCGCGCTGATCGTGCCGTTGGCCTTCTTGTCGTCGATCCGCGCGAACTTGGTCAGCACGGTCTTGCGGGGCTCGTTGCCGACGAAGTCGTCGCTGAGGGACTTCAGCTTGTCGGCGAACTTGGCGTTCACGTAGGCCGCCGCGTCGTCGCCGTCGGGCAGGGCGGTGCCCGCCTTCGCGTTCCCGCACGCCGCGACGCCCGGGACGAGCAGACCGGCGCAGGCCAGCAGCGCGGCGAGCCGGTGACGCCGCGGGCGGGTGGTGGTGGACGCGGTCACTTGAGAGGGCCCCCGGTACAGTGCAAGTGCGGTAGCTGGTCGAGACCCTAGTATGACCGCGGCGAAGTACCCCCGCTTCGACCCTCCGGAAAGCGGCCGGGTATCTTCATAAGCTGTTGTGCGCTGCGGCGCCGTGTTACGACTAGGCGCTAGGCCCGCACTCCAACCCACACGCAATGTTGACGACGAGGTAGACCCTTGCCCACGTACAGCCCCAAGCCCGGCGACGTCACTCGTGCCTGGCACGTGATCGACGCCGAGGATGTCGTGCTCGGCCGGCTCGCGACCGAGGTCGCCACGCTGCTGCGCGGCAAGCACAAGCCCACCTACGCCCCGCACGTGGACACCGGTGACTTCGTCATCATCGTCAACGCCGAGAAGGTCGCGCTGACCGGTAACAAGCGCGAGCAGAAGTTCGCCTACCGGCACAGCGGCTACCCCGGCGGTCTGCGGAAGCGCTCCTTCGGCGAGCTGCTCGACACCCGTCCCGAGCGCCTGCTCGAGAAGGTCGTCAAGGGCATGCTGCCGAAGAACAAGCTGGGCCGTGCGCAGGCGAAGAAGCTCAAGGTCTACGCCGGGCCGGAGCACCCGCACACCGCTCAGCAGCCGCAGCCGCACCAGATCGCCAAGATCGCGCAGGTCGCCCAGTGAGTGAGGAAACGTTCGTGACCAGCACCGAGACCGAGGCTCCCGAGACCTCCGAGGCCGTGGCGACCAGCGAGACCCCGGCCGCGCCGAAGCCCTCCCGCGCCGCGGGCGGCACCGCGCAGACCGTCGGCCGACGCAAGGAGGCCGTGGTGCGGGTGCGGCTCGTGCCCGGCACCGGCGAGTTCAAGCTCAACGGCAAGAGCCTGGAAGAGTACTTCCCGAACAAGGTGCACCAGCAGCTCATCCGCGAGCCGCTGGTGACCGTCGAGAAGCCGGAGTCGTTCGACATCTTCGGCAACCTGCACGGCGGCGGCATCTCCGGCCAGGCCGGTGCGCTGCGCCTCGCGATCGCGCGTGCCCTGGTCGAGGTCGACGCCGACGACCGCCCGGCGCTGAAGAAGGCCGGCTTCCTGACCCGTGACGCGCGTGCCACGGAGCGGAAGAAGTACGGCCTCAAGAAGGCCCGCAAGGCCCCGCAGTACAGCAAGCGCTGAGTTAACCCAGAAGCAACCTCCGGAAGCGCTCATCCGTCATTCGGGTGGGCGCTTCCGCGCGTTGCGCCCCACCCCGCCCGCGTTCTCGTTTAGCGGGCTAACCGTGCCGGCGCCCACCCCCACCCCACCCGGCCGCCGATGCTCTCGTTTAGCGGGCTAAACGAGAGCCCCCGGTGACGGATCGCCGCCCGGCACGTTTAGCGGGCTAACTGAGTTCGAGGTGGTCCGGGAGCGGGGCGAGGTGACGGGGCCGCTAGGTTTTCGGGTTGTTCCCCTAGGAGGTCGACAGATGGCTCGCCTTTTCGGCACCGACGGAGTACGTGGCCTCGCCAACGGCGAGCTCACGCCCGAACTCGCGCTCTCCCTGGCGGCCAGCGCCGCCCGGGTGCTCGCCGCGCATGACCGCTCGCACCGGCCGGTCGCGGTCGTCGGCCGGGACCCGCGGGCAAGCGGGGAGATGCTCGAGGCCGCCGTCGTGGCCGGTCTCGCCTCGGCGGGCGCCGACGTCCTCCGGCTCGGCGTGCAGCCGACGCCCGCGGTCGCCTACCTCGTCGGCGAGCTGAACGCCGACCTCGGCGTGATGATCTCCGCCTCGCACAACCCGATGCCGGACAACGGCATCAAGCTCTTCGCCGCGGGCGGGCACAAGCTGCCGGACGGCATCGAGGACGAGATCGAAGCGGGCCTCGGCGCCGAGACCACCCGGCCGATCGGTGCCGAGATCGGCCGCGTTTCCGATGTCGAGGACGCCCTCGATCGCTACGCCGGGCACCTGCTCGGCTCCACCCCGCATCCGCTCACCGGTCTGCGGGTCGTGGTGGACTGCGCCAACGGCGCGGCCTCGGTGGTGGCGCCCGAGGTGTACCGCAAGGCGGGCGCCGAGGTCATCGCGATCCACGCCGAACCGGACGGCATCAACATCAACGACGGCTGCGGCTCCACGCACCTGGAGCAGCTCCAGGCCACGGTGGCCGAGCACGGCGCCGATCTCGGCATCGCGCACGACGGTGACGCGGACCGCTGCCTCGCGGTCGACGGCGTGGGCGAGGTCGTCGACGGTGACCAGATCATGGCCATCCTCGCGCTGGCCATGGCCGACGCGGGGGAACTGGCCGACAACACCCTGGTCGCCACCGTGATGAGCAACCTGGGCCTGCACCTCGCGATGCGCGAGCACGGCGTGACCGTTCGAACCACCGCGGTCGGTGACCGGTATGTCCTGGAGGAGTTGCGTGCGGGCGGGTACACGCTCGGCGGCGAGCAGTCCGGGCACGTGGTGCTGCCCGGGCACGCCACGACCGGCGACGGCCTGCTCACCGCGCTGCGCCTGATGAGCCGGGTCGCCTCCAGCGGCCGATCGCTCGCCGAGTTGGCCGGCGTGATGCGCCGGTTGCCGCAGGTGCTGGTCAACGTGCGGGTCGCGGACAAGGCCGCGGTCGCGGATTCCGACGCGGTCCGCGAGGCCGTCGACGCGGTGGAGGCCGAACTCGGCGAGGAGGGCCGCGTGCTGCTGCGGCCGTCCGGGACCGAGCAGCTCATCCGCGTGATGGTCGAAGCCCCGGCCCAGCACACCGCCCAGACCGCCGCCGACCGCCTCGCCGGTGTCGTCTCCGCCGTCTCCTGAACCAGAACGCTCTCGTTTAGCGGGCTAAACGAGGACCGGTGGCGGGCTGGGGTGGGGTCTCTCGGTTAGCCCGCTAAACGAGAGGAGTGGTGACCGGGGCGTGGGTTAGGCCGTGGAAGGCGGGGTGGGGGCGCCATTGGGGTGGGCCGGGGGTCGCGCCGTCCGCGAAGACTTGGGCGAGGGCGCGCAGAGCCACCTCGGCTTCCGCGATCGCGACCCCGGAGCCCGGGCAGGCGTGCCGGCCCAAACCGAACGCCGCGCCCGCCGAACCCGGCACCTCCGCGACCGGGCCCAGGGGCACGGCGACCTTCGCGCCCGCCTCGATCGCGACATCCGGCAGGGTCACCGGCTCGAGGGCGCGCCGCAGGACGACCCGGGTCGGGCAGATCTCCCCGGCCAGCCGCCGCACGACCGCGGCCCCGCCCGCGCGCAACGCCGCCACCAGGTCCGGCTCCCCGGCCATCCGCAACCCCGCCACCGCGAGGAAGTTCCGCGAGTTCTCGTACGCCGCGTGCGCGAGCACCCCCGGGGTGAGGGTCAGCTCGTCGTCGGTCAGCCGCCCCGCGTCCCGCGCGGCCCGCAGGAGTTCGAGCCCGCCGCCGGGCACCGCCTCCGCCCGCAGGAAGAACATCGCGACCCGCAGCGCGGCCGTCTCCGCCCCGCGCGCCGCGCCCGACCCGCCGAACCACACGTCGAGGTTCGCGGTCGTCGCCTCCAGATCGCGCAGGAACCGCGCGTCCAGCGGCCCGGCCCCCAGCATCGCGGTCGTGACCAGGGACGCCACCGGCCGCGCGAAATCGTCGACCAGGTCGAACTCCCCGGAGAGCGCGCCGACCGCGTCCTCGATCGCGCGCCGCACCTCGCCGGGCAACGGTTCGATCCGCGCGATGACCTCCCGGACCACCGCGCGCACCCGAGCGTGCTCCGGGCCGTCGGAGAACAGCAGGTTCCCGGACTCCGCCGCCGGGCCGCCCGGATTCGAACCGAGCGCCGGGTCCCGCAGTGCCCGCACGCACGCGTCCCGGGTGCGCAGCACGGTGATGTCCTGCCCAGCCAGTGGGTCGGTCGCCGCCATGTCCACACCGAACCACACTCGCGGGTCCCGCCCGCGTGTCAGGATGAGTTCGTGACCGCGACCGTCCCCGCCGAAGTCTTCGACACGCCGTTCACGCGTCGCCTGACCGATCGGCGGGACTCCACCGCGCCCGCGTTCACCTACCTCGACTGCTCCTCCGGCACCCACGCCGTCGAGGAGACGATCACCTGGGCCGACCTGGTCACCCGGATGCGCTCGATCTCCGCGGGACTGCGCCGCCTGGCCGCCCCCGGCGACCGGGTCGCCGTGCTCTGCGCCCAGGACCTCGGTTACGTCACCGCCTTCCTCGGCGCGCTCCACGCCGGCTTGGTCGCGGTGCCGCTGTTCGCCCCCGAAGTGCGGTCGCACCGCGCCCGGCTCAAGGGCGCGCTCGCCGACTGCGACGCGCGCGTCTGGATCACCACCGACCACCGGCTCACCTCATCGTGTGAATTCGCCGAGTCCGCGGGCCTCACCCCGCCCGGCGAGATCGTCACGGTGGAGGCCCTCCTGCGTGAGGACGTCCCGGACACCACGCCCGCCGCGGTCGGCCTCGACGACCCGGCGTACCTGCAGTACACGTCCGGTTCGACCCGCGACCCGGCGGGCGCGGTGATCACCCATCGCGCGCTGCTGGCCAGCTGCTGGCAGGTCGCGCAGGCGTACGCGGTCGACACCGGCACCACCTGCGCCGGCTGGATCCCGTTCTTCCACGACATGGGCCTGATCCAGTTGCTGTGCCTGCCGGTGTTCACCGGCGCGCGGTCGGTCTTCATGCCGCCGCTGGAGTTCATCCGGCGCCCGCTGCGCTGGCTCGAACAGCTCGCCGGTTATCCGAACGTCTTCACCGCCGCCCCGAACTTCGCCTTCGATCTCGCGGTCCAATCCGTACCGGAGCGCCAGCGGTCCACATTGGACTTCTCCGGGGTCCGGGTCGCGCTCAACGGCAGCGAGCCGGTCCGCCCGGACACGGTCGCCGCGTTCGCCGCGGCCTTCGAACCGCACGGATTCACCCCGGAAGCGCACCAGCCGTCCTACGGCCTGGCCGAGGCGACGGTCTACGTCTCGAGCGCGGGCAAGGCGGGCCCCACGGTCACCGCCTTCGACCGGGCGGCCCTCGCCCGCGGCCGCGCGCGAGCGGTACCGCGCGGCTCCGCGGGCGCCACCGAACTCGTTTCGGTCGGCCGCCCGGTGGGCCAGCTCGTGCGGATCGTCGATCCGGAAGGCCACCGGCTCCGCCCGGACGGCGAGATGGGCGAGGTCTGGGTGCACGGCCCGCATGTGGCCGCCGGGTACTGGCGGCAGCCCGAACGCACCGCGGAAACCTTCGGCGCCCGGATCGCGGGCGCGCCCGAGGACGTGCCCGCGAGCGGCTGGCTGCGGACCGGTGACCTCGGCGTGGTCTGCGACGGCCTGCTCTACCTGACCGGGCGGATCAAGGACCTGATCATCGTCGACGGGCGCAACGTCTATCCCCAGGACGTCGAGGAGACCGTCGCGAAGGCCCATCCGGCCGTCCGCCCCGATCGGGTGGCGGCGTTCGCGGTCGCCGACGAGCAGGGCGAGCGGGTCGTCGTCCTGGCCGAACCCGCGCGCGGGGTCGAACCGGGCGACCTGGACCACGACGAGATCGCCCGCCTGGTCCGCCGCGCGGTCTCCGCGGAACACGAGGTGGCACTCGGTGCGTTCCACCTGGTCGAACCGGGTACCGTGCCGCGGACGTCGAGCGGCAAGGTTTCCCGGGCCGCCGCGCGGGCACGGTTCCTCGCGGGCACGGGCGCACAGGACGTGCGGGAATGAGGGGAAGACATTGGGTGAAGTGAACGATCCGCTGGCCTACGTCGACGAGATCAAGAAGATCGTGTGCGACTCGTTCTTCCTGGACCCGGGGCAGGTCGCCGACGACACCCAGCTGGAGGACCTGGGCATCGACTCGAAGCGGCGGGTGCAACTGCTGGCGACCCTCGAAGTCCACTTCGGAATCACGATCGACCTGGACGAGCGCGATCTGCTCACCGACGCGCGCAGCGTGTCCCGGGTGGTCGCGAACACACTCGGTAAGGCCCAGGGCGCGCCCGGCGCCTGAACCCGCTGCTGGGCAGCACGAACTGGACGAATCTGCTGCGCGGCGCCAGGCGGGCCGAGTACATTCTGTGTGCAAGTGCGACGGCACCACATGCCGCTCGCGTGCGTCGAACCCTCCGAAACGCACAGCCGAGACCTCGAGACAGGGGGGCCTTCACGGTGGCAGGGCAGACCGCTGACACGGATGCGATGGCGAACGCGTCCAAGAAGATCACCGGCTTCGCCGAGGATCTCGCGGACGACAGCAAGGAACTGGGCAAGAGCAAGATCACCGCGAAGGAGTTCGGCCAGGCCCCGTCGCACGGCGACCACGCGAAGGACTACAGCGCCGGGGTGAAGATGCTCGATGACTCGGTGAAGGGTTTCGGCAAGGCGTTGACCGGTTTCGCCGGGAACATCGCCTCCGGTGGCAAGACCTACGCCAACAACGAGCAGGCCCAGGCGAACGCCGCGAACACCGCCGGGAGTCAGTGATGGCCAAGACATGGGCCGAGGTCAAGGCGATCTGCGACGACCCGGCGGTGCCGGCGTCGCAGAAGATGATGCTGCTGAGCAGCTTCCAGCGGGAAAACGGCTACGCCTTCGGGATGATCGACCCGGACAAGGCGCCGCAGGACGAGTTCCAGAAGTACGCCAAGGCGTACAACGCCAACCCGATGTTCGGCGGCCAGTCGACCGACGACGCGTACAAGGCGGCCAAGGAAGCGGGCGATCAGGCCAGCTACAACGACCGCGAGCAGAAGAAGGACATCGACGCCGGGAACCAGAAGCTCAAGAACGCGCAGCCGCCGGGGCCCGACGGCACCGGCACCAAGACGTCCGACGAACTGCTCGACGCCGCCGCGCCTTCGCTGAAGCTTTTCAAGGACTTCCTCCCGCTGCTGGCCGAGGTGCCCGAAGACTGCCGGGGCCGGACCAAGGCGCTGGCGTTCGAAACCGACATCCAGAAGCGGTTCGACGAGCAGCGCGGCATCAGCTTCGTGGAGTTCTTCAACGACGCCAAGGACTTCACCGCCGGCGCGACGAATGTCCGCAACACGCTCAAGGACACCCAGGGCCAGCTGACCACGCTGTTCCAGAGCTGGACGGGGAAGGCCGCGGAGGCGGCCCGCGACCACTACAACGAGAAGATCAGCAAGCCCGCCGAGGAGCTGGCGGGGAACCTCGACGGCGCCGCGAAGGCGAACGGGATCGCGATCGACGCGGTCTACCGGCTGGTCAAGGGCAAAGCGGACGCGATCTCCCAGAAGTACACCCCGTACGTCGGCAAGGCGGACAAGGCGATGGCGAAGACCGTCATCGAGATCGCCAACGGCAAGCACGCGGGCAAGGACGAGCTTGGCCGGGTCGCCGGGTGGATGGACGTCAACTTCGGCACCAACCTGGTCGAGACGCTCAACGACGACGGCTGCTGCGATGACGACGACATCATCGAAGAGGGCAAGCGGCTGTCGAAGCAGTGGATCCAGAACCACTTCAACCCGGACCTCTGGGACAACCACTACCTGAGCTTCGACAAGACGTGCAAGGACACGCTCGAGCTGGTCAACAAGGCCTACGACAAGCTCAACGAGGTGATGAGCGACATCGAGAACGATTTCGCCAACGCCGAGACCGGCCCCGGTCCTGGGCCGGGACCCGGACCCGGGCCTGGCCCCGGCCCCGGCGGTGGTCCTCCCGGCGGCGGTGGTCCTCCTGGTGGGACGGCCCCGGCCGCGACCGACCCGCCGAAGCCCGCGGACGGGATGAACCCGGTCACCGGGAAGCCGCTGGAGGTCGACCCGGAGACGGGCGAGCCGTACCCGATCGACCCGAAGACCGGCGAAGCCATCAAGGACGCCGGGGACGATCAGGACAAGATGACCGTCCAAAAGGGCGACAACAAGATCACGATGACCGAGCCGGACAAAGACGGCAAGATGGACATCACGGTCGACGATGGCAAGGGGAACCCGAAGGACTACAAGCTCGACTTCGGGGACGACAAGGACAAGCCCGAGGGCGCGGACGGCAAGGGCGACTTCGGTCCGCAGGGTTCGCAGGATCCCGCCAAGGGGCCGGACGGGGAGAAGGTCTACAAGCCCGGTCCGGACGGCAAGATCCACATCGAGGACGGCAACCTGAAGATCACCGCCGAGCGGCCGGAAGGGCCGGACGGTCCCACGGTTGTCACGGTGGACGACGGCACCGGCGAGCCGACCACTTACACCCTCGACGAGGAGGACAAGGGCGACAAGGGCGCCGACGGCAAGGACGGCGACGCCAAGGACTCCGACGGCAAGTCCCCGCTCAAGGACGAGGTCGGCACCCCGAAGACCGACGACCTCCAGGGCCAGCCGGCCCCGGGGAACCCGAACCTGGACGGCGTGACCACCATGCCGGCCCCGGCCGACGGTGGGTTCGACGCGCCCGGCGGGATCGACGTCGACGGCGCCGGTGGCGGCGCGCCGGGTACCGATCCCGGTGCGGCGGCCGGTGGTGACGGGGGCGCGGCCGGTGGCGAGGGCGGGGCCGCGGCTCCGCCCGGGCAGGCGACCGAGCCCGCGGTGTCGGCCGGTGCCGGTGGCGGATCCGATCCGTTCGCCTCCGGTGGTTCGCAGGGGGCGTTCGGCGGTTCGCTCGGGGACACGTCCTCGCTGGACGCCGGTGCCCAGACCGGTTCCGCGGTCCCGCAGCCCGCGCACGCGGGGGCGGCTCCTCCGCCGGGTCTCGCCGCGGCCCCGGGCGGCGGCGCCGACCCGTCCGCGATGGCGGGCCAGCAGGGCGCGGCCGCCGGTGGCATGGGCGGTATGGGTGCGATGGGCGGTATGCCGATGATGGGCGCCATGGGTGGCGGCGGCGGTGGCGGTGGTGGTGACCAGGAGCGCGGCTCCAGCCAGTACCGCGTCGACGGCGGCATTTTCGAGACCAGCGGTGCCGGGGGCAGGATCAGCGGCTCGCTGGACGAAGAGGGCGACCGGTCGATCCGGTACGACCGGTGAGGCGTGCGGTCGCGGGCTGAGGAGAGCGGATGAGCGTACAGGACCGAGTGGCGGCGATGCAGGCCGCGATGGACGGCCTGGTCCGGGAGCAGGCGGACCGGCAGGCGCTGACCGATCGGAAGGGCGAGGAGATCAAGGCCCAGTCCGAGGAGTACATGCGCAAGCAGGTGCAGGCGGCGGAGCGGTACGTCGAGCATCGCCGGGAGCTGGGCCGCCGGCAGAAGGAAGCGGGCGGCTGGGCGACCGAGAAGACGCTGGCCGACAAGGATCACACCATCGGCTTCGGCTTCGAGGACGACGACAAACCGGCCGAGGAGTTCACCGGGTACGCCCCGCCGGCCTACGGGGATTCGCCGCGGACGGAACGGGCCGCGCCGCCACCGGCGCCCGCCGCACCGCCCGTGCCCGAGCAGGCGGAGACGACCCAGTCGACCCCCGCGCCGCCGCCCCGGCGTGGACGCCACTCCCGCCGGGAGGACAACTTCGACGAGGACGACTTCTCGAACAACAGCTGGCTGGACTGAATCCCCTTCCCAGCCACCAAACCCGGGCCCCGGTGCTCTCGTTTAGCGGGCTAAACGAGAGCACCGGGGCCCGGGCATGCGGTCAGGCGGGGACGGGCGCGTCGTCGGCGGTGGTGTCGAGTTCGACGGCCGCCTTCTTCGTGTCCCATTCCAGCAGGGGGCGGTAGGTGTCCTTGCCGGTGAGGTGCGTCAGGAAGAACGCGGTGAACAAGGCCCGGACCAGGCGTTGGGTGGCGTAGCGGGGCTTGCCCTGCAGGAGCAGCTGGCTCCAGTGCCGCCCCTCGGTGACGGCCAGATGCGTCGACTTGGCCAGGGTGCGCAGCTGCACCGGACCGGCCCAGGCGTTCGCGATCGCGGCGGCGTGGCCGACGGCTGGGGCGACGAGGTCCTCCGCGGCGGCGAGGTGCAGGCCGGGCACGGTGACCTTGCGCGCGGCCTCGGTCGCCGCGGGGAACGTCTGCGCGGCGCTGACCGTGGCGACGGCCCGGACGCGCGGGGCGCCCTCGGCGGCCGCGGCGAGGACGGCGGCCCCGCCACCGGTGGAGTGCCCGGCGAGCGCGAGCTTGTCCGGGTCGACGCTGATCCCGTCCGGGCCGAGCCGGACACCGGTGACGACGGACAGCGTGTCGCGCAGATCCGAGGCGAACAGGCGATGCGAGGGCAGCGGGCCGCGCTGGGTGGCCGGGGCCGCGGTGACGAAGCCCCAGCTGGCCAGGTGCCGCAGCAACCCGTGGTAGCGGCCCGGGGGTTGCAGCCAGCCGTGCCCGAAGGCGATGGCCGGCAGGTTCAGGCCTTTTTGCGGGGTGAACACCACGCCGGGCAGCCCGACCAGGGCGAGGTCGCCGCGCAGCACGTCGTGCGGTCCGGGGTGGGACAGCTCCTGAAGCAGCTCCTTGGGCTTGCTGGCCATGCGGGTGACCTTACTGCCCACCCGCCCCGCGCGGCCCGCCGAACTCGTTTAGCGGGCTAACCGTGCCCCGCCCCCGACCCCGGACCGGGGGTTCTCGTTTAGCCCGCTAAACGAGAACCCCCGGGCGCGTTTCCGTTGGGTGACGGGGAGTGCTCTCGTTTAGCGGGCTAACTGAGGACATCGCCGGGGGGCGACGCAGGTCGTAGGGGTTGGGTGGGGAGGGGCGCGTGGGTGTGCGGGGGTAGGCGCGAGCCGGGCGAGGGCGTCGCCGGGGCGTCGTTACGCTGGAGGGTGTGTGCGGAATCGTGGGATATGTCGGACACCGGCAGGCGCTCGACGTAGTGCTCGGTGGCCTCCGGCGGATGGAGTACCGGGGCTATGACTCGGCCGGGGTCGCGGTGCTGGACGGCGCCGGGGCGCTGACCGTGGAGCGCAAGGCGGGCCGGCTGGCGAACCTGGAGGCCGAGCTCGACGTCACCGGCCGGGCGGCCTTCACCGGCACCGCCGGAATGGGCCACACCCGCTGGGCGACCCACGGCGCTCCGATCGACCGCAACTCGCACCCTCACCGGGACGCCGCCAACCGGGTCGCCGTGGTGCACAACGGCATCATCGAGAACTTCGCCGCGCTGCGCGCCGAGCTCGAGGCCGACGGCGTCGAGATGACCAGCGACACCGACACCGAGACCACCGCCCACCTGATCGCGCGCGCCTACGCCGACGGGGCGACCGCGGGTGACCTCGCGGCCAGCGCGCGCGCCGTCTGCCGCCGCCTCGAGGGCGCGTTCACCCTGGTCGTCACGCACGCCGACGAGCCGGACCAGATCGTCGCCGCGCGCCGCTCCTCACCGCTCGTGGTCGGCGTCGGCGACGGCGAGCACTTCGTCGCCTCCGACGTCGCCGCGTTCATCGAGCACACCCGCGACGCCGTCGAACTCGGCCAGGACCAGCTCGTGGTCATCACCCGCGAGGGTTACGAGGTGACCGACTTCACCGGCGAGCCCGCCCAGGCGAAACCGTTCAAGGTCGACTGGGACCTCTCCGCCGCCGAGAAGGGCGGCCACGAGTACTTCATGCTCAAGGAGATCGAGGAGCAGCCGGAGGCGCTCGCGAACACGTTGCGCGGGCACTTCGAATCCGGCCGGATCATCCTCGACGAGCAGCGCATCTCCGACCAGGACCTGCGCGACGTGGACAAGGTCTTCGTCATCGCCTGCGGTTCGGCCTACCACTCCGGGCTGGTCGCCAAGTACGCGATCGAGCACTGGTGCCGGTTGCCGGTCGAGGTCGAGCTGGCCAGCGAGTTCCGGTACCGGGACCCGGTGCTCGACCGCGACACCCTGGTCGTCGCGGTGTCCCAGTCCGGTGAGACCGCGGACACCCTGGAAGCCGTCCGGCACGCCCGCGAGCAGAAGGCCCGCGTGCTGGCCGTCTGCAACACCAACGGCGCGCAGATCCCGCGCGAGTCCGACGCGGTGCTCTACACCCACGCGGGCCCGGAGATCGGCGTCGCCTCCACCAAGGCGTTCCTCGCCCAGATCGTGGCCAACTACCTGGTCGGCCTGGCGCTCGCGCAGGCTCGCGGCACCAAGTACCCGGACGAGGTCGCCCGCGAGTTCGCCGAGCTGGAGGCCATGCCGGCCGCCGTGCAGAAGGTGCTGTCCACTGTGGACAAGGTGCGCGAGCTGGGGCGCGACATCGCCGACTCCAAGGCGGTGCTGTTCCTCGGCCGGCACGTGGGCTTCCCGGTGGCGCTGGAGGGCGCGCTCAAGCTCAAGGAACTCGCCTACATGCACGCCGAAGGCTTCGCCGCGGGCGAGCTCAAGCACGGCCCGATCGCGCTGATCGAGAACGGCCTGCCGGTGGTCGTGGTGATGCCTTCGCCCAAGGGGCGCGCGGTGCTGCACGCGAAGCTCGTCTCCAACATCAGCGAAATCCAGGCGCGGGGTGCGCGCACGATCGTGATCGCCGAGGAGGGCGACGAGACCGTGCGTCCGTTCGCCGACGAGCTGGTGGAGATTCCCGCGGTGCCGACCCTGCTGCAGCCGCTGGTGTCCACGGTGCCGCTGCAGGTGCTGGCCGCCGAGATCGCCCGCACCCGCGGGTACGACGTGGACAAGCCGCGTAACCTGGCGAAGTCGGTGACGGTGGAGTAGGAGAGCAGACCGGAGGCGCCGCGTGCAGGGGATCTGGACCACCGATCGGATTCGCGCCGCGGAGGAACGGCTGCTCGCCGTCACGCCCGAGGGTGCGCTGATGCATCGGGCCGCGTTCGGCGTTTCGGTCCGGGCCGCGGAAATGCTCGCCGAGCACACCGGCGCGGTCTCCGGTCGCCGGGTCACCTTGCTGGTCGGCGCCGGGAACAACGGCGGCGACGCGCTGTGGGCGGGCGCCTTCCTGCGCCGCCGCGGCGCCGGGGTGACCGCCGTCCTGCTCAAACCCGACCGCGCGCATCCCGCCGGGCTCGCCGCCTTCCGCCGCGCCGGGGGCCGGATTGTGTCCGTAAAGGACAGTCCTCAGTGGATCGAGCGGGCGGATCTGGTGATCGACGGGATCGTCGGGTTGTCCGCTCGGGGACCGTTGCGCGCGGACGCCGCGGAACTGCTCGAGCACCTCGCGGCGCCGGTGCTGGCCGTCGACCTGCCCAGCGGCGTCGACCCGGACACCGGGGTCGTGTCCGGGCCCGCGATCCAGGCCGCCCGGACGGTGACCTTCGGCGCGCGCAAACCGGTGCACGTGCTCAACCCGGAGCGGTGCGGCCCGGTCGACCTGGTGGACATCGGGCTCGGTCCCGAACTCGGCGAGCCGGACCTGCGGCGGCTGGACGCCGTCGACGTCGCCGCCGCGTGGCCGGTGCCCCGGAGCACGGACGACAAGTACAGCCAGGGCGTGGCCGGGATCGCCGCCGGTTCGGCGACCTACCCGGGGGCGGCGGTGCTCGCGACCGGGTCGGCGGTGCTGGCCACGTCGGGTCTGGTCCGGTACGCGGGGCCGGCGGCGGACGCGGTGCGGGCCCGCTGGCCGGAGGTCGTCGCGACGGGTTCGGTGACCGACGCGGGCCGGGTGCAGGCCTGGGTGGTCGGGCCGGGCATCGGCACCGGGCACGAGGGCCGCGAAGTGCTGCGGCACGTGCTGGAGGCTGGGGTGCCGGTCTGCGCGGACGCGGACGCGACCACGATCATCGCGAAGTCGCCGGAGATCCTCGACGCGCGGGATCCGGACACGCCGGTGGTGCTGACCCCGCACGCCGGGGAGTTCGCGCGGTTGACCGGGCACGAGCCGGGGGAGGACCGGGTCGCGGCCGCGCGGGAGGCGGCTCGCCGGTTCGACGCGGTGCTGCTGCTCAAGGGGCACAGCACGGTGGTCGCCGCGCCGGACGGCCGGACGCTGGTGAACGTGCCGGACGGGTCGTGGCTGGCGACGGCCGGATCCGGCGACGTGCTGTCCGGGTTGATCGGCGCGCTGCTGGCCGGTGGGCTCGACCCGTGGCTGGCGGCGGGCGCGGCGGCGTACGTGCACTCGCTCGCGGCCGGCCGGGCCGCACGGGGCACCCCGGTGTCCGCCTCGGGCATCGTCGACGCGCTCCCCGACGCCATCCGGGCCGTCCGTTCCCTGGACCCCACCCGCGGCTAGCCCGCCGAACCCACCCGAATCCCCGCCTGACCAGGGGCTCTCGTTTAGCCCGCTAAACGAGAAGCGGTGCCTCGGCATGCCTGGATGCCTGCTTGACCAGGGGCTCTCGTTTAGCCCGCTAAACGAGAACGCGGAGGGTAGCGAGGAAAGTTATCGAGTTATGTGTTAACAAGGGTGGGGTTGTCTGGTAAGAATGAGCCGCGTCACAACGGGGGCCTGGCCATTCGGAGGAGACATGACGGGAGTACGCATGCGTCGGGGGCTCGATCGGCGGTCCGTGTTGCGGGGCGCGCTCGCCGGCGGGGCGGCCCTCGCGGCGGGCGGCCTGCTGTCCGCGTGCGGCGGTCGTGCCGACGTGGCGCGGCTCGCCACCGACGACCGCTGGCGCCAGTTCGCCGGGACCACGCTCAACTTCGTCTCGGAGAGCACCGCCCCGACCGCGGCGATCGCCGCGAACCTGAAACCGTTCCAGGACCTCACCGGGATCAACGTCAACATCGTGACCCTGGAACTGTCCGCGATGACCCAGAAGGTCGCCCTCGACCTGGCCGGTGGCGAATCGCAGTACCAGCTCATCTACGCCGACCCGTACAACGTGCTCGCGCCCTACGCCAACGGCCTGGCCGACCTCAGGGAACTCGCCAGCGACCCGACCCTGCCCCCGCTCGAGGGCGGGTTCGGCGACTTCATCGACACCCAGCTCGACGCCGCCGGGAAGTTCGGCCCCGGCGGCGAGATCTTCGCGATCCCCTACGACTGCCCGACGATCATCTGGCAGTACCGCGCCGACCTGTTCGCGAAATACCACGATCGGATGGGCGAGGACCTCGGCTTCGACCCGACGCCCGGCCTCGACCGGACCTGGGAGGAGTACTTCCGGATCGCGAAGTGGTTCAACGACAACGCCACCGAGACCCCGTTCGGCACCGGCCACCAGGCCAAGCAGCACGGCTCGCTGATGTGCGACTTCTCCAACGTGCTCTGGGCCTACGGCGGCGACTACTTCGAGCACGGGGACGTAGTCGGCCGCCTCGGCGCCCGCGACCCGGGCCCCTGCCAGCTCGGCAGCGAGCAGGCCATCGCGGCCGCCGAGTTCTACCACCGGCTCATCTCGATCGCCGATCCGTCCTCGACCAGCTGGGACTGGAACGGCCTGAGCCCCGCCTTCCGCGCCGGGCGCTTCGCCATGTGCCCCGACTGGCACGAGAACGCCGCCGGGAACGAGGAGGCGCTCGCCGGGAAGATGGGCTACGCCCCGCTGCCGAGGGGCCCGGTCCGTTCGGCCAACCACTACGGCGGCACCGGCATCTCGATCAGCGGCAACACCCTGCCCAACGAACGTAAGGCCGCCTGGCTCTTCGTGCTCTGGTCCACCTCGGTCCAGACCCAGCTCGACGACCTGAAGAGCTCGGTCGGCGGCGGGACGCCCACGCGCAAATCGGTCTACGAACTCCCCGAGGTCAAGGCCGCCCAGCGGCGACCCTCGCCGATGCCGAACATCCTCACCGCACCGGTGATGGAGCAGGCGTGGGCGCCGGAGAACATCGGCCTGCGCCCCAAGGTCCCGATGTGGAACGAATGCGAGACGACGATCTACACCCAGCTGTCCCGGATGCTGGCCGGTGACCTCTCGCCCGCCGAAGCCATGCGGGAAACCGCGAAACGGATCGACCGGATCACCGCTCGAGGGTGGGTGAACTGAGTATGAGCGCGATCATCGAGATCGGCCGCGAAGCGCCTCCCGCGAGCCGTCCGAAGCCCCGGAAACCCAAGCGCCGCTTCGGGTTCCACGGCGCCATGATGACGCCCGGCATGCTGCTGCTCGCCGCGCTGTCGATCGTCCCGTTCCTCACCGTCATCGTGATGAGCTTCTCCCGCGTGCGGCTGCTCGGCGGGGTGGCCTTCGAAGGCGCCGGGCTGACCTACTGGGCGCGCCTGGTCTCCGACGTCGACCTGTGGCTGCAATGGGTCCGCACGATCGTGTTCTTCGTGCTCACCGTCGGCCTGGAAATGGGACTCGGCCTGCTGTTCGCGCTGTGCCTGTGGAAACTGCTCAAGGCCCGCAACCTCGCACTCACCCTGTTCCTGCTGCCGATGTTCGTCGCGCCGGTCATCGTCGGCCTGCTCGGCCGCTTCCTCACCGATTCGACGTTCGGCCTCTACACCTGGCTGCTGCGGCTCGTCGGCTACGACGGCGAGATCCTCGGCGGTCAGACCACCGCGTTCGCCGCGGTCGTCGCGATGGACGTGTGGGAATGGACGCCGCTGATCACGCTCATCGTGCTCGCCGGGCTGACCGCGGTGCCGCTGAGCGTCCGCGAGGCCGCCTCGATCGACGGCGCGAGCGGCGCCCAGATGCTGCGCCACATCATCCTGCCGTCGATCTCCAGCGTGCTCCTGGTCGCGCTGCTGATCCGTTCGATGGACGCGATCCGCTACTTCGACATCATCGCGGTCACCACGAACGGCGGCCCGGCCGACGCCACCAAGGTCGTGCCGATCCGGTTGTACGAAACGGCTTTCCGGTTCTTCGACCTCGGCTACGCGGCCGCGATCGGGCTGGTGATGCTGGTGGTGACCGTTCTGATCGCGCGGGCGTTCGTCCGGGTGCTGGACAAGAAGGGACTGACCCGATGACCACCGCCACCGAACAACTCCGCGGCGCCCCGGTGGGCAAGCAGAGCGCCGACGTCAGCCCGGTGGAACGCGGCTCCGGCAAGGTCAAGGTCGCGGTCCGGGTGATCGTCACCCTGGGTCTGCTGTGGACACTCGTCCCGCTGGTGTGGATGGTGCTGTCCTCGTTCAAGTCCGAATTGGACGTGACGGCGGCGGAACCGAAGTTCCTGTTCGGCCCCACGCTGGACAACTACCGCCGCCTGTTCAGCGGCGCCAACAACCTCGCGCCCTACATCCTGCACAGCGCGCTCGCCGCCGGGCTTTCCTCGGTGCTCGCGGTCGTGCTCGGCGCGCTCGCCGGATACGGGCTGGCGGGCACCAGGATGCGCGGCAAGAAGCACGTGGCGTTCTGGATCATCTCCACCCGGATGGCGCCGATCGCGGTCGTGGTGCTGCCGCTGTTCCTGCTCTTCCGCGGCGCCGGGCTGATCGACAGCGTCCCCGGCCTGGTTCTCGCCTACCTGACGTTCAACCTGCCGTTCGCGATCTGGCTGATGAGCGCGTTCTTCGCCGAGGTGCCGCCGTCGGTCGAGGAGTCGGCGCTGGTCGCCGGATGCACGCGCTGGCAGGCGTTCTGGCACGTCGTGCTGCCGCTGACGAAATCCGGCCTGGTGACCACGTTCGTGCTGTGCCTGGTGTTCTCCTGGAACGACTACGCGTTCGCGCTCGTGTTCGGCGGGCCGCATTCGCAGACGCTGCCGATCGCGGCGGATCAGCTGGTCACCCAGACCGGGATCGACTGGGGCCAGCTCACCGCGATCGGCACTATCGTGGTGTTGCCGATGATCGTCGCCGGGCTCGCGGTGCGCCGCTGGCTGGTGACCGGACTGACCCTGGGAGCGGTGACCGGTGAGTGACCTTCCGGAGACGATGAAAGTCTCGGTGCTGAACGGAATCCACGACGTGGTGACCGAGCGGCGGCCGGTGCCGGTGCCCGGTCCGGACGAGGTGCTCATCCGCGTGCAGGCGGTCGGCACCTGCGGTTCGGACGTGCACTACTACGAGCACGGCCGGATCGGCGACCACGTGGTGCGCGCGCCCCTGGTGCTCGGGCACGAACCGAGCGGCGTGGTCGTCGGCCGGGGCGCGAACGCGGCGAAACACGAGACGGGACAACGGGTCGCGCTCGAACCGGGCGTGCCGTGCTCGGTGTGCGAGCAGTGTTCCCAGGGCCGGTACAACCTCTGCCCGCGCATGCGGTTCTTCGGCACCCCGCCGATCGACGGCGCGTTCTGCGAATACGTGGTGCTGCGCGAGGATTTCGCCTACCCGGTGCCGGATTCACTGTCGGACGAGGCCGCCGGGCTGCTGGAACCCCTGTCGGTCGGCGTGTGGGCCTGCCGCAAGGCGCGGGTGGGCCCGGGTAGCCGCGTGCTGATCACCGGCGCCGGGCCGATCGGCCTGGTCGCCGCCCAGGCGTCCCGGGCGTTCGGCGCGACCGAGGTCGTGGTGACCGACGTGAACGCCAACCGGCTCAAGGTCGCCCGGGAGGTCGGCGCGACCGGAACCGTGGACGTGTCGGCCGGGAAGCTCGCCGACTCCGGCTACGAACCCGACGTCCTGCTCGAATGTTCCGGTGTCGGCGCAGCGGCGGCCGAGGCGATCCGCCAGGTCGGCCGCGCCGGGCGGGTCGTGTTGATAGGGATGGGCGGCGACGAGATCCCGCTCCCGCTGGCCCACGTCCAGGGTTTCGAGCTCGAGGTGACCGGCACGTTCCGCTACGCCAACACCTGGCCCACCGCGATCGCGCTGGCCGCCGGCGGCGAGATCGACCTGGACCGCCTGGTCACCCACCGGTTCGGCCTGGACGAGGTGGAACGGGCGCTGACCGTCGCCGCGCGGGACACGACCGTCATCAAACCCGTGGTGCTGCCGCAGGAGGCGCGCGTTGGATAGCGCGCGCCGGACCAGGCCGTCGGACGCCGAGGTGGAGCGGCGGCGGCAGGATGTGCTGCGCCAGGTCATCGAACAGGGCGAGATGCGCATCGACGAGCTCACCACGCGGTTCGGGGTGAGCCTGATGACCATGCACCGCGACCTCGACGACCTCGCCGAACGGCGGCTGCTGCGCAAGCTGCGCGGCAAGGTCGCGGCGTATCCGGCGCTCACCATGGAAACCGCGAAACGGTTCCGCGAGGGGCTGAACCGGGACTGCAAGGAGGCGCTCGGCGCCGTCGCGGCCGCCGAGGTCCGGGCCGGGCAGACCGTGTTCCTGGACGATTCCACCACGCTGTTTCCGTTGGCGCACCGGCTTTCCCGGCTCGACGGGCTGGTGGTGGTCACCAACTCGCTGGAGATCGCGCGGATCCTCGGGGGCGAGGACGGGACGGCCGAGGTGATCCTGCTGGGCGGCCGCTACACCGAGTTCGACTCGTGCATCGGCCCGGACACCATCGCCGCGCTGGACAGGACGCACGCGGACATCGGGTTCGTCTCGGCGACCGCGATCGCGGGCGGGCGGCTGTACCACCCGGTGCGCGACTACGCCGAGCTGAAGACCGCCGCGTTGCGCGTGGCGAGCCGGAACGTGCTGGTGGCCGACCATTCGAAGTTCGGCAAGACCGCGACCTACGGGCACGGTGACGTGGGCGCCTACGACCTGGTGATCACCGACGACGAGACGCCGGACGAGGAAATCGGCGCCATGCGGGAGATCGGCACGCGGGTCGTGGCGGCCGAAGGGAAACCGAAAGGGTGAAGTCATGCGCGCGGTCGTGATCGAGGAACCGGGCAAGGTCTCGGTGTCCACTGTGGACGACCCGGCGCCCGGGCCCGGGCAGGTCGTGGTCGAGGTGTCGGCGTGCGGGATCTGCGGCACGGATCTGCACATCGTGGACGGCGAGTTCGCGCCGACGCCTTACCCGATCGTGCCGGGGCACGAGTTCGCCGGGGCGGTCGCCGCGCTCGGCCCGGGCGTGACCGGGCTGGCCGAGGGCGACCTGGTGGCGGTCGACCCGTCCCTGTTCTGCGGCGCCTGCCACTTCTGCAAGATCGGCCGGGGCAACCTGTGCGAGCGGTGGGGCGCGATCGGGGTGACCACCGACGGCGCCTGCGCGCGGTACGCGCTCGCGCCCGCGGCCAACTGCTACCCGCTGCCCGCGGGCGTGGACGTGGCCCAGGCGGCGCTGATCGAACCGCTGTCCTGCGCGGTGCGCGGGTTCGACCTGCTGCCGCGCCGCCTCGGCGAGCACTACCTGATCTACGGCGCGGGCACCATGGGGTTGCTCATGCTGCAACTCGCCCGCCACGCGGGCGCCGGTTCGGCCTCGGTCGTCGACCTCAACGCCGACCGGCTGGCGACCGCGAAGAAACTCGGCGCCGACGCGGTGGCGACCGGCGCCGACGACCTCGACCGGCCGCAGGGCTGGGAGGTGGTCATCGACTGCACCGAGGTGGTCGCGGCCATCGAGGACGCGCTCACCCGGGTCCGCCGCGGCGGCACCTACCAGCAGTTCGGGGTGGCGCCCGCCGAGGCGACCGCGAGTTTCTCGCCGTTCCGGGTGTACCACGACGAGATCACCATCGTCGGGAGCATGGCCGTGCTGCACAGCTACGGGCGCGCGGTGGAGCTGATGGGGCGGGGCGTGGTGGACGCGGACACGATGATCAGCCACGCGTTCGGCCTTGACCGGTACCCGGACGCACTGGACATGTTTCGCGCGAGCTCTGGACGCAAGCTGCAAGTCCAGCCAGGCTCGTGACCATGGACCGCCAGGTGCTCGTGGCCGGGGTGGACTCGTCGACGCAGTCCGCCAAGGTCGTCGTGTGCGACGCGCGCACCGGCGACGTCGTGCGCGGCGGCCGGGCGGCGCATCCGGACGCGACCGAGGTCGCCCCGCGGATGTGGTGGCGGGCGTTCACCGAAGCCGCGGACGGCCTGCTCGACGGCGTCTCGGCGATCGGGGTCGGTGGCCAGCAGCACGGCCTGGTCACCGTGGACGCCGAAGGCGCGGTGGTGCGGCCCGCCTTGCTGTGGAACGACACCCGTTCGGCCGCCGCCGCCGAGGAGCTGGTCGCCGAGCTGGGCGGGCCGAAGGCGTGGGCCGAGGCGGTCGGTTCGGTGCCGGTCGCCAGTTTCACGGTCACCAAACTGCGCTGGATGGCCGAGCACGAACCGGAGCTCGCCGACCGGGTCGCCCGGGTGCTGCTGCCGCACGACTGGCTGACCTGGCGGCTGCTCGGCGGCGGCGCGGAGCCGGTCACCGACCGCGGGGACGCGTCGGGCACCGGCTACTACTCGCCCGCGGACGGGGTCTACCGGCCGGACCTGCTGGCGCTCGCGTTCGGCGGGCGGACCCCGGAACCGCCGAAGGTGCTCGGGCCCGCCGAGGCCGCCGGGCACACCCCGGACGGCGTCCTGGTGTCCGCGGGCACCGGCGACAACATGGCCGCCGCGCTGGCGCTGGAGATCGGCGCGGGGGACGTGGTGGTGTCGCTGGGCACCAGCGGCACGGTGTTCGGGGTGGCCGAGACCGCGGCCGCCGATCCGACCGGCACGGTCGCCGGATTCGCCGACGCCACCGGCCGGTTCCTGCCGCTGGCGTGCACGCTGAACGCGGCACGGGTGCTCACCGCGACGGCCGGGCTGCTCGGTGTCGACCTCGCCGGGCTGGACCGGCTCGCGCTGGCCGCCGAACCCGGCGCGGGCGGGCTCACGCTGCTGCCCTACCTGGACGGCGAGCGCACGCCGAACCTGCCGGAGGCGAGCGGATCGCTGTCCGGGCTGCGGCGGGCGAACATGACGCCGGAGAACGTGGCGCGCGCGGCCGTCGAGGGCATGCTGTGCGGGCTGGCCGCCGGGATGGACGCCGTGCGAGCGCACGGCATCACGGTCCGGCGGGTGCTGCTGATCGGTGGCGCCGCGCAGTCGGCCGCGGTGCGGGCCGCGGCGCCGATCGTCTTCGGCGTTCCGGTGGTCGTGCCCGAACCGGCCGAGCACGTCGCGCTCGGCGCGGCGCGGCAGGCGGCGTGGGCGCTTTCCGGAGGCGGCGAACCCCCGCACTGGCAGGGAAGCACTCGAGTCGAGTTGGATGGGCCCGGCGACGGCGAGATCGCGGCGGGCGAGCGGATCCGCGAACGGCATTTCGCGGCCCGCGAGAAAGAGCACAGCGTAGTGCGCACAGGAGAGGAATAACCCGATGGCCACGATCACCTATGACAAGGCGTCGCGCCGGTACCCGGGCGCCGAGCGGCCCGCGGTCGACGCGCTCGACCTGGAGATCTCCGATGGCGAGTTCCTGGTGCTGGTGGGGCCGTCGGGCTGTGGCAAGTCGACCAGCCTGCGCATGCTCGCCGGGCTGGAGGACATCGACGAGGGTTCGGTGTGGATCGGCGACCGGGACGTCACCGAGCTGCCGCCGCGGGCGCGGGACATCGCGATGGTGTTCCAGAACTACGCGCTGTACCCGCATATGACGGTCGGCGAGAACATGGGGTTCGCGCTGAAGATCGCGGGCAAGCCGAAGGCGGAGATCAAGAAGCGGGTCGCCGACGCGGCGAAACTGCTGGACATCGAAGACTTCCTGGACCGCAAGCCGAAGGCGCTGTCCGGCGGGCAGCGGCAGCGGGTCGCGATGGGCCGGGCGATCGTGCGGGAACCGCAGGTGTTCCTGATGGACGAACCGCTGTCCAATTTGGACGCCAAGCTGCGGGTGTCCACCCGGACCCAGATCGCCGCGCTGCAGCGGCGGCTCGGGGTGACGACGGTGTACGTCACGCACGACCAGGTCGAGGCGATGACCATGGGCGACCGGGTCGCGGTGCTCTCGGACGGTCTGCTGCAGCAGTGCGACACCCCGCGCGCGCTGTACGAGCGGCCCGCGAACGTGTTCGTGGCCGGGTTCATCGGCTCGCCCGCGATGAACCTGTGCCCGGCGACGCTGACCGAGGGTGGTGCGGTGCTGTCGGGGACCCCGGTGCCGCTGCCGCGCGAGGCGATCGCCGCGCTCGAAGGCGATTCAGTGACGCTCGGTTTCCGGCCGGAGTCGCTGGAGCGCATCGAGGCCGGGACCGGGGGCATCGCGGTGACCGTGGACCTGGTGGAGGAGCTGGGCTCGGACGCGTACTGCTACGGCCGCCTCGCCCAGGACGGGGAGGCCGAGGGCGCCACGATCGTGGCCCGGGTCGACCCGCGCACCCCGCCCGCCATGGGCGACACGCTGCACCTGCGGATCCGCCCGGACGAACTGCACGTGTTCTCCGCCACAACCGGCCAGCGGGTTCCCTAATTCCCGGCGTGGGAGAATCGCCTGCGTTATGAATGGTGATCTCCCGCGCGTGGAAACGGTCATCGACCTGCACGCGATCCGCCACAACCTGGCCCTGCTCGCTGCCCGGGCGACCGGGTCCGGCGCCGCGACCATGGCCGTGGTCAAGGCCGACGCCTACGGGCACGGCGCGTTGCCGGTCGCGCGGGCCGCGGTCGAGGCGGGCGCGAGCTGGCTCGGCACGTGCTCCCTGGACGAGGCGCTCGAGCTGCGCGCGGCCGGGATCACCGCCCGGCTGTTCAGCTGGCTGGACACCCCGGGCGTCGACTTCGCGCCGGGGATCGCGGCGGGCGTGGACCTGGGGGTCAGCTCGCCCGCGGAACTGGCCCGGGTGGCCGAGGCGGCGAGCCGGGCGGGCGCCCGGGCCGCGGTGCACCTCAAGATCGACACCGGGCTGTGCCGCAACGGGTGCCCGCCGCCGGGCTGGGCCGCGCTGTGCAAGGAAGCCGCGGCCGAGCCGGACGTGGACGTGGTGGCGATCTGGTCGCACCTCGCGTGCGCCGACGAACCGGGGCACCCGTCGATCGACCGGCAGGCCGAGCGGTTCGCCGCGGCCTACGACGTGGCCCGGGAGGCGGGCCTGGATCCGTTGCGGCACCTGGCGAACTCGGCCGCCACGCTGACCCGGCCGGATCTGCACTTCGACCTGGTGCGCCCGGGGATCGCGATGTACGGGCTGAACCCGGTGCCGCAGGCCGAGGATCTGCGCCCGGCGATGACGTTCCGCTCGCAGGTCGTGCTCACCAAACGGATCGCGGCGGGCGAGTCCGTCTCCTATGGACACACCTGGACCGCGCCGCGGGACACCACGCTGGCGCTGGTGCCCGCCGGATACGCCGACGGGGTGCCGCGCACGCTGTCCGGGCGGATGAGCGTGTGGCTGGACGGCAAGCGCCGCCCGGTGGCCGGGCGGGTGTGCATGGACCAGCTGGTGGTCGACTGCGGCGACGACGAGCCCGAGGTCGGCGCCGAGGTCGTGCTGTTCGGCAACGGCGCCGGGGGCGGGCCGACCGCGCGGGAATGGGCGGACACCCTGGGCACCATCGACTACGAGATCGTGACCGGGATGTACCGGCCGCGGGTGCGGCGGCGCTACCTGGGGGAAACCGGGTGACCGGGCCGTCGCGCCGCCTGCTCGCGATCGCCGGGGGGATCGGCGCGGTCGCGACCGGGACCGCCGCCGCGGCGATCGCGATCGCCACCCAGCAGCGGCGGCACCACGAGGATCCGCTGCGCGACGAACCGCTCGGCACGCTGGACGCGGACCGGACGTCGACCGTGGCCGCGGACGACGGCACGCCGCTGGCGGTGTCCGAGATCGACCCGGAGGACGGCGGCCCGGCCGAGGTGACCCTGGTCGGCGTGCACGGGTTCGCGTTGTCCCAGCGGAGCTGGCACTTCCAGCGGCGGGATCTGGCCGCGCTGCGGCTGCCCCGGGTGCGGCAGGTGTACTACGACCACCGCGGGCACGGGCTGTCCGGTCCGGCGACGCAGGAAACCAGCACGATCGAGCAGATGGCCCGCGACCTGGACGCCGTGCTGCGCGCGGTCGCCCCGGACGGTCCGATCGTCCTGATCGGACACTCGATGGGCGGCATGGTGATCATGGAGCTGGCCGAGCGGAATCCGGAGTTGTTCGCGGACCGGGTGCAGGCGGTGGCGCTGATCGCGACCGCGGCCGGGGAGGTCGGCGCGCGGGGGTTGCCGCGTTCGCTGCTGTCGAAGTACAACCCGCTGACCCGCGGCGTGGGCGGGCTGGCCGAATGGCAGCCGGGGCTGGTGGAGTTCGTGCGCGCGGCGGGTGGCCAGCTGACCAGGCAGGCGGTGCGGCGGCTGGCGTTCGGGGACCGGGACGTGAGCCCGCGGCTGGTGGACTTCATGCTGGAGATGCTGGACGTGACGCCGGTGCGGGGGCTGGTGAACTTCGTGGACACCCTGGGCAGCCACAACCGGTATGCCGCGCTGGCGGGGTTGAAGCACGCGCATGTGCTGGTGATCGGGGCGGATTCCGACCGGTTCACCCCGTATTCGCACGCCGAACGCATCGCGGCGGAACTGCCCGACGCCGAACTGGTGCGGGTGCGCGGCGCGGGGCACATGGTGCAGCTGGAACAACCCGAACTGGTGAATTCGCATCTGATCGATCTGTTGCAACGCGCGTGCGGGGTGGACGGGATCGTGCCCGCGCGCCGAGTCTGGTGGTGGCCACGCCGATGAGTTACGAACTGCGGACCGAGGACGACACCGTCGCGTTCGGCCGGGAACTGGGGCGTTCGCTGCGCGCGGGTGACCTGGTGCTGCTGGCCGGGCCGCTGGGCGCCGGGAAGACCGTGCTGACCCGGGGGATCGCGGCGGGGCTCGGGGTTTCCGGGCGGGTGAGCTCGCCGACGTTCGTGCTGGCGCGGGTGCATCCGGCGGGGGAGCGGGGCGTGCCGCTGGTGCACGTGGACGCCTACCGGCTCGGCGGGGACCTGGCGCAACTGGACGACCTGGACCTGGACACCGATCTGGAGGCGTCCGCGGTGGTCGTCGAATGGGGCGAGGGGGCGGCCGAGCGGCTGTCCGCGGACTACCTGGTGGTCCGCCTGACCCGCCGCGACGACGACGTCCGCCTGGTCACCCTCGAACCGCACGGCACTTGGACGGACCGGTTGGCGGGGGCGCGGCCGACGGGCTGAACGCGCCCCCGCTGGTCAGCAGGTGACGTACCTGGCGCCGATCGGCGGCTGCTCCTCGAGGACCGCCCACACCGCGAGGCAGCGGCCCTTGGGCTCGAACGGCTTCGCCACGAGCCCGACGAAGAATTTGGCGACCGTGGGGCAGGCCGCGTTCGCCGGTGCCGGAACGAGCACCTGACAGCCCGCGGTGACCGCGGTCTCGCCGCCCGCCTTGGCGGTGTCGAAGAGGAACTGGGTCTCCTCCTTGCTGAAGGTGTGCCGGAACCCGGTCTCCTGGGCGGTGACCGGCGCGGAGAGGGTGAACTGACCGTTCTGCTCGGTGACCTGGACCGCCGGTTCGGTGGCCGCGGACGCGGCGCCCGCACCGGCGAACAGCAGGGACAACGAGGCGGCGGTCACGGTGAGGGCTCGTTTGGGAAAACGCATCCCATCTTTCCTTTCACAAGGTAGGTGTTTCGACACGTACCTCCTAGTACTTGAACAACTGTCGGGGCAAGAGAAAACGAGGGACCATTTCCGCCGATGTCTCGAACGCGTCAGTTTGCGAACGCGAGGTGACACAAGGTTTCCGGTGATCGGTACGCGCGAAGATCTCGGAAAGACGGCGCCCTGCCGGGAAAAATGGGGAAGGTTCGGAAGGTGTGAATGGTCCCTTCATCGCGCAAGGGGGACCCCCTATTTCAAACATACCGCGCGGCACCGACGTTTTCGGTGCTGGCCGGTGCGGGACAGTTCGCCGGTCTGGTCAGGGATTCCGGTGGGGAGCGACAATTCCTTCGGCGACACCGAGTTCGACGACATCCTGCGGCCGCAACCGCAGCTGGTTCGCGATCGAGGGCACCTCGGCCGCGTCGCGTTTCAGAATGGCGGCGGTCGCCTCCGGGGAGGTGACCGAGAAATAGCTGTCCGGGGTGACCCAGGTCCGGCCCGGCGCGGCCAGGGCCAGCGCGCCGCCGGAGCCGCCTTCGCCGACCACCAGCGTGGTGACCGGTACCCGCGCCTCGGCCACCGCCGCGAACACCTCGCCGATCGCCCCACCGGCGCCGGAGCGTTCCGCGGCGGCGTCGTTCGCGGCGCCCGGGGTGTCCACCAGGGTCAGCACCGGGATGCCGAGCCGGTCGGCGAGCCGGAAGAGCCGCGCCATGGTCCGGAACCCCGCGGGCAGGGTGGCCGTGCCGCGCTGCGCGGCGTACGCGACCGTCTCACCGCCGCGCGAACCGAACCCGCACGTCACCCCGGCGTCCACCGCGCCGCAGCGGTCACCGCCGATGTCCTCGCGCCAGTCGAAGTAGGCGTCCAGGTAGGCGTCGGCGCGCGGTCGCTCTGCCGAGCGGGCCCGCCGCACCGCGTCCCAGCCGGTCGCGGGCGTGCTCGCCGCGCCGAGCGCCGCGGGCGGATCCGCCGGTTCCCGGCGTGCGCGGGTGAGCAGGGTCAGCCACCGCCGCAGCGATTCGGCCAGTTCGCCGGTCGGCACGATCCGGTCGACGTGCCCGGCTTCGAGCTGCGCCTCGGCGGTGTAGGCGTACGGATCCCCGGGCGGGCGGACGCGGGAACCGGCGAAGCCGATCTGCGCCCCGGGCAGCGCCAGGACGACGTCGGCGCCGCTGCCGAGGGTGGCCCAGCCGCCGCCGGTGGTCGGATCGCGCAGCACCGAGATCTGCGGGAGCCCGGCCGCGCGGGTCAGCGCGGACTGCCGGGCGACGCGCTGCAACTGCGACAACGCCCGCATCCCCTCGTACATCCGGCTGCCGCCGGTGGCGATCAGCGACACCACCGGCGTCCGCGCCTCGCGCGCCCGGGTGAACGCGGCCTCGATCCGGTCGCCGGTGCGCCCGCCGAGCGAACCGCCGAGGAAACCGAACTCGAACGCGATCACGGTCGCCTCGACGTCACCGAACTTGCCCGTCCCGCACACCACCGACTCGGGTTCACCGGTGCGCTCGGCCGCCCGTCGCCGGGCTTCGTCGTAACCGGACCATCCGATCGGACCGTCTACTGTGGACTCGTCGTGACCGGGAGTGACGAACTCGGTGAAGCCGGACGTCACCGCGTCGATCACCGCACGGGCCGGGAGGCGCGGATCAGGCATCCAGTGCCCGTTTCAGGACCTTGCCCATATCGTTGCGGGGCAACGAATCCAGGTACCGGACCACGCGTGGCCGCTTGTGCGGCGCGAGCAGCCGGGCGACGTGCTCGGCGAGTTCGTGCTCACCGGGACGCTCCCCGGACGGCACGACCCACGCGACGATGCGCTCGCCGAGGTCCGGATCGGGCTCGCCGGTCACCGCGACTTCGGCGACGCCGGGATGTTCCAGCAACGCGTTCTCGATCTCGCCGGCGCCGATCTTGTAGCCGCCGCTCTTGATCAGGTCGGTGGCCTTGCGCCCGACGATCCGCAGGTAGCCGTCGGCGTCGCGGGTCGCCATGTCGCCGGTGCGGAACCAGCCGTCGACGAACACCTCGGCCGTGGCGTCGGGGCGGTTGAGGTACTCGGTGAACAGGTTCGGGCCGCGCACCTGGATCTCGCCGACCGTCTCCCCGTCGCTGACCTCGACGGTCGCGCCCGACTCGTCGACCAGGCGGACCTCGACGCCGCGCACCGGCAGCCCGACCGTGCCCGGTTTGCGCTCGCCGTCGGCGCGCACGCTGGTGTTCATCAGCGTCTCGGTCATCCCGTACCGCTCGACCACCTGCTGGCCGGAAGCCGCGGAGATCCGCTGGTGGTCGTGCACCGGCAACGCCGCCGAACCGGAAACCAGCAGCCGGGCCGCGCCGAGTGCCCGCGCGAGCTCGGGGTTGCCGGCGACCTCCTCGGCGATCCGGTGGTACATCGTCGGGACGCCGAACATCATCGTCCCGGCGCCGGACAACTCAGCGGTGACCGCGTCGATCGAAAATCGCCCGAAATGACGAACCGTGCCGCCGCGGCGGAGTGGGCCGAGGATGCCGAGGATGAGGCCGTGCACGTGGAACAGCGGTAGCGCGTGCACGAGCACGTCGTCGGCGGTCCACTGCCAGGCGTCCTCGAGCGCGTCCAGCGTGCTGGCGATCGCGCGGCGGGGCAGCACCACGCCCTTGGGCGGGCCGGTGGTGCCGGAGGTGTAGACGATCAGGGCGGGGGCCTCGGGACCGGGTTCGGCGGGGAGCTCGCCGCCCGCTTCGCCGGTGAGGCCGACGTCGTGGCGGGGCAGCGCGGCCAGCGGCTCCGGCAGGGCGACCCCGGGTTCGGCGAGGACCAGGGCCGGGGCGCTGTCGGCCACGATGTGCGCCAGCTCGCGTTCGCCGATCTTGGGGTTGACCGGGACGGCCGGGATCCCGGCGAGCAGCGCGGCGACCACCGCGACGCTGGTGTGCAGGGTCGGCGTGGCCCACACCGCGACCCGCGGCGGCCGATCCGCCGGGACCGGGATCGCGCGCAGGTCACCGGCCAGGGCGCCGGCGACCTCGGCGAGTTCGGAGTAGGTGAGGCCCCGGTCGCCGAAGCGCAGGGCCTCCTTGGCCGGTCTCGCCGCCAAGGCCGGGAACAACCGCTCTGCCACCTCGCGCCTCCTCGGTTCTCGGGTGCCGATCATGCCCAGCCTAGGCCGGACGGCCCCGGCCCTGGCGTGACCGAACCCACACCGGATGCCACCTACCCGGGATCCCCTGCGGCACACCGATCCCGGCACGCGTGTTCTCGTTTAGCGGGCTAACTGAGGACACGTTGGGGCGCACGGCGAGCGGGGTGGGGGTGCTCTCGTTTAGCCCGCTAAACGAGAGCGCGGTGGGTGGGATCCGGTGCGGGGCAGGGAGATCGGCGAGGAGGTTCTCGTTTAGCGGGCTAACTGGGGGAGGTGCGGGGTGAGTTCGCGGAGGAGGCGGGCTTTGGGGGCGGCGCCGGTCATCGTCTTGACCAGTTCGCCGCCGACGTAGACGTGCAGGGTCGGCATGGCCAGGACCTGGGCGGCGCGGGCGGTGGCGGTCTCGGTGTCCACGTCGACCTTGACCACGCGCAGCACGTCCGCCAGCTCGGTCGCGATCTCCTCGAGCACCGGCGCGAGCATCCGGCACGGCGGGCACCAGGTCGCCCAGAACTCCACCAGCACCGTGCCCTCGGCGTTCAGCACCAGGTCGGCGAAGGCTTCGTCGGTGGCGTCGATGATCATGGTTCTCCTTCGATGGTGTCGCCGAGCCGGTCGAGCTGCCCGGCGAGGTGGTTGCGGACTTCGAGGAGCCGCGCGACGCAACCGTCGATCTCGGCGATCTTCCGCCGGTACACCGCCATCGAGGCCGGGCACGCGTCGCCGCTGGGCTGCCCGGACCGCAGGCACTCGACGAACGGCCGGGTGTCCTCCAGCGCGAACCCGATCGCCAGCAGCGAACGGATCTCCCGCACCAGCCGGAGATCGGTCTCGTCGTAGTCGCGGTGCCCGTTCGCCTCGCGACGCGCGGTCAGCAGCCCCTGGGCCTCGTAGTACCGCAACGCCCGGGTGCTGGTCCCCGCGAGCCTCGCCGCCTCACCGATCCGCATCACGCCTCCTCGAACGCCGACGGTAGGAGTTGACACCGGCGTCAAGTCCAGCGAAAACGGGCCGCCGAAGATTCCGGCGGCCCGTTTCCGTCAGGCGAATGCGACGTCAGCGCTTGTCTGAGAACTCGCTCCGCGATCACGTCGACAGGGCGCTCCTGGGCGAGGTCACGCTCGGCCCTCGCGGTGGGGCGCCCTGCCGCCGCGATAGCGGGGGCGCGTTCCGGCGCGATTCCGCGGTTCCCTGCGGCTTTCGGACGTGTTCGTCAGCGCGCCGCGACCACGGTGATCTCGGAACCGCCCGCGTTGCCGCCTCCGCAACGCAGGCCGACGTGGTAGGTGCCGGGCGCGATGTCGTTACGGATCGTGGTGTCGCCCTCGGCCCCCGCATCGCTGAACCGAGTGAACTTGACCACGCCGCCGTTCCCTTCGTACGGCCCGTCGTCGCCGGTCGGTACGAACGCCTCCGAACCGACGTGGTTGAGGGTTTCGCCCTCGTCGCAGCGGGCGAGCACGTGCAACGCCTCGCCGTACGCCACCGTTGTCCGGTCCAGCCGCAACTCCGCCGGCTGACCGGCCGACGCGGTCGGCGCGGTGGCCAGGAGAGCCGCGGCGGCGGCGCCGGCCACGGCGAGGGAGCTGAATGCCTTCCGGGTGGGGATCATGAGGAGAGTACTTTCCTTCCATCTGAATGGATAATTGTTGGCGAGCAAGGAAAACCGCTGCCAACCCCTCGCATCTACCCAAGACGCGAGTCACTCGAACAGGGTTGCCCGTTCGTAGGACATCTACTCGTCGTAATCTCGAAAGGTGCTAGTTCTCGCCCTCGACACCTCGACACCGGCCGTGACCGCTGGTATCGCCACGCTGTCCGGCGACGGGGTCACCGTGCTCGGCGCACGCGTCACGCTGGACGCGCGTGCGCACGGCGAACTGCTCACCCCGCACGTCCTGGACGCGGCGCGCGAAGCGGGCGTGACCATGGGTGACCTGGACGCGATCGCCTGCGGTGTCGGGCCGGGGCCGTTCACCGGCCTGCGCGCGGGCATGGCGACCGCCGCCGCGCTCGCCGACGCGCTCGGGATCCCCGCGCATCCGGTGTGCAGCCTGGACGCGATCGCCGCGGAAGTGCCCCGCGGCGAGCCGTTCCTCGTGGTGACCGACGCGCGGCGGCGCGAGGTGTACTGGGCCTCCTACGACGCCGGAGGCGCCCGCGTCGACGGGCCGCACGTGCGGCCGCCCGCCGAGGTCGGCTCGGCCATCCCGCGGGCCGCGGGCGACGGTGCCCGGCTGTACGCCGAAGCGCTCGGCGCCCGCGCGATCGACCCCCGGTACCCCACCCCCGCCGGGCTGGTCGCCGCGGCCGCCCCGAACCTGCTCGCCGAGGCCGAACCGGCGCCGCTCACCCCGCTCTACCTGCGCCGCCCGGATGCCGCCGAACCCGGCGCGCCGAAGAAGGTGACCGCGCGATGAAGATCGAACCCTTGCGGCGCAAGGACATCCGCCGCTGCGTGGAGATCGAGAAGCTGCTGTTCCCCGGGGATTCCCCGTGGAACGCCTGGGCCTTCCAGTCCGAATTGGACGCGGGCGGCTGCTACCTCGCCGCGCGGACCGAGGACGACGAGCTCGCCGGGTACGCGGGGCTCGCGGTGGCCGGGCGTCCCGGCGACTTCGAGGCCAGCGTGCACACGATCGGCGTGCACCCGGACCACCAGGGCCGGGGCATCGGCACCGCGCTGCTGCGTGCGCTGCTCGAGCGCGCGGACGAACTCGCGGCGCCGGTGTTCCTCGAGGTGCGCACCGACAACGAACCCGCGCTGGCGCTCTACGACAAGCACGGCTTCACCAGGGTCGGGCTGCGCAAGCGCTACTACCAGCCCTCCGGGGCGGACGCTTACACGATGATGCGGCCCGCCCGCTCGCCAGAGCAGCGGAGGGTGAGAGACTCTGCCAAGTCAAGCCCCGGCGGCACGAGCGCGTCCGCGCGTTCTCAGACAGGCACCGAAGGGGCGGCACGCTGATGTCCCGGATCATCATGGGCATCGAGAGTTCCTGCGACGAGACCGGCGTCGGCCTGGTCCGGCTGCACGACGACGGCACGGTCGAACTGCTCGCCGACGAGGTGGCGTCCAGCGTCGAGCAGCACGCCCGGTTCGGCGGCGTGGTGCCGGAGGTCGCCAGCCGCGCGCACCTGGAAGCGATGGTGCCCACCACGCGGCGCGCCTTCGAGAAGGCCGCGCTGAAACTGTCCGATGTGGACGCCATCGCGGTGACCGCCGGGCCCGGACTGGCCGGCGCCCTGCTGGTCGGGGTGTCCGCCGCCAAGGCCTACGCGGCCGCGCTCGGCGTTCCCCTCTACGGGGTCAACCACCTCGCCGGGCACATCGCCGTGGACACCCTGCAGCACGGCCCGCTGCCCGCACCGTGCCTCGCGCTGCTGGTCTCCGGCGGGCACACCCAGCTGCTCCGCGTGGACGACCTGGCTTCCTCGATCACCGAACTCGGGTCCACAGTGGACGACGCGGCCGGGGAGGCGTACGACAAGGTGGCGCGGCTGCTCGAACTGCCCTATCCCGGCGGGCCGCCGATCGACAAGGCTGCCGCGGACGGCGATCCGGCCGCGATCGCGTTTCCCCGCGGCATGACCGGCCCGCGCGACGCGAAGTTCGACTTCTCCTTCTCCGGCCTGAAAACCGCGGTCGCCCGCTGGGTGGAGGGCGCGCAGCGCCGGGGCGAGCCGGTCCCGGTGCCCGATGTCGCGGCCTCGTTCCAGGAGGCCGTCGCCGACGTGCTCACCGCGAAAGCCGTGCGCGCCGCGCGCGAATCGGGCATCGGCACGCTGGTGATCTCCGGCGGTGTCGCCGCGAACTCGCGGCTGTCCGCCCTGGCCCGCGAACGCTGTGCCGCGGCGGGCGTCGAACTGCGCGTTCCGCGGCCCCGCCTGTGCACGGACAACGGCGCGATGATCGCCGCGCTCGGCGCGCACGTGGTCGCGGCCGGGCGGCCGGAGTCCAGTTTGGACATCTCGGCCAACCCGGCGCTCCCCGTGTCGACGGTGTCCGTCTAGAACGCGGGCACCAGCCGGACGTCGTCGGCCTTGACGTAGGCGACCCGGTGCCCGAGCTGGATCTCCACGTACCGCGTCTTGCCCCGGACCACCTTGTTCCGGGACGCGTCGAAGTTCGTCCAGTAGTACTCGGGCGCCACGGGTGTCCCCGCGGAGTAGCGCTGCCCCGCCGCGAACGGGTACGGCAGCGGCGCGAGCTGCTGCACCGGGATGTTCGGCGGGTACGCCTCCGGCTCCGGGTACGCGCGGCCGTAGACGGGGACGGTGGCCAGGCCCGGCTTCGGCTCGGCGACCAGCCCGAACGACGGCCGCGCGGTCCGCGCCCCGGGCGGGTTGTGGAACCAGCCTTTCTGGCCCAGGTACCAGATCGCGGTCCAGTCGCCGCGCACCTCGGCCACCGCGTACTGCTGGCCCGCCTCGGCCCGGCTGCCGTGATCGGAAATCGCCATCGTGGTGGGCGATCCGTCGGGGTGCAGCCCGGCGTCGGTCAGCAGCGGGGCGTCCGCGCGCGGTTCGGTGTGCAGGATCACCGACGCCGAACCGCGCGGCGGGCACGGTTCACCGGGCTTCTCGCAACCGGTGAACGCGGGCCGGTTCGACGCGAAGTCCGGATTCACCGTGACCACGTCGTGGATCGGCCGGTCCGAGCCCGGCAGCGGCGCGCCGAGCAGGTCGAAGTAGTGCGCCCAGTCCCAGTACGGGCCCGGGTCCCAGTGCATGCCCTTGATCGTCGCGGGCGTGGTGCCCGGCACGTTGTCGTGGCCGAGAATGTGCTTGCGGTCCAACGGGATCCGGTACTTCGCGGCGAGGTAACGCACCAGTTTCGCCGAGGTGCGGTACATCGCCTCGGTGTACCAGGTGCCCTTCGCCGCGAACCCCTCGTGCTCCAGGCCGATCGACTTCGAGTTCACGTACCAGTTCCCGGCGTGCCAGGGGACGTCCTTGGTCGGCACGTGCTGCGCGATGTGCCCGTCGGCCGAGCGCAGGGTGTAGTGCCAGCTCACGTACTTCGGATCCTGCACGGCCTTGAGCACGCCGTCCCAGGTGCCCTCGGTGTCGTGGATGACGATGTACTCGATCTTCTGGCTGTCCGGGCGGTTCGCCAGGTCGTGGTTGCCGTAGCCGCCGGGGATTTCCTGGTACGGCGCGGGAACCGATTCGCACGAGATGCCGCGCGGACACTCCACAGTGGACTGATCCGTCGCCCGGAGCCCGAGGGCGGCGAGCTGGTCGCGGTGCGGCGTGAGTCCCGGCGCGGGCGGCAGGCGCAGCGACTGGCCGTCGTCGGTCCTGCGGGCGACGCCGGAGGCCAGTGTCGCGAACACCTCGTCGGCGAACGCGGCCGCGGCGGCGGTGTCCCCGGCCCCGCTGTACCGGGCGACCGCGCCGTACCAGCCCGCCGGTGAATCGCTCCGCGCGCCGAGCCGCCGCTGGTAGTCGGCGAGCACGGCCGCCCCGCCGCGGATGTTCTGCGCCGGATCGGTGCGCAGGACGTCCGGGGTCACCCCGGTCAGCGACGACGCGAGGTCGATCGTCTGCAACCCGGGGACGGGCGTCGCCGGGCCGGGGTCGTGCGGATGCTTCGCGGGCCGGGCGTCGTCCCCGCGGGGATCCTCGTCGCCCTCGTCGTGATGGCTGCCCGAGCCCGCGGCGCGCACGTCGGTGAGGTGCATCGGGCCGTATCCGGCGCCGGTGCTCGGCGTGCCCGCGTTGTAGTCCCAGCGCGATTCGAGGAACGAGACGCCGAGCAGCACGCTTTCCGGCACTCCGAACTCGGCCGCCGCGGCGGCGAAGTCGTGCTGGCGTTGCTGATCGCCGGGCACCGCCTGCGCGGGCGCCACGACGAGTAATCCGGTGGCCAGCACGGGCGCGGCGAACGCGGCCGTGCGGCGGAGGAACGAGCGACGGGACAAGTCGGCCCCCTGGGTTTCTTGTTCGGTTTGGCCAGAACCTAACAAGAAACTCACCGCCGGTGTGACGATTCGGCCGTCTGCCGGACCCCGCGGGCGCGTCCGGGCCGCCGGACGCACCCGCGAGCGCGGATCAGACCCGGTTCAGGATCGGCTTGCGGTCCTCCACCACGAAGCTCGCCGCGGTCTCGGCGGCCGCCCCGGGTTTGGTGACGTACGGCAGCGTCCGGTAGTCGGCGCGCAGCTCGTTGGCGGTGAACCGGGTCCGGATGTAGCCGCGCCGGTTCTTGTGGAACTTCACGTGCGGGTTCTCGTCCAGGACCGCCTGGTTCGGATCGTCGTTGCCGTCCTGGCCACTGGTGATCGACGTGGTGATGAACTCGGTGCCCACGCCCCGGGAATCCGGGGACCCGTAGGTCTCCTTGATCTCCGCCGCCCAGTGCCGGTGCACGTCCCCGGTGAGCACGACCCCGTTGCGGACCCGCGAGTGGCCCATCGCCTTCGCGATCCGGTCGCGGTTGGCCTTGTACCCGTCCCAGGCGTCCATGTTGTAGCCCTCGGCGGCGCCCGGGGTGAGGTCGATCTGGGCGAAGAACACCTGCTGGCCGAGCACGTCCCAGCGCGCGGTCGAGGAGTTGAAGCCGTCGACGATCCAGCGTTCCTGCTCCGCGCCGGTGATCGACCGGGCCGGGTCGAGGCGGGCGTCGCAGCCGGCCTTGACGCCGTCGCCGCAGGCCTGGTCGTCGCGGTACTGGCGGGTGTCGAGCATGTGGAAGGTGGCCAGTTCGCCCCAGTGCAGGCGCCGGTACAGCCGCATGTCGATGCCGTGCGGTTTCGCGGAGCGGCGCAGCGGCATGTTCTCGTAGTACGCCTGGAAGGCGGCCTTGCGGCGCTCGAGGAACGCGGCGCCCGGCGTCTCGGACTTGGCTTCCGGGATCTCGTCGGCCCAGTTGTTCTCGGTCTCGTGGTCCCACCAAGTGGGTCAACCAACTACACTCGATACAGGCGTCTACCAGCGAGGATACCGACCATGAGCGCATCTGCACCCCGGAAACGGCGGCGGTTGAAGAAGCAAGCTAGCGACCGGCAACCCGTCGTCCCGTTCACCCCGGACGACGACGCTGCGTTGTGCTATATCCGGCAGTCGCATTTTTCGGACGAGAGCACGTCCAGCGAGGTTCAGACGCGCGAGACGCACCGATGGACAAATGCTTATGGCGTTCCGATTGTCGAAACCGTGGAAGACTTGCACGTTTCCGGGGACTTGGAACCCCACAAGCGTGACGGGCTCAAGGTTTGGCTGTCCGATGCGCCCCCGATGCCGTGGAAAACGTTGGTTGTTTCCAAGCTAGATCGGTTGGTTCGCAACGTGATGGACGCGCTTACCTTGCTGGAATGGCTAAGGGCTCGGGGGAAGCGGCTAGTCTGCATTGCGGAAGGTATCGACTCCAGTAACTCGATGGCTGAGTTCATGATCACGCTGATTGCGGCGTTCGCCCGTATGGAACGCGAACGGATGAAAGAGCGTTTCCGTGACGCGAAAGCGAGACTTAAGGAAGCGGGTCGTTGGGCAGGGGAAGGTCACATTTATGGAACCATGCCGGTCGAGTTGCCCGGGGGTGGCTGGATTCTCGGTCTTGATCCGTACGCGGTCAAGATTCTGCACAAGCTTTCCAAGATGGCGCGGACAGGAAAGAGTCTTACCGAGATGTGCGACTGGTTGACGGAAAACAAGGTCGTGTCCCCACGAGACAGGCAATTGCAGCTCGCGGCGGAACGGCGGGGGGAAGACTCCGCAACGGTCGAACTCAAGGGATACGAATGGACAACCACCCCGCTCCGTCGCTTGCTGGAGCACTCGGACCTGGTGGAGTTCGGAATTTTCGAACCTGCGGAACAGGCGGAGATCTCCGCCCGGCTGGATGAAAAGGCGCGACGGAAGACACGCGGCAGCAATCAGCCTTACCCGTTCTCCGGGGTCCTGGTGTGCCCGGAATGCCTTGAGCCCCTGTGGCACCAATTAACGACCTCGAAACGAACCCGCAAGGATGGAACTGTTGCCAGGTACGAAAATCACTACTGGCATTGCCCGACACGTAAACACGGTCCGTCCATGCGGGCGGACCAAATAGAACCGTTGGCCGAGCAGGCTTTCTACAAGATCTTTGCGATGGTTCCGGTTCGGGAGCGTATTGTGTTGCCGCCAACCAACCATGCGAACGAAATCGCGAAGCTGGAACGGGAATACGGCAAGCTGATGGCCGGGGTTGCGCGGGCTAAGTTGCCGGAAGACCGGCGGCGGATTATGGACGACGGGGCTAAGATTCTGGCCGATATCGACATGCTTAGGGCGCTTCCAGCCGACCCGGGCGGTGTGCAATGGGTTCCGACCGACCGGACCTGGCAGGAAGAGCTAGAAGGAATGTCGTCGGAAGACCGGCGCTTGAGGTGGATTGAATTGGGGTTCCAGTTCGCGGTACAGAAACGGCCCGATGGCACGTGGTCGGCTCGCTGGCGTCTGCCGGACGGTTGGCGGGAAGCAATGCCGGAAGTCGCCGAATGGTACGACCGGACCGCCGATGCTGGCGAGACGGTAGAGATCACAGACCTACTCGACCAGACAACGAACGCGGACGAGAACTAAACTCGGTCAACCCAACGACAGAACCCCTCCACCACGTGGTGGAGGGGTTCTGTCGTTGGGGCCAGCCGAGCAACCACCAACCCGGTTGACGGGTCGTTACCGGGGTGGCTGTGACGGGTTCAGCACGTCGCACACCGCGCTAACCCTGGCGGCCAACTGCCGGACATCCGCGCCGTCAACGGTGACCCACAGCGCGCCGTCTGGGCTTGCCGTGAGCGTCGCCGGAGCGATCGTCCGTTGTTGGTACCGGGATGAGTCGGGATCACCCCCCTTCGTGCGTCCTACGGCCGTCTGGGACCGCGCTACGGTGCCGTCGCGTCCGTCGCCCCGTCGCGGCTGCGGCACCCGGACGCTCTGAGTGCTGGTGTCCTCCGTGCCGCCATGCTCGCCCGGGGTGGAGACCGGCCGTTGCCGGTTGCCGCCGTGGCTCTCGGGATCTGCTCCCCGCTCGTGAACTTGTTGATCATCGCTACTTCCTTGACTCCGGGTAGGGGTGGGGGTGGTCGGTGGCTGGTTAGTCGTCGTGGCCACCACCCCCGCCCGTGTCAGGGAGGGACCCCGGACCCTGACCCCGCGCACCGCGATTCCGGGGGGTTTCCGGTGTCTCCCGGCTACCCCTCCCTAGGGTCCCTGACCCGCCTTTCTCCAGGTCAGCGCGGGGAGTTTGGGTCAGGGAGCCGGGAGGGAAAACTCCCTGACTCCCTGACGGGTCCCTGTCTGCCTCCCTGCCCGTTTCGGCCCGTCGGGTGAGCGCGTCGGCGACGTCTTCGGCGCGGATGACTCGGTTCCCGTCGGACTTGCGCGGCTCGATGCCGTACTCCCGGAGCACGGCGACGAAGTCGCGGGTGGTCCACTCCTCGTACTCATCGGGGTTGTGCGCGGCGAGCCGGGCGAGCACGGTTTGCGTGCGGACCCGCTTCTCCCCGCCGAGCACGTGTGCGATGTCGGCCAGGTGGTCGACCGGCGGTTCCTCCGTGTCGGGTTCGCCGGTCGCGGTCAGTTCGCGGCCTTGCTCGGCCAGGAGCGCCATCGCGCGGGCGACGATCGGGGTTACCAGGTCGATCCCGTCCTCGAACGGCACGTAGAAGGTGCGCACCAGTTCGTAGGGCTCATCGGTGAGTCCAACCGCGACACACGTACCCCGGTCGGTTTTCATCCGTAGCTCGGTGGCGCGGATACCCGCGCGGTAGCGGCCCGCGCCGAGTAGGCCGTCGTTGGCGATGTGGTCGGCGACCGCGAATGCCACCCCGCACGAGATGTTGCGGGTGATCTCCTTGGGGATGCTGTCCTTGGTCGGCGACTGCGTGGCCAGCAGCAGAATGATCCCGTACTTGCGGCCCCGCTTGATCAACCGCACGGCTAGCTCCTCGGCCCGCTTGCCGTACTTCTTGTGCTGGAACAACTCGTGACACTCGTCGATCGCACACACCAGCGGATGCAGCCCGAGCCCTTTCCGGTCGGCGAGCTTGCGCGACACCTTGGGTGGCTGTCCGGGCTGCGCGCCCAGCGTCCGGCCGCGCCGTTCCATCTCCTCGGTGAGATCGTGCAGGGCTTGTACGGCGTCGGCGGCTACCTTGTCGTCCATTCCCATCCGGTAGCGGCTCAACCTGGGCGCGAGGGGTTCGAAGTCGGGGCTTTCGCCCATCACAAACACCCACAACTCCGTGGTCGGATCGAGCGCGGCACCGAGCACCAGTGTCCGCACGGCCGACGTTTTGCCCTGGCCCGGTCGTCCACCGGTCAGCCAGTTGGACTCGATCAACGGGGCGTTGATGACCAGCCCGCGTTGCGTCAGTCCAAACGGGACACCCTCGAACACGTCCACGGTCCCGTCGTGGAGCAACGGCCACTCACCCGCGCCGCCGCCAAGCTTGCCCTTGTCGGCGATCCACAAATCGAGCACGCCGTCTTCGTCGCCCTTGGTCGGCCACGTCTCCAGCGACGCGCGGCCCAGGTTGGCCGCGAGGGTTTTGCGGCGGTCGGCCACCATGTCCGCGGTGACCCCGAGCGGCAACCGCACCCGCGCGAACGTTCCATCTCCGTCCTTGCGCGCGGGGGTGAGGTAGACCAGCTCGCCGCCGTTCTTGAAGAACGCGTTGAGCGGTGCGATCCCGAGATGGGCGAGCGCGCGGGAGATCATCCTTTCGTCCACCCACGAGTCCGCGTCGTCGCGGTCGGGTTGGGTCAGCCAGCCCGCACCCGGCGTGCGGTCCCTGCCTTCCCATACCGCCGCCACGATCCAGCCGACCGGCCCGAGCGTGACCACCCACGGCACCACCGCCGCGACCGCCGCGCCCAGGAAGTCACGCACCTGGTAGAGCGTGATCAGCCAGCCGGGCATGGATGCCCGGTCGAACACCATTTCCAGCAGCCGCAACAGGATCAGCACGACCAGCCCGACCGCCGTGCTGATCACGGTGCGGCGGAGCGCGATGCCGAGCTTGGCCCAGCGCGCCCGAGCGTCCGCGCGGATGGCTTCCTGTGCTTCCCGCCGGGCTTGCGGGTCCCCGGCTAGCCGGGCGGCCCGCACGTCGGCCCGCAGGTCGCCGTGTGTGGCCCAGTGCCACGCTTTGGCGATCCACCGGCCGTGCCCGCGCAGCAAGAACCACACCAGCCGAGCAAGGTCGCGCGGTGCCTTGCGCGCCCGGTACGTGACCACCGAACGCCACCGCGCAACCTGCTCCGACTCGCGCACCCGGCGCACCACATATCCGGTGCACTCGATCGCCACGCGCCGCACCACGGTCCCGGCCGGACGGTCCACGGGCGTGGTGTCCGTGTCGGTCACCAACTCTCCGTCGTAGACCTTAGGCACCAACTCGCCCGACCGTCCCGACCGGACAGAGCCGTCCCGCTGTTGCGGATTCTCCGGAGTGGTCATCGACGACCACCCCCCTCAGCAGCAAGGGTCGCCGCCAGCCGCGAGGACAGGCCCCTCGAGCACCCGGTTACCTCGCGCACCCAGGCAGGCGTCACCGTGGTGTCCGGCGTGCGCGCCTTGCGCGCCCGGTCTAGGTAGTCCGCGAAGGACGTACGCCCCGCCCGGCGCGTGGTCGGCGTCGACGCGCCTGCCGACAGGCGGGCGTTCATGAACGCCACCGCCATGGCCTCGCCTAGCTTGTCGCGCAGGTCGGTCACCGCCTCGGCGGCGACGAACACCACCAGCGGCGGTACCGAGTGCAGCACCACCAGCGCCGGTGATCCGGCCGTGAACGCCTCCCAGGTGTTCATCACATAGGTTGCGGTGAGCGTGAACCACTTCGCGGCCCGCACCCATCCACCGGTCCGAACACCGTGCCGCGCGGTGACCTGCTCGGCCCGCAGGATCGCCAGCAGCACCACCGACACCATCGGGTCCAGCAGCCAGGCCGCACACCACGTCAGTGACCACGCGGGGGCACCGTTCGCGGCGAACTGCTGAACATTGGTCATCGTGAACGCCAGCCCGAGCAAGATCCCGGACCAGCACAACCGGTCCACCTGCGCGGCAACGTGTTCGACCGATTCCGTCCCGGCCCGTTTCGTCGTCTGTGCGGTCATCGGCGACCACCCCGCCGGACCTCGACCGCCGTGACCGTGAGCGCCCGTGTCAGCGCGTAGGACGAGACCAGAGCGGGCAGGCCCAGCGCGGCAACCCGCACCAGCCAATGCGCACCCGGATACGTCAGCGCCATCCACTGCACACCAGACAGCACCGCCGCACCGACCACCACACGACCGGTCAGCGACAACAACCGCGCACCCGACCGGGCCGCATCCGCCGCCGCTTTGGCACGGCGCGCCGACGCGCGCCACACCCACAGCAGCACCAGCAGCACTCCCAGCGCGGCGAGCAACTGCATCGGGGTCAGGTTGAGGTTCATCGCTGACCCCCTTCCCGACGCAGCAGCCACGCCAGGTAGGCGGCCCGCCGGTCGTCCTCGGCGAGCGCTCCCCACACACCGAGCGTGGCGAACCCGGCCGTACGGAACTCCAGCTCGAGACACTCGTCCCGGACCGGGCAGCCCGCGCAGATGCGCGCGGCCAACTCCCGGTCGGTAGCGTCGTCACCAGTCCAGTCCGGCTCATCGGCACCGACCGCGACCCACATACACGCGCCCCGATCGGTCACCAGGTCGAACAGCGCCCCGGTCGGCACCCCTTCCAGGTGATCAAGCCGGGCGGCTACTTCCTCGTAGAACTCCTCCTCGTTCATCGCGCCCTCCCCTCGCCAGGGGCGGGCAACAGCCGCGCCAGCGCATACGCAGGCACGACCAGCCGAGACCGGCGGCGAACCGTGGGCAACACGCCCACACGAATCAACCGGCACACCTCGAACTCACTCTTACCGAGAATCCACGCGGCTTCCCGGATCGAAAAGTCACCGGACGAACCGGTGCATGAAATGCGTTTACACATAATCGGTTTGGTTCCTTTACTTGAGACTTCGACCCGCTCTTGCGAGCCGATGACCCAAGTAGGCCCTGGAACCAAACAATCAACTATTCCGCTAGCGGAATACCGATATGCCGGCGCGAGAATAACCGCAGCTTGGCGCCAATATCAGGCCGTTCCGGTATTCCGAGAAGGAATATTTGGGCATGTTTATTCTTGTCCGGAATGTTGATCAGCGGACGGAGGGGAACCGACTGCGGACCACGCCCCGCGGCAAGCTCGTGACCAGCGAAAACACGGCCGGTTAGGCCGCGCGACCGGGCATCGCGAGGGGGCTGCGCCCCCGGGGAAAGGTCGGTGTCGCCGAGTCGCCCGCACGCGTGAGCGGGGAGACGGAAAATCGCATCGGTTCCCCGTGGCGTAAGTGCTTGTGACCAGGAGATATTCCGCTGCCGACATGCCGCATGCTCAGGTTGATATAGACGCCTCTCCATTGTGGACGCACGGTTGCCACCGACCCCTAAAAACTCAACCGCAAGGGCAGGCAACCTCCCGATGACCCATCCCCGACGTAGCGGTGTGATCCCGGCATGATCGTCACCGCCGTCTTGACCACAGGCAGCGCGCGCGTCACGCACGGCATGCCGGAATCGGTCAGGCTCATCGACGAGATCCTAAAAACGGATCACGTTCACTGGGAAACAATCCTATACGTCGGCGACGTCGAGTTTCACAGCTCACAAGACGGCCCGATCCCCAATCACCAGTTCCGGGTCAGCGTATCGACCACACGCGGATTCGCCGCGCTCAACTACGCCGACCATGACGACCCTGTTATGCCAATGGCCAATTCATACAACCCGAAACGACCGCTGCCCGAGGTTGATCTTATCTTCAGCGGAACGACCGGTTCCGTGTTTCCGCGTTCCGCGTTGATCTCGATAGCGCAAGCGCGGACGGCCCTACTCGAATGGCTCGAAACGAGAAAACGCCCGAGGTGTATCGAGTGGCGACCGTATGAAGCTGCGAGGGCTGACGAACGAAAGAGGGCGAGTGAGAACGATGGGCCTTAAGGAGGTCACTTCATGATCTCGGCGGAGTTGGTGAGTGCGTGGCAGCGCGCTTACCGGGACTACGAGTCAGCGTGCGACCGGGAGGCGACGTCTCGTCTCGGTGATCCGGTGGTGGCCTGGGATATGGCGGTCGCGTCGTCGAAAGTCGCGGAAACGTGGCGGGAGATCAGCGCGCACACATTTTTGCCGTGGTGGCAGTCGGCCGCGATTGAGACGGCGGCGCAGTCTTTCGAGATTCAGGCCAGCACCTGGGCGGACAAGGCTAAGGCGGCCAATCAGGAAGGAAGTGATGAGGGTGGCGTTCAACGCCCAGTGGAAGCCGGGACCGGAAGCACAGGCAGGCATGCACACCGTGCGGCCTCCGGGCGCGCCGGAGTTGGTGGCGTTGGTGGTCTACGCCGATCCGGACAGTTTGGCGCTGGTGCCTCCGGCGGACCCGGCGAAATGGCCGGAGTTCATCCGGCTGCTGCACGAGATCCAAAGCGGGGCGGGTGATCTGGCGGCGTTCCTGCAAACCCAACTGGAAGAGATGTCCGAGCAGTAAGACCGGCGTGGGGCGGGTGGTGATCCCCTGTCCCGTCCGTCCCCACGCTTTCCAGCGACAGCAAGGGGTTTTCGTTGGCCAAAGGATGTTCGCACCGCAACCAAACCGAGAGTATGCGGAGGGTGAACGGGGTCTACATCTACAAGCGCGTGTGCAACGACTGCAAGGCCGTCGTTTACGAGGGGCCGTAGCGGTTCAGGACACGGGCGAACACCCTGCAAGGGGGTGATGACGGTGGTGGGTATCTGGTCGGAGATGTTCGGCAGGTCTCGGCGGCGGTTCGTGTGGCGGCGCTGTATCCGGTGTGGTCGTAAGGGCTGCCTGCTGGTGAACCGGCCCCGGATCTGCCGGGCCTGCCCACAAACCACCTTATATCGGGACTTCTAACTGCAACAGTCCGCAGTAGACGAAATCGCACGCGGGGTCAGTCCGTGCGCTTGACCTCGTTGAACAATTCACGAAAGTCCGCCCCGGCGCGCTGCCCGTAGGTGTCGAATTCGTTTTCCAACTCAGCGGCGACCATTACAAGCGAAGGTCGGCTCTTCCTGCCATTCTGCAAGGCTTCAATACCTAGGGTAGCTGCTTCCTCGAGCTCGCCCTGCCTTGCAGCGATAACGGCCAAGGTTAATTGAGCCTCCGCGTTGCGCATCGGCGTAGCTACCGTGCCATCGGATTTGATGCCGCGTCGGATAACCTCTAAGGCGTTGCGTTTCGCAAGGCTGTCCTCGCCAACAAGCCGGTAGGTGTCCATGGCGTAGAAGTCCCACTTATCCGGATCGACAACGAAGTGGTTTTCGGGCCGCTCCGGGAAAGGTAGCTTGTCGAGCAAGGCGCGGCCTTTTTCGAGCGCTTGGTGTACCTCTTCCGGCATCCCCATGCGAGCATACGCCTTCGCCTGCTGGCCGTAGAGTTGTACCGCAACGGAGTGGGAGGGAGCCGCCCGTACCCCCGCCTCAGCCGCATTGATGACTGCGCGGTAATTTCCCGCCGTGAGGTGGAACCACGCAAGCATTTCGTGAGACCAACCCACAATCCCGGATTCGCCAGATTCTTTACCCAAGTCCATCGCCATGCGCCGAGTTGCTTCGGCGGCCCGCTCATCGCCGAGATCGTTCTCAAGGCAGCCAACGAGCAACGCGAGCATTCCGGCATTGCTGAGGATATCGCGATGTTGAGCGAGTGTAAGGCGTCCTCCGAGCAACTCAGTCATTTTGCCGAGCCACTCTCTGCCGCTGTGCACCAACTCACGAGCGTCCGCGTGCGGATAGTCGCAACACAACTGCTCAACAGTGATGTTGACCGCATCAATAGTTGAAGAATCTATCGCCGATGACCGCACGCGCTTGATTAGTTCGAGCGTGTCCATCCCCGTGTTCGCTACCAAGATCTCATCTTGCGATTGCGGAACGATCAGACCGTTACCATCGCGTTCCGTTCGCGACTTGTATAGTCGACTCTGCCCAGGAAAATCGAACCAAAGCAAGTGCTGAGGGAGATGTAGAATCCTGGCGTAGTTCCGCAAGACTTCAAGGTTCTGCTCAGGCTTGCCGTTTTCAAGCTTGCTCACCTGTGCTTGCGTGAGCCCAAGCCAGCGCCCTAGAAGTTCTTGGTTGAGCCCCTTGCCGTAAAGCTTCAGGTACTGGGGGTGATTTCTGAAAGCCTTGAAGACCTTGCCTATATGTTGACTTTCAAATGCCGCGCGAAACTCGTCCGTCTCGAAGAACTCGTTCCTGAGTTGCGCGGGCGGCGTGCGGAGTTGGTCGCGCTGCTCCCGATGACACCGACCACACAACTGGGCCGTGTTGTCCTTAGCCAGCACCCCGCCGCAACCTTGACAGCGGCGACCACCGGCAGTCCGCTGACCGGAACCGGGAGAAACCATCTGACCACCCGCGCTAGTTGGAGCCCAATCCGCCTCTGACCAGCGTACATCGAACGATCGGACCGGCTGCACCGTCGAAGTCGACCTAGCCTGAACAGCGCGCGGGGCGTGCTAGGGTGTTGTTGGTTGATACACGTCGTGGTCGTCCCACACCACCAGCCACGGCGCGGTCGCGTGCGCGAGCTGGAGGTCGGGATCGGTCTTGTACTGGGCGTGGCGCAGGCGGTAGTCGGCGAGCTTGACCGTCTCCGGGCCGAGGACCTTGCGCACGTCCTTGGCCTTCGACGCGTACTCGTACTGGTAGTCGCCCAGGTGCAGGATCAGGCCGGGGTGGTCCTCGGCCATGCGGCGGTAGGCGGTGAAGAAACCCTCGCCGTAGTGCGCGCAGGAGGCGAAGCACATGGTGAGCTCGCCGAGCTGGCCGCGGGCGGGGGCGGTGCGGGTGCGGCCGGTCGCCGAGACCGCGTTGCCGGTGCGGAAGCGGTAGAAGTACTCGGTGCCCGGGGCCAGGCCCTCGGCCTCGACGTGCACGCTGTGCGCCGCTTCGGGCGCCGCCCAGGCGGTTCCGGCGCGCACGATCCTGGTGAACCGCTCGTTCTTCGAGATCTGCCACTGCACCGGCACGCCCCGGGCCGGCATCCCGCCGAGCCCGTCCTCGGCGAGCGGGTTCTGGGCGAGCCGGGTCCACAGGACCACCCCGGTCGGGGTCGGATCACCGGACGCGACGCCGAGGGTGAAGGCCTCGCCGACCGGCTTGGCCAGCCCGGCGCCCGGCGCGGCCGAAGCCCGGGCGAGCCCGGCGGTCCCGGCGGCGACGGCGAACGCTCCCGCCCCGCCGAGCAGCACGGACCGGCGGGAGACGCGACTGTTTTCGGGCACGATGAACTCCTCGTGGTGGGGACCAGTCGCGCTCGATCGCACCCGGCGGCCGTCGAACGGGACAAACCCGAAAAGGTGGCCAGCAGGTGAATTCCCTTCAAGTTCGGCCTGGGCGGGGCGGCCTCGCCGGAGTGCGCGGCGGGTGAGGTACCCCACTCGCGCGGAGCCGAATCGAGGCTGGTGGGGACCCTCCTTGCGCGGCTAGCACTCACGTGGCTAGAGTGCTAATCGCAAGGCACCGAACACGCCCCGGCACCCGCGACGGCGGGGGTGGTAGGCGCCGACTGCGCGAGGACGGGAAGCGGCGCGGCCGCGAACCGGAATCGGGCAATCCAAAGAATGTAATAAGCACCTACCGACGCTTTCGACGACCCGTGGAGGTCAACCCGGTGAGCGTGAACATCAAACCGCTCGAGGACAAGATCGTTGTCCAGACGAGCGAGGCCGAGGAGACGACGGCTTCCGGTCTCGTCATCCCCGACACCGCTAAGGAAAAGCCCCAGGAGGGCAAGGTTCTGGCCGTGGGCCCGGGCCGGATCGACGACAAGGGCAACCGCGTCCCGGTGGACGTCAAGGAAGGCGATGTCGTCATCTACTCCAAGTACGGCGGCACCGAGGTCAAGTACAACGGTGAGGACTACTTGATCCTGTCCGCTCGCGACGTGCTGGCCGTCATCAACTGACGACCGGTTACAGCGGCTAACGCCCCGGGCCCCGCATTGCCGGGGGCCGGGGCGTTTCGCTTTCAGAGAGGTAATTGATGCCTAAACAGATCAATTTCGACGAGGACGCTCGTCGGGCGCTGGAGCGCGGCGTCAACAAGCTCGCCGACGCGGTGAAGGTCACGCTCGGCCCGCGCGGCCGGCACGTCGTGCTGGACAAGAAGTTCGGCGGCCCGACCATCACCCTCGACGGCGTGACCGTGGCCCGCGAGATCGAGCTGGACGACCCGTTCGAGAACCTGGGCGCCCAGCTGGCCAAGAACGTGGCCACCAAGACCAACGACGTCGCCGGGGACGGCACCACCACGGCCACCGTGCTGGCGCAGTCCCTGGTGAAGGTCGGCCTGCGCAACGTGGCCGCGGGCGCCAACCCGACCGCGGTCGGCCGGGGGATCGAGGCGGCCGCGGAGAAGGTCGTCGAAGTCCTCAAGGCCAAGGCGACCCCGGTCAAGGGCCGCGACAACATCGCCCAGGTCGGCACCGTGACCTCGCGTGACGCCACCATCGGCGCGCTGCTCGGCGAGGCCGTGGAGCGGGTCGGCGAGGACGGCGTGATCACCGTGGAGGAGTCCTCCACGCTGGCCACCGAGCTGGAGATCACCGAGGGCGTGCAGTTCGACAAGGGCTTCCTGTCGGCGCACTTCGCCACCAACCCGGAGGAGCAGCGGGCGATCCTGGAGAACGCCTACGTGCTGCTGCACCGGGAGAAGATCTCCGCGCTCGCGGACCTGCTGCCGCTGCTGGAGAAGGTCGCCGAGGCCAAGAAGCCGGTCCTGATCATCGCCGAGGACGTCGACGGCGAAGCGCTGTCCACCCTCGTGGTGAACGCGCTGCGCAAGACGATCAGCGCGGTCGCGGTCAAGGCGCCGTTCTTCGGCGACCGCCGCAAGGCGTTCCTGGACGACCTCGCGGTCGTCACCGGAGCGAAGGTCATCTCCGCCGAGGTCGGCCTCAAGCTGTCCGAGGCCGGGCTGGACGTGCTGGGCACCGCGCGGCGCATCGAGGTCACCAAGGACACGACCACGATCGTCGACGGCGCGGGCACCAAGGCCGACATCGACGCCCGGATCGCGCAGATCCGCAAGGAGATCGAGACCACCGACTCCGACTGGGACCGCGAGAAGCTGCAGGAGCGGCTCGCGAAGCTCGGCGGCGGCGTCGCGGTGATCAAGGTCGGCGCGGCCACCGAGACCGAGCTGAACGAGCGCAAGCACCGCATCGAGGACGCGGTGGCTTCCACCAAGGCCGCGGTCGAGGAGGGCATCGTGCCCGGCGGCGGTTCGGCGCTGGTGCACGCGGTCAAGGAACTCGAGGGCAACCTCGGCCTCGCCGGTGACGAGGCGGTCGGCGTCAAGATCGTGCGGGACGCGCTCGCCGCGCCGCTGCACTGGATCGCGACGAACGCGGGCCACGAGGGCGCGGTCATCGTGTCCAAGGTCAAGGAGCTGGGCTGGGGGCACGGCCTCAACGCCGCCACCGGCGAGCTCACCGACCTGCTCGCCGCCGGCATCGTGGACCCGGTGAAGGTCACCCGCTCCGCGGTGGCCAACGCCGCGTCCATCGCCCGGCTCGTGCTCACCACGGAGAGCTCCGTGGTGGAGAAGCCGGCCGAGGAGGACGAGGGCGCCGCGGGCCACGGGCACGGCCACGCGCACTAGCCCACCCACCCGCGAAACGGGGCGGCACTCCACCCGAGTGCCGCCCCGTTTTCTTGTGCCCCACCGAATCGCGCGCCGAGGTTCTCGTTTAGCGGGCTAACTGAGAACCCCTTGGGGCGCCTAGGCGTTGAAGCCGCCGTCGACGGTGACGGCGGAGCCGGTGACGAAGCGGCCGCCGTCGCCGGCCAGGAAGGCGACCGTCTCGGCGAGGTCGGCGGCCGAGGCGTACTCGCCGAACGCCGACAGTTCGCGCTGCGCGTCCGAATGCGGCCCGTCCACCGGGTTCATCTCGGTCTCCGTCGACCCCGGCTGCACGACCACCGCGCTGATCCCCTTCGGCCCCAGATCCCGGGCGAGGCCGCGGGTCAGACCCAGGACCGCGGACTTGCTCGCCGCGTACAGGCTCAGCCCCGGCCACGGCACCCGCTCGGCCAGGTTGCTGCCGATCGTGATGATCCGCCCGCCGCGCGGCAGATGCGGCGCGGCCGCCTTCGCCGCGACCAGCACCGCGCGCACGTGGATCGCCAGCGTCCGGTCGATGTCCTCCACGGTCACGTCCTCGATGGACGCGGTCGGGAAGATCCCCGCGTTGTTCACCAGGATGTCCAGCCCGCCGAACGCCTCGACCGTGCCCTCCACGGCCGCGGTCACCGCCGCCGGATCGGCGCTGTCGGCCTGGATCGCGAGCCCCTTGCGCCCGTGCGCCTCGATGCGCGACACCACCTCGTCCGCCCGGCCCCGCGTGCTCACGTAGGTCAGCGCCACGTTCGCGCCCCCGGCCGCCAGCCGGTCCGCGATCGCCGCGCCGATCCCGCGGCTGCCCCCGGTCACCAGCGCGACCTTGCCCTCGAGCGTCCCCATCAGCTCACTCCTCTTCTGTAGTGGTCACTAAATAATTGCGGGCGTACGATCGGCTCGTCAAGGAATTTTGTAGCGATCGATATGGAAAGAGACCCATGTCACCACGCGGCCGCCCGCGCGCGTTCGACCGGGACGCGGCGCTGAAGAACGCGATGTACGTCTTCTGGGAACGCGGTTACGAGGGCACGTCGCTGACCGACCTGACCGCGGCGATGGGCATCAACGCGCCGAGCCTGTACGCCGCGTTCGGCGGCAAGGAGGCCCTGTTCCGCGAGGCGGTCGCGCTCTACCGCACGACCGTCGGCGGCCTGACCGGGCGCGCGCTGGCCGAGGGGGCGACCACCCGCGAGTCGGTCGAGGCCATGCTGCGCGACAACGCGGTGGCCTACACCAGTCCGGAGCATCCGCGCGGCTGCATGGTGGTGCTCGCCGGGACGAACGTGGCTCCGGGCAACCGGTCCGTCTGCGAGTTCCTGATCGAGCTGCGGCGGTCGACCCGGGAGTCGCTGCGGGAGCGCCTGCGGCGCGGTGTCGAGGACGGCGATCTGCCGCCGGGCGCCGACGTCGACGGGATGACCGCGTACTACCTCGCGATCCTGTACGGGCTTTCGCTCCAGGCCCGCGACGGCGCGTCGGCCGACGAGCTCGGCTCGGTGGTCGACAGCGCGATGGCGAGCTGGGAGCGCTTCACCGTCGGCCGCGGAAACGGCTGAGGGGAGCCCGGAACAGCCGGACTCCCCTCAGCACCGAGCTCATCCGCGCGCCAGGCTCAACGCGCGTTTGTCGGCCTTGATGATGTTTTCCCGCTCCGATTCGGACAGCCCGCCCCAGATGCCGTAGGGCTCGTGCACCGCCAGCGCGTGCTGCCGGCACAGTTCCAGCACCGGGCAGGACTGGCAGATCGCCTTCGCTTTCGCCTCGCGCCGCGCTCTCGCCGGCCCGCGCTCGCCATCGGGATGGAAGAACGACGCGCTGTCCATACCGCGGCAAGACCCTTCCAGTTGCCAGTCCCAAACATCCGCGTTGGGGCCGGGGAGCCTGCGCGTGTCTGCCATCGTGACCGCCTCCGTGATCCGGTCGGTTTCCCTGCAGTTGTTGGTGCCGACTACTCCATTCGGTGCAACGGCCGTAACGTTAGAAGCGCGTCAATACTTGTTCAAGGAATTCGGGTCGATTCAGCCGTTAGGCATCCCCCGGATGTGTGAGCTGAGTCTCAGGCTCCGGTTGCCGCGCCCGGTTCGTCCCGGGATATTGGGCCGAGTGGGATCCGAGTCCGGCTCCGGTCACACAGTCGACGGCGACCACGCGGCGACTGTGCGGGATGCCGACGCCGAACCCACCATGCCGGTCGCCTCGGTCGCGCGAAGACTCGGCGTCGCCCCGTCCACGCTGCGCACCTGGGACCGCCGCTACGGCCTGGGCCCGAGCCGGCACACCGACGGGCGGCACCGCCGCTACGGCCCGGCGGACATCGGCCGGCTGGAACTGATGCAGCGCGCCCTGCTCCGGGGCGCGTCGACCGCGGAGGCCGCGCGGTACGCGCTGGAGCAGATGCCCAAATCCGGGCCGCCCCCGCCGCCGGAATCGCCGCAGCCCGCCGAGGGGCCGCGATTCGCGGTACAAGCCCTGAACCCGGAGACGGTCGCGCAGACCGCGCTGCGGATCGGCACCCCGGACGGCGAACTGGTGCTGCCCGCCGGGGAGCGGGACGGGCCGTCCCGGCAGGCGCGGCGGCTGAGCACCGCCGCGCTGGCCATGGACGTCGGCGCGGTCCAGCGCATGCTCGCCGAGCTGATCGCCCGGGCCGGGGTGCTGGACGCCTGGGAGGGCGTGATCCAGCCGGTGCTGACCGCGCTCGGCGCCCGCTGGCGGGGCAACCGCGCCGGCGCCGAGGTCGAGTACCTGCTCGCCGAATGCGTTTTCGCGGCGCTGATCCGGGCCACCCCGGTGCTTTCGGAGGCGCGCAACCACCGGCCGGTGCTGCTCGGCTGCGTGCCGGAGGAGCGCGAAAGCCTGCCGCTCTACGCGCTGGCGGCCTGCCTGGCCGAACGCCGGATCGGCACCCAGCTCTTCGGCGTCCCGCTGCCGGCCGAGGTGCTCGCGGTCGCCGTGCGGCGCAGCGCGCCCGCCGCCGTCGTCCTCTGGGCGCAGCGCCCGGGCGTGGCCGACGTCCGGCTGTTCGACCGGATCGCCCGGGGCCGTCAGCGCAGCCGGATGTTCGCCGCGGGACCGGGCTGGGACGAGCCCGCGCTGCCCGGCAAGGTCGAACTGCTCGGCGATCTGCGGAACTCGGTGGAGCGCGTCGAGTACGTGCTGCTGGGGGCGCGCCGGATCAGCCGGTGAGAATGGCCCGGTGCACGAACCAGACCTGCGCCGAGCGGCCTTCGGCGACCGGCCCGCGATCCCGGCGCGCCGGCTCGCCGCCGCGGCGACCGGCTCCGCCCGCGAGCGGCTGCTGACCGCGATCGTCCTCGGCGCGCGGGGGAGCTACGCCGCGGCGGCCACGCTGCTCGGCGAGCTGGCCGCGGAAGCCGATCCGGTCCCGGCGGCGCTCGCCCTGGCCGCGCTCGCCTCGCACCGCCGCCAGCTCGGCGGGCACGCCGCCGCGCGCGGCCTGGACGGCGCCGCGCTCGCGCTGGCGAGCCGCGCCGGGGGACCGGCGGATCCGGACGGCCTGGACGCCGAGGGTGCCCTCGCGGACGCTTTCCTCGGGCTCGCCGCGGACAACCTCGCGCTGGGCCGGATCGCGGCCGCCCGGCGGCTGCGGGCCCGTGCCCCGGCGGGCGGCTGGCGCGCCCGCGTGCGCGCGGGCTGGGTCGGCGCGGAGATCGAACTGGCGGCGGGCGATCCGGCGGCCGCGGTGGCCCCGGCCGAAGGCGCGGTGGCCGAAGCCGCCGGACGCGGCGCGCGGCGGCACACCGTCAAGTCCGAACTCGTGCTCGCCGCGGCCTTGGCCGCGATTGGATCTTCCGCTGAGCGGAAACGTGCGGCCGAGCTGGTTGCGGGCGCGCTCGCCGCGGCCGACGATAACCAACTGCGTTCGCTCAGTTGGCCCGCCGGTCTGCTGGCCGCGGACTTGTTTTCGCGACACGCCGAGCGGTATCGATTCAGAGCGTCTAGGGTGTTGCACGGAGTGTTACTACGATCGGACCCTGTGGGAAGACGGCTCGCAGACGACTCGCCGTGGGTGCCGACCTGACCGGGTTGGCTCCGTCGGGCACCCCATACCGACATCCGGGCTAAGAACTTTTAAAAAAAGCCACCGGATCGTGTCAAGGTTGGGCCTAAAGCGTCCGATAGGGGATATGGAATGTCACCCGGCTGCAGGAAGGAAACCCCGTGACGACGGTCTTGATCTGCGACGACCGACGCAGTGTCCGCGAAGGGCTCACCCGCGTGATGTCTCTGCCGTCCCCGGCGTCAGTCGCATCGACTGTGTAGCGCACGGTGACGAGTTGCTCGCGAGGTATTCCCGCCAGCCGGTCGACGTTGTGCTCGTCGGCACCCAGCGCGCGGTGCCGACCGGAGTCGAGGCCACCCGGCGCCTTGTCTCGGCCAACCCGCAGGCCAATGTCATCGTGTTCGGCGCACCGGACGACGCCGGCAGCATCGCCGCGGCCATCGCCGGCGGCGCCCGCGGCTACCTGCGCTGGGACGCCTCGCGGCCGGAACTGGTCGCCGCGCTGGCGCACACGCTGGCGAGCACCTCGGTGCCCGCGCCGCGGCAGCCCTCGGACCCGGGCGTGCAGCTCACCGAGCGCGAGCTCCAGGTGCTGCGCGGGATGAGCCAGGGCAAGAGCAACGGCCAGATCGGGCGCGAGCTGTACCTGTCCGAGGACACGGTCAAGACGCACGCGCGCCGGCTGTTCCGCAAGCTCGGCGTGCGCGACCGCGCCCAGGCGGTGGCGCACGGTTTCCGCCGCGGCCTGGTTTCCTGAGCGGGCACCGCGCCTGAACGTGCGTCGCCGGGCGGGCGTTGTCGGAACCGGCATTGCCCGAACCGGCACCGTGAGCTGACCGGCGCCTGACCGCTGGGCGAGTCCACCCGATCGGCCCAGTGGTCGTCAGCTCCTGCCCGTCTTGCCGCCTTTTCGGGCTGCGCGCGTACCCCTTTCGTAGTCATGCTCGTTGGAGTTTCGAGTATGCGAGGGAGGGGTGGACCCATGCTCCGCGTCGGCGGGGCGCGCCGGTGGCGACCGTGAAGGAACGCTGTCGGCGTCGGAAGGTACGGTAGGAATCACCGGCGTGAGGGAGATTCGTGTTCACGCGTCGGCCTATTTGCACGCCTACACGTAACGCTGGGACTGTTGTCTGCGATGGCCAATGTGGGGGATGGACTGGATGAGCCGGTCGCCGCTGCTGTCGAGGGTGATCCCCAGGCAGTCGAGCGGCTGCTGGCCGCTATCCGTCCCCTGGTAGTGCGGTACTGCCGCGCACGAGTTGGCAGGCAGGAGCGTTCGTTCGCTTCGGCAGACGACGTTGCCCAGGAGGTGTGTCTCGCGGTGCTCACGGCATTGCCTTCGTACCGTGATCAGGGACGCCCGTTCCTGGCTTTCGTCTACGGGATCGCACAGCACAAGGTGGCCGACGCGCACCGCGCGGCGGCCCGCAACCGTGCCGAGCCGGTCGCCGAGGTTCCGGACGAGGTCGAGGCCGAAGTGGGTCCCGAGCAGCGCGCCCTGCAGGGTGAGCTGAACGAGCGCATGTCCCAGCTGCTCCGAGTGTTGCCGGACAAACAACGCGAGATTGTGGTGCTGCGTGTGGTTGTAGGGCTGTCCGCGGAGGAGACCGCCGAAGCGGTCGGCTCGACCCCGGGCGCGGTCCGGGTTGCCCAGCACCGTGCGCTCGCACGGCTCCGCAAGGTACTGGCCGCTGAGGAGGTGGTCTGAGTGACCGAACGCGAAAGACGGATGCCGACGCCCGCCGAGGAGCACTCGGGCGACGCCGAGGCCACGTTCGCGGCCGACCTGTCCGCCGTGCAGGCCGACGACGCACTGCTCGACGCGCTGGGCGGTTCCGATCCCAAGATCGCCGACGGGCTCGGCGACCAGGAACTGAACGCGCTGCTGCTCGCGTGGCGCCGGGACATCGACAGCGAACCGCTCGCCGAGCTGGTCGACACCGAGACCGCGGTCACCACCGTGAAGACGGCCGCGCTGGCGCGCCGCCACGGTCTGCGGGGCCGCAAGCGCCGGATGCTCGTGCCGGTGGCCGCGGCCGCCGCGGTGCTCGCCATCGCCTTCACCGGCACCGGGCTCGCCGCCCGGGACGCCCAGCCGGGAGACACGCTCTGGGGCCTGACCAAGGTCCTCTACGCCGATCACGCCCGTTCGGTCGAGGCCGCCGCGGCGGTCCGCAGCGACCTCAACGCCGCGCTCCTCGCGATCGGGCAACGCGACTTCGAAGCCGCGCGCAAGGCGCTCGACGCCGCGCAGGCCGCGCTGAAGCAGGTGGCCTCCGAGGACAACCTCGACGAGCTGATGAAGCAGCACCGCGAACTGAGCGCGATGCTGCAGAACCCCGGCCAGCAGCCGTCGCCGCCGCCTCAGGTGAACCCGCCCGCGCAGGGCAGTTCCGCGGGCCCGCTGCCGACGCCGGCGCCGAACCCGTCGAACCCCACGGACGGTTCCGGGTCCACCGCGCTGCCGCCGTCGACCTCGGACAACCCCACGCCGCCCAGCAGCAGCACGACCCCGCCGCCGACCTCGAGCTCGATTCCGTCGGGTTCGGGCGGCCAGGGCACCGAACCGGGCACCGTGCCCCGGGGCGACCCACCGGCGGAGGCACCGCCGCCCGGCGCGGCGAGCGTTCCCACCAACTAGACGAGACGACAAGGGCCCGCGACCGATCTCCGGTCACGGGCCCTTCGTCGTGCCGAAGATCAGTAGGCGCTCTCGGTGGCCGTCACGCCGTCGGCGAACCCGCGGCAGTAGTCCCAGCTCACGTAGTCGGCCGGGTTCGGGTCGAACGCGGGCTCGTGCGGGCGCATTCGGCCGTCGGCCAGCAGCTGCTCGAGGCTGGCCCGCAGCAGGTGCCAGTCGTGGTAGTGCGGCAGGTCGCATTCGCCGCAGTCCACCACGATGCCGCGGATCCCCCGCGGCTCCAGCAGCGCCTGGTAAACGGCCAGGTCCGAGAGGTCGGCGAGCAGTTCCGTGCGTTCGTCGGCGCCGATCGGCTCGTCCAGGTGGTCGTCCAGCGAGACGATGTCTTTGGCCGGGTCGTTCGGGTCGTCGGCGAACGGGTCTGGGGGCAACACATCGTGCGGCACGGGGGCCACGGTACCGGGCGGGTCCCCACCGCCCGCCAGATACCATCGTTTACAGGCCCCGATGTCGCGGTCCGTGACTTTCACCAGCCAAGGAAGGCTCCCCGCCCGCTATGAGCATCACCACCGCCGACGTGCCGAGCAAGTTCGCGATGCTCGGCCTGACCTTCGACGACGTCCTGCTGCTGCCCGCCGAATCGGACGTCGTGCCCAGCGGCGTGGACACCAGCACCAGGCTCTCCCGGAACGTCACGCTGCGCATTCCCCTGGTCTCCGCCGCCATGGACACCGTCACCGAGGCCCGGATGGCGATCGCGATGGCCCGCCAGGGCGGGATGGGCGTGCTGCAGCGGAACCTGCCGATCGACGACCAGGCGGCGGCGGTCGAGGTGGTCAAGCGGTCCGAGGCCGGGATGGTCACCGACCCGGTCACCTGCTCGCCGGAGGACACCCTGGCCGAGGTCGACGCGCTGTGCGCGCGGTTCCGGATCTCCGGGGTCCCGGTCACCGACGCCGCGGGCACGCTGGTGGGCATCATCACCAACCGCGACATGCGGTTCGAGGTCGACCACAGCCGGCCGGTCAGCGAGGTGATGACCAAGGCGCCGCTGGTGACCGCGCAGGTCGGGGTCACCGCCGACGCGGCGCTGGGCCTGCTGCGGCGGCACAAGATCGAGAAGCTGCCGATCGTCGACGGCGACGGCAAGCTGCGCGGGCTGATCACCGTCAAGGACTTCGTGAAGACCGAGCAGTACCCGAACGCGACCAAGGACCCCGACGGCCGGCTGCTCGTCGGCGCGGCGGTCGGCGTGGGCGCGGACGGCCACCAGCGCGCGATGGCGCTCGCCGACGCCGGGGTGGACGTGCTCATGGTGGACACCGCGCACGGGCATTCGCGCGCGGTGGTGGACACCGTCAGCACGTTGAAGAAGGAACTCGGCGACACCGTGGACGTGGTCGGCGGCAACGTCGCCACCCGGGCCGGGGCGCAGGCCCTGGTGGACGCGGGCGCGGACGGCGTGAAGGTCGGCGTGGGGCCCGGTTCGATCTGCACCACGCGGGTCGTCGCCGGGGTCGGCGTGCCGCAGATCTCGGCGATCTACGAGGCCGATCTGGCCTGCCGCCCGGCCGGGATCCCGGTGATCGGGGACGGCGGCATCCAGTACTCCGGGGACATCGCGAAGGCCATCGCGGCCGGGGCGTCCTCGGTCATGCTGGGCAGCCTGCTCGCGGGAACCGCGGAGGCGCCGGGCGAGCTGATCCTGCACAACGGCAAGCAGTTCAAGACCTACCGCGGCATGGGGTCGCTCGGCGCGATGCAGTCGCGCGGCGAGGCGAAGTCGTACTCCAAGGACCGGTACGCGCAGGACGACGTGCTGTCCGAGGACAAGCTGGTGCCCGAGGGCATCGAGGGCCGGATCCCGTTCCGGGGGCCGCTGGTCAACGTGGTGCACCAGCTCGTCGGCGGCCTGCGCTCGGGCATGGGCTACGCGGGCGCGCAGACCATCGCGCAGCTGCAGGAGGCGCAGCTGGTGCGGATCACCGCCGCCGGGCTCAAGGAGAGCCACCCGCACGACGTCACCATGACCGTCGAGTCGCCGAACTACACCAGCCGCTGAGAAACCGCGCCACCCCAAGGGAACCCGCCCCGCCGCTCTCGTTTAGCGGGCTAAATGAGGACCCGTGCGCTCGCAAGGGGAACGTGGTGGCGAGAATGAGCGCGCACATCGCTGTCGAGAGGGGACTTCACGTGCGGGATCTGGTCGAGATCGGCATGGGGCGCACCGCGCGGCGGGCATACGACCTCGACGACGTCGAGATCGTGCCCTCGCGGCGCACCCGGTCGTCCGCGGTGGTGTCCACCGGCTGGCAGATCGACGCCTACCGGTTCGACCTGCCGCTGGTGACGCATCCGACGGACGCGATCGTGTCGCCGGGCACCGCGGTGGCCATCGGCGAGCTGGGCGGGCTCGGCGTGCTCAACGCCGAGGGCCTCTGGGCCCGGCAGGCCAACGTCGAGGAGGCGATGTTCCGGCTCGTGCGCGCGGCCGAGGAGCACCCCGAGGACCCGACCGCGCTGGTGCGGGTGCTGCAGGAACTGCACTCCGCGCCGATCCGCGTGGACCTGCTGACCGAGGCGATCCGCACGGTCCGCGAATCGGGAGTGACCGTGGCGGCCCGGGTCAGCCCGCAGCACGCCGCCGAGCTGACCCCGGATCTGATCGCGGCCGGGGTCGAGATCCTGGTCGTGCAGGGCACGATCATCTCCGCCGAGCACGTCGCCCGCGAGGGCGAGCCGCTCGACCTCAAGGACTTCATCGGGCGCCTGGACGTGCCGGTGATCGCGGGCGGGGTCGGTGACTACCGCACGGCGATGCACCTGATGCGCACCGGCGCGGCCGGGGTGATCGTCGGCCACGGTTACACGCCCGGGGTGACCAGCACCGACCGCGTGCTCGGCATCGGCGTGCCGATGGCCACCGCGATCATCGACGCGGCCGCCGCGCGGCGCGACTACCTCGACGAGACCGGCGGCCGGTACGTGCACGTGCTCGCCGACGGCGGGATGACCTCCTCCGGCGACATCGCGAAGGCGATCGCCTGCGGCGCGGACGCGGTCATGCTGGGCGCGCCGCTCGCCGCGGCCGCCGAGGCGCCGGGGCAGGGGCTGTACTGGACCGCGGCCGCCGCGCACCCGTCGCTGCCGCGTTCGCGGGTCGCCGCCGGACCGGATTACGAGGTCGACCTGAAGACGCTGCTGTTCGGGCCCTCCGCGGACGCCGAGGGCGCGGTGAACCTGTTCGGCGCGCTGCGCCGCGCGATGGCGAAGACCGGCTACTCCGACCTCAAGGAATTCCAGCGCGTCGGCCTCACCGTCCGCGGATGATCTTCGCGGCTCTCGTTTAGCGGGCTAAACGAGAGCACCGGGGCCAGGGTGGGGTGACTGGGCGGTAACTTACCTCTGGTCAGGTCGGGTGGCGCGGGTTACGCTTTTACCTGTGACTGCGCGTAACACCACCACGGACCACGACTACGACGTCATCGTGGTCGGCTCTGGCTTCGGCGGCAGCGTTGCCGCGCTCCGGTTGACCGAGAAGGGCTACCGGGTCGCGGTCATCGAGGCAGGCCGCCGGTTCGCCGACGACGAGTTCGCGAAGACGTCCTGGGACCTGCGCCGGTACCTGTGGGCGCCGCAACTCGGCTGCTACGGCATCCAGCGGATCCACCTGCTCTCCGACGTCATGGTGCTCGCGGGCGCCGGGGTCGGCGGCGGTTCGCTGGTGTACGCGAACACGCTCTACCGCCCGCTCAAACCGTTCTACCGAGATCGCCAGTGGGCGCACATCACCGACTGGGAAGCCGAGCTCGCCCCGCACTACGACCAGGCGAGCCGGATGCTCGGCGTGGTGACCAACCCGACGGTCACCCCGTCCGACGACGTGATGCGCAAGGTCGCCGCGGATCTGGGCGTGGCCGATTCGTACCACCCGACCCCGGTCGGCGTGTACTTCGGCCGGCCGGGCGAGCGCGTGGCCGATCCGTACTTCGGCGGCGCCGGGCCCGAACGCACCGGCTGCACCGAATGCGGCGCGTGCATGACCGGCTGCCGCGTCGGCGCGAAGAACACCCTGGTGAAGAACTACCTCTACCTCGCCGAGCAGGGCGGGGCGAAGGTCATCCCGCTGACCACGGTCACCGCGGTCCGCCCGCGCGGCGACGGCGCGTTCGAGGTCGACCTGCGCAAGACCGGCACCCGGTCGCGGCGCTTCCGGCACACCCTGACCGCGGGCAAGGTCGTGCTCGCCGCGGGCACCTGGGGCACCCAGAACCTGCTGCACCGGATGAAGGACACCGGCGCGCTGCCCCGGCTGTCGTCCCGGCTCGGCGAGCTGACCCGGACCAACTCGGAGGCGATCATCGGCTCCGGCCGCACCAAGGTCGACCCGGAGCGCGACTTCAGCCGCGGGGTGGCGATCACGTCGTCGATCCATCCCGACGAGATCACCCACATCGAACCGGTGCGCTACGGCAAGGGCAGCAACGCGATGAGCATGCTGCAGACCGTCGCGACCGACGGCAGGTCCGAGGTGCCGCGCTGGCGGCAGGCGGTGCGGTTCCTGTACCGGCACCCGATCCAGTCGGCGAAGCTGCTCAACGGCTACCGGTGGAGCGAACGCACGGTGATCCTGCTGGTGATGCAGAGCCTGGACAACTCGATCACCACCTACACCAAGCGCGGGCTGTTCGGCCGCCGCCGGTACACCTCGAAACAGGGCCACGGCGAGCCGAACCCGAGTTTCATCGAGGCCGGGTTCGAGGCCAACCAGCGCACCGCGGAGCACATCGAGGGCATCGCGGGCGGCACCTGGGGCGAGGTCTTCGACATCCCGCTGACCGCGCACTTCATCGGCGGCGCCCCGATCGCGACCGATGCCGAGCAGGGCGTCATCGATCCGTACCACCGGGTCTTCAACTACCCGGGACTGTCCGTTGTGGACGGTACGGCGATCACCGCGAACCTCGGGGTGAACCCGTCGCTGACGATCACCGCGCAGGCCGAGCGCGCGTTCTCCTTCTGGCCCAACAAGGGCGAGGCCGATCCGCGCCCGGACCAGGCGGAGGGGTACCGCCGGATCGAACCGGTCGCGCCGAAGAACCCGGCGGTGCCCGCGACCGCGCCCGCCGCGCTGAAGCTGCCTAGCGTTCGATGATCCTGGCGATCCCGTCGAGCAGCGGGGTGAGGCCGAACTCGAACAGCTCGTCGAGGTGCAGGTCGTAGCCCTGGCGCAGGAACTCGCCGGTGATCCTGGTGAAGGTCGGGTACCGGCCGGAGGTCGCGAGCGTGGCGAGCGCGGGAGCCTGCAGGTCCATCCACTGCTCCTCGGAGAGGCCGGTGACGGCCTCGTCGTGGGCCGCCCGCTCGAGGTGGACCGCGAGGCCCTGCACGTAGCTGTAGAGCAGCACGTGCAGGTTGAACTGGACGGTCACGTCGAGGTCGTGACCGTCCAGGGCGGCCAGGGCCCATTCGGCGTGCACCATCAGGTTCGGGGTGGGCAGCGGGCGGGTGAGGGAGCTGACCTGAGCCAGCCACGGATGCCGCCGGTGCAGCCCCCACAGGGTGCGGGCGCCGATCTCCAGCCGGGCGCGCCAGCCGGGCGGGGCGTCGGCGGGGTAGGAGAGTTCGCCGTACGCGGTGTCGGCCATCAGCAGGACGAGTTCGTCCTTGCCGCTGACGTACCGGTAGGGCGACATGGCGGCGACCCCGAGCCGGGCCGCGACGCCCCGCATCGACAGCGCGGCCAGCCCTTCGGCGTCGGCGATTTCGACGGCGGCGCGCACGATCCGTTCGCGGGTCAGCTCGTGTTCCGGGCCGGGCGCGGGGCGGCGCCGGACCGGTGCGGCGGTGGGCGCGGCCACGACGGTGCCGACGCGGGGCCGGGCGCGCACGACCCCGTCCTGGCGCAGGGTGGCCAGGGCCTTGGTGGCGGTGGCGAGCGCGACTTCGAACTCCTTCGCGAGCTGCCGGGTCGACGGCACCCGGTCGCCGGGGGCCAGTTCGCCGTCGGCGATGCGCCGCCGGATCTCGGTGACGATCCGGCGGTAGGGCGGATCGAGCGCTGTGACCATCGCCACCCTTCCTTTCTGTACTAGGACAGATGCTAGCAGCGAAGGTGGTGCACGAGAGGGGATCTGTCCTATTACAAGCAAGTTGTAGCGGTATTCGGGAGCGGCCTACGGTCAGCGCGTACACCGTATATGGAGGCTTCCATGAAGACAGTGCTCATCTCGGGCGCGAGCATCGCCGGTCCCGCCCTGGCCTACTGGCTGCGCCGCAACGGCTTCGCGCCGACCGTGGTCGAGCGGGCGCCCGCGCCGCGCCTCGGTGGGCAGGCGGTCGACATCCGCGGGGCCGCCCTGGACGTCGTCGACCGGATGGGCCTGCTGGACCAGGCACGGCGGGTGCGCACCCGGATGCGCGGGATGACGATGCTCGACGGTGAGGGCAACGAGGTCTGGCGTTCCGCGGAGATGACCGCGTCGGCCGGGCGACTGGACAGCGACGACCTCGAGCTGCTGCGGGAGGACCTGACCCGGCTGCTGCTGGAGCGCACCCGCGAGGTCGACTACGTGTTCGGCGATTCCATCACCGATCTCGAGGACGGCGTGGACGGGGTGCGGGTCAGCTTCGAGCACGGCGAGCCGCGCACGTTCGATCTGGTGGTCGGCGCGGACGGGCAGCATTCGGGGGTGCGCGAGCTGGTGTTCGGGCCGGAGCGGGAGTTCGCCCGCCACCTCGGCACCTACCTGGCGATCTTCAGCGCGGAGAACTTCCTGAACCTGGACAACTGGCAGGTGTGGTTCCGGGGTGACGCCGGTGGCGGCGGCATCTACCCGGTGCGCGGCAACCGCGAAATCCGCGTCACGCTCGGCTTCGAGGCCGACCGCTTCGACTACGACCACCGGGATCTCGAAGCGCAGAAGGCGCTGCTCGCCGAGCGGCTCGGCGGCATGCGGTGGGAGGTGCCGAGGCTGCTCAAGTACCTGGACCAGGCGCCGGACTTCTACTTCGACTCGATGGCCCAGATCCACCTGCGACAGTGGTGGAAGGGCCGGGTGGCCCTGGTGGGCGACGCGGGCTACTGCGCCTCGGCGTTGTCCGGCCAGGGCACCAGCCTCGCGCTGGTGGGCGCCTACGTGCTGGCGGACGAACTCGGCCGGACCGACGATCACCAGGCCGCGTTCGCCCGCTACCAGGACCGCCTGCGCCCGTTCGTCGAACTCAACCAGGCCCTGGCCACCGAGAACCCCGGCGAGCGGGCGAACGAGGAATCGATCGAACGCGCCAAGAACGCGATCGCGCTCGACGGCTGAGCGTGCTCATCCCGCCCGCCGCGGCGCGGCCAGTTCGTCGTCGTCGCCGATGATGCCGAGCTGTCGCAGCATGCCGAACCGGTCGGTCATCGCGTCGACGTGGGCGATCTTCCCGTCGCGCAGGCGGGCCAGCACGAAACCGCGCCACTCGGCGTGCTTCCCGGTGGCCGCGCCGCGGCGGTAGTAGCCGGTGTTGGTGGCGCTCAGCGAGATCCGGGCGGCCACCTTGCCGGGTTCGGCGACCAGATCGTCGACGGTGACGTGGATGTCGGGGAACGAGTCGAGCATCATCTGCCAGCCCCGGCGGAAGGCGTCCAGGCCGCCGGAGGGCGCGTCGACGACGACCGGGCCGGATTCGGTGACGTCCTCGGCGACCACCTCGCCCAGGCCGGTCAGGTCGTGGGCGTTGACGAACTCCTCGATGAAGCGGCGGACTACCGCCTTGTCCCGTTCGGACATGTTCCCTCGTTTCTTACGACGTAAGAGTAGCTTGGTCGCTATCCTGCTCTTACGCTGTAAGAAAAGTCAAGGGAGGCGTGCGTGGCCGATCGCCGGGCCCGGCCGCGCGCCGGGCTCACCCGCGAGCGGGTGCTCGACGCGGCGCTGGACTTCGTCGACGAGCACGGCATCGCGGCGCTGTCCATGCGCAAACTCGGCGCCGCGCTGGACGTGGAGGCGATGACCCTCTACCACTACGTGCCGAACAAGGACGCCTTGCTCGATGCACTGGTCGACCGGGTGGTCGAACCGGTGGCCGTGCCCGAGCCGGGGGACGGCTGGCGGACCTGGCTCGGCGGACTCGCCCGCGGCCTGCGCACGCGCATGCTGGAGCATCCGGCGCTGCTGCCGCTCATGGCCACCCGCCCGGTGCGCGGCCGGGAGGCGACCGCCCGCGTCGAAACCGCCCTGGGCGTGTTGTGCGCCGCCGGATTCGACCCGCCGCGGGCGCTGGACACGTTCAACGCCGTGATGACGTTCGTGCTGGGCCACACGCTCGCCGAAGCGGGCCGCACCCCGGGACACGAGGAGTCCGATGTGGACAGTACCGGCCACCTCGCCGAATTCCCGATCCTCGCCGAGGCCCTGCGCACCGGGCCCCGGCACGAGGAGCGCTTCGAACTGGCCCTCGAAGCACTCCTCGCTGGGCTGGGTTAGAGGTCCAGACCGGTGAAGACGGTGACGCGTTCTTCGGTGAGGTCGTGCATCGCGGCGAGCACGCCTTCGCGGCCCACGCCGGAGCCCTTCACGCCGCCGTAGGGCATCTGGTCGGCCCGGTAGGACGGCACGTCCCCGATGATCACGCCGCCGACCTCGAGTTCGGCCGAGGCGCGGAAGGCGAGCGAGACGTCCCGGGTGAAGACCCCGGCCTGCAGGCCGTAGGCCGAATCGTTCACCGCGGCGAACGCGGCCCCGGCATCGTCCACAACGGACACCGCGAGCACGGGGCCGAAGATCTCCTCGGCCCAGGCCTTCGTGGTGACCGGGACGTCCGCCAGCAGGGTCGGTTCCACCGTGGCGCCTTCGCGGGAACCCCCGGTGAGGATCCGGGCGCCCGCGTCGACGGCTTCGCCGATCCAGGCGACGATCCGTTCCGCGGCGGCCTCGTCGACCACCGGGCCGACGTCGACCTCGGTGTCGTACGGGTCACCGGTCCGCTGCGCGCGCACCGCCTCGGTCAGGGCCGGGACGAACTCGTCCGCGACCGAGCGTTCGACGAGCACCCGCTGCACCGCGATGCAGGACTGGCCCGCCTGGTAGTTGCCGAAGGTCGCGATCCGCCGGGCGGCCCCGGGGATGTCCGGCCAGTCGGCGAGCACCACGGCCGCCGCGTTCCCGCCCAGTTCCAGCACCACGTGCTTGCGCGGCGCCGCGTCCGCCAGCGACCAGCCGACCGGGCCGGACCCGGTGAACGACACCACCGGCAGCCGGGGGTCGGTCACCAGCGCCGAGGTTTCCGCGTTGCCCAGCGGCAACACCGAGAACGAACCCTCGGGCAGGTCGGTCTCGGCGAGGATCTCGCCCAGGATCAGCGCGGCCAGCGGGGTGCGCGGGGCCGGTTTGACGATGATCGGCGCGCCGACCGCGAGCGCGGGTGCGACCTTGTGCGCCACCAGGTTCAGCGGGAAGTTGAACGGCGCGATGCCGAGCACCGGGCCGCGCGGCGCCCGGCGGGTGATCGCCAGGCGGCCCTCCCCGGCCGGATCGGTGTCCAGCCGCTGCAGATCGCCGTCGAACCGGCGGGCCTCCTCGGCGGCGATCCGGAACACCGACACCGCGCGCCGGACCTCGGCCTCGGCCCACTTCAGCGGTTTGCCGTTCTCCGCGGTGATCACCTCGGCGATCTCCTCGGCCCGCGCGGCGATCGCCCGCGAAACGTGGTCCAGCGCCGCGGCCCGCCGGTGGGCCGGGAGCCGCCGCAGCGCGGGCGCCACCGCGACCGCGGCGTCCACCGCCCGCTCCACCTGCCCGGCGCCGGGCACCGCGACGGTGGCGACCTCGCTGCCGTCGTAGGGGTGGCGCACGACGAGCGTGCTCTCGCCCTGTTCGGGCTGCCCGGCGATCCAGGCGGGCCGGGGTTCCGGAGTGATCATGTCCATGGCCACAACGGTAGGCCAGCGGGGCAAATCGCTACGGCTTGACCAGCACCTTGAGCGCCTTGCGGTCGGCCATCTCCTGGTAGCCGCCGGGGATCCCGTCGATGTCCACGGTCCGGTCGAAGACCCGGCCCGGTTCGACGCGGCCCTCGAGGACGTCCGGCAGCAGTTCCTCGATGTAGTGCCGCGCCGGGGCGACCCCGCCGGTGACGGTGATGTTGCGCATGAACATGTCCGGCCCGACCGGGCCCTCGTCGTACTGCGGGACGCCGACCCGGCTGACCGTGCCGCCCGCGCGCACCACGCCGAGCCCGGTCTCCAGCGCCTGCTTGGTGCCGACGCATTCCAGCACGGCGTGCGTGCCGTCCCCGCCGGTGAGCTCGCGGACCTTCGCGATGCCCTCCTCGCCGCGTTCGGCGACCACGTCGGTGGCGCCGAACTCACGCCCGAGGTCGGTGCGCCCGGTGTGGCGGCCCATCAGCAGGATCCGCTCGGCGCCGAGCCGTTTCGCGGCCAGCACCGCGCACAGGCCGACCGCGCCGTCGCCGATCACGGTGACCGCGGTGCGCGGGGAGACGCGAGCGCGGACGGCGGCGTGGTGGCCGGTGGGGAACACGTCGGACAGGGTGAGCAGCGAGGGCAGCAGGGCGGCGTCCTCGCCGACCGGGAGCTTGACCAGCGTGCCGTCGGCCTGCGGCACGCGGACCGCTTCGCCCTGGCCGCCGTCCACGCCGCGCGCGCCCCAGCCGCCGCCGTGGCGGCACGAGGTGTGCAGGCCCTCGCGGCAGAAGTCGCAGGTGTTGTCCGCCCACACGAACGGCGCGACGACGACGTCCCCGGTCTTCAGGCCGTGCACGTCGGCGCCGGTGTCCTCGACTACGCCGAGGAACTCGTGCCCGATGCGGCGCCCGCGCTCACTGGGTTTCATGCCCCCGTACGGCCAGAGATCGCTGCCGCAGATGCACGATCGGAGCACGCGCACCACGGCGTCGGTCGGGTCGGCCACCTTCGGGTCCGGGACCTGCTCGATCCGGACGTCCCCGGCCCCGTAGATGACGGTCGCGCGCATGGTGCTCCTTTCGTCGTAGAACCACGTCCCCCATTGGATGCAGCAAAGCACGCACGCATGTCGCCACGCGCATACGACGTGGCCCGCCTCACCCCGTGCGGCCACCCGTCCCCGGTCGGCCCGCCAAACGAGAGGGAGGGCGCGGGGTGGCGCGGGTCACCTGGGACGATAGGGACACAGCGCCCACCCGCAGGAGGTTCCTCGTGCCCGACGCCGCTTCCACGGCCGGTCCCGTTCTCGTCGTGGACTTCGGCGCGCAGTACGCGCAGCTGATCGCGCGCCGCGTGCGCGAGGCCCAGGTGTACTCCGAGGTCGTCCCGCACACCGCGAGCACCGAGGAGATCCTGGCCCGCGAACCGTCGGCGATCATCCTCTCCGGCGGGCCGTCCAGCGTCTACGAACCGGGCGCGCCGAGCATGGACCCCGAACTGGTCAAGGCCGGGGTGCCGGTGTTCGGCATCTGCTACGGCTTCCAGCTGCTGGCCCGCGCGCTCGGCGGCGCCGTCGAGGCCACCGGGGCCCGCGAGTACGGCCGCACCGAGGTGAAGATCACCGGCGACGGCGGCGTGCTGCACCACGAACTGCCCGGCCGCCACCCGGCCTGGATGAGCCACGGCGACAGCGTCACCAAGGCCCCCGAGGGGGCCACCGTCACCGCGACCTCCGAGGGCGCGCCGATCGCCGGGTTCGAGAACCCCGGCCTGCGCGTCGCCGGGGTGCAGTACCACCCCGAGGTCGGGCATTCGCCGCACGGCCAGGAGGTGCTGCGCCGGTTCCTGCACGACATCGCCGGGATCCGCCCGCAGTGGACCACGGCGTCCATTGTGGACGATCAGGTCGCCAGGGTGCGCGCGCAGATCGGCGACGGGAGCGCGATCTGCGCGCTGTCCGGCGGGGTCGACTCGGCGGTCGCCGCCGCGCTCGTGCAACGCGCCATCGGCGAGCGGCTCACCTGCGTCTTCGTCGACCACGGGCTGCTGCGCGCGGGCGAGCGGACCCAGGTCGAACGTGACTTCGTCGCCGCCACCGGGGTCAACCTGGTCACCGTGGACGCGCGCGAGCGCTTCCTCGGCGCGCTGGCCGGGGTCACCGATCCGGAGCAGAAGCGCAAGATCATCGGCCGCGAGTTCATCCGGGTCTTCGAACAGGCCGAGCGGGACCTCAAGGCCGAGGGCGACTTCGGTTTCCTGGTGCAGGGCACGCTCTACCCGGACGTCGTCGAGTCCGGCGGCGGCGCGGGCACCTCGAACATCAAGAGCCACCACAACGTCGGCGGGCTGCCCGAGGACCTCCAGTTCGAGCTGGTCGAACCGCTGCGCCTGCTGTTCAAGGACGAGGTGCGCCGGGTCGGGCTGGAACTGGGCCTGCCGGAGACGATCGTGCACCGCCAGCCGTTCCCCGGCCCGGGCCTGGGCATCCGGATCATCGGCGAGGTGACCCAGGACCGGCTGGAGACGCTGCGCGCGGCCGACGCCATCGCGCGCGAGGAGTTGACCGGGGCCGGGCTGGACCGCGACATCTGGCAGTGCCCGGTGGTGCTGCTCGCCGACGTCCGCAGCGTCGGGGTGCAGGGCGACGGGCGCACTTACGGGCATCCGGTTGTGCTGCGCCCGGTCTCCAGCGAGGATGCCATGACGGCGGACTGGACCCGGCTGCCCTACGACACCCTCGAGCGGATCTCGACCCGCATCACCAACGAGGTCGCCGAGATCAACCGGGTCGTGCTGGACGTGACCAGCAAGCCGCCGGGCACGATCGAGTGGGAGTGACGGACGACCTGGGGGGCGCACGGTGGGGCTCATCATCTTCGGGGTGCTGCTGATCCTGGCCGCGGTGGCGGGGTTCTTCTACATGCGGCACACGAAGAGCGAACTGCACGCGATGATCGGCACCGAGACGCTGTCGATTCCCGAACTCGAACGGCTGCGCGGGATCTCCGACGAACTCGGCGCGCGGGGCGGGTTCCGCAAGATCGCCGAGGTGGTCGGCCACGCGCATCCGCGGCCGGAGGGCGTGATCACCGCGGAGATCAGCAAGATCGACTGCGTCTGGTACCGCTACCGGATCGACCGCGAGTACGAGCACGTGGAGTACCGGGACGGCAAGCGGCACTACTCCAAGCGCAAGGAGAAGGTCGCCGAGCACACCTCGTTCGAGGGGTACGCGATCCTGGACGACGAGGGCCGCACGATCGGCGTCGACCCGAACGGCACCCAGCCCGAGGCCGTCGAGCAGACCGTCCACCGGTTCGAACCGCACCGGGGCGGTGGCGAAGCGGTCGATCTGTTCGGCATCAAGCTGCCGAACTTCCTCGCCGGCGGGCGCGACAGCACGATCGGCTTCCACTACAAAGAATGGGTGATCCGCCCCGGCCGTCCGTTGTACATCCTCGGCGAGGTGCACGACAAGATCGGCCCGCTGGTGATCGGCAAGCCCGAGGAGAAGGGCCACTTCATCATCTCCGGGCGCACCGAGGACGAACTGCGCCGGGATCGCACCCGGCGGCACCAGTTCCTCGCGGCGGGCGTGCTCGTGGCGTTCGTGGCCGGGCTGGCGCTCACGGTCACCGGGATCGTGAGGTAGCCCGGCGAGTCGCTAGGCGTCCGAACGGCGCCGCCCCGTTTTGACCAGGGCGAGGAACGCGCCGAATGCGGCCGCGTCGACGGTCAGCACACCGCCGCACGGGTTCTTCGTGTCCCTGATACTGGTCCGCGCCTGACCGACGGACAGCTCGACGCAGGCGTTCTCAGCCGAGCTACGGCTGCTCTTCCGCCACGTCCGCTTGATGCTCATCGATTCTCGATCCCGTCTCGTATAACCGTGATGAATGCCGCCGATTTCCGGGGATTCAGTGCCTTCCGGGCGGCATCGTCGAAAACCGCGGAAAGCGCGGCGACATCGTGCTCATTCTCCACCGATTCGCCACCCGCGATGTACTCCAGATAGGCCACATCCGGTTCGTCCGGGCTGTCGTAACTGAGCAGGATCATCGGCCCGGCGAGCGGGCCATAGGCGCCTAGGGCGAACGGCAGCACCTGGATCGTCACGTTCGCCCAGGTGCCGACCGCGAGCAGGTGATCGAGCTGCTCGGCCATCACCCGCGGGCCGCCGAGCATGCGGCGCAGCGCGGCCTCGTCGATCAGGGCATGCAGTTTCAGCGGTTTGTCCTTACGCCGCAACAACTCTTGCCGGGTTTGCCGTTCCGCGGCCGCGATCGACTCGCCGCCGGGGGAGCGGGTGAGCCGGTGCGCGCCCTGCCAGACCTCGGCGGCGTACCCGGGGGTCTGCAACATGCCCGGGATGATCACCGTGTCCAGCGTGCGCTCGAAATCGGCGTCCGACTCGTCGCGGCGAAATGCCCGGTATTTGGCCGGCATGTCGTCCGCGTGCACGATTCGGGTGGTGTCGGCTTTCGCGGCTTCCCACAGTTGTTCGGCGCGGTGCCGTTCTTCTTCGGTGGCGCCGTAAATGCCGAGCAACGTCCGGACGAGCAGAAAACCGGGCGTGGTCAGCCCGCCTTCCATTCTGGTGATGGTGGTCCGGGCCGCGTGCGTTTCCCGGGCGAGCGCGTCCGGGGTGAGTTTCGGTTCGCAGCGTTCGCGGAGCCCCTGCATGTACCGGCCGAAGATCGCCTTGCGGCGGGTTCGTTCTGGGCCTGCTGCCATGCGGTCACCTTAGTAGCGCGGCCTGTTACAGAGGTTCACTCATTTGGTGTGATGCAAATGCACATGTGCACTCGTTAGGGTCGTAGCGCCGGTTTTCATGGTCGCGGACGCGGGGATGTGGATCGATGGGTGCGCAGCTGACGGACCGGGTGCGCGCGGGATCGGTCCGCGATTTCGAGCCGCTGTTCCGCGACCACGTGCAGGCGACGCGCGACTACGCCGGATCCCTGGTGCGCGCCCAGGAAGTGGACGAACTGGTTTCCGAGACCTTCGAGCGGGTGCTCAACGCGTTGCTGCGCGGGCGCGGGCCGACCGACGAGGGTTTTCTGGCCTACAGCAAGACAACGCTGCGCCACGTCCTGGCCGACCGGTACCGCGAGCGGCGGCGGGAGCGGCTCGAGGAGGACATCGAGCTGGCCGCGGTCGACCTCGATCCGATGCTGATCGTGGTGAGCGAGAACGCGGCGCGGGGGGAGAACGTCGAACTGATCCGCGCGGTGCGCGGCCTGCCGCTGCGCTGGCGCCTGATCGTGTGGCTGATCGACATCGAGCAGCAGCCGATCGCCGAAGTGGCCCGATTGCTCGCGATGAAGCCGAATGCCGTGCACGCGCTGGCCTACCGCGCGCGCAAGCGGCTCCGGGAAACATTGGCGGAGCCGCTCAGCCCCCGGCGCTGAGCGGCTCCGCTGTGTTTCCCCCGAGATTTGGCTTAACCGTGGTGTTTCTTGCGGCCCGGGCGCATCGAGGCGCCCAGCATCAGCACCCCGACGAGCACCGCGCCCCCGGCCAGCACCCAGCGCAGGTCGAAGCTCGGCAGCCAGGACGCCCCGTCGGAGAGGACGTAGGCCGAGACCAGCAGGGTGGCGATCCCGACGATCAGGGTGAACACGTCCACCCCGCGCCGGCGGGCCGCCGGTTCGGTCGCGGTGTCGTCGCGGTCGTAGTCGTACCCGGGCTCAGCCACGGCGCACCTCCACCTCTCCGGCGGTGTTCTCCACCCGCAGGTTGATCTTCGCCCCGCCGACGCCGTCGGCGCCGTTGTCGACACCGGTCACCGGCGGGCTGCCGACGCCGTTGGACTCGTGGCCGAGGCACTCGACGTTCCCGGCTCTGGTCTGGCAGTTGAACGTGACGTCCGCGTTCTCCGGCACGGTCACCTTGCTGTTCCCGGCGCCGTTGCGGACCGTGACGTCCACCGGCACGGCCACCGGGAGCTGGGTCAGGTCGAGATCGATGTCCCCGGCCGCGTGCTGGTAGACCGGCTGCAGCTCGGCCGCGGTGCGCGGGGTGGCGTTCAGATCGCCGACTCCGCCGCGGAAGTTGTCGAACGGCACCGCGGTCAGGACCATGCCCGCGATCGACAGCGGGATTGCCAGCCCGATCAGGCCGCGCCCGCCCCCGGCGAACGATCCGGCCACCATGCCGACGCCGAGCACCGCGAGCGCCAGGCCGATGATGTGCTGCGGGGAGAACCACTCCTCGCCGGTCACCCCCAGGGCCGTGCCGACCCCGGCGACCAGCAGCGCGACCCCGAAGGCCGCCACACCGATCTTGGACTTCGGCCGCGGCGCGGGCGGCGGCGGTGGCGGTGGGAGCGGTGCGGGGTCCGGATCGGGCAGGTCCCAGGACAGCGGCGCGGCGCCGAGCGGATCCCAGGCGCCCGGCGGGTTCGGGCGATCGGTCTCGCCGGCCGTGGCGGTCGAAGTGTGCACGGTGTCCGTCCCGTTGTCGGTCATGGCGAACGCCGCGGTGTGCGGGTTCGCGGGGTCGTAGGGGTCCGGCGTCCGAACCGCTGCGGCGGGGCGGTTGAGGTGCCCGCGCTGGCGGTGCAGCAGGTACAGCGCCGCGGCGAACAGGGCGAGCCCGGCGAACCCGCCGGCCCCGAACCCGTTGTCGAACCAGCCGCCGGAGAAGGCCCAGCCGCTCCCCGGGATCAGCAGGATGCACAGCAGCACGGCGAAACCGGTCGAGGTGGAGCTGCGCCCCTGGTTGATCATGCCCTCGAACGCGGACACCTCGTCCCGCTCTTCCGGGAAGAACAACCAGCCCAGCAGGTAGACCACCAGACCGGCGCCGCCGAAGATGGTCGCGGCGACGAGCGCGACGCGCACCACGACCGGGTCGATGCCGTACCGGTTGCCGATCGCGGCCGCCACCCCGGCGACCTTCCGCCCGGCGATCGGGCGGCGCGGCCGGCTGGCCCAGAAGTCCTTGATCGTGTCCTCGAAGCCGGGGCCATGTTGCTTCGGCACCTGTGAATCCGCTGCGCCACTCATGACATCGAGGATGCGGCATCCGGACGGGCGGGCACATCCGGGAAGGTCCCTGAGGTTTTCCGCCGCGGCCACGGCCGCCGGATCAGGGGCTTCCCTGATGATTCCCGCCGGTTGTCATGTGACCATGGGGTTCATGCAGGACCAGGCCCACGCCGACCCGGCGGAGACGAACCTCGCCGTCGAGCAGCGGCCGGACGGCGGCGCCCTCACCCCCGCCGAACCGGGCGCGCTCGCCGAGAACGGGCCGCCCAAGATGTACCGGCGGCGCTCCGGGCGCGTGCTCGCCGGGGTCGCCGGGGGACTGGCCGACCACCTCGGCGTCAAGGTGCTGTGGGTGCGGGCGGCCTTCGCCATCCTCGCCGCGTTCGGCGGGGCGGGGCTGTTCATCTACGGCATGCTCTGGGTGTTCGTGCAGCAGCAGTCGCACGAGGACGCGGCCAACCAGGGCACGCCGAAGGAACGCCAGCAGGCGTTCGGTCTGCTCGCGCTCGGCATGGGGCTGGCGGTCGCCGGGGGCACGCTGTCCGGGCTGATCAGCGGCTGGGTCGCGGTGCCGCTGGCGGTGGCGTCGATCGGCGCCGCGGTCGTCTGGCGGGAGGCCGACGAGTCGCAGCGGCGGCGCTGGATGGCCGGGGCCAAGGGCGGCGTGGCCGGTGCGGTGGTCGGGGGCGGCGGCTGGTCCGCGGCGCTGCGGGTGCTGGCCGGGGTGGCGCTGGTGACCACCGGCATCGGGGTCGTGGTGCTGCGCAGCGGCAGCCTCGACCAGGTCCAGTTCGCGCTGATCGCGGTGCTGGCCACGCTGGTCGGGGTCGCGGTGCTGACCGTCCCGTTCTGGCTGCGGCTGGTCCGCGACCTGGGCGAGGAGCGCCGGGCGCGCATCCGCACCGAGGAGCGCGCGGAGATCGCCGCGCACCTGCACGACTCGGTGCTGCAAACGCTTGCGCTGATCCAGAAGCAGGCCGAATCGCCGCGTGAGGTGGCGCGGCTGGCGCGCGGCCAGGAGCGGGAGCTGCGCGGCTGGCTGTACGGGCCGTCCGGCTACGGCAAGGGCCAGGACCGGTCGGAGTCGGCGGAGGACGCGCACGGCGGACGGCTGTCGGGGGCGCTGGCCACCGCGTGCGGCGAGGTCGAGGACACCTTCGCGATCTCGGTGCAGCAGGTCGTGGTGGGGGAGGCCGAACTGGACGAATCGCTGACCGCGCTGGTGCAGGCCGCGCGCGAGGCGATCGTCAACGCGGCGAAGCACGCGGGCGTCGACCAGGTGAGTGTTTACGCCGAGGTGGAGCCCACCTCGGTGACGGTGTTCGTGCGCGATCGGGGGAAGGGGTTCGATCCGGAGGTGGTTCCGGCCGACCGGCATGGCCTGGCGGATTCGATCCGGGGCAGGATGGAGCGCAACGGTGGCACGTGCCGGCTGCGGACGGCGCCCGGTGAGGGCACCGAGGTGCAGCTGCAGATGCCGATCAAAGCGGCCAAGGGAGTGGCGTGACGGAGAACGAGCAGACCCGGGAACCGGTCAAGGTCTTCCTGGTCGACGACCATGCGCTGTTCCGCGCCGGGGTGCGCACCGAGCTGGACTCGATCACCGACGAGGTCCAGGTGGTCGGCGAGGCGGGTTCGGTCGCCGAAGCGGTGGCGGGGATCGCGCGGTCCAGGCCGCAGGTGGTGCTGCTGGATGTGCACATGCCGGACGGCGGCGGCGCCGAGGTGCTGCGCCGGGTCCGGCCCGAACTGCCGGACGTGGTGTTCCTGGCGCTGTCGGTGTCGGACGCCGCGGAGGACGTGATCGCGGTGATCCGGGCGGGCGCGCGCGGGTACGTCACCAAGACGATCTCGTCGAAGGAACTGGTCCGCGCGGTGGTGCGGGTGGCCGACGGGGACGCGGTGTTCTCGCCGCGGCTGGCCGGGTTCGTGCTGGACGCGTTCGCCGACCGGCCCGGTTCGGCGCCGATCAGCGACCCGGAGCTGGACCTGCTCACCCCGCGGGAACGGGACGTGCTGCGGCTGCTGGCGCGCGGGTACGCGTACAAGGAGATCGCGTCCGAGCTGTTCATCTCGGTGAAGACCGTCGAGACGCACGTCTCCAGCGTGCTGCGCAAGACCCAGCTGTCCAACCGGTACGAACTCTCCCGCTGGGCATCCGACCGCCGCCTCGTTTAGCGGGCTGACCGTGTTCGAGTAGCCCCTGGGCCAGGGCGTTCTCGTTTAGCGGGCTAAACGAGAACCCGTAGCAGGTTCCTGGAAGCGCGGTGGCCGGGTGGCGGGGATGCTCGGCGCATGGCTGCCGCGCTGATCGGGATCGTCGCCGTGTTCTTCCTCGGCATGGGGGTGCTCGGGCTCGCCGCGCCGGGCGCGCTCGTCCGGCCGTTCGGGATCGAGCTGACCGCCGCCGAGGCGCGCACCGAGGTGCGCGCGGTCTACGGCGGCTTCGGCGTCGCGATCGGCGCCCTGCTCGCGCTCGCCGCCGCGGACGCGGGCGGGCTGCGCACCGGGGTCGCCGTTTCGGTCGCCGTGGCGCTGGGCGGGATGGCCTTCGGCCGGCTGGTCGCCCGGTTCGCCGACCGGCCCGCCCGCTTCTACCCGGTCTGGTTCTACTTCTGGGTCGAGGTGGTCTGCGCCGGGCTGCTCGCCGCCGCCGCGAGTTCGGGCTGAGGCGCCGGGGCCCGCCGCTTCACCCGGGTCAGCGCGACCCCGGCCAGCACCACGAGCATGCCGGCGATCACCCGGAAGTTGAGCTGCTCGTTCAGGAACACCGTGCCCAGCAGGACCGAGACCACCGGCAGCAGGTAGCCGACCGCCGAGGTCGCCACCGCCCCCTCGGTCGCGAGCAGCCGGTAGTTCATGGCGAACGCGATCCCGGTGGAGAACACCCCGAGGATCACCACGGCGAGCACCGCACCCGCGTCCAGGTGCACCGGGCTCGTCCCGCCCACCGGCATCACCAGCAGCATGAACCCGCTGGCCAGGATCATCTGCGCCCCGGCCAGCGCCACCGGCGGGGTGCCCGTGTTCGACAGGTACCGGTCCTCGTAGACGAACACGAACCCGTAGCTCGCGGCCGCGGTGAGGCACGCGAGCGCGCCCCAGCTCAGCAGCCCGGACGCCTGCCACGGCGCGAAGATGAGCACGATCCCGCCCAGCCCGAGCGCGAGCCCGAGCAGCCGGGGCCCGGACAGTCGCCGGTCGACCCCGAACAGCACCGCGGCCAGCAGCGCCCAGAGCGGGGTCGTCGAGTTCAGCACCCCGGTGATCCCGGAGTCGACGGTCTGCTCGCCGATGGCGAAGAGCAGAAACGGCAGGGCGTTGTGGAACAGCGCCGCGACCAGCAGGTACCCCCAGATCCGCCGCCGCCCGGGCAGCCGGTCGCGCTGGAGGAAGCAGATCACCAGGAGCGCGGCCGCGCCGAGCACGAGCCGCCCGAGCACCAGTTGCACCGGCGAGAACGCGTTCAGGCCGAGCTTGATCCAGAAGAAGCTCGACCCCCACATCAACGCGAGCGCCGCCATCTGCAGCAGCACCTTCACCTCGGCGCGCCGCGCGCCGCCCCCAGTCTCGACCACTCGTTCCCTCCTCGATCCGAGATCAAGACTGGCTCCCACCAGGTATAAGGACAAGCGAAATTAACTGCAGGAACGCTTAAGAAGAACTGTAAGATCAAGGCATGCTCGACGTGCGGCGCCTGCAGGTGCTCCGCGCGGTGATCACCAGCGGATCGATCACCGCCGCGGCCCGCAACCTCGGCTACACCCCGTCCGCCATCAGCCAGCAACTGTCCACTTTGGAGCGTGAGGCCGGGGTCGAGCTGCTGGAACGGGTCGGCCGCGGTGTGCGGCCCACCCCGGCCGGAACCCTGCTCTCCGAGCACGCCGAGATCATGAGCGCCCAGCTGGCCCGGGCCGAGGCGGCGCTCGCCGAGCTCAAGGACGGCCGCACCGGGCGGCTGGGCATCCGCTACTTCGCCACGGCCGGGGCCCGGCTGGTGCCGCCCGCGGTCGCCGCGATCCGGCGCGAGTACCCGGGCGTCCAGCTCGACCTCAAGCTCACCGAACCCGACGACCCGCTGCCCGACGTGGAAGCCGGGCGGGCCGAGGTGGCGATCGTGGTGCTGCCCCGGCGCGAACCGGCGGGCAAGGGCGTCTCGCTGGTGCACCTGCTCGACGACCCGTACCGCGCGGTGCTGCCCAAGGGGCATCCGCTCGCCCGCAAGCGGGTGGTGCACCTCGCCGCGCTCGCCGAGGAGACCTGGGTGGGCAACGAATGGCCACCGGGGCCGTGCCGCGACATCATGCTGGACGCCTGCGCGGCCGCCGGATTCTCGCCGAACTTCGGGGTGGAATCCGAGGATTACCAGACCGCGCAAGGGTTCGTGGCCGCCGGACTCGGGGTCACCCTGGTGCCGGAACTCGGGCTGGGCACACCGCATCCCGGCGTGGTGGTCCGGAAACTGGCCCGGCCGGAGCCGTTCCGCTCCATCCACGCGGCGGTCGCCGCGCACGCCCGCGACCAGCCCGCGGTCGCCAGGTTGCTCGAGGCGATGCGGGCCAGCCTGGACGGGATCGAAACGGCTAGAGCATCATGAGGAGTTCGGTGATCCCGATGCCCACCGCGATCGCCACCAGGATCGCGGCGATGGACAGGATCCACACCCGGATGTTCGACGGCACCTTGATCGTCGCCCGGGGCGCCCGGGTCAGCTGAGCGGGCGCGGGCCGGACCGCCGAGGCGACCGGCACGGTCGGCATCGCCGGTGCGGTCGGCGGGATGAACATGGTCTGCCGCCCCTGCGTGATGGCCTGGAAGGAGACCGTGGTGTCGGCCATGGTGGGGCGGGCCATCGGATCGGCGCGCAGCAGCTTCTCCAGCGCCCCGGCCAGCGGACCGGCCTGCTCGGGCGGGCGCACCGGACCGGTGCCCTGCTCGCTGCACGGCGGTACGCCCTCGACGGCCAGGTAGAGCGTCGCGCCCAGGGAGAACGCGTCCGCCGCGGGCGTGGCGGGCTCGCCCCGGGCCAGTTCGGGCGCGGTGTACGCCGGATCCGAGCCGCCGCCGGTGATCCCGAAGTCGGTGACCTTCACGCCGCCGTCGTCGGCGAGCAGCACGTTGCCCGGATTGAGCGAGCGGTGCACGATCCCGGCGCCATGCGCCGCACTCAGCGCCGAGGCGAGCTGGATCCCGAGGAAGGCGGTCTGTTCCGGGGTCAACCGGCCGTGCTCGCCGAGGAAATCCGACATGTTCCGGGACGGGACGTACTCCATCACCAGCCACGGATCCACGCCGTCGAGGACCACGTCGTGCACGGTGATCGCGCAGTTGTGCACGACCTTGGTGGCGTCCCGGCCTTCCTGGACCGCCTGGGCCCGGGTCTGCACCGCACGTGACTGGTCCAGACCGGCGGGGACGTACATCCGCTTGGCCGCGACCGTCCGGTTCAACATCGTGTCGTGCGCCAGCCAGACGATTCCGGCGCGGCCACGGCCGATCGGCTGATCGAGCCGGTAGCGATTGGCGACGAGCGAGCCCTCAGCGATCAAATCTGCCTCTCGTCACGACGCGTTTCGGATGGTTATAAGCCACCCTAATGGGCGACCTGCCTGCTGCCCACTGAGCCCAGGATCAGTTGCTCGAAGAGGTGGGCGGTGTATCGCTCGTAGTGGTGGTCGGGTCGGGCTTGCTGGAACTCGACGTAGTCGGCTTGCTCTGCGTCGGCCTGCCGGTGTTCGGCGGCGGCTTCTCCTGCGACTGCTCCGAGGTCCGCCGCGACGACGAGTTCTTCGTGCTGGACGAAGGCGAATCGGTCGGGCTCTCCACGGTCGTCGACGGTTCCGGCGTGGTCGTCGAGGTCGTGGTCACCGGCGGCGGGGCGGGCGGTTTCTGGTCCTGGTTGGCCTCGCCGCCGTTCTTCGGGCTGAACAGCCAGATCCCCATGGCCACCATGGCGACCAGCACCAGGCCACCGATCAGCGCGGGCTTCTTCCACCGGCCCGGCCGGTCCTCCTCGTCCGGCTCCTCCGCACTCCGTTGGCGGGGCGGCGGGGGCGGCGAGTCGTAGCCGTCGTCGAAATCGTCGTAGTCGTCGCGGCCGGGGACCGGAACCGCGCGGGTCGGCGCGGGACCGCGGTCGTAATCGTCTTCGGGGTAGCCCGAGGCCGCCGCGTAGGAGCCCTCCGGCTCGTCGTCGTAGAAGCCACCGGCCGGCTGGTCGGCCAGGGTGCCGGAGTGCCCGGCCGGAACCACGTCGTCCGCGCCGAACGCGCGGGTGCCCTCCGCCGCCGCGGCGCCGAGGGCCGCGCCACCGAGCGCGCCCGCGATGGCGCCGCCCGCCGGGCTGATCCGGGTCGCGTCCTCGGACCCGCCGAGCGGGGTTTCGCCGCGGGCCACCGCGTCGAGCAGTTCCTCGGACTCCTCGGCGGTCGGCCGGTGCTGGGTCTCCGGGTGCAGCAGGACGGCCAGCACGCTGGCCAGCGGCCCGGACTGGCGCGGCGGGTTGATCTGGCCCGCGGCCACCGCGTGCAGCAGGCCGAGCGTGTTCTCGCTCAGCCCGAACGGCGGCTGGCCTTCGCAGGCCGCGTACAACGTGGAGCCCAGCGAGAACACGTCCGATTCGGGCCCCGGGTCGCCGCCGATGGCGACCTCCGGCGCGAGGTAGGCGGGCGTCCCGGCGATCATCCCGGTCTTGGTGACCGTGACGTCGTCCTTCGCCCGCGAGATGCCGAAGTCGGTGATCTTCACCAGGCCGTTGCTGGCCAGCAGGATGTTGCCCGGCTTGATGTCGCGGTGCACGATCCCGACCGCGTGCGCCTCCTTGAGCGCCGAAGCCACCTGCGCGCCGATCCGCGCGACCTCGATCGGGTCCAGCGTCCGGTGCTCCTGCAGCACCTGCGCCAGGCTCGTCGACTCGAGGTACTCCATGATCAGGCAGGGCTGCCCGTTGTCGTCGGTCACGACGTCGAACACGGTGATCGCGTTCGGGTGGTGCAGGCGGGCCGCGATCCGGCCTTCGCGCATGGTGCGCTGCCTGGCGTCCTCGGCTTCGTGCTCCTCGAGACCCGGCTGGAGCAGGAGCTGCTTGATCGCGACCGTGCGGGCCAGGACCTCGTCATGCGCCTGCCAGACGGCGCCCATCGCACCGGTACCGATCCGCTGGACGATGCGGTACCGGCCGGCGACCAGGCGACCCTCGTCGCTCACGCGACCTCCCTTGGGACTCCGTCATTCACGCAGTGGCCGCCCGCTTCACGCGCGGCACGGGTGCGAGCGTATGCACATTTCGTGGTCCACGTGCCGGCTTTCCCGAGACCGACTCGTGACAAGGCTAGGCGCTCACTCTGCGCACACACATTTGGCACGCATCGGGACCCGGGAACGTTGCCTCCGGCTCACGAGTGAGAGCAATCACCCGAAGCCGCGCAGTCGAGCCGTTCCGCGGAGAGCAGCCGGACCTCGGTGATCATTCCAGGCGCGTCCGCGGCCATGCTCAGCGACTGGGTGATCCGCAGGTGGACGCCGTCGTGCTGGACCATGGTGACCACGGCGAGCACGGAACCGTCCGGCTGCGGCCGGGCGTCGACGACCCGGATCTTGTCCATCCCCGACCAGGCCGCGACCAGGCTGTCCGCCTGGGTGCGGGTCAGGACCGGGTCGAGCAGGGACAGCGCGTCCCGCGGCCGTTCGTCGAGCACCCGGTAGAAGTTGCGCACCGCGGCGACCTTGTCGGCGGCGTCCTTGGCCTCCGGGGTCGCCGGAGCGGAGGTCGTCGGCTGCGCGGGCGCGGCCGGCCGGTTCGCCGCGGTCGTCGGGGCGGCGCCCGGGGTCTTGGTGGCCGGTGGCGCGGCGGCCGCCGCGCCGTTGCCGGGCCGCGGGGTGGCGTCGGCCGGGAGCGCGAAGGCGTCGAGCGAGGCGGCCCAGCTGGCCCGCGGCGCGGTGGTGTTCTGCTGTTTCGTCGAGGCGACCGCGATCGCGCCGGCGAGCAGCCCGGCGGACAGCACGAGACCGGCCAGCTTGGTCCACTTGGCCACCGGGTGTTCCGGTTCGCGGGCGGGCTCCGGCTTGGTCTTCGCCGGGGTCACCCGCGGCGGCGGCAGGAACTTGCGCGGGTCCCGGAAGACCTGTGCCAGGTACTCGCGGTCCACCATGGGGTCGTCGAGGAGTTCCGGTGCGAGAACGTCCTCGGCGCGCACCACCCCCGGCTTGCGCCGGGCGCGTCGCCCATCATCCACGACTGCCATCGCCTCTGTTTCGCGGTTGTCGACTCCCGGCGGCCGGGTTGGCCGCCGCCTGCTGCACTTGCGTTGTCTTGTGAACAATCCTGTGAAAGTCGGACCCCTGTTAATCAGGGAACAACCCCGAGCCGTTACCGGCCAGCCTTGATCGGTGGAGGGCATCCCCGGGACGACGAACGGCATCCGGTGTCACCCGGCCAGAGCAACGCGGCCGCCGTCCGGCGCTCGTTACTTGCTGTCGTCGGAGATCTTGGCGTCGTCGCCGAACGTCAGCGTCCGGCGCTCGGTGGTCGCGGTGCCGTCGCGGTGCACGGTCCTGACCGTGCAGACGGTGACGCCCTCGCCGTTGTACTGCTGCACGTCGACCTGCTTGACCTCGAAGTAGGCCACGTCGGCGTACCGGCGGGCCAGGCCGTCGGCGCCCTTGTCGTGCAGCGCGCCGGTGGTCATGGCGTGCGCGGCGGCCGGGTCCTCGGTGATGGTGTTGAGGAAGTCCTGCGACTGGTCGGCGAGGATCCGCGGATCGTTCGCCGGTGGCCAGGCGAAGCGCGGCGGTTCGCTCGTGTACGGCGCGCGGGTCACCGGCGGCTTCTGCGGCGGCCTCGTGGTCGGCGGCGTGGTCGGATCCGAGCTGGAGGAGCCGGACCGGCCGGGCGAGCTGGCCAGCGAACCGGTCGGCCGGGGGCTGCCCGCGCCGGTCCGGCCGCTGGAGGAGTGGCCGGGGCCGGTCATCGTGAGCGGGTCGTCGGGAGCGCCGGAGAGTTCCCCGTGGGACAGGCCGGGCTGGGACGGCGTGGAGCCCACCTGCTGCTCGCCGTCCATCGTGGGCTGCCCGCCCTTGAGCCCGGGCCAGCCGACCACGGCCTGGTTGTCGGCCGGCTTGCCGACCAGCAGGGAGCCCGCGAACAGCAGGGCGACCACCACGCCGCCGGACGAAGCGGTGGCGAACCAGGCCGCCTTGCGCCAGCTGCGCGGCGGGGTGACCGAGGCGGGCACGGTGCCGAGGTCGAACGTGCTGAGCCCGTCCCGCGGCGGCGCCACGTACACCCGGACGTCCGCTTCCTCGCGGGGCGCCAGGGGCTTGAGCGTCACCTTGGTGCGCCGGGCGACGGGTTTGGTCTCGGCGTCCTTGTCGATCGGATCCCGGTGGCGGGGCTGGCTGGGCACCGGGGGCGGGGTGATCGGGGCGCGGCGCTGGCCCACCAGGTGCTTCCGGGGCGGATAGGCCGGCCGCGGTGCCGGCAGTTCGCCGCTGGCGGCCGGGTAGCCGTCGTCGACGCCCTCGTCCATGATCCGCGAGAGCAGTGGCGCCGGAAGCGAACCGGTGGCGGGCGGGTCGAGGGGATCCTCGCCGGCCTGGTGCCGTCCGCCGGAGCGCCGCGGGGGGACCGTGGGTGTCCAGGTGCCGCCGCCCGCGTCCCGCCGGTGCCTGCCCGACCGAGATGAAGTGCCGAAGGTGTCCGCCCCGCCGTTCATGTCCAGTGGACTCCCGTCCCCGGCGCGGCTGACGGAAGGCGGAGGCCGATTAATCCGATCGGACGAGCACCTTCGCGGGAATCTGCACGCCCCGCTGCACGCGCACGGCGCTCTGCCGAGCGTGTGGTCCGGCCGTCGCCCGGCCGAGGCGCGAGGGTCCTCACCGGACATAGGGTAAGAGGCTTCGCCGACACTGGCCGCGCGGGTCCGCGATATCACTCTGACGGGCGCCGCCAATCGGGCGGCGCCACGCCGAATAATCTGGTACGGGGACTATCCGCCGCTGCGGTATTTCTGCTGCGTGGACTGGAGCGCCTTGGTGGCCACCGCGCCGCTGCCGGCCGCGACGATGATCGCCAGGATGTCCATCGGGGTACCCCCGGCGGTGAACAGCCAAGCGAGCAGCGACGCCGCGGTGGTGCCGCCGGCGACCGCCCAGCGGCCGCGGACGTACTGCGCCACCGGGGAACCCCCGGCGCGCTTGTTCGCCGCGTTGTTCAGCAGCGCGAGGTAGCCGACGTGAGCGAGGGCGGCGAGCACGCTGACGATGGCGATCACCACAGCGATCAGATTGATGATCCAGTCCATGGCGTCCAGTGTGCCCGCCCCGGGGCTTGATCGGCTCGGGGAACACCCTGAGATTCGCGGGTTTTCCCGAACCGTTCTACCGGCCCAGCCGCCCGCGGCCCAGGTTCAGCAGCGCCATGGCGAGCTGGCGGCCCTCCGGGCCGAGTTCCCGGTAGCGGGCGAGCACGTCCATCTCGCGGTTGTAGACGATCCGGGTGCCGCCGGCCGCCATCCGGGCCGCGCCGATCGTCTTGGACACCTCGACGCGGCGTTTGACCAGCCGCAGGATCTCGGCGTCGAGCCAGTCGATCTCCTTGCGGAGCTCGGCGATCTCCTCCGGCGCGGGGACCTGCGAATCCGCGTCGGCGTTCTCGGCCGCTTCGTGTGTCTGAGCGTTCATCTGGACCTCCGGTCGGCCCCGATCCCCACCTGGCCCCCGAGCCGACGAAAGCCCCGGGTCCGTGGACTCCGGGGCTTTGGGTGATTGCGGTTCAGGCACTACGCGATCACGGGAGCCGGAGTCCGGATCCCGTAGAAAAATCGGAACGCGTGGTGTCGCACGGGATCAGTATGGCACAGCCTCGCGCCGCCGCCTGCCCAGCCCGCGGATCCGGGCGTGCACGAACAGGCTCACCGCGAGCCAGAACATCGGCGCGATCGGCCAGAAGAACGGGGCGTCGGAAAGTATCCAGCGGACGACAAGGAGCACCGACAGCGCGACGACGAGCGCGGCGTGCACGCGCAGCGCGCGGTGCGGCGGGAACGGCGTGGCCCGCGCGACGGCCCGGGGCGGCAGATCGGCGGTGAGCGAGTTCAGCTCGCCCGTGTATTTCGCGGCGTACACCGCGCCGAGCCGTTCTTCGGTCTCGGCGATCGTCAGCCGCCCTTCGGCGCTCGCGTTCTGGACGATCTTCGCGACCCGTTCGCGTTCGGCGTCGGAGGCGCGGATTCCGGCAGGTGTCTCGGTCATCCTTCGATCTTCGCCGCGCTCCGGCCGCACGGCATCGGACGGCAAGCGGTAGTTCGGGGTACGTCCAGGCGCGTATCCCGTCAGACCCCCCGAGTAGCGTGGATCCCCGATGAGCACCCTCTTCGATCTCCCCGAGAACCCCACCGGCGGCCCGGCCCCGAGCCGCCATTCCGACCTGCTCGCCGACCTGAACCCGGCGCAACGCGAGGCGGTGACCCACCTCGGCGCCCCGCTGCTGGTGGTCGCCGGTGCGGGCTCCGGCAAGACCCGGGTGCTGACCAGGCGGATCGCGTACCTGCTCGCCGAACGGGACGTGCACCCCGGCCAGATCATGGCGATCACGTTCACGAACAAGGCCGCCGCGGAGATGCGGGACAGGGTGAGCGAGCTGGTCGGCCGCCGCTCGAACGCGATGTGGGTGTCGACGTTCCACTCGATGTGCGTGCGGGTGCTGCGCCGCGAGGCGAAGACGCTGGAGATGTCGTCGAGCTTCTCCATCTACGACTCCGACGACACCCGGCGCCTGATCACCCTGGTCGCCCGCGACCTCGACCTGGACCCCAAGCGCTATCCGGCGCGCACGCTGGCCGTGCACATCTCGAACCTGAAGAACGAGCTGATCGACGCCGAGACCGCCGCGTCGCGGGCGGGCAACGACCTGGAGCGCCGGGTCGCCGAGGTCTACGCCGAGTACCAGCGCCGGCTGGGCCTGGCCAACGCGATGGACTTCGACGACCTGATCATGCGCACGGTCGAACTGCTGCAGAACTTCCCGGATGTCGCCGAGTACTACCGGCGGCGCTTCCGCCACGTCATGGTCGACGAGTACCAGGACACCAACCACGCCCAGTACACCCTGGTGCGCGAGCTGGTCGGCACCGAGGTCACCGAATCCGGGGTGCGACCGGCGGAACTGTGCGTGGTCGGCGACGCGGACCAGTCGATCTACGCCTTCCGCGGCGCGACCATCCGCAACATCGAGGAGTTCGAACGGGACTTCCCGAGCGCGCGGACGATCCTGCTGGAACAGAACTACCGCTCCACGCAGACGATCCTGTCCGCGGCGAACGCGGTGATCGCGCGCAACCCGAACCGGCGCGACAAGCGGCTGTGGACCGACTCGGGCGAAGGCGAGAAGATCGTCGGCTACGTCGCCGACAATGACCACGACGAGGCCGCGTTCGTCGCCGGGGAGATCGACGCGCTGGCCGACCGGGGCGAGGCGCAGTACTCGGACGTGGCCGTCTTCTACCGCACCAACAACCAGTCCCGGGTGTTCGAGGAGATCTTCATCCGCCTCGGCCTGCCGTACCGGGTGGTCGGCGGTGTGCGCTTCTACGAACGGCGCGAGGTGCGGGACATGCTCGCCTACCTGCGCGTGCTGGCCAACCCCGAGGACACGGTCAGCCTGCGCCGGATCCTGAACGTGCCCAAGCGCGGCATCGGCGACCGCGCGGAGGCGGTCATCGCCACGCACGCGGAACGGGAGCGGATCTCGTTCTCGGCGGCGCTGCGGGACGCGGTGAAGGGGAACGTGCCGCTGCTCAACCCGCGTTCGGCCAGGGCGATCACCGGGTTCGTGGAGCTGATGGACGGCCTCGGCGAACTCGTGGAAAGCGGCGAAGAGGTGGCCGACATCCTGGAGGCCGTGCTGGAACGCACCGGCTACCGGGTCGAACTCGAGGAATCCGACGATCCGCAGGACGCCTCCCGGGTGGAGAACCTGACCGAACTGGTCACCGTGGCCCGGGAGTTCGCCGAGTTCGCCGCCGAAACGGCCGCCCCCGCCGAGGAGGACGACGCGGCCGGGGTGCCCGCCCCGGGTTCGCTGCCCGCCTTCCTCGAACGCGTTTCCCTGGTCGCCGACGCCGATTCCATCCCGACCCCGGACGGCGAGGACGAGGAGTCCGACGCCGGGGTGGTCACCCTGATGACCGTGCACACCGCGAAGGGCCTGGAGTACCCGGTGGTGTTCTGCACCGGGTGGGAGGACGGGATCTTCCCGCATATGCGCGCGCTCGGGGAGCCCGCCGAACTCGCCGAGGAACGCCGGCTGGCATACGTGGCGATCACCCGGGCCCGCAAGCGCCTCTACCTCTCCCGGGCGCTGGTGCGTTCGGCCTGGGGGCAGCCGATGAACAACCCGGCTTCCCGGTTCCTGGACGAGATTCCCGCCGATCTGCTCGACTGGCGCCGCCTGGAACCGTCCGGCGGCGGGCTCGGCGGATCGGGCTCACCCCGGGCCGCGACGACCTGGGGCCGGCGGTCCTTCGGCGACTCCGCGTCCGGTGGCTCCCGGACCTCGACCTCGCCGATGAAGGGCTGGAAGGACACCGTGGCGTTGAAACTGGACGTCGGCGACCGCGTCAGCCACGACAAGTACGGCCTGGGCACCGTGGTGGCCGCCGAGGGCAGCGGCCCGCGGGCCACCGCGACCATCGACTTCGGCGCCTCCGGGACGGTCCGGTTGATGCTGATCGGCAGCGTGCCGATGGTGAAGCTCTAGGCGGGACCCCGCCACCCCCGAAACTGTCAGACCCCTCCACTAGAAAGAACATCGAACAAACGTTCGATCTATGGGGTAAGCTGGCGTGACCGGCGCCCCGGGGAGGGGGCGCGGTGTGGAGGAGTGGTGGTTTCGGTTCGTCGGCAGCGGGGTACTGCGGCGGCTGGAGGACATCGCGGGGAAAGCCGCGGGGGAACGGGGTCCCCTGGCGGAAGAGGCGGCCTTGCTGGTGGCCGCCTGGCGGGCGCTGTTGCGTATGCACGAACAGGCGCCCGGCGGCCGGTGCGCGCTGTGTCGACGCGCGCGGTCGCCGGGAGCCGTGTGCAGCGTATGGCAGGTCGCCATCGCGTACTTCGTGCGCCGGTTGCCCGGCGAGGAAGGAGGTAGCGGCTAGCTCGTCGCGGATGCGGGGCGGGTCTGCGGTCTCGGTGACTGTCTCAGAGGTCCACGCCGCGCGCGGCCAGCCACGGACGCGGGTCGATCTTCTTCCCGGCCGGGGTCCAGACCTCGAAGTGCACGTGCGGGCCGGTGGACTGGCCGCGGTTGCCGACCTCGGCGATCTGCTCGCCCGCCTTGACCTTCTGGCCGGCGCGCACGGAGAAGCTGTTCATGTGCCCGTAGACGTGAATGGTCCCGTCCGGCAGCTGGATGCGCACCCACAGGCCGAAGCCGCTCGCCGGGCCGGCCTCGATCACCGTGCCGTCGGAGACGGCGTGGATCGGGGTGCCGATCGGGGCGGCGACGTCGATGCCCAGGTGGCTCGTGCCCCACCGGGCACCGAAGCCGGAGGTGAACCTGCCCTCGGCGGGGGCGAAGGTCTTGGGGCGGGAAGCCTCTTCGGCGGCCTTGCGGGCCTCGGCGGCCTCGCGTTCCTGCCGAGCCTGGGTGATCTGCTCGCTGTCGTTGAGCTTCTGGACTTCGGCCGAAGCGTCGCTGTTCAGTGCGACGGGCAGCATCTCGGGGGCGCCCGCGGGAGCGTCGCCGCCAACTCCGAGGGCGGCACTCGCGTCACGCGCGCTCGCCAGCGGCGTCACACCGGTGTTGGAATCACTCGAACCGACAGCTTGGAGGGTCTGACCAGCAGCGGCAGCGGCAAAGGCGCCGGCAGCGACCGCGGCGACCACCACGCGGCCACGCAGCGCGGATGGCGGTGCGGGGAGCCGGTGGGAGCCCCGGACGCGGACGACCGCACCGTCCAGTGCGTCATCCATTTCCGGGGAAGGAGCTTGGCCGCCGGGGGAGCGGTGTCGAGCCAAGACAGGGCCTTCCGTACTCGGGGAGCCAGATCGAGGACACCGGACGGGGGATTCCGGTGAGCAACCTCGGGGGTGGTTGCTCGCTGTCCTGTTCGTGACCTGACTGTAATGGGGACCGGGGGACAGTAACGAAGGGGCACCGCTGTCGGCAAGATGCAGGCCGCGTGTCGGCCGAACGAGGTCGGCGCATCTGTCCGCTATCTGTGGGTATGACCCAAAGTAGAGGGGCAATTACTCCGTTTGGTGTGAGGTGCATAACAGTCTTGCGTGGTGGTCGGCGTGTCTGCTGATGGCGTGCGGGCGCGGAAATCTGGCGGCTTTCGTTTTCCGTGCCCGCTCGCGCGCGGGCACGGAAGGCGGCCACCGGTCGCTTGCTAGCGTTCGTGGTCAATGACTGCGCGCACCTGGCTCTTTCGCGGGGAGACCTCCCGGTCCGATTCACGGTCGCCGGATGTCGCGGACGAAGCGTCGGCGAAACTGCTGGCCGCCGCCTTCGCCGCCGGTGGCCTCGCGGCGGTGTTGCTGACGCTCGGGGCATTGCTCCCGGTGGTGCACGGCGGATCCCGCGGTTATGCCAGCGGACCCCTGCTGGTGGCGCTCGCCCTGCTGCCGATGGTGCTGGCCGCCGCCTTCGTCCTGACCCGGCGCCCGCTCGTCGCGGCCGGGGTGCTCGCGGGGTTCGGCGCGCTCGCCCCCGGCCGGATCGTGCTCGATCTGCAGTTCCTGGTCGACCCGTCGCTGACCGCGCACCCCGAGCTGTACCGGCCGGTCAGCCTGGCCTGGCCGGGCCCGGGGCCCGGGCTCTGGCTCGCGCTCGCCGGGCAGGCCGCGCTCGGGGTCGCCGGGCTGCTCGCCGCACGGTTGCTCGCCCGGCAGGTCGACCTGCGGGGCTCCGCGGCGCCGTCCGGAGTGGGTGGCCGTCGCTGGCTGGCGGGAACCGTTCTGGCCGGGCTGGTCGCCGGGGTCGGGCTGGTGATGGCGCCGTACCGGTCCGGCGATGCGTTCCTGCCCGCGTGGAACGCGTTCGAGGGACCGTTGCTGGTCCTGGGCGGCTGCCTGCTGCTGGCCTGCGCGCTGCCACTGGCCGGAGCGTTCGCGATGGGGTCCGGCGCGGGCGAAGTCGCCGGGGGTTGCCTCTTCGGGCTGGCCGGTGGCGTGGCCGCGGTGGCCGTGCCGAACCTGGTCTCCGGATTGGCCGTGCAGTCGGCGCGCCCCAGCGCCGGGCCGATCGTGGCGCTGCTCGGCGCGGCCATCCTGGTCGTGCTCGCCTTCGCCCCGGCCGGACCGCGGACGGTGGACGAATCCGGCGAGGCGAACCTGCCGGGCAAACGGGGACTCCGGGTGGCGACCGGGCTGTTCGGGATGTTCACCGCGTTCCTGGCCGTGTCCGGCGCGCTGGTCCCGCAGATCGTGAAGCCCGACGGCACCACCGGTGGCGCGGAAAGCCCCGCACGGTTCCTCCTGCTCACCGCCGGTCTGCTGGTCGGCGTGCTCGGGCTGGCGATGCTCGTGCCGTCGCTGGCGGCCCGGATCCGTCCGGTGCTCTCGGTTTGTTGGATCGGAGTTCCGCTGGCCGGTACCGCGGTGGTGGACACCGCGCTCGCGAGCACCGAAGTGTTCGGAACCTATTCCGTGGGCTCCGGGATGGTGTGGACCTCCCTGGCGATGTTCGCCGCGGCCACCACGGCGTGCTGTTCGGTGATCGCCGGGATGGTCGAACGCGATGAATCCGAGGACGCGGACGCCGACGGCCCGCGACCGGGCCCCGGCCTGCTCGTGCCGCTGGTGCTCGGCGGGCTCCTGGCGGTCGGCGCGTTCGGGCTGCCCGCGACCGGCGCGCCCGCGTACACCGGCGCCAGCCTCTTCGGCCGGTTCGACACCCCGTCCTGGGGGTTGCTGGCCGGGTTGCTCGTCGTGCTCGGCGCCGCCTTCCTCGCGCCGCGCTCGCGCCCGCCCCGCGCCGCGGCCCTGCTGTTCGGCGCGGCCTGCGTCGCCGGGCTGCGCATCGCGGAGCCGTGGCTCCTCGGGTCCCCGCTCGTGGGGGCGCACGTGGCGCTCGGCTGGTGGTTCGCGCTCGGCAGCGCGGCCGCGCTGGTGGTCGCCGCCGTGCTCGCGGTGAGCCGGCCGGTGCGGCGCGCGGTATGAACCGCGCGTTGATCCGGGTGGTCGTCGTCGAACTGGCCGACGCCGAGGACGCCGCGACCGCACTCGCCCGCACCTTGCGCGACGAGGGCGTCGAAGTGATCTACGCGGGGCGGTTGCACACGGCGGAGCAGATCGTGCGCACGGTCGAACAGGAGGATCCGGACGTGCTGGGCGTCGTCGGCGACGATCCCGCGCTCACCGCGGCGGCAGCCGCGGAGCTGTCCGGAATGCCGGTGTTCGCGCTCGGCCCGGCGCGCCCGGACGTCGCGATCCCGGTGGTGGAAACCACTTCCGAGGCTACCGACTGGGTCGCCCGTGTGGCGTCTCACATCACGGAATCACCGTCCGACCGCGCACGGTGACGGACTTCACCGGGTGCGGAGGCCCCGACCTCTCCGCAGGTCGCTAGGGTCATTCGCGTCCGACAGCAGCAGCACCGCTATGCGTTCAACACAGTGGCGTGTCGTCAGGAGACTGGAGTAGTGGACCTCTACGAGTATCAGGCGAGGGATCTCTTCGCCTCCCACGGAGTGCCGGTTCTTCCCGGTTCTGTGGCGAGTGATCCGGAAGAAGCGAAGGCCGCGGCCGCCGCTATTGGTGGTCAGGTTGTGGTGAAGGCCCAGGTGAAGACCGGGGGCCGGGGTAAGGCCGGTGGTGTGAAGCTGGCGCAGGGTCCGGAGGAGGCTCGGGAGAAGGCCGAGGCGATTCTGGGGCTGGATATCAAGGGCCATGTCGTGCATCGGGTGTTGGTGGCGGAGGCCTCGGATATCGCGCAGGAGTATTACTTCTCGTTCCTGCTGGATCGGGCGAACCGCACCTTCTTGGCGATGGCCTCGGCCGAGGGTGGGGTGGAGATCGAGCAGCTCGCGGTGGAGCGCCCCGAAGCCCTGGCGAAGATCCCGGTGGACGCGATCGCGGGGGTGGACAAGGCCAAGGCGGTGGAGATCCTGACCGCGGGCAAGTTCCCCGCCGAGGTGGTGGACGAGGCCGCGGATGTGGTGGTGAAGCTGTGGGAGACCTTCGTGGCCGAGGACGCCACGCTGGTCGAGGTGAACCCGCTGGTGCGCGATCCCCAGGACAAGATCATCGCCCTGGACGGCAAGGTCACCCTGGACGAGAACGCCGCGTTCCGCCAGCCCGGGCATGCGGAGTTGGTGGACAAGCAGGCCGAGGACCCGCTGGAGGCGAAGGCGAAGGCGAAGGACCTCAACTACGTCAAGCTGGATGGTGAGGTCGGCATCATCGGCAATGGTGCGGGTCTGGTGATGTCCACCCTCGACGTCGTCGCCTACGCCGGGGAGAAGCACGGCGGGGTGAAACCGGCGAACTTCCTCGACATCGGCGGTGGCGCGTCGGCGGAGGTGATGGCCGCGGGGTTGGATGTCATCCTCGGCGACCCGGCGGTGAAGAGTGTGTTTGTGAATGTGTTCGGTGGGATCACCGCGTGTGACGCGGTCGCGAACGGCATTGTCGAGGCGTTGAAGATTCTGGGTGACGAAGCCAGTAAGCCGTTGGTGGTGCGGTTGGATGGCAACAATGTGGAGGAGGGTCGCCGGATTTTGGATGAGGCGAACCATCCGCTGGTGACGCAGGTGGACACGATGGACAGTGCGGCGGACAAGGCCGCCGAGCTGGCGGCGGCAGGTGCGTGAACCATGGCTATCTTTCTGAATCAGGACTCGAAGGTCATTGTTCAGGGCATCACCGGGTCGGAGGGCACCAAGCACGCGACCAAGATGCTCAAGTCCGGCACGAACATCGTGGGCGGGGTCAACGCCCGCAAGGCCGGGCAGACCGTCACGATCGAGGGCCGCGAGTTGACGGTGTTCGGCACGGTCGAGGAGGCCATCAAGGAAACCGGCGCCAACGTCAGCGTGATCTTCGTGCCGCCGAAGTTCGCCAAGGACGCGGTGATCGAGGCGATTGACGCGGAGATCGAGCTGGCGGTGGTGATCACCGAGGGCATCCCGGTGCACGACTCGGCCTACTTCTGGGCCCACGCGGTGGCCAAAGGCAACAAGACGCGGATTATCGGGCCGAACTGCCCGGGTGTGATCTCCCCGGGCCAGTCGAACGCGGGCATCATCCCGGCCAACATCACCGGCCCCGGCAAGATCGGCCTCGTCAGCAAGTCGGGGACCTTGACGTATCAGATGATGTACGAGTTGCGGGACATCGGGTTTTCGACCGCGGTCGGGATCGGGGGTGACCCGGTCATCGGCACCACCCACATCGACGCGCTGGAGGCGTTCCAGGCGGATCCGGAGACCGAGGTCATCGTGATGATCGGCGAGATCGGCGGGGACGCCGAGGAACGCGCCGCCGACTACATCAAGGCCAACGTCACCAAACCCGTGGTCGGCTACGTCGCCGGGTTCACCGCCCCCGAAGGCAAAACCATGGGCCACGCCGGAGCCATCGTCTCCGGCTCCAGCGGCACCGCCGCCGCCAAGAAAGAAGCCCTCGAAGCCGCGGGCGTCAAAGTCGGCAAAACCCCGACCGAGACGGCCGAACTGGCGCGGGAGCTGTACAAGAACCTGCACTGAAGCCGAGTTCGCCGGGAGGGCCGGGCACCGCACGCGGTGCCCGGCCCTCCCGCTTTTCCGGGCCGGAAACGAAACCATCCGGGTGGGTCAGGCGTCCATATCCCGGGGCGGTCCGGAGGCTTCGGTGCGCTAGCGTTTTCCGCGATGAAGCCGCCATCGGAGTCCCGGGTGACGCCCGCGAGACCGGTCGAACGACAGGAGAGCACGGAATGACCTTCCCCAGCGGTGGGCCTGGCTACCCCCAGCAGGGTGGCGGCGCACAACCCAATCCGCAGGCGCCGAACACCGGTGGGTTTCCCCAGCAGCAGCCCCCGCAACAGCAGCAGTCCGCTCCGGTCACCGGGGTCGGCACGCTGAGCATCGCGACCCTGCTGGCCCTCGCGGTCACCGTGCTCGGCCTGGTGAACTACTTCATCGGCTACTCCGATGAGGCCGCACCCGCCGACGACGTCCTGCGGTTCCTGCTGATCGGTGGCCTGCTCTCCGCGCTGCACGTGCTGCCCAAGGGCCCCAGGGTGCTGCCGTTCGCCGCGCTGATCAACGTGCTCGCCGCGCTCACCGCGATCCTGGTGGTCGTCCGGGTGCCGAAGGAAGGCGAAGTCCCCGGGATCGTCACCGTGATCCTGATCCTCGGCATCCTGCAGATGCTGGTCTCGGTCGCCGCGCTGCTCTTCGAGTACGGCGTGCTCACGCTCCCGGCCGCGAAGCCGCAGCCCGCCTACGGCGGTGGCCAGTACGGCCAGCAGCAGGCACCGTTCGGCCAGCAGCCGCAGCAGCCGAGCCAGTTCGGGCAGCCGCAGCAGGGGCCGAACGAGCAGTCCACCCCGTTCTCCCAGCCCACCAAGTACGGCCCGCCGGTGTCGTCGCCGGGCTCGCAGTCCACCACCTACGCCCCCCAGCAGGGCCAGTTCTACCAGCAGCCGTCGACCGAATCCGGTCAGCAGCAGCAACAGCCGGGCACCCCGCCCGGAGGGTTCGGCCAGCAAAGCTGACCCCCACCTCGGCGACACACGTTAGGGCTAACCCCCTCGGGTGGATGTCGAGGTGGGCATGATCATCCGGCGGCGTGCCTCACCCGGATGGCCCAACTCGGATGCGAGGGTCGGGCCATGCAGCTGCTCACCAGGCATGCTCAGCCCGGCGGGGAGCGGCTGGACGAGGAATTCGAGCCGCCCCCGGGGTTGACCGGGATCGCCCGGGTGCGGGTGTTGATCTCGGCGGCGGTGGGGCCGCTGGTCACCGGGTACGCGGTCGTCGCCGCACTGCTGGCCCTGGTCACCGCCGCCGCTTCGGAAGCACATTTCTCCACGTCCGGCGTGCTCCTGGCCGCCGGTCCGGGCTGGCTCGCCGCCTACCAGGTGCCGATCGAGATCACCGGCCGGCCGCTCGGCATGCTGCCCCTGCTCGCCACGGTCGGCGCCGTTCTCCTGGTCGCCCGGACGGCCTCCGGCGCGGCGCACCGACTCGGCTGCCGCGAACCGGCGGGGGTGATCCCCGTGATCGGCACGATCGCCCTCGCCCACGCCGCGCTCGGCGTGACGATCGCTCTGCTGCTCGCCGGCCGCCCGCTCAGCGTCGACCCGCTCGCCGCGTTCCTGGTGCCCGGCCTCCTCGCCGCGCTCGCGGCCACGGCCGGGGTGGCCGGGCGCTGTGGCCTGGCGTCGATGCTGGCCGACCGGCTCGATCCGATCGCGGTGCACGGGCTGCGCGCCGGGGCGCTCGGCATGGCCGCCCTGCTCGTGTGCGGGGCGATCGTCTCCGCGTTCGCGACGGCGTGGTCCGCGCCCACCGCGCACGGGCTCTTCACGAGGAACGCCCCGGGCCTCGGCAGTGGGCTCGGCATGTTCCTGCTCTCCCTCGGGTACCTGCCGAACGCGATCGTCTTCGGCCTGGGGTTCGCCGCGGGCCCGGGATTCTCGATCGGTTCGGTGTCGGTCGGGCCGTTCGGTTTCACCGGCGGGCCGGTGCCCGGTCTGCCGGTGCTCGCCGGGATCCCCGAGCAGTACGCGGCCTGGTGGCCGGCGTTGCTGGCGCTGCCCGCGGTGGCCGGTGCGCTGGTCGGCTGGTCGCTGCGCCGCGCCGGTTCCGACCGGCTCGCCCGGTTGCGCACGGTCGGCGTGGCCGGTGCGCTGGTCGGATTCGGCTGCGTCGTACTCGGCACGCTCGCCGGGGGCCGGCTGGGCAACGGCCCCTTCGATCCGGTCGGCATCCCGGTCGGGCTGGTCTCGGTGGCCGCGTTCTGCTGGATCGCGTTCCCCGGTGGCCTGGTCGCGTGGTTCGCGGGTCCGAACGGCCCGGCCGAAGAACCGCCCGCCGAAGCCGAGCCGCTCGAACCCCTTCCCGAGGCGGAAACCGAGCCGCCGGAAGACGTCGACGAGGAACCCGAAGCCGAAGACACCGACGCCGCTGCCGAGGAACCCGCCGAGGCAGAATCGGACACCGAGGACACCGTCGAGCCCGAGGCGGAAACCGGGGTACCGGCCGACGTTCCGGTGGAGGAAGCCGAGGCGAGCGAGCCCCCCGAGGCCGCCTCGGAGGACGCGAACCCCCGCGACTAGGCTGTAATCGCTGTAATCCCAGGTGAAGGCCGCGTTGGCGCTGAGGAGACCGTTCTGTCTGGTCGGTTGGATCTGCCCACTCCGGTGAAGGTCGTCGTACTCGCGTCCGGTTCGGGCACGCTGTTGCAGGCCGTGCTCGACGCGGCCGGGCAGCCGGGCTATCCGGCCGAGGTGGTGGCCGTCGGCGCGGATCGCGACGGTATCGAGGCGTTGGCCCGGGCCGAGCGGGCCGGGGTGCCGCAGTTCGCCGTCCGCCTGCGCGACCATCCCGACCGCGCCGCCTGGGACAAGGCGCTGACCGAAGCGGTCGCCGCGTACCAGCCGGATCTGGTGGTGTCCGCGGGCTTCATGAAGATCCTCGGCGCCGACTTCCTCGGCCGGTTCGCCAACCGGGTGATCAACACGCATCCCGCGCTGCTGCCCGCGTTCCCCGGTATGCACGCGGTCGCCGACGCGCTCGCGGCGGGTGTGAAGGTCACCGGCTCCACCGTGCACTTCGCCGACGCCGGGGTCGACACCGGCCCGATCATCGAGCAGGAAGCCGTCACCGTGGAACCGGACGACGACGAAGCCAGCCTGCACGAACGGATCAAAGCGGTGGAACGCAGGCTGCTCGTACAGGTGATCGAGCGACTGGGCCGCGGTGGCTGCACCGTGGACGGACGAAAGGTGAGTTTCGGGTGACTGGGTCTAGTGCGGATGGACAGCGTCCCGTTCGGCGCGCCCTGATCGGTGTCTCGGACAAGGCGGGGCTGCTCGAGCTCGCCACCGGCCTGCACGCGGCCGGGGTGGAGATCGTCTCCACCGGCGGCACCGCGCGGGTGATCGCCGACGCCGGGGTGCCGGTCACCCCGGTCGAGGAGGTCACCGGGTTTCCCGAGTCGCTCGACGGCCGGGTGAAGACGCTGCACCCCCGGGTGCACGCGGGCCTGCTCGCCGACCGCGACCGGAACGACCACGTCGAGCAGTTGCGCAAGCTCGACATCGCGCCGTTCGACCTGCTGGTGGTCAACCTCTACCCGTTCCGGCAGACCGTCGCCTCCGGTGCGAGCCCCCAGGACTGCGTGGAGAACATCGACATCGGCGGCCCGGCGATGGTGCGCGCGGCGGCCAAGAACCACGGCAGCGTCGCGGTCGTGGTCGACCCTGCCCGCTACGACTGGGTTCTCGAACGCGTCCGCGAAGGCGGGTTCGCGCTGGAGGACCGCAAACGCCTCGCGGCGCAGGCGTTCGCGCACACCGCGAGCTACGACATGGCGGTGGCCGCGTGGTTCGCGAACGCCTACGCGCCCGCCGACGACTCCGGTTTCCCCGATTTCACCGGCGGAACCTGGGAGCGCGGCGAGATCCTCCGCTACGGCGAGAACCCGCACCAGCGAGCCGCGGTGTACAAGCACTGGCGGGACGGGCTCGCGCACGCCGAGCAGTTGCACGGCAAGGCCATGTCCTACAACAACTACGTCGACACCGACGCCGCCCGCCGGGCCGCCTACGACTTCAGCGAGCCCGCCGTCGCGATCATCAAGCACGCCAATCCGTGCGGGATCGCGGTCGGCGCCGATATCGCCGAGGCGCACCGGAAGGCCCACGCGTGCGACCCGGTTTCCGCGTACGGCGGGGTGATCGCCACGAACCGCCCCGTCACCCGCGAGGCCGCCGAGCAGATCGCGGACGTGTTCACCGAGGTCGTGCTGGCCCCCGAGTTCGACGACGAGGCGCTGGACGTCTTGCGCCGCAAGAAGAACATCCGGCTGCTCCGGCTGCCCGCGCTGACCAGCCCGGACCCGATCGAGTTCCGGCCGATCTCCGGCGGGATGCTCGTGCAGACCGTCGACGCCATCGACGCCCCCGGCGACGATCCGGCGAACTGGACGCTGGCCACCGGGGAGGCCGCGGACGAGGCCACCCTGGCCGACCTGGAATTCGCCTGGCGCGCGGTGCGTGCGGTGAAGTCGAACGCGATCCTGCTCGCGCACGACCTCGCGACGGTCGGCGCCGGGATGGGCCAGGTGAACCGGGTCGACTCGTCCCGGCTCGCCGTGCGGCGCGCCGGGGACCGGGCCAAGGGTTCGGTCGCCGCGTCGGACGCGTTCTTCCCGTTCCCGGACGGGCTGCAGGTGCTGCTCGAAGCCGGTGTGCGCGCGGTGGTCCAGCCGGGCGGTTCGGTGCGGGACGCCGAGGTCATCGCGGCGGCCGAGGAGGCCGGGGTGACCCTCTACCTCACCGGCACCCGGCACTTCGCGCACTGACGCACGTTCATCAGTAGCGCGATTTCGCTCGCGGCATATCCCGAAATGGCCGTACGCTCCGGGAAACCCCGATGACGAAAGGCGGATGCGATGCGTGACACCTGTTCCGGTCCGGCTGAACCGTTCGCCCTGTACCGGGAGCCCGTCCGCTCGTAACCGCCGGAACTCCCGGCGAGGCGAACCGGGGCGACGCGGTGGCGTCGCCCCCGTCCGCGTTTTCCTCGCATCCATTCGGGAGTTTCGTCATGCCTCGACGTCCTTTCCCGCGTCGATTCCTTCGCACCTCTCCGGGGCTGGGCCCCGATTTCACCCGCCTGTGGTGGACCGCGGCCGCCACCAATCTCGGTGACGGCGCCCTGCTGGCCGCCGGCCCGCTGCTGATCTCCTCGTTCACCACCTCCCCCGCGGCCGTCGCGGCCGGGTCGTTCGCTCAGCAATTGCCCTGGCTCCTGTTCGCGTTGTCCAGCGGCGCGCTCGCGGACCGGTTGCCGCGCCGGACGCTGATCCTTGTGGTGAACGCCGTCCGCGGGACCGTCCTCGCCGTCCTGGCGATCGTCGTCGCGTTCGGGCTCACCCAGTTGTGGCCGATCTACCTCGCGTTGTTCCTCCTCGGTGCCGGGGAGACGCTCGCCGATACGGCATCGGCGGCGGTCGTGGTTTCCCTGGTGGAACCGGCCGCGCTGGGGCGGGCCAACGCCCGCCTCTTCCTGACCTTCACCGTGGGCAACCAGCTCGTCGGCCCGCCGATCGGCGCCTTCCTGTTCGCCGTGGGAGCGGCACTCCCGTTCGGTTTCCACGCGGCGGCGTTCCTGCTGACGGTGGCCCTGCTCGCGCGGACCCGTCCGGTGCCCGCCGAACCGGGCGAACGCCGGGCACTGCGCGCGGACATCGCCGAAGGCGTGCGCTGGCTGTGGCGCAACCCGGCGCTGCGCATGCTCACGCTCTGCATCCTGGTCATGAACCTCACCGGGGTCGCCGCGCTCGCGGTCTGGGTGCTCTACGCCCGCCAGTGGCTCGGCCTGTCCGAGCGGCAGTTCGGACTGCTGGTCGCGGTGGGGGCGGTCGGCGCGATCGCGGGTTCCCAGGCTTACGGATGGCTGGAATCCCGGCTGAGCCGGACCTTCCTGCTGCGCACCGGGCTGGCCATCGAATCGCTGACGTACCTGGTCCTCGCGCTCACCCGGAACGTGTGGGTGGCGGCGCTGACCATGGCCGTGTTCGGCGCGCACGCCCTGGTGTGGGGAACGGTCGCCACCACGGTGCGCCAGCAGAAGACGCCCGTCGCCCTGCTCGGCCGGGTCAGCAGCGTCTACCTGCTGGCCTCGGCGGGCGGGGCGGCGGCGGGCTCGTTGCTCGGCGGCGTGGTCGCGCAGCGTTTCGGGCTGCTGGCGCCGTTCTGGATCGCGTTCGCCGCGGTCGCGGTGCTGGCCGTGCTGGCGTGGCGCCGCCTGCGGGACATCGAACCCGGCGAGGTGTCTTCGTAGGTCAAGGGGGCTCGGTGGCGGAGATCCGGTACTTCGCCACCGAGGCGTCCCTGATCCGCACGGCCTGCGCCGAGTCCGGTCCGGCTCCCCGGAACCGTGCCAGGTGCTCGTCGGACTCCCATCGCTCGTACACGTTGATGCGGTCCGGTTCGAGCAGATCGGCGGACAGCGCGAAGTCGAGGCAGCCGGGCGCGGCCCGGGCCTGTTCCACCACGGCACGGCAGCCGTCCAGGTATTCGTCGCGCGCACCGGGATCGACGTGCAGGCGCCCGGAGATGATGATCATGATGCTGGCCCTCCGCTGAATCGGGAAATTCGGACAGCTCGGGACCATAGCCGCGACGGCCGACAGTTTTCGCGTGCCGAAGGTGCGTGGGGGTTCTGACTACGGATTCTCGGTGAGGTGGGCCATGAGGTTCGCGAGCGCTTCGTCGAACTGGTGGCCGAGTCCGCGGCCGAGGCGCGTGGCCAGGTCGGCATCGAGCGTGGCCGCGAAGTCCGCGGCCTTGTCGATGACTGTCTTCCCTTGTGCGGTAACGGAAAGGATGTGCCGGCGACGGTTGCCCGGGTCGCGGCGGCGCCCGATGAGATCGCGTTGCTCGAGGTGGTCGATGAGCCGGACGACCAGGCTGGGGCTGACCCGCATGAGCCGGGCCACGTCGTCCTGGGTCCGGGCGAATCCCTGATCGACGACCGTGAGCACGCCGAGATGCTTCGGGGTCAGTTCCGCGGCGCGGAGGTGCTCGGCGAAGTCACCGGCCAGATGGGTGCCGAGGACGGTGAGCCGGAACGCCGGGGATTCGTGGAGAGCGCGCTTGCTTCGGGGTTCCGATGCCACGTGGAGACTGTACCATCCATACACAGTGAACTTTGTAAATAGTTAGGGTGGAAGTGGGTGTCGGGATGGTCGCACTGGGGGTTGTCAATGCCGCGTTCGCGGCCGTGAGCGTCGCGTTCGCCGTGGTGGCGGTCGTGCGCCCGGCGGTGTTGAGTCGCTCCGGTACGCCGGCGAGCGGTGAGCGGTTCTACGCGTGGATGTATGCGGCACGGGCCGTGCCCTTGGGTTTTCTCGCCGCGATCGTGCCGTTCGCCGCGCCGGGTCCGGCGGGGGTGCTCGGTCTGCTCGCGGCCGCGTGCGCGCAGGTGGCCGACGCGGGTATCGGCGTCTCCCGGCGGGAATGGGGGATGGCCGGAGGTGGCGCGGTTCTCGCCCTGGTCCACGCCGTCACCGCCGTTGCGATCTGGTGACGCGAGAGCGGACTTGACAGCCGGGGGCACGGGGTGTTGACTGAAGGAGTCGAACACCTGTTCGAATAACCGCCTTCCCCGCGGTGAACTCTAGCCCGTGCTCAGGCACGGGTGTCGGTCGGCGACGTGTGTGGGGAGGTGGTTCCGGTGACGGGTGCGGCGATCGACACGCGCGCTCCGGTGGCGAAGCTGGCGTCGCTACCCGGGGTGAGCACGGCGAGCGGTGTCGCCGCGGCCGCCGAACACGCGCACGTCACCGGCCGGGTGCTCCCGGTGGCCGCCGCGTTGCGGGACCTGCTGCCCTCGGCGGGCCTCCGGCGGGGCAGCACGGTCGCGGTGCACGGGGCGAGTTCCCTGCTGCTCGCCCTGCTGGCCGAGGCGACGGCGAACGGCTCCTGGGCGGCCGCGGTCGGCATGCCCGATCTCGGCCTGGTGGCCGCGCAGGAGCTCGGCGTCGAGGTGGGCAGATTCGCACTGGTACCGCACCCCGGTGTCGAATTCGCTCCGGTCGTCGCCGCCCTGCTGGACGGGCTGGACCTCGTCGCGGTCGATCCCGCCGGTCGGCTGGCGCCTCAGGTCGCGCGCCGGCTGTCCGCGCGGGCACGGCATCGCGGCGCGGTACTGCTCAGCTGCGGGGCCTGGCCGGGAGCCGAGGTGGAGCTGCACTGCGCGGCCGGGCGGTGGACCGGCCTGGAATCCGGATACGGCTACCTGGGCACCCGGCGGGTCACGGTCCATGCCGGGGGCAGGGGAGCGGCGGCGCGGCCGGTGCGGGCGGAGTTGCTCCTGCCGGGGCCCGCGGGAGTGGTGGCCCGCGGTGCCCCGGACACCCCGGCTGTCCGGAGCGCCGAACGCGCGGGGCCGCTCCCGGCCGAGGAGGCGGGATGAGCAGAGTGTCCACATCAGACGGTGGCCGGGATCTGCCGGTGTCGCGGGAAGTGCGGATTCTGGTGGTGTGGGTCCCGGACTGGCCCGCGGTGGCGGCCGCCGCGAGCGCGGGGATCCCGGTCCACCGGCCGGTCGCGGTGTTCGCGGCGAACCGGGTGGTGTCGTGCTCCGCGGTCGCCCGGGCCGACGGGGTCCGCCGGGGCATGCGGCGCCGGGAGGCCCAGTCCCGGTGTCCGGAGCTCGCGGTGCTCACCGTCGACGAGGGACGGGACGCGCGGCTGTTCGAACCGGTGGTCGCGGCGGTGGAGGAACTGGTCGTCGGGGTCGAGGCGGTCCGGCCCGGGCTGGTGGCGGTGCCGGTGAGCGGTGCGGCCGGGTACTTCGGCGGCGAGTCCGCCCTCGTCGAGATGCTGGTCGACCACGTCTCGGCCCGGGCCGGGGTGGAGTGCCAGATCGGTGTCGCCGACGGGTTGTTCGCCGCGGTGCTCGCCGCGCACCGGTCCGTGCTGGTCGAGCGGGGACGGAGTGCGGAGTTCCTCGCACCGCTGTCGATCTTCGAGCTCGACCAGCCGGGGGCCGAGCGCGGTGAGCTCGTCGATCTGCTGAAGCGCCTGGGATTGCGCACCCTGGGTGCCTTCGCCGCACTCGCCGAGCGGGATGTCGCCTCCCGGTTCGGCAGCGTCGGAATGCTCGCGCACCGGTTGGCGCGCGGGCACTCCGAACGGCCACCGCACCGGCGGCGGCCACCACCCGAACTGTCGGTCACCGAGTCGTTCGAGCCGGCGCTGGACCGGGTGGACGCGGCCGCGTTCATGGCGAAGACCCTGGCCGGGCGGTTCCACGCGGGGCTCGCCGCCCGAGGGCTGGCCTGCACCAGGCTGGGCATCTACGCCACGACGGAGAGCGGGGAGGAACTGAGCCGGGTGTGGCGGTGCGCGGAACCGCTGACCCCACAGGGAATCGCCGATCGGGTCCGGTGGCAGTTCGAGGGCTGGCTCCGGGCCGCGCCGGGGATCCGCCCGACTTCCGGGGTGGCCCGGTTGCGGTTGGCGCCCGAGGAGACCGTGGCCGGGCAGTCCCTGCAACTCGGGCTGTGGCAGGGCGGTGTGGACGGCAAACCGCATGCCATGGGCGAGGAGCAGGGCCTCGCGGCGGAACGAGCCGGCCGGGCACTGGTGCGCGTGCAGGGTTTGCTCGGTCCGGAGAGCGTTTTCACCGCGGTGCTCGACGGGGGCCGGGGCCCGGCCGAACGGGTCCGCCTGGTGCCGTGGGGCGATCACCGGGTCCCGTCGAGCCCGCCCGGTGCGCCTTGGCCCGGCCGGTTGCCGGCGCCGTCCCCGGCGACCGTGTTCGAGCGCGTGCTTCCGGCCCGGGTCACCGATTCCGCGGGGCGGGAAGTGGGGATCACCGAGCGGCGGGTGCTCACCGAGCCGCCGTTCGAGGTGGCGGTGGACGGCGGTCCGGCGGCGCGGGTCCTCGACTGGGCGGGGCCGTGGCCGGTGGACGCGCAGTGGTGGTCCCCTTCCGGCACGCCGGCCCGGGCCCGGGTGCAGGTGTTGCTGGCGGGGCGTGCGGGTGAGCCGGGAACGGCGCTCCTGTTGACGAGAACGGAAACCGGAAATCCATTGTGGACAGTTGAAGGGATGTACGACTGATGAGTGACGAGTACCTCCGCCGGGTGAGCGAGTGGCTGCGTTCGGCCGCGCCGACGCCGCGACCGCTGCCCGAGGTCCCCGGGGAGCCGGTGCTGTCCCCGGCGGAGCCGGAGGTGTACCCGGAACTGAACCTGCCCTGGCCGAGGCAGTCCGTCGAGAACCTGCGCCGGTAACGATCATGGGCTGGAACAACCCGCCGGTTCCGTGGAAGGAGCTGGAACGGAACCTGTCCGGGGAGGCCGTACCCGCCGATGGCGGGGACAGCCCGGCGTGGGGCCGGCGGCGGGACGGTCACCTCCGCCCGGCGGATCTCGACGCACGGCGCGGGGACGACCACGCGGGCGCGCGCACCCGGGTGCCCTACGCCGAACTGCACTGCCACTCCAACTTCAGCTTCCTCGACGGGGCGAGCCATCCCGAGGAACTGGTGGCGGAAGCCGCCCGGCTGGAGCTGGACGCGATCGCGATCACCGATCACGACGGCATGTACGGGGTGGTGCGGTTCGCCGAAGCGGCCCGGGAACTCGGGATGCGCACGGTGTTCGGCACCGAGCTGAGCTTCGGGCTTTCCGGGCCGCAGAACGGGATCGCCGATCCCGAGGGCGAGCATCTGCTGCTGCTCGCCCGGGACGAGCACGGGTACGCGAGCCTTTGCCGGGCCGTCACGGCGGGGCAGCTGGCCGGGCATGATCGGGAACTTCCCGCCGATCGGCGAGCCGAGAAGGGGCGCCCGGTGTACGACCTCGCCGAGGTCGCCGCCGAGGTGTCCGGGAAGGCCGCGGTGCTCACCGGGTGCCGCAAGGGCGCGGTGCGGCGGGCGTTGTACGGCGAGGGGCCGGATGCGGCACGAGGACGGCTCGGTGAGCTGACCGAACTCTTCGGCCGCGAGAACGTGTTCGTCGAACTGACCGACCACGGCCTGCCCGGCGATACCGCGCACAACGACGCGCTGGCCGCGCTGGCCGCCGAGTTCGGGTTGCCGACCGTGGCGACCAACGCGGTGCACTACGCGACCCCGGATCGTGGCCGGCTCGCCGGGGCGATGGCGGCGATCCGGGCGCGTCGCGGGCTCGACGAGATGGCGGGCTGGTTACCGGCGGCCGGGACGGCGCATCTGCGCTCCGGTGCGGAAATGGCACGCCGGTTCGCCCGGTACCCGGGTTCGGTGCAGCGGGCCGCGCTGCTCGGCGAGCAGTGCGCGTTCGATCTGCACCTGGTCGCCCCGGAACTGCCGCCGTACGACGTGCCGGACGGGCACACCGAGGCGACCTTCCTGCGCGAGACGACCTACCGCGGCGCGGCTGAACGGTACGGTTCCCGCGAGGAGAACCCCGAGGCGTACCGCCAGCTCGACCACGAGTTGGAAATCATCGAGAAACTCGGCTTCCCCGGTTACTTCCTCATCGTCTGGGACATCGTCGAGTTCTGCCGGAAGAGCGGAATCCTCTGCCAGGGAAGGGGATCGGCGGCCAATTCCGCGGTGTGCTTCGCCCTCGGCATCACCAAGGTCGACTCGGTGCGGTGGGAACTGCTGTTCGAACGGTTCCTGGCGCCGGACCGGGACGGGTATCCGGACATCGACCTGGACATCGAATCCGATCGCCGGGAAGAGGCCATCCAGTACGTCTACCGCAAGTACGGGCGGTTGTGCACCGCGCAGGTCGCGAACGTGATCACCTACCGGGGCAAGTCCGCGGTGCGGGACGCGGCCCGGGCGTTCGGGTACTCGCCGGGGCAGCAGGACGCCTGGAGCAAGCAGATCGACCGCTGGGGCCCGTTGCGGATCGTCCAGGAGGACCACGACCACGACATTCCCGAGCCGGTGCTGGAACTGTCATGTGCGCTGGAGGACTTCCCGCGGCACCTGGGCATCCACTCTGGCGGGATGGTGATCTGCAACCGGCCGGTCAGCGAGGTGTGCCCGATCGAATGGGCGCGGATGGAGAACCGCAGCGTCCTGCAGTGGGAGAAGGACGACTGCGCTTCGGTGGGACTGGTCAAATTCGACCTGCTCGGCCTCGGCATGCTCTCCGCCCTGCACTACATGATCGATCTGGTCGCCGAGCACGAAGGCGAGCGGATCGACCTGGCCGGGCTCGACCTCACCGACGACAACGTCTACGCGATGCTCCGGAAGGCGGACGCGATCGGGGTTTTCCAGGTGGAAAGCCGTGCGCAGCTGGCCACCCTGCCGCGGCTCGCGCCGAAGAAGTTCTACGACCTCGCGATCGAGGTCGCGCTGATCCGGCCCGGGCCGATCCAGGGCGGCTCGGTGCACCCGTACATCCGGCGGGCCAACGGACAGGAAGACTGGGACTACGACCATCCGTTGCTGGCGAACGCCTTGCGCAAGACCAAGGGTGTGCCGCTGTTCCAGGAACAGATGATGCAGATCGCCCTGGACGTCGCGAACTTCACCGCGGCCGAGGCCGACGAACTGCGCCACGCCATGGGCGCGAAGCGGTCCGAGAAGAAAATGGAACGGCTGCGGGAACGCTTCCACCGCGGGGCCGCGGCGAACGGGGTCGATGCGGACCTGGCCGAGCGGATCTTCGCCAAACTCCAGGCGTTCGCCAACTTCGGCTTCCCGGAGAGCCACGCGCTGAGCTTCGCCTACCTCGTGTTCGCGAGTGCCTACTTCAAGCACTACCACCCGGCCGCGTTCTGCGCGGCCCTGCTGCGGGCCCAGCCGATGGGTTTCTACTCGCCGCAGTCCCTGGTGGCCGACGCGCGGCGGCACGGGGTCACCGTGCGCGGGCCGGACATCAACGCCAGCCTGCCGCACGCCACCCTGGAACCCCTCGGCGCCGAGGACGCGAAGCCCGCGGTGCGGATCGGGCTCGCCCCCGTGCGGATGATCGGCCAGGCGCTCGCCGAAAAGATCGTCGCCGAGCGGGAGGGCGGCGGGCCGTTCCGCGACATGGCCGACGTCGCCCGGCGGGTGCGGCTGACCACGCCGCAGGTCGAGGCGCTGGCGACGGCCGGGGCCTTCGGCTGCTTCGACGGCGACCGGCGCCGGGCGCTGTGGGCGGCCGGCGCGGTAGCCGGGGAACGGCCGGAGAAACTGCCCGGAGCGGTGGCCGGGGCGAGCGCTCCGGTCCTGCCCGGGATGGACCGGATCGATCTCGCGGTGGCGGACGTGTGGGCCACCGGGATCTCCCCGGACAGCTTCCCGACCCAGTTCATCCGGGAACGCCTGGACGCGCTCGGGGTGCTCACCGCGGAACGGCTGCTCGAAGCGGAGAACGGCAGCCGGGTGCTGATCGGCGGCGCGGTGACCCACCGCCAGCGCCCGGCCACCGCGGGCGGGATCACCTTCCTCAACATCGAGGACGAGACCGGCATGGTGAACGTGGTCTGCACGGCCGGGCTGTGGCGGCGATACCACCGGATCGCGCGCTCCAGCCCCGCCCTGCTGGTCCGCGGCACCGTCGAACGCGCGGAGGGGGTGGTGAGCTTGCGCGCCGATCGGCTTCAGCACCTGCCGATGCGGATCACCGCGAAGTCACGGGACTTCCGGTGAGCCCGGTCCGGATCAGCGCGTCACGGATGACCTCGAGTTCGGCCTCGTCCGCTTCGACCAGGGGCAGGCGGAGACCGCCGACCTGGTGGCCCAGCAGGGAAAGCGCGGCCTTGATCGGGATCGGGTTGGTGGTGACGCCGAGCGCGGCGAACAGCGGCTGGAGCCGTTCGTTGATCTCGGCCCGCCGGGCGGGTTCGTCGGCCATCTGCCGCAGCAGCGGCCCGGCGACGTGGCTGGCGACCAGGACGCCGCCGCAGCCGCCGAGGTCGAGGGTGCGGGCGAAGATGTCGTCGTTGCCGGCATAGAGGCCGAGCCCGTCGATCGGGGCGAGGTTGGCGTTGTTGGCCTGCTTGACGTAGTCGACGCGGTCGATCTGGGCGAGTTCGGCGAGCAGGTCGTTGGGCAGGTCGATGCCGGTGCGCGTGGGAATGTTGTAGAGCATGACGGGTTTGTCGGTGGCCCGGGCGATCTCCGAGTAGTGCCGGATCAGGCCGCGGCGGTTCGGCCGGTTGTAGTACGGGGCCACCGAGAGCACGGCGTCCGCGCCGAGTTCGGTCGCGCGCTCGGTCATGGCGCAGGCCTGGGCGGTGTTGTTCGAACCGATCGATGCGATGACCGTGGCTCCGGCGGGGCGTTCCGCGCAGGCGAGTTCGACCAGCCGCAGGTGTTCGGCATTGGTGAGGGTCGACGGCTCGCCGGTCGTGGCGCACACCACGACCCCGTCCGATCCGTTCTCAAGGAGGTGATGGAACAGGGAAACGAATGCGGATTCGTCGACGTTCAGGTCCTGGTCGAACGGGGTGACGACGGCGGTGAGCACGGTGCCGAGTGACGTGCTGGCCACGATGAACCTCTCCTCTTCTCGGACGGTTCGCGGGGCGGGTACCCCGCGACGGCGGTGGGGCGGGGCCTGCCGCGGCTGAGCGCGACTCCGGCGAGGGCGAGCAGGCCACCGGCGAGCGCACCGGGATGGACCGTTTCGGCCAGGAGCGCCCAGCCGATGCCGATGGCGAGCAGGGGCACCAGGTACAGCGTGTTCGCGGCGACGGCGACCGGGACGCGGGCCTGCGCGTAGGCCCAGGCGGCGAACCCGATCGCGCTCGGCGCCGCGCCGAGGAAGATCAGGGCCGCGAGGGCGTCCGGACCGGCGTGCGGCAGATCACCGGCGAGGTCGGGCAGCAGCGGCAGCGCGAACAGGGTGCCGGACCAGGTGGCGTAACAGGTGACCTCGAACGGCCGGTACCGCGCCAGCAACGGCTTCTGCAGCACGAAGAACAGGGCCTGCGCCAGGGCGGCCCCGAGGATGAGCAGGGCGTCCGCGCTGGGGCGCAGGTGGTTGCCCTGAGCCAGGGCCATGACGGTGGCGCCGGTGCAGCCGAGGCCGATGCCCGCCCAGGACCGGCTGGTGAGTGGTTCGCGCAGCAACGCGAAAGCCAGCAGCGCGGCGAAAATCGGACCGGTGTTGACCAGCAGGCTCGCCGTTCCGGCTTCGATCGTGCGCTCACCGGCGTTGAGCAGCAGCTGGTAGGCGGTCATTCCGGTCAGCCCGCAGGCGGCGATGCGCGCGAGATCACCGCGTTCGGGGCGGCGCACGCGCAGCAGCGGGGCCGCGGCGGCCAGCGCCACCGACGCCACCAGGAGCCGGCCGGCGGACAGGCCCGCGACACCGAAACCGGGCAGGGCGACCCGGATGAAAACGAAGGCCGACGCCCACAGCGCCAACGTCGTCCCCAGGGCGACGGTGGCACGGCTGTCGGCGGTCACGACGTCACGTTCCCACCGGGCAGCAGTTAGCACCAGTAACGTTTCACGGCCGACCCATATAGGATTGCTTTCGTGTTGGACGTCCGGCGGCTTCGGGTTCTGCTCGCCGTGGCCGAGCACGGGGGCATCGCGGCCGCGGCGCGGGCGTTGTCGTTCACGCCGCCGGCGGTGTCGCAGCAGATCGCCGCCCTGGAGCGGCAACTCAACACGGTCCTGGTCGATCGCAGCCGGCGCACCGCGCGCCTGACCGCCGCCGGGGGACGGCTGGCCGGGCACGCGCGGGAGGTGCTCGCCGCGCTGGAGGCCGCCGAGGCCGACCTCGCCGGGGACGACGGCGCCGTCCGCGGGGTGTTGCGGATCGGGGTCCTGCCGTCCCTGGGGCGCGCGCTGCTGCCGGACACCCTCGCCCGGCTGGCGGTCGAGGCGCCCGAACTGGACCTGCGGATCGAGGAGGCCGAACCGGAGAACGGCCTGCCCGCCCTGGAACGCGGCGAACTCGACGTCGTGGTCGCGTGCGAGTACACGCTCGCGCCCCGGCGGCCGGTCGAGAACGTCGAACGGGCGGACCTGTTCACCGAGCCCATGCTCGTCGCCGTTCCGCCCGGCCATCCGCTGCCCGGTCCGCGGGTGCGCCTGGCCGAGCTGCGGGACGCCCGGTGGATCGCCCCGGCGCCCGGTGGGCCGTGTGCCCTGCTGTTCGAACGGTCCTGCGCGCTCGCCGGGTACGAGCCGCACGTCGTGGGGCACTGCAACGATTTCGCGGTGGCCGCCGCCCTCGTCGGCGCCGGGCACGGGTTCACGCTCATTCCCCGGATCGTCGCCCCGGAACACGGGGAGGTGCGGCTGCTCACCGCGATCGATCCGGAGATCCGCCGGACGCTGTTCGCCGCCACGCGCCCCGGGGCCCGGCGGCACCCCGCCATCGCGTGCCTGCTCGACGCGCTGATCGCGGGTGGCCGCCGGCAGGCGATCGACTGAGCGCCCGCTGTTGTCCGGTGGTTGCCTCTAAGGTGGCGGGGGTGTGGCGACACGGAGGTGAGCAGGCGGGGTCACCTGCCCACTCCGGGGCAACCCCGGGGAGCACGACGAAACCCAGGCATCGCGCCCCACGCGCGACAGCACGCTCCGCGTACGCCTTGGTGCGCGCGGCAGAACAGGGGAGAAACGGTCACCTCCGGTCGCCACACACCCGGCGAGGGCGCGGATGAAGTTCGGGTTCGTCACCGGGAATTCCGGGCAGCCACCGGAGTTGGCGGCCGAGTACGCGCGGCGGCGGGCGGCGGCCACGGCGCGGGTGGCGTTGGACGGTCCGTGGGAACGGGGTGTGCTGGCCGATCGGCTCGTCGAGTCGCGGCTGCTCGAGCTGGAAGCGGCCGAAGACCTGGCGAGCAGGCTGCTGGAACTTTCGCCCTCCCCGCCGATCGGGGGCGTCCGCGAGCTCACCGCGCTGGTGCTGGACCTGCCACCGCTGCCGGAACACGCCCGGCTCCGCCCAGCCCCGCCACCCGAACCGCCCGCGCCGCGGCCGTGGCGCTGGGGCGTGCCGCGCTGGGCGACACCGGCCGAATGCGCCCGCGCCCTCGACCTGACCCCGGGTGAGCTGGACTGGTTCGCCGACCTCGGTGGCTGGAACCGGCGCGCCGGGCGGCCGTTGCGGCACTACCGGTACCGCTGGGTGCCCACGCGCACCGGCGGGGCCCGGTTGCTGGAATCGCCGAAACCGCGGCTCGCCGAACTGCAGCGCCGGGTCGTCCGGCACGTGGTCGCCCGGTTTCCCTTGCACGAGGCCGTGCACGGGTTCCGGACGGGCCGTTCGCCGGTGACCTGCGCGGCGCAGCATTCCGGCCGGGACGTGGTCGTGCGGATGGACTTGGAAGGCTTCTTCACCACCGTTTCCGGTCGCCGGGTACGCGCCTTGCTCGCGGCGGCGGGTTACCCGCCCCGCGTCGCGGCCGTCCTGGCCGGGCTGCTCACCACGGCCACCCCGGCCGACGTGCTCGCCGACGCGCCCGCGGGCCGGGACCCGGCCCTGCGCTGGCGGCAGGTGCGCGGGCTCGCGGGCCCGCATCTGCCGCAGGGCGCGCCTTCCTCGCCCGCGGTCGCGAACGCCGCGGCGCACCGGCTCGACGTGCGGCTGGCCGGGCTCGCCCGCGTGCTGGGCGTGGCCTACACCCGCTACGCCGACGACCTCGCCTTCTCCGGCGACGCAGCGGTGCCGGTGCACCGGCTCGTACCGGGCGTGCGCCGCATCGCGCGCGAGGAAGGATTCCGGATCCGGGAGGCGAAGACCTCGGTCACCGGGGCGCACCAGCGTCAGCGCGTCGCCGGGCTGGTGGTCAACTCCGCGCCCGCGGTCTCCCGCCGCGAGTACGACGCCCTGCGGGCCCTGCTGCACAACTGCGTGCGAACCGGTCCGCGGGCCCAGAACCGCGACGGCCATCCCGATTTCCGCGCGCACCTGCTCGGCCGGATCGGCTGGGCGGGCACCGGGAACCCGCGCCGCGCCGCCCGGCTGCGCGCGCTGTTCGACCGCATCGCCTGGTGAATTCGCTGATCTGCCAAGCTGTCGGGATGAGCGAGCCGGAGATCGGGGAGGACTACCGCGACGCCGTGCTGACCGGTGTGCGGTGGGAGAACAGGAAATTCGTCCGCTGCGACTTCGCCGAAGCGGACCTGCGCGGTCTGGTGACCCAGGGCTGCACGTTCGACGAATGCGATTTCACCAGGACCGATCTCGGCGATTCGAAGCACACCGCGTCGGCGTTCCGGTCCTGCACCTTCGACCGGACCGTGCTCGCGGACACCGAGTGGAGCGGCTGCTCGCTCCTCGGATCGTCCTTTGTGGACTGCCGACTGCGGCCGATCACCTTGCGGGAAACGGATTTGTCCCTCGCCGCGCTCGGGGGCGCCCGGCTGCGCAAGGTCGACCTGTCCGGCCTGCGGTTCCGCGAGGCCAACCTCAACGAGGCGGACCTGGCCGACACCGATCTCCGCGAGTCGGACCTGCGCCAGGCCCGGCTGCAAGGCACCAAACTGACCGGCGCCGACCTGCGCGGCGCCAAACTCGACGCGAACGCCCTGCGACAGGCCGATCTCACCGGCGCCCACGTCGATCTGGAGACCGCGGTCGCCTTCGCCGCCGCCCACGGCCTCGTCGTGCACTGACCCGGGCGCGAAAGGTCAGTCGACGGGCGGCTCGCCCGGGTCGAGTTCGATCAGGTCGCCCTCGGCCACCAGCTCTTCGATCGACGCGGGCAACAGGTACGCCGCGCCGCCGCCGGGCTGGTTGAACCACGGGATCGCCACCCCGGCCAGCGCCTCGAGCGGGCGCTGCACGCGGTAGACGTGATATGGGCGGTTGACCCATTCCGGCACCAGGGACCGTTCCTCGAACGGCGTCCCCGCAGCGTAGGTCAGGTTGCCGTTCGGCCCGCCGAACCGGTCCAGTTCGCTGCCCGCGGGCAGTTCCCGCAACTCCTTGCCGCGGAACAGGGTCAGCGGCGGTTCCCCGGGCATCGGCTGGATCGGCCACTGCTGACCGGCGCCGGTCTGGGCCGCTGCCGAGGGGCGGCTTTCGTCCCGGCGGGGCGGCGGGGTGTCCCGGCGCGGCGGCAGCGGCGGCGTCACCGGCCGGGCGGCGGTGGTCGGCGGGCCCGGGTCGTCGAGCCGTTCGGACAGCGAGCCGGGGACCGGATCGGGCACCGGGCTCACCAGCTCGGTCATCGGACCGGCCTCGGCGGCGGCCCGGGCCGCCGCCGGTTCGGGAGCGGGACGAGAGGGTGGCGGCGGGGCCGGGGCCTCGGCGGGCTCCTTCTCGGGCGCGCGGGACGTCCGGGCCCCGGTCGCGATATCGCCCGGGAGCGTGGCGAGCACGGTCTTCGGGGCCGGTTTGTTGTTGGGCGGCGGGGTGGGCGCCTCCTCGGGGACGGCGGCGGCCCGCCGTTCCGCACCGGCGCGGCCGTCGCGGTCGAGCAGCAGCTTGCCCAGCATGAACGCGGCCGCGTCCTCGGGGTCGCCGAACACCGCCGGGCTGGTGAGCTTGCCGTCGTACCAGCCGACCCGCCAGCCGTCGTCGACCTCCTCCAGGCTCCAGCCGCGTTCGGCCGGGCCGCCGATCCGGTAGGCGGTGTCCGGGATGTCGAGTTCGCCGAGCTTGCCGCGCAACTGGTCGAGCACCGGGGCGTCGTCCGGTTCGGGGGCCGCCGGTTGCGCGAGGGCCTGCGGGGAGACCAGCTGGGTCGGCGGGCCGCTGTCCGGCACGGCCGGACGTTCCGGCTCCTCGGGTTCGGCGTGCGCGGCGGGTTCGGGCTCCGGCTCCGGTTCGGGTTCCGGTTCGGCGTGGTCCGCCTGGTCGTAGTGCTCCTCGTAGCGCGGCTCGGGTTCCTCGTACCGGGTTTCCGGCTCCTCGAAGGCGGCTCGCGGCGGCTCCTCCTCCCGCGGCGGCGGGGCGACCGGGGGAGGCGGCGGCGCGGCCTGCTCGGGCGCGGGCGGAGCGGGCGCGGGAGGAGGCGGTGGGGGCGGAGTCGCCGGGCGGGGCGGGGGCGGGGCGTTGCCCCGGGTCAGGTAGGCCCCGGCCGCCTGCCGGGTCTGCTCGGGCACCTCCGGCACGGTGAAGCCCGCGGACCTGATGTGCTGCACCAGATCGGGCTCCGGCGAGACGCCGTATTCCCGCAGGTAGTAGTTGACCGCGGCGGGCCAGATCCACACGCCGTCGCTGTGGAAGGCGACCGGCACCGCGGCCACCGGGGACTGGGCGAGCAGGTCGACGTCGTAACTGCGTTCGGAGACCACCACGGGCGCCTGGTCGAGGTACTCCAGGAGCCGGTCCTGCTCGTCGACCTCGAGGTCGGGCCGGTTGATCACGGGACGGCCGCCGGGACCGGCGCCGTCGAAGATCCGCGCGATCCGGAACCGCGGGCCGGGCTGCTCGGGCCCGAGCCCGGCCAGCCGCCGCATCAGCCATTCCGGCACGTTCTCCTCGGACCGGGGGAACATGCGCAACTCGTCCGCGTAGGCCTGCGGCGGCGGCATCAGATCCCACACCGGTTCTTCCCGGTCGTACTCCAGGTTGTAGCTGGAGGGGTGGTCGAGCTGGTAACGAGCGTTGAACCAGGTCCCCCGGCCATCGCGGTACATCCCGGCGCGCAGCCGGCCGAACAAGGTCGCGATGTCGTGCGTCGCCACCCACTCGTGGGCGGCGCCGTCCTTGGTGACGATCTCCCCGGTCATCTCGTGGTACCTGCCGACGGCTCGGTACTCCGCGGTCACCCGGTGCCAGTCGCGCGGGGCGGCCCGCAGCAGGGCGAGGCCGATCTGCTTGACCAGGGTGTCCTGCTCGGTCGCATTCAGCTGGGTCGTCGGTTGAGCCACCTCAATATCTTGACTTGTCGGCCGGAACAATGCACGGGCATGTCCGCATCCCGGCCGTAGCCCCTGGTTATCGAGCCTTTTCAGCTAGCCCGGGCGGGGGTGCGGAGTCACGATCATCACGCCGCGCGGGCGGCCGGACGGGCCGACAATGGAACCGATGAGTACCACCGCCACCGCACCAGTTCAGGAAAAGACGACAGAACGGACACCGAGAACGGAACGGGTGGCCGGGGTCGTGCTCGCCCTGCTCTCCGGGCTCGCCATGGCGACCCAGGGCCGGATCAACGGCCAGCTCGGCACCGAACTGCGCGACTCGATGCTCGCCGCGGTGATCTCGTTCGGCGGCGGGCTCGTGCTCCTGCTGCTCGCGCTGCCGGTGGCGCCGAAAACCCGCGCCGGGCTCCGCCGCCTCGCGGACGCCGTGCGCGCCGGGCGGTTGCGGCCGTGGCACTGCCTGGGCGGGCTCGGCGGCGCGACGTTCGTCGCGGGCCAGTCGGTGACCGTCTCGGTCCTCGGCGTCGCGATGTTCACCGTCGGCGTGGTCGCCGGGCAGACGGTGAGCAGCCTGTTCGTCGACCGGGCCGGGCTCGGTCCGGCCGGGCCGCAGGCGCTGACCTGGCCGCGGGTGCTCGGCGCGGTGCTCACCCTGGGCGCGGTGGCCGGTTCGCTGTCCGGCGGGCTCGGCCAGGGCGGCGGTTCGCTGTGGCTGCTGGTGCTCCCGCTCGCCGGGGGCGCCGCCGTCGCGGTGCAGCAGGCGATCAACGGCCGGGTGAACGCGGCCTCGGGCAGCGCGATGACCGCGACCCTGGTCAACTTCGCGGTCGGCACCACGGCGCTGGTCGCGGGCTGGCTGGTGTCGCTGATCGTGCGCGGCGGGCCGGTCGGGTTCCCCGGCAATCCCGTGCTCTACCTCGGCGGCGTGGTCGGCATCGTGTTCATCGCGCTGGCGTCGTTCGTGGTGCGCTGGACGGGCGTGCTGCTGCTCGGCCTCTCCGCGATCGCCGGGCAGCTGGTCGGTTCGGTGCTGCTGGACCTCTTCCTGCCGACCCATGGCGGGCACCCGGGCGCGGCGACGCTGATCGGCACCGGGGTGGCGCTGGTGGCCGTGGTCCTCGCCGGGGCGGGCGGCCGCCGACGGGCCTGAGGGCCGCTTTGCCAGAATGGTCCGCGTGACGGCGACGGTTCTGGACGGCAAGGCAACCAAGAACGCCATCTTCGCGGAGCTCAAACCGCGGGTGGCGGCGCTGGCCGAGCGCGGGGTGACCCCCGGGCTCGCGACCGTGCTCGTCGGCGACGACCCCGGTTCGCACGCCTACGTGAAGATGAAGCACGCCGACAGCGCCAAGGTCGGGGTGAACTCGATCCGCCGCGATCTGCCCGCCGACATCACCCAGGACAAGCTCGAGTCGGTGATCGACGAGCTGAACGCCGACCCCGCCTGCACCGGGTACCTCGTCCAGCTTCCGCTGCCGAAACACCTCGACCAGGGCCCGATCCTGGAGCGCATCGATCCGGCCAAGGACGCCGACGGACTCGCGCCGATGAGCCTGGGCCGCCTGGTGCTGAACGAACCCGCGCCGCTGCCGTGCACCCCGCTGGGCATCCTGGAACTGCTGCGCCGCTACGACGTGCCGCTCGACGGCGCCCAGGTCGCCGTGGTCGGCCGCGGCATCACCGTGGGCCGGACGCTCGGCCTGCTGCTGACCCGGCGCAGCGAGAACGCCACGGTCACCCTGTGCCACACCGGCACCCGGGATCTGGCCGCCGAGGTCCGGCGCGCCGACATCGTGGTCGCGGCCGCCGGATCGCCGGGGCTGATCACCCCGGACATGGTCAAACCGGGCGCCGCGGTGCTCGACGTGGGCGTCTCCCGGGTGGACGGGAAGCTCGCCGGGGACGTGGCGCCGGGCGTCGAGGAGGTCGCGGGCTACCTCTCGCCGAACCCCGGCGGGGTCGGGCCGATGACCCGGGCGATGCTGATCAGCAACGTCGTCGAAGCCGCCGAGCGGGCCGCGAGCTGAGCGTGCACTCGCCGCGGCGCGACCGCCACCCCCTGATCGCGCACCTGCCGTTCGCGCTGGTGCTGGCGCTGGTCGCGGTCGCCGGGTTCCGCATCTGGCAGTACCACTGGCGCCAGGGCGCGGTTATTGTCGGTGGCGCGCTCCTGGTCGCGGCGGTGCTGCGGGCGGTGCTCTCCGACGCCCAGGCCGGGCTGCTGGCGATCCGCGGCCGCCCGGTCGACGTGCTGAGCTACACCGGGCTGGGCGTGCTCATCCTCTTCGTGGCGTTCACCATCGTCGGTGGCCCGTTGGACTGACCCCGATCTCGTCCCAAAGAAGGACGACGACGGATCGGGCCTCCCCGCAAGATCGTCGGCATGCGCAAGGTGTTCGTGCTCGCCGCCGCGGTCCTGTCCGTCCTGGCCGGGATCTCCACGGCCGCGGCCGCATCGGTGACCGGACCGGTCGCCCAGGCGGACGCGGCGGCGACCCCGCGCCTGGACTGGGCGCCCTGCGTCGAACCGGGGCTGGCGAAGTTCCAGTGCGCGACCGCCGCGGTGCCGCTGGACTACTCCCGCCCGCACGGGAAGAAACTCCCGCTCGCGGTGCTCCGGCAGCCCGCGGCCGATCCGGCGCACCGGATCGGGACCCTGTTCCTCCCGGTCGGCGGGCCGGGCGGGTCCGGGATCGACTCGATGCGGCGGGAGGGCGTGGTCACCGGGGAGCTGGCCCGCCGCTTCGACGTGGTCACCTTCGACCAGCGCGGGATCGGCCGCAGCGGGCAGGTGCGGTGCTTCGCCTCACCCGCCGAGCAGGAGCGGTTCTGGTCGGGGGTCGCGCTGCCGCCGGTGACCGCGGCACAGGAGCGGCGGGCCGAGGCGGACAGCCGGGCGCACGCGGCCGGGTGCGCCCGGCACAGCGGGGACCTGCTGGGCCACCTCACCACGGTCGACGCGGCGCGGGACCTGGATCTGCTGCGGCGCGCGGTCGGGGACGCGAAGCTGAGCTTCCTCGGCGGCTCGTACGCCAGTTACCTGGGCGAGGTCTACGGCGTGCTGTTCGGCGACCGGGTGCGCGCGTTGCAGCTGAACGCCATGATCGATCCGGTCGGGTACACGAACGCCACGGTGGCCACGCTCGCGGAGCGATCGGTGGGCACCGAGGAGGTGTTCGGCGAGTTCGCCCGGTTGTGCGCGGCGGCCGGGCGTCCCCGGTGCGCGTTCGCCGGTGGGGACGTGCGGGCGCGCAACGCGGCCCTGCTGGACCGGCTGAAGCGGGCGCCGATCGTCGTCGGCCAGGGCGCGGGGGCGTTCGAGGTGCGCTACGGCGATGTCGTGCCGACGCACGCCGCGATGCTGTACGACCCGGAGCGGGGCTGGCCCGCGCTGGCGGAACTGCTCGCCGAACTGGAACGCGGCGCGGCGGGAAATCCGGACGTGGTGCGCGAGGTGCTCGGCGCGGGCGCGTTCCGGCTGGACTTCCTGGACTCCTACACCGCGATCTCGTGCGCCGACAACAGCTTCGGCCGGTCACCGGGGGTGTGGCCGGTGCTGGCGAAGGCGTTCGACGCGATCGCGCCTGCCTACGGGCGGCACTGGCTCTACCAGTTGCAGGCGTGCGCCTCGTGGCCGTCGCCGCCGGGTGGTTACCCGCAGCGGCACACCGGCCCGTGGACCCTGCGCACGAACGTGCCCGCGCTGCTGATCAACAACCGGTTCGATCCGGTGACGCCGGTGACCTACGCGGAGAAGGCGCGGCGGGCGCTCGGCAACGCCCGCCTGGTCGTGGTGGACGGCCACGGCCACGCCCCGACCGGTGCCTGCGTCGACCGGCTGCGCGAGCGCTACCTGATCGACCTGCGCCTGCCCGATCCGGGCACCACCTGCTCGCCGGACCGGCCGCCGTTCGGGGGGGGGGGGGGGGGTGACGGCGCCCGGCCCGGCGTCCTGACCAGCGGTTCTCGTTTAGCCCGCTAAACGAGAACCGCAGGTCAGCAGTCGGCGAGGGCGGGGACGGGGGCCGGGGATTCGCGGCGGTCGAGGATGCCGGAGACCGCGGCGAGGGTGAGGCCCAGGACGGCGAGCAGGGCGCCGACCCAGTTCGGGGCGACCAGGCCGAGGCCACCGGCGATCACCAGGCCGCCGAGGTAGGCGCCGATCGAGTTGGCGATGTTGAACGCCGACTGCACGGCCGCCGACACCAGGGACGGGGTGCCGCCCGCCTTCTCCATGATCCGGGCCTGCATCATCGGGCCGATCATGAACCCGGCCACGCCGACCGCGAAGATCGTGATCGCGGCCCCCACCTTGACCTGCGCGGTGAGCGTGAAGATCCCGAGCACCGCGGCCAGCGCGAGCAGCGCGACGTACAGGCTCGGCATCAGCGCCCGGTCGGCCAGGCGGCCGCCGAGGAAGTTGCCGATCGTCATGCCGACCCCGGCCAGCGAGAGCAGCAGGGTCACGGTCGCCGGTTCGTACCCGGCCACGTCGGTCAGCATCGGGGTGACGTAGCTCAGGCACGCGAACACGCCGCCCAGGCCGAAGGTGACGATGGCCAGCGCGAGCCACACCTGCGGCCGCCGGAACGCGCCGAGTTCGCCGCGCAGCGAGGCCTCGGCGGGCCGCCCCTGGAACGGCACGAGCTTCTGGATGCCGAGGATCGCGATCAGGCCGATCACCGCGACCACGCCGAAGGTCGCGCGCCAGCCGACCTGCTGGCCGAGCAGCGTGCCCAGCGGCACGCCGATCACGTTGGCCAGGGTCAGGCCCATGAACATCATCGACACCGCCTTGGCCCGGTCACTCTGGGCGACCAGGCTGGACGCGACGACCGCGCCCGCGCCGAAGAACGCGCCGTGCGGCAGTCCGGCGAGGAACCGGAACGCGATGCCGAACTCGTGGTTCGGGGACAGCGCGAACAGCAGGTTGCCCACGGTGAACAGGCCCATCATGGCCAGCAGCATGGTTTTCCGCGGCAGCCGGACGGCGACCGCGGTGAGCAGGGGAGCGCCGACGACGACGCCGAGCGCGTAGGCGGAGATCAGGTGGCCCGCGGTCGGGATGGACACCCCGAAATCGGCCGCGGCCTGCGGCAGGACACCCATCATGACGAACTCGGTGGTGCCGATACCGAAGGCGCCGATGGCGAGCGCGAGCAGCGCGATGGGCACGGTTCTCCTCTCGGAAGTGTCAGGAAGCCTGTTGACTACGTCAAGTGACTGGATCGATCCAGTCGAGAGACATGAAGAAAGACAGCCAGCGCGTCCCCGTCGTCGCCGGGCTGTCCTGCTACCAGTCCAACCGAAGAGGTCCCCGTTGTCATCCTGTTATCGGCGTGAGGCTGTTCACGTAACGCGAAACCGCTAGCGAGGCGCGGCGAGCACGCCGTCCAGCAGGCCCGGGAACAGCGCGTCGAGATCGTTGCGCCGCAACGAGTTGAAGCGCGTGGTGCCCTGCTGGCGCGAGCTGATCACGCCCGCCTCGCGCAGGATCCGCAGGTGGTGGGTGAGTGTGGACTTGCTCACGGAGACCTCGAACGTGCCGCAGGACAGCTCGCGGTCCGCGGGCGCCAGTTGGCGGACCATGTCCAGCCGCACCGGATCGGCCAGGGCCTGCAGGACCTTCACGATCTGGATCTCGCCGACGTCCGGGAAGGAGGCCGGGGTGAGCGGCGGGAGCGTCTCGGTGCCCATGGCGTCCATAGTACGACGGGCTTCAAACTTGTCGGTGGTCCGTAGTACGGTGATCATCGAAGTTTGATACTCGTCGAACAAGGGGATTCGATGCCTGGCTCTTCCTCCCGTACCGGGGTGCTCGCGCTCGGTACGTTCGCGGTTGGCACCAGCGGCTACGTGGTCGCCGGCCTGCTGCCCGCCCTCACCGGCGAGCTGAAGGTGTCCGCCGCGGCCGCCGCCCAGCTGGTCACCGCGTTCGCCATCGCCTACGCCGTGGGCTCGCCGCTCTTCGCCGCGCTGACCGGTCGCTGGGAACGGCGGCGGCTGCTGGTCGCCGCACTCGGCGTCACCGCGCTCGGCAACGTCCTGGCCGCGCTCGCACCCGGCTACGCGCTGCTCTTCGGCGCGCGCATGATCACCGCGATCGGCGCGGCCGTGTTCACCCCGGCGGCCAGCGCGGTGGCCGCCGAACTGAACCCGCCCGAGCGCCGCGGCCGCGCGGTGGCGCTGGTCTTCGGCGGGCTCACCATCGCCACGATCCTGGGTGTCCCGCTGGGCAGCCTGCTCTCGCAGTTTCTCGGCTACCGGGCGGTGTTCGCGCTGGTGGCGGTGTTCTCCCTGCTCGGGGCGGTCGCCGTGCGGCTCCTGCTGCCCTCGGTCGCCGCGCCGCCACCGGTCCGGTTCGCCGACCGGTTCACCGTGGCCCGGGACCCGCGCGTGCTCGCCCTGCTGTCCGCGACCGTGCTCGGCTGCCTCGCCGCGTTCAGCGTCTACACCTTCATCGCGCCGGTGCTGGCGGCGACCGCGGACATCCACGGGACGACGGTGAGCGTGCTGCTGTTCTGCTACGGCGTGGGCGGCGCGATCGGCAACGTGCTCGGCGGGCGGGCCACCGACCGCTGGGGTTCGCGCGGGCCGCTGCTCGCGGTGTTCGGCGGCATCACGGTCGTGCTCGCGCTGCTGCCGGTGCTGGCGACCTCGATCGCCGGGGCCGCGATCGCGCTGTTCCTCTGGGGCCTGGCGACCTGGACGATCAACCCGCCGGTGCAGCACCGGCTGATCGAACTCGCGCCGCGCACCTCGGGCCTGCTGCTCTCGCTCAACGCCTCGGCGATCTACCTGGGCGTGGGGCTGTCCGGGGTGGTCGGCGGCCTGGTGCTGTCCTCGGGCGGGCCGACGCTGCTGCCCGAGGTCGCGGCGGTGCTGACCGCGCTGGGCCTGGTGGCGGTGGTGCTCGCCTGGCGGCTGCGCGCCAGGCCGGGCGCCGCGCAGGCCACCGAGGAGGTCGCCGTCGCCGGGTAGACTCCGGGACACCTACGTCGATGGCCCGCGCACGCCGCGAAGTGCGCCGATCATGTCTCGACCTTCCGGAGGCGCCAAGCCTCATTCCCGGTGAGCCCGGCGATCCGGGCACGCACCCCGGCCGAACTCCGCAAGGCAAGGCGGCGGCGAGCGCACCCCTGCTGGGGGCATCTCGTCGCCGCCCCCTTGTGGCCGCTCCACGGCGCGAATCTGGGCACGCTCTTGCGGACGTGCGACGCCGCGGGCGCGTGCCTCGCGGTGCCCCGGTTCCCGTGGGTTCCCGAGGCGCTGCGACGGGGTAACACCCTGCGACGGCCGGCGTGCGTGCACTGGGTGAACGACCCGATCGGCTGGCTCGCCGCCGAACGGGCGGCCGGGAGCGCGGTCGTCGGGGTCGAACTCGCCGACGAGGCCGTGCGCCTGGCCGACCTGCCGATGGCCCGGCGCCGCACGATCGCCCTGCTGGGCCACGAGCAGCACGGCATCCCCGCGGACGCGCTGGACCTGACCGACACCGTGGTGGAGATCCCGATGCTCGGCACCGGGTCCAGCCTGAACGTGGCGGTCGCGGGCAGCCTGGTGCTGTACAAGCTGGCCGGACTCGTGTGAGGGCGCGGCTACTTCGCCGGGGTCTCGACTTCGCAGTCGGGGCCGGGGAACACGAGCCGCTCGTGCCCGTCGTCGAAGCGGACCAGGTACGGCGGGCTGCCGTCCTCGCCCCGTACTTCGACGATCTCGCCCCGGCGATCGCCGGAACCCACCGTGCGGCCGTGCACGTGGATTTCGTCACCAACTGTCGCACGCATGCCGAATCACCTCCGCTACTCCAGGTTAGGAGCAGCGGGCCACGGCGTCGAGACCCCGGCAGCCGGGTGAACAACTGTGATAGTCGTCCGATTCCGCTCGAATCGATGAAGAAACAACTAAAATTGTCCGGCGACACCGAGGAGGTGCTCGCACCGTGTGCGGAATAGTCGCCGCAGTCGGCGATATCGATGTTGAGTTGTGCCGGGAAATGCTGGGCCGGATCAAACACCGCGGCCCGGACGACACCGGAGAAGTTCATCGGGGCAACGTCTGGCTCGGTCATCAGCGACTGTCCATCATGGACGTCGAGCACGGCCGCCAGCCGCTGACCAACTCCGACGGCACCACGTATCTGGTCGCCAACGGGGAAATCTACAACCACCGGCACATCCGGGAAGATCTCGGCCACGAGCTGTTCGAGACCGGTTCGGACAGCGAGGCCGCGCTGCACGCGCTGATCGTGGACGGGCCGGTGGGGCTCGCCCGGTTGCGCGGGATGTTCGCGCTGGCGTTCATGACCGCGGACGGCGAATTCCTGGTCGCCCGCGATTCGCTCGGGGTGAAACCCCTTTACTGGGCGCGGCGGGAAGGCGTCACGCTGTTCGCCAGCGAGTTGCGCGCGTTCGATCCGGCGGACCGGCCGCTGGTGGAGAGCTTCCCGCCCGGCTGCTGCTGGAGCCCCGCCGCCGGGCTGGTGCGCTTCGCCGACTCGGTCCCGGCGCGGGTGCGGCCGGCCCGGCGCGCCGAGGAACCGGGCCGGTGGGACGAGGCCCTGCTCAAATCGGTGCGCGAGACGATCGTCAGCGCGGTGGAGAACCGGATGATGAGCGACGTCGGCATCGGCGTGTTCCTCTCCGGCGGCCTCGACTCGGCGATCGTCGCCGCGGTGGCCGCGGAGTACGCGAAGCGGCACGACCAGCCGCTGCCGACGTTCGCGGTCGGCGCGCCCGGCAGTTCGGACCTCGCCGCGGCCCGGGTGGTCGCCGAGCACATCGGCTCCGAGCACCACGAGATCGTGATGACCCGCGAGGACGCCGTCGAAGCACTGCCCCGGGCCGTGCGCGCGATCGAGCACTACGACCCGTCGCTGGTCCGCAGCGCGGTGCCGAACCTGCTGCTCGCCGAATACGCGTCGAAACGGGTGCACGCGGTGCTCACCGGGGAGGGCGCCGACGAGCTGTTCGCCGGGTACACCTACTACCACGAGGAACCGTTCACCGATCCGGACGCGCTGCAGGCCGAACTGGTGCGCACGGTCCGCGAACTGCACCACCTCAACCTGCAGCGCTGCGACCGCACCACGATGGCGTTCGGCATGGAGGCCCGGGTGCCGTTCCTGGACCGGGACGTCATCGAGCTGGCGCTGTCGATCCCGCCCGAGCACAAGATGATCGGGCCGGGAGTCCCGGAGAAGAAGCTGCTGCGCGAAGCCTTCGAGGGCTGGGTGCCCGACGAGATCCTGTACCGCACCAAGGAGCAGTTCGGCGACGGTTCGGGCGCCAAGGACGTGCTGGAGGACGCCGTGTCCGTCGCGCCCGCGGTGGCCGGGGCCGCGGGAGTCGAACTGCGCACCAAGGAGGAGGCCGGGTTCTACGCGCTCTGGCAGGACGAGCTGGACGGCATCCGCCCGGACCGGACGCTCGGCCTGTTCGCGACCACCTGACCAGCGTCGGGTGTCATGAGGGGACCCCTCCTGACGAATTCTGTCCGGAGGGGTCCCCTCATGACAGGCCGGATAGCGTAGGCGGATGGCCGAGGTGTTGGACAGGGTCGACGGGGAGTGCGGCGAGCTGGTGCTGCGCCGGGTGGGCGCGGATTTCGAGGTGATCGCCAACGGGGTCTTCCTGATGGACACCCGCAACGGCGAGTCCGAGCGGTTGCTGGTGTCGGTGGCCGCCGATTTCGTGCCCGGGAAAGCGCGGATGCTGATCGGCGGTCTCGGGGTCGGCTACTCGCTGCGCGCCGCGCTCGATCACCCCGGGGTCGGCGAGATCGTGGTCGTCGAGCGGGAAGCCGCGGTGATCGGGTGGAACCGCACCGGGCCGCTGCGGGACGTGCACGGCGACGCGCTCGCCGACGACCGGGTGCGGGTGGTCGAGGCGGACCTGGTGGACTGGCTCGAGGAGACCGAGGAACGGTTCGACGCGCTCTGCCTCGACATCGACAACGGTCCACAGTGGACTGTTACCGAGGGCAACGCGGAGCTGTACGGGAAGGCGGGGCTGGACATGCTCGCCGAGCACCTGTGCCCCGGTGGGGTGCTCGCGGTGTGGAGCGCCGAGGCGAGCCCCGCGTTCACCCGGCGGCTGCGGGCCCGCTTCGGCCAGGTGCAGGTCCTCGACGTGCCGGTGCCCCGTGGCGAACCGGACGTGGTGTGGCTGGCGAGGGTGTGACACTCACTCGTCCGGGTTTCGCGAGTTGCCGGGCCCCGGGGCGCGGCGCACGATCACCGCAGGACCCCTGGAGAGGTGACGTGATGGCGAATTGCGTGGTCTGCGGCAACGACTACTGGATGTCGTTCGAGGTGCGCACGATGACCGGTGACGTGTACACCTTCGACAGCATCGAATGCGCGGCGCAGCGCCTGGCCCCGGAATGCGAGCACTGCGGGTGCCGGATCCTGGGCCACGGCGTCGAGGTGGAGGGCCGGTTCTTCTGCTGCGCGCACTGCGCCCGCGAAGGGGACGCGGGGTTGGGCGCGCAGATCCGGGACGCGGTGGGCGCGCATCCCCGCTGAGCCGTCAGCAGGGCGGGCAGGATTCTCTTGTCCGTCCGATGTGGACTGTCGTGTTCGGACTCCTGCTGGGCGCGCTGCTTCTGCTGTTCGGTGCGCAGCTGCCGAGTCGGACGAGGACAAATAGCGTTGACCACCGCCGACTCCACACCGGTCGCCAAACTGGCCGATCTGCTTGGTTCCGCGCTGCCCGAGCAGTGGCGCGACGCTTTCGCCGCGACACCGCGTGCCCTGTTCGTCCCTCGCCGGGCTTGGCAGGTGCGTGACACCGGCGCACTCGCCGAGATCGACCAGGACGCCGACCCGGAAGCGTGGGTGCGCGCGGTCTACTCCGACATTCCGATCATCACCCAGGTCGACGATGGCGCGGAGGATGGGGATGGCCGTTCCTCCTCGTCGTGCTCGATGCCGTCCGTGGTGTTCACCATGCTCGATCAGCTCGACGTGTCACCGGGTACGCGGGTGCTGGAGATCGGCACCGGCACCGGTTGGAACGCAGCCCTGCTGGCGGACCGTCTCGGCGCCGAGAACGTGGTCAGCATCGAGATCGATTTGGACACCGTGCCGTACAGCTGGGTCGAGCAGACCCGCCCAGACGGGCTGATCGTGGTCCCGTGGGGGCCGCCCATGGCCAACAGCCACCTCGTCCGGTTCGAGGTCGGTGCGGGCAGCGCGACCGGCACCATTGTCGAGTCGGCGAACTTCATGCGCCTGCGCTCGCAGCGCTGGAAAGTCACCGACGAACCCGACGATTTCGAGCAGATCGCCGTGGCGTCGCGCACCGACCTCGATCCCCGCACCGTGCTCGGGAACCACGCGAAACTGGCGGTCGCACTGCACCTCGGCGAATGCCGCGCCATATTCGACCAGCACGCGGACGGGGAAACGCTCTGGCTGCTGGCGGCGGACTCCTGGGCATCGGTATCCGGTGGTGAGGTGCGCCAGGCCGGTACCCGCGCGTTGTGGGACGAAGCCGAGGACGCCTACCGCTGGTGGCTGGAACAGGGCAGCCCGGTGCGGCCGCGGTTTCACATCACCGTCACCGCGGAACGCCAGTGGGTATGGCTGGACTCGCCGGAGAATGAGGTGCCGCGCGAGATCGACACCACGCCGAAAAGGCGTCGCGTTCCGCCGATGGGGTGAATTACGCTGTCGGCAGGCTCCTCGATCAGTGCAGCCGCATTCGCGGGCACCCGCGCCGCACCCGTGCGCCGTCCGTCCTTCTGCCGCAACGCTTTTCCCAGGAGTCGCCATGTCCTCACCCGTGCCCGCGCCCGCCCGCCGGATGGCCGGGGTCACCAGCTCACCCGTGCGCGACCTGCTCGCGCTCACCGCGCGGCCCGGGGTGATCTCGTTCGCCGGTGGCCTGCCCGCCCCCGAACTCTTCGACCTCGACGGGCTGCGGGCGGCGTTCGACCGCGCGCTGGCCGAGAGCCGCAGCCTGCAGTACTCGCCGACCGAGGGGAATCCCGCGCTGCGCGAGCACCTCGCCCGGCGGCTCACCGGCCGCGGACTGCCGACCTCACCCGCCGAACTGCTGGTCACCACCGGCTCCCAGCAGGCGCTCACGCTGATCGCCGGGGCCCTGCTCGATCCGGGCGCGGTCGTGCTCGTCGAGGAACCGGTCTACCTCTCCGCGTTGCAGAGCTTCCAGCTCGCCGGGGCGCGGGTGGTCGCGGTGCCCGGGGACGACGACGGGATCGATCCGGCGGCGCTCGCCCGGATCGCCGGACGCGAGCGGCCGACCCTGCTCTACCTGGTGCCGACGTTCTCCAACCCGACCGGCCGCACGCTCACCGAACCCCGGCGCCGGGCCGTCGCCGAACTGGCCGCGGCACACGGGTTCTGGCTCGTCGAGGACGATCCGTACGGCGAACTCCGGTACCGCGGCGAACCGCTCGCGCCGCTCGCCGCGCGGCCCGCGGCCGCCGACCGGACCCTCCACCTCGGGAGTTTCTCGAAGATCGGCTCCCCGGGGATGCGGCTGGGCTGGCTGCGCGCCCCGGAGGAGATCCGCGGCGCGCTGTCGGTGCTCAAGCAGGCCGGTGACCTGCACACCTCCACGGTCGACCAGGCCGCTGCCGCCGCCTACCTGGCGGCCGCCGACCTGGACGCGCACATCCGGACGCTGCGCGGCGCGTACTCCGAACGCCGGGACGCGATGCTCGCCGCGCTGCCCGAGGTCACCCCGCCGGGAACCACGTGGACCGATCCGGACGGCGGCATGTTCGTGTGGGTCCGGCTGCCGGACGGCGCGGACGCGGCGAGCCTGCTGCCCGCGGCGCTGGAGCACGACGTCGCGTTCGTGCCGGGGACGCCGTTCTACGTCGACGATCCCGATCCGGCGACGCTGCGGTTGTCGTTCACCACGCACACCCCGGACGAGATCGCCGAAGGCATGCGGCGCCTGGGAAAGGTGCTCACCGTTTGCACTTAGGTCGTGAGTGTTCAGGCCGGTTGGAACCGGCCTGAACACTCACGACCGGCGGCGGCGGAGGAGGTAGGTGTCCATGACCCAGCCCTTGCGTTCGCGGGCTTCCGCGCGCAGGGGCGGGATCTTCGCCCCGACCTCGGTCAGCGGTCCGGCGACGGTGATCTCGTCGGGCGAGCCGACGTAGGCGCCCCAGTAGATGTCGAGGTCGGTGTCTTCGAGCGTGGTGAACGCGCAGTGCGAGTCGAGCATCACCACCACGTCGTCCACGTCCGGCGGGAACCCGTCCGCCGCGAGCCGCCGCCCGGTGGTGATGTGCACCGGTTTGCCGATCTGGTTGATGCTCGTGCGGTGCGCGGCGACGAGCGCGGAAACGCTGCTGATCCCGGGAATCACCGCGTACTCGAACGCCACGTTCCCGCGCTGCCGCACCTGTTCGATCACCGCGATCGTGTTGTCGTACAAGGTCGGATCGCCCCAGGCGAGGATGCCGCCGACGCCGTCCTCGCCGACCTCGTCGCGGATCAGGCGTTCGTAGAGATCGGCCCGGCGCTGGTGCCATTCGGCCACGGTGGCCACGTAGTTCTCCGGGGTGCGGTCCCGGTCGGCGTCGACCGCCTGCACCACGCGGTAGTCCGGTTTCTCGACGTAGCGGTCCAGGATCTCCCGCCGCGCGTCGACCAGATCCTTCTTCGCGTCTCCCTTGTCCAGCAAGAAGAACACGTCGACTTCGTTGAGCCGGTTGATCGCCTGGATGGTCAGGTGCTCGGGATCGCCCGCCCCGATGCCGATGATGAGGATCTTCCGCATACCGCGCAGTCTCCCACGGATTCAGGTCCGGCAGCGTGAACTGGAGTACAGGTGGCTGTCCGGGAACTGCGCGGCGGCGAGCGCGCGCCCGACCACGATCACCGCGGTGCGCACGATGCCCGCCTCGGCCACCTGCCCGGCGATGTCGGCCAGGGTGCCGCGCAGCACGACCTCGTCCGGGCGGCTCGCGCGGGCCACCACGGCCACCGGGCAGTCGGCGCCGTACCGCGGCACGAGTTCGGCGACCACCTGCTCGATCCGTTGCACGGCAAGGTGCAGCACCATCGTCGCCTCGCTCGCCGCGAGGGTGTCCAGCGTCTCCTTCGCCGGCATCGGGGTGGCCCGCGCGGAAATCCGGGTCAGCACCACCGACTGGGACACCTCCGGCACGGTCAGCTCCCGCCGCAGCGACGCCGCCGCGGCCGCGAACGCCGGAACGCCCGGGACCACGTCGTAGGGCACGCCCTCGGCGTCCAGCCTGCGCTGCTGTTCGGCCACCGCGCTGTACACCGACGGGTCCCCGGAATGCAGCCGGGCCACGTCCTTCCCGGCCCGGTGCGCGGCGACGAGTTCGGCGACGATCTGGTCCAGGTTCAGGTTCGCGGTGTCCACCTTCCGCGCGCCGGGCGGGCAGTGGTCCAGCAGTTCCGGCGGCACCAGGCTGCCCGCGTACAGGCAGACCGGCGAGGACGCGATGAGCGCCTGCCCGCGGACGGTGATCAGGTCCGCCGCTCCCGGCCCGGCCCCGATGAAATGCACGACCATGCGCAATTCCCCCTAGCTCTTCTTGGTGATCGCCCACTGGGTGATCGGCATCATCGGCCGCCAGCCGGTGAAACCGCCCACCGGGGCCGCCCGGCTGATCGCGATGCGGACCAGGTCGCCGCCGATCCGCGCGTGCCAGTCGGCGACCACGGCCTCACCCTGCACGGTCACCGCGTTCACCACCAGCCGCCCGCCCGGCCGCAGCGCGTCCCAGCACGCCGGGAGCACGCCGGAGGTGGTGCTCCCGCCGCCGACGAAGATCGCGTCCGGCGGTTCGAGCCCGGACAGCACGTCCGGCGCGCGGCCCGGCACGATCCGCAACGCGGGCACGCCGAGCGCGGCCGCGTTGCGTTCGATCCGTTCCACGCGGTCCGCGCGGTGCTCGACGGCGATCGCCCGGCACGAGGGGTGGCTGCGCAGCCATTCGATCGCGATGCTCCCGGCCCCGGCGCCCACGTCCCACAGCAGCTGACCGGGCGCGGGGTTGAGCGCCGACACGGTCAGCGCGCGCACCTCGCGCTTGGTGAGCTGCCCGTCGCTTTCGAAGGCGTCATCGGGCAGGCCGGGGGTGCGGGTGAGCAGCGGGGTGCCGGGCGCGGCGACGCAGTCGATCGCGATCACGTTGAGCGCGTCGGTTTCGCCGTGCGGCCAGTCCGCCGCGGTGCCGGTGAGCACCCGTTCGGCCGGGCCGCCGAGCTGTTCCAGGACGGTGAGCGCGCTTTCCCCGTAACCCCGGGCGACCAGCAGTCCGGCGACCGCGGCCGGGGTGCTCCCGTCCGCGCTGAGCACCAGGATCCGGCGGCCCGGGGTGAGCGCGGCGTGCAGGGTCTCCAGCGGCCGCCCGACCACGCTGACCACCTCGAGCCCGTCCACCGGCCAGCCCAGCCGCGCGCAGGCCAGCGAGATCGACGACGGGTGCGGCAGCACGCGGAGCCGTTCGGGCCCGGTGAGCCGGGCCAGGGTCGCGCCCACGCCGAAGACCATCGGGTCGCCGCTGGCCAGCACGCACAGCTCCCGGCCGGCGTGTTCGGCGAGCAGCCCGGGCAGTGCGGGCAGCATCGGGGACGGCCAGCTCACCCGCTCACCGCGCACCTCGTCCGGCAGCAGCTCGAGCTGGCGGGGACCGCCGAGGATCACTTCGGCGGCGAGCACGGCCTCGCGGGCGGCGGGACTCAGCCCGGCCCAGCCGTCCGCGCCGATCCCGGTCACGGTCACCACCGGCTCGCCCATGATCGTGAGGCTAACCGAACCGGCGGCCCGATGGGTACGATCACCGGCGTGGCCGCTGTCCGTACCGAGGTGGACGACATGTCGTACACCGTCGGCATCCCGCGCGAGGTGCGGCGGGTGGTGTCGCTGGTGCCTTCGCTCACCGACGCCGTGGCCGCGACCGCGCCGGAACTCCTGATCGGCGCGACGACCTGGTGCACGCACCCGCCCGGCCTCGAGGTGGAACGCCTGCGCGGCACGAAGAATCCCAACGTGCGCCGCATCGTCGAGCTGGCGCCCGATCTGGTGGTGCTGAACAAGGAAGAGAACCGCAAACTCGACCACGAGCGGCTGGTGGCCGCGGGGATCCCGGTGTGGGTCACCGTGGTCGAGGACGTGGACACCGCGCTGCGTTCGCTGGAGCGGCTGTTCGCGCTCGCGCTCGGGGTGCCGGAGCCGGACTGGCTGGTCACCGCGCGCCGGGAACTGGGCGGCGCGCCGCCCGAACCGGTGGCCAGGGCGGTGATCTGCGTGTGGCGGGACCCGTGGATGGTGGTCGGGCGGGACAACTTCACCACCGATCTGCTGCGGCGGCTCGGGGTGGAGAACATTTTCGCGGGACACGAGGGCCGGTACCCGCACATGTCGCTGGACGAGATCCGGGCGGCGAACCCGGATCTGGTGGTGCTGCCCGACGAACCGTACGAGTTCGGCCCGGACGACGGCCCCGAGGAGTTCGGCGCCGCCGCCCGGCTGGTGAACGGGCGCAGCCTCACCTGGTACGGCCCGTCGCTGACCGACGCCCGGCAAGTTCTGAGCCGCCAGCTGTGGCCGATTGAGGAAAGGTGCCGATGAAGGTCTACACGCGCAAGGGAGACACCGGGGAGACCGGGATCTGGGGTGGCAAGCGCATCGGCAAGGACGAGGCGCGGATGGAGGCCATCGGCACGGTCGACGAGTGCAACGCGGCGATCGGCCTCGCCGCGACCGGCGACCTGCCGCCGGAGGTGGCCGAGGTCCTCGCGACCGTGCAGAACACGTTGTTCGTGGTGGGCAGCGAGCTGATGGCGCCCGAGCGCACCGGATCCGGGGCCTCGGTGCCCCGGCTGACCGGTGACGAGACCAGCCACCTGGAAACCGTGATCGACGAACTCGACGGCCGGAACCCGGAGCTGAAGAACTTCATCCTGCCCGGCGGCACGGTGGCCGCGGCGCAGCTGCACGTGGCCCGGGCGGTGTGCCGCCGCGCCGAGCGCCGGGTGGCCGCGCTGACCCGCGCCGAGGCCGAGGGGGTCAGCCCGGACGTGCCCGCCTACCTGAACCGGTTGGCGGACCTGCTGTTCGTGGTGGCGCGGTATGTCAACCACGTCGCCGGGGTTCCGGACGTGCCGTGGGCGCCGCGCGGCTGAGGTCACTCGGCGACGCTGCGCAGAAACGCCCGCCACGCCGTGCCGGTGCAGACCAGCGCGCCGCACTCGGGTCGCTTGGAGTCCCGGACGGCGACCGCGGGCTCGACGAACGCCACCTCGACGCAATTCTGCTGATCGGATACTCCGCCGGATCGGCTGCTCTTGCGCCATACCGCGGTGGTCAGTTCGGCGGCTGTCGGCATTGCCACTCCCTTCGGGGCCTAGCCCGAGCCCGCGGGGGGTCAGCCCGGACGTGGCCGCGTACCTGAACCGGTTGGCGGACCCCGCGCGGCTGAGGTCGTGCGTGGTGCGGCCGGTTCTAACCGGCCTGAACGCTCACGACCCCGTCACTCGGCGACGCTGCGCAGAAACGCCCGCCACGCCGTGCCGGTGCAGACCAGCGCGCCGCACTCGGGTCGCTTGGAGTCCCGGACGGCGACCGCGGGCTCGACGAACGCCACCTCGACGCAATTCTGCTGATCGGAGACGGGACCGGATCGGCTGCTCTTGCGCCATACCGCGGTGGTCAGCTCGGTGGCTGCTGGCATTGCCGCTCCCTTCGGGGCCTTAGAGTTCGGCGATCACCTCCTCGAGCGAGCGGATCGACTCCTCCGGGGTCAGAGCCGTCGCACATAGGTGATCGAATACCAGTCTAGTCTTTTTCACCCGATCGGGTTTGTCGATCCGCGAGGTGCCGCCTTCATGATCCACGTATCGCACATCGGGCTCATCGGGTTCGGGGAAGCTCAACACGGTGAACGCGCCGTTTATGGCGGCATGTGCGCCGACGCTTGCCGGGAGCACCTGGAGTGTCACGGTCGGCAGGCTGGCCATGGCGATGAGCCGCCGTAGCTGGTCCCGCATCACTTCGCGCCCACCCACCATCCGGCGTAGAGCCGACTCATCGATCACGGCGTGCAAGTGCAGCGGGCTTTCCGTGGTGGACAGGCGTTCCTGGCGAATGCGTCGCACGGTCACCAAGTCGTCGACCTTCGACTCCCGCAAGGCGCTGGGAAAACCGGCGAAGAGAGCGCGAGTGTATTCCTCGGTCTGCAACAGTCCGGGGATCGTGATTACCTCGAAGGTGACAACGTGAGTGGCTGCGGCTTCGTCTTCGACATAGCTGGGTTCGTTGGTGGGGCCGAGGTAGGCGTACCACCACCCTTTCTTCCGTGCCGCCCGGGAGAGGTCGAGCAGGCTGTCGTCGCGCTGGTCGTAGATGTCCATCATGGTGCGGATCAGGTGCACATCCGCCAGCGTCTCGCCGACCTCGATGCGGTGTAGGCTGGTGCGGGTCTTGTCCAGCCTGGCCGCGGCTTGGTTCAGGGTCATGTCCGCGCGCTCGCGCATCTCGCGGAGCTTGCGCCCCAGGCGGCGCTTCTGCCGATTGGGATTGCTCTTTCCGGACAACGCGGGGACCTCTCTGTGCAAGGGAGGCCCATTGTTGCAGTCGCCCCTGACAGAATCGGAATTTCCACCCCCACGCCGAAACCCGAAAATGCTGCCACTTTCGGGTGTTTTTCAGCCGAATACGATGCGTTCGATGGCGGCCATGTCCAGGTGGGTGGCCAGGGTGTCGGCGAGTGCGTCGAAGGTGTGTTCCAGTTCCTGCCGGGGATCCAGGCGCACGCCGAGGATCGCCTCGAGGGCGTTCGCGTTCTCGAACAGGCCGTGGAAGTACACGGCGAGCACGTTGTGCCGCACGAAACCCACGCCGCCCTCGACGATCTCCCGTTCGGAGATCGAATCGGTGCGGCCGTGGCGGATCTCGTAACCGTCCACTGTGTACTCAGACAGGCCCTGCCACGGGCCGTCCAGGCGGCCGAAGGTGAACCGGCCGTGCCGCTGGATCTTGTCGGCCTCGTAGACCGTGTTCAGCGCCAGCACGCCCAGCCCCTGGCCGGTGCCCTCGACCTCGGCGGCGTCGGTGAACGTCTCGCCGACGAGCTGCAGGCCGCCGCAGATCGCCAGCAGCCGCTTGCCCGACCGCGCGTACGCCCGGATCGCGCGGTCGAGGCCGGTTTCGTCCAGCCAGCGCGCGGACGCCGGGACGTCCTTGGCCCCGGGCAGGATCAGCAAGTCCACATCGGACAGATCGGCCGGTTGGCGGGCCCAGGTGACCTCGGCCGCGCCGGAGGTCGTGAGCGGGGTGAACTCGTCGAAGTTCGACATGCTGGGGTAGGCCACGACCGCGACCTTGAGCCCGGTGCCGGAAGTGCGGTGGACCAAGCTGTAGGAATCCTCTTCCGGCAGCGTGTACGGCACCTCCGGGATCACGCCGAGAGTGGGCAGCGCGGTCAGCCGTTCCAACTGGTTCCGGCCGGGCCGCAGCATCACCGGATTGCCCTTGGCGAAGAACCGGTTGATGATGAAACCCTGGAGCAGCGCGCGATCCTCGGCGGGCAGGATCTGCCAGGTGCCGTAGCAGTGCGCGATGCCGCCGCCGCGCGCGCCGTCGGTGGCCAGCAGGACCGGCGCCCCGACTTCGCGCGCCACCCGCATGTTCACGATGTCGTTGTGGTACTGGCCGGGTTCCGCGGGGCTGCCCGCGCCTTCCATGACCACCAGGTCGTATTCGTCGCGCAGGTCCCGCAGCGCGCGGCTGACCGCGGGCCAGGACGGCGGTTTCCGCAGCCGCCACGGGAGCGCGGACAGGGCGGCGTCGTACCGGCCGAGGACGAGCACGTGGCTGCGCCGGTCCTGCGGCTTGATCAGCACCGGGTTCATCCGCACGTCCGGGACCTGCCGGGCCGCGAGCGCCTGGATGTACTGCGCGACACCGATTTCGCCGCCGTCCACCACGCGCGCGTTGTTGGACATGTTCTGGCCCTTGAAGGGCGCGACGGTCAGCCCGCGATCGGCGAAGTAGCGGGCGAACGCGGTGACCAGGAACGTCTTCCCGGCGGAACTGTGCGTGCCGGAGATCATCAGCGTCCGCCCGGCGGGCCGCGTGCCACCGGGATGCAGCGGCCGCAGGCGCTCGACGCCGGGATCGGGGTTCTCGGCGGCTTCGGCGACCGGTTCGAGATCGGGTGCGCGGTGGGCCAGGACCAGCAGCGCACCGGCGCGGGTCACCGCCTCCGGGCCGAGCCCGTCCCCGGCCAGTTCGTCGGTGGGCACCGGGGCCGTGTCCACCGGCTCGAACGCGAGGGAACCGTGGTCCGCGACCAGGAAACCGACGAACTCGAAGGTGCCCGGATCGACCGCGGCCCGCTCGGCGGGGGACACCGCGAGCACGACCGGCGTCTCGGTCGCCCGCACGACGTCCAGTTCGTCCGCGGACAGCCCGCCGAGATCCGGGGACGCGGTGAGGGCCAGGACGGTCAGGTCACCGCCGTTGGCCGCGGCCGCCCAGTTGGTCACCGCGCGCCAGGGCTGCCCGGCCAGATCGGCGAGCGCGCCCGCGATGCCGCGCCCGGGATCCCCGCCGCGCAGCCGGTCCGCCGCCTCGGCGGTCGCGGCGTAGACGTGCACCTGGATGTCCCAGCGCGCCAGGTAACCGGCGAGCCCGCCGACGACCGCGCCGACCACCTCGGGATCGAACCCGGCCACCGCCAGCCGGGGAGACCTCAGAACCACGCGAATTCCCCCATTCTGGCCGGGCTAGTCCGGCGGGTACCGGCGAGGCGTGAACACCACGCCCGCGCCGTCGCGCTCCTCGGCGCGGGTCATCGACGAACCGATCAGCAGCAGGCACCGCATGTCCACTTCGGACGGTTGGAGATCGGCCAGCCGGACCACCTTCACGGTTTCCTCCGGGCCGCCGACATCGCGGCCGATGACCACCGGGGTGTCCGGATCCCGATGCTTCAGCAGCAGGTCGCGGGCCGCCTCGACCTGCCAGGTGCGGGTGCGCGAGGCCGGGTTGTAGATCGCGATCGCCAGATCCGCCTCGGCCGCCGCGCCCAGGCGTTTCTCGATGACGTCCCACGGTTTCAACCGGTCCGAAAGGGACAGCACGCAGTAGTCGTGGCCGAGCGGCGCGCCGACCCGGCTGGCCACGGCGTTCGCGGCGGTCAGCCCGGGCAGCACGCGCACCGGAACGGCCCGGTACTCCGGTTCGCAGGCCACCTCGAGCACCGCGGCGGCCATCGCGAACACGCCCGGATCGCCGGAGGAGACCACGGCCACCCGGGAGCCGCGCCGGGCCAGGTCCAGGGCGAAGGTGGCGCGTTCGGACTCGACCCGGTTGTCCGAGGCGTGCCTGCGCTGGCGCGGATTCACCGGGACCCGGTTCAGGTAGGTCTTGTAACCGACCAGCTCGTCGGCCTGCGCGAGCGCGGCCTGCGCCTCCGGGGTGAGCCATTCCCGGCCGGCCGGGCCGAGGCCGACCACGACCACCTCGCCGGTCTGGTCCCGTTCCGGCGCCGCGACCGCCGCGCCGGGGCGCGGGTTGTCCGCGTTGAGCGGGCTGGGCAGCAGCGCCAGCGAGAAGTACGGCACCGAGTCCGGATCGACGTCGGCCAGCGGTTCGGTGCGCTCCCGGTCGCTCGTCGCGCGTTCGACGTACCAGCCCTCGCCGAGGCGGCCCGCGCCCTCGAACGCCTCGCGCACCGGCGGGAACGTGCGGCCGAGTTTGAGCACGGCGGCGGCGTCGGTGTCCGCGAGCCGCCGCGCCAGTTCCTCCGGCGCCAGCGTGCCGGGCAGCACGGTGAGCACCTCGTCCCGTTCCACCAGCGGGCGGCCCAGGGCGGCCGACGCGGCGCTGACCGAGGTCACCCCGGGCACCACCTCGGCCGGGTACCGGTGCGCGAGCCGCTTGTGCATGTGCATGTACGAGCCGTAGAAGAACGGATCGCCCTCGGCGAGCACCACCACGTTCCGCCCGGCGTCCAGATGGGCGGCGAGCCGGGCGGCGGCCTCGTCGTAGAACTCGTCGATCGCCCCGCGGTAACCGTCCGGGTGGTCGGTGGTCTCGGTGGTGACCGGGTAGATCAGCGCCTCTTCGATCTGGCCTTCGCGCAGGTACGGTTCGGCGATCGCGCGCGCGATGCTGCGGCCGTGCCGGGCGCTGTGGTAGGCGACCACGTCGGCTTCGGAGATCAGGCGGGCGGCCTTCACCGTCACCAGTTCGGCGTCCCCCGGCCCGAGGCCGACACCGGAAAGCTTCCCCGTCATTCTCGCTCCTCCGCGGCTTCGCGCGCGTCCGCGATCGTGTCGCCAGGGCGCGCGTGGTGGTCGCTTTGGTTGCCGCGACTCGGCACAGTCTTGCTCACTCTTCTTCGCTCGCGATCGCGTTGACGGCGGCCACCGTGATGGCGCTGCCGCCGCGGCGGCCCCGCACGATGAGGTGGTCCAGACCGCTCGGATGATCGGCGAGGGCCTGCTTGGACTCGGCCGCGCCGATGAACCCGACCGGCAGGCCGAGCACCGCGGCGGGCCGGTCGGCGCCGTCCTCGATCAGCTCGAGGAGCCGGAACAGCGCGGTCGGCGCGTTGCCGACGGCGACCACCGCGCCGCCGAGCCGGTCGCGCCACAGTTCCAGCGCGGCCGCGGTGCGGGTGGTGCCCATTCGAGCGGCCAGTTCCGGCACGCGCGGATCGGACAGCGTGCACAGGATCTCGTTGTCCGCCGGGAGCCTGCGCCGGGTGATCCCGCTGGCGACCATGTTCGTGTCGCACAGCACCGGGGCCCCGGCCCGCAGCGCCGCCCGCGCGGCGGCCACCACACCGGGGGAGAACGCCACGTCCGGCGCCAGGTCGACCATCCCGCACGCGTGGATCATCCGCACCACGACCTGCGACACGTCCGCCGGGAAGCGGTCCAGCTCGGCCTCGGCGCGGATGGTCGCGAACGACCGGCGGTAGATCTCCGGGCCGTCCTTCAGATGGTCGATCACCGGCCCGCCCCTCGTGCCTGGGCGACCAGGGCGGACAGTTCCGCCGAGTCGCTCGTGCGCCCGTTCACCTCGTACCCCTCCCCGGTGGCCAGCACTTCCACCACGTCTCCCGCGGGCTTCCCGCAGCGCCGCGCGCAGCCCGCCCAGTGCACCGGCCGCCCGGCCACGCCGCTCGCGCGGACCACGCGGGCCGCGTCGGCGCGCACGTCGGCGAGCGATTTCGCGCACCGCGGCCGCCCGGCGCAGGCGGTCACGCCCACCCACGCCGAAGCCGGATCGGCGGGCAGGCCCGCTTCGGCCAGCGCCCGCGCGTGCCCCGCCGCCGCGGCGGGGTCGAGGTGGCCGAGCACGACCGACCGCCACGGGGTGATCGTGACCTCGCCGGTCTCGTCCAGCAGGCTCGCCTGCGCCGCGGTCAGCCGCCCGAGCGGGACGACCACGCCGAGCGAAACCCGGCCACCGGTCTCGTCCAGCAGCCCGATCGGCCGGTCCGCGCCCGCCGGGGCCGGGAAGTCCGCGTCGGCGGCCGGGAAATCGGGCTCCAGCCGGGCGCGCACCCGCGCCGGACCGTCCTCGAGCCCGGCCAGCCGCCACGCGTCCGAGGACTGGGCGGCCCGTTCGGCCAGGAAGGCGTGCGCCGCGGCGAGCAACGCGGTGACCGCGTCCGTCCGCGGCACCCGCAGCCGACTGTCCTTTCCGGACAGTACGAGCGCGGCGGTGTCCGCGTCGACCGGAAAGAGACCGAGATCTCCGTGCAGGGGAAGGATGTCGCCGGTGCCGTCGTCGAGGGCGAACAGGAAGCGGCCGGACAGCCCGGCGAGCTCCGGTTCGGCCCGCAGGCGCCGGTCCAGTTCGGCCACCACCGGCGCGACGTTCCAGCGGCCGGGCGCCCGGCGCCCGCTCAGCGGCGAGGCGACGATGTTGCGCACGCGTTCGTGCGAGGCCGAGGGCAGCAGCCCGGCGCCGGTCAGCCGGTCCGCGACCGTGCCGAGGGACCGTTCGTCCAGGGCGCGGAGTTGCACGTTCGCCCGGGAGGTGAGTTCCAGCTCACCGTCGCCGAATTCGGCCGCGAGCCCGGCCAGCACGCGCAGCTGCCCGCTCCGCAGCAGGCCGCCGGGAATCCGGACCCGCACGAGGAGGCCGTCCGCCGCCTGGTGCGGCCGGAGGGCGCCCGGGCAGGCGTCCTGTCGGACGTCTTCGGCAGGACGGGGAGTCGGCACTCGGCCCACCCTACCGGTTTCGCGCGGCCACCCCAAGATCGTTGTGCGGTACCGAAGAAGGTTGCCTGACCGGCTCGGATGCGGGACGCTGGCGATCCCGGATCGAGTTCACCGCCGGGCACTGAGGCGAAAGTGGGGGAGTGTGACTGGGCTGAATGGCGTACCTGGCCTGCTGACCGGCCGCCGGGTGGCCGTTTTCGGTGGTGGCGCGCGGGTTCTGCGGGAACTGGCGCGGCTGCTCGCGGCGGAGGCGGCGATCACCGTGGTGGCGCCGGAGGTCTGCCCGACCGTGGAGGCCCTCGCCACCTCCGGGCGGATCCGTTGGGAGCCAAGGGAATGGCGGGAGACGGACCTGGACGAGGTGTGGTTCGCGTTCGCGCTGCTGCCGGATCCGGCGGCCAACGCGGCGATCGCGGAAGCCGCCGAACGGCGGCGCGTGTTCTGCTCGGCGTGCTGGCCCGAGGCTTCCGCACCCCCGGCGGAACGGCCCGCCGCGGGCGTGGCGCTGGTCGGGGCCGGTCCGGGCGATCCGGATCTCATCACGGTCCGCGGGCGGCGGCTGCTCGCGGCCGCGGACGTGGTGGTCATCGACCGGCTGGCGCCGCTGGAACTGCTCGCCGAACTCGGCGACCAGGTCGAGATCGTGGACGCGGCGAAGATCCCGTACGGCCGCGCGGCGGCGCAGCAGTACCTCAACGAGGTGCTGGTGGACCGCGCGCGGGCGGGCAAGTTCGTGGTGCGGCTCAAGGGCGGCGATCCGTACGTCTTCGGCCGCGGGTTCGAGGAGGTCGCCGCGTGCGCGCGGGCCGGGCTGCGGGTGACCGTGGTGCCCGGGGTCAGCAGCGCGCTGGCGGTGCCCGCGCTGGCCGGGGTCCCGGTGACGCACCGGCGGATGACCCACGAGCTGACGATCGTGTCCGGGCACCTGGCGCCGAGCCATCCGGACAGCCTGGTCGACTGGGCGGCGCTGGCGCGGCTGCGCGGCACGCTGGTGGTGCTGATGGGGGTCACGCACATCGCCGAGACCGCGGACGTCCTGATGCGCGGCGGCAAGGATCCGGCCACCCCGGCGCTGGTGGTGCAGGAGGGCGCGACCCCGTCCCAGCGGACGCTGCGGTCGACGCTGGCGAGCCTGGCCGCCGACTGCGCCGAACGGCGGATCGTCCCGCCCGCGGTGTTCGTCATCGGCGAGGTGGCCGGGTTGAGCGAAACCGAGGGCGTCGCGGTGGCCGTGGGCGCCGATGGTTGACCGGGTCGTGATCGCGGCCCCGGCTTCGGGGAGCGGCAAGACGACCGTGGCCACCGGGCTGATGGCCGCCCTGCGCGCGCGGGGCCGGGTGGTCGCGCCGTTCAAGGTGGGGCCGGACTACATCGACCCCGGCTACCACACGCTCGCCGCCGGGCGGCCCGGCCGGAACCTGGATCCGGTGCTGGTCGGCGAGGAGCGGATCGCGCCGCTGTTCGCGCACGGGGCCGCGGGCGCCGACATCGCCGTGGTCGAGGGCGTGATGGGCATGTTCGACGGCCGCAGCGCCGACGCGGACTTCGGGTCGACCGCGCATCTGGCGAAACTGCTGGACGCGCCGGTCGTGCTGGTGGTGGACGCCTGGGGGCAGGCCCGCAGCATCGCGGCGGTGCTGCACGGGTTCCGGGGTTTCGACCCCGAGGTCCGGCTGGCCGGGGTGATCGCCAACCGGATCGGGTCACCCGCGCACGCGCGCCTGCTGGACGAGGCGTGCGCCCAGGCCGGGCTGCCCCTGCTCGGCGCGTTGCCGCGCGCCGGGCTCGTCTCGCTGCCGTCCCGGCACCTGGGCCTGGTCACCGCCGCCGAACACGGGCCGGAGGCGACCGGGGCGATCGACGCGATGCACTCGCTGATCGCCGAGCACGTCGACCTGGACGCCGTCCTCGGCCTCGCGGCGAGCGCCCCCGAGTTGACCGTGCGGCCGTGGAACCCGGTTGAGGAGGTCACGCTCGTTTCGGGGGAGCCGGTGGTGGCCGTCGCCGGGGGCCCGGCGTTCACCTTCGGCTACGCGGAGCATTCGGAACTGCTGGCCGCCGCCGGCGCGCGGGTCGCGGTGTTCGATCCCCTGCGCGACGAGTCCCTCCCACCGGGCACCCGGGGCGTGGTGCTGCCCGGCGGTTTCCCGGAACAGCACGCGGAAGCCTTGTCCGCGAACGTTTCCCTGCGTTCTTCGATTGCCGAGTTCGCGCGGTCCGGGGGCGCGGTGCACGCCGAATGCGGCGGCCTGCTGTACCTGGTGCGCAGCCTCGACGGCCGCCCGATGTGCGGGGTGCTGGACGCGGACGCGGAAATGTCGGGCACGCTGCGGCTGGACTACCGCGACGCGGTCGCCGCCACCGGTTCGGTCCTCGGCCCCGAAGGCGCCCGGCGCACCGGGCACGAGTTCCACAACACCGTGGTCACCCCGGCCTGCGGTGCCACCCCCGCCTGGTGGTGGCGCGGCGACGGCGGTCGCGAGGGCGAGGGTTTCGTGGTCGACGGCGTGCACGCGTCCTACCTGCACACCCACCCGGCCGGAAACCCGGACCTGGTCGAAGCCTTCGTGCGCGCGCTCAACCCTGCTTAGCGGCGGCCTTGGCGGCTTTCTTGAAGTCGCGGACCTCCTGCAGGGTGTCCTTGTCGGTCACGTCGGCGATCGACCGGCGGGACCCCTCCTCGCCGTAGGCCCCGGCCGCCTCGCGCCAGCCCTCGGGCTGGACGCCGCGTTGCTTTCCGAGCAACGCGAGGAAGATCCGGGCTTTCTGGTCGCCGTAGCCGGGCAACGCCTTGAGGCGTTTCAGGACCTCGTTGCCGTCCGGCTTGCCCGCCTTCCAGATCTTGTCGGTCTTGCCGTCGTAGTGCTCGACGATGTGCTGGGCGAGCGCGTGCACGCGCCGGGCCATGGAGCCGCCGTAGCGGTGGATCGCCGGAGGGGTCACGCACAGCTCGACGAACTCGTCGAGATCGGCTTCGGCGATCTTGCGGACGTCGAAGCCGTCCATGCGGTCGGCGATCTTCCGGGGGCCGATGAACGCGACCTCCATCGCGATCTGCTGATCGAGCAGCATCCCCGTCAGCAGGGCGAAGGGGTCCTTGCTGAGCAACTTGTCGGCTTCGGCGTCGCCGGTCAGGTGCAGTGCTTTGGGCATGACGCCATCTTCGCACGTCACGGGGCGGTGGCGTGGACGAGGAAGGCGGTGCGGGGGTGGTCGCCGGGGGTTTTCAGGAGGGTGGCGGTGGCGTTCGTGAAGCCCGCGTTCGTCGCGGTCGCGGCCGCCTCGGTGGTGTCCGCCGGGATCGTCAGGTCGCGGGCGACCAGATCGGCGAACGCGCCGGACGGGGCGAAAGTGGCCGCGTTCGGCAGGGTGTAGGCCGCCCGGCCGCCGGGGCGCAGGACGCGCAACCAGTCCGCCAGCGCGGCGGTGCCCAGGAAGTGCAGCGAGGAGGCGCACAGCACGACGTCCGCGCTCGCGGGTTCGACGGGTGCGGGGACCGCCGGGGCGACCTGCCAGGCGATCACCCCGCCCGGATCGTGTTCGGCGGCCCGGGCGACCGCGCGGTCGATCATCGCCGGTGCGATGTCGACGGCGACGACCCGCCGGGCGTTCAGGTGCCGCACCGCCGCGAACGCCGCGGCCCCGGTGCCGGTGGCGACATCGAGCACCAGTTCCGGGGAAGGCACCCCGTTCAGTCCGGTGACGAGCCGGTCGGCGACGAAGTGGTGGAACCCGTCCTCGTCGTAGCGTTCGGCCGTTCGGTCGAAAAAGTATGCGGCGTTGGTCACCCGCGAAATTGTAGTGATCGTGGAAGGATTGGCGGTGCCGCCTTATCCGGGTGGCTTTGAAAAGGGGGTTTCGACTTCGTCGCGGAGCCGGGCGCGTTTCCGGTGACGGACCGCGGCGGTCACTGGGAAGCTTCCGACGCGGAAGTGGACATCTGGGAGTACGGGAACGTCGTCAAAATGGACGGTTCCCGTGACGGCGGCCGGGACTACGTCCGGGTGGAGCTGAACGCGGCGGGACGCGTGCCGCTGCGGCCCGGTGTCTACCGCGATGCGCGCAACCGCGAGACGCATCCGGACAGTCCGGGGGTGCTGGTCGTCTCCAACGGCCTCGGCTGCGGGGACGCCTACGCCGAGTTCACCATCGAGTGGATCGAACGGAACGCCGAAAACCGGCTCACCGCGCTGGAGGCGAGCTTCGAACAGCGCTGCACCAGCCCGACCGGCCCGGCGCTGCGCGGTTCGATCCGTTTCCAGGCTTGACAGTTTTGGGTTTTCGTTGGCAGGCAACGAACCCTGGCCGTAGACGGCGCTCATGTGGTTGTCTGGTAAGGGTGACCAGACGATTGTTCCGCAGACTCACGATTCTGGCCGCCACCGCCGCGGTGGCGAGTTCGGCGTTCACGCCCGCGCTCGCCGCCGAGCCGGTGGCGGCGGTCGCCATGGAAACGGTGTTCAACGAACCCGCGGACAACGGCGACCGCGACCACCGCATCGAGGCCCGCCTGGTGCGGCTGGTCGACGGCGCCCCGGCCGGGTCCGAGATCAACTTCTCGGTCTACACGTGGACGCGGACGCCGGTGGCCGAAGCCGTCAAACGCGCGCAGGCGCGCGGGGTGCGCGTGCGCATCGCGATCGACGGCGGCGCGGACGACGATCCGGCCAACGAGCCGACCAAGATCCTGAAGGGCGCGAACCTCACCAAGCTGGTGTTCTGCGGACCCGGTGGCGACAACACCGCGTGCATCGCCAACCGCGGGAAACCCCATTCGATCAACCACGACAAGCTGTGGATGTTCTCCGAAACCGAGGGGCGCAAGGACGTCGTCGCGGTCGCCTCGCACAACCTGACGCATTCCCAGGGAAACCTGTTCAACCACGCGATCATCATGTCCGGGGACGCCGATCTCTACGGCTACTACCACCAGCACATGGATCGCATGCTGGGGCAGCGCAAGAACAACGACTACTTCAACTCCGGCGGGTACCACAAATCGCCGGACAGTTTGGTGACCTCGTACCTTTCGCCGCGTGCCGATTCCAGCGGCGGAACCTCGGAAGAGTTCGCCACGGACACCTACGCGCAGTTGCTGAAGTACATCACCAAGGCCGAACCCGGCTGCTCGCTGGACATCGCGCAGGCGAACATCGCGGACAGCCGCACGGTCGTGGTCGACCAGATCGTGCGGATCGCCCGGCTGGGCTGCCAGGTCCGGATCGTCTACGACGCGATGGGCCCGGACAACCTCGCGAAGCTCAAGGGCAAGCCGAACATCGCGCTCAAACGCTATCTGGACAACGACGCCGACAACATCGACGGCCGCAAGGTCAGCATCCACTCCAAGTACATGAGCTACCGCGGGCACTACAACGAGACTCCGGGCCGGTCGATCGTGTTCAGCGGTTCGCACAATCTTTCCGGCGCCGCGTTGCGGACCAATGACGAAATTCAGCAGTGGATTCGCCGACAATTTCGCGAAGATCTGGAGCCGGGCCAAGTGCACCCGTCCGAAGCCCGATGAGGGGCCTTGCCCGTGAGCTGAGTGAACCGCGTAAATCGGCCGGAGTCGCTTGCGCTCCGGCCGACAAGCCCCGATGCTGTGCTGCACAGAACGCGAACTCACGGCGGTGCACGTGCGGTACGGGATTCTCGGTTCCACGCTGGTGTCGGGGGCACCGGTCGGGCCACGGCAGGTCCGGACCGTGCTCGCGGCACTGCTGAGCATGCCGAACCAGCCGGTGACCACCGAGACGCTGGCCGGTGAACTGTGGTCCGGCACCCCGCCCGGGACCAGCGACGCGGTGCTCCAGGGCCGGGTCTCCACGCTGCGCAAACTGCTCCGGCCCGAGCTGCCCGCGCGCTCCCCGGACCACGTGGTCCGCACCCGGCACGGCTGCTACACCCTGGTTCTGTCCGAAGGCGAACTGGACGCGGCCGAGTTCCTCCGGCTGACCGACGCGGGCAAGCGCGCGGCCGCGCAGGGCGATCTGGGGGAGGCGAGCGAGCTGCTGCGCTCGGGCCTCGGGCTGTGGCGGGGAGCGGCCCTGCAGGACACCGGTCGCGGCCCGGTGCTCGCCGGTTACGCCGGAATGCTCGAGCAGCGGCGGCTGGCCGCGCTGGAACGTCGGTTCGAGGTGGACCTCGCGCTGGGCGAGGTCACCGAGGTGATCGGCGGCCTCACCGAACAGCTCAACCGGGACGCCACTGCGGAGAACTTCGCGGCCCTGCTGGTGGAGGCGCTCGTCGAGGCGGGCCGCAACCGGGAGGCCCGGGACGCGTTCGAGACCACGCGGGCCGCGCTCGAGGCGGCCGGGATCGCCCCGGGCGCCCGGCTGTGCCAGGCGCGGGACCGGATCCGGCCCGAGCTCACCGTCGCCGCCAGGTTCCCGCCCGCGGGACCCGCTCAGGTGCCCGCGCGGCTCGCCGATTTCACCGGCCGCGGTGACCTGCTCGAGCGCATGCACGCCGCGCTGACCGGGCCCGGGCCCCGGGTGGTCGCGCTCAGCGGTCCCGGCGGGATCGGCAAGAGCACCCTCGCGGTGCACGCGGCGCACCTCGTCCGGCGGGAGTTCGCCGACGGTCAGGTGGTGGCCGACCTCGCCGGGGAGCCCGGTCAGCCCGCCGAGGTGCTGCGCCGGTTCCTGCTCGCCCTCGGCGTGGCCGAGGAGTCGATCCCGCACGGTTTCGTCGAGCGCCAGCAGCTGTGGCGGACCCGCACCGCGGACGCCCGGGTGCTGGTGCTGCTCGACGACGCCCGCGGCGAGGCCCAGGTCCGGGCCCTGCTCCCGGCCGGCGCGGGCTGCGGCGTGCTGGTCACCTCGCGGCGGCGACTGCTGGGGCTCGCCGGGGCGCGGACCATCCCGGTCGAGGCGTTCGCCGAAGCCGAGGCCCGGCAGCTGCTGGCGGCGATCAGCGGGGCGGAGCGGCTGGCGGCCGAACCCGCGGCCGCGCGGCGGCTGCTCCGGCTGTGCGCGGGGCTGCCGCTCGCGGTGCGGATCGTCGGCGCGAAACTCGCCGCGCGCCCGCACGAGACCGTCGGCGAACTCGTGACGAGGATCGGCGAGGGCCGGTCCCGGCTGGCCGAACTCCGGGCCGGTGACCTCGACGTGCGCGCGACGATCGAGGTCAGCTACGCCGAATGCACCGACCAGACCCGGCAGGCCCTGCGGTTGCTGGGCGCGGTGCGGTTGCCCGCGATCTCCCGCACCGGAATGGCGCGGTTGCTCGACGTCCCCGCGCGGACGGGCGTCGAGGTCGCCGAAGCGCTGGTCGAGGCCCAGTTGCTGCAGGTGCGCGGGCGGGACGACTTCGGCGAGGTCCGGTACCAGCCGCACGAGCTGATCGCCGAGTTCGCCCGGGAGAAGGCCGAGCCCGAGGAGGCGAGACCGGCCCTGATCCGGATGCTCGACTTCTTCACCGGTGCCGCGACCGAGGCGCTGAGCCGCCCGGCGCTCTGGTGCACGGCCGAGGAGGACAACGTGCTCGCCGTTGTCGGGGGCGCGCTCCAACTGGGGTGGTGGGACCGCGCGTGGCGGCTGGCCGACGCGTTCGCCGAGGTCGCGCGGGTCCGGCCGGGCTCGGCGTCGGCGCGCAAGGTGACCGTGCTGGCCGCGTGGGCGGCCCGGCGCTCGGGTGACGCGCGGGCGGAGGCGACCAGCCTGCGGCGGCTGGGGGAGATGCGCTGGCAGCAGGCGCAGGTGGCCAGCGCGCTGCGTTACCTGAACGCGGCGGTGCGCCGGTTCCGCCTGCTCGGCGACGGTGACCAGCTGGCGCGGACCCTGATCACCGAATCCGATGTGCTCGCCGAAACCGGCCGGGCGGGCGAAGCGCGGCAGCGGCTGGCCCAGGCGCTCGAGATCGCCGCGGACGACCGGGTGCGGGCCGCCGCGCTGGACCAGCTGGGCGGCATCCTGCACGACGCGGGCGAGTTCGCCGAGGCCGAGGTCCGGTTCACCGAGGCCCTGCGGCTCTACCGCACCTCGGGCGACCGGCGCGGGGCGATCGTCGCCCGGAAACGCCTGGCCGACGTGCTGCGCCGGGCCGGCCGGTACGGGCGGGCGGCGGCGCTGCTGGCGGAGGCGCTGACCGGAGCCCGCGAAACCGGCGACGCCCACTGGGAGGCGCACGTGCTGCGCAGCCTCGGCGAAGTGCGGCGCTACACCGGCGAACTCGACGAGTCGCGGCGGAATCTGGAGCGTTCGCTGGAACTGTTCACCGAGCACGGCCACCGGCACGCCGCCGCCTATTCGCTGCGCAGCCTCGCCGACCTGCACGCCCAGCTTCGCGAATACGACCAGGCGGCGGCCGCGCTGGACCGTTGCCGGGAGGTCTTCGATGCGCTCGGCGACCGCCGGGGCCAGGCGTACGCCCTGCGCAGCCTGGGCGGGCTGTGCGTCCGTACCGGCCGCTGGGTCCAGGCGGAACACGCGCTCCGCGCCGCGCTGGACCTGTTCGACGCCCTGTCCATGCGCTGGTTCAGCCAGGACGTGGAGCACGCCCTGGCGCAGACCCGGAACTGGTCCAGCGCCAGCTGATTCGCCAACATTTCGCCAAATTCGCGGAGCCATTCCGTTCGACCCGAGTCGTTTTCGCTATTGGGCGCAGACAACGCCGGATGATTGCGGTAGGGATTGGCCATGCACTTCAGTGCCCGTCCGAGAACTCGCTCCGCGATCACGTCGACAGGGCGCTCCCTGGCGAGCCACGCTCGACTTCTTGCTGTGGGGCGCCCTGCCGCCGCGATAGCGGGGCCTCCGGCCGGCGAGTTCCCCGGAGCGAGTTCGCGGTCCACTCCAGTAATCAGCCGCTCTGTCGGGCGAATGTGCATTCCCGCGCTGCTGATCGTCCTCAGTGGACTGTTCGTCGGTGGCCGGGCCGCGGCGGCCGATCCGCCGACCGGCGAGCAGTTGAGCGGTGCCGTCCGGAGCTGCACCCAGCAGGTTTCGAACGGCAAGTACGCCGAGCGCAGTGGTGGTTCCCGCACGATTCCGGTCTGCGCCACCGGGAACGCCGTGCACTGGCGGTCCGGGATGACCGTCGACTGCGACGGGCAGCGCACCGAGAAGTGCAACGCCTCCACCGATCCGTCCTGGCAGAACCAGACCGCGTGGTCGCAGTCGGACGGGAAACCGCTGAACGCCGAGAAGTTGCCGTACATCGTGGTGCCCGGCATCAGTTCGACCTGGAGCTGCAGCCGGTCCGGGATCACCGGCGGCACCGTGGCCGCGGTGGTCTACCAGGGACGTGTCGCCTACGCGGTGGTGGGCGACGTGGGACCGAACGATGCGATCGGCGAAGGTTCCTACGCCCTGGCGAAGGCGCTCGGGATCAATCCCGATCCCCGCTCCGGCGGGGTGTCCGGCAAGGTCGTCGACTACATCGTCTTCCCCGGGGTCAAGGCCGCCCCGATCCAGGACAACGCGGACGCGGTGGCCAAGGGGCAGCGGGCCGCGGCGGATCTGGTCGCCGGGCTGCGCGGCTGCGGCGGGGTGCGGCTCGACTTCGCCGCCTACCCGCGGCTGGACGGCGGGGCCGCCGGGCCCGAGGTGAAGGCGGCGCAATGCCTGCTGCGGGCGGCCGGTCACGACACCGGGGCCGGTGATCCGAGCGGCACGTTCGACGCGGGGACCACGAGCGCCGCCAAGCAGTTCCAGGCGAAGATCGGGCTGCCGTCGACCGGGGTGGTGGACGCGCACACGTGGACCGCGTTGCTGTCGCGCGGCGCCACGCCGCAGGTCCAGGACGGTTCGTCCGGTGAGGCCGTGTCCCGGGTGCAGCGGGCGCTCAACGCGGCCGTCGGCGCGGCCCTGAACGTGGACGGCCAGTTCGGTCCGAAGACGACCGCGGCGGTCAAGAGCTACCAGGGCGCGCGGGGGCTCGGCGCGGACGGCATCGTGGGCGCCAACACGTGGAAGGCGTTGCAGAGCGGGAAATGACGAGCGCTCAGTTCCCCGCGAGGTCCGCCAGCGCGGCGCGCACGCCGGTCCGCACGCGCTCGGCCACCTCGTCCGCGGTGCCGTCGGCGTCCACCACGATATAGCGATCCGGATTCGCGACGGCCAGTTCGGCGAGCAGGCCGGGCACGGTCCACGAATCCCGGGGCTCGTTCCGCGGCGCCGATTCCCCGGCGGTGTCGAGCAGCACGGTGAGGTCGGGCCGCAGCACGCTGGTCGCCCAGTCGGCGAGGTCTTCGAGATCGCGCAGGTCCAGTCCCGCGGCGGCGGACCACTGCGCGAGCGGGGAATCCACGAACCGTTCCATCACCACGATCGCGCCGGAGTCCAGCGCCGGGCGGACGGCGCGCTCCACGGTCTCCGCCCGCACCGCCGCGGCGGCCAGCGCGCGGGCTCGCGCGCCGGAAAGCGTGCGGTTGGACAAGAGTCCGCGCCACCGCGGGTCGTCGAGCGCCGGATCGGCCGCGAGCACCACCTTGCGCGGCCCCGCGCTGAGCCATTCCGCGAGCCTGGTCGCCTGGCCCGCGGTGTCCACGGTCGTGGTGCCCTCGATCGCGATGAGCAGCCCGCTGGTGCGGGGCGGCCGGAGGGTGAGCACGCGGCGCAGATCGCTGAGGATCGGTTGCCCGCGCCGGGAATCCATCTGCCGGTAGGCGACCAGCCCGAGGACCGTCGCCAGCAGGGCGCCGCCGAGCAGCACCGGACGGCTGCCGTCGAAGGCGATCTCCTGCCCGCCCAGCCGGAGCACCGGCCGGTGCAGCCAGCCGACGAGCAGCGGCACCGCGATCGTCGCGAGGCCGAGGATCACCTTCAACAGCGACTGGTAGAGCGCGTTGATCCGTCCCCGGATCGCGTCGTCGACCCGGGTGCCGATGATCGTCACCCCGGTCAGGAACGCGCCGCCCGCTCCGGCGCCCACCGCCGCGACCGCGGGCAGCGCGACCGCGAGCACGGGGGCGATCGCCACCACCGCCAGCGCGGCGCCCGCGACGACGATCGCCAGGCCGAAGATCCGTTCGTGCGGCAACCGGCGCGCCAGTTTCGGCAGCAGGACCATGCCACCGGCCAGGCCGAGGAAGACCGCGACGAACAGCATGGCGAACGTCCCGTCGCCGCCGCCGAGGCTCACCGCGTACGGCAGGGCCGAACCGACGACCGCACCGGCGGCGGCGAAGGCCCCGGCCGCGCCGATCAGCAGCCCGCGGACCAGGGGAGTGCCCCGGACGAACCGCAGCCCGTCCCGCACCATGCCCCGCGCCCCCGCGCCGGGCTCGCGCACGGCGGCGGTCCCCGCGCCAGGCGCCGGATGCACGTCACGCAGCGAAAGCTCGGGGATCCGGGTGGCGACCAGGATCGCGCTGGCCAGGTAGAGCAGGCCGTTGACCACCACGATGATCTTGGCCAGTTCCAGGTCGGTGAACGGGACCGGCAGGTGCAGCGTGGTGTCCAGGCTGGTGATCAGCGCGTACAGGCCCGCGCCGGTGATCACCGCGACCCCGTAGGTCATCACCAGACCGAGCTGGTTCGCGGTCTCCACCTGATCGGGGCGGCGCAGCAGGTTCGGCACCGCGGCGTCCTTGGCCGGGATCCACATCGTGGAGCACAGGCCGACCAGGAAGTAGCCGAGGAACAGCCACAGCGGCGAACCGGCGAGCGCGATCGACAGCATCAGCCCGCACCGCAGCAGATCGCAGCCGATCATGATCTTCCGCCGGTCGAACCGGTCGGCCAGGATCCCGCCGAGGGGCGCGAAGAGCAGACCGGGTACCAGCTGGGTGAGCACGACCCCGCTGAAAGCGAAGGCCTGCACGGTGTAGCCCTGGCTGAGCTTGGTGATCAAGCCGACCAGGCCGAGGATCGCCAGCCAGTCGGCGATGCTGCACAGGTAGGTGACACCCCACAACCGCCGGAACGCGCGGATCGCGAGAACCCGGCGAGCCCGGTAGACCGTGGAAGCACCGGCCTTCTCCGGGGACCGTTCGGCCAGGCCCTTGTTGGGCGAGTTCATCGGCTCACCCCGGGGGTGGAGCCGGTGTGCGGTCGACTCTCTATTCCGTTCACCGGGACCGACCGTAGCCGATCGCTTACCGTCGCCTTCTCCGCGTCGGTCAGGATTCCCCGCGCAGCGCACGGATCACGCCGAGCACCTCGTCGCGCAGCGCGATCGGGAACCCGTTGTAATCGAAGACCCCGCCGCGCGCGGAGTTGTAGCCGCAGACCACGAACACCCCGGTGCCGAGTTCCGCCTTGAGGTGCCCGGCCAGCCAGCCGACGAACCCGCTGTTGTCGATCCCCGGCGGGAAGTGGAACGACACCAGCCCGAAGTACTCCACGCCCGGCTCCGGGACACCGGCCGGAACCAGGCTGCTCCAGGTGTTCTCGTCGCGCACCACCGCCAGCACCTCGGGCCCCAGCACGGGCGGCCGGTCGAGCGGTGTCTCCCGGAACCGCCAGCTTCCCTCGTGCACCACCAGTTCGGCGTCGGCGATGACCGAGCGCAGGCGGCGATCGGTCTGTTCCGGGGTTTCCACGCTGATGTTGACCATGTAACCAGCGTAGCCGTTACGGTGGATACGGCGTCACGCCGCGAGACGTGCGCCGAGTTCCCGGACGACCGACACCAGCAACTCGATGTCGTCCTCGGTGGTCCGCCAGTTGACGATCGCCGGGCGCAGCGCGGTCATCCCGCGGTACACCGTCGTCCCGGCATACACCCGGCCGTCCGCGAGCAACGCTTCCCCGAGCCGCCGGTTCAGCTCGTCCAGTTCGGGACCGGTCGCTCCCGGTTTTCGGTAGCGGAAGCACGTCACGCACAGCCGGACCGGTGCGAGCAGTTCCAGCTCCGGCGCCGCCTCGACCAGCTCACCGAGGCGCAGCGCCAGATCGTGGTGGCGTTCGACCATGGCCCGGTAACCCTGCCGGCCGTAGGCGCGCAGGGTCGCCCAGATCGGCAGCGCCCGGGCGCGCTGCGAGGAACCCGCGCTCAGGTTGTTGTAGTTGAGCCGGGTGTCCTCGGCCGACTGCAGGTACGGAGCGTTCCACGCGCCGAACGTCCGGCCCAGGACCGCCGGGTCGCGGACGAACGCGACCCCGCTGTCGTAGGGCACGTTGAGCCATTTGTGCCCGTCCGCCGCCACCGAGTCGGCCCGGTCGACGCCTCGCACCAGGTGCGCGGTCTGCGGCGACACCGCGGCGAACAGCCCGAACGTCCCGTCCACGTGCAGCCAGGCGCCGTGCCGTTCGGCGAGGTCGGCCAGCTCGTCGATCGGGTCGAAGTCGCCGGTGTTGACCTCGCCCGCGTTGCCGATGAGCACCGCGGGCCCGGCGAGCTCGGTCAGCGCGCGGTCCATCGCCGCGAGGTCGACCCGGCCCGCGTCGTCCCGGGCGAGGATCCGCGCGGTGTCCCGGCCACAGCCCAGCACCTGGAGCGCCTTGCTGCTGCTCGGGTGCAGGTAGCCCCCGGACAGCACGGGCATCGCCGGCAACCCCGCCAGCCCGTCGGCCGACACGTCGACGCCGTGGCGCTCGCCCCACCAGCTCCGGGCGGCGGCGAGCCCGGTCAGGTTGGCGTAGGTCGCGCTCGGGGTGAGCACGCCACCATGTGTCGCGGGCAGCCCGAACAGGTCCTTCAGCCAGCGCAGGGCGACGGTCTCCGCCTCGGCGGCCAGCGGTGAGGTCGCCCAGAGCCCGGCCACCTGGTCCAGCAGCGCCGTGACCCAGTCCGCGGCCTGGGCCGCCGGTGTCGAACCGCCCACGACGAAGTGGAAGAACCGCGGCCCCGACGAATGCGTCGCCGCGCCCGTGCCGATGCGCACCAGTTCCTCGATGGTCGCCGGTGAGCCCTCACCGTCCTCGGGCAGCTCACCACCGAGCCCGTCGAGCAGGCCCGCGGCGGCGGGGTCGTGAACCGGACGGCTGGTGAGCGTTTCCAGGTAGGGCCCAGCGGCGGCGGCCACCAGGTCCAGAGCCTCCGAAGCGCGGTCGCGTTCCCCCAGTGGATCAGCCATTCCGGGAGCAGATCACGATCGCGGCCCGGTGTCGAGCGGCCCGTTCCGGCGACTGATACGCGCGGAGTATCAGTCAGCCGAACAGGCCGAGGATCAGGCGAACCGCCTCGTCGACCTGGCGCTGCTCCTCGGTGCTCAGCCGACCGGCGTGGGGGCCGAACCGCTTCTCCGGGTCGACCGCCTGGAGCTGCTCGACGAGTACGCGGGTGGGTGTCCCGTCGAGGACGATTTCCGGCCGGTAGCTGGCGGGCCGGGCGCTCCGGGAGGTCGGCGCCGCGATCAGGGTGGACCCGAGCAGGGCGTCGGACTGCAGAACTACCGCATAGCGTGCTCCTTTCTGTTCGTGACCTTGGGCTTGGGAGTTGTCGCGCAACCGATAGACATCACCACGCATCGCCGGCGCCCATGGCGGACCGTGCCGCGCCGATCTCGGCGCGATCCTCCTCGTCGTGCAGCAGCGCGGCCGACTCGATGCGGACCTGCTCGAGCCGGTGGTGCTGCCAGGCGAGGTCGATGGCGTCGTGGATGACGGCGTTGCGACTGCGCCCGCCTTCTTCCAGTAAGGCGCTCAATTTGGCCTCCGCTTCGCTGTTGAGCCGGACGGTGAAGGTGGTCATGGGGTCGATGGTACTACATGTGGTGCGAGTTGCGCACCATCTTTGGTTCGAAAAGTGGTTCGGGGCGTCCGGCGAAGGGGGCCGCCTGTGTGGTGCGAGACTGAGGCCACTACCACTTTCGGCATTTCCCCGCATTTACCAGTACGCTTGTACCGCTACGAACAGACGCGAAGGATCCGCGAGAGGAGCACCGCTGCTCATGGCCAAGATCAAGGTCCAGGGCACCGTCGTCGAACTCGACGGCGATGAGATGACCCGCATCATCTGGCAGTTCATCAAGGACAAGTTGATCCATCCGTACCTGGACATCAACCTGGACTACTACGACCTGGGCATCGAGGAGCGGGACCGCACCGATGACCAGGTCACCGTCGACTCCGCGAACGCCATCAAGAAGCACGGCGTGGGCGTCAAGTGCGCCACCATCACGCCGGACGAGGCGCGCGTCGAGGAATTCGGCCTGAAGAAGATGTGGCTCTCGCCGAACGGCACGATCCGCAACATCCTCGGCGGTGTGATCTTCCGCGAGCCGATCGTCATCTCGAACATCCCGCGGCTGGTGCCCGGCTGGACCAAGCCGATCATCATCGGCCGGCACGCGCACGGCGACCAGTACAAGTCGACCAACTTCAAGGTCCCCGGCCCGGGCACGGTCACCATGACCTACACGCCGGAAGACGGCTCCGAGCCCATGGAGTTCGAGGTCGCCAAGTTCCCCGAGGGCGGCGGCGTCGCGATGGGCATGTACAACTACCGCCGCTCGATCGAGGACTTCGCGCGCGCCTCGCTGCAGTACGGGCTCGACCGCGGCATGCCGGTCTACATGTCCACCAAGAACACGATCCTCAAGGCCTACGACGGCATGTTCAAGGACGTGTTCCAGGAGATCTTCGACAACGAGTTCAAATCGGACTTCGACGCCAAGGGCCTGACCTACGAGCACCGGCTGATCGACGACATGGTCGCCGCCTCGCTCAAGTGGGAGGGCGGTTACGTCTGGGCCTGCAAGAACTACGACGGTGACGTGCAGTCCGACACGGTGGCGCAGGGCTTCGGCTCGCTGGGCCTGATGACCTCGGTGCTACGCACGCCGGACGGCAAGACCGTCGAGGCCGAGGCCGCGCACGGCACGGTCACCCGGCACTACCGCCAGCACCAGCAGGGCAAGCCGACCTCGACCAACCCGATCGCGTCGATCTTCGCCTGGACGCGCGGGCTCGAGCACCGCGGCAAGCTGGACTCCACGCCCGAGGTCGTCGACTTCGCGCACAAGCTGGAGCAGGTCGTCATCGAGAGCGTCGAGAGCGGCAAGATGACCAAGGACCTGGCGCTGCTGATCAGCAAGGACCAGCCGTACCAGACCACCGAGGAATTCCTCGCCACGCTGGACGAGAACCTGAGCAAGAAGGTCGCCCAGGGCTGACCCCCGCTCCCGGTACGGGTTCGTGCCCGTACCGGGAGGGGCGGCCGTCAGCCCTTGATGCAGCGGTAGTACCGGTCCATGGCTTCCTTGGCCAGCTTCTCGAAGTGGCGTGCCTTGGTGATTTCACCCAGGCGGCGGGCCTGGTCCGCCAGCTCCCGGTAGTTCTTCGCCTGCTCGAGGTAGGTCTCGCAGCCCCAGCCCGCCACGACCGGTGCGGCCCCGGTTTCGGCCTGGGCCACCGGGGTGGCGAGCCCGAACGCCCCGGCGGCGAGCAGTGTGAGCGCGCCGGACGCGAGTATCCGTCGAATCATTTTTCCTCCCTGTATCAGGTGCTGTCCCCGCCATTTCTGGCTCGCCGAAAGTAGCCGGGCGGCGTGTGGGTCCATCGCCGTTTTCCCGGCGGCGTAACAACTCGGTAAGAACCCGCGGGCGTCGCGCGATCCGCGGCCGCGAAACGGCGCGACCGGTGATCGCGGCGCCCGGGGTAGCCTCGCCTCGAGATAGGAAGGGACCTTCGCTCCGGCGAAACGGGAGCGAGGGACCTTTACTACGGTTGAACGGCAGCAAATCTCCCTTGCTGCCGGTGTGGCGCGGAGGAGGCCGGGTGGTCCGGGAACAAGCCGGTCAGGTGCTGGCGACGAACCTGCGGGCGCTGCGGGAACAGGCCGACCTTTCCCTTTCCGAACTCGCGCGCCGGTCCGGGATCGCCAAGGGCACGCTCTCCCAGTTGGAGTCCGGCACCGGCAACCCCACGATCGAGACAGTGTTCAGTTTGTCGAACGCTCTCGAGGTTCCCGTCTCGTCGCTGCTGACCGAGCGCACCGATCCGGACGTGGTGCTGGTCCGGTCCAGCGGGCTCGAGGTGCTCAGCAGCAACGCGGTCGACCTGCGCATGCTGCGCCGGATGGACGTCACCGACACCGTGTTCGAGCTGTACGACCAGCGGGTCCGGCCCGGCGAGGTGCAGCACTCCGAGGGGCACCCCGGCCGCGAGCACGTCGTCGTGACCTCGGGCCTGCTCCGGGTGGGTCCCCCTGACTCGCCGTTCGAACTGGGTCCCGGCGACTACGTCTGCTTCCCGGCCCGGCACCCGCACATCTACGAGACGGTCGGCGGACCGGTCGTCTCGGTGCTCCTGCTGGAATACCCGGCCGACGCGGGGCCGCCCACCCTCGGCGGTTCGTGTGCCCGGCCGGGCGCGGTTTCGCGCGAGGCTTGACCCCGGAGCGCTGGGCGACTTACCCTCCGAACGTTCAATGAAATGAACGGTGGTGAGGAAGCCATGGCGCACCCGGATGTGGTGGTGGCTGGTGCCGGGGTGATCGGCGCCGCGTGCGCCGAGGCGCTCAGCGCCGCCGGGCTGCGGGTCACCGTCCTCGACCGGGGCGCCCCCGCGAGCGGGACCACCGCCGCCGGGGAGGGCAACGTCCTGGTGTCGGACAAGGCACCCGGCCCCGAACTGGCCCTGGCCCAGGCTTCCCGGCGCCGCTGGCCGCACCTGCTCGCCGCGTTGCGCGAGGAACTCGGCCCCGAGGTGGCCGAGGCCGAATGGGATCCCAAGGGCGGGCTGGTCGTGGCGACCACCGGGGACGCCGTCGCGCCGCTGACCGAGTTCGCGGCCGGGCAACGCGCCGCCGGTGTGCGCGCCGAAGTCATCGGCACCGACGCGGCGGGCGAGCGGGAACCGTTGCTCACCAAGGAAATCACCGCCGCCGTGTACTACCCCGAGGATGCCCAGCTGCAACCGGTGCTCGCGGCCACCACGCTGCTGGCCGCGGTCCGCGCGCGTGGCGGCGAGATCCGCTCCGGCGTGCCCGCGTTCGGGGTCGAACGCGGCCCGGACGGGAAGGTCCGCGCGGTCCGCACCGGGGACGGGCCGCTGCCCTGCGCCGCCGTGGTGAACGCCTGCGGCCCCTGGGCGGGCGAGTTCGCGGCCGCGTGCGGCGCCCCGATCACCGTGCTGCCCCGGCGCGGGCTGGTCCTGGTCACCGCGCCGCTGCCGCCGGATTCCGTGCGGCACAAGGTGTACGACGCCGACTACGTGGGGGCGGTCGCCAGCGGCGACGCCGATCTGCAGACCTCGACCGTGGTCGAGGCGACGCGGGCGGGGACCGTCCTGATCGGATCGAGCCGCCAGCGGATCGGGTTCGACGAGACGATCCGCGCGCGCGTGCTGCGCGAGCTCGCGCAGAAGGCCACCGCGCTGTTCCCGGTGCTCGCCGCGGTTCCGGTGCTGCGCGCGTACGGCGGATTCCGGCCGTACGCGCCGGATCATCTGCCGGTGATCGGCGCGGATCCCCGCGTGCCGGGGCTCTGGCACGCGACCGGACACGAGGGCGCCGGGATCGGGCTCGCCGCGGCGACCGGGGAACTGCTCGCCGAGCTGTACACCGGGCGGGAGTCCACAGTGGACGCAAACCCGTTCCGGGTCGACCGGCCGGAGGTGCTCGCGTGAACGTGTACGTGGACGGCGAACCGATCGCCGCGCGGCCGGGCCAGACGGTGGCCGGAGTGCTGCTCGCCGCGGGCCGGAAGTCCTGGCGCACCACGCGGAACGGCGGCCGCCCGCGCGGGGTGTTCTGCGGGATCGGAGTGTGTTTCGACTGCCTGGTGGTGGTCAACGGGATTCCCGACGTGCGGGCCTGCCAGCGGCTGGTCGAGGACGGCGACGAGGTGCGCACCCAGCGCGGAGCGGAGTTGCCGTCATGATCGTCGTGGTGGGCGCCGGACCCGCCGGAATGGCCGCGGCGAGGACCGCCGCGCGAGCGGGGGCAGCGGTCGTCCTGATCGACTCCGCGCCCCGGGCCGGTGGCCAGTACCACCGCCAAAACCCTTGGGGCGCCGAGAAGTTCTCCTTCCCGGACAATGTCGTGCAGCTCGGCGAGACGGTCGTCTGGGCCTGCGAGCCGATCGAGGGCGGGCACCGGCTGCACCTGCGCACCGGACCGGCCGACGGCCCCGGGCGCCGGGCCACCTGCCTCGACGCGGCCGCGCTCGTGCTGGCCACCGGCGCCTACGATCGCGCGCTGCCGTTCCCCGGCTGGGACCTGCCCGGGGTGTACACCGCGGGCGCGGCGCAGGCGCTGGCCAAGGGGCAGGGCATCGCGGTCGGCGAACGGGTCCTGCTCGCCGGGACCGGGCCGTTCCTGCTGCCGGTGGCCGAGTCGCTGCTCGGTGCCGGTGCGCGGGTGCTCGGTGTGCTCGAGGCCAACGGCCCCGGCGCACGGTGGCTGGCCGAACCTTCCGCGCTCAAGGCCGGGTGGCGCAAGGCCGGTGAGCTGGCGGGGTACGCCCGCCTGCTGGCCCGCCACCGGGTGCCGTACCGCCCGCGCACCGCGGTAATCGCCGCGCACGGCCGCGAGCACGTCGAATCGGCCACCGTCGCGCGCCTCGACGCGGACTGGAACGTGGTGCCCGGCAGCGAAGAACGGGTCGTGGCCGACGCGGTGTGCGCGGGCTTCGGCTTCACCCCGCAACTGGAACTCGCCGTCTCCGCCCGGTGCGCGATCGAGCACGGTTGCGTCGCGGTGAACCTCGCGCAGGCGACCTCGACGTCCGGGGTGTTCGCGGCGGGGGAGATCACCGGCATCGGCGGCGCCGACCTCGCCGCGGCCGAGGGCGAGGTGGCCGGTGCCGCCGCCGCGCGTTTCCTCGGCGTGGCAACCGAAATCCCGCGCCGGGCACTGCGCCGGGTCCGGGCCGGGCGGCGGTTCGCCGACGGACTGGGCCGGGTGTACCCGATCCGGGACGGCTGGCGCGCCTGGCTGCGCGAGGACACCCTCGTCTGCCGGTGCGAGGAGGTCTCCTACGGCGAACTGACCGGCGCCCTCGCCCGGCGGGACGCGCTCGGCGTCCGCGCGCTGAAACTCGTCGGCCGCGCCGGGCTCGGCCCGTGCCAGGGCCGGATCTGCGGCGCCACGCTCGCCGAACTCACCCGGCTCCCGGAAGGCGCGGCCGCTTTCGCTCGCCGCCCGATCGCCGCGCCGCTCCGGCTCGGCGAGCTGGCCGAAACCGAAACCCCTTGGGAGGAAAAGGAATGACCCAGGAGAGGCTGGACGGGGTCGTCGTCGCCACCGCGCTGCCGTACGCCGAGGACGCGAGCGCCCCCGCCGGGTTGCGCGTCGACTTCGACCGGTACGCCGAGCACTGCCGCTGGCTGATCGACAACGGCTGCCGCGGCATCGGGCCGAACGGTTCGCTCGGCGAGTACTCCTCGCTCACCGACGACGAGCGGCGCCGCGTCGCCCGCACGGCGATCGAAGCCGTGGGCTCGGACGGCATCGTGGTGGTCGGCGTGCACGGGGTGGGCGCGCACCAGGCCCGCGCGTGGGCCGAACGGGCCGCCGAGGACGGCGCGCACGGCGTGCTCTGCCTGCCGCCGACGATGTACCGCGCGAACACCGCCGAGGTGCTGCACCACTACGAGCAGGTGGCGAGCGTCGGCGTGCCGGTGATGGTCTACAACAACCCGATCGACACCAAGGTCGACCTCACGCCCGAGGTGCTCGCGGAGATCGCGGGACTGGACAACGTGGTCGCGGTCAAGGAGTTCTCCGGCGACGTGCGGCGCGTGCTGGAAATCCGCGAGCGCGCGCCGGAGCTGACCGTGGTCGCCGGGGCCGACGACGTGGCGCTGGAGGCCATGCTGATGGGCGCCACCGGCTGGTTCGCGGGTTTCCCGAACGTGTTCCCGGCCGAGTCCGCGTATCTGTTTTCCTTGGCTCAGCAAGGGAAACTCGCCGAAGCGCGGGCACTGTACGAACCGCTGGTGGCCGCGTTCCGCTGGGATTCGCGGACCGAGTTCGTGCAGGCGATCAAGCGCGGAATGGAACTCGTCGGCCGGTTCGGCGGGCCCTGCCGCCCGCCGCGCGGCCCGTTGCCCGCGGACAAACTGGCCGCGCTCGACGCGGACATGCGGCGCGCGGTCGACTACCTGCGCACGCATCCGGTGGCGGCCTGATATGCGCGCGACCCGGTACTTCAGCGCCATCGACTCGCACACCGAGGGCAATCCGACCCGGGTGATCACCGGCGGGATCGGCGCGATCCCCGGCGCCACCATGGCCGAGAAGCGCCTGCACTTCATCGAGCACCTCGACCACCTGCGCGAGCTGCTGATGAACGAACCGCGCGGTCATTCCGCGATGAGCGGCGCGATCCTGCAGCCGCCGACCCGCGCGGACGCCGACTGGGGAGTGGTCTACATCGAGGTGTCCGGCTGCCTGCCGATGTGCGGGCACGGCACCATCGGGCTGGCCACGGTCCTGGTGGAGACCGGGATGGTCGAGGTGACCGAGCCGGTGACCCGGGTTCGGCTCGACGCCCCGGCCGGGCTCGTCGTGGCCGAGGTCGCGGTCCGCGACGGCCGCGCCGAATCGGTGACCGTCCAGAACGTGCCCGCGTTCTCCGTGGAACGGGACGCGGTGGTGGCCGTGCCCGGGATCGGCGAGGTCCGCTACGACCTGGCCTACGGCGGCAACTTCTACGCCATCCTGCCGATCGCGGACCTGGGCATCCCGTTCGACCGGGCGGAGAAGGACCGCATGATGTCCGCCGGACTGTCCATTATGGATGCCATCAACGAGCAGCGCAGACCGCGGCATCCGGTGGATCCGGGTATCTCCGGCTGCAAGCACGTCCAGCTCGTCGCGCCCGGGCGGAACGGCAGCGACTCCCGCAACGCGATGGTGATCCATCCCGGCTGGTTCGACCGATCGCCGTGCGGCACCGGCACCAGCGCGCGAATGGCCCAGCTGCACGCGCGCGGGGAACTGGCGCTGGACCAGGACTTCGTGAACGAATCCCTGCTGGGCACCAGGTTCACCGGCCGGTTGATCGAACGGACCACGGTCGGCGAGGTGCCCGCGGTGGTACCCACGATCACCGGCAGCGCCTGGATCACCGGAATGGGGCAGTACCTGCTCGATCCGGCCGATCCGTTCCCGCGGGGGTTCGTACTGTGAGCCGCGTTCTCTCCGCGTCCCCGCAGCGCCCGGCCGACATCGTGCTCGACGTGCCCGCCACTCCGGCGAGCGAGGTGATCGCCGCGGTCGGGAAAGCCCGTGCCGCGCAACGGGAATGGGCCGCCGCCCCGGCCGCGGACCGGGCCGCCGCGCTCACCGCGACGGCCGATTCCGTGGCCGCGCGGGCCCGGGAACTGGCCGAACTCGTCGTCCGCGAGGTGGGCAAGCCGATCGATGAGGCGACCGGTGAGGTGGCCCGGACCGTCGCCATCCTGCGGTACTACGCGCAGCAGTGCTTCGATCCGCTCGGCGAGACCTATCCCGGCGCCGGTGGGCTCAACTTCACCGTGCGCCGCCCGCGCGGGGTGGCCGGGCTGATCACGCCGTGGAACTTCCCGCTGGCCATCCCGGTGTGGAAGGCCGCGCCAGCACTGGCCTACGGCAACGCGGCGGTGGTCAAACCGTCGCCGGACGCGACCGCGTGCGCGCTGCGCCTGGCCGAGCTGTTCGCCGCGCACGTCCCGGACGGGGTGTGCACCGTGCTGCCCGGGCTCGGCGAGGCGGGCGAGGCGCTGACCGGCGCGGCCGATCTGGTGTCGTTCACCGGTTCGGTCGTGGTGGGCCGCCGCGTCGCGGTCGCCGCGGCGGCACGCGGAATCCCGGCGCAGTGCGAGATGGGCGGGCTGTCGGCGTCGATCGTGCTGCCGGACGCGGACGTTTCCCGGGCGGCGGCGCAGATCGCGTACGCGGCCATGGGGTACGCCGGGCAGAAGTGCACCGCCACCAAACGGATCCTGGTGGTGGGCGACGCCGGACCGTTCACCGAGGCGTTGCGTGAACGGCTCGGCGCCCTGGTGGTCGGCGACCCGGCGCGCGAAGGGGTCGCGGTGGGGCCGGTGATCAGCGAAGCGGCCCGGCGGCGGGTGCTGGCCGCGGCCTCCGGCGAAACCGTGCTGACCGGCGCGGCGGGGCCGGGCGAGGGCTGGTACGTCCCGCCGACGATCGTCACCGGGCTGGACGCGGACGCACGGCTCAACCGCGAGGAGGTCTTCGGGCCGATCTGCACGCTCACCTCGGTGTCCGATGTGGACACAGCGCTCGCGGTGGCCGACGGCACCAGGTACGGATTGGTCACCGCGCTGTACGACAACGATCTGGACGCCGTCATGTCCGTTGTGGACAGATGCGCGTCGGGCATGGTGAAGGTGAACGCGCCGACCAGCGGGGTCGACTTCCACCTGCCCTTCGGCGGGGAGAAGGACTCCGGTTACGGCGGCCGGGAACAGGGCAAGGCGGCCGTGGGCTTCTACACCTCGCCGCGCACGGTCCAGCTCGGCTGAGAGCCACGCGCGAACCGGCGGGCGCGGTGCCCGCCGGGCGGACGAACACGCCCTGGAGAAGGGAAAGAGGATGGCAACGACGCTGTTCTCCGGTAACGGAGTCTTCCGGCGCAAGCCGATCGACGACATCGAGGAACCCCCGGCCGGGCTGAAACGGGTGCTGGGCACCTGGCAGCTCACCGCGCTCAGCCTGGGTGGCCTGGTCGGCGCCGGGGTGTTCTCGCTGTCCGGGGTGGTGGCCAACCAGCTCGCCGGGCCCGGGGTGATCATCTCGTTCCTGATCGCGGTGCTGGCCAGCGCCGCGGCCGCGCTGTGCTACGCCGAATTCACGAGTCTCATTCCGAAGGCCGGATCGGCCTACACGTACGCGTATGCGGTGCTGGGCGAGCTGGTCGGCTGGCTGATCGGCTGGGATCTGCTGCTGGAGTACACGGCGATCGTCGCGGTGGTGGCGATCGGCGTGTCCGGGTATCTGTCCTATTTGGTCGAACAGATCGGCGTCGAGCTGCCGTCGTGGATGCTGGGCGCGCCGGGAACCGGTTCCGGGCACCGGATCGACCTGTTCGCGGTGGTGCTGTGCCTGCTGCTGGCGTGGTTGCTGAACCGGGGCGCCAAGTCCTCGGCGCGGGTGGAGACCGCGCTGGTGGTGATGAAGGTCGCGCTGGTGCTCGTGGTGGTGGCCGCCGGGGCGTTCCACCTCAAGGCGGGCAACTACTCGCCGTTCCTGCCCTACGGGCTCGGCGGCGCGGTGACCGGTGCGGCGACGGCGTTCTTCGCGGTGTACGGCTACGACGCGATGAGCGCGGCGGCCGAGGAGACCGCCGACGCCCGCAAGGCGATGCCGCGCGCGATCATCCTGTCGCTCGGCATCGCCACGGTGATCTACGTGCTGGTGTGCGTGGTGCTGCTGGGCATGCAGAACTACCGCGACATCGACGTGGCCAGCCCGTTCTCCAGCGCGCTCGCCGCGGTCGGGTTGCCGTCGCTGGCGATCGTGGTCGCGATCGGCGCGGTGCTGGGCATCATGACGTCGATGTTCGCGAACATGCTCGCGGTGACCCGGGTGTGGTTCGCGATGAGCCGGGACGGGTTGCTGCCGAAGTGGTTCGCGCGCACGCATCCGGTGCGGAAGGTGCCGCACCGGGTCACCTGGATCGTCGGTGTGCTGTCCGCGGTCATCGCGGGCCTGCTGCCGATCCGGGAGGCGGCGGAACTGACCAACATCGGCATCCTGGCCGCGTTCATGGTGGTTTCGATCGCGGTGGTGGTGCTGCGGCGCCGGGCGCCGGAACTGCCGCGAGGATTCCGCTGCCCGTGGGTGCCGGTGATTCCGGTGGTGGGCGTGGCGTTTTCCCTGTGGCTGGTGAGCGAACTCACCTGGGTCACGTGGTCCCGGTTCGGTGCCTGGTTGGTAATCGGGCTACTGGTCTACGCCGGTTACGGCTTCCGGCGTTCGGCGTTGAACCGAAGGGCTGAACCGGGTGATTTGTCACCGTGAGTGAGTGTTACAGCACACATTGGCGCCAGCGGGTGGTTCGTGCAGTTGGTCCTTGTCGGTGGGACCCACTGTATGTCTACCCTTGCTAAGGACACATTTCAGCATCACCAGGAGCGGTCGTGATCCTAGGGATTCCGAAACGGGTGGTCATCGTGCTCGCCGTGTTGATCGGCGTGCTGGTGGTCTACTTAATGGGTTCCGCGAAGCGGCCGTCCGAGGGCGCCCCCGGCGGCGGCGCGGCACCGGGCGGGTGCCGGGTCACCGTCACCGCGGACGTGTTGAACGTGCGGGAAGCCCCGGCCGCCACCGCGAAACTAGCCGGAAAGTACCAGCAGAACGCGCAGGTGGACGCCCAACCGGTGGTTGAGAACGGGTTCCGCAAACTCGCCGAGAACAAGTGGGCGGCTTCGGAATTCCTCAAGCCGGTCGACGGTGCCCCCTGCGGCTGAAAACCACGAAGTCAACCGACCGAACGCGCCCTCGCCCGGGGTGCCCGGAAACTTGCAGCGAGGGACCTTTACTACGGCTCAACTGTAGTAAAGGTCCCTCGCTCCTGTTCAACCGGAGCAAAGGTCCCTTGCGAAAAAACCTCAGATCGGGACGACCAGCCCCTCGGTGGCGGCGAGCACCTCACCCGGAAACACCTCGCGTGCCTCGGCGACCGAAACCGACCGGTCACTCCCCGGCCAGAAATGGCTCAACAGCAGGCGTTTCGCGCCCGCCCGAGCCGCCCACCCCGCGGCTTCCCCGGCCGTCATCACATACCGTGGCCGCGTTTGCGGTGCAGGCCCCTGAAGGGTGGCGTCGGTGACGAAGAGATCCACGTCCCGGCCGAGTTCCGCCAGCACCGGCGACGGCCCGCTGTCGCCCGTGTAGGCGACCGTCAGGCCGGGCCTGCCGAGCCGCACCCCGGAGTTCGGCACGTAATGCGGCAGTTCGAACGTCTCCACCGCGAAGGGACCGATCCGCAGCGGCCCGGCGAGGTCGGCGATCTCGAAGATCGTGCGCGGATCCGGCCGGGGTTCCAGGGCTGCCAGGACGCGCGGCACTCCCGGCGGGCAGTGCTCCAGCAACCGCGACGCGGTCCCGTACCCGAGGTCGAGCACGATCCGGAACCCGTTGGGCGACAGCGGGAAACCGCTGCAGGCACGGCCGGGTTCGGGCCAGGCGCCGCATGCCCAGCACGGCGAGTTCGCTCATCGCGCCAGTCTGGCAGCCCGTCCCGGCCAGGATTGTCGGTGCCGCCGGGTAGCCTGCGATTCGTGCTGACGGTCTCCACGGTGAATGTCAACGGCCTGCGTGCCGCCGCCAAGAAGGGCTTCGTCGAATGGCTCGCCGCCACCGACGCGAGCCTGGTCGCCTGCCAGGAGGTGCGCGCCGAACCGGCCGAACTGCCAGCCGCGGTACGCGAGCCGGACGGCTGGCACGGCCTGCACGCCCCCGCGGCGGACAAGGGGCGCGCCGGCGTGTCGATCTACAGCCGGTTCGAGCCGGAAGAGGTGCGCGTCGGGTTCGGCGAGCCCGAGTTCGAGGACAGCGGCCGCTACCTCGAGGCGCACCTGCCCGGCCTGGTGCTGGCGAGCCTCTACCTGCCCAGCGGCGACGTCGGCACCCCGCGCCAGGACGAGAAGGAACGTTTCATGGCCGCGTTCCTGCCGTACCTGATCGAACTGCGCGCCAAGGCGGAGGCGTCCGGCAGCGAGGTGCTCGTCGTCGGTGACTGGAACATCGCGCACGCCGAGATCGACCTGAAGAACTGGAAGGGAAACCGGAAGAACTCCGGATTCCTGCCCGAGGAGCGGGCATGGCTCGGCCGGGTGTTCGACGAGGCGGGCTACGTCGATCTGCAGCGCCGCCTCGACCCGGACGGGCCCGGCCCGTACACCTGGTGGTCCTACCGGGGGCAGGCGTTCGACAACGACAGCGGCTGGCGGATCGACCTTGTCTGCGCGTCGCCCGGCATCGCGGAGAAATGCACCTCCGTGGTGGTGGAACGCGCGGCCAGTTACGACCAGCGGTGGTCCGACCACGCCCCGGTGACCGCCACGTTCGACTGGGATGTCCCCGCCTGACGGGGGGCGCTCACAGCCGCACGTAGGTCAGGTGCACGACCCCGCTGTCGAACACCTGGTGCTCGGCCAGGGTGAACCGTTCGGGCCGGAATTCCCCGTCGAACAAGGGAATTCCCGCCCCGGCGACGACCGGGTGCAGTTTGACCACCAGTTCGTCGATCTCCGGGCGCAGCGCGTTCGCCAGTTTCGCCCCGCCGCACAGCCAGATCCGCATCCCGTCCTCGCGCTTGAGTTCGCGGACCTTCGCCAGCGGATCCGTCGACACCAACTCCACGCCGGGGTCGGGACTGGCCGTCATGCTGCGCGAGAACACGTAGTGCCGCAGGTGCGGATACGCGTTGGTGACCCCTTCCCGCAGGCCCATCTCGTACGAGACCCGGCCCTCGAGCACGGTGTCGAAATGCTTGTTCGGCGCGTCGATCCCGAGTGCCTGCCGCGCCTGCGCCGGGATGATGTCCGGGTAGTCGGAGAAGAGAGCCTGCATGTGGCCGCCCTCGAGGACGAAGAACCCGTCCGGACCCGCGGGGTTGGCGCCGCTCGGGTCGGCGATGAAGCCGTCGATCGTCGACGCGACCAAATAGGTGAGTTTTCGCATCCGAGTACTTCCCTTCTCTTCAAACCACTCCAAGCATAGTACTATGGGCGGAGTGGTCAAGCTCGATTTTCGGGAGGTGTGATGCGGAGCAATCCGGCGCGACGGACTGCTCTGGTCGACGCGGCCATCGAGGTGCTGGCGCGGGAAGGGGCGCGCGGGCTGACCTTCCGGGCGGTCGACACCGAAGCCGGGGTGCCCAAGGGCACCGCGTCGAACTACTTCGCCAGCCGCGACGACCTGCTGCACCAGGTCGGCCTGCACATCCACGTCCGGCTCGCGCCCGATCAGGCCGAGCTCGCCACCACCATGCGGGCCGAGCCGTCCCGCGAGCTGGTCACCGAGCTGATGCGGGAGCTGCTGGCGCGGATCCTGGCCGACCGCACCGGTTACCTGGCGCTCCTGGAACTCCGCTTGGAGGCGACCCGGCGGCCCGAACTGCACGCGACGCTGACCAAAACGCTCAGCGAGAACCTGGCCGAGAACATCCGCTTCCACCTGGATTCCGGGCTGCCCGGGGACCGGGACACGGTCCTGATGCTCTACCTGGCCATGAGCGGTCTGGTCGTGGAACAGCTCACCCTGCCCGAGGTGATGGCGCCGTTCCCGGTCGACGAAACGATCGCCACCCTGGTCGAGCGGGCCATCCCGCCCGGCTGACCTCGGCCGATGTCGCCTAGGACACACCCGGTGTAGCCGTTACTCGTACGGTCGCTAGTCTCTGCCCCCGAAGTTGATCGGAAACCACAGGGCTTGACACGCTCGGTAGCTTTTTCTCGATCGACCCGACAGGAATCCCACAATTGGGTGACAGCTCGTCGCGGGAGGCACTCCGGTGCGCAACCGAGAACATCTTCTGGTGCGGTTCGCCGCGCGTGCGTCCGCCGCGGCCGCAGTTCCGGCCGTGTTGATCGCGGGCGCGGGCGTCGCCTCCGCCGAGCCGCTGACGGTGGCGCAGGCCGAGCCGGACCCGGTCACCTTCGGCCTGCTCGGACCGGTCGGCCTGGTGGCGGTCGTTCTCGGCGTGCTGGGCATGGCCCTGGGAGCCCTCCGCCAGCGCCGCCGCGCGCAGGCCACTCAGCAGGCGCCCGAACCCGATGTCGCCTCGATCGTCGAACCGGCGCTCGCCGAGGAGCAGACCCGCCCCTCGGTGGAATCCGCCCGGCGCACCCCGGCCGCCTAGTACCGGAAATACGTAGCGCTACCTACTGGGCCACTTATTGTTTCCCTGCCACACCTTCGCCAGTCTCGATGCAGTCGAAGTCTTCCTGGCGTTGGGTGGTGACGCCCCGTGCGGGCACGACCGGACATGGCCTTTCCCCGTGCGCTTTCCCGCGCGATCGAAGCGAGCGGCCTCAGCCTGGACCGGGTTCGGTACCGGCTGGCGCAACGCGGCGTGCGGGTGAGCATCGCGACGCTGAGCTACTGGCGCAGTGGGCGCAGTCGGCCCGAGCGGCCGGATTCGCTGCGCGCGGTGCGGATTTTCGAGGAGATGTTCGGCCTGCCCACCGGTTCCCTCACCGGACTTCTCGGCCCGCCGCGGCCCCGCGGGCGCTGGCTCACGCGCCGCGGTGTGCCGCCTCCACCCCTCGGCGGGAGACGGCACACCGGATCCGACGCGCGAAGCGGGGACTCAGCTTCCCGTGTTCTGGGTGATCCAGCTCTGGAAGTACGGCACGTCGACGTAGATGGACGGACCGGTCGCGCAGGTGGAGCTGTTGTTCCCGGCGCGGCTGGTGGCGCCGATCAGCTGCCACACGCCGTTGACCTTCTTGACCTGCGGTCCACCCGAGTCGCCGTAGCAGGCGCCCGCGCGGCCACCGGGGTTGCTGGTGCAGATCTCACTGGCGGCGCGGATGCCCGAGCACCGGCTGTCGTCGAAGATCGAGGTGTCCAGTTCCTGCAGCTGGACCGGCGCGCCACAGCCGCCGGGCTGCGGACAGGTCTGGCCCCAGCCGATGATCCGGGTCGCGGTGCCGACCGCGCCGGACGACTGCGCGATCGTGGCCGGGGTCTGCTGGACTGAGGTGGCCAGGCGCAGCAGGGCCAGGTCGGCCGACGGGTGTGCGATCCGCTGGGACACCCGGGCGACCGTGCCGCCGCTGGTGCGGTTGGTGGTGCCGATGCGGACCTGGGCGGGCTGGCCGCAGTGCTTCGCGGTGACCACCCAGTTCGCCTTGATCAGGGTGCCGCCGCAGGAGTGGCTGCCGCTGCTGGACTGCAGGGACACCATCCACGAGTAGGTTTCGGTGGCGTTGTGGCCGCCGACGATGTTCGGCTGGACATCGGAAGCCGCCGCCATCGCGGGCACCGCGAGCCCGGACAGGGAGGTGGCCGCCGCGACGAACAGGCCGGCGAGCAGGGACCGTGCCTTCATGGAGTTTTCTCCTCACTGCCCCCTCGGCAGGGAACTGGGGGCAGGGAAAAACGCTAGGGATTCCGCAAACTCCGGCATCACCACCGGAAGTATGGGTCTTTTAACCGTTTAGTGCGTTCGCCGTAACGCTCCGGAGGCGTTCCGCCCCCGCACGATGCGTTCCCGGCGCCGCCTGGGAGAATTCCGGCGTGTCCGAAGCGCAAGACTCCACCGGCCGGCTCCGCGTGCTGTCCGGCATCCAGCCGACCGCAGACTCCTTCCACCTCGGCAACTACCTGGGTGCGCTACGCCAGTGGGTGCGGTTGCAGGAGACGCACGAGACCTTCTACAGCGTGGTCGACCTGCACGCCATCACGGTCGAGCAGGACCCCAAGGTGCTGCGGGAGCGGACCCGGCGGTCGGCGGCGCAACTGCTCGCGATCGGCGTGGATCCCGATCGCAGCACGCTGTTCGTGCAGAGCCAGGTGCCCGAACACGCCCAGCTGAGCTGGGTGCTGGAGTGCCTGACCGGGTTCGGCGAGGCCGGCCGGATGACCCAGTTCAAGGACAAGGCGGCCAAGCAGGGCACCGACCGCGCCAGCGTCGGGCTGTTCACCTACCCGGTGCTGCAGGCCGCGGACATCCTGCTCTACCAGGCGAACGCGGTGCCGGTGGGCGAGGACCAGCGCCAGCACCTGGAGCTGTCGCGCAACCTCGCGCAGCGCTTCAACAACCGCTTCGGCAAGGCGTTCACCGTGCCGGAACCGCACATCGTGAAGGACACGGCGAAGATCTACGACCTACAGGACCCGACCGCGAAGATGAGCAAGTCGGCGTCCACGGCGAACGGCCTGATCGAACTGCTCGAGGAGCCGAAGCGGTCGGCGAAGAAGATCCGGTCCGCGGTCACCGACACCGGCCGCGAGGTGGTGTACGACCCGGAGAACAAGGCGGGCGTCGCCAACCTGCTGACGATCTATTCGGCGCTGACCGAGCGGCCGATCCCCGAACTGGAAACGGCGTACGAGGGCAAGGGATACGGCGATCTGAAGAAGGATCTCGCCGAGGTGCTCGTCGACTTCGTGACCCCGTTCCAGGAACGCGTGAAGTCCTATGTGGACGATGCCGCCGAACTGGACAAGGTGCTCGCCCGCGGCGCGGAACGGGCTCGTGCGGTCGCCTCGGTGACCCTGGCCGACGTCTACGACAAGGTGGGCTTCCTCCCCGCGATGCGCTGACTCACCCCTCGTCCGCGCGCAGCAGGGCCAGCGCCTTCGCCGCCGCGGCGAGGAGTTTCTCCAGCCCGTCCTCGGTGATGACCAGGTTCAGTGAGGCGACGTTGGTGCCGATCTCGAACTGTGCCTCGTTGCCGATGACTTCGCAGCTGATCGGGCAGCGACCCTCGATCCGCGCCCAGGCGTCAACGGCGATTCCGTTGTAGGTGAACATTTTTGTGCCTCGCTTCGTCCGCGATCCCGCGGTAGCGGGCGCGCTGCCGTCGCCATTCGGCGATCCACTGAACCACCACGCCGATCACGAACGCGGCGACCACGACCGAGACGATCGCCGCCCCCGCGAGCGCACCGATGCCGATGACCACGTCGTCCATCTGCCTGCCCCTCGCAGCGGGCCGGTGAGGCCGCGGAGCTTCCGGGCCTGCCGCCGCCCCACCGACAAGGGTAAGGTAGCAGGTGCAGGATGCACCGTGCTCGAACCAATCGAGTGAACATACGAACTACTCCGAGTCGTTAGGGTTGCCACATGGCTGCGGAAAGAACGCGTCGCAAAGCGAAGTTCGGCAGGTTCATGCAGGCGTTGCGCAAGCAGGCGCCGGAGAAACTGCGGCCGGAGGATGTCGCGCCGAAGGTGCGGGTGGTGACCACGACGATCACCCGCATGGAAGGCGGTTACAGCCTGCCGAACTTCACCCTGATGCAGGCGCTGCTGGGCATCTACGGCGTGAGCGACGAGGAACGCGCCGACGCCGAACAGCTTTGGGAGCACGCGAAACAGGGCGCCACCACCGTGGAGAACGCGGCGGATCTACCGCCCAAATACCGAGCTTTCCGCCGCGACGAAGCCGACGCGATCACCGCGCGCACTCTCGCGCCGGTTGCCGTGCCAGGCCCGCTGCAAACGGCGGGATATGCGGAAGCGACTGCGGAAGCCGCGCGCAGGCACATTCATGCCGAAGGTTGGGAACGGCGTGCCGCGGACGAGCGAAGGAATCGTCAACGACTGCTGGAAGGCCCCAATGCTCTCAAACTGCACGCGATCATTGACGAGGCGGTGTTGCGACGGGTGGTCGGTGGCCCGGAGGTCATGGCTGAGCAGTTGCAGCATCTCCTGAGCGCGGCAGCTCGCCGCAACATCACGATCCAGGTCGTGCCGTTCAGCGTCGGCGCCTACGGGACCATGTCCGGGCAGGTGACAATCCTCGGTTTCGAGGATGAAGCCGATCCCGATCTTGCCTACCTCGACTACCCGGCCGGTGGCGAGACGGTGGAGAATCAGAGGGACGTACAGGCGTTCGCGGACACCTTCGAACACGTGAGCCGGAAGGTGGCCTTGTCCCCGAAGGAGTCCGTGAAGCTGATCCGGGCAGCACTGGACGGACTGAGGAACGATGACCGAAAGCAGGACCTGGCGTAAGAGCACGTACAGCTCGCCGCAGAACGACTGTGTTGAACTCGTCGTGGGCGAGCGCGAAACCGCCGTGCGGGACACCAAGGACCGGGAAGGCGGGCACCTGACCTTCTCCGCGTCGGCGTTCGCCGCATTTCTCGCGGAAGTCAGGGCGCGGTAACCCACACGCCACCGTTCGCGTTGCGGGGGCACCACCCCCTGGTTAGCGTTCTTTCGTGGCAGAGGAAAAAGAGAAGCTGATCCCGCGGCTGCGGCGCAAATACCCGTGGTTCGACCATCTGATCAGAGCGAACGACGCGTTCACCGAACGCTACGGCAACCACTACGCCGCCGCGATCACCTACTTCAGCGTGCTTTCGCTGTTCCCGCTGCTGATGGTCGGCTTCTCCGTCGCCTCGAGGGTGCTGGCCGGGAACCAGGCGGCGCTCGACCAGCTCAAGGACGGGATCACCAAGAACGCCCCGGCGGGGCTGGGTGACTTCCTCAACCAGATCGTGGAAACCGCGCTCCAGGCGGGCACCGGCACCGGGATCTTCGGTCTGGTGCTCGCCCTGTACTCCGGCATCGGCTGGATGACCAACCTGCGCGACGCGCTCACCGCGCAGTGGGGGCAGGAGAAGAAGGACCTCCCGCTCGTCCCGACCATGCTCAAGGACCTGCTCGCCCTCGCCGGGCTCGCCGTGGCGCTGGTGGTCTCGTTCGGCCTGTCCGCGGTCGGCGGCGGTGTCGGCAAGCTCCTGCTCGAACTCGTCGGCCTGGCGGACCAGGGCTGGGCGTTGCTCGTGCTGAAGGTCGCCACCACACTGCTTTCCCTGGGCGCCAGCGTGCTGGTGTTCCTCTGGGTGATCGCCCGCCTGCCGCGGGAACGGGTCGGCCTGCGCAGCGCGGTCAAGGGCGCGATCATGGCGGCGATCGGCTTCGAGGTGCTCAAGCAGGTCACCACGATCTACCTCGGTTTCGTGTCCACCTCGCCCAGCACGGTCCTGTTCGGCCCGATCCTCGGTCTCCTCTTCTTCGCCAACCTGGTGTCCCGCTTCCTCCTGTTCGTCACCGCGTGGACCGCGACCGCGCAGGAGAACCTCGTGCGCCGGATCGCGCCGCCGCCACCCGTGGTGATCCAGCCGAACGTCGAGGTCCGCCGCGGCGCGGGGCTCGGCGCGGCGGCGGGCGCGTTCGGCGTCGGCGCGATGCTGGGGTGGCTCGGGCGCCGCCGACGCTGAATTTGCTTCGCATTACGCATATGCTCACTGTGAAGTCCACATACTGGGGTGACGGTGAGCTCGACGATCGCGCGGCAGAAGTCTGCGAAGGTCCGTTTTCCACGTGAAGTCTGGGTGCTCGTCGCGGCCAGCTTCCTGATCGCGATCGGGTACGGGCTGGTCGCGCCCGCGTTGCCGGTCTTCGCGACCAGCTTCGACGTGGGCGTCACCGCGGCGTCCGTGGTGATCAGCGCGTTCGCGTTCATGCGGCTGGCGTTCGCGCCGGTGAGCGGGCGGCTGGTGACCGCGTTCGGCGAACGGCCGATCTACCTGTGGGGACTGCTCGTGGTCGCCGCCAGCAACCTGACCTGCGCGTTCGCCACCCAGTACTGGCAACTGGTGGTGTTCCGCGCGCTCGGCGGGATCGGTTCGACCATGTTCACCGTGTCCGCGGTCGGCCTGCTGATCCGGATCTCACCGCCGGAGCTGCGCGGCCGGGTCTCCGGCCTGTGGGGAACCGGTTTCCTGCTCGGCAGCATCGCCGGCCCGATCGCCGGGAGCGGGCTGGTCGCCTTCTCCCTGCGCGCGCCGTTCCTCGTCTACGGCGCGGTCCTGCTGGTGGTCACCTGGGTGGTCTGGGCGCAGCTGCGGCGATCGGAGCTGGCCGGGCGGGCGGATCCGGCCGGCACGCCCGCGGTCACCTTCCACCAGGCGCTGCGGCATTCGGCCTACCGGGCGGCGCTGGTCTCGAGCTTCGCCAACGGCTGGGTCGTGCTCGGCGTCCGCATGTCGTTGATCCCGTTGTTCGTCACCGCCGTGCTCGCCTCCGACGCGCGGCTGACCGGGGTCGCCATGGCGGTGTTCGCGGCGGGCAACGCGGCCGTGCTGTTCGTCTCCGGGCGGCTCGCCGACACCTGGGGGCGGCGGCCGGTCGCGCTGTGCGGCCTCGCGGTGCTCGCGCTCGGCACCGTGCTGCTCGGGCAGACCTCCGAACCGTGGCTGTTCCTGGTGTTCTCGCTGCTGGCCGGGGTCGGCGGCGGGGCCGCGAACCCGCCGCAGAACGCGGCCGTGGCCGATGTCCTGGGCAGCAAGGCCCGCGGCGGAACCGTGCTCGCCGGGTTCCAGATGGCCGCCGACGTGGGCGCGGTCCTGGGCCCGCTGGTGGCCGGGTTCGTCGCGGAGCACGCGTCCTTCGGGCTCGCGTTCGGCGTCGCGGGCGGGATCGCGGCCGTGGCGTTCCTGTGCTGGGTGGTGGCGAGCGAGACCCTCCCGGCGCGCACCGCCGAGGAACACGCCGCCCGCGACGCCGCGACCTGCGACTGCGCCGTCGAACCGACCCGCTAGGCCTCCTCGGCCGCGGCCTTCTTCCGGCGGTTGCCGAAGATGAACCCGCCGATCACGATCAGGGTGACGACCAGGGTGACGATCCAGCCGGTGACCCCGAACGGGTCCTCGGCGCCCTTGACCGACCCCGTGCTCCCGCCGTTGACGGCCGAGCCGGGACCGCCGTCCTGGCCCTCGCCCAGGCTGACGAGCTGCCCGACCGGCTTCGGATTCGACTTGCTGAGCGCGAAACCGTAGTCCAGGAGCTGGGCCGCCTGGTCGGACACCCGCGTCGGGTGCTGCTCGGCCCGCAGCAGCACGACCGCCAGCCGCTTGCCGTTCTGCGCCGCGCCGCCGACGTAGGTGTGCCGGGCATCGTCGGTGAACCCGGTCTTCCCGCCGAGAAAACCGGGATAGGAGCTGAGCAGCTTGTTGTCGTTGTAGATCGGGAAGGGCGGTTTGTCCCCGGCGCCCGGGAACTCGAACTGCCGGGTGCCGACGGCCTTGGCGAACTCGGGCTGCTTCATCGCGTGGTTGAAGATCAGGCTCAGGTCGTAGGCCGAGGTGGACATGCCGGGACCGTCCAACCCGGACGGGGTCGCCGCCCTGGTGTCGGTCGCGCCGATCGACGCGGCCAGCGCGTTCATCTTCCGCACCGCGGCCGGCACGCCGCCGAGCGCGGTGGCGAGCGCGTGGGCGGCGTCGTTCCCGGAATGCATCAAAAGGCCGTGCAGCAGCTGGTCGACCGTGTACCGCCCGTCCGTGCGCAGGCCGACGCAGGTGCACTCCTGGCTGACGTCCTCCGCGGTCGGCGTGATGACCTGGTCCGGGCGCAGTTCCTTGACCACGGCCAGCGCGAGCAACGTCTTGATCAGCGACGCCGGGCGCTGCCGGGAATGCGCGTCCCTGGCCGCGAGCACCGCACCGGTGTCCAGGTCCTGGAGCACCCAGGAGACCGCGGTGGTCTGCGGTGGCGCCGGGGCGCCCTCGGGCAGGACCACCGCGCAGTCGCCCATGCGCTCGCCGCCGACCGGTTGTTCCGGGACCGGCAGCGGCCCCGGGGACTGCTGGCCCGGAGCCGGTTTCTCCGAGGTGTCCACCGGGGGCGGCGGGGTGTGCTTGTTCGAACACGCCGGCGGGGGCGGCGGCACGTTCGGCGTCGGCGGCTTCGGCGCCGCGAGGGCCGGGCCGGTCAGGGTGACCAAACCGGACAACACGGCAAGAAGCAGAACCGGGAGCGATCGGCGAATAGCGCTGTGCACCCAAGCAGGCTAGCTGTCTCTCGCCCGCGCGATAATCAGGGCATGCGAATGTCTAGGCGCACCTCACTCTTTCTGACGGCCTTCGGCGTGTGGTCCTGGATCATCTGGATCACATTCGCGAAGAACCTGTGGGAAAGCGACCGGGCGTGGGCGCCGGACGGATCGCCCACCGCCTATTTCGTCGTGCACGCGGTGCTGACCGTGGTGTCGTTCGCCTTGGGCACGATCATCGGCGTGATCGGCTGGCGGGCGTTGCGCGCGACCCGCCGGCGGGACACCGAGCAGCGCTGACCTCCCTTCGACGAAGGCCGGGACCACTCGGGGTCCCGGCCTTTTCGCTACCCACCCTTGCCCCCATCTTGTACAACATGTACATTCTGTACATGGACCGCACCAACCTGGACGTGACCTGGCCGAGGGGGGAGATCGAAGTGACTGTGTCGAATGCGCGGAGCACGTTGCCGGAGCTGATCGATCAGGTCCGCGACGGGAGCACCGTCTACCTGAGCAGGTACGGCAAGCGGGTGGCCGCGCTCGTTCCGGTGGACGCCGCGGCGTACCTGGAGAAGGTGGAGGACGAGTACTGGAGCAAGCGGGCGGATGAAGTCATGTCGTCCGATCCGCAGTTCGTCCCGCTGGACGAGGCGATCGCCGACTGGGAGGCGCAGGACGCCGAACGATGAATCCGGTGCGGTATCGCGTGCTGCTGGAGAAACGCGCCCAGAAGCATGTGGCCAAACTGGACAAACCGATACGGCGACGTATTCAGGCTGCGCTAATCAGCCTGGCGGACAATCCACGTCCGCCAGGTGCGAAGGCGCTGACCGGACGAGCCGGTGTGCTTCGGCTCAGGGTTGGCGACTTTGGGGTGATCTATACCGTGCGCGACAACGTGGTGCTGGTTGTCGTCATCGATATCGATCACCGAAGCGAAGCTTATCGGTGATGCGAATGCTTCTCGATGCTTGAAAACTGAAGGCTTTTTCGTTCGCGATTAACGGTCCTGACGGGACCCGGTAATGATCTGCCCCAGCAGCCGGATCGCGTGGTCGATGCGTTCCGGAGGGTGGGCGCCGTAGCCGATCACCAGCCCCGGGCTTCCCGGAGTCGCGCGGTGCAACGACAGCGGGTGGATCTTGATGCCGCGCTCGGCGGCCCGCCGCGCGATGTCCTCGTCGTCGAATCGCTCCGGCAGGCCGATCAGGATGTGGAGCCCCGCCGCGATGCCCTCGACCGTGCAGTCCGGCAGGTACCGCGCGACCGCCCGCGCGGCCGCGTCCCGGCGTTGCCGGTGCCGGGTTCGCATGGTGCGCAGGTGTTTCTCCAGCGTCCCGGTGCGGATCAGGTGGGCCAGTGCGAGCTGGGGCAGGACGGGCGACCCCAGATCGGTGGCCCACTTCTTGGTCACGACGGCGTCGTGCAGATCGGGCGGCGCGACCAGCCAGCCGAGCCGGAGCGCCGGCGCGAGGGTCTTGGAAAGGCTGGCGGTGTAGGCGATCGAATGCGGCGCGAGACCGTGCAGGGCGCGGATGGGTGCGCGGTCGTACCGGTACTCGGCGTCGTAGTCGTCCTCGATGATCAGGCCCCCGTTCGCGGCCCAGGCGACGAGTTCCCGGCGTCGCTCGGGCGAGAGTGCGACCCCGGTCGGGAACTGGTGAGCGGGGGTTGTCATCACCGCCGTGGGGTCGATCCTCGCGAGTTCGGACACGACAAGGCCGTGCTCGTCGACGGGAACCGGGACAACGCGATCGATCCAGTACCCGAGCAGGCGGCGATTGCCTTCCGCGCCCGGATCCTCGACGGCGAGGGTCGGCGTGCCGCGGTCGCTGCTGCGGTCGCGCAGCACCTGTGCGAGCAGGCTGAGCGCCTGGGTCACGCCGGAGGTGACCACGATCTGCTTCGGATCGACGGACACCCCGCGGCTGCGCCCCAGCCATTTCGCCAGCTGGTAGCGCAGCTCCGGCGCTCCTTGGGAATCGGCGTAGCCCAGTTCCTTGTCGGTGGAACGGGACAGCACCTCGCGTTCCGCGCGCAGCCACGCGGTGCGGGGGAACGCGGTGAGGTCGGGAAGGCCGGTCGACAGGTCCACCACGTGCGGGTGCTCGTCGTCTTCCCGAGCCGGTGGCTCGGCGACGGCCACCGAAGCGGCCACGACGGTTCCGCCGCCGCGATTGGGCACGATGAGGCCTTCCTCGGTGAGCCGCTGGAACGCCTCGGTCACGGTGCCCCGGGCGATGCCCAGGTCCTGGCTCAGCGCGCGGGTCGCGGGCAATCGCATTCCCGAGGAGAGGTGACCGTCGGCGATCGCCTTCCTGATGGCGTCGGTCAGCCACGAGGCGCGATGCCCGCGGGGCACCGTGGTCGCGTCGAGCTGGAGGAAGTCGGTGCCGTTCACTTGGCCCAATCAATCACCTTGATCTTGGCCCTGTCAACAGCGCCAAGCCTGGGGCAGGTTGGGGCTGGTGAAGACTGCGAACAAGGTCGGCGCCGGGGTGGTCCGTGGCGCGGTACCCGGGGCGCTGGCGATGTTCCTGGTCGGCAGCAGCGTCGCCGTGAACTCGCTCCTGCGGGACGTCCCGCTCTTCGCGGGGCAAGCGGGACGTTATGCCCTCGCGGCGGCGGTGCTTTGCGGATTCGCCAAGCTGTGCGGTCAGCGGCTCGTGGTCCCGCGCGGCGCGGAGTGGCTCTGGGTGCTCCTCGGGGCCCTGTCCGGACTCGTGCTGTTCAACGTGGCCCTGCTGGCCGGGACGGCGCACGCGGATCCGGCGGTGCTCGGTGCGGCCGTCGCCTGCGTGCCCATCCTGCTCGCCATCGTCGGCCCGGTGCTGAAACGGCAGCCCCCGCGCCGCCGGGTCGTCCTCGCCGCGGTGGTGGTCAGTGCGGGCGCGGTCATAGTCAACGGGGGCGGGCGTTCGGACGTGGTCGGGATTCTGCTCGCGGTGTCGATGCTGGTCGGCGAGGCGGGATTCACGCTCCTGGGCACGCCCGCGTTGCCGAGGATGGGTGCGTGGAGCTACTCGCTGGCGACGGCGGTGGTCGCGACCGTCGCGTTCGGACTGCTGGCGTTGGTCACCGAGGGCGGGCGGCTGGGCGAGTTGGCCACGGCCGAACACCTGGCGGCGGTGGCGTATCTGGGTGTGGTGGCCACGGCGGTGGCCTTCGTGCTCTGGTTCACCAGCGTCGAGCGGATCGGCGCGGGGGTGGCGGGGTTGATGAGTGGCATCGCCGCCCCGGCGGCGGCGCTCCTCGGCGCCGCCTTGGGCAGGCCGATGCCGGGCCTGGGTGCGTGGATCGGCATGGTGATCATCGGGCTCGGGCTGGCCGTGGGATTCGTCGACCGGCCCGGACGGCGGCGGGTCGAACCGGACCCGCGAGACGAGAACGAATCGGACAGTACGGTTCTGATAGCGAGGTAGTTGATGCACTTTCGGCATTCGGCGGAGATCTGGCGGGACTTCCCGGAGCTTGTTCCCGCCGTGCTCTACGCGGAGGGAATCCACCGGGACGTTTCCGTCGAGCCCCAGGTCGCCAGGTTCAACACCATCGCGGAATCCCGGCTCGCGAGCACCACGGAAAGCGAGTTGCCGGAGATCCGGGCCTGGCGGGGGACGTTTTCGAGAATGGGTCTCAAGCCCACCCAATACCGGTGCGCTTCGGAATCGCTCCTCCGGCGGTTCCGGAAGGAACGGGCCCTGCCCCGGATCCATCCCCTGGTCGACCTCTGCAACGCGATTTCGCTCGCCTTCGCGATCCCGGTGGCCGCGATCGACGTTTCCGAGGTCGCGGAGTACCTCGAGGTCCGGTACGCGGAGGGAGGCGAAACCTACGTGACGTTCTCCGGCGCGACCGAGAATCCCGACAAGAACGAGGTGATCTTCGCGGACCAAGCCGGGCAGGCGCACGCCCGGCGGTGGACGAACCGGCAGAGCGGCCTCTCCGCGGTCCGGGACACCACGGCCACCGTCCTGATCGTCGCGGAAGGGATGCACGAGACGGCGCCCGAGGACGTCGGGAAACTCACCGCCACCCTCGCGGACGAACTCGGCGCGGCCTGGTCGACAACCCCGAAAACCGCCCTGCTGAGCGAATCCACACCCCGATTCGAATTCTGAGTCGTGAGTGTTCGGACCGGTTCTAACCGGCCTTAACACTCACGACCCCCAGCACGCGGCAGCGGCCCCGCACGCCGCACCGCGACGGCCAATACGTGCGCAGGATGTCCGATACGCCCGGGGCCAGGTTCACTCCGGACAGGCGACTCCGGGTCTTCCTTCCGCAACGGCACCCGCCCACCAGCACACGGCAGCAGGTTTGAAAACGACGGAACCCCGGGGCGCGTGCTCCGCAGCGGGAGCACGCGCCCCGGGGTTCCGGGTGGCGTTGGTTCGTCAGACGCGCTTGAACAGCAGGGCGCGCTTCACTTCCTGGATCGCCTTGGTGACCTGGATGCCACGCGGGCAGGCGTCGGTGCAGTTGAACGTGGTGCGGCAGCGCCACACGCCCTCGGCGTCGTTGAGGATGTCCAGCCGTTCCTCGGAACCCTCGTCGCGCGAGTCGAAGATGAACCGGTGCGCGTTGACGATCGCCGCCGGGCCGAAGTAGGAGCCGTCGTTCCAGTACACCGGGCAGGACGAAGTGCAGCAGGCGCACAGGATGCACTTGGTGGTGTCGTCGAAGCGCTCCCGGTCGGCGACCGACTGGATCCGTTCGCGGGTGGGCTCGTTGCCGTACGCGATCAGGTACGGCTTGACCGCGCGGAACGCCTCGAAGAAGGGCTCCATGTCGACATAGAGATCCTTCATCGTGGTCAGGCCCTTGATCGGCGCGATGGTCACCGTGGACTGCTTGCCGTCCTTGGCCAGCAGGTCCTTCACCAGGACCTTGCAGGCGAGCCGGTTGATCCCGTTGATCTGCATGGCATCCGAACCGCAGATCCCGTGGGCGCAGGATCGCCGGAACGACAGGGTGCCGTCCACGTAGTTCTTGATGTTCATCAGCAGGTTCAGGACCCGGTCGGTGGGCAGCGCCGGGACGTCGTAGGACTCCCAGTGCGGCTCCGAGTCGATCTCCGGGTTGAAGCGCTGGATCTTCACCGTGATGGTGACGGATCCCTCCGGCGCCGGGATCTCCGAAGTGTCGTGGCCTTGGGTGGTGGTCGCGGCAGTCATTTGGTGAACCCAATCGAGAAGTCCGTGTGCGGCGTGAGGTGAGTGGAAGACGCGCCCTGGCCGAAGGCCTCGCGAACGTGGCTGCGGGTCGCCGATCGGCGGAGGCTGAGCGTGCGTCGTGAAGGAGCGGCCCGTAGACGCGTTCGTCGATCGCGCGTTTCCAGAGACATCAGTACTTGCGCTCCATCGGCTCGTACCGGGTGAAGGTCACCGGCTTGTAGTCCAACCGGATGTCGGCGAGGAAACCGGTCAGGCCGAGCGGCGCGTCCGGGTCCTCCTTCTCCGGCAGTTGCTTGTACGACATCGAGTGCCGCATGAAGTTGGTGTCGTCGCGGTTCGGGTAGTCCTCCCGGGCGTGGCCGCCGCGGGATTCCTTGCGGGCCAGGGCGGCGGTCACCAGGGCCTCGGCGAGGTCGAGCAGGAAGCCCAGCTCGATCGCCTCCAGCAGGTCGGTGTTGTACCGCAGTCCCTTGTCCTGCACCGAAATCCGGCCGTAACGCTCCTTCAGCGCCTGCACGTCGGTCAGCGCCTGCTTGAGGGTGTCCTCGGTGCGGTAGACGGCGGCGTTGGTGTCCATCGTCTGCTGCAGTTCGGTGCGGATGTCGGCGACCCGCTCGCCGCCGTGGGCGGTGCGCAGGTGGTCGACCATGCCCTCGACCAGTTTCGCCGGGTTGTCGGGCAGTTCGACGAACTCGTGCCCGCCCGCGTATTCGGCGGCCGCGATGCCGGCGCGGCGGCCGAACACGTTGATGTCCAGCAGCGAGTTGGTGCCGAGCCGGTTCGCGCCGTGCACCGAGACGCAGGCGACCTCACCGGCGGCGTACAGGCCGGGGATCACGTTCTCGTTGTCCCGCAAGGCTTCGCCGTGGACGTTGGTCGGGATGCCGCCCATCGCGTAGTGCGCGGTGGGGTACACCGGCACCGGTTCGTGCACCGGGTCCACGCCGAGGTAGGTGCGCGCGAATTCGGTGATGTCCGGCAGCTTGGTCTCCAGGACCTCCGCGCCGAGGTGGGTGCAGTCGAGGTAGACGTAATCCTTGTGCGGCCCGGCGCCGCGGCCTTCCAGCACCTCGAGCACCATCGAGCGGGCGACGATGTCGCGGGGCGCGAGGTCCTTGATGGTGGGCGCGTAGCGTTCCATGAACCGTTCGCCGTCGGCGTTGCGCAGGATCGCGCCTTCGCCGCGGGCGCCTTCGGTGAGCAGGATGCCGAGCCCGGCCAGGCCGGTCGGGTGGAACTGGTAGAACTCGATGTCCTCCAGCGGCAGGCCCTTGCGGTAGTAGATGCCCATGCCGTCGCCGGTCAGCGTGTGCGCGTTCGACGTCGTCTTGAACACCTTGCCGAAGCCGCCGGTCGCGAACACGATCGACTTGGCCTGGAAGACGTGGATCTCACCGGTGGCCAGTTCGTATGCGATCGCGCCGGAGGCCACCGGGCCGTCCGGGGTGTCGGTCAGCGCGATGTCGAGGACGTAGAACTCGTTGAAGAACTCGATGCCGTGCTTGACGCAGTTCTGGTAGAGCGTCTGCAGGATCATGTGCCCGGTGCGGTCGGCCGCGTAGCAGGCCCGGCGCACCGCGGCCTTGCCGTGGTCCCGGGTGTGCCCGCCGAACCGCCGCTGGTCGATCTTGCCTTCCGGGGTGCGGTTGAACGGCAGCCCCATCTTCTCCAGGTCGAGCACCGCGTCGATGGCTTCCTTCGCCATGATCTCGGCCGCGTCCTGGTCGGTCAGGTAGTCGCCACCCTTGACGGTGTCGAAGGTGTGCCACTCCCAGTTGTCCTCTTCGACATTGGCGAGCGCGGCGCACATGCCGCCCTGGGCGGCGCCGGTGTGCGAACGGGTCGGGTAGAGCTTGGTGAGCACCGCGGTCCGGGTGCGCTGGCCGGCCTCGATGGCCGCGCGCATTCCGGCGCCCCCGGCTCCGACGATCACCACGTCGTACTTGTGGAACTGCATGGGAAAACTCCGCGTGTGGTGGTGGTTCAGTCAGCCGGCATGTTCGGGTCGAAGGTGAAGATCACCATGGTGCCGACGGCGAGGATCAGCGCCATCGACACGTAGAGCACGATCTTCAGCCAGAACCGCGTGGTGTCCTTGCGGGCGTAGTCGTCGATGATCGTGCGCAGCCCGTTGCCGCCGTGCAACTGCGCGAGCCACAGCATCGCCAGGTCCCAGAACTGCCAGAACGGCGAGGCCCAGCGGCCGGCGACGAAGCCCCAGTTGATGCGGTGCACGCCGCCGTCGAGGACGTTCATGATGAGCAGGTGGCCGAGCACCAGCACGATGAGCGCCAGGCCCGAGATCCGCATGAACAGCCAGCTGTAGAGCTCGAAGTTGCTGCGGCGCGCGGCGGGGCGGCGGGGCGAGCGCGGTTTGTCCAGCGTGAGTGTTTCGGTGGTCATCTCTGCAGGTCACCCGCCAAACATTTCGGACGCGGTGCGCCAGAGCATCGCGATAGCACCGGGAATCATCACCACGAGCCAGATGCCGACGATCGTCCACAGCATCGGCCGCTGGTACTTGGGGCCCTTGGACCAGAAGTCGACCAGCATGACCCGGATGCCGTTGAGCGCGTGGTAGAGCACCGCGCCGACCAGGCCGACCTCCATGAGGTTCACGATCGGCGTCTTGTAGGTCTCGATGACCTCGTTGTAGGTCTCCGGTGAGACCCGCACGAGCGCGGTGTCGAGCACGTGCACGAACAGGAAGAAGAACGTGAGCACGCCGGTGATCCGGTGCAGGACCCAGGACCACATACCGGGGTCGCCCCGGTAGAACGTCCCGGCCCGGCGTGAGGCACCCGCCCGATTGCTCGCGCCCGCCTCCTCGGCGGTGCTAGCCGTGGTGGACATCGGTGAACGGCCTCCAACGTCATGGCTGGACTGTGCCCGGGTGACCAGTAATTCCGGTGCCGATCGCTGAGCGTCCACTTGGGACATCTGGCGGCGACTCTGCCGAGATCAAGGTCATCGAGCGTGGATGAAAAGGATGCTAGACCTGACCGCCACGCACGGCTCAACCTCGGTGTGGTCTCTGTGATGGACGAGACATGCGCCCATGCTTCCGGGTGACTTCGTCCGGGGAGGTGCCGGACGCCGGGTGTTCACCCTACTCGCCCGCAAGGCCAGTTCATCGGATCTCTGGGCGGGGCGCGCGGCGCGCAGTTGGCGAACGGCTCGGCAAGGAATTCGTCGGCTGTCGGCCATTTGGCTGTTGAGTGTTGATTGTCGTTGACGAGTTGTGAGGTACATCATATCTTGTGTGCGGCGTAGACATCCGATCTATAGCGGCGCGGCCCTGGGAGTGGCAGATGCACGAGACCGGTGGTTTCCCCCGACGGAGTTGTCCGCCGGTGCGATGCGCCGCGCGCTGCGCGCAGTGGCACACGCCACTGAACCGGTCGAGCCCGCAGGTCAGGAGGGCGTCCGGCTCGCGAACCGGATGGCGACCGACGCGGACTGGGCGGGCTTTCTGGCCGGGCGGGACCTCGTCTGCCCGTGGCCACCGCGAGCTTGGTACGCGGAATTGCGGGCACCACCTGCGCCGACCGGGGCGGCCCGACCTGCGTGCCTTCGTCCACGGAATCCGTCCCCGCCTGTTCGTCGCCGCCCTGGAGAAAGGAGAGCAGTGATGGACGACCGCAGCAGCCTCACCCGGCGGCGGGCCCTGGCGCTCGGGGCGGGCGCGGCCGGTGCGCTGGCCGTGGGCACACCAGCACCGGCGACCGCGGCGTCCTGGGTGCTCAAGTGGAATCCGAATCCGGCGACCGACGGGCTGAACGCCTTCGAAGGGCTGGAAGACGACCGCGCGCGTTCGCATCCCGGCGTCAAGCACATCTACGTCGAGGGCGACCACTGGCGCTTCGACATGCACACGCGGGATCGGGACACCTCGACCGATCGGCAGCGCAACGAGGCCAAGGGCATGCGCGGCGACGGCACCCCGCTCAAGATCGGCAAGGACCAGACCTGGCGGATCGGCTACCAGGCGTTCTGGGCCAGTGCGCTCACCGCGACCACCAGGTTCACGCACATCATGCAGATGAAGGTCCAGGACGTCGGTGGTCCACTGTGGACGTTGACGCCGCGGCAGAAGGACAAGCCGAAGCTGACCGTGCTGACCCTGCGCGACGACGACGCCACTATCGAACACGTGCTCGCCGACTGGGTGCCGCTGCAGAACAAGTGGATCGACGTGGCATGGGAGTTCAAGGCGTCCAACAGCGGCGGCTACCTGCGCTGGGTGCTGCGGGACGGCGGAACGACCATTGTGGACGGCCGGACCACGGCCGTGGACCTGTGGCGGGACAAGAACTACCTCCGCCCGAAGTGGGGGATCTACCGCAGCGTGGAGAGTTCCGGGCTGCGGGACTGCTACCAGCTCATCCGCGGATACCAGGCCCACCAGCTCGTCTGAGACCGGACCACGAACTGTCATGAGGGGTCCCCTCCTGACAAATTTTGTCCGGAGGGGACCCCTCATGAAGGACCCCGAGCCCGAAGGGATGATCCATGCGGAGAAGTGCGAGGGCGGGCGCCGCGGTGGTGCTCGTGGCGGCCGTGCTGGGTGGGACCGGGGCGGCCGCCGGGCAGGCGAATCCGGCGGCGAGGTGGACGCTCACCGCGCCCGGCGCGGCGGCGCGAGCGGGTGGCGCACCGGTGGCGCGGGTGGAACTCGACGGCGGCAGGCTCACCCTTTCCGTGCGGCGGGGCGGGACGACCGTGCTCGAGCCGTCCGCGCTCGGGGTGGAGACCGGGCACGGGGACTTCACCGCCGGGCTCAGGTTCGCCGGGATCTCGCAGCGACCGGTGCATGACGAATACACCACCAAGGTCGGCAAGCGGCTGCACCACGTGCTCGACGCCGCCGAGACGACCCTGCACCTGCGCGGGCCCGGCGGCCGCCCGATGGACGTGGTGTTCCGGGTCGCCGCCGACGGGGTGGGGTACCGGTACGTCTTCCCCACGCCGAACTGGGTGACCGTGGTCGGCGAGGCGTCCGAGTTCGCGGTGCCCCGGGCCGCCGACTCGTACCTGCTGCCCTACGACAACGGCCGCGGCGACTACGAGAGCGTGCACGTGCACAAGCCGGTGGGGGAGCAGGCCCCGGCCGAGTACGGCTACCCCGCGCTGTTCCGCGTCGGCGACTCCTGGCTGTCCATTATGGAATCCGATGTGGACGGACGGTACGGCGGTTCGCGGCTGACGCTCGACGGCAAGAGCCGGTTCAAGCTCACCCTGCCCGATCCGGCCGAGGTCGCCCGGGGGCCGCTGGCCACCCCGTGGCGCACGCTCGTCGTCGGCGACCTGGCGACGGTCACCGAAAGCGACCTGGTGACCGATCTGGCGAGCCCGTCGAAGTTCGCGGACACCTCGTGGATCAAACCCGGCGCCGCCGCCTGGTCGTGGTGGGCCGAGGGCACCGGCGACCTCGCGCTGCAGAAGAAATACGTGGACTACGCGAGCAAGCAGGGCTGGGCGTACAACCTGGTCGACTCCGGCTGGAACGCCGACTGGATACCGGAGCTGGTCCGGTACTCCCGCGAGCGCGGGGTCGGCACCTGGCTCTGGGTGCGCTGGCAGACCATCGACACCGACAGCGAGCGGGAGCGGCTGTTCGCCCAGTACCGCGACTGGGGCGCGGTCGGCCTGAAGATCGACTTCGTGGAATCCGACGGGCAGGACCGGATGCGCTGGTACGACGCGGTGCTGGCGGCCGCGGCGAAGTACCACCTGATGCTCAACTTCCACGGCGCGCCGATCCCGCGCGGCATCGAGCGCACCTGGCCGCAGGTGATGAGCGTGGAGGCGGTGAAGGGCGCGGAGGGCACCAAACCGAAACCGGGCCGGACGCCGTTCCCGATCGAGCACTACCTGACCCTGCCGTTCACCCGGAACCTCACCGGTTCGATGGACTTCACCCCGGTCACCTTCAGCGGGGTGCGGCCGAACAGCGACGCCGCCGAGCTGGCGTTGTCGGTGGTCTACGAATCGGGTGTGCAGCATTTCGCGGACAGCCCGGCGAGTTACGCGAAGTACCCGCTCGCCGAACGCCTGCTGCGCGCGGTCCCGACCGCCTGGGACGAGACGGAACTGGTCGCCGGGGAGCCCGGCAAGCTCGCCGTGCTCGCGCGCCGGTCCGGGACCGAGTGGTACCTGGGCGCGATCACCGCGGGCGATCCGGGACGCGTCACCGCGCCGCTGGGTTTCCTGCCCGCCGGGGACTGGCTCGCCGAGGTCTACGGCGACGGGGCGGACGGAAAGCTCGCGCTCACCACTCAACGGGTGAATTCCACGACCGGGCTCACCGTTCCGACCGCCCGGAACGGTGGCTTCACCGTCCGTTTCTGCCCGGCCGGTGGAGCGGACAAAGTGACCTGTTCCGGCGCGAATTGAGCACACTTTGTCAGCGAGATTTCGCACATAGTTACCTAGCGTAGGCAAGCGATCGCGGGTAAGCACTCTGGGCAAACATTTAGGTTACGTGCGGTGCCTTCGGTATGGCGGTTCGATGGCGGACGGGTACGGTTCGCCAGTCGAGTCCGGCACTGGGGCCGGGCCGACTCTCGGGTCGTCCGCTCAAGCAGCGGGGAGGGAGAGACACGTTGCATCGCACGCGTGGAACCGCGCTGGCGGCGGTGGCGATGGCCGGTGCGCTCGCGCTGGCCGGCTGCGCCAAGGACTCCGGCAACAGCGGGAGCAGCAACAACAACGCTTCGGGGAACCAGACCTGCGCGACCGCGCCCAAGCCCGCGGCGGCGACGGCCTCGAGCAGCCAGAGCCAGGCGGGCGAGAAGGTGGACGCCAGCAAGCTGCGCGTCGGCTTCGCCTACGACGTCGGCGGCCGCGGGGACGCGTCGTTCAACGACGCGGCGGCCGCGGGCGCGGACAAGGCCAAGCAGGACATGGGCGTGCAGGCGGTCCAGGAGAGCACCGCGACCGCGAGCGAATCCGAGGACGCCAAGCAGCAGCGGCTGAACCAGCTGGCCACCGAGGGCTTCAACCCGATCATCGCGGTCGGCTTCGCCTACGCCAAATCGGTCGAGGCGGTCGCGCCGAAGTTCCCGAACACCAAGTTCGCGATCATCGACGACGACTCGGTGAAGGCGCCGAACGTCACCCCGCTGGTCTTCGCCGAGGAGCAGGGCTCCTTCCTCGCCGGGGTCGCCGCGGTCTACAAGAGCAAGACCTGCCACATCGGCTTCGTCGGCGGCGTGAACACCCCGCTGATCCAGAAGTTCGAGGCGGGCTTCCTGCAGGGCGCGAAGGCGGCGTCGAACAAGGTCCAGATCGAGGACGAGTACCTCACCCCGGCCGGGGACATCTCCGGTTTCAACGACCCGGGCAAGGGCAACGTCAAGGCCAACGCCGAGATCGCCAAGGGCGCGGACGTCATCTACCACGCGGCCGGCGCCTCCGGTAAGGGCGTGTTCGAGGCGGCGAAGTCCTCGGGCAAGGCGCTGGCCATCGGCGTCGACTCCGACCAGTACCACCAGAAGACCGTCGAGAACGCCAAGGACGTGATCATGACCTCCATGATCAAGCGCGTCGACGTGGCGGTGTACGACTACATCAAGGCGGTCGCGAAGGGCGATCTGAGCCAGCTGCCCAAGCGGTTCGATCTGAAGGTCGACGGGGTCGGCTACTCCACCTCCGGCGGCAAGGTCGACGACATCAAGGACGTCCTCGAGGGCTACAAGCAGCAGATCGTCAACGGCGCCATCACGGTGTCGGACAAGCCGCAGAAATAGAACCGATGCACTCGGGGCTCGGGAGGGCGATCCCTTCCCGAGCCCCGAAGTTCTTGGGGTGGTCTTCGCGAAATGAGCAATCCTGAACCGGTCGTCGAGCTGACCGGGATCACCAAGCGTTTTCCCGGTGTGGTGGCGAATTCCGACGTCAACCTGACCGTGTACGCCGGCGAGGTGCACGCGATCTGCGGGGAGAACGGCGCCGGCAAGTCCACGTTGATGAAGATCCTGTACGGGATGCAGCAACCCGATGAGGGCGAGATCGTCGTCAACGGGAAGCGGGTCCACTTCCGCGGGCCGCAGGAGGCGATCCGGGCCGGGATCGGCATGGTGCACCAGCACTTCATGCTCGCCGACAACCTCACGGTCGCGGAGAACGTGCTGCTCGGCGCGGAGAACCTGCACGGCATCGGCCGCGGGGCCAAAGCCCGCCTGGCGGAGCTGGCCGAGCAGACCGGGCTGCGGGCGCGCCCGGACACGCTGATGGAGCACCTCGGCGTGGCCGACCGGCAGCGCGTGGAGATCATCAAGGTGCTCTACCGCGGCGCGAAGATCGTGATCCTGGACGAGCCGACCGCGGTGCTCGTGCCGCAGGAGGTCGACGCGCTCTTCGAAACCGTGCGGGCCATGCGGGGGCAGGGGTTCACCTTCATCTTCATCTCGCACAAGCTGGACGAGGTGCGCGCGATCGCGGACACGGTGACCGTGATCCGCCGCGGCACCACGGTCGGCGCCGCGGACCCGAGGAAGATCAGCTCGCGCGAGCTGGCCGAGATGATGGTCGGCAGCGAACTGCCCAGCCCCCAGACCCGCGAGTCCACGGTGACCACCCGGGACGTGCTGCGGGTGACCGAACTCCGGCTGGACGCCGAGGGCTCCGGCCGCGCGGTGCTCGACCGCATCTCGTTCACCGTGCACGCGGGCGAGGTGCTCGGCATCGCCGGGGTCGAGGGCAACGGGCAGACCGAACTGGTCGAGACCATCATGGGCATGCGCCGGGCCGGGGGCGGCAAGGTCGAGCTGGTCGGCGCCGACGGGAACGCGCGCGATCTGACCAGGGCCGGAACGCTCGCGCGGCGCGAGGCGGGGATCGGTTACATCCCCGAAGACCGCACCCGGCACGGCCTGCTGCTCACGCAACCGTTGTGGGCCAACCGGATCCTCGGCTACCAGACGCGGCGCCCGGTCGCGAACGGGCAACTGCTCGACATCGCCGGCGCCCGCGCGGACACCGAGCGGATCGTCGCCGACTACGACGTCCGCACGCCCGGCATCGACGTTCCGGCGGCCGCGCTGTCCGGCGGCAACCAGCAGAAGCTGATCGTCGGGCGGGAGCTGTCCGGCGATCCGGTGCTGCTCATCGCCTCGCATCCGACCCGCGGCGTGGACGTCGGCGCGCAGGCGCTGATCTGGGAGCAGATCCGGCAGGCCCGGCACGAGGGCCTCGCGGTGCTGCTGATCTCCGCCGATCTGGACGAGCTGATCGGGCTGTCCGACACGATCCGGGTCATGCTGCGCGGCCGCCTGGTCAGCGAGGCCGATCCGGCCACGGTCACCCCGCAGGAACTCGGCTCGGCGATGACCGGTGCGTCCACTTCGGACAAGTCCACTGAGGAGGGTCAGCGATGAGTTCCTGGCGCTCCAAGCTGCTGCCGCCACTGCTGGCGATCATCTTCGCGGTGCTGATCTCGTCGATCGCGCTGCTGATCTCCGGTTCGGACCCGCTGCGGGCGTTCGGCACGATGATCGGCCAGCTGTTCAAGAGCACCACCGCGGTCGACACGGTCAACCTGGCTTCGGTGTACTACCTGGCCGGGCTCGCGGTGGCCATCGGCTTCCAGATGAACCTGTTCAACATCGGCGTCGAGGGGCAGTACCGCTTCGCCGCGATCGTCGCCGCGATCGCCGGTGGCGCGCTGCACCTGCCGCCGGTCCTGCACACCCTGGTGATCATCCTGATCGCCGCGCTCGCGGGCGCCGCCTACGCGGCCGTCCCCGCGGTCCTCAAGGTGACGCGCGGGGTCAGCGAGGTCATCTCCACGATCATGCTGAACTCGATCGTCGGCGGGATCATCGCGTTCCTGGTGAACCCGGACCAGTTCGGCGTGCAGACCGGCAACAACGTCAGCACCGAGCCGATCGACAAATCCGGCACCGTGCCGGGCATCCCGCTCGGCGCGGGCGAGCTGTTCGGCTTCGTGATCATCGCGGCGCTCATCGGGCTGGCCTACTGGTTCATGCTCAACCGCACCCGGTTCGGCTTCGAGCTCAAGGCGAGCGGCGAGTCGACCACCGCGGCGGCGGCCGGTGGCGTGAACGCCAAGCGGATGACGCTGATCGCGATGCTGCTCTCCGGCGCGGTCGCCGGGATGGTCGCCATGCCCGAACTGCTCGGCCGCGACCACGTCTACGGCATCACCTCGACCCAGATGTACGGCTTCACCGGGATCGCCGTCGCCCTGCTCGGCCGCAACCACCCGGCCGGGATCGGGCTGGGCGCGCTGCTGTGGGCGTTCCTGGACAAATCCGCGGTGTCGCTGGAACAGATCCAGGTGCCGAAGGAGATCGCCACGATCATGCAGGGCACGATCGTGCTCTCGGTCGTGGTGGCCTACGAGATCGTCAAGCGGGCCGAACTGGCGTCCGAACAGCGCCGCGTCGGCCGCGCGCTGGCGCTGAACGGGCGGCGCGGCAAACCGGCCGACGTGAGCGAAGGGGGTGCGGTGTGAGCAACGTGGTGATGGACAACCCGTCCTCCTCGCCGCTCACGGTGACCCCGCCGCCGAAGCGGCGGCTGCCCGGCTGGGCGAAGGGCGTCATCTGGGCCGTCGTGGCGATCGCGGTGCTGTCCACCGCGTCCTACCTGACCGGCGTCAACACGCTCACCTCGACCAACACCGCGCAGACCGCGCTGCGGCTCGCGCTGCCGATCCTGCTGGCCGCCCTGGGCGGGCTCTGGGCCGAACGGTCCGGCGTGATCAACATCGGGCTCGAAGGCATGATGATCCTCGGGACCTGGGGCGCGGCCTGGGGTGCCTACTACGGCGGTGTCTGGGCGGGCCTGGCGGCCGCGATCGTGTGCGGCGCGCTCGGCGGCCTGCTGCACGCGATCGCCACGGTGACCTTCAACGTCAACCACATCGTGTCCGGTGTCGCGATCAACCTGCTCGGGCTCGGCGTCGCGAAGTTCCTGGCGAGCCTGGTCTTCCAGCCGCTGTCCGGGAACCCGAAGCAGTCGCCGCCGGTGCCGAAGTTCGACACCTACTCGGCGACCTTCCTGTCCGACTGGCTCGGCGATCTGGAGCGGCAGCAACGGGTCGGCCTGTCCGACGCGGCCGGGATCATCCGCGGGCTGATCACCGAGGTCTCGCCGCTGGCGATGATCGCGCTGCTGCTGGTCCCGGTGAGCTACCTGGTGCTCTGGCGGACCCGGTTCGGCCTGCGGCTGCGGTCGTGCGGCGAGAACCCGGTCGCGGCCGAATCCCTGGGCGTCCACGTGTACCTGCACAAGTACGTGGCGATGCTGGTCTCCGGCGGGTTCGCCGGGATGGGCGGGGCCGCGCTGGTGCTGCTGCCCGGCGGCGCGGACTACCTGGAGAACCAGACGAACGGCCGCGGGTACATCGGCCTCGCCGCGATGATCTTCGGCAACTGGCGGCCCGGCGGGCTGCTCGGCGGCGCCGCGCTGTTCGGGTACGCCGACGGTCTCCAGCTCTCCGGCGGCGGCACGGCGGTGCTCGCGCTGCTGTACGGCGCGGTGCTGCTGCTCGGCGTGATCGTGGTGGTGCAGCTCATCCGGCGGCAGTGGTTCGCCGCCGCGCTGGCCGTGGTCGGCGCCGGGATCCTGTACTACCTCTACTGGGCCAACGACGATCTGCCCAGCGATCTGATCCCGTACACCGCGCATTTCGTCACGATCATCGTGCTCGCCGTGGCGTCGCAACGGCTGCGGCCGCCGCGCGCGATCGGCGCCCGGTACCGGCGGGGTGAGGGCGGCTAGTGGAACCCGACTGGGAAGCACTGCGCGCGGCGGCCGTGCGTGCCGCGCGCAGCGCCTACGCGCCGTACTCCGGGCTGCACGTCGGGGTGGCCGGGCTCGTCGACGACGGGCGGATCGTGGTGGGCTGCAACGTGGAGAACGCGTCCTACGGGCTCGGGCTGTGCGCCGAATGCACCATGGCGGGACAGCTCCGGCTGACCGGCGGCGGTCGCCTGACCGCGGTCGCCTGCCGCGGCGGCACCGGCGAACTGCTGATGCCGTGCGGGCGCTGCCGCCAGATCCTGTTCGAACTCGGCGGGCCGTCGTGCCTGGTGGACACGCCGCGCGGGGTGCTGCCGATGCACGACGTCCTCCCGGACGCGTTCGGCCCGGCGGACCTGCCGGCCTAGGGCCCGGACAGCAGGCGGTTGCCGATCGCGCCCTGGCACACCTCGGCGGAGAACGCCATCAGCGCACCGGCCTGCGCGTCGCGGAAATGCCGCTGCAGCGGCGAGGTGCGCAGGTAGCCGGAGCCGCCGCCGACCTTCAGCGCGAGTTCGGCGACCTGCTTCGCGACCTCGTTGGCGTGCAGTTTGGCTTCCACCGCGGCGTTCAGCGCGCCCGCGTCCCGCCGGTCGGCGAGCCACATCGCGCGCTGCGCGAGCAGGCGCGCCGACAGCGCCCGGACGTGCGCCTGCGCGACCCCGAACTCCACCCACTGCAGTTCGGCGATCGCCTGGCCGGTGGTCGGAATCGTGCGGGAACGGGCGTGCGCCACGGTGGCGTCCAGGGCGGCCTCGGCCACGCCGACGGACAACCAGGGCAGGCCGAGCGCGATGATGTTCGGATCGGTCCGGCCGATCCCGGTGCAGCGGTTCTCCGCGCGCAGCAGGGCGCCGTCGAGTTCGACGAGCTGGCTGCGGGTCGCCCGCATGCCCATCGCGTCCCAGATCGGCACCAGCCGCACGCTGTCGTCGCGGGGCACGCCGAAGAACGCCGGTTCGCCGCCGACCTGGGCGTTGACCAGGAAGTGATCGGCGATCTCGCAGCCGGACACGAACCGCTTGGCCCCGTCCAGCCGGTGGCCGCCGCCGGCCGGGACGGCCTCCTGCAGCGGGAACAGGAAGAGGTTGCCGCCGGAGGGTTCGGACAGCGCGTTGGCGAACCGGCGGCCCGCGGCCAGTTCCGCCGCGTAGAACGCCGCCGCGGCCGGATTTCCGTACCGCACCAGGGTTGCCGCCGCGCCCAGGTGCATCATCCAGACGCACGCGGTGGACGGGCAGGCCTTGGCGACGACGCCGAGGATCTCGCCGAGCGCCAGGTAGGACAGGTCGGCGCCGCCGTGCGCCGCCGGCAGGACCGCCAGATCGAGCCCGGCCGCGTGCAGCGCCCGCAGGTTCTCGATCGGCAGGGTCGCCCGCTCGTCGTGTTCGGCGGCGCGGGCGGCGAACTCCGGGGCGAGCCGTTCGGCGGCTTCGACCCAGTGCCGCTCGGCTTCGGGGATCGGGAATCCGGCCGTCTCCATGCACATAGGCTACGGCGATGAGCATGGAGCCCTTCGCCGCCGTCGACGTCATCCGCGCCAAACGGGACGGGCGGCGGCTGGATGACGAGCAGATCGCCTGGGTCGTCGACGCCTACACCCGGGGCGTGGTCGCCGAGGAGCAGATGTCCGCGCTGGCCATGGCGATCTTCCTGCGCGGGATGGACGCCGCCGAGATCGCGCGCTGGACCGGCGCGATGATCGACTCCGGGGAGCGGCTGGCGCTGGCGGTTTCCCGGCCCACCGTGGACAAGCACTCCACCGGCGGGGTCGGCGACAAGATCACGCTGCCGCTGGCGCCGCTGGTCGCCGCGTGCGGGGCGGCCGTGCCGCAGCTGTCCGGCCGCGGGCTCGGGCACACCGGGGGGACGCTGGACAAGCTGGAGTCCATTCCCGGCTGGCGCGCCGAGCTGTCCACCGACGAGATCGTGCGGCAGCTCGACGAGGTGGGCGCGGTCGTCTGCGCGGCCACCGAGGGGCTGGCGCCCGCCGACCGCAAGCTGTACGCGCTGCGGGACGTGACGGCCACCGTCGAGTCCATCCCGCTGATCGCCAGCTCGATCATGAGCAAGAAGATCGCCGAGGGTTCCTCGGGGCTGGTGCTGGACGTGAAGGCGGGTTCCGGGGCGTTCATGAAGACGCCGGAACTCGCGCGCGAGCTGGCGCGCACGCTGGTCGAGATCGGGACCGCGCACGGCGTGGCGACCACGGCGCTGCTGACCGAGATGAGCGTGCCGCTGGGCGCCGCGGTGGGCAACGCGGTCGAGGTCGCCGAGGCGGTCGAGGTGCTGCGCGGTGGTGGCCCGGCGGACGTGGTCGAGCTGACCCTGGCGCTGGCGCGGGAAATGCTGGCCCTCGCCGGGCTGTCCGAGGTGGATCCGGCGGAGGTCCTGGCGTCCGGCCGGGCGTACGAGACGTGGTGCCGGATGATCCGCGCGCAGGGCGGCGACCCGGAGGCCGCGTTGCCGGCACCGGAGCACGTGCACGTGGTGGAGGCGGAACGGGGCGGGGTTCTGTCCACTCTGGACGCCTACGCGGTGGGCGTGGCGGCGTGGCGGCTCGGGGCCGGTCGCGCGCGGCGCTCGGATCCGGTGCAGTACGCGGCCGGGATCCGGTGCCTGGCCAAACCGGGGGAGCGGGTCGCCGCCGGGCAGCCGCTGCTCGAACTGCACACCGACACCCCGGACGCGGTGCCCGGGGCCCTGGCCGCGCTCGACGGCGGGGTGCTGGTCACCGACTCCGCCCCGGAGGCCACCCGCCCGATCGTCCTGGACACCGTCCGGGGGTCGTGAGTGGCCAGGCCGGTTCTAACCGGCCGGGTAACTGTTCAGGTGGGTGCTGGGTTTGGTGGTAGCCAGGGGTTTCCGGTG